>NZ_LR594668.1:0-560632 GCF_901827165.1 Variovorax sp. SRS16
ATGAAGGAACTTGATATCACCATACCGTCTGAGATCTTTCTCCAGCCATCCACCATGGCCGACATCAAGGCACAGGCCCAACGCGCGAGCATCATGGTGGAGGAAATCCGAGCCAAGATGCTCGCCCCCTCGGCATCGAAGACGAGTCCTGTCTTCATCCAGAAGGAAGTGGCTGAAGCATGCGGGCTGGAACCAGGCCAATTCTCATATCGAATGAAGAATGCCGACCTCCATGCCCTGCCTGAAGGTCACTGGGATGCGAAGAGTCGGCGCCGCGAATTCAGTCTTGCCGAGACGCGGACGTGGGTCAAGGAGTTTCGGAAGGATCGGCTGCGGCCGCCGGGTGGTGAGGCTGTGGTGATCGCAGTGGCCAACTTCAAAGGTGGCGTCGGCAAATCCACGACGACAATGACATTGGCTCAGGGCCTGTCGCTCCTGGGCCATCGAGTGCTCATTATCGATGCTGACCCTCAAGGGTCTCTGTCGACCCTCACGGGGTTGGTGCCGGACATCGACGTCCAAGAGGAGGACACCTTCCTACCTCTGTGCCTGGGCGAAGAGGAATCGATTCGCTACGCGATTCGCTCGACCTACTGGGACGGATTGGACATCGTCGCAGCCGCGCCCCTCCTCTTTGGTATCGAGTTCAGCCTGCCAGCTCGTCAGGTCAAGGAAAGTCGAGATGGCTTCGAGTTCTGGAATGTCCTGAACTTGGGAATTGACGACGTGCGGCAAGACTACGACGTGATCCTGATCGACACGGCCCCTGCCCTTTCCTACGGAACAGTGAATGCTCTTTACGCGGCCAATGGGATCATCATGCCGCTGCCTCCGAACGCCCTGGATTTCGCATCGGGGGCTCAGTTCTGGACGCTTTTCACCGATCTAACGGAGAACCTGATCGGCGCCGCCGGTGTCGAGAAGACGTTCGATTTCATCAACGTGTTGTTGTCGAGGGTAGATAACGACGACGCCAGCACCATGGTTCGCAAGTGGATCATTCAGACCTACGGTGACAAGGTGTTGCCGGCGGAAATCCCGCGGACGGTCGTTACCTCTGCGGCGAGCGCTGAGTTCAACACCGTCTACGACATCTCGCGCTATGACGGCAACGCCCGAACGTACAAGCGTGCCCGTGACGCGTACGACAACCTTGTGCAGTACATGGAGGGCGTGGTTCGCGCCGTCTGGCAGAGAGACATCAAGCGCAGGCAGGCAACCAGCCAGACTAGCGCTGCATTGGAAGGAGCGTGATCGATGGCAACGCGTAAGTTCTTGGAGAAGGGCAACTCGATCGTGTTGCCTTCTGACCCGAAGCGGGAAGACCAGGCTCCCGGGGGAGACACCCCGTCCGTCGGAGCGACCACCAATGGCAACGCCGCGCCGTTGGGCTCCCGACCTCCGAGGACAGCAATCGGGGGAATGGCGGCTTTCATGCGGGAAGAGTCGATGGTGGTTGGCGAGTTGGAAGCGCTCAAGGTGGAGCACGCCCGGTTCGTCGGGGCCGATCCGGTTCGATCCCTTGATCCTCGGGCGATCCGGCGCTCTCGCTATGCCAATCGTCACGTCAGTTCGTTCGCTAGGAAAGAGTTCGCCGGTCTTCGCGACGAAATCCGCAGCGCAGGCGGGAACAACCAGCCGATCAAGGTTCGGCCCGTGACGCCGGGGAGCTTGACGCCAGAGGAGGCCGCAGCGGTTCCGAAGATCGAGTTCGAAATCGTCTACGGGCACCGGCGCCACGCGGCTTGTCTCGAGCTTGGCATTCCTGTCAACGCGGTCATTCAGGCCCGCACGGATCGTCAACTGTTCGAGGACATGGAACGTGAGAATCGGGAGCGCGCGGATCTTTCACCCTATGAGCAGGGGGCAATGTATCTCCATGCGCTCAAGGCAGGGCTCTATCCGTCGATGCGTCAGATGGCCGAAGCTTTGGGCGCCAACGTCTCCGTGGTGAGCCGGGCATGTGCACTCGCTGGATTGCCCTCCGCGGTTGTGGACGCATTTCCATCGCCGGTAGATATTCAGACGCGGTGGGCCAAGCCGCTGAACGATGCCCAACAACGCGATCCGGATCTGCTGCTTGAGCGCGCACGGCGACTGGGCGGTCAAGGAGTAAAGCTGACTGCTGCCCAAGTCTTCAGCTCGCTCATCGATGCGCCGGACGGCGACTCTAGTTCAAGTACAGACTTCGAAGTCGCCGGACCAGGGGGCAGGGCGGTGATGAGCATTGATCGGAAAGGGCGCATGACGGTGAAGTTCGACAGGCCTCTGACGCCTCAGGCCAAGGCCGAGTTTGAGCGTGTTCTAAAGAAGATGTTCGAGCGGTAGGGCTCATTAGCCGAGCAGTGAGCTCCTGTCCCAGGCGCTTTTTTTGAGTCGCGGCCGCTCCGCGCGCCAAGTGTTGCTCCGAGCAACACCCGCCACGGTAGGCTTGCGGAATGTCGGCACCTGACGCTTTGATGCCAAGTTGATGGTGGCGACGCAGACGGCTTGCGGCATTTGCGCTATTGGCGCGCCCTTGGCGCCGGCAGGGGTTGTGATGACCGCGGGGGGCGAAATCTGCGAGGTCCCTAGTCGTGCTGCTGCAGGTCATGAGGCGGCCTGCATCGCGCCATGCGCCACAGCAGACGAGTTTCCACTCGGCTTTGCACTAGGTGCAGGCCCTGAATTGACGACACCCCAGGACGCTCTACGTCGGCTGCTCGGCCCGCCAGTTGCGTCGGTGGTAAGCGTCGCGTGCCTCTTGCGCCTTCATCTCGCCACCATGCCGCAGTGAGCGGGGAGCGACGCCTCGGTGATCACGAGGTCAGCTTCGCGTTCGCGGTGTTCCAGCCGGGTGCGCGTGCAGCGATCGCATCTTGGCGCCGCGCGATTGCGGCGGAGATGTCCAATTCGGGTTCGCTCTTCTCGACGTCGTCGGCCCCACGCGCTCGTTGAGCGAGGCGCCGATTTGAGCCTTCAACTTGCCTTCGGCCTTGAGCATATGGCTTTGCTCATTGCCTTGTGGGCGGTAAGGAGCCTTGATCGAAGAAGTTGTTCGAGGGTAGGACGGCCAGTCGATCAGCGAGCGCCTGGCCCAGGCATTTTCTTTTGGCCTGGCCGCCGGGCGAGCGTCACGCGGACCAGGGTGTTGCTCCGAGCAACACCTGTGCGATTGCGACGAATTGCTAAAACAGGATCTCGCTGAGCATCGACTCATGGCTTCTAGCATTGGCCAATGGATTCGAGCCTTGACTGCGACTTGCCCCAGGCGATCGCCACCCAAGCAACCAACGCCGTGCAGCTCCGCCACCTGTTGCATGGCGGAGAGGTGCGCCAGAGGTATTCATCGTTGCCGCGCGGGTCCACCGGGCAGGCACCTGACGGCAACGAGCTGCGCTGGAACAGCCCGGACGGCAAAAAACTGGCAATGATGAAGGCGGATCGGAAGGGGAGGGTGACGCTTTCCATCGGACAGCCGTTGGATCTGGCCAGACGCGAGGAGCTGGGCAGGCTGATCGATGCCTTTCTGAAGGGTTCGGTACGCGCTGGGACGGCGTCCTCCCACTAATTCGTCGAAGGCCTGTTCAAGGAGCAGGGCCTCGAGTGCGACTCTGCGAGGACCTGGCTAGACGGTCCACCACCAGCAGCTGCGCGCTCGGAATTTTGCTATCGAATCAGAAAACAGCTATCATAACGATATCCTTCTTAAAGGAGTGATAGCAATGCCCACCTTGATCATCCGAAACCTTCCCGAGGAGGCGCATCTCGCGCTCAAAGTCATGGCGGCGAATCAGGCGGGCAGGGCGGCGCGCGGGAGTGTCGAAGGTGTGGCTCGCCGTCTCCTGGTCGAAGCGACCCAGCCGAAGGGACCAGGACTCGGCACCCGGTTCGCACGTATCAACGCCGAGCTCGCAGCAGATCTCGCCGCGGCTGGCGAGGAGGCCTATACCGACGCGGAAGTCGACGCGCTGTTCAAGCGCTCGGACGAGGTCAGTCAACCAGCGAACTTTGAATGATCGTTCTCGATACCAACGTGCTCTTGGAACCAAGCAAGAGCGTGGCCAGCCCCGTGGTCATGGAGTGGCTGGAGCGACAACAGATTGACGGCCTCTACACGACGTCAGTCAACGCAATGGAGCTGCTTGAAGGGATAGGGCGCCTGCCTGAAGGTGCGCGCAAGCGCTCCCTCGAGTCGGCCAACGGCAAGGTGCTCAACGAGTTGGAAGGGCGCATTCTCCCTTTTGATGTCGCAGCCGCCGCAGCTTACGCCGACCTCATGAACTCGACGCGCCGCAACGGTTTTAGTGTCGGAGTCGCCGATTGCATGATTGCCGCTGTGGCCTCAATCCACGGCTTCGTGGTGGCAACCGGCGACGACGCTCCCTTCAAGGCAATGGGCCTGAAGGTGATCAACCCCTGGACGGCCTGAAAACCCCAGTGCTGCGGCCAGTGCGCGTCTGGAGCCGCAGTTCTGGTCCCTTTTCTCGGACTTGACCGAGACGATGCTGGAAGGCCGCAGCCAGACCAAGAGCTTCCACTCCTTTGGCGCAGTGACGCAAGCCGAGTAAATTCGTAGTGAACACCGACTTCTCTTATGAGGCGCAAGAGGGGCCATGGGACTGATCCGTCAAACTCGCGCTCCATCCGCGTGCAAGAGGGCTCGATCGCCAGCAATCAGGGGATTGAAAAATCTCCAATGAAATCAATGGCTTGAAAAGACCTTCTCGAGAAATGCCACCAGCGACACCAAAAAATGGTATTGATGATAATAATGCCTATCATCGCGTCTAATCCGGTCCAATGCGATCCCGCTCCTCGAAGAGGAGGACAGTGCCATCTCCACTGCCGCACCCTTTTTGATGCATCCGCCCAAACGTCCAGCTTCTCATCGGTTTACCGTCGCAGCCATGGCCGCCGTACCGACCCCACAGCAACTCGGCCACCTCGATGATGAGGAGCTCGAGCGCCTGGCTGTGTCCTGGCGCACTCTGGCGCTTCGCGGCGACCGCGAGGCCAACGGGATCGCCCATGCCCTCGAAGTCGAGCGGCGCCGACGGATGCGGGCGAGCCAGCTGGCGCAACTGCCGCCGCAGCCGCTGGCAACACCGCGGCCCTGGTGGAAATTCTGGGGATCCCCTGCCGACAAGGACCGCGACCCGCCGTGGCCGACATGAGGAAAAAAGCGCTTCCACGCAAGTTGCACAGCGGGCACTTCGCCTTCATGAGGGCCCTGGCCCAAGGCCTCAACGAGCGCGCGAGCTGGGACCGGTACCTGCGGCTCGAAGGCGAGCACACGGATCTGCGGACGGTCCGAAAAACGATCGCCTGGATCCGCGACGAATTCGCGGCCGCGGCCAGGCGTGAGAACAAGCCGGGCACCGCCCGGCTGATCCTGCTGGACCCGGATCGGATCAAGTCGGCACCCAAGCAACCGACGCTGGCCGAGTTTGCCCAAGCGCAGGGCATGGAGGATTTTTCGGAAACCGAGCAGCTTGAAGCCTACGAAGAGGCCTATCCGCCCAGTGCGAGCGGAGGTAGGGGAGGGCAGGGCGCTTCGGCCCAGCCCACGCGCCGCGCCCGCGTCATCGAACGGCAGCTCGAAGCGCTGCGTTGGTTGCAAGGCCTCGTGGCGCAGGATCCGCGACCGGGCGACCGCGTGGGGGCGTGGCTGAATCCTTCGCTGGCCAGCCGCCTCGAGCGCGCCGACGTCCCGACACTCGCGACGCTCGTCGAACGCATCAACGGCATCGGCGCACGCTGGTGGGTGCAGGTGCCGGGCGTGGGAGCGCTCAAGGGCTCACGAATCCTCGAGTGGCTTCATGCGAACGAGGCCGTGCTGGGGCTGCGGGTCGGGAAGCACGTGGACCAACCGCGTGCGCAACTGTCGCCAGCCACCCTGGCCGACGTCGTGCCAGCGGCCACCGCCATCCGCCCTTTCGAGAAATTCCTGCTGCCGGCCGATCTGGATGGCCGTGCGGGGCGCTTTCGAGCGCCGATCGAGAAATGTCTCATCTTGGCCCGCAACGACCACGAGGCGATCGGCGCCTGGCTGGCTTCGAAGCAGCCGGGACGTGTCAATGGCGAACTTTCGTCGACGCAGCGGGCGTATCGCAAGGAGGCGGAGCGGCTGCTGCTGTGGGCGATCCTTGAACGGCAGAAGGCGTTGTCATCCTTGACGGTGGGGGATGTGGCTGACTACAAATCTTTTCTCGCGGATCCGCCGGCGACCTGGTGCGGCCCGCGCCATCACCAGCGCTGGTCGCCCCTGTGGCGGCCGCTCGAGGGGCCCCTGGCCGCGGCCGCGCTGCGGCATTCGCTGACCATCCTGAGGAGCCTGTTTGCTTTCCTCATGGGTCAGGGCTACGTGACGGGGAATCCGTTTACGGGCGTGACGTTGCCGTCAAACCAGCAGAGGCCGCTGGGCTCGAGCCGGGCCCTGACCTTCGCCCAGTGGGACCACGTCGACGCGCTGTTGAAAAACTATGTCGACACGGAAGCCGAGCGGCGGCTTCGGCGCGGCATGCGCTGGCTCTACGCGACAGGGCTGCGCCTGGCCGAGATCACCAGCGTGAAATGCGAGGACCTAGAGCAGATCGAATACAAGACGGCCGATGGGACCGTTACGACCGACTGGATGTTGTCGGTCACCGGCAAGGGCGGGCGCTGCCGGCGGGTGCCGATTCCGGGCGAGCTGGTCGACGAGCTTGGCGAAGAACTGGCTCGATTCGGCTTCGAGCGGCAGGTGAGCGCGCCGGGCAATCGGGGCATCCATGTGTTGGCGCGCTTCGACACGGAACTCGAGCGGCCGGGATGCTGGTCGGCCTCGGGGCTTTACCAGGCGGTCAAGGCATTCCTGGCGCACGCAGCCGACAGCCTCGAGGGAGTCGATGCGCAGCAGCTTCGAAAGGCCAGCACGCACTGGCTGCGCCACTGTGTCCCGCGCCCGACTATCGCCGGTTTTCGGCCGGCGACGCCACCGCACACGGAAGTCGCCCAAGTTCACCGGACATAGTCTTGCCCCTTCCAAGCTAACTCGATTGGAAGGAGCACGTCATGGCACATTCTCGCGAGCCTTCGTGGTCCATGGCACGCCCACCTGAAGGGCCGCTGGCCGGGCGCATCAATGCCTTCACCTCGCACCTGATCAACCAAGGCTACGCCGCATCCTCCGCGCACCTGGAGACACCCCTGGTTGCGGATTTCAGCCGGTGGCTGATGACCGGGGGAGTCGCGCTGGCAGAGATCACGCCTGGGCACGTGGCTCGGTATCTCCGTCACCGCGCGCGTCACAAGCGTCCGCGGCGAGGCGACCCGGTCGCACTGGGCCGGTTGTTGACGCTCCTGTGGGCGGCGACACTCTTCTTGTCCGGTTGAACGACAAATATGATGGCCAGTGGTGAGGAGTCGGAGGCGGCGTAGCCGCCGTAGACGACGAACCACCGGCGGCGCCGGATTGGCGGGGGTTCACGATGACGGGTTCAGGTCTCAAGAAGAGGTCGGTTCCCGTGTCAGGTCCCCGAATCACCGATCAGCGGGTACGCCTCGCCTCCGTCGTGGTGGCCGCGGTTTCGGCAACCCTGCGCAAGCGCACGAGCCGCTGGCTCAAGGGCGTTCACGGGCCATGCTTGACGATTGGTTCTCAATCAGATAGATTGGAAACCGATCAACACTTGCTGAACTGTCTTCAAGACCATTGACCATGGCACAAACCGCCGAAACCCGCGTACTCACTGCGCACGTCCCGTTGCAATTGGCAGAGAAAGTCGACCAATGGGCCGCGCGTCTGGAACGTTCCAAGGGATGGATCGTCAAGCAGGCGCTGACCGCCTGGATCGACCAGGAACAGGAGCGCAGCCGTCTGACGCACGAAGCGCTGGCGGACGTAGATGCTGGCCAGGTGATCGATCAGCAGGCGGTCCAGGCTTGGGCGGACAGCCTGGGCACCAACGCCGTGCTGCCGGTGCCCGCCGCCCGCCGATGAAAGTCCAATGGACGAGCAAAGCGCTTTCGGATCTGGTCAGGCTCCATGAGTTTCTAGCCGCCGTGAACGGGCCGGCCGCTGCACGCGCGATTCAGCAGCTCACAGCGGCGCCGAGCAAACTGACGATCAACCCACGCATAGGCGAACGCCTGGAGGAGTTCGAACCGCGCGAAGTGCGTCGGATTCTGGTGGGTCGTTACGAAGTGCGCTACGAGATCCAGGAGTCAACCATCTACGTGCTGCGGTTGTGGCACACGCGCGAGGACCGATGAAGTGGGTGACTGGCCAGCGACAGCGATCTAGTGCCGTGCACAAAGTTGGCGTCGCAAGCACCGCGCCGCGGCGTAAGCACATGCCTGCCCCCCACGAGCTGATTGACAGTCACGCGCAAGGACAGCCCGTTCGGAATGGGACCATGCAGCCGCAACAACTCGACATCTTCGATCACAGTCGCGACACCGTGCTCGGCAACGACGTCGCGGCCGCCCTCGAGCGTCGCGACCCGAGCGGCGCCAGATCGGCGTGGGGCACATTCGCAGAGGAATTCCCAAAGCATGAATCCCTGGCGCCGCTTTCCGTGCTCGTGGATGCGCTCGAGCAGCGCGTGGCTGTACCGCTCCAGGATCACGAGTCCCTGCACGATGCGCGCCGTGCATTGAGCGAAGTGATCGAACCTGCAGCGCTGCGTATTTTCGGGAAGTGCGCCGCTGCCACATGGCTCATCCCGCTGTGGAGGGAGATGGCGCAGCGGGCCGCGCATCTTGTGTTTCGCCCCGAGCGCCATGATGACCACGCCGCCGCACTGTGGCTGCGGGCCGGCGATTGGTCCGCGGCGAACGACGCCGTGGCACGGATCGCGTCGTGGCGCCGAATTCCGGCGCCGCTGGCCTGGATGGCAGAGGCGCGTTATCGCGCCCATGATCTGGACGGTGCATGGGGCCTGCTCGCAGAACTCGCCTGGCTGTCGCCCGATCGATTTGACCAACTGACGAAGAGGCTCGCCGACCCGCTGCTGGAGCGACTTCGCAAGGCGTTCGACGCGAGTTTTGACGGGCACGGCGACGTGCGCGACCTGGCCTGGTTTCCAGCCTGGGTGCTCACGGAAAAACCCAGCTTGTCAGCCCTGTTGGGCCAAGCGCAGCGTTCTCTCCACACCGAGGCCGAACAGGCGATGCGACTGCTGCTGGAACTTCTGGGTCTGGAGCGCCAGGGCCGGCATTACGAGGTGGTCGCGCAACGCAAGGCGCTGCGCGATGCCCATCCGTCGCTGTATGCGGCCTATATGAGGACGCGGTGATCGCGTCATTGCGAGCGGAGCGGAAAAAACCTGGGCCCTCAGACCAGCTATGAGACGCTCGTCGCTATTCGGTCAGAAGGCGGGATCACGGAATGGACGATCAGGCTCCGAGCTGACGCTGGCCCTTGATGTCGACAAACATTGCGTGGTTGGCTTGTTACCTCGGCATGGAGCCTCCGGCGCGTGAGCGATCAGGGCGCGGTCACGACCACGTTGACGTGCAGTTTGAGCCTGTCCTGTT
Source organism: Variovorax sp. SRS16 (assembly GCF_901827165.1). Classification (NCBI taxonomy): domain Bacteria; kingdom Pseudomonadati; phylum Pseudomonadota; class Betaproteobacteria; order Burkholderiales; family Comamonadaceae; genus Variovorax; species Variovorax sp. SRS16. The sequence continues at coordinate 9,502 of NZ_LR594668.1, forward strand.
GGGTGCGCGCCCGCGCGAAAGCCTCGTACTCGAATTCGTCATCGCCGACATAGCCCGGCTCGGGCGTGTAGCGCGCCTCGGGCGGCACGAACTCCGCCTTGCCGTGCGTCGGTTGTCTGGTGATGCTGCCCGAGTCTGCAGGGCCTGTCTTGTCGGCAGCCTCGCCATAATTGGCCATGACGCAGGCACTGCCGTCGTTGACAACGTGCATCTTGGTCGAAGTGCCCTGGGGCAACGTGGCGCCGCGTAACGAATCTATCCGGCAAGTCTTTTGCGCGAAGGCCGGCGGCGATGCTGCGGCGGCCACGAGCAAGGTGATGGCGGCATAGCGAGGGGGGCACAATTTCAAGGCGTTCTCCTTGGGCTGGGGTGCGAGCGAGAGTAGCCGTTGGAGTCATACCCTGGCAACCGATTCCGGTTCTGTTGCAATCCGGCCGTCCGGTTAGCTGGAGGATCCCGTTCGAATCGCGTCAGGAGACCCCTGCACTTGGGCGGCTCTGGTGCAGCAGGGCGTGCGGTTGGCTGCTGCATTGGTGAAATGCGGGCAGCTCGATGGCGAAGAAGGTTCAAAGCATGGACGATCTTTTCAAGGGTCGGCACTTTTGGCTAGCTGAGTTCAATGACTTCAACAAGCGCTCCCCCCCGCCGGATCAAGGTCTTGCGATCTGAGGCGATGGCTCGCAGCGAAGTGAAGCCAACGGCGATGAACATTCAGCACAAAGCAATAGCTGTTTATTGCACTGCATGCATCAATAAGTCCAAATAATGCAATTCCGCAGATAGAGCCTGCGCCGCAAACTTCGGGTCAAGAACTGCCGCCGCTCGGTGCAGTCAACGAAGGAGACTACTGTGGACGCTCAGCAAGATCAGCTGCAATCATGGATTGGACGCAGCGAGAGGGTCGAAGACACCATCAACCCCACCCCTGTGCTGGCGCTGACGGCAACGCTGGATCACCCAGCTGCACCGACCACCGCCGGCACCGCGATTCCGCCCCTGTGGCACTGGCTCTACTTCCTTCCGATGCATCGGCAGAGCGACATCGGCGCCGATGGCCATGCGAAGCGTGGCGGCTTCCTGCCGCCGGTACCGCTGCCGCGGCGCATGTGGGCGGGCAGCCAGTTCGAGTTCCGCTCGCCGATCCGCGTTGGTGATCGCGTTGCCCGCACCTCGACGATCGACGATGTCACCACAAAGGAGGGCCGCACCGGCAAGCTGGTGTTCGTCAAGGTGCGCCATGAAGTGCGCTGCAATGAAGCCACCGAACCGGCGCTGGTCGAGTTCCACGACATCGTCTATCGCGAAGCCCAGGGCCCGGAGGACGTCGCACCCCCGCCGCAGGCCGCGCCGGCAGAAGCCGCATGGCGCCGCGAGATCGTGCCCGACGACGTGCTGCTGTTCCGCTATTCGGCGCTCACCTTCAACGGACACCGCATCCACTACGACCGCCAGTACGTCACGCAGGTCGAAGGCTACCCCGGCCTGATCGTGCACGGCCCGTTGATTGCGACGCTGCTGATGGATTTGCTGCGCCGCCAGTTGCCCGACGCCGAGGTCGCGAGCTTCCGCTTCAAGGCCGTGCGCCCGACCTTCGACCTGAATGCCTTCCACGTCAGCGGCCAGCCGCAGCCCGACGGCAAGACGATCCGTCTCTGGGCCTCGGACCACGAGGGCTGGCTGACGATGGACGCCACCGCCGTGCTGCGCTGATCCACCTCCAACATAGAAAGAGACAACCACATGCAGCCACTCAAAGGCATCACCGTCGTCACGCTGGAGCACGCGATCGCCGCGCCCTTTGCGACGCGGCAACTGGCCGACCTCGGCGCCCGTGTCATCAAGATCGAGCGCCCCGGCTCCGGCGACTTCGCTCGCGGCTACGACGAGCGCGTTCGCGGCTTGGCGTCGCACTTCGTCTGGACTAACCGTTCCAAGGAAAGCCTTACCCTCGACGTGAAGCACCCCGAGGCCGCCAAGGTACTCGAACGCTTGGTCATGGAGAAGGCCGTCGTCGTCGTGCAGAACCTGGCACCCGGCGCGGCGACCCGCCTGGGGCTGGGCTACAGGAAGCTCTCGGCCGCCAAGCCGGGCCTGATCGTCTGCGACATCTCCGGCTATGGCGACGACGAGGCCAACCCCGGCCCCTACCGCGACAAGAAGGCCTACGACCTGTTGATCCAGAGCGAAGCCGGCTTCGTCTCGGTGACCGGCACGCCCGACGAGCCCTGCAAGGCCGGCCCGTCGATCGCCGACATCGCCGCCGGCATGTACGCGTACAGCAGCATCCTCGCCGCACTGCTTCAGCGCGGCCAGACCGGCAAAGGCCAGCGCATCGACATCTCGATGCTGGAGTCGCTGGTCGAGTGGACCAGCTACCCGCTCTACTACGCCTTTGAAGGCGCCGCGCCGCCGCCGCGCACCGGGGCGAGCCACGCGACCATTTACCCCTATGGCCCGTTTCCCGCCGGCGACGGCACCACGGTGATGCTCGGCCTGCAGAACGAGCGCGAATGGGCCAGCTTCTGCGACAAGGTGCTGCAACAGCCGGGCCTCGCGACGGACCCGCGTTTCACCGCCAACTTCAAGCGTGTGGCAGAGCGTATCGCCTTGCGCCAGATCATCGTGGACGCCTTCCAGACGTTGACCGGCGCGCAAGTGGTCCAACGGCTCGAGCTGGCTCAGATCGCCAATGCCCGGGTCAACACGATGGCAGATGTGTGGGCGCATCCACAACTCGCGGCGCGCGGCCGCTGGACCGAGGTCGGCACCGCCAAGGGCCCGGTGCCCGCGATGCTGCCACCCGGCACCTGGGACACCGGCCCGCGCATGGACCCGGTGCCTGCACTGGGCGAGCACACCGACGCGATCCTGTCCGAACTGGGCTATAGCACGGCCGAGATCGCCGGCCTGCGTTCGTCCAATGCCGTCTGAGGTCAGCGCCATGTCATCCCATTCACCGACCCACGCGCGCACCTACCTCTTTGTGCCCGGCTCGCGGCCCGAACGATTCGCGAAGGCACTGGCGAGTGGCGCCGATGCGGTCGTGCGCGACCTGGAAGATGCAGTGGCCGAGGACGACAAGGCCACGTCGCGCGATGCAGTGGCCGAGTGGTTCGCAACCGCCTCAACCGAAGACCGGTTGCGCATCGTGGTGCGCATCAACGACACAGGTTCGGCTTGGTTTGCCGCCGACCTCTTGACCATGCGCGACGCAGGGGTGATCAGCGTGCTTTTGCCGAAGGTCGAGTCGGCTGACCAGATCGACACGACGCAAGCGGCGTTGCCAGGCGTCAGCGTGCTCGCGCTCATCGAAAGCGCCCGCGGCGTGGCGCAGGTCGATAGCGTGGCTTCTGGCGGCGCATCGCGCCTGGTCTTCGGCACGCTCGACTTCGCGCTCGACCTCAACATAGACATCGGCACCGACGCAACCGGCCTGGCCTACGCGGCAAGCCGCATCGCGATCGCCTCGCGGGTCGCAGGAATACCCGCGCCGGTGGCTGGCGTCACGCCACAACTCGACGACGAGGCGTGCTTGCTGGCCGACCTGGCCGACGCACGCCGCTTCGGCTTCGGCGCCAAGCTGTGCATCCATCCGAAACAGGTGCTGCCGATTCACACCGCGCTGCGCCCCGACGCAAAGGCGCTCGACTGGGCGCGCCGCGTGCTGGTCGCCGACGCCGCATCCCCCGGTGCCGCACGCCTGGACGGCCGCATGGTCGACCGTCCGGTGGTGCTGCAGGCCCAACGCACGCTGGCCCTGGCCCGCGACTGAACCCCCTCCCCAACTTCCAGATCAGAAAGAGACAACCCACCATGGCCTCCACCATCATCGACTCCCGCATCTTCGGCGACATGTTCAGCGACGTGCGCATGCGCGACGTCTGGTCCGACGAGAACCGCACCGCCAAGTACCTCGACATCGAACGCGCTCTCGCCAAGGTGCAGGGCGAACTGGGGATCATCCCAAAGGAAGCGGCCGACGAGATCGTCAAGAACTGCGAGCTATCGCAGATTGACTGGGACAAGCTCAAGGCCAAGACCGAGCAGATCGGCTACCCGATCATCGCGGTGGTCAACCAGATCAATGCCAACTGCCGCGACAAGCTCGGCGAGTTCTGTCACTGGGGTGCGACCACGCAGGACATCACCGATACGGCCGCCGTGCTGCAGATGCGCGAAGGCCTGGCATTGGTGGAGCAGGACCTGAACGAGATCGGCGAGGCGCTGGCCGCGCTCGCGAAGAAATACCGCGACACGCCGATCATCGGCCGCTCGAACCTGCAGCAGGCCACGCCAATCACCTTCGGCTACAAGATGGCAAGCATCCTCGCGGGCATCGACCGCCATCGCGAGCGCCTGCAGCAGCTCAAGCCGCGCGTGCTGATGGGCGAGTTCGGCGGCGCTTCTGGCACGCTGTCGTCGCTCGAAAAGGGCGCGATGGAAACGCAGGCCGGCCTGATGAAGGAACTGGGACTGGCCCAGCCGCTGATCTCCTGGCACACGGTGCGCGACACCATCGCGGAAGTCGGCGCCTTCCTCGGGCTGGTCGGCGGCTCGCTCGGCAAGATCGCGATGGACGTCAAGTTGATGATGCAGACCGAAGTGGCCGAGGTGTTCGAGCCCTTCGCGCCGGGCCGCGGCTCGTCGTCGACCATGCCGCAAAAGCGCAATCCGATCTCCTGCCTCTACATCCATGCCAACGTGTCGGTGGCGCGCCAGCATGCCGCCGCGCTGATGGACGCAATGGTGGCCGACCATGAGCGCTCCACTGGCCCGTGGGAAATCGAGTGGGTGTCGCTGCCCGAGATCTTCTGCCTGATGTCGGGCGCATTGAAGCAGACAAAATTCGTGCTCAAGGGCCTTGAAGTGGACGCGACCCGCATGCGCGCCAACATCGACATCACCAATGGGTTGGTCATGTCGGAAGCCGTGATGATGGGCCTCGGCCCGTACATCGGTCGCGAATACGCTCACGACCTGGTGTACGACCTGTGCCGCCAGTCGCTCAGCGAGAGCCGGCCTTTGATCGAGATCCTCGCTGCGCACCCGGAGATCAACAAGCACGTCACCCGCGCGCAACTCGACGCCATGTGCGACCCGGCGAACAACCTCGGCCAGGCCGGCGTGATGGTCGACCGCGTGCTGGCCGCGCGACGCTGACCGCCGCGCACCCGCCCGCCACCGTGTCCAGAGACCCACCGGCAAAGACCGGTTCGCCTACCCGCGCGCCCAAATCCAGGAGACAACACCGTGAACATCCGCAAGCTCTTGAAGCTCCTCTACGTCCAGGTTCTGATCGGCCTGATCTTCGGCATCACCGTGGGCCACTATTGGCCGGACTTCGGCGCCGGCTTGAAGCCGCTCGGCGATGCCTTCGTGAAGCTGGTCAAGATGATGATTGCGCCAGTGGTGTTCTGCACCATCGTGACCGGGATCACTTCCCTCGGTGATTCGAAAGAGATCGGCAAGACGCTGCTGAAGGCGATGGGCCTGTTCTACGCGCTGACCATCCTCGCGCTGATCACCGGGCTGGTGGCGGTGTTCGTGCTACAGCCCGGAGCAGGCATGCACATCGACCCGAAGAACCTCGATGCGTCCGTCGCCACGAGCTTTGCGAAGCAGATCCACATCCACGGCTTTGCCGACTTCGTGCTGCACATCATTCCCAACGCCTTCTTCGGCGCGTTTGCGGAAGGCGAGGTGTTGCCGGTGCTGCTGCTGGCCGTGCTGTGCGGCTTTGGACTGACACGCATCGGTGCGGCGGCCAAGCCGGTGCTCGACGGCATCGATGGCTTCTCGCACATGCTGTTCGCGGCTTTCAGCATCATCATGCGGCTGGCGCCCATCGGTGCGTTCGGTGCGATGGCCTTCACCGTCGGGCGTTATGGCATCAAGTCGATCGGTTCGCTCGGACTTCTGATCGGTACGTTCTATGTGGCCTGCGGCTTCTTCGTCGTCGTGATGCTCGGCGTGCTGGCCCGACTTCACGGGTTCAAGCTCTGGCAATTGCTGCGCTACATCCGCGAGGAACTGCTGGTGGTGCTGGGCACTTCGTCGAGCGAGCCGGTGCTTCCGCGCCTGCTCATGAAGCTGGAGCGGCTGGGTTGCAAGAAGGGCGTGGTGGGCCTGGTGCTGCCGACCGGCTACTCGTTCAACCTCGATGGCACGGCCATCTACCTGACACTGGCATCGATGTTCATCGCGCAGGCCTGTGACATCCACCTTTCATGGGGCCAGATCGCAGCGATGCTCGGGATCATGCTGCTCACGTCGAAGGGCGCGGCAGGGGTCACGGGCAGCGGTTTTGTTGCCCTGGTGGCAACGCTCACGGTGATGCCCGAACTGCCGGTGGCCGGCGTGGCGTTGATCGTCGGTGTCGATCGCTTCATGTCGGAAGCCCGCGCGCTGACCAGCACCATCAGCAACGCGGTGGCCTGCATCGTGGTGTCGAAGTGGGAGAACGCCTGCGACCACGAGGTACTGACGCGGGAGCTGTCCACCAACTATGCCAGCACCGAGCACGAGCTTGAAGTTGGCGACGGGCAACCCGTAGTGATCGGTCGCGCCGGTACGGCTCACTGATCCACAGCAACAGAAATCGGCGCGGCGGCGCGGCCTTTGGCCGGCTTGCCGCGCTTTGCTTTCATCTCCAGGAAGAATCCATAGAGCTGTTGCGCGGCCGGCGACAGCGAACGGCCCTTGCGCCGGATCAGTCCGATCTTGCGTGTGACGAGCGGCTCGATCAGCGGCACGCTGACCAGCAGCGGGTGGTCGGCGGCGGGCATCGCCATCGACGGCACTGCCGCCACGCCCAGCCCCGCCTCGACCAGCCCGAGCATCGTCGTGACGTGCTGCGTCTCGTAGATGGGCTGCGGCCGGCCCCGCACGTTCGACAGCGCCTGGTCCAGCAGCAGGCGGTTGCCCGACACCTTGCTCACCGAGATGTAGTCGTAGGCGGCCAGTTCGGTCCAGGTGACGCGGCGCTTCTTGGCCAGTGAATGGTCGCGCCGGCAAGCCGCGACGAATCGCTCCTCCAGAAGGGGCATGAAATCGATGTCGGTCTCCTGGCTGCCGACGAAGTTGAGGCCGAAGTCGGCATCGCCATTCGCCACGGCCGACAGCACGTCATTGGCACCCGCATCGAGCACCTTGACCCGGATCTTCGGATAGCGCTCGTGGTATCGCGAGATCACCTGCGACAGGTAGTAGTAGACAGTCGACGGCACGCAGGCAATCGTCACCTCGCCCATGCGCGTCCCCGCGACGCCGCGAATGCCGAGCAGTGTCTGATCGAGGTCGTCGAGCAACTGCTGAACCTTGCGGTCGAAATCGCGGCCCACGGAGGTGAGGCTTACGCGCCGCGTGGTGCGCTCCAGCAGGCGCACGCCCAGCGCTTCCTCCAGTTTTTCGATACGCCGGCTGAACGCGGGTTGCGACACGTGCAAGGCCTCGGCCGCCTTGCGGAAGCTGCTGAGTTCGGCCACGGCGCGAAAGGCCTGCAGGTCGTTCAGGTTGAAGTTGATGGCCACGGGTGCTCTCCGGTTGTGGATCCCAGTGATCCAAAGTGTGCATCAATCCATCGGAAACATGCAATTCACAGTAGTTCGCAGGGCGCGGAACATACGTCCATCGGTCCAACGACAACAGACTCGCAGAGACCGCGGTTCCAGAATCCACCGGAGTAGACAAATGCATTTGAAGAAACATCACCTTGCCGGCGCTATCGCGCTGGTTGCGGCCCTGGTTTGCGGCAACGCGGCCGCGGCTTTCCCCGAGAAAGCGATCACGATCGTTGTGCCTACTGCAGCGGGCGGCGCCAACGACGCGATGGCCCGCGTCATCGGCCAGTCGATGTCGGCCATCCTGAAGCAGCCGGTCATTGTCGACAACAAGGCCGGCGCCAACGGCGCGATCGCCAGCGAATACGTGATGCGCGCCGCACCCGACGGCTACACGCTCATGCTCGGCTACGTGGCCACGCACGCCATGAACCCCTCGCTGCAGAAGCTGCGCTACGACCCGGTGAAGGACTTCGAGCCGGTCGGCATGGTGGGCTCGTCGGCCACGGTGATGGTGGTCAACCCGGGCGTCAAGGCGAGCAATGCGAAGGAGATGGTGGCGCTACTCAAGGCAGCGCCCGACAAGATCAGCTACGCGTCGGCTGGCAACGGCACGGCGCCGCACTTCGCGGCAGAGATGTTCAAGTTGTCGACCGGCACCAGCATGCTGCACGTGCCGTACAAGGGCTCTGCGCCCGCCATCACCGACACGCTTGGCGGCCAGACGCAGGTGATGTTTCCCAGCCTGTTCACTGCCATGCCCTATGTAAAGGCGGGCAAGCTCAAGGCACTTGGCATCGCCGGCAGCAAGCGCTCGGCGTTGATGCCCGACGTGCCCACGCTGAAGGAGCAGGGCATCAACGACGTCGACGTGTCGCAGTGGTATGGGATCTTCGCGCCGGCGAAGACGCCAAAGCCTGTCGTCGAGCAACTCAACAAGGTGCTGAATGACGTGCTGGCCGACAAGAGTGTCATCAAGCGCCTGGAGGACCATGGCGCCGAGGTCTCGACCATGTCCACCGACCAGATGCGCACCTACGTGGCCGAAGAACAGGTCAAGTGGAAGAAGGTCGTGCAAGCCGCAAAGCTCACGGCGGACTGAAATGAGTCAAAGCATCCCCTGCGTGCTGATGCGCGCCGGCACGTCGCGCGGCCCGTTCTTCCTGCGCGAATGGTTGCCCGAAGGCGACGAGGCGCGCGACCAAGCGTTGATCGGTGCCATCGGCGCATCTGACCCGCTGCAACTCGATGGCGTCGGCGGTGGCAGCACGCTCAACAGCAAGGTCGCGATCGTCTCGCGCTCGAAGGAACCCGGCTGCGACCTCGACTATCTCTTCGCACAGGTCGGTGTTGGGCATCGCTCCGTCGACACGCGGCCCAACTGCGGCAACATGCTCTCGGGTGTCGCGCCGTTCGCGATCGAGCAGGGGCTGGTCGCCGCGCAGGACGGCATCACGCAAGTGCGCGTGTTCAACGTCAACACGCGCTCGCGGATCGACGTCACGGTGCGCACGACCGGCGGCCGAGTCACCTACGAGGGCGATGCACGCATCGACGGCGTGGCCGGCACCGCGGCGCCGATCCTGCTCAATTTCCTGGATGCGTGGGGTGCGGTCACGGGTCAGGTGTTTCCGACCGGCCAACGCATCGACACCATCGACGGCATCGAGGTCAGCTGCATCGACGCGGCGATGCCATTGATGATCGTGCGTGCCAGCGACCTTGGCGTGACCGGCCGCGAAAAGCCAGCTGCGCTCGATGCCAACACGGCCCTGCTCGAACGCCTCGAGGCGCTGCGCCTGCAGGCTGGCCGGATGATGGGGCTGGGCGACGTGTCGAACAGCGTGATCCCGAAACCGGTGCTGGTGAGTGCAGGCGACTCGCCGAACAGCATCACCTCGCGCTATTTCACGCCGCGCAAGTGCCACGTGTCGCACGCGGTCACGGGCGCAATCGGCGTGGCCAGCGCGTTCGCATTGCCGGGCACAGTGGCGAGCGCCGCGGCACGCGCGCCGGCGCGGCACAGCCTGGTTGTGCTGCATCCGGCCGGCCAAATCGACGTCGAAGTGGAAATCGAAGGTGAGGGCGCCGACGCGACAGTATCGTGCGCGGCGTTGGTGCGCACGGCCCGCAAGATCATGCAGGGAGAACTGCATCTGCCCGACTATGTGTTCTCGCGATCCGAGGAACCGACCGTAACGCCGGTGGCCTTTCCGAGCAAACTCATCACCATCGTGGTGCCGACGCGTGCTGGCGGCGGCAACGACACCATGGCGCGGATCATCGCGGCCAAGCTCGGGCCGCTACTCGGGCAGGAGGTGCTGGTCGACGCGCGCGCTGGCGCCAACGGTGCGATCGCCAGCGAATATGTCGCGCATGCGGCGGCGGACAGTCACACCTTGATGTTCGGCTACATTGGCACGCACGCCATGAATCCGGCCTTGCAGAAGCTGGGCTACGACCCGGTGAACGATTTCGAGCCGGTGGGGCTGGTCGGCTCGTCGCCGACGATGATGGTGGCGCACCCGGACCTGCATGTGGCGGATGTGTCCGCGCTCGTCTCGCGGCTCAAGGCCACGCCGCGTTCGGTCGACTACGCTTCGGCGGGGGACGGTACCCCGCCACACTTTGCGGCCGAGTTGTTCCAACTCAACACCGGCACTTCGATGGCCAACACGACCTATGACGGTGCGGCACCGGCGATTGCCGACACAGTCGATGGTCGCACGCAGGTGATGTTCCCGAGCCTGTTCACGGCGCGCCCGTTCCTGCGCAGCGGTCAACTACGCGCGCTGGCCGTGGCGGGGCCGCGGCGACTCGGCGAGCTTCCGGGCGTTCCCACGTTGTCCGAAGCGGGCGTCGATGGCGTCGAGGTCACGCAGTGGTATGGACTGTTCGCACCGTCCGGCACGGCGCCCGCGGTCATCGATCAACTCAATCGCGCGCTGAACATGGTGCTCGCCGATCCAGCCGTGATCGATCGCTTCGAAAGTAACGGCGCGCATGTCGAGTCCGGAACCCCGGCCGCGCTCAGGGCGCAGGTCGGGTCGGAACTGGCGCGTTGGCAGCAAGTGGTCGCGCTCAGCGGGCTTGCGCCGCAGGAGCAGCGCCTCGCCGCCTTGGAGTAGCCAGCAGTCGGCCAACTGACGTCCGTGGCCTGACCAGCGCTTTGCCGTCACTCACCCAAGGTAGGAGCCGTATGCCCGAATCGGGCACGTACGGATCTGCGGAGGGCGTCCAGCAATGGGTGTCCCTACCGTAATCCTCGGCCAACGCCAGACCTTACGCCCAGCATCGAAAATTCAGTCTTCGCGTGATCCTCGAACCAGTCCAGCCGCTTTCTTGCCGCCGGTCCTTCCCATGCAAACACCGAGATCGGGCGGATGTGATCGCACTCCTCGGCAGAGTGCGACAGGCGTGATTGCGCAGACGCCCAATACGTCACGGCAACGACGCAACACAACGATAGCTTTCAGCCTTCGTCACGTCGCCCGAAACGTACGCCGGGTAGTTTGGGTAGCGGCACATGGGGCGCGTCGCGAGCGTGCTGAAGGGGGCGGCGGGCGAGTTGCGCACCTGCAGAAGCGCATCGGACGGCGCGCCGCCACTCGTCACCCAGTGATCAAGTGTCGTGAGCAAATCGTGATTGGTGGGAATTTCGGTGCCTGTCGTGAGGCTTGCCGCCGTACCGCCGTGATTCGACGCAGGTGACACATAGAGGCGCACGAACTCGTCCACGACCGGCTGCGTCAGCTTGTTGACGACGCTTTGGTAGTACTGGATGCCGGCCATCGGGCTCTGCGCCCAGTCACCGGAATTCTCGCGGATGATGAGCTTGCCGCCCCGTGCGCGAAAGGCTGCAAGATCAGGATCAGTCGCGTCCATCAGCGCCGACACCTCCTGGATGCGCGCCTGGAAGTTCAAGGCGTTCCATGTGCGGATGTCGAAATCGGCGTTCTTCGCGATCACATAGCGAGCGTAGCTGCTGCCGTAGATCACACCGCGAGCGTCTGCCGCAGTCGGTCGCAGATTGGGAACGAGGCCCGAGGTCACCCAGCGTCCCACGCCTTCACCCCCGAGTTGGATCTCGCCGCCGTACAGGCGGCCTGGGTAGGTCGTGAGACCGTTGGCAAGGGGGAAGGGCAAGACCGTCGGCCCGTACGACGCCTTGAGGACGGCGAGTTGCGCGTCGGACAGGCAGGTGTTGCCCGTGTCGCTACCGCCAGGGCAGCGCAGGCCCTGCAGGTTGATACGAGACGGACAAGCGAGATAGTTGCTCACCACGCCATCTGCGCTTTTGTCGAGCGCATCGCACGTGGTGTTCACGTAGTTGGCGAGCACGCGCACCTTGTTGGCGTTGATTGCGCCGCCCGAGAACTGCGGCAACTGGTAGCTGATGAAACCATTGAAGAGTCCCGTCCAGTTGATTACTGGCACGACGGATACGATGCCATCGAAATCTTGCGGGTACCGCTGTGCCATGAGGAGACCTTCGCGCCCGCCCTCGGACCCGCCATAGAAGTACTGTTTGCGCGGTGAGCGTAGGTAATACTGCTGCATCAACACGTGCGCGACGTCCTTGACCTTTTTGTACGACTGATGCGCGAAATTCAGGAACATCTCGTCGTTCAACGCAAACTTGGCGGGATCGGTCGTGCCGTAAGTCGTACCGTCGTGCCCAGAGTCGGTGCCGAAGGTCGCGAAACCCTGGGTGATCGGCTGCGCTTGGCCCGGCGCTGCGTCGCGAAGCGCCGCGACGGCATCGATGAGCGTGCCGTTAAAGCCGCCGCCGCCCACCATGACGGCCTTTTCGTTCCATGTGGTCGGCAGGTTGAGTTGGAAGCGTATCGGATCGGCACCTGCCGTATGGGGAGCGATCGAGCCCTGCACCCTGCAATATTCGGCAAAAGCTGGCGCGGTGGTGACGGCGGGTACGAGCACGGCCGACGACACAACCGCTCTACCGCTCGTCAGCGCGATCTGCCCCGACGAAACCGTTTTGCCGGCCATGCCGGCGCAAGCCTGAGCGAGCGTGGTCTTGTCCGGTACGGTTAGATTTGTGGCCTTGCCGACCCAGCCGCCTCCTCCGCACGCCGCAAGCAGCGTCGAGCAGGCGATAAGGCTAGCTACGCCGAGCCAGCGGCTCGGGCGATTTTTTAACGGCATAAGTGTCATGGGCTGGGCTTCATAAAGTGTGTCGGCACCTTGGAATCGATCACACACGGATCACAGATACAGAGGTTCTTTCCTCGCAAGTCCTGCACTTTAGTGCTTCCTCACGGCCCAGTCATCTAGGTGTACGAACCGCCCGAATCCGGGGCGGTTCATACAGGGTGCGACTACGACCAATACACGGCGCGCAGCGAGGCAATCTCGGGAGCGACGATGCCCAGTTCGTTGCCAACGCGCCGCCACAACCCCGGCGGCACGACCCGTACGGCGTCCAGCAGTCGACCACTCATGCTCAGCAATCCGATGTGCAATGCAAGACCCAACTTGAAGGCGTCGCCGCGGCGCGCTTGAATCAGCTCATGCTCGGCGCGGCTGAAGGTGAAGAACGCCTGCAACTAGAAGGCGCTGAGGTCGTGCGGGAACTCGCGCAGGCCAATGAATGTCGTGCGCCAGCCTTACATCGCGCGTCTCCTTGAAAGGGGAGAGACGATACGCTTGCCGAAAGCGAACAGCAATCTCAACCAGATCAAGGACTTGCGGATCGGCCCCCGCGCCAGCCACCTCTGTTGGCGCTGCATCCCGTCAGTCGGTGCACCGAAAACGGAGTCGACCCCAAAAAGCGCCCCGCGCCCGTTCTAGCGAGCCTGCCGGCCCGTTTGACCCCGAAGGCCTGCGAGGTCCGCAAGGGTGCGGATCCATGGGCCCGCAGGGCGTGCACGGAGCGCACCGGGAGCCAGCCGTCTATCTCGTCCGTGACCGAAGTGGAGGGGAGCGGTAGGCAAGACAGAATCGCCAGCGCATGGTTGATCTTGGGGCGACACGTGCGCGCTTCCGAGCATCGGCAACAATCTTCAACGCGGCTCGATCACCAAGACCGGCAATGCACGCGCCAGGCGGCTGATGCACGGTGGTGCCAATCGACGGATATCAGTTTGATCCACTTGTCGCAGCAGCAGACTTTGTGCCGATCACAGGCGCCCGCTTGCCAATGAACATCAACTTGACGAGAGCGACCTATCAGTCCCTGTACGTGACGAACAGCTGGCGGCACACCTTGCTGTCGAGGGTTGCCACAACGGCAGTTTGCTTGGAGCCAGTCCTCCAATTCGAAATCGAAGTGCGAGGGATCGATGCTGCAATCAGCGACATGAAACATTCAAAGGCTTCTGCCTTGCTCGCCTCCGCACAGTTCGACGCGATTTCGCGCTGCTTATTCATTGGTGGCGCCTGGGTGGACCCGATCGGCCGCATCTAATCCCATCCCTCGAAAGTCACTGATGAATGAATTGAACCCCCGCCTGGAGACCGACTTCCTCGGCTCAAAGCATATTCCGTCGCATGCCTACTGGGGCGTGCACACGGCCCGCGCCGTGGACAACTTCCCGATCACGGGCCAGACCGTCTCCCAGATGCCGGAATTGGTTCGGGCATTGGCGCATGTCAAGAAAGCTGCCGCCGCCGCCAACGCCCGGCTCGGCGTCATCGATGCGTCCAGGGCCGCGGCCATAAACGACGCCTGCGAAGATCTAATAGCCGGTCAACTGCACGACCAGTTCATCGTTGACGTGATCCAGGGTGGAGCGGGCACATCGACCAACATGAATGCCAACGAGGTGATCGCGAACCGTGCCCTTGAGCATATGGGCGCGGATCCGGGCTCCTACGACCTGATCCATCCCAACGATCATGTAAACGCTTCGCAAAGCACAAACGACGTGTATCCGACGGCGCTGCGACTGGCCGCTTGGAACGGTATCGAGCAACTTCTCGCCGCAATGGCCAACCTGCGTGCGTCGTTCGAGCGCAAGGCAGAGGAGTTTCGCGCGGTACTCAAGATTGGTCGAACCCAGTTGCAGGACGCCGTTCCGATGACGCTGGGCCAAGAATTCGCGACCTTCGCGATCATGATCGGCGAAGACGAGGCTCGGCTGCGCGAAGCTAGGGAGTTGATCACCGAGGTCAACCTGGGCGCCACCGCGATCGGCACGGGTATCAATGCCCCGGCTGGCTATAGCGAAATCGTCATTCCCCTGCTGGCCGAATTCAGCGGCGTTCCGGTCGTGCGCGCCGCCAACCTGGTCGAGGCGACGCAGGACACCGGTGCGTTTGTCCAGTTGTCCGGGGTGCTCAAGCGCGTCGCCTGCAAGTTGTCAAAGGTATGCAACGATCTGCGCCTGCTGTCGTCCGGCCCGCAAGCCGGCTTCGGCGACATACTCCTGCCGGCGCGCCAGGCCGGCTCGTCGATCATGCCCGGCAAGGTCAACCCGGTTATTCCCGAAGTGGTGAACCAGGTCGCGTTCGAGGTGATTGGCAACGACCTGATGATCACGATGGCATCCGAGGCCGGTCAACTGCAACTCAATGCCTTCGAACCGATCATGGGATGGGCGCTGTTCAAGAGCACCAAGCATCTCGCAAACGCCTGCAAGACGCTCCAGGTCAACTGCGTGGAGGGCATCGAAGCCAACCATATGATTCTCTCTAAGCGGGTCGCAGAGTCGGTGACCCTCGTCACAGCCCTGAATCCAATTGTCGGCTACGAGAAGGCCGCCAGGATCGCCAAGTCAGCACTGGCCACCGGCAACACTATCGCCGCCACGGCCGAGCAACTGGGCATCATGAGCTCCGCGGAAATGACCGCATTGCTCGTCCCGGAGAACCTGACGCAGCCAATCCGGCTTGTGACCCTAAACCGTTGAGAAAGCTGGCGTGGCCCTTGTTGGAGATCCGCCCTGCAATGGACGGAGGCGGTTCACCAAAATCGCATCTCGATGAGCGTGGACGCACCTGCAAACGAAATGACGTCCCTGAGTTGCGAAGCCCCCGCGGGTCGTTTTGGTGGCATCTGAGCACTGTGGCAATGTGAAGTTTTGCCGCAGCTCGACCGAGAAGACGTTCGAATTCAGCGGTCGGTGCGCAGCAGTAGCGATTCCTTGAGTTCTTCCATCACCACAGAGCTATTGGACTGTGCGGTCACCGGCAGCTTCTTCAGGATGTCACCCAGCAGACTGCGGTATTCCTCCATGCCGCTCAGGCGCGCCTTGACAAGGTTGCCGAAGGTGCCTGAGATCAGATGGCACTCCTGCACGTCGAGAACATGCAGCAGTTCCTTGCGCACCTTGTCGAAGACTTCGCCCGATTTCGCCGCGAGCGTGATCTCGACGACACCAGTGGCTTCTTGCCCAGCGCATTCGGTACCACACGCGCGTGGTATCCCGTGATCACGCCTTCGCGCTCCATGCGCTTGACCCGTTCCGAGCAGGGAGAAGGGGACAGGCCGATCTGTTGGGCGAGTTCGGTCATCGCGATGCGCCCGTTTCGCTGAAGGATGTCGAGGATTTTGCGGTCGATTCGAGCAGCTGCGTGCAGACACCGGTATTGAGTACGAGCGGCGCACCGGAGGAACGCTTCAACTGTTCCGCACTCAGGCACAGCTCGAAGCGGTCCAGCGCGATATCGCCGTGCTGCAGGAATGCAACGTAGTCTACGAGCTGCTCAACGCAGACCAGCTTGCCTTGATTGAACCCAGCCTGGCCCAAGCGCGTACACGGCTCGCCGGCGGGCTGCGTTTGCCCAAGCGACCGGCAGGGTGACGAACATCACGCTCATGACGCATTTCGCCAGGGCCGACGAGCCAGGCAGCGATGCGACATCCCGGCAAGTGGCGGCGTTCGATGCCGCAACGGAAGCGTTGCCAGGGGATCGCAGTGTGAGCAATTCGGCCGGCATTCTCCAATGGCCCTCAGGCCGGCGCGACTGGGCCCGGCCTGGCATCCTGTTATACGGTGCAGATCCCGTGCCGCAGCGAGGGGCAGGGGAGGGCGGCGATGAGCAATTGCGCCCCGTGATGAGTCTCGAAGCGAAGTCTTCGCAGTTCGCACGCTCCAATCGGGCGACGCCCTGGGATACGGCGGAGGATTCGTCGTGACGGAACCGACGAGGATCGGGCTGGTCGCGATCGGTTATGCCGATGGTTATCCACGCCTTGCAACGACTGGCACGCCCGTAGCAGTCGACGGCACGATCACCTGCGTGGTCGGCCGCGTCTCGATGGACGTGCTGACCATCGATCTGAGCAACCATCCTGGATCCGGGATCGGATGCCGCGTCGAACTGTGGCGCCGGCACGTGCCCGTCAATGAAGTGGCCCGTCGTGCAGGCACGATCTCCTGCGAGTTGCTCTGCAACGTGAAACGAGTGCCCATAATCTATGACAAATAGACAAGGCATGGTGCCGTTCCGATGCCAAAGAAGATGCTGGTAACGCGTCAATAACGAAACGCCGTGCCGCAGCGCAGACCCAATTCGGTATTGACCTGTGAGGCGCGCACTTATGCTCAAGTTCACTCTCATGCGCTATTTCTGGAGATTTTCATGTCCGTGCTGAATTTCAAGGACTTCACTGTCGACGTGGTTGGCGCGCTGATCGATTTCGAGGGCGACATGCTCGCCTGCCTGCGCTCAGCCGTGCCTAAGGCTGGCGAGACGGACGAGTACTTCCTCGCCGCCTACCGCCGTTCGCGTGCTGGTGCCGTCGAGGCCGGGCGTTGAGCTTGGACGCGATCGCCGCGCCGGTCGCCGACCTGCTGCCCGATCTAGTCGCGCTGCGCCGCGACCTGCACGCACATCCGGAGCTCGCCTTCGAGGAGCGGCGCACCGCCGGCGTGGCGGCCCAGGCGCTGCGCCTGCTCGGCCTCGAAGTCCATGAAGGGCTGGGCGGCACCGGCGTGGTCGGCACGCTGCGCTGCGGCAGCGGTGCGCGAAGCGTGGGCCTGCGCGCCGACATGGACGCCCTGCCCATGGTCGAGCTGGGGCGCACCGCCCATGCCAGCCGCACGCAAGGCGTTCACCACGGCTGCGGGCACGACGGCCACACCAGCATGTTGATCGGCGCCGCGCGTCAACTGACACGCACGCGGCGCTTCGACGGCACGGTGCACTTCATCTTCCAGCCGGCGGAGGAAGGCAAGGGTGGCGCACGTGCCATGATCGAGGACGGCCTGTTCGATCGCTTTCCCTGCGACAGCGTCTACGCGCTGCACAACTGGCCCGACCTGCCGCTGGGCCGGGCGCAGACGCGGGTCGGGCCGATCATGGCGGCGGCCGACCGCTTCGACATCGTGCTGCGTGGCCGCGGCGGCCACGCGGCGCAGCCGCATCACACGCCCGACGCCATCCTCGCCGCGAGCCAGCTGGTCGCGCAGCTGCACACCATCGTCTCGCGACGCATCGATCCGGGCGAATCGGCGGTGCTCTCGGTCACGCGCATCGAAGGCGGGCACAGCCACAACGTGCTGCCGGCGGAGGTTTCGATCACGGGCACCGTGCGCAGCTTCGACCTCGCGTCGCAAGACCGCATCGAGGCCGCGCTGCGCGCCATCGTCGATGGCGTGGTGCTGGCGAGCGGCGTCCAGGCCGAGGTGCGCTACTCGCGCTACTACCCCGCCACCCTCAACACGCCCGAAGAAGCAGCGCTCGCGCTCGCCGCGGCCCAAGCCGTCGGCCTGCAGGCCGACATGGCGCCGCGCGCGGCCTTCACCTCGGAAGACTTCGCCTTCATGCTGCAGCGCCGTCCGGGCGCCTACCTGTGGCTGGGTCAGGGGCGCGCGGACCCGGGGCCCGACGGGGAGCGCGCACTGCACCACCCCTGCTACGACTTCAACGACGACGCGCTGCCGCTGGGCGTGCGCTGGTTCTGCGAGGTGGCCGAGCGTGCGCTGGCATCTTCTTCTCTTCCATCCTCTTCATCCCCATGAGCATCACCGTTCTGCACCAACCCACCACCCTCGCCGACCTGCAAGGTGCAGGCCCCCGCGAGGGTGTGCATGCCCTCTGCCTCAGCCACCGCGCCGAGCCACTCCAATCCAACCCGATCCAGCCATGACCCAGAACAGCGCAGACAGCGGCGCCAACCTGCGCAGCGCGCGGTGGTTCCGCAAGAATGACCTTCCCGGTTTCATCCATCGATCAACGCTCGCGATGGACGGCTGGTCGCGGGACGATCTCATGCAGCGGCCGGTGATCGGCATCCTGAACACCTGGTCCGATCTCAACCCCTGCAATCTCAGCCTGCGCACGCTTGCCGTGAAGGTGCGCGAAGGGATATTGGCGGCGGGTGGCATTCCGCTCGAAGTCCCTTTGATGTCGATCAGCGAGAACCTCGTCAAGCCGACCTCCTTCCCCTTCCGCAACCTGCTGGCCATGGAGGCCGAGGAGACCATCCGCGCCTATCCACTGGACGCCGTCGTGCTGCTGAGCGGTTGCGACAAGACCCAGCCCGCGCTCCTGATGGGCGCGGCGAGTGCCAACGTGCCCGCGATCGTTCTCAACAGCGGCCCGGCCACGCCGCGCTCGATGTCCGGTGGCGCGCTCGCGACCGCGAACGGGGTCTGGAAATTCGTCGACCAGATGCGCGCGGGCACCTTGCCCGACAAGTCCTTCGAAACTTTCGAGCGCAATGTCATGGGCTCACCGGGGCATTGCGCCGAGATGGGCACCGCCTCGTCGATGTCGATCGTCACTGAGGCCTTGGGGCTCGCACTCTCCGGGTCGAGCCTGGTGCCTTCCACGGATGCGCGCCGCGGCCAGTTCGCCAGGCTGGTAGGCCAGCGCGCCGTCGAACTGGCGCAGACGGGCGGGCCGACGCCCAAGGAGATCCTCGATCACCGCGCCTTCGACAACGCCATCAGCCTGTTGTGCGCGATCGGCGGCTCCACCAACGTCATCATCCATCTGCTGGCCCTCGCCGGGCGCGTGGGCGTGCCGCTGCAGCTCGACCGCTTCGACGAGATCGCGCGCAAGGTTCCGTTGATCGCCAATGTGCAACCCGCCGGCGAGCACCTGACCGAGCGGCTGATGATGGCCGGTGGCGTGCCCGCCCTCTTCAAGGAACTGTCGCCGCTGCTTCATCTCGATGCGCGCACGGTCGAAGGCCGCACGATCGGCGAAATCGCGGATGCCGCCGAAACCACCGACGACGAGATCATCCGGCCGCGCCACAGGCCCGTGCGGCCCGGCGAGAGCCTGATCGTCGTCACGGGCAGCTTGGCGCCCGACGGCGCGGTCATCAAGGCGGCCGCGGCCGATCCTGCACTGTTCCAGCACCGGGGGCGTGCCGTCGTGTTCGAGGATGTGCAATCCCTGGCGGACTGCATCGACGACCCGGCGCTCGAAATCGACGAGAACAGCGTCCTCGTGCTTCGCAATGTCGGGCCCAGGGGGGCGGCCATGCCCGAGTGGGGCATGCTGCCCATTCCCCGCCGCCTGATGGCGCGCGGCATCCGCGACATGGTCCGGATATCCGATGCGCGCATGAGCGGTACGGCGTACGGCACGGCAGTGCTGCATGTCTCGCCCGAAGCGGCGGCCGGCGGCCCCCTGGCCCTGGTCCGGACGGGCGACATGATCGAGCTCGACGTCGCCGGGCGCCGCCTGGACCTGCTGGTTGACGAAGACGAAATGCAAAGGCGGCGCGCCGCATGGGCCGCGCGCGACGAAGTGCATTTGCGCGGCTATCGCAAGCTCTACAACAGCCATGTCGAGCAGGCCCACAAAGGCTGCGACTTCGACTTCCTGCGCGGCGCCAACCCCGACAACCTGCCCGAAGGCCTGTTCGACGGCTGGGTCAGCGGCTGGTGAAGCGAGAAGGGATGACGCCATGAGCGTGCTCTATAGGTCCGACGCGCCGCGCGCAGCGGCCTGGGCCCGGTTCTTCAAGGACAACGCGCCCGATATCGATTTCCGTACATGGCCGGATGCCGGCGATCTCGAAGAGATCGAATACCTGGTGTCCTGGGCCGCACCCGCCGCGTTCATCGCATCGCTGCCGAATCTGAAGGTGCTGTTCTCGTCGGGCGCCGGCATCGACCATATCGATCTTTCTGGCGTTCCCGACCACGTGCAGATCGTGCGCATGGTCGAGCCGGGCATCATCAACGGCATGGTCGAGTACGTCACGCTCTCGGTCCTCGCCCTGCACCGCGACTTCTTCGACTACGTTGCGATGAAACCTTCGGGTGCATGGAATCCGCTCGAGGTGTCGCCCGCTTCGAGCCGCACTGTCGGTGTCATGGGACTCGGAGTTCTGGGGCAGGCCGTTCTGCAGCGGCTCTCGACTTTCGGCTTTCGCTTGTCCGGCTGGAACCGCTCGCCAAAGAACATCGCGGGCGTCGCCTGCCATGCAGGCGCGCACACCCTCGATCAGTTTCTCGGTCAGTGCGACATCCTCATCTGCCTTCTGCCGCTCACCGATGCCACAAAAGGAATACTGAACGCGCGGCTCTTCGCCGCGCTGCCCCGCGGCGCAAGTGTCATCAACGTCGGCCGGGGGGGGCACCTCGATCAGGCGGCGCTACTGACAGCGCTCGACAGCGGTCACCTGTCGCACGCCATCGTCGACGTCACGGACCCCGAGCCCTTGCCGCCGGACCATCCCTTCTGGACGCATCCGCGCATGTTCGTCACGCCGCACGTGGCCAGCATGACCCAGCCCGAGACGGCTGCGCCCATCATGCTCGCGAATCTGCGCAGCCATATGCGCGGCGACGGGCTGCGGGATGTCGTGGATCGCAAGCAGGGGTACTGATGCCAAGCGGCACGTCGCGATCTGCTTGCAAATTTATGCCGAAACCCTCGTGAAAAAAGCTCAGCCTTCCGATTCGGATGGCCAATTCGGTACCGAACCCGAGAGCACCCTGCCTACGATAGTTCCATCCCAATAACGTGATTTGAATTTTCCAACGGAGCTTCCATGACCATCACCTTCCGGCCCAAGTACATCAGCTTCGATTGCTACGGCACCCTCACTGACTTCCAGATGGCGCCGACAGCGCGCAAGCTCTTCCCCGACCGGGTCAATCCGGAAGACATGGAACAGTTCTGCAAGGACTTCGCCGCCTACCGGCTCGACGAGGTGCTGGGCGAATGGCAGCCCTACTACGACGTCGTCTACAAATCGGTGCTGCGCACCTGCAACCGCTGGGGTGTGCCATTTCGCGAGGCCGACGTCTCGGAGATCTACAACGCCGTTCCTACCTGGGGTCCACACCCGGACGTGACGGCGGGCCTTGCCAAGATCGCGGACAAGATCCCGCTGGTCATCATCTCGAACGCCATGGACGCGCAGCTCGTGCACAACGTCAAGCTGCTCGGCGTGCCTTTCCACCGGGTCTACACGGCGCAGCAGGCCAAGGCCTACAAGCCCCGCCTGCGCGCCTTCGAATACATGATCGATGGATTGAACGCCAAGCCCGAAGACTTCCTGCATGTGTCGTCATCGATGCGCTATGACCACATGTCCGCCCGCGACGTGGGCATCAAGGACAAGGCCTTCGTCAATCGCAACCACGAACCCGGCGTCCCGGGCTACGGCACGACCGCGATCTCCGACATCGGCGGCCTGCCGGCGCTGGTCGGCCTCTGAGCCTGACGCGATCGCCTTCAGGGTGATCGCTTCGCGGGCATCGCGTGTGCGGCCCCGCCCGCGCGCCCGAGGAAGAAGGTCACTGCCCCGGGCTCCCCCCAACGCAGGGCGAGGGCAAGGTCATGACGGCCCGAGACCGCGCGTCGGCCGCACGGTCCTACGCCTCCAGGGTGGCGGTGCAAGCGATTGGTGCAGCATCGCCAGAAAGGCAGTTGCCCGCGCACTTCGCCCGAAGCGGGTGCCCAGCATGGCGACAACGTCGGCGGCAGGAACCTCTCAGCTCGCGAGCACGCGCTTGAGCCGGCCGGCTGCCAGATTGGCAGCGACGTTCCACTCCGACCGGATCGCGACACCCCGGCCTGTTACCGCCCACTCGCGCACCACGGCACCGTCATTGCTGCACATAGTGGGACGGATGCGCACGGTCTGCGGCTCGCGCGTAGCGTGCTCGAAGCGCCACAGCGTGACGTCCTCGCCGTTCTCTGACCACCAAGCATCGATGCCGCGGCAAGTCCGAAGGAGACTGAATCGGCGAAGCACTGGCGAGATGACCATTCCTGCGGCCGGAACGGTCGATCAGGCGGATGACAAGAACCGCCTGCCAATGAAGTTCCGCGGTCGCGATGAGGTCATCGAGGAAGGTGAGTTCATCCTTGTGCCGCATGGCGTCGAGCACTGTCCCATCGCACTGGAAGGAGCCTGCGAGGTCCTGCTCATCGACCGGGCGGCGAACTCGACGCGTTGAAGGAAGGCGCTGCCCTCCCATCGTGGGCACTCTAACTCGGGAGCGATCAGTTGCCGCGTTGAAAGACTTCGGCAAGGTCGCACAGATCCCAGTTCCCACCTGTCAACACCACACAGACCTTTTCCTTCGGCGTCACTTTGAGTCCTTTCGCCAGCAGCGCGCCAATGCCGATCGAGGCAGCCGGCTCTGCGATCAGCTTGGCGTCCTTGGCCAGCATGCGCATGCCCTCGATGATGTGTTCGTCCTCCACCAGCACGATCTCGTCGACGTACCTTTCGATGATGGGGTAGGGGTTCTGGCCCGGCACGCTGATGCGCAAACCGTCGGCGATCGTGTTCTTCAGCGGCAGCGACGTGCGCTCCTTGTTGATGCGGCTGTGGAAGTACTTTGGGGTCAGCGCTGGTTCCGCGCCCACCACACGCACGGAGGGCTTGGTTTCCTTGATGGCGGTGGCAATGCCGGAGATGAGACCCCCGCCGCCCATGGGGATGATGACGGTGTCCACGTCGGCCAGGTCGTCCAGGATTTCGCAACCAATGGTTCCCTGGCCCGCCATTACCATGGGGTCCTCGAAGCCGTGCACCGCTGCGTAGTGGTTGGCTGCCGCGATCTCGGTGACCCGTTTCCAACGCGCCGCGGTGTCTCCGTCGAACATGATGACCTCGGCGCCCAGCGCCCGTGTGTTTTCCACCTTGATGCTCGGGGTGGTAACGGGCACCACAATTACCGCCTTGACACCCAGCATCCGCGCCGCGTAGGCGATCCCTTGGGCATGGTTGCCTGAAGACGTGGCGATGATGCCGTTGGCAATGGCCTCGGGGGGCAACGACAGGGCCTTGTTCAGCGCGCCCCGGATCTTGAACGCTCCGGTGATCTGCAGCGTCTCGGGCTTGAGATACACCTCGCACCCGAGAAGCGGCTCCATCTTCTCGGCACGCAGCAAGGGCGTGTGTCGGACGTGCGGTTTCAGCCGCTCCCGCGCTTGGTGGATGTCGGCAAGGGTAGGGTGCTCGAGCAGGGGTGTCATGATGAAATGAACTCGAAGGCCGTACCGGTGTTGCTCGCGATGGCGTTGCGATAGATCAGGTTCGACGTCGTGTTGTCCTGGATGGCCATGCCCGTCGAGTCGAAGATCGTGATCTCGTCGTCGGACTCGCGCCCCGGCTTCTTGCCCAGCAGGATCTCGCCGATCTCGGCGTGGATGTCGTGTTTGCCGATGATGTTCTTGTGCAGCGGGTGCCAGGTTTCGCCCTTCTCGACGCACTGCGCGATCGAATCGTTGACAATCCTGGCGTTGCGGAAGATCTCCGGCTCCAGCTCCTGCTTGCCTTGCGTGTCCGTGCCGATGGCAACGATGTGTGTGCCGGGCCGAACCCAGGCGGCTTCCACCAGAGCGCCTTTGCCGCGGGTGGTGGTCACGAGGATGTCCGCCTGTTCCACCGCGTCTTGTTTGGAGCGCGCCATCACCACCGGGATGCCGAACTCGCGCTCGATGTCGGCCTTGTACTGGGCGAGGGTCTGGGGGTGGTGGCTCCAGGCATGGATGGCTTCGATCGTCATCACCTCGCGGATCGCCCGGATCTGCATCCGGGCCTGATTGCCAGTCCCGATGGAGGTGATGGTCTTCGCGTTCTTGCGCGCCAGCGCCTTCACCGAAACGGCTCCGGCGGCGCCGGTTCTCAGGCCGGTGATGAGGCTGCCATCCATCACGCAGATGAGCGCACAGGTTCTGGCGTCGAACAGGAGGATGGTTCCCATGCCGCTGGGCACGCCGTGCTCGATGAGGTTGTTCGGGAATCCCCCGGATGAGGCTTTCATCGAGATGATCTCGTTGGCCTCGCAATAACCCAGCTTGAAGTCGATTTCGCCCCGGGGTGGCGGGAGGTGGATGCATGTATACGGCGGTTGATTCACCTGGCCGCTGTTGAAGGCCTTGTACGCCTCCGCCACCGTCCCGATGACTTCTCTCATGGAAATCAGGCTTCCTACATCTTCTTTGTTCAGCAACAGTGTCTTCATCGGTGTGATCTCTGATCAAGGGCTCCGGCGGATTGCTCTCGGC
The DNA here is from genome assembly GCF_901827165.1 of Variovorax sp. SRS16. Classification (NCBI taxonomy): domain Bacteria; kingdom Pseudomonadati; phylum Pseudomonadota; class Betaproteobacteria; order Burkholderiales; family Comamonadaceae; genus Variovorax; species Variovorax sp. SRS16. The sequence continues at coordinate 34,461 of NZ_LR594668.1, forward strand.
GCCCGCACACGGTCGGCCACCAGGACCATCGGCGTGCCCAGCTGCTTCCGGCGCGGTGATCTTGCTGATAAGACTACATGCGCGCCGCCGCAGCGTGATGCTGCAATTCGGGCTCGATGCCGAGCTTCCTGTTGTTTTCAAGCGTGGCGCTGGCAGATGATGCTTTTGAATGCGGGCCTGCCCACTTCGGCCTAAGGGCCGCGTGACAGCATCAAGCCGCGTGCGATGTACATCTTCTCGATCGGACCGCACGTCTTGAGGAACGGCGCCCTGATGACGACGCGCACTTGGGTTCGAACGTCTGGCACGACACCCCGGCCGCCCCGATGGCGGTGCTCGAGGAGATCGAGGAGACCGCGCGGCGCTGCTGACGCGGCTGACACCGCGTGACTAGGCACAGATCGCCGGACTGTGCTGCGTGTTCGGCGTGATGTGGTAGCCGGTGCATCAGCTACTTGCGCAGTGCCCAGCGGGAAACCTCGGCCAGCTGGCCAGCAAGGCGCCTGTCCATCTCTCGGCGCAGCGGCGCTCGGCGCCGGAATCAACGCGGGTTGTTCGAAGTCTCGTGCCTATGGTTCACCGGGTGCGACCCGATGCCGCCGCGCGGCTCCGCGATGAGGCTAAGCGGATAGATGCGCTTGCTGGATGACTGGCGCAATACGATCCGGTTCGTGAACTTCTCGATGCCGATATCGCTTTGCAGCAGGCTCTCCATCAGCGTCTGAAAAAAGGCAACACTCGGCACCACGATGTTCAACAAGTAGTCGTAGCCACCGCTGACGTTGTACCACTCGACGATTTCGCGGTGCTGACCCACAACCTCTTCGAACTTGCGAAAGTCGTTGCGCCGATGGCTGCTGATGGTCACCTCGGAAAAGACGATCACGCACGTGCCGAGCTTCTCCAGCGCGATGTCAGCGCCATAGCCGCGAATCACCCCGATCTCCTGCAGCCGCTTCGTCCGCACGAGGCACGGACTCTGGCTCAGGCCAACGGCATCGGCCAACCCGACATTCGAACAGCGACCCTCGCGCTGAAGGTGCGCAAGGATCTTGAGGTCGAACTTGTCCAGTGAGACTGTCGAAGACATGGGTGAATCGTAGCGCCCTGCGTCGATGTGCCGCCAGGACCTGTTCACACGATCCGACACCAAGGCTGGACGCCTTGGCTAGACTGCGCAAGCCCTCTGCGCTTCACGCAGGGATTCGTCAACCGCCTGAATGACGAGGCTCGCCTGATCCGCTGACAGCACAAGCGGGGGTCGAATCTTGAGCACGTTGTGTCCCGTCGCGCAGGCGCTGATCAGCACGCCCTTGTCGCGCATCCGATTGACCACCTGGCTCGTGAGGCTGCGATCGGGTGTTCGCGATGCGCGATCGGAGACGAGTTCGACCCCGACGAACATGCCCGCACCGCGCACATCGCCGATGGCCTCGTGAAGGCCGGCCAGAGCGGCGATGCCGTCGCGCAGGATCTTCCCGACCGTGGCAGCGTGCTGCACCAGCCGGTCGCGCTCGATCGCGTCCATGACCGCCAATGCGGCCGCGCACGAGACGGTATTGCCCGCAAAGGTGTTGAAGTAGCGCGAGCTCTTGCCGAACTCCGCCAGCGCGTCAGCGGTCGCCAGCAATCCGGCAATCGGTTGACCGTTGCCCATCGGCTTGCCCATCGTCACGATGTCGGGCAGCACTCCATGGCGCTGAAAACCCCAGAGGTGCTCGCCGGTCCGGCCGAAACCGGGCTGGACCTCGTCGGCAATGAACAGCCCGCCTGCCCGCTTGATGGCATCGACTGCGCCCTTCAGGAAACCCTCTGGGCCGGGAAGGATGCCGTCGCTGGTGAACAGCGAATCAACAATCAGCGCGGCCGGCTTGATGCCATGACGGCGCAGGTCCGCGATCGCCGCCTCGACGTCGCGTGTGAAGCGCTCGGACAGGTCGGCGCCTTCGGCGTGATAGAGGCGCGGCGCCGGAACCAGGCGCACATGCTCGCCGAGATCGACGGTCACGCCCAGCGAGGGCGAGAATTTCGACACCGCGTCGGTGATGCCGTGATAGGCCGTGTCGGTCACGATCACGCCGGTGCCACCGGTGCGGACCTTCGCAATGCGATAGGCGAGGTCGTTGGCCTCGCTGCCGGTGCAGGTCAGCATCAGGTGGGCAAGCTCGGTCTCCGGCACGCTCGCAAGCAGGCGTTCCGCCAGTTCGAGAATCGTGTCGTGGAGATAGCGCGTATTGGTCGCCAGCGTCTGTACCTGCCGACAGATCGCCTCGGTCACCGCCGGATGGCAATGTCCGAGCGACGTGACGTTGTTGTAGGCGTCGAGGTAGCGGCGCCCTTCCGGGTCGATGAGCCAGGCGCCTTCGCCTCGCACGATGTGAAGCGGCCGCTCATACATCAGGCGGTAGGCCGGGCCAAGCAAGGCGTCGCGACGCGAGATCATCGCGGCGGTGGCAGGGCTCACGTCGGCGCGGCCGGGGATGTAGGCGTTGACCATGTTGAGGTCGGTCGTGCTGTTCATTGAGTGGCTCCAATTTGTAGGCCGGCCAGCAGCCGGTCGCGTGCCGTCGCGCGGGAAAGGTCTGCCATGTGGAACAGGGCTTCCCACGCTGCGGGGTTGTGACGCATGATGTAGGCGCGGTTCTCGGGGTAGCGCGCGGCGCGCCATTCGGAGATCAGCACCGTGATGAGGTGGCGCGTTGCCATGAGATCGGCGACGACCTCCTGTTCGGCGTCGGTCAGCGGCAAGGCGGCGTGATAAGCCGCCACGAACTGGGCCGGCCCCTCGAATGGATCAACGCTGCCGGCCATGTGGAAGGCGGCGGCTGTTGCGACTTCGCCGACGAGCGGCGCGTGCACCATGTCGCCGAAATCAATGACCCCCACGATGCGCGAATGATCGTCGGGTGCGACCAGCACGTTGTAGAGGTGGTAGTCGTTGTGGATCACCTGCGACCGTAGCGCCGCCAGGCGCGGCAGCACGTGTTCGGTGAAGCGCGTCATGAACGCTTGGGCGAGAACGCGGCGGTTCTCATCGACGATGCCATCGAGCTTTTCGGCCAGCCGGTGTGCCGTCGCAACGTTCCACAGCAGGTCATGCGCCGCACCCGGATGCGCAAAACCGTGCAGTGCGCGGTTCAACTCAGCAAGTCCTGTCCCCATGGCCCGACGCTGCGCGGCGGTGCGCACGGTCTCGCGAATCTGGATGCCGTCCAGGTAGGTCAGCATCCGCACGCGTGCGGGGAGGCCCTCAGGTAGCGCTATGTTGCCGTGCGTGCGTCCTTCCAGTGTCCGCACGACGCGCGGCACCGGCTGGTCCGGCGACGCGCGAGCAATGTGGTCGAGCGCCGCGATTTGGAAGTCGACGACCGAGGCCGGCTCGGATGGATTGCTGATCTTGAAGACGTAGCGACAGCCGTCCGACGCCTGCACCAGACAGTTCTGGTCACGTTCGCCCGCCAGCGGCCGGGTGGAACCCTCGATGCCGTAGAGGCGATGGACCAATGCCTCCACCACCGCGGGCGCGAGGTCTGGCGCGGTGGTGCTCAACGCGGTCATAGGCCGAGCAGGCCGGGAAGCTGACGGACGTCGGTCAAGCGGCTGACACCGTAGCCCTCGCGAGCCGGCTCATGCGCACGATCGATGTATGCCTTGGCCATGAAGCCCAGGTCGGAGGCCGTCATCAGGTCGTACCGGAAGCTCGACGAGACATGCATCATCTGGTCCGGCGGGCATCCGAGCTGGTCGAACATGTACTCGAAGGTCTGGAAGCGCGGCTTGTACGCGCGTGCTTCCTCGGCGGTGTAGACGGCGTGAAACTTTGCCTTGAGATGGGCGACGCTCGCCGGGATCAGGTCGACCATCGAGTTCGAGAGGATCACCAGGGGGACGTGCGGTGCGATCGCCTCCAGAACCTCGACGACGTTCGGATGCGGTTGCCACGTTGGGATGGCGTCGTACAGCGCTGCGGCGTCCGACGGCCTGTAGTCCACGCCGTGCGTCTTGCAGGCGCGCCGGATCGAGTTCTCCACGACGTCGAAAAAGGGCTTCCACTCGCCCATGACTTCGTCCAGACGATAGGCCCGAAAGCTGTTCAGGAAGGCAGGCATCCGATCGGTCGGGACGCGGTCCTTGAACAAGACGTTCGCGGTCGGGCCCATCTCGAAGTTGATGAGCGTGCCGTAGCAGTCGAAACTGATGAATTTGGGTTTGAAGGTCATCGACAAGTCCACTGGTTGGGGTGGCTATAAGTCTATGAATCCGGCGGCTGAGGAAATGCCGCATTCATGTGTGACGCAAGTGGAATCCGTTTCAATCGGGCCGCTTGTCGGAACTTTGCTCGGTGCTGACTTTTGGTGCCCTGACCTCAGGGAGCTGTCGGCATTGTTGTGCCTCGAGGCGGATTGGATTGATTGGCTCTCGAGTGTTTGTTCAATGTCTTCAGGCCCCCGCCGGGCCGCCGGAGGCACCCGGTTGAGCCATGTACGGTCGGTGGAAACGCGAAGAATGGAATCACCCGGTCCCACGCGCGGCGCCAGGCCGCCACGACCGTAGGGCACTTCAGTCCCCAGAGGCCGCGCGCAAAGGCATCGAGTTCGACCTCAGCCGCTTGGGCGCTCGCGGCCGTGTAGATCGGCCTGATCGCCGCGGCCAGCAGCTTGCGATCCTTCCAGCTGGCGTATGTCCAGCGAGTTGCGGATCAGGTGCACGATGCACGTCTGCAGCGTGGTGGCCGGATACACCGTCGCCAGCGCCTCAGGCATGCCCTTCAGGCCGTCGGTGACGGCGATCAGGATGTCGGCCACACCGCGGGTCTTCAGGTCGCTGAACACCTTCATCCAGAACTTGGCCCCTTCGGTGCCCTCGATCCACAGACCAGGATGTCGAGCGTGCCGTCGGGCAGCACGCCCAAGGCCAGGTAGATGGCCTTGTTGCGCACCACTGCGTCACACGCCGAACGCCTTGTTGACGCCGAGCAACGTCGGGCGGAAGGTCTTTGACAGGCCGCGATTCTGGCCATCGCGCGCTGAATAGGCTCTGCGGTCATGGAAGCGCCTCGGCCGTCCGCAGGCCCTTCAACAGCCTGTTAGGCACCTCCGCTCACCGACGCTCGCTGCTGATGCAACTGAAGCACAGGCCGTAAAGAGCAAGCGCGTGCTCCTGCAACCCGAAACCGATGGCGCGGGCCGCCTCGCGTTGGCGCGCTTCGATCTCGGCGTCGTAGAACTCGTCGACGCGGCCGCAGCCGAGGCACACAAGGTGGTCGTGATGCGTGCCCCTGTTGAGCTCGAAGACCGCCTTGCCGATCTCGAAACGGCAGCGCGTGAGCAGTCCGGCCTGTACGAGCTGCATCAGCACGCGGTACACCGTAGCGAGCCCGATTTGCGAGCCTTCGTTGACCAGCACCTTGTACACGTCCTCTGCACTCAAGTGCCGCGGCTCGGTGCGCTGGAAGATCTCGAGGACCTTGATGCGCGGCGTCGTAGCCTTGAGGCCACCCCTTTGGAGCGCACCCGTCCCATCACTCCTGAACTTCGCCATCGCGAGCGCCCAGCGACGTGTGTCGATCAGTTCGTTGAACTTGGACGCTCGCGATACGTACCCCCGCTTACAGCCCGACCAGCGCAGGCAGCCCGGTGATGTCCGCAAATCTCGGCGAAGCTGTAGGCCTCGTTGCCCCTCGGCTCGTGGCTGCGGATGACAAAGACTTTGTTCTTGATGCCCAGGTTGTGGGCCGGCATCAGGTCATAGCGTGGGCTGGATGACACGTGCAGGATGTCCAGTGGCGAGCAGCCGAACTGGTCGAGCATGTATTCGGAGGCGGCCAGGCGCGGCTTGTACGCACCGGCGTCCTGTGCGGTGTAGTCCTTGTGGAACGGAGGTTCGAGTTTGCGCAAATTCGAGTGGAACTGTTCGTTCATTGCATTGGAGAGGATCACCAACGGAATCTCCTTGCCCACCCGGGTCGGCGCCTGCGGCACGTCGGCATGCGGGCCCCAGGTGGGCACGGCGTCGTAGAACTTGCGCCCGTCTTCCTCGCGGAAGGCCACGCCGTAGCGTTTGCAGGTGCGGTCAATCGCCGACTTCAGCACCTGGTCGAAGGGCTTCCAGTCACCCATGACCTCGTCGAGTCGGTACGCCGCGAAGTCCTTGATGACCAAGGGCAGTTGCTCAGCGGGCAGCTGACTTGCGTAGATCTCGATAGCCACCTCCCGCATGCGGAAGTTGGTGAGCATGCCGTAGCAGTCGAAGGTGATGTACTTGGGTCGAATATCACGGTGGGTCGCGCTGATGAGTTGAACGGACAATTGTTTCTGGCGGTCTCGATCCTGCACCGGGTGTTCATGCAGTTCGTGTCGACAATGCTAGGCGGCGGCTGCAAAAGTCGGTGCGGTTCTGCACGGTCGGCACGAGGCAATGGTTTGGAATTTGCGTCGGAAACGAAGCCTTGTGCGGTGCGGTTCGTCCGTCGCGTGAATCTTTCGATCGTGTCGATCAGATGCGCAACGGCTCGGGCAATCCCAAGTGCATGGCGTGGCCAGGCACGCTCGATCCCGCGTTGATTGAGTGCTTTCGGCCCTTGAGTCTTCATACGCGGATGTCCGGGTGGGGTCGCAAGCTGCGATCGGCGAGAAGACTCTCGACCGAGGTGTGTGCGTCAGCAAGGCGCCGACTGCCGCAATGGCTTGCCATGCGATTCAATGCCACGCCGTTTAGGTCACCGACCCGGCCGGATGGCCGCTTGCGGCGGGGGCCGTATCGATGCGCCGGTGCAGCGTGCGTGATCGTCTTGCTGGCACGGTGTGCGTCGATCTGGCGTCCGCCGGCGTCAGCCGCGCCATCTGGTCCGTGGTCCAGACAACCCAGGCACGCATCCGTCGAGGTGATCAGGCACCCGTCGGCCAAGCGCACGCTGAAGTTGCCATGGAAGCCCTCCGGGCGGTCTTTGGAGAGATGGGGCGTGTGCCCGGCGCGGAAAACCTAGAAATCAGCCACCCTGCCCCACATCGACTCCTTGAACCGCGCGGGGTCGAAAGGCGCGGGATCGAAGATCGGTTTGGCCCCGGATACCAGGTCGGCGATCAGGTGGCCTGCGCCGGGGCCGATGCCAAAGCCGTGGCCCGAAAAGCCCGCAGCCAGGATGAGCCCGGGAACCTGCGGCAGCTCGCCGATCCCCGGCACACCGTCGGGCGTGCTGTCGATGTAGCCGGCCCAGGTACTGGCGATACGCGCTTCGCGCAGCGCAGGCAACAAGTCGACGGCACGGCGGTGGATTTCGCGGACATTCGCGGGGTCGGGCTTCGGGTCGAGGATGCGCGCCCGTTCCATCGGCGTGGGAGCGTCCAGCTTCCATTTCGCCCGCGTTTCGTGACCCCAGCGTATGCCCTCCAGGCCGCCAGGAAACACGTTGCGCCAGCGCTTGGCGAACATCGGGATGAATTGCGGCGCGAAGCGCACCAGTTGCGCCGTGGGGTCGGCGCGCCCACGGCCGCTGATGGCCAGGATGTAGTGGCCGTCGGGGCGGCGGGTGATGGCCACACGTGGGCTGGTGAAGGCTGCCGGCAGTTGCTGCTCGACCGGTGCCAGACGGACCATCGATTGGCGAATCGTGGCGACCGGAAACTGCACGCCGAGCTGGTTGCAGAACGAGGACGCCCACGCACCGCCTGCGAGCACTGCGGTGCGGGTCTTGATGGCCCCCGCTTCGGTCACCACGCCGCTGAGCCGGCCGCCCGCCATCTCGATGCCACGCGCGGCGCAGTTCTGGTGCACCGTGCCGCCGAGTTTCATGAGCGCGGCGGCCACGGCCGGCGCTGCCTTGGCCGGATCGGCCGTGCCGTCGCTGGGCGAGAAGACGCCGCCCTTCCACGCGCGCCCGGTCGCCTGGCCGCGCTCGGAGGCCTCGCCGCCGCTCAGCATGTGCGTGGTCACGCCAACCGTCGTCGCGAACTCGCGCCACTTGGCCCAGCCGGCAATCTGGGCTTCGTCGTTGCTGAGGTACAGCAAGCCGCAGCGCTTGAAGCCCGTGTCTTCGCCGCTGTCGGCAGCAAACTGATCCCACAGCTCCAGGCTCCTGGTGGACAGGGGCAGTTCACGCGCGTCGCGATTCTGCTGCCGGCACCAGCCCCAGTTACGGCTCGATTGTTCGGCGCCGATGCGGCCCTTCTCGACCACGGCGACCGACATCCCGCGCCGGGCCAGGTAGTAGGCGGTGAAGACACCGATGATGCCGCCGCCGATCACGACGACATCGGCATGGGCCGGCAGCGTGGGCGACGTCTCGACAAGGCGCAGTGGCTGTGACATGGCTGGGGCTCGGTCGTCGCTTCAGGTGCGCACGGCTTGGCACACGTAGAACTTCGCCACGCGATCGCTGCTTTCCCAGCCGATCGCTGTGCCCTGGGGCACGAACAGCGCATCGCCGGGGCCCACGGACAGAACGCTGCCATCGGGGGCTGCGAACCGCACGTTGCCATCCAGCAGGTACATGAACTCGTTGAGACGGTGGTCGCGAACGATGCGGTGGTAGGGTGTCGAGTCCCAGGTGCCGGCGACGACCCCCGTCAACTCGTCCTTGAAGACGTTGTCGCTGCGGCACTGCGGAGCGGGGCCCAGCAAAATCTCGGCCGGCAGCGAGTTGGACAGTTTGAAGTTCGCGTCGGCGCGCAGCGGCGTGATGCCAGGCTGGTTCGCCAGTTCGGCCGCGGCGGCACAGAACACGAACAGGCTGCGCGCTGCGGCCTGGATGCGAAGTGCCGTGCCGCGGGCGATGACGGCGCCTTCGCCACGTCGCAACACCAGCGGCGCAGCGCCGGCAGCAACTAGGCTGAGCGTGCCCTCCACCACGACGATCGTCTCGGTGTGGGGAAAGTGCCCAACATCGACTTCACCGATGAAGCTGACGCGGCCGGCGCTCATCGCGCCCGACCCTTCCCAGGCGATTTCCCGATCGCGCGCGAAGGGATCGCCCGGGCCGAAGGCGGCCTTGCGGAAAGAGGTCGATGGCGATGCGCCATCGGCGCGGTGCAGCAGCAGGGCCACGGTCATGGTTGTTGTTCCTTTGAGTTGCGGTTATTCATCAGCGTTGGGATCCTCAAGCGGCAGCGGGCGCCGGGCCTTCCAAGTAGCCAAGGATGGCCTTGGTCTCGAGGTATTCCTCCAGGCCTTCGACGCCGTATTCGCGGCCGTTGCCCGAGCGCTTGTAGCCGCCAAAGGGCGCATCGAGGCTCCAGGGCGGGTTGTTGATGTGGACCTGCCCGGCGCGGATGCACAAGGCCACTGCGCGCGCGGCCGCCAGGTCGCGGCCCTGCACGTGCGCGCCGAGGCCGTATTCGGTGCCGTTGGCGATGGCCACCGCCTCGTCCACGCTGTCGTAGGCGATGATCACCAGCACCGGGCCGAAGATCTCTTCCTGCGCGATCCGCATGTGCGGCTGCACGTCGGAGAAGAGGGTCGGGCGTACGTAGCAGCCGCGCTCCAGCCCCTGCGGCCGGCCGGGGCCGCCGCAGACGAGGCGTGCGCCTTCGGCCATGCCGACACCGATCATCTCCTGCACGCGATTGAACTGCGCGCGGTTGGCCACCGGGCCGTGCGTGGTCTGCGGCGAACGCGGATCGCCCACGACGAATGCAGAGGCCGTCTCGCATGCGAGCCGCTCGACCTCCGCGAGGCGTACGCGCGGCACGAGGATGCGGGTGGGCGCACTGCATGACTGGCCGACGTTGCGCATACCGGCCGACACCGCAGCCGGTATGGCGCGTGCGAAATCGGCATCCGGCAGGATGACGTTGGGCGACTTGCCGCCAAGTTCCTGGGCCACGCGCTTGACCGTTGGCGCGGCCGCCTGCGCAACCAGCACGCCTGCCCGGGTGGAGCCTGTGATGGAGATCATGTCGACGTCCGGGTGCGCAGCCAGAGCGGCGCCAACCTCTGGCCCTTGGCCGTTGACCAGGTTGAACACACCCGCCGGAGCGCCAGCGTCGTGCATCACTTCCGCGAACAGCAACGCGCTTAGCGGCGACAGCTCGCTGGGCTTCAGAACGACGGTGCATCCCGCCGCCAAGGCGGGGCCGACCTTGGCGGTGATCTGGTAGAGCGGCCAGTTCCAGGGCGTGATCAGGCCGCACACCCCGATGGCTTCTCGCACGATGGCCGTGTCGCCCCGATGGGTGAGGAAGGGATAGCTGCCCGCAATATCTCGGGCCACGCGGATGTGCTCCGCCGCAATAGGCACCTGAGTGCTACGCGCCATGCCGATCGCCGCGCCCATCTCCAGCGAGATGGCCTGGGCAAACAACTCCGCGCGCTCGAGAATCAGACTGTGCACGCGATCGAGAAGCGAGGCCCTGCTGTGCGGGGAACTCACGGGCCAGGTCAAGAAAGCGCGCTGCGCCGCAGCCACCGCGGCAGCAACGTCTCTTGCACTTCCCAGCGCGATCTCCGCGACAGGCTCCTCCGTCGAGGGGTCGACGACGGCGCTGCGACCTTGCGTTTCGGGCACGACCCACTCGCCGCCAACATACATGCGGTCCAGGTGGCCAGCGCTCCTGAGGTGTTCGATGATCGAGGAGTTCATGGCAAAAAGTTTAGGCTGCGTTCCGCTCGCGCCGGTGCTGCAATGAGGGTCTTGCACAAAGGAGGCTGCTGTTGTCCGAGTCGCTGCAAGCAGATCCTGCCGTCAGCCACCAGCAGCCGGGAATGGGCTGAACGCAAGCGCCTCAGCGCGGATGCGGGAACAGCCGCTCGATCGAACAGTGCGTCTTGATGAAAGGCGACTTGATCACGATGTAGCTGAAGTACTTCGCGATGCCGATGTTGCGTTCGAGCAGTTCCTCGACCACTTCCTGGTAGTGGTTGACTCCGCGCGTCAGGAAGCGCAGCAGGTAGTCGTAGCCGCCGCTCACCAGATGGCACTCGAGCACTTCGTCGACCTCCTGGATGGCGGTCTCGAACCGCACGAAGTCCTCGCGATGGTGGTCCTGCAGCGTGACCTCGGTGAACACCGTCAGCGTGTCGCCCAGCTTCTCCAGCCGCAGGTGCGCGCCATAGCCGGCGATGTAGCCAGCCTGCTCCAGCCGCTTCACGCGGATCAGGCAGGGGCTGGGCGACAGGCCCACAGCATCGGCCAGGTCGACATTGGTCATGCGGCCGTTCTTCTGCAGTTGGGCGAGGATGCGCAGGTCGAGCCGGTCGATCTTGAATGCTTCTGACATGGGTGGTCGTGGTGGTGAACTCGGAGTCGTCGATTCTGCGCCCGCGGTACGTTGCGTCCGGTGTTTTCCCGGGGCCTGCTTCAGCCCGCCAGCGCGCTGCGCACGTCGGGCGCCTGCAGCACCTCGTCGAGCGTCTTCTTGAGCCGCACGAACATCTGCGCGAATTCGTCCTCGCTGAAGGTGAGCGCCGGCGCAAAGCCGAGGATGTGATCGCCGAAGGAGCGGAACACCAGCCCGTTGCGGTAGCCCGCGGCGAAGATGCGGTCCGGCAGCCCGAGCGATGCGTCGAAGCCCCGCTTGCTAGCCTTGTCGCTCACCAGCTCCAGCGCACCCAGCAGGCCGCGGTGGCGCGCATCGCCCACCAGCGGATGCGCGCGCAGCGCCTCGAGGCCGGCCGCGAAATGCGCCGCGCCGCGCTGGCCGTTGGCCAACACGCCGCCCTCTTCGTAGAGCCGCAGCACCTCGAGCGCAACCGCGGCGCTGACGGGGTGCCCCGAATAAGTGGCGCCATGCCCAACCGGCGCGCCGGCCGGCGCACCATCGGCAATGCCCGCATAGACCCGCTCCGACATCAGCGTCGCGCCCATCGGCACATAGCCGGCGGTCAGGCCCTTGGCCACGGTCATCAGGTCGGGCTCCACGCCCTCGGCCTCGCACGCGAACATGGGCCCGGTGCGGCCGAAGCCGGTGATGACCTCGTCCACCACGAAGAGGATGTTGAGCTCGCGCGCGGCCTCGCGCATGGCTTTGAGCCAGCCCCTGGGCGGCACGATCACGCCGCCCGAGCCCTGGATAGGCTCGCAGAAGAAGGCCGCCACGTTGTCTGCGCCCAACTCCTCGACCTTGGCGCGCAGCGACGCCACAGAGGCAGCGATCAGCGCCTGCGGATCGGCGCCGTCGGCATGGCGGTACGGGTTGGGCGAAGGGATGTAGTGCTGCGTGGGAAGCGGCAGATCGAAGCCGCGGTGAAACACCGGCAGCGCCGTCAGCCCCGCCCCGGTGGACGAGGAGCCGTGGTAGCCGCGCTCCAGCGCGATGAACTGCTTCTTCGACGGTTTGCCGATCGCGTTGTAGTACTGCACGATGAAGCGCACCGCCGCATCGACCGACTCGGAGCCGCCGAGCGTGAGGTACACGCGGGTCAGCGATGCGGGCGCGATCTGCACCAGCTTCTCGGCCAGGCGAATGGCCGGCTCGCTGCTGAAATGAAAGTAACCCGTGGCGTAGGGCAGCCGGCGCATCTGCTCGGCCGCGGCCTGCACCACGCTCTCTTGCCCATAGCCCACGTTCACGCACCACAGGCCGGCGAAGGCGTCGAGCAGTTCGTGGCCGTTGGCATCGGTCAGCCACGCGCCGCGGCCCGAGGCGAGCACGGTCGGCCCGCGCTCTTCGTGCACGCGCCAGGGCGAGACGGGATGGATGAGGTGGGCGCGGTCGATAGCGTCGAGCGCGGCCTTGTTGGGCAATGCGGCAGGGTGTGTCATGTGGGGCGGAGGTTGGGCCTTTGGATGTCCAAAAGCTTAGGTCTCGTGCCCCTCGTGCGGGTGCTGCATTGGGGGGCCTGCGCGGAGCAGGCTGCGGTTGTACGCTTCGCCACAGCAGATCGTGCCGTCCGCGGCAAGGAAGCGCCCGCGTCAGATGCGGTTCTAGCCGAGCACGCGGTCCAGCGCTTCCACGAAGCGCTGGACTTCGGTTTTCCGAATGCAGACAAGCGGAGAAACTCTCAAGTCCTCGATCGGCCCCACGCGGCGGTACTTCGCATGCACCCGATGCCTGTCGCGCAATTCCCGCTCGACATGCCTCATGCGGCACCGGCAATCGAGAACAGGCTGACCGCGGCGATCCGCTCGTCGTCGACCGGCGTGTGCATCCTGAAACCTCGAACGCCACGCGCCAGTGCCACCCAATAGCGGGTCAACTCGCAGGCGGGCATGCATGGCATGGACGCCGATTTGGCGATGGATCTCGATGGCGGGGCGGTGCCCGCCTGCAGCGCGGAGTTGTAGGTCCCAAGGTTCCAGTGGTCGAATTTGTCGATGCGGTCCGGTACGTCTTTGAACGGCGCCATCAGGGCCCACGTGGATGCTATGGGGTCGCGGCGCGCGATCAACATGCCGTTGCCAACGGGAGCACCCAACCACTTGTGGAGGCTGGTGATGAAGAAATCGCAGCCGAGCGTCCAAAAGCTAACGGGTATTTGCGCGAAGGTCTGCGCCCCGTCGACGAAGGACGCCACGCTACGCATTGCGACTAACCAGACGAAAGGCCTCGATCGCCGCCTGCTCCACGACCCGTGGTGGCGGGCTGACGCCCACGTTGTTCAGGTTAAGCACCATGCTTGTACGCCTCAGTACCCTCGCGCGCGATCGACGAGCCCGACCATCGGCTCGCCGTCCTCGTAGCGCTGCAGGTTGTCGAGCACCACCTGCGCAGCACTCAGCGGCTGGGTGACGCTCGCGATGTGCGGCGTGAGCTGGATGTTCGGATGGCGCCAGAAGGCATGCGCCGGTGGCAGCGGCTCCGGGTCAGTCACGTCCAGCACGGCATCGCCGATCTGCCCGCTGGCGATGGCAGCCAGCAGATCGGCCTCTACCAGTTGCGGACCGCGGCCGACGTGCACCAAGCCCGCGCCCTGCGGAAGCTCCGAGAACAAGCGCGCATCAAGAAAGCCGCGCGTCGAATCGGTCAGCGGCAACAGGCAGACGAGGATGTCGGTGCGCGCGAGAAAGGCCGGCAGCTCGTCGGCGCCGGCATGGCAGGTCACGCCATCGACCGCATGCCGGGAGCGGCTCCAGCCCGCGCAGTCGAAGCCCAGGCCCACGAGCTGCGCCAGCACCGCCTGACCCAGCGAGCCGAGCCCGAGCACGCCGACGCGCCGCTCGCCCGCGGCTCGCACGGGCAGCGGACGCCACTGGCCCTCCTGCTGCTGGCGCCGGTAGCGCGGCATGTCGCGATGGAGGTCGAGCACCGCACGCGTCACGTACTCGACCATGCCTTGCACGATGCCGGGCTCGACCATGCGCACCACCGGCAAGTGCGGCGGCAATGCCGCGAAGTCGAACTGATCGACGCCGGCGCCGGAAGAGAACAACACCTTCAGGTTGGGGAAGCGCTCGGCCAGATTGAGCGGCGGCTCCCAGGCCGCGAGGAAGCGCACCTGCGCCGGGTCGCCGATGTCGGGCCAGATGCGAAAGTCGATCGCCGGCGCGCGGCGCTGGAACACCTCGGCCCATTGGCGGCCGCGCACCGGGTCGGACTTGTAGAGAAAGGTGGTGGCGCTCATCGTGATCAGCCCACGGCCTGCGTGACGATCGCGAACAGGGACGGCCTGCCGGCCGGCACGGCGAGCGGCGTGCCGCGCGCCATCGTCGTCAGCGTTTCCACGCGCAGCAGGCCGATGCTCTCGAGCCATTCGGCCAGGCCACTCGCGAAGTCGATGTCGATGCGCGTGAACTTGCCGGCATTCATCCCGGCGAGGTGCGCGATCAATGCCTTCGCGCCTTCGGCGTCGGGTGCCACCACCGGACCGATCGCGTGCCCGCGCCCGAAGCGGCGCAGCATCGCAAAGCCACGTGGCGCGTTGTCGTGATCGAGCACCACGCAGGCATCGGACGCGGCGAGCAGGTCCGCGATCAGCGCATCGCGCGGCATGCCGCGCGCCGCGGCGTCGAGCGCCTGCAGCGATGCAGCCTCGCTCTGGCCGGCCGGCCGCAGGCGCCAGCCGGTCGGCAGCGCGACCAGCGGCGCCGGCTGGGCCACGCCCTGGTGCTGCCGCAGCTCGCCGGTGCGCACGAAGCCCAGGCGTTCGTAGAGGCCGCGCCCTTCGGCGGTGGCATGCAGCAGCACCGTGTAACCCTCGAGCGCTTCAAGCAACGTGCTCATCAGCCGGTGGCCGAGACGGCGCCCCTGGCAGGCCGGCGACACGACCACCAGGCCGATGGTGGCGTGGCGCTCGCCCCAACGCCAACGCAGCGCGGTGCCGACCATCTGGCCATCGCGCTCGGCGACGATGCCCTCGGCATGAGCGAAGACCTGGGCCCAATCCGCGGGGCGGTGCGGCCAGCGCAACTCGGCGGTCAATGCATGCGCGAGCGGCAGGTCGGCAGCGGTCATCGGTCTGAGCACCATGCCGTCGAGAGTGGGTGCGTTCGGTGTCTGGACGGGCATCGGAGGTCTTCGTGCGGGCAAAAGTGCAACTCATCTTGAACGACATCCGTGCCTTTCGCCAGACCGAATTTGCGCACTTTCGCAACTCGCAAGCTTCTACTGCAAAAGGTCCTTGTTTTGCAATTCGCTGCGGCAGCGGGCCTGCTTAAACATATAAATGGTGAGCCACTCTCCGTCGCATCGCTCGCCACGCGAAAGCTTCGACGCGGACTCGAACGTGCCTCATCTCGATCTCACCAGGACCTCCTTTCCGAATCACTTCATCTGGGGTGTGTTGGTCATGACGAGGAGGTGCGAATCATGGCCTGAGCATGAAGGCGCTGCTGCCGCTGCACAGGGGTACACACGCGAGAGGCAGACCGCACGGCATGCCGCCGCACCCCCTTCAAACCGCAGCTTCCGCGCGTTAGGACCCGCATTTCCGTACATCCTCGGCGCTGTCGCGTGCTGCAATCGCTTCGTCATGAGTTTGTCGTGTTTGTTTTTAATTCCAACGAATAAAGACCATGAGCTTGCGTCCCAAATACATCACCTTCGACTGCTTCGGCACCCTCACGCGCTTTCGCATGGGCGAGCTGACGCGCGACATCTTTGCCGACCGCATCCCGCCCGAGCAGGTCGGGCGGTTCATCGCCGACTTCAGCGCCAACCGCTTCGACGAAGTGTTGGGCGCCCGGCAACCCTACGAAGTGGTGCTGAGGAATGCCATTCGGCGACTGTGCAGGAAGTGGAAGCATCAGTACCTCGACAGCGACGCGCAGAAGTACTACGACGCGGTGCCCACTTGGAGCCCGCACGAAAACGGACCGGCTGGCCTGGCCAAGATTGCCAACGAGATCCCGCTTGTGATCCTGTCCAACGACATTGACCTTGCCCTGACTTGATCCTCCATACCTGCCCCACACCATGAAGCTCGACTCCTACTGGACCGATTCCGCGCCCGCTTTCGTGCCCGAGGCGCACGAGCTGCCGGCGCAGGTCGACGTCGCGATCGTCGGCGGCGGCTTCACCGGCCTGTCGGCGGCGCGGGCGCTGGCCCGGCGCGGCGCGCGCGTCGCGGTGCTGGAGGCAGGTGAGCGTGTGGCATTCGAAGCGTCGGGCCGCAATGGCGGCCACGTCAACAATGGCCTGGCGGTGGACTACGCCGAGGTTGCGGCCAGGGTCGGCGTCGAACAGGCACGCGCTTGGTACCGCGCCTACGACGACGCGGTCGACGCAGTCGAGCGGCTGGTGCGCGACGAGGCCATCGACTGCGACTTCATGCGCCACGGCAAGCTCAAGCTCGCCACGCGTTCCCACCACATGGCCGCGCTCGAGCGCAGCGCCGGGCGTTTGGTCGGCGACGGCGTCGACACCGACGTCGAGATCCTCGATGCGGCGCGCGTGCGCGCCGAAGTGCAGAGCGAGCGCTTCCATGGCGGCCTGCTCTACAAGCGCAGCGGCCAGATGCACATGGGTCGCTTCGCAAAGGGCCTGGCGGCAGCGGCCGAGCGCAACGGCGCGCAGATTCACACGGGCACGAGCGTGCAGCGCATCGAGCGCCTGGGCTGGGGCCAGGCGCACCGGCTGCATACGGGGCGCGGCAACCTGATCGCGCAGCAAGTGCTGCTGGCAACAGGTGCCACGCGCCACGGCGGCTACGGCAGCTTCGGCTGGCTGCGCCGCCGGATCGTGCCGATCGGCAGCTTCATCGTGGTCACCGAGCCGCTGGGTGCAGAGCGCGCGCAGGCCCTGCTGGCCGCGCGGCGTACCTACACCACGGTGGCCAACATTCACCACTACTTCCGTCTCGCGGCCGACCACCGGCTGGTGTTCGGCGGCCGCGCGCGCTTCTCGGTCTCCAGCCCGCAGGCCGATGCGAAGAGCGGCGAGATCCTGCGCGCCGGGCTCGAAGAAACCTTTCCGCAGCTACGCGGCGTGCGGCTCGACTATTGCTGGGGCGGACTGGTCGATGTGACGCAGGACCGCCTGCCGCATGCCGGCGAGCGCGACGGCTTGTTCTATTCCATGGGCTACAGCGGCCACGGCACGCAGATGTCGGTGTTGATGGGCGAGCGCATGGCCGCCGTAATGGCGGGCGACGCGTCGGCCAACCCGTGGCGCGGGCGGGAATGGCCCGCGATCCCGGGCCACCTGGGGCCGCCGTGGTTTCTGCCCGCGATCGGGCTGTATTTCCGCCTGAAGGATCGCTTGGCCTGAAGGCGCTCTACTTTCTTCCACGATGACACGACAACCATTAAACAGGAGCGAGACACCATGACCGATCGCAAATCAATCGACGCACTCGTCGGCCCCGAACAAAGTCAGCGCCTGTTCGGTGCGCTGCAGCGCGGCGCCACGCGTCGCGACATGCTGGCGATGCTGATGGCCGGCGGCATGCAGGCCACGCTGGCCGGCGGCGTGGCGGCAATGGCTAGCACGGCGCACGCGCAGACACCGCGCAAGGGAGGCCGCATCACGGTCGCGACCAACGCCTCGGGTGTTAACGACTCGCTCGATCCGGCCAAGCAGTCCAACCAGACCGACTACTGCCGCGGCTTCATGTTCTACAACGGGCTGACGGTGCTGGACGGCAGCCTCACGCCACGGCCCCAGTTGGCCGAGGAGTTCACCACCCAGGACGCCAAGACCTGGGTCTTCAAGCTGCGCAAGGACGTGACCTTCCACGACGGCAAGCCGCTGACGCCGGCCGATGTGGTGTTTTCGATCCTGCGGCACAAAGATGCTGCGACCGCATCGAAGGCCAAGGTGCTGGCAGACCAGATCGAGTCCGTGACCGCCAGCGGCCCCAACGAGGTGACGTTCCGCCTGACCTCGCCCAACGCCGACCTGCCCGTGATCCTGGGCACCTACCAGTTCCACATCGTCAAGGCCGGCACAACCGACTTCAATGCGGGCATCGGCACCGGCCCCTACAAGGTCAAGGAGTTCAAGCCGGGTGTGCGCTCCATCGCCGTGCGCAACGAGAACTACTGGAAACCGAACCGCCCGTACCTGGACGAAATCGAGCTCGTGGGCATCACCGACGAGTCTGCGCGCGTGAACGCGCTGCTGGCGGGCCAGCTCGACCTGATCCAGGCGGTCTCCCCGCGCTCGGTCGAACGTGTCACGTCCGGCGGCAAGTACGCGATCTTCGAGACCAAATCGGTGTCGTACACCGACCTGATCATGCGGCGCGACAGCACCCCGGGCAACAACCCGGACTTCGTGCTGGCCATGAAGTACCTGTTCAACCGCGAGCAGATGCTCAAGACCATCGTGCAGGGCTATGGGGCGGTGGCCAACGACCAGCCGATCGCCTCGAGCAACCGCTTCTACTTCAAGGGCCTGCCGCAGCGTGCGTACGATCCCGAAAAAGCCAAGTGGCACATCCAGAAAGCCAACCTGGGCAGCACCCCCATCCCGGTGGTGGCTTCGCCGGCGGCGACCAGCTCGGTGGAAATGGCCCTGGTAATGCAGCAGGCGGCCCAGCAGATCGGGCTGAACCTGGATGTCAAGCGTATGCCGGCCGACGGCTACTGGTCCACGCACTGGATGAAGCACCCGGTGGGATTCGGCAACGTCAACGCGCGCCCCAGCGCCGACCTGGCCCTGTCGCTGTTCTTCCAGTCCGATGCGCCCTGGAACGAAGCGGGCTGGAAGAACGAGAAGTTCGACCAGTTGCTGGTGGCCGCACGTGGCGAAACCGATCAGGCCAAGCGGGCCCAGATGTATGCCGACATGCAGGTGATGATCCACAACGAAGGAGGTATCGGCATCCCGATGTTCGTCTCCAGCCTAGACGGGCACAACAGCAAGCTGAAGGGCCTATCGCCGATTCCGATCGGCGGCATGATGGGCTCCAGCTTCGCCGAGCACGTGTGGCTCGACGCCTGACGCGAGGGCAGCGGCGATGAACGCACTACTTCTCAAGCTGCTCGTGCAGCGCATCGGCCTGGCGTGTCTGTCGCTGCTGGTGGTGTCGGTGCTGGTGTTCGCCATCACCGGCGTGCTGCCCGGCGATGCGGCGCAGGAGCAGCTCGGCCAGGAAGCGACCCCGGAGGCGCTGGCCGCGCTGCGTGCACAGATGGGCCTGGACGTGCCGGCCCCCCAGCGCTACTTGCACTGGCTCGGCGGCCTGGCGCGGGGCGACCTGGGTGTTTCTTCAACGACCCAGCTGCCGGTGGCCGAGCTCATCGCCAGCCGGCTGCCGAACTCGCTCCTGCTGGCGGCGGTGACCGCGTTGTTCTCAGTGCCGATCGCGCTCACGCTGGGCATCTCGGCGGCGGTGTGGCGCGGCTCGTGGTTCGATCGCGCCGCCTCCACCGGCGCGGTGGCCGTCGTCTCAGTGCCCGAGTTCCTGGTCGCCACGCTGGCCGTACTCATCTTCGCGGTGCAACTGAAGTGGCTGCCGGCGCTGTCCTACCTGAGCAGCATCGAATCGCTCGGCCAATTGCTGCGCGCCTTCGCCATGCCGGTCATGACGCTCACCTGCGTGATCGTGGCGCAGATGATGCGCATGACCCGCGCCGCCGTGATCGACCAGCTCGAGGCTCCATACATCGAGATGGTGCAGTTGAAGGGCGCCTCGCCGCTGCGCACCGTGCTCGCGCACGCGCTGCCGAACGCGGTCGGGCCGATCGCCAACGCTGTCGCCTTGAGCCTGTCGTACCTGCTGGGCGGCGTCATCATCGTCGAGACCATCTTCAACTACCCCGGCATCGCCAAGCTGATGGTCGACGGCGTGACGCAGCGCGACCTCCCGCTGGTGCAGGCCTGCGCCATGCTGTTCTGCGCCGGCTACCTGATCCTGGTGACCACGGCCGACCTTTTCGGCATCGTCGCCAACCCGCGTCTGCGGCACCGCTAAAGGAAACTCCCATGACGACCCTGACTCACAGCGGCGGCGTCGGGCGCCCGGCGATGCGCCGCTGGCTCGCGCGGCTCGCGCATTTCGGCGTGACGGGCTGGCTCGGCCTGGCCGTGATCGCCTTCTGGGCCGCAGCCGCGGCTTTTGGGCCGGCTCTGCTCTCGCAGCGTGGCAACCTGGGTGGCGGCGAGGTGTTCGCGCCGATGAGCGCCGCGCATTGGTTCGGTACCGACTACCTGGGCCGCGACATGCTGGCCCGGGTGATCGAAGGCGCGCGCTACACCGTGGGTGTCGCCTTCTTCGCCACGCTGCTGGCCTGCGGCAGCGGCACGCTCCTGGCGCTGCTGGCGGCGGCCAGCGGGCGCTGGATCGACAGCACCCTGAGCCGCGTGCTCGACACGCTGACCGCGATCCCGAGCAAGATGTTCGCGCTGCTGATCGTGGCCAGCTTCGGCTCGTCGATTGCGGTGCTCATCGTGGCCGCAGGGGTCATCTACCTGCCCGGCTCCTACCGCATGGCGCGCGCGCTGGCAGTGAACATCAACGCGCTCGACTACGTGACGGTGGCGCGCGCACGCGGCGAAGGCACCGGCTACGTGATGCTGCAGGAGATCCTGCCCAACATCACCGGGCCGATGCTGGCCGACTTCGGGCTGCGCTTCGTCTACGTGGTGCTGCTGCTGGCCAGCTTGAGCTTCCTCGGCCTGGGCATCCAGCCGCCTGCGGCGGATTGGGGTTCGCTGGTGCGAGAGAACATCGAAACGCTCGCCAGCGGCGGTGCCGCGGTCATCACGCCTTCGATCGCCATTGCCAGCCTGACGATTGCCGTCAACCTGGTTATCGACAACCTGCCGGGCCGCGCGGCCCGCGAACGAGGAGGGCGTTGACATGGGTGCACTGGTCGTCGTCGACAAGCTCACCGTCAGCGCCGGCAGTGCCACGCTGGTCGACGCACTGAGCTTCACCATCCGTCCGGGCGAAGTTTTGGCGCTGATCGGCGAGTCGGGCTCGGGCAAGACCACTACGGCGCTCGCGCTGATGGGCCACGCGCGCCGCGGCTGCCGCATCAGCGACGGCAGCGTGCGCATCGGCGACGTGGACGTGCTCTCGCTGGGCGCACGGCAGCTTCGCGCTTTGCGAGGACGCACTGTGTCCTACATCGCGCAGAGCGCGGCGGCGTCGTTCGACCCTTCGCGCTCCATCCTCGATCAGGTGGTCGAACCCGCTTGCCTGCACGGCACATTGCCACGCGGCGAAGCCGAATTGAAGGCGATCGCACTGTTCCGCGAGTTGGCGTTGCCGGAGCCGGAGACCATCGGCCAGCGCTACCCGCACCAGGTCTCGGGCGGTCAGTTGCAACGGCTGATGGCGGCGATGGCGCTGATCACCGACCCCGAGGTCGTGATCCTCGACGAGCCCACCACCGCGCTCGACGTGACAACCCAGGTGGAGGTACTGCGTGCCTTTCGCCGCGTGGTACGCGAGCGCCAGGTGACGGCGGTATACGTCAGCCACGACCTGGCGGTGGTGGCGCAGATGGCCGACCACATTTTGGTGCTGCGCGACGGCCGCATGCGCGAGGTGGGCACCACCGAGCGCCTGCTCGCTGCACCGCAGAACGATTACACGCAGAGGCTGCTCGCCGCGGCGAGGCCGGCCACGCGCACCGCCGGCACCGCCGGCGCAGGCGCCGAGGTGCTGCTGCGCGTGAAGGGCCTCAGCGCCGGCTACGGTGCGCGCGGGCCCGACGGCAAGCCGGCGGTGACCATCCTCGAGGACATCGACCTGGAGCTCAAGCGTGGTCAGGCGATCGGCGTCATCGGCGAATCGGGTTCGGGCAAGACGACGCTGGCGCGTGTCGTCGCCGGACTGCTGCCGCCCAGCACGGGCACAATGGAGTTCGACGGCCGCGTGCTACCGCCGGCGCTCAGGCAACGCAGCCGCGAGGACCTGCGCCGCATCCAGATCGTCTTCCAGTCGGCCGACACGGCCCTCAACCCGTCGCAGTCGATCGAGCGCATCCTGGCGCGGCCGCTGCAGTTCTATCGCGGGTTGAAGGGCGAGCCGCTGCGCCGCCGGATCGACGAATTGCTGGACCTGGTGAAGCTGCCGCGCACGCTGGCCGAGCGGCTGCCCGGTGGCCTGTCGGGTGGGCAGAAGCAGCGTGTGAACCTGGCTCGCGCGCTGGCCGCCGAGCCCGACCTGATCCTCTGCGACGAGGTGACTTCGGCGCTGGACACCGTGGTCGGCGCCGCGGTGCTGGACCTGATCGCCGAACTGCGGCGCGAGCTCGGCGTGTCCTACCTGTTCATCAGCCACGACCTGCACACCGTGCGCGCGGTCTGCGACGAGATCGTCGTCATGCGCCACGGCCGCAAGTTGGCGCAGGTGGCACGCGCCGACTACGACCGAGGGCCGCACCACCCGTACTACGAAGAACTCGCGCGCGCCGTGCCGGAGCTGCGTCGAGGCTGGCTGGACGAACTGGACCGGGCGCGACCTGCGCTGGTCGCCTGAAGGAGTGAACGATATGACACCCGCTTTTCGCATCGCCGCGATCGCTGGCGACGGCATCGGCAAGGAAGTGCTGCCCGAGGGCCTGCGCGTGATACAGGCGGCGGCCGTGCGCTTCGGCTTCGAACTCGATTGCCGCACCATCGACTGGGCCAGTTGCGACTACCACGCTGCGCACGGCCAGATGATGCCGGACGACTGGAAGGAGCAATTGAAGGGCGTCGACGCGTTGTACTTCGGCGCTGTCGGCTGGCCCGCCACGGTGCCCGACCACGTGTCGCTGTGGGGCTCGCTGCTGAAGTTCCGCCGCGAGTTCGACCAGTACATCAACCTGCGCCCGGTGCGACTGTTCGAAGGCGTGCCCTGCCCGCTGGCCGGCCGCAAGCCTGGCGACATCGACTACTTCGTGGTGCGCGAGAACACCGAGGGCGAATACACCTCGCTCGGCGGCGTGATGTACCAAGGCACCGAGCGCGAGATCGTGATCCAGGAATCGGTGTTCTCGCGCCACGGAACCGACCGCGTGCTGCGCTATGCCTATGAACTGGCCAACAGCCGCGCGCGCAAACACCTTACGGTGGCCACCAAGAGCAACGGCATCGCGATCAGCATGCCCTGGTGGGACGGCCGCGCCGATGCCATCGGCCGCGACTACCCCGAGGTGACGGTCGACAAGCAGCACATCGACATCCTGTCGGCGCGCTTCGTGCTGCAGCCCACGCGCTTCGACGTGGTGGTGGCGAGCAACCTGTTCGGCGACATCCTGTCCGACCTCGGCCCCGCGACCACCGGCACCATCGGCCTGGCGCCCTCGGCCAACCTCAATCCGGAGCGCAAGTTCCCCTCGCTGTTCGAGCCGGTGCACGGCTCTGCGCCCGACATCTACGGCCAGAACATCGCCAACCCGATCGCCATGATCTGGTCGGGCGCGCTGATGCTGGATTTCCTGACGCAAGGCCAAGGCGCAGGGCGCGTGGCGCACGACGCCATCCTCGCGGCGATTGAGGCGGTGTTGCGCGAAGGTCCGCGCACGCGCGACCTCGGCGGTACTGCATCCACAACTGAACTGGGCACCGCAATCGCTGAACGCGTGGCGGCCTCCTAAGGCCTTCGTTGCCGAATTAACCGAAACCATCCTTACCATGACACTGACTCTCGAACGCCAGGACCTGATGCCCGCACGCCAGCTGATCGGCGCCGAATGGCGCGAGGCGAGCGACACGCGCCGCTTCGACGTCACCGACCCCGCCACCCGCGCCGCCTTCGCCAGCGTGCCCGACGGCACGGCCGCCGATGCGCGCGCCGCCGTCGATGCCGCGCACGCCGCGCTCCCTGGCTGGCGCGCCGTGCCCGCGAAACAGCGGGCCCAGATCCTCAAGCGCTGGAACGATCTGGTGATGGCACACCAGGAGGACCTCGGCCGACTGATCTCGCGCGAGCAGGGCAAGCCGCTGGCCGAGGGCCGGGGCGAGGTGGCCTATGCCGCCAGCTACATCGAATGGTTCGCCGAGGAAGCCACGCGCGCCAATGGCGACGTGATTCCCGCGCCGGTGCCGGGACGGCGCATGTTCGCGCTGAAGGAGCCGGTGGGCGTGGTCGCAACTATCACGCCGTGGAACTTCCCGGCCGCCATGATCGCGCGCAAGATCGCGCCGGCGCTCGCCGCCGGTTGCACCGTGGTGTGCAAGCCGGCCGAGGACACGCCGCTGACCTCGCTGGCCCTGGTGAAGCTGGCCCAGGAGGCCGGGGTGCCGGCGGGGGTCATCAACATCGTGACCGCCTCGCGCGAACGCACGCCCGAGGTGGTGGACGTGTGGCTGGATGATGCGCGCGTGCGGAAGATCAGCTTCACCGGCTCCACGCCGGTGGGCCAGCACCTGGCGCGCCGTTCGGCCGACACCTTGAAGAAGTTGTCGCTCGAGCTGGGCGGCAATGCGCCTTTCATCGTGTTCGACGATGCTGATCTCGATGCCGCGGTCGACGGTCTGATGGCCGCCAAATTTCGCAACGGGGGACAGACTTGCGTGTCCCCGAATCGCGTGTTCGTGCATGAGCGCTTGCACGATGCTTTTGCCGACAAGCTGGCGGGGCGCGTCGCGGCCCTCAAAGTGGGGCCGGCAAGCGACCCGGCCTCTCAGATCGGTCCGATGATCAACGCCCGCGCGGTCGAAAAGATCGAGCGACACGTGCAGGACGCTGTCGCAAAGGGCGCCGGGGTGCTCACCGGCGGAAAGCGCCTTGCCAGTCTGGGCGCAAACTACTACGCGCCCACGGTGTTGGTGAACGCCGACGCCACCATGGCCTGCAGCTGCGAGGAGACCTTCGGCCCGGTGGTGCCGATCACGCGCTTCGACAACGAAGCCGAGGTGATCGCCGCGGCGAACGACACGCCGTTCGGGCTGGCGGCGTACTTCTACTCGACCGATGTCCGCCGGATCTGGCGCGTGGCCGAGGCGCTGGAGACAGGCATCATCGGCATCAACGAAGGCGCGCTCGCGGCGGAGGCCGCCCCCTTCGGCGGCGTCAAGGCCTCGGGCTACGGACGAGAGGGCTCGGTGCACGGCCTCGACGACTATTTGCACATCAAGTACCTGTGCCAGGGGCAGTTGTAGCGGCGCAAGGTCTCCAGCTGGAATGCTGGTGCGCTTCCAACGAAGTGGCCGTGCCCGGTGAACCGATCGATCGTCGTGGCCCAGCCGCGCTGAAGCGCCCCCGCGCCTGTACGAGCAGCCAACCATGAACAGCCCTTTGTCCAAGCACCGCATCGTCATCGTCGGCGGCGGCGCCGGCGGGCTGGAGCTGGCCACGCGCCTTGGCGATACACTGGGCAAGCGCGGTACGGCGGACATCACGCTGGTGGACAAGCACCGCACCCACGTGTGGAAGCCCAAGCTACACGAGATCGCGGCAGGCAGCATGGACATGAACGCGCACGAAGTCGACTACCTCGCGCAGGCGCACTGGCACCGCTTCCGCTTCCAGCTCGGCGAGCTCACTGGCATCGAGCGCGAGCGGCGCGAGGTGCACGTCGCACCCTACCTGGACGACGAGGGGCGGCTGGTCACGCCGGCGCGGGTCCTTCGCTACGACACGTTGGTGGTCGCCATCGGCAGCCTCAGCAACGACTTCGGCACGCCCGGCGTGCGCGAGCATGCGCTGCGGCTCGAGTCGAAGGCGGATGCGCAGCGCTTTCACCAGCGCATGGTCAACGCCTGCATCCGCGCGCATGCGCAGACCACGCCGCTCAGACCCGAGCAGCTGCACGTGGCGATCATCGGTGCGGGCGCCACCGGCGTGGAGTTGGCGGCCGAACTGCATGGCACCACGCGCGAGGTCGTGGCCTACGGACTCGATCGCGTGGACGCCGATAAGGATATCCAGGTCAGCGTGATCGAGGCCGCCGACCGCGTGCTGCCCGCGCTGCCGCCGCGCATGTCCACCGCCACGGAGGCGCTGCTGCGCAAGCTGGGCGTGGACGTGCACACGTCCGCCAAGGTGGCGGAGGTGCTGCCCGAGGGCGTGCGCTTGGCCAACGGCCGCACGCTGCCGGCCGAGCTGGTGGTGTGGGCCGCCGGCGTGAAGGCGGCCGACTTCATGAAGGACATCGCGGGACTCGAAACCAACCGCAGCAACCAGCTCGCGGTGCTGTCGACGCTGCAAACCACGCGCGACGCCGACATCTTCGCCATCGGCGACTGCGCGGCCTGCGTCTGGCCCGAGGCCAACGGCGGCAAGGGCGGCTTCGTGCCGCCGCGCGCGCAGGCAGCGCACCAGCAGGCCTCGCACGTCGCGGAACAAATCCGCCGCCGGCTGGCCGGCAAGTCGCTGAAGGGCTACCGGTACCGCGACTTCGGCTCGCTGGTCTCGCTCGGCGAGTACAGCACGGTCGGCAACATGATGGGCGGCCTGATCGGCGGCAGCCTGATGATCGAAGGGGTGTTCGCCCGCCTCATGTACATGTCGCTCTACAAGATGCACGAGCTCGCGCTGCACGGCGTCGTCAAGGTCTCGCTCGACACGCTCGCACGCCTCATCACGCGGCGCACCGAACCGCACGTGAAGCTGCATTGACGCGTCGCACGAGAGACCGGAAGACGCAGCCCGCCATTGGTTGCCGGCTCGTGCGAGTCCGCGAGCGGGTGAGGGCAGGGGATCAAGAGTGGTGCTCACCGTCCCGCACTACGTCGCGGTCGGACACATCCTGCACGACTCCGACCTGGTGGCGACAGTGCCCGAGCAGCTGGCGCAAGCGCTGGCGGAACCCTTCGGTTTGTCCTACGTCCGCCATCCGGCCAAGCTGCCGGAAATCGTGATCAACCTGTTCTGGCACGAGCAATATAACAAGGATCCCGCCATCGCCTGGCTGCGTTCGCTGATCATCCGCCTGCACGGGGAAGGCGCGCCGACTTAGGCGTCCGATTCAGTTCAGGCGACGCCTTGGCGGCGTAGGCGATCAGTTGATCCACCACGTAGCGCACGCGCGGGCTCAACTGCGCTGGCGAGGCCATACTACGTGAACGTCGACTCCAGCTGAAGAGAAGCGTCGCAGCACCGGTTTAAGAAATCCGTGCCACGGCATGCTGCACCATCGAATCGGACAGTTGCGCAAAACCAAGGCCGCCGATGGCGGCGTCGACCATTGCTCCTCCGTCGCTCAGACCGCGCGCCGCCTTCGTTTACGAACCATTTCTGGGGGTAGTTTCGACGATCACACCATGCATCAATGCCGCGCACCTGCGCCAACGACCGCGTTAAGCTGCTCACGATGCCCTGCTCGGCTGGGTGCGCTGGTGTCAGAAATCTACAAGGGCCTCGAGGTAGATGCGTAACTGCTTGCCGAGGGCGCCGATACTCCGGCCGGTTTGCCCTCGCCTTATACGTCAAGCCCTCGACACCTCGTCGGCAGGCCTCGGTGGTTTCCCCCGGGAGTCGTTCAGTGAGCTTGTCCGCGGCCGCGCAGGCCAAGGGCTCTCGATCCAGGTCGGCAAGAACATGCTGTTCGAGCAGGTTCCTGGGTGAGCTACCTCGAGTTTCGAGGTTCGCCGACGTAACCTGGGTATGCCGGCGAGCACGAGCTCCACCCGAGGAAGCGACGGGCGAAACTATCGTCTCCTTTGGCGATCGCTGCGCGTATTGCCGTGCTAGAAACGCGAATCCCGTCGACTGCGAGCCCCTCCAAGGTGTTTACCTCAAGGCCTACGGGGCCACCCAGAGTTCTCAATGTACCTACGTCGCCGCAGCGACCCGCGCCAAAATGAAAGTCCTCGCCGAGCAGCAGTGCCCGAACCCCGAGCCGCTCGACGAGAACATCAAATACGAACGCTTCAGGCGACATGCCTGCAATCCCTTCAGTGAAAGGGCAGACATATAGTCGGTCAACTCCGAGAGATTCGAGCAGCCGGATCTTGTCGGGCAGAGCCGTCAATCGGGCCGGCGCGCGCGCTCCCATGAAATACTCGACCGGATGAGGGTCAAAGGTCAGGACGCAAGCGGGCAATCGCCGAGCTGAAGCGTTCTGCTTCAATCGCTTAATCACCGCTCGATGCCCGAGATGTACGCCATCGAACTTGCCGATCGCCAGCGCGATAGCCGAGTCTGCTTCAGTGGGAAGATCCAATATGACTTTCATTTACGCGCCTCGCTGAGGTTTCGAATGCGTCATGTCGCCTGCCTGGGTCTTGGCGCCGATCAAATCGACGGTGCGCTATTGCGGCCGAGCCAAGGTATCGGCGAGCTCCCACAGCGATCCCATCTGCCCTGAATGAAAGAGCAGAGGGGGCGTGTCGGTCCGCGAAAATCGATCCACTCGCCCAAGGATGATCGTGTGGTCCCCCTCCTGGTGACGCGAATACGTCGAGCATTCGAAGGTCGCCACGCTCTCGACGAGCTTCGGGCAGCCGTTAGATCCGACTTCGAAGGCATCGGCGAAGCGCTCGAACTTGTCCGGCGCGGGCTTGGCGAAATGCCAAGCCAGGTCACGCTGTTCAGCGTTCAGCACACTGAGATTGAAAGGTCTTGCAGCAAGGAATGCATCGGAACTGCGGGTGTCGTCGCGGATGCTCCACAGGATCAAAGGTGGATCCAGCGAAACGGAGGAGAATGAGTTGATCGTCATGCCCTCGCGCTTGCCGTCTAGTGTGGTGGTCGTTACGAGGCACACCCCGGTAGGGAATGCGCCAAGCGCCTGCCGCAGCTGGCGAGCGTCGACCGTGTCTGCCGCGTCGCCAGTGATAAGTGCCCAGGAGTACATGGCCGACACCCGATCAGTACTGACCCTTCGGCTCGAGGCCGAGGAGGTATTGACCCACCATCGACGAGACCGCATCCCAGTTGAGGCTGATGTGGCGGGAGATGGCGTTCGCGTCGCGCCACATCCGCTGAATCGGCTGATTCAGTGACAAGCCAGCGCCTCCGACGCTGGCGAACACCGCTTCGACGGCATCGCGCGAAAGGCGCGCGGCGAAGGCATGGTCGCGTCGATTGCGAATCCGTTGTTCGACACTGATAACGTGACCATCGGCCGCCATCTGCTCCACCTGGGCGGTGTCACGGTAGAGCAGCAGCCGCGCTGCATCCACGCTCGCCGAGGCTTCGGCCAAGCGAGACTGCACCGGGAAGAATTCGCTCAGACGGCTTCCGCCTCCGGAGACGGCCCCCCGGGTCACCCGCGAGCCGGCCAAATCGATCAGTTCGTCGACGGCCCCTTGTGCCGTACCGAGGATTGGCGAGACGAGGCAAACCGGCACCGCAGAAAGGAAAGGAATACGGTAGATCGGGTTCGCATTGATCGTGGTCCCAGGAGGGCAGTTCGAGGAGGCTTCTGCAAACGTCAGCTTGCGGTGTCCCGGAACAAAGGTCGGCTTGTCGATAACGACCGCCTTGGATCCCGTGCCAGCCTGACCAGCCACGTACCAATTGTCCTCGATCGACCAGTCCGATCGTGGAGCGAGCAGAAAGCCAGCCGTCGGCGGGGCGCCCTTTTCTTCCGGCGGAAACTGAACGCCCAGCAAAGCCCACTGGGAGTTGTCCACGTTGGACGCGAAAAGCCATTTGCCGTGCACGAGGTAGCCCCCGTCGACCTTCTCGGCCATCGTTGCCGGCGCATAGGAGCCGCAGACGATCGCACTGGGGTCCTTGCCCCAGACGTCGTCTTGGGCTTGTTCAGGGAACGTGCCGACCAACCATTGGTGGATGGCGCCCAGCGAACAGCCCCAAGACGATGAAGTGCAGCCTCGTGCGAGTTCACTGACAACGTCGATGAACGCAGTAAACCCGTACTCGTAACCACCATAGCGTGCCGGCTGCATCAATTTGAAAAAGCCAGCGTCATGAAAGTTCCGGGTCGTCTCATCAGACACCCGGCGAGCTTGCTCGGTGCGCTGCGCGCGAGCGCGGAGGACTGGGACCAATTCCCTTGCGGATGCAACTATTTGCTCGATCGAGGGAGCACCCGCGACGGGCGACTTCCTGCCCGGGGCAGGAAGATCAACGCGATTCAGTTGCGCGAAGGGGGCAAACGGGGCAGCGACGTCATTCATGGAAGTCTCCAGTAGGGGTTGATCTTCAGGTGAGGGCCCGATTGAAATCCAAACTACATGCAAACGCAAGTAATAAGACACTAGGGTTTACGCTATGATTGACCTCAGATTTGCTTGTAAGAATGGTTACCGTGAAGAGAAAACCAGGCACAGTAGTCACCCTTTTGTCGAATCGAACGGGGGTTCAAAAGCTTCCCGAATCGAATGTATTTGCAGGCAAACTTGCGGATCACGATTTGGAGCGTGCAATCCCATACTTGCTTGCACGTGCAGGAACGAGGATGGGGCAATCGTTCAGCAGGGAACTTAAGCAGTTCAAACTGTCGCTGACAGAGTGGCGTGTCTGCGTAGCCCTGCACCACCAGGAGCATCAGCGACTGTCGGACCTTGCGTTGCACACGTCGACGGATCCGTCCACGCTCTCAAGGGTGGTCGACGGTCTCTTGCAGCGTGGCGTGCTGGTGCGCGAGCGATCGAACGAGGACGCTCGTGCGCTTGCTCTTGGTTTGACAGAGGCGGGCCGAGATCTGACCTTGCGAATCATTCCTCTGGCGCAGTTGTACGAGCGTGTGTCGCTGTCTGGACTAACCACCGCGCAAGCGGAATCCCTTCGAGACATGCTTGTTATGGTCTATGACAACCTCGGGGTGTTGGACACCGACTGACGAGTCGGCGACTGCTGCAAGGGCGCGCCAGAGCCCTGGAAGCGTGGCCTGACGAGTTTTCGCCATCTTCGGTCGAATCGTACGTATCCTCAGGCAGATCAGAACGGAGACGGCAAAGTGAATATCAACTCGATCGATCTGAACCTCTTTCTGGTCTTTCAGGCGATCTACAACACTCGTAGCGTCACGCTCGCAGGCGACCGTCTTGGCATGACTCAGTCCGCGGTGAGCAACGCCCTCAAGCGCATGCGTGAGCGATTCAACGATGCACTATTTGTACGTTCGGCAGATGGGATGGTGCCAACGCCCGTGGCCGAGCGCCTGATCGCTCCCATCGAGGAAGGGCTTTCCTACTTAGTTCAGGCGGTCGACCAGGGAAGAACATTCGACGCGGCGACATCAAGCCGCTTGTTCCGAATCGCCGTTAACGACATAGGACAACTGGTCATGATGCCCGAGTTGCTCTCGATCGCACGCGGTATTGCGCCCGGGATTCGCTTCGAGACTGTGGACGTCTCGATGACCGAAGCTCGACAGCGGATGCTTCAGGGACAGATCGACATAGCGCTAGGCAGTTGGGAGATGATGGGGCCATCCTTCTATCAGCAGCGACTGTTCGACGAGACTTTTGTGGTGCTGGCCTCCAAGTCGTCACCCCTGGGTAAACGAAAGAGGATCGATCTGGAAGTCTATCTAACGGCCGAGCACATCGCCTATCGGCCGCAGGGCACAACCGACTTTCAGCTCCAGCAGACTCTGGAAAAGGCGGGCGCACTCGATCGTCGGCGAGTCGTTCTGACCGCGGCTCACTCGCTCGGCCTGTCGTCTATCGTTGCCGCATCAGGGCTTCTAATGACCGCGCCGGCCAGACTTGCCAATGCGATGGTGGCGTCGCGCACCGATCTATGCACGATTGTTGCGCCTTTTGAAGTTACGCCCTTCGAAATACACCAACAATGGCATGAGCGCTTTCATCAGGACAGTGGCAATCGATGGTTGCGAGAACTGATCTTCGGCCTCTTCCATGTCAAGTCGCGCCATGGGAGCGTGTTACACACTCAGGTCGAGTGCGCGTAGTGGGAAGCAACCTGCCGCTGCAGGTAGATCACGGACCCACGCCCTCAAACGCGCGACCAAGCAAGTCTCGCAGTGCCATTCTTTCGAGAGGCCGAGGGTTCGGGTATTGATTTGAAACCGCGAGTTCAGCCGCTTGGTCAAGTCCATTGGCTGCCATACCAATTGCCGCGAGCGACACCGGAGCGCCATGTGCCTTCGCCAGTTCAAAAATGCCCGTGGGCGCATCCGTGACCACGAGTGCCTTCGCGATCCGAGCCATAGCCTCGGGCGCAGCCTTTGCGTTGTAGCGAAGCGCGTGCGGTAGAAGTACCGTGTGCACTTCGGTGTAGAGGAAATTGTCCATCAATGTGTCGGGGTAAGGAAGAAGTCAACCTGTGCCGCGAGACGCGCATGTCGCCGAGCTCGCGCTTGACGCGAAGATGCTCAGGATGCGTCGCGTAATCTTCAAGGCTCTGAGCGTCCTGGAAACGCGTGCATAGAACCACGTCGCAGGCATAGTCAACGCGGCTTGAATCAATTCCGATCTAAAGCTCCCGAAGGCCAGCGACCTTCCCCCTCTGCCCCAGGAACGCGTCGCGAACCGTATTGCAGCTCCTGCTTCTCTCATCGGCTGTCGATCAGGCGACGCGCCACATAACGATGTGTCTGATCTCTATGATCTAGTCCTTTGAGGCGCTGCACAAGACAAAGTCGTACTCGAGCGTATAGAACGGTACTTCGATACGCGTCCCGTCAGGCGCGGTGCCTGGCTCGTGTCGCTTCCAGTCCGCGATGAGGGAAGACCGCACGCCGAACACGGCGTCCGAATCCAGATACGTACCGCCCGAGCGGAACACGTGGGTGATGAGCGTCTCGTAACCGGGCGCCTGAATCATGAAGTGAAGATGTGCCGGTCGCCACGGGTGGCGCCCCAGCTTCTCCAACATCTGCCCGACTGGGCCGTCATAAGGAATTGGATAGGGGACGGCCACGATGGATTTGAAGTGATAGCGACCATCGTGTTGGCTGGTCAGATGGCCTCGGCCCTGCGCATGATCCAGCCCCGGTCGCTGGACGTCGTATGACCCCTTGTCGTCCGATTGCCAGACATCCATCCGTGCGTTAGCGATCAGCTCACCGCCGATTCCCTGGACTGTTCCGCTTACGAAGCAGGGTTCGCCGGTAGCACCATTGGAGATGTCATCGCCGTTGTCGTACTTCGGCGCGTTGGGCACAAAGAAGGGGCCGAACACGGTTGCCTCCGTGCATCCCGTCGGCCAACGATTGCGCTGAGCAGTGACCAACGTCGAAAGGCCTAGCACATCGGACAACAAGATGAACTCTTGGCGCTTGTCATCAGTGATCTCCCCGACGCGGGTGAGGAAGTCGATGCCGCTGGACCACTCCTCTTCGGTGAGCTGCACTTCGCGGGCGAAGTCATGAAGGTGTCGCACAAGACTGTCCATCACTGTCTTAAAGCGGGCATTCGACGCTGCGCCTTGCGCCTTAAGGACGGCGCCCGTGATCGTCCATTCATCAATGTCAATCATTTGATCAGCTTTGTCTAGAGGGACCCTTTGGTTTACTTGAGCTTGAAGAGCGACAAGGCGTTCGTTCGCCCGATCTTCCTGCGATCCGCCTCGCTGATGCTCGTGTCGTTGAACCAGTTCGAAGCGTGATCGACATTTTCGAATGGCCAGTCGGTCGAGAACAGAATGCGGTCCGACCCAATCTCCAACATCGCGTCAATCAGCGTCTGGGTCCGGAAGTTGCCCGAGGTTGTGAGGTAGAAGTTCTCGTGGAAGTACTCGCAAAGCTTGCGCTTGGCCGGATAGCCTTTG
Organism: Variovorax sp. SRS16; assembly: GCF_901827165.1. Classification (NCBI taxonomy): domain Bacteria; kingdom Pseudomonadati; phylum Pseudomonadota; class Betaproteobacteria; order Burkholderiales; family Comamonadaceae; genus Variovorax; species Variovorax sp. SRS16. Next base: position 68,304 of record NZ_LR594668.1, read on the forward strand.
GGGGCCTTCACCCAGGCGTTGCGATGGTCGACTCGCCACATGTTGTAGGGAAGCCCCTCGCCCAGATGACCAAGGATGATCTTGAGGCCGGGATTGCGGTCGAAGAGGCCGCTCGCCATAAGGCGAAGCGCGTGGACAGCAGTTTCCTGAGCGAACGCCCAAGTGGGGCCGAGTAGCCATGGGTGGCCGTCATAGATCTGCGCCCAACCTTGCAGTGGGTTGCGCGGATGCAGGTAGAACGGCACGTCGAGCCGTTCTACAGCGTCCCAGAATGAAGCGTACTGAGGCGCGTCATAGTAGACGACGTTGTCAGGTGTACCGACTTGCGAGAAACCGTTTACCAGCGCCCCGCGGAAGTCAAGGTCTTTCACGCATCGCTCGAGTTCTTGTGTCGCCTTGTCTGGGTCCTGCATTGGCAAGGCTGCGAAAGCCTGAAAACGGTCAGGCCTCTTCGCGACCTGCTCTGCCAGAAAGTCGTTGGCGCGAACGGAGAGCTCGTAGGCCTTCTTCGGATCAGGCACCGCTTGAACCGCTGGCGCGTTCAGCGAGAGGATCATCATCTCCATCCCGTGTTCGTCCATTTGATGGAGGCGCTTGTCGTGGATATCGAGCAGTCGGCTGCTGAGTTCCGTCCAATATTCACCTGGCACAAAGCCAGCTGAGTCCTGCAGTGTTTCGGGTATCGCAAAGTGCTCCTCGAGGCCGATCTTTCCTTGCATGCCTATCTCCTTTGTACGGCCGCGAGCCGGTGGTGATTGAGTGGATGACAGCGCCACTGCGGCGCCGGCTTCGATGGCCACTGTATGAGGCACCGCGCGCAAGGTCTAACGAAATTCGGTGATAGCGTCCATTTTGGAATCGAATGGAAGGGCGGGTGGGCCTCTGATGCGGACGCCGGAGCAGGGTGCCTCTCCGAGTGAAGATCCGAAGTTGCATTGGATGGCAGCGTCGCGTTGCCACAGAATTTGCAGACGTATGGGTTGACCCGCCCCAACATTTCCTTACTGCATAGGAAGTATCAAGAAATTGCGTTGGACCACTGAGAGCAAGTTGCCCATCATCGGCGGTGTCGCCAAGCAAGTCTCAATCAAGGTTGACTGGGACATCCACTGAATGCACCACCTGTGTCACCTAGGTTGACTGTTCGAACTTGTCACGCTACGCGTATCGGAGGACCTGCCGACGCGCAAGTCCTGCAACCCATCCCTGCCAACAATCGGAAACAAGAACCATGCGCCAAATCGATCTTCATAGGCTGGCAGACGATGCCCGCTTCAACCGCTTTCACGGTCTCGTGCTCCTCTGGTGTGCGCTGATCATCGTGTTTGACGGCTATGACCTCTCGGTCGTTGGGATCGCCTTGCCGTCGATCATGGCAAAGATGGGCGTAGACGCGACCAATGCCGGTTTTATGGTGAGTTCGGCCCTGTCCGGCATGATGTTTGGTGCAGTCTTCCTGGGCACCATCGCTGACAAGATAGGTCGCCGCTGGGCGATCGCAGTTTGTGTTGGACTCTTTAGTGTGTTCACCACGGCCGCTGGGCTGGCAAGCGATCCCATTGCATTCGGAGTGATGCGTTTCCTTGCCGGACTCGGAATCGGGGGGGTCATGCCCAATGTCGTCGCCCAGATGACCGAGTACTCTCCGAAAAAGATCCGTGCGACGTTGGTCACATTGATGTTCAGCGGCTACGCCGTGGGGGGGATCATCGCTGCGTTGCTTGGAAAAGGGTTTATCGAAGCCTACGGGTGGCAATCCGTTTTCTTCGCGGCGGGTTTACCGGTGCTGCTCATCCCCGCCATTCTGAAGTGGGTTCCAGAATCGATGCCGTTTTTGCTCGCCAAGGGCCGGACGAAAGAACTGGAACAAATCGCGTCTAGGCTCGACCCTAGCTTCATTCCGCTAGCAGGCGACCGATTTATAGTTCCGGCCAAGGATCGAGCGGACAGCGCACCTATCAAGCACCTTTTCTTCGACGGTCTGGGATTTAGCACGGTGATGTTCTGGATTGCATTTTTCATGTGCTTGTTCATGGTCTTTGCCCTGAGTTCGTGGCTGACGAAGCTCATGGCGAGCGCCGGATATAGCCTGGGATCTGCGCTGACGTTCGTGCTGGTCCTGAACATGGGTGCGATGATTGGCGCGATCGTGGGGGGCTGGCTTGCCGACAGGTTTCACATCAAGTACGTGCTGGCCGGCATGTATGCACTGGCAGCGGTGTCCCTGACCCTGCTTGGCTTCAAGATGTCAACTCCTGTGTTGTTCGTTCTCATCGGATTGGCTGGCGCATCCACGATCGGCACGCAGATTGTGGCGAACGCGTACACCGGTCAGTTCTATCCGATGGCCGTCCGCGCCACGGGCCTGGGTTGGGCGCTAGGCGTAGGGCGAAGCGGTGCGATCCTCGCACCGATCCTGATCGGCGTACTGGTCGGAATGAACCTCCCTTTGCAGCAGAACTTCTTCGCTATCGCGATTCCTGGGCTCATCGGTATGATCGCAGTCTTGCTGATCAATCACGATCGGTCAGCTTCGTCAATGCGTCCCGAGATAGTCGCTGGACGAGATTCGATGGTTTCCAATGGAACTGGACGAGTTGAGAGATCGGAATTGCAGAGGCATGCCTAAATTCGGCCATCAACGGCTCGTTCTCCGAATTTGTGGGCCGTGCTGACTTTTGATAGACCCCGAATTCATTTTTACGGGTCTTCCGCACTTTGTGTGACGCGGATGTGGCGGTGCGCATCGGTGAGAAATATTCGAAGGGCCCGGGTTTGCGGACTGGCACGTACCGGTCTTGGCTATCCAATCCGCGAATCCGTGAGCGCAGGCGGTACGTGCTAAGTCGCCGCCTTATCGAGGGGCTGCGGTCCACGGCGACTTTGAGGCGCGCGTTCGTGCGTCAGCTCGGGCCCAGAACTCGCAGCCGTAGCAACTCGACGCTTGCCCGCCCGTACATCTGGCGCTTGAGGAACTTCAAGCGATTGACATGGCCCTCCGTCTGGCCATTGCTCCACGGCAGCGTGAAGGCCGCCCGCACGGCTGCCAAGTCGTGGCGCAAGCTGCGCGCGAAGTTTTGCATCTCAGGCGCGCTGCACTTCGACAAACGCTCAAGCCAACGATCGAACTCCCGAGGACGCCGCCGGTGCATGAGTCCAAGGAACTCACGCGCAAGGCTGCGGACCTCGGCGACTACCGGTTCGATCTTGACCAGCGCCTGGACGAACCGCTCGTGATCGACATGCCGGGGCTCATTGAATGCCAGCTTCCTCCATCCCACCAGCCAGCCGAATGCGCGCCGGGCAGACGGACACGGCAGGGTGCGAACAGGAGCGATAGCCGACGCGGGCTTGCATTGGGGAGACAGCAGGCGCGCGACGCAGCCGAGCACAGTGGCGCGACAGCCGGTATAGCCCCGCTGCCGGACTTCCTGCCACATCAGACTCGGACAGTGACAGCCTTGGGCAATCCGCTCCTCGATATAGCGCCTGTGGGCATCCAACGGCGTTGGCCCCCGCGCCCTCGGTGCGCGCTCCGGAAAGGCGCTGCTGGTGACGAACTTGCGCACGGTTCGATAGTCGATCGACAGTTCGCGCGCGATGCCTTTCATGCTGCCACCCTGGGTGCGCAGCATCATGACTTTTTCGTACAACGCCAGACACGTGGCACGTCGGTCATCGCTCAGGCGCTGCCATCCGCGAAGTGCAGCGCCTTGTGGCAATCCCTGGCGCCCCAGTGTCACACTGCCAACGGTGACCTGCTGCGCGGCGTGGCGCAATTGCGGCCCCAGTCGATGCAGCATTCTTTCGACGTTGTCGCGCAGATTGCTCAGCAGATGCCAGCGGTCAGAGACTTGCGTGGCTGCCGGGAGCGCAATGTCTGCGGCCTCGGAGTAGGCCCCAGCCCGATCCCGGGCGACGACCCGAATAGAGGGATTTGCGCGCATCCAGGCCGCCACCGCGGTCGCTTCCCGGCCGGCAAATACCTCGATCGGCTCGCGACGTTCCAGATCGACGACGATGGTCCCGTAGTGGTGACCCTTGGCAATCGCCCAGTCGTCGATGCCCACGATTCGAGGGAGGTGCTTGCGTCCGGTCACAGCCGATCGGCGCAACTCTCGCAACACGGTGTCAGCACTGGCGCTCAGGCCCAACTCGGCGGCGAGCCGCGTGGCCGCCTCGCCACCCAAGGCATGACCGAGTGCATGCAAGGCCCGAGCATGTGATCGGGTGCGACGTTGATGCCGGCCTGCCAATGCGTGGATATCCTCGGCGAATGTTCGGCGGGGACAGTCATCGTTCAGGCACTTGAAGCGCCGCGTTTCGACAGAGAGCACGACCTGCTCGTCAAGGACGGGGCGCTCCGCCAGCTGGCGACAGTAGCTTCCGTGCAGACGACCGCTCCAGCATCGGCAGGTCGGACATGGTGCGGCGCGCACGGTGCTGCGCGTCTGCACCACCAGATACCCTCGCCGATTGATGCAGCCGACGACGCGCTTGCCCACCCGAGCGAGAACGCGATCGATAACACCGATACCACTGGTCATGTTGCCAGAGTTGAGGTCGACCGGAGACGCAATCAAGCCCTCCGACTTGGACGTCACACAAAGTGCGGAAGAACCTTTAAAAGGACTCTTTTATGCGTGGAGTAACGTTTCCCGGGGAGCGAGAAGTTGCCATCCTCGAATTTCCCGACCCCACCCCGGGGGTTGGTGAGGTGGTCATCGAAATGAAGGCGTCGGGAATGTGCGGGAGCGATCTGCATGCGTACCGAGGGCCAAAGGACCCCGAGGAATTCCGTCGCATCTTCAAGGGCCGCCCTCTGGAGAGGATGCGCGATCTCGGACCCCTCATCGTCGGTCATGAACCTTGCGGGGTCGTGGTGGAGATTGGCCCGGGCGTCACCGAGCACCAGGCCAGGATTGGACAGAGGATGATGGTTCACCATTATCACGGGTGCGGCGTGTGTGACCAGTGCCGTACGGGATGGGCACAGATTTGCGAAACACATAAGCCAGTCACGTACGGTTTGTCGGCTCACGGCGGACATGCAAAGTTCATGAAGGTGCCTGCAGCCACGCTGGTTGCCTTGCCGGACGAGTTGTCTTTCGAGGCAGGCGCGGCCATCTCCTGCGGGTCCGGCACCTCCTACTCTGCTCTGCGTCGGATGAAGCCGAACGGTTCTCACACAGTCGTCATCTTCGGTCAGGGGCCCGTGGGTCTCTCCGGAACGCAGTTTGCTGCCGCCGGGATGTCGGGTCATTGCGTTGGACATCAACGAGGATCGCCTTGAGCGCGCAAAGGCGTTCGGCGCGGATGTTGTACTCAACCCGGCATTCGTGGATGTGCGTGAGGCGATTCGCGACCTGACCCAAGGGCTCGGAGCGGACTACGCCCTGGAGACCTCAGCTTCCGCAAGCGGGGTCGTCGATGCGATCAAATGCCTTCGCTACTGGGGCACGGTGGCGTTCGTCGGAATGGGGCAGCCGGTTGCCATCAATATTGCGTCTGATGTGATCGCGCGGCAGATCAACATGCTCGGCTCCTGGACCTTCTCATCAGCCATCATGAATGAATGCGCACGCTTTGCTGTCGCGCGCAAAGTCGAGGTGGATGCCGTTTTCACGGATCGGTGGCAGCTAGAGCAGGCCGCACAGGCCTACAAGCTACTGGACGCCCAAAGCGCCGGGAAGGGCGTGTTCGTCCTCTGAGCTCGCAATCTGCCATTGAAGATCGTTCCGTTGGAACTCGCCAATGCCATAGCTGTTGACCTCGCATGACCCGCCCATGCCCCAACGTGATAACTGTCCAATGCCAAGGCTTGACGCGGTTTTGCCTTATTTATTAATAGGACGGCCTTCGATCCGGCAAAAGCAAAGCTTCGTCAATCCCAAATTGCCGTCGCGCCTGCGACAGGACAAACTCTCGACGGTCTTGGTGCGCCATCCGCATTTGGCATCGCCATCCCGTCAACGATTGTGGTTGCCCAAATGCCACGACTGGATCCCCGAATTAATCGTCCCGCCATCTGAGATCGCACGTCCATGAAAGCCATCGTCATCCAGGAATTTGTCTCACCTGCAGCTGTCACCATCGGCAACCTGCCGGATCCAGGTGTCCGAGATGGCGAGGTGCTGATCCGAGTCAGCGCTGCGGCTGTGAACTATCCCGACGTACTCGTTGTTCGGGGCAAATATCAGAATCTCCCTCCCCGACCATTTGCTCCGGGCAAGGACGCCGCCGGTATGGTGGTTGCTGTCGGCCCCAAGGTTGTCAACTTCCGTCCCGGCGACCGCGTAGTGGCTCAGCTCGAGTACGGAGCTTTCGCCGATCTCGTCAGCGTCAAAGCCGCCTCGTGCTTTCGAATCCCGGACGCAATGAGTTTCGAGGATGCTGCTGCGATGGGGCTGGTGTACCAGACGGCATATTTTGCCCTGAACGAGCGCGGCGGGTTTGGAAAGGGCGAGGCCGTGCTGGTGACCGGGGCCGCCGGCGGTGTGGGCTCTGCGGCCATTCAACTCGTGAGAGCCCTGGGCGGCATTGCCCTCGCCGGGATCAGCGGCGCAGAGCACGCCGAGGCGGCGTTGCGGCTGGGTGCCGATGCTGTGATCGATCTCGCGGCGCCCGATCTGCGGAACTCGCTGCGCGAACAGGTGCGCAACGCCACGGGTGGGCGCGGTGCGGACATCCTGCTCGACACCCTGGGTGGGGACGTGTTCGATGCCGCGCTGCGGGCCATGGCTTGGTGTGGCCGAGCCGTGGTCATTGGCTTTGCCGCGGGCCGTATACCGGAGGTGAAAGTGAACTACCTCCTCGTCAAGAACATCACCGTGAGTGGCCTGCAGTGGAGCGACTACCGCGAGCGGCAGCCCGAGAAGGTGCTGGCGGCGCAGCAGGAAATTTTCCGCCTCTATGAACAAGGCGCACTGAAGCCGAAGATCGCTGGCGTCCTGCCCCTGGCCCGCGCCGGCGAAGCTCTAGCAAAGCTCGAGTCGGGTCAGGTGTCCGGAAAGTATGTGCTGACCCTTGACTAAACCTGCAAGGCGCGCGCTCTCTCCGCCGCGGCGCGACACTCGTGCCAGATATAGCTCGACGTCGACGAGGATCTGGCCGGGGCCCGCCTCCAGGTCGGGCACTTCCTCGATGACGTGGGTTTCGATCGGACCGGGCTTTCGGACCTGGACGGCGAGCATGTTGTGTTCCTCTCAAGATGAATTGGATCCAACCGCCGCGCAAAGGCCGTGCCGCCGTCCGCAGCGCCTTGTGTTGCAAGGAAGGACCGCTTCGTGTGTACGGACATGACACGCTGTGTCCTCGTCGTGCACACGAAGGCGCATCTCGAAGGGCAAACCGGGGGAAAGGACGGTGGCACATGGCTTGCAGCACCATCGCAATGAAATCGCAAAGCACTCCGGCGCAACGCGCGCCTCTGGCCGGCATTCGTGTCGTGGACTTCAGTACCCTGTTGCCCGGACCCATGTGCAGCCTGTTCCTGGCGCACGCAGGCGCGGAAGTGATCAAGATCGAGCGGCTCGGCCGCGGCGACGAGATGCGCTCCTATTTGCCGAAATTCGGCAAAGACAGCGTGAACTTCGCGTTGCTGAACCAAGGCAAGCGCTCGGTGGCGCTGGACCTGAAGGAGCCGGCCGCAGTGCAGCAAGCCATTGCGCTCGTGCGGCAGGCCGACGTCCTGATCGAGCAGTTCCGCCCCGGTGTCATGGACCGCCTCGGGCTTGGCTATGAGGCGATGCGTGCCATCAATCCGCGCTTGGTGTACTGCGCCATCACCGGCTGGGGCCAGCACGGACCTTTGGCCGACATGGCCGCGCACGACCTCAACTACCAGGCGGAAACCGGCCTCATGGCCCTGACCGCCGGCTCGGATGGTGCGCCGGGGCTTCCCAACGTGCTCGCGGCCGATCTCGTCGGCGGGGCGTATCCCGCCATGATGAACATCCTGCTCGCACTGCGCGCGCGCGAGGCCGGCGGGCAGGGCTGCTTCATCGATGTCGCGATGGCCGACAACCTGTTTCCGCTGGTGTACTGGGGGCTGGGCAATGGCTTCGCAGCGGGTGAGTGGCCCGTCCCTGGCGGAGATCTCGTCACGGGCGGCACACCGCGCTACCAAGTCTATCGCACCAGCGACGGCCGCTACCTCGCGGCGGCGCCGCTGGAGCAGAAGTTCTGGGAGAACTTCCTGCGCGTGCTGGAGGCACCGCAACTGCTGGACGACGCGGGCGACCCGAAGGGGACGCGCGAAGCCGTTGCTGCCATCATCGCCACGCGCACGGCGGACGAATGGCTGCAGCGCTTTGCCGGTATCGATGCGTGTGTGTCGGTGGTGAAGTCTCTGCAGGAGGCTGTGGCGACGCCGCACTTTCGAGAGCGCGGGTTGTTTCAGGCACACATCGCGAGCGGCGACGGAGTCGAAATCCCGTCGCTGCCGCTTCCGATCGCGCCGGCCCTTCGGCACGCTGCCGGCGATACTGTTCCCGAACTTGGGGAGGCCGACCCCGATGCCTTCAGGCGTTAGCCCGCAGCGGCGGGGATCAGGTCTCGGACTCGACGCCCAAGCCAAACTGGGCGAGGCGCTTGTACAGATAAGAGCGCGAAATGCCCAGTTCGGCGGCGACGCGTTTCTTGTTGCCGTTGAACTTCACCATCGCCTGGCGGATCAGCTGTTCCTCCACCTGCTCGACGGCGCTGCTCAAGCGCATGTGTTCACGCGGCGCGGCTGCAACGGGGGAAGCGGGTACGCCGTCCACAGGCGCGGCCGTGGTCGGCGACAGGGGCTCGCCCGGCTCCAAATCGATGATGCCGAAGTCGCTGGGCTCGATCACGTCCGAATCACCGAAGATCGCGGCACGCTCCACCGTATGCATCAGCTGGCGCACATTGCCGGGCCATCGCTGAGACTGCAGGTACACGATGGCGGCATCGGAGACCTTCTTCGCGCGCTGACCGTGGCGGTCGGCGAATTGCTTCAGCGCCAGGTCCACCAGCAGGGGAATGTCCTCAAGCCGCTCTCGCAGCGACGGCAGGCGGATGCTGACGCCGCCGATGCGATAGAACAGATCGAGTCGGAAAGTTCCCTCGGCAATCATCGCCGAAGTTGCGGTTGCTGGCGCTGATCAGACGGAAGTTGGAGTGCCGCTGCTCGTTGCCACCGACACGTTGGAACGTGCCGTCCTGCAGCACGCGAAGCAGCTTGACCTGCACGTCCGCCGGCATATCGCCCGCCTCGTCGAAGAACAGGCTTCCATCATTGGCCTGCTCGATCTTGCCCTTGCGCCCTTTGCGCTCGGCGCCAGTGAAGGAGCCCGCCTCATAGCCGAAGAGTTCGCTTTCGACCAGCGTGGCCGGCAGGGCTGCCGCGTTCACCATCACCATCGTGCCTTCGCGTCTGGGACTGAGCTTGTGGATGGCATGAGCAGCCAGCTCCTTGCCAGTTCCGGTTTCACCCGTGAGGAGCACGGGCACATCCAGGGGCGCCACCTTCACGATCTGCTCCTTGAGCCGCTGCATGGCCAAGCTGTCGCCGACCATCTGATCCAGACCGTAGCTGCGATTGCGCAGGCCGTTGAGCTCGCGACGGTAGTAGGCCACCGCGGACTTCAGCTTGGAGACCTCGTTGGACAGCGCTTGCAGTTGCTCCGGTCCCTTGAACATGATCTGGCCGATGGCGCCGACCAATTCGCCGCGGCTGTTGCGGATCGGGTGACGCGCGACCACACGCGTACGAGGCCGGGCAACAAGCGCACCAGCGCGCTGCCAGGCGGGGCGAGAGACGCCATGTCGCAGCCTCGCACGCGAACCTTGCAGCGACCGGCCGATGAGTCGCACACCGGTGCGAAGAGTTTGCCTCTCGAGCGCAAACGAAGCCATCAAGGACACCTGTCTTCGCCAAAGACACGCCAAGCATGCGATGAGGCGTCGCTGAACGTATAGCAAACTGGCATACAGCTTGCTGTCAGACCAAGCTTCCTTCTATAGGACTTGGATACTACTCATGGCAAATACTCCAACCGGCCGCCGCAGATTGCTGCAGGCAGGCGCAGCGGCCGCATTCGCAGCCGCCACTGCTTTCGGCACGAGCGCAAACGCGCAGCAGCGCGCCGGCCGCACCTACGTCCTTGTCCACGGCGCGTGGTTCGGCGGCTGGTGCTGGAAGCAGGTGGCCGACAGCCTCCGTGCCCTCGGACACACCGTCTACTCCCCCACCTTGACCGGATTGGGAGAACGCAAGCACCTGGCGCGTCCCGGAATCAATCTTGACACGCACGTTGACGACGTGGTGAACCTCATCGAGACGGAGGATCTGAGAAACGTGGTCTTGGTCGGGTGGAGCTACGGCGGGATGGTCGTGACGGACGTGCTCGCCCGAGTTCAGCAGCGGATCGCCTCGATGGTGTATCTCGATGCCTTCGCGCCGGAGCGGGGCCGCTCCGCCACGAGCTACACCGCGCGCAACCCGCCAGAACAAATGATCCAGCTGGTCGCCGGCAACAAGGACATTCCGCCCCTGGCGCTGAAGTCGCTGGCCGTGGACGACCAGGCCGTCACCGACTACTGCGTGCCGCGCCTTGCACCGCATCCGGTGCTCACCTTCCTGCAGGCGTCGAAGGCCATGCCTGAACGACCAGACATCCCGCACACCTACGTGTTGGCCGGCGCCTACGCGAAGATTTCGCAGACTTTCAAGCCGTTCTATGACATGTTCGAGCAGGACAAGCGCGCGCGGGTTCACGTTGTCGACACCGGCCACGTGATGATGATGACGGACCCAGCGGGAACATTGGACATCTTGAAGAACGCGCGCTGAGACCGGCGGGCAGCGAAAGAAATCCGGAAATGAAGAGATTCGACAAGCGAGTGGTGATCGTCACCGGCGGCGCAAAAGGCATCGGTGCCGCGGCCGTGCGCATGTTCCACGCCGAGGGGGCATCCGTGGTGCTCGTGGACGCGGACGCGGACGCGGCCGGCGCACTGGCTTCAGAACTCGGGGGCGAGCGCGTCATCGTGCAGGTCATCGACGTGACCGACGCGGCACAGGTCCAGACCTGTATTGATACGGCGGAAGGGCGGTTCGGCACGGCGGACGTACTGGTGAACAGCGCCGGCATCACCGATGGTCACGCGCCGCTCGACCTGCCGATCGAACGCTGGCGCCGCGTGATGATGGTGAACGTCGAGGGTGTATTCAGCCTGTGCCAGGCCTTCGCCCGCAAGGCGTGCGCGGCGCAACGGCCGGCGACCATCGTCAACGTTGCATCCACCGCCGGCCTGATCGGAGTGCCCAACAGGCCGGTGTACGTCGCGTCGAAACATGCAGTGGTGGGGCTCACGCGCGAACTGGCTTTCGACCTAGCGCCGCTCGGCATCCGCGTCAATGCGGTCGCGCCAGGCATGGTCAAGACGCCAATGACCGACAAGTATTTCGAAGATCCTGAGAACGCCGAGCGCCTGCGTACCTCCACCCCGCTGGGCCGCGTCGGAATGCCCGAGGAAATTGCCGAGGTCATCCTGTTCCTGGCTTCCGATGCAGCAAGCTTCGTCAGCGGCGCGGTAATCCCGGTGGACGGCGCATTCACGGCTGCCAAGGGCCGCTGAACTAGCGGATCCGCGGCCCGGGTACTGAACGCTTTGCATCGTGGCATGCTTTCACCGAAGACATCCAAAATTCGGCTGGGCGGCAGGCCGCGCCGATGCCTTTGTGCATCGCCTGCGCCAACTCGATGAAGCTATGCCGTGTCCTGGCTGATGCCGGCAGGTGTCTTTCGCAAACACGCCGTGTTTTCGGAAAGAACAGCCACGCTGCTTGAATACGGGTTTTCGGCTCGACCGTAGCGAAATCCGAATGGCACGTGATTTGCAGTACTGGGCTGCCGTTGTGGCTAACCGCGGCGCAAAGGGTGGTGGGTGAGCAATGAAATGGCGAAAACGGCCAAAGACGCGCCCTCCAGAAAGACAACATCGATATGACCAAACAGAATACCTTCGCTCGATTTCTACAGCCCCGGAGTATCGCCGTCATCGGCGCATCGCCCCAACCCGGCAACCCCCGCAACGCCTTGGTGAAGAACTTGCTTAAGCATGGCTTCGAAGGCACGGTCTACCCGGTGACCCCCAGCAATGCGGAGATCGAGGGACTGAAGGCTTACAAGACGGTTGCCGATCTGCCCGAGGTGCCTGACGTCGCGCTGGTGATCACGCCTGCACACACGGTTGCCGGCGTGATCGCCGAGTGCGGGCAGAAGGGCATCCTCAATGCGATCGTGTTCAGCTCCGGGTTCGAGGAGGTGGAAGGCGGCCAGGAAAACGCGCGGCAACTTGCCGAGGCGGCCAGGAAGCACGGCGTGACCGTCGTTGGCCCCAACTGCAACGGCTTCTGGTCGGTTCGCCAAAAGGCGATCATGACCTTCAGTGGCGCGGCCCTCAATATCGAGAAGATCAATCATGCGCCAGTGGCCGTGCTGAGCCAGAGCGGTGCGTTGGCGGGCGCCATCGCCAACTCGCTCAATGTCGGCGGCATGGGTCTGTCGTACATCGTCAGCGTCGGCAATGAGACCTGTGTGGATGTGCTCGATGCCGCCAGTGCCATCATCGAGCAGGACGATGTGCGTGTCGTCCTGCTCTACCTCGAAGGCATGAACGATGCGAGTCGAATCCTCGAAATCGCGCAGCGCGCCCGCGAGCGTGGCGTGCAGATCGTCGCGCTGAAGACCGGTCGGTCCGCCGTCGGCCAGGACGCGACCGCCTCCCACACCGGCAAGATTGCTTCGTCCCACGCCATCTACACCGCCGTCTTCGAACAGGCCGGCGTCATCGAAGTCGCCAGCATCGGGGAGCTCATGGACGCCGTCGAGGCGCTGACTTTCCTGCGCGACCCTCGCGACAGCCAGGACGCAAAGGGGGGCGTGTCGGTCCTGAGCGCTTCGGGGGGGGCTGGAGCCTTGCTGGCCGACCACAGCAGCGAGCGCGGCATGACCATGAGCGAATTCAATGCGGCCACGGTGGCCCGGCTCGATGCCATTCTGCCATCCTATGCTCGCAAGACCAATCCCATCGATTTGACGGGCGCGATCAACACCGCACCGGACATGCTGAAGGATGCCTGCGAGGCCGTGGTGGCCGATGCCAGGACGGAGGCCGTGATCGTCCAGTTCGCCTCCACCGTGCGCCGCCATTTGCTGGCCAACGCAGAGGCGTTCAAGGCGATGGCGCGCAAGGTGCCGGTATTCCTGAGCGTCATCGGCGAGGCCGTCGAACCTGAGATCTGCAAGGACTTCCGCGACGCGGGCGTGCTCCTGGTCCGCGATCCGTCGGCTGCGATGAGCGCCTTGTCGCTGCTCTATCGGCGACGCAATGCCATGCGCCTGCCGCTGGTGCCAAAGCCACGAGACCTGCCCCCGCGGGCGGCTCCGATCGCGTGGGCGGACATGATGCAGTTCTGCGAAGACAGTGGCGTCACGCCAGCCAGGTGGGTGGTGCTTGGCGCTGAGGACCGCGCGAGCGACGCTTGCAAGCTTCTGCCCTATCCCCTGGTCGTCAAGGCGTTGCCTTCCGAGGCAGAGCACAAGACGGAGATGGGCCTCGTCAAGCTTCGCGTCCCATCGCCCGAAGACGTCGATGCGCTCGCTGCGCAGTTCCGGGCGCGGATCGGCAACGCCCAGGCCGGCATCCTGGTGCAGGAGATGGTCGGCGACGGCGTAGAGGTCGTGCTTTCATGCCTGCGCAATGCCGATTTCGGTCCCGTGATTTCGATCGGCCTGGGCGGCATCGCCATCGAGTTGTATCGAGACGTCGCATACCTGGCCTTGCCTGTCTCGGAAGAGCAGGTGATTGCTGCGCTGCAAAAGCTCAAGCTCTGGACCCTGCTGCAGGGTTTCCGCGGCAAGCCCGCCGCGGATGTGGAGGCGCTTGCGCGCGCGGCGGCGCGATTTGGCGACATGTTCCTGGCCAGCCCCGAAGTCTGGGAGTTCGAGATCAACCCCGTCATCGTGAAGAAAAGCGGTGAAGGCCTGGCAGCAGTGGATGCGCTGGTGACGACCGGGCCGAACGGCGGGCGATGAGCAAGTCTTGCGGCAGCGGGTCGGCCGTGCGCGAATGAAATCCCGCGCCGTGGTCTCGACGGCTCCGATATGCTCTGGCGCGGGGATTCACCCGTCCGCTGATCGCAATGGAACTTAGACACCTGCGTTATTTCATGGCCGCCGCCGAAGAGGAACATTTCGGCCGGGCGGCCGAGCGGCTTCACGTCACGCGGCCTGCCGTCTCCAAGCTCATCGCGGACCTCGAAAGCGAGCTGGAGACACCGTTGTTCGAACGGCTCGCGCATGGCGTGAAGCTCACAGATGCCGGGCACGCCCTGCTGCCGATGCTGAAGATGGCAATGACCGAACTGAACGACGCGTTCTCGGTGGCCAAGCGGGTGGGGCAGGGCAAGCGCGGCTCACTGAGCATCGGCTACGGCTCGCTCACGCTCTTGCATCCGATGTTCCGGGCAGCGGTCAAGCAGTTTCGCCAGACCTGTCCCGACGTCACGCTGACCCTGGTCGAGGCGCCGAGTTCCGAGCAGTTCAAGGTGCTCGCCTCCGGCAAGATCCATGCGGGCTTCATGCATCTGAGTCCACGCGCCGCTGTACTGCGGAAGCATCGAAGTGCCGATGCGCTGGCACAGGACGAAATCCTGCTGGATTGGTTCCGCATCCAGACCTGCGGCTTGGGCGTGGCCGTCCCCAGCGACCATCGATTGGCGAACCGCAAGTTGGTGGCGATGGAAGAACTCGCCGGCGAGCCGTTCATCGTGGTACCGGGTTCCAGCCGCAGTCCTGCGTTCGGCCTGCCGCACGACCTGTGTCAGAAAGCCGGCTTCGAACCACAGATCGTGCAGGAAGTGAGCACGGTCACCTCGCAGCTGAACCTGATCACGGTCGGCATGGGCATCGCGCTGATGCCTACAGGGCGCGACTTTCTCTATCCCTCGAGCGTGAGTGTGATTCCGCTGGAGCATGTGAGCTACTCGACCTCGTTCGTCCTCGGCTGGGTGAAGGGCATGCGATCTGCGGCCCTCGACCACATGATTGAAATCGTCCGGACTCTCGCGAACAAGCCGCGTCAGGCAAAGGGCGCCTGATCGATCTGCGCAGCCTTTTCATTCCGCCATCAGCAGTCTGACGATTTCCTCGGTCGCGACCCTCGCCTTGCCTCGCTGCTCCTCGGCCGTGTCGCTGCCCTTGCGCGACGGAATGACCGCGAAGCGGATGTCCGGACTGCCTTGGATCCTGGCGGCGGACCTCGCAGCTTTCTCGAACGTGTCCCAGACGATGGTGACCGTTCGCACGCCCTTCCTTTCGAGTGCCACTGCGTCATACACCGTCGCGGCGGTACACGAACCGCACATCGCCACACCCACGACCGCCGCGCCGCACTGCGCGGCCTCCTCGATCACCGGCTTGGGCGAAGGCGTGTTGCCGGATTTCTTGATGAAGCGCTTGACGCGTGCGCCATGGACCTCGGTCAACTGCTTTTCGACCTCGTCCGCAAGCTCCGCATCCAGATAGTCGTCCACGAAGGCCAGATCCACACCGCGCACGGAGGCGATGTCGGCCGTGGCCTCCTGCAACACGGTCTGTTTTGGCCAGATTGGCAGCATGACTTCCATGATTGATTTCCTGCGAAGTTGGGGTCAGCGGACCATGGGCCGAATGCGCGTCGTGACGGCGTAACCGCCGTGCGCTCCCCAGCCGGGACACACCGCCGCGAAATAGGTGCGACCCCCGGCCACGACGATATGAAGATCCTTCGGACTGTTCGTCAACGGGATGCGTGCGGTCGGATCGTCCACGCCGAAGCGTGGAGGATTGCGCCCTTGCTCTACCAGCATCCTGCGCACCCCCCTGCGGAACTCTCCGCATGCGGAAATCTCGGCGACGCTGCGGCGGGCGTTTTCCCACAGGTGCTCGCGCACGTCGTTCTTCGTCCAACCTGCCTTGGCAAACTCTTCCGCCTGGCGCGGATTGATGACCACCAGCGCCTGACCTCCGGCGTGGACGTTGTTGTTGCCGAGCGCCGCCATGGTATCGGCGAGCACGTGAAGCATTTCGCCGGGCGTGCCGTGGCAGTCCGCGCTGTGCGGGCCTTCGCAGGCGAACACGGTCACCGCATCGCTGTCTGGTGCACAACCGCGCTCTGCGTGCATGGGTTCCCACGGGTTGTCTTCGGCTTCCTCTGCAATGCAGAACGCGTAGTCGGCCGGATTGGACAGCGTGCTCATGTTCGTCGAGCCCGGAATCGCGCCGCCGAGATTCCACATGGCCAGCCGAACCGCACGGCCCACGGCCGCATTGGCGCGGTAACCGTTGCCGAAGACACCTTCACGCGAATTGAAATTCAGCCTGCGCGCAATCGGTCCATGGACGATGGTGAGCGAGGAGCACATGTGCGTGGTCTGGATCACGCCGCCGAGGTTGTGCTCGGGCTGCATCATCGCCTCGATAGCCGCAATCACGATGGGGAAATGCTCCGGCTTGCAGCCACCCATGACGGAATTGACCGCCAGCTTCTCGATGGTCACCTTGTCGTTCATCGGCGGCATCTCGCCAAGGCTTTCGTCCCGGTCGCGGCCGCTGGCTGCGATGAGCGCTTCCACCTTGAGACGCGTCGGAAGAACAATCGGCATGCCGTCGGTCATGCCGCGCTCGTAGAACAGTTCGATGGCCTCTTCGTAACTGTCGATGTGAATGGAATGAGGGGTTTCCTGCATGACAAGGACTCGGTTTCGGCTCAACGCGTTCGCGTCAGTGAAAGCATTCGCCGCCGTCGAGGTTGATGGCCTGCCCCGTGATGTGTTTCGCATCCTGCGAGATGAGAAACGCAGCCATTCCTGCCACATCATCCGAATTCGCGACGCGTCCGAGGGCATTGAGCTTCGCCCGTTGCTCGAGCGCTGCGCGATTCTGGTCCTCGGCGGTAGTACCGGCCTTTTCGGCGGCGAGCGTCTCTGCAAGGCTGAAGCGACCGGTGTCGATCCAGCCGGGGCAGATCGAGTTGACGTTGATGCCGTAGGGACCCAACTCGTGGGCCAGCACCTGGGTGAGCCCGTTGATGGCGAATTTCGATGCCGAGTAGGCACCATGACACGCCATGCCGCGTTTGCCGGAAAGCGAAGACATGTTGATGATGTGCCCCGGTCCTCCGCGCTGCACCATGTGCCTGGCGACGGCACGTGTGACAAGGAGGGTGCCGCGCACGTTGACGTTCATGACGCGATCCCACTCCGCCAGCTCGAGCTCGACCACCGGAACGCGGTCCCGGCCGATCCCGGCGCGCGCGTTGTTCACCAATACGTCGATGGCGCCCAACTGCTCCAGCGTGTCTGCGCACGCACGGTCCACATCGGCGGTATCCGAAATGTCCGCATGGATGCAGAGCGCGCGGCCTCCGAGCGCAACGATCTCTTCCCGCACGCTTTCGATGCCGCGCCAGCCGGCCGCCGACTCGGCCGGAGGAATCTGCGAAGGGTCGCGATGAATGTCGACCAGGGCGACAGCAAGCCCCTGCCGCGCGAAACGCAAGGCGATCGCCCGCCCGATGCCCCGCATGCCGCTGGCGCCGGTGACGAACGCCACTCGCTTGTCTTGTTGATCCACGATGTATTCCTATTCTTCCAACTTGATCTGGTTCTCTTGGATCACGCTGCGCCAACGGGTCGACTCCTTGCGCATGAAAGCGCCAAGCTCGGTTCCGTTCATCGGCTGAATGGACACGCCGATCTTGCGCAGGCGCTCTTTCACGTCCGGGTCGCTGGCCGCAGCCGAATAGGCGCGGTAGATCGGGTCGACGATCTCGGGCGGCGTCTTCGCCGGAACGAGGTATGCGCTCCAGGATGAACTCGTCCATCCCTTGAAGCCCTGCTCGGCCAGGGTCGGCACATCCGGAAATTGCGGCAGGCGTTCTGGTGACGTGACGGCGATCAGGCGCAGCGATCCTGCTTTCACCAACTCCGCCACGTCGGGAATGTTGACGACGGTAAACAGGACCTGGTCGGACCGCACGGCCTGTACTGCGTTGCTCAGTCCCCGATAGGCGACATGCATGGCCGGCACCTTGAGCGCATGCACCAGATAGGCGGCTGTCAGGTGGCTGATCGAGCCGGCCCCGCCTGACGCATAGTCGATGCCCTTTGGCGTCGACTTCGCGGCGGCGGCCAGATCCGCCGTGGAGTGAATCTGCGATGTGCCGTTGACGGCAATGGCCTGGGGCACTGTGGTCGCACCGAAAACCGGTGCAAAGCTGCGCTGCCAGTCATATCCCACATCCGAACGCAGACTCGGGAGAATCACGTGGCCGGTGGACACCTGCAGCAGCGTGTAGCCGTCGGGCTTGGCCCTGGCCGCGAGCTGGGCGCCAATGGTGCCGTCTCCGCCCGAGCGATTGTCGATGATGAGCGTCTGACCCAATTGACGGCCGGCCGCTTCGCCCAGTATCCGTGCAATCAGGTCGGCCGTTCCGCCGGCGGCGAATGGAACGATCACCGTGATCGGTCTCGTCGGATAGCTTGTCGATTCTGCGTGCGTCGTGCTGGCGGCAGTGGCCAGTGCAGCTGACGCGAGCGCCATGCAGACTTGTCTCCTGGATATCACCATGGTTCTTCCTGCGTTTGGGGGAAAGGAATGGGCGCATTCGTCAGAGCGCGCCGTGCTGCTCCAGGAAGCGCTGGGCATCCAGCGCCGCCATGCAGCCGGACCCGGCGCTGGTGATGGCCTGCCGATAGAGATGGTCCTGTACGTCACCGGCCGCGAAAACGCCGGGCACGCTCGTCATCATCGCGAAGCCGTTCACGGCCTGGCCCGTTCGGATGTAGCCATCGTTCATTTCCACCTGGCCCCTGAAGATGTCCGTGCTCGGCGTGTGGCCGATGGCAATGAAGCAGCCCTGCACCTCGATGTCGCGCGTGCGGTCTCCGGCCGTGCTGCGAAGGCGCACGCCGGTGACGCTCTGGCCGTCCCCCAACACCTCGTCCAGCGTGTGCAGCAGATGCAGGCGCACCTTGCCCGCCTCGACCTTGGCCATCAGCCTGTCGACCAGCATGGGTTCGGCGCGGAATTTGTCGCGCCGGTGAACGAGATGCACGGTTTCAGCAATGTTGGAGAGATAGAGAGCCTCCTCCACGGCGGTATTTCCGCCTCCGGTCACGCACACGTCCTGGCCGCGGTAGAAGAAGCCATCGCAGGTTGCGCAGCCGCTGACACCGCGGCCCTTGTACGCCTCCTCCGAGGCCAGGCCCAGCGAGCGAGCGGATGCACCGGTGGAGATGACCAGCGCGTCGCAGGTATAGGTGGCACCGTCCCCCTTCAGCGTGAAAGGGCGCTTCGACAGATCGACTTCGACGATCTGATCGAAAACGAATCGGGTTCCGACGCGCTCGGCATGCTCCAGGAATCGCTGCATCAGTTCAGGCCCCTGAAGGCCTGTGGCATCGGCGGGCCAGTTGTCCACATCGGTCGTGGTCATCAGTTGGCCGCCCTGGGCCATGCCGGTGATCAATACCGGATGAAGATTGGCACGCGCGGCATAGATGGCGGCCGTGTAGCCGGCGGGCCCGGATCCGAGAATGATGAGGCTGCAATGCATGGGCAGAATTCTGTTCAATCGGCTATCTTCTGAGAAGACATGGATTCGAAACTCAGTTCTAGGAATCCTTGAACAGGAGACAAAGAGATGGACGTCCTTTGGGCGATGAAGGTGTTCGTACGCGTCGCCGAAACAGGCAGCTTTTCGCGGGCCGCCGAGACACTGGACGTTGCGAACCCGACGGCAACCACGTGCGTTCGAAATCTCGAGAAGCATCTGCGCGTCACGCTGATCGATCGCACGACGCGGCGTTTCCGATTGACCGAGCAGGGGCAGCGCTATTTGGCACGCGCCCGCGAAGCGCTGGAGACCATTGCCCGGGCCGAAGAGGAATCCCGCCTGACCCGAAGCGAACTGAGCGGCCATCTGCACATCGAGACAACCATCGGCCTGGGACAGTCGCTGCTGTCGCCCCAACTGCCGCTGTTCGCCCGGCGATATCCCGACATCACCACGGCCGTCTGGCTGAGCAACCAGCCGCAGAACCTGATCGAAGAGGCCATCGATGTGGCCGTGCGTGTGGGCCACGTGGAGAATGCCGATGTCGTCGCTCGTCCGGTCTGCGACCTGCAATACATGCTTTGCTGCTCGCCCGAAGTGGCGGCCACGCTGCCTGCGCATCCCGCCGACCTCGACCCACGCTTGTGCATCGGCAACCTTTCGGAGGAACGGCATTCGGTCAGGCCCTGGCGCTTGAGCCACGGCGGCGAAACGATCGAACTTCGGCCGAACGGCCCACTGCATTTCAACAGCGGCGCAGATGAACTGGTCGTCGCCAAGGCAGGCATGGGCGTGGCCTGCGTTCTGGACATGCTGACCCAGCATCACATCGAGAGCGGCTCGCTGATCCAGGTGTATCCCGAATGGTGCGCGACAGAGAGAAAAACGCTGTACGTCGTGATTCCGCGGTCGCGCCTGGGCTCGGCCAAGGTGAAGGCATTCACCGATTTCCTGTTCGAGATCCTCGAATATCGGCGCCAACCCCTCGACAGCCAGATGATGATCCAGACCCGAAGGGCTCGCAGCGGCTGAGTTCGCTGCCAGGTGCCCTCGCGCCCTAGTGCTCCAACTTGATGGCGTTGTCCTTGATCACCTTGTGCCAGCGGGCTTCCTCGTCATTCATGAATTTCACCAGCTCGCTGCGGTTCTTCGGCATCACGCTCACGCCGAGGCTGCCGAGTCTCTCTTGCACGCCTGCGTCCGCGGTCGCTTTCGCGAAGGCAGCATTCAAGCGCTCGATCGCTTCCGGAGGGGTGCCGGTCGGTGCCACATAGGCATTCCAGGACGAGGCATAGAAGTCCGCGAATCCCTGCTCCTTCATGGTGGGCACATCCGGCAGGAGCGGCTGTCGCTTTTCAGCAGTCACGCCGAGCAGACGGACGTTGCCGGACTTCGACAGCTCGATGACATCCGCCACCGTCGCGCAGATGAAGTTGACTTGATCGCCCAGAAGGGCCTGCACCGCGGGACTGAAGCCCCGGAAGGGCACATGCGTGCCGTTGATCTTGAGATCCCGCACCAGGCGAGCGGCTGCCAGATGACTCACCGAACCCGCGCCGCCCGAGGCGTAGTTCAAGCCATTGGGTGCTTTTTTCCCGACTGCCACCAGATCCGCAAAGGACTTGATGCCGGACTTGGCGTTCACCGCGATGACCAATGGGGTGGCGGTGATCCCGAACACCGGCGTGAAATCCTTGTGCCAGTCATAAGGCACGCTCTGCACGTTGGGCAGGATCACATGGCCGGTCGCCATGAACATCAACGTGTAGCCGTCCGGCTTGGCCTTCGATGCAACCTGGGCCCCGATGATGCCGTTGGCGCCCGACCGGTTCTCGATGATGATCGCCTTGCCGAGTTCGGCGCCGGCGTTTTCGCCCACGATGCGGGCCACCATGTCGCCGGTACCCCCGGCGCCATAGGGCACGATGACTCTGATGGGGGCGTTGGGGAATTCGCCCGCCGCCCCTGCGCTGCCGGCCAGTGCCAGCGCCATGAATGCGCCGGCGAAAAGGTTTTTCCAGTCGATGAACATCTTTATCTCGCTGTTTCGTTTCAGTGATGGGCCAGTTCCGGTCGCATTTCGCGCTTCGCGTGGTGCAGCGCTGCCGCGTCTTTCGGCTTCGTGTCGGCGAGCACCATGTCGGCACACTTCTCGCCGATCATCATGCAGGGAACGCTGGTGTTGCCCGAGACGATCGTGGGCATGACGGAGGCGTCGGCAATGCGCAAGCCGGTGATGCCGTGCACGCGCAGTTGTTCGTCGACCACCGCCATCGCATCGCTGCCCATCTTGCAGGTGCCCACCATGTGCTGCGTCGGTATTCCGGTGTTCCGGATCATCTCCAGGATTGCAGCATCGCTTTGCACCTGCGGCCCGGGCATGGTTTCCTCGGCGATGACATCGCGCATGGGCGAGGCCGCGGCAATGTCGCGCGCTCGCCGAACCGCTGCCACGGCGGTCTTGCGGTCGTACTCGGTCTCCAGGAAGCGAAAGTTGATCACCGGCATCGCCAGGGGATCGGCCGATCGGACGTGGATGCTTCCCGTGCTTTCCGTGCGCTGCACGTGCGTGTACATGAAGAAGCCTTCGGTGGCCGACATGCGCCGCCCACGGCCCGTCTTGAGTTCGATGATGTAGGGGCTGACGATCATCATCACGTCCGGCTCCTCGAGCTCCGGTCGCGAGCGCGCGAACACCCGCATCGCACCGTGCCCCTGCGCAATGAGGCCTTCGCGAAGGAACAGCCAGCGCAGGATCTCCAAGCCCAGGCGCCAGCCGCGGCCCTTCCTGGCCAGCGAGATGCCGGGGCGGTTGAAGGTCCATTTCATGGTCGCCGCGAAGTGATCGCGCAGGTTCTCGCCCACGCCCTTGAGTTCGTGCACGACCGGAATCCCGTGCTGGCGCAAGACCTGAGGATTGCCGATGCCCGAAAGCTCCAGCAGCTTGGGCGTGTTGGCGGTGCCGCCGCAGACGATGACCTCGCGCGCCGCCCGGACCTCCTCGGTCACGCCTTTGCGCAGGTAACGCACGCCCACGCAACGCTTGCCTTCAAGGATCAACGATGTGGCCTCTGCGCCCGTGAGGATCGTGAGATTGGGCCGGTTGCGCGCAGGCCGCAGATAGGACGTGGCTGTGCTCTGGCGCTCGCCGCGCCACGCGGTCAGCTGCGCCATCGCCACACCCTCCTGCTTCTCTCCGCTGTAGTCAGGGTTGTCGGGGATGCCGGCGGCGTTGGCCGAGCGCATGAACAGATCGAAAAAGGAGCACAGCTTCTTGCTCTGGCTGATCTTGATGGGCCCGCTGCGGCCTCGGTATTCATCCGAGCCGAGGTCTGTGCTCTCCAGCTTCATCAGATACGGCAGCACTTCGCGGTAGCTCCAGCCCTTGCAGCCCAGCGCACTCCAGGTGTCGTAGTCCAGCTTCTGGCCGCGGTTGTAGACGATGGCGTTGATGGAGCTGCTGCCGCCGAGCATCTTGCCGCGCGGCACGGGAATCTTGCGATTGCCGTGCGTCTCATTGGGCTCGGACTCATAACGCCAATCCACCAGCGGGTTGTCCACGAGGTACACGACACCGAGCGGCGGGCGTGACCAGATGTAGCTGGCGTCCTTGGTACCCGCTTCGAGGCATAGCACGTTGTACTTGCCGCTCTCGCTCAGACGCGCGGCCACCACGCCGCCGCCTGAGCCGGAGCCCACCACGATGAAATCATAGGGTTCGGATTGCACTTTGCGTTTGTCTCCAATTTGACGTGGGCAGGCGGGATGCAGATGGCAAGTCACGGTTCGCCCGTGCGGATGGCCACTGTTCAGGCGGCGAGCGCGAGGTGGTGCTCCTGGCGCCCGGACACCGCGGGCTTGCCCCGAATGAGGTCCGAAGCGCGTTCCGCGATCGCAAGAACGGCCGCATGGATGTTGCAACTCAGGATCTCCGGCATCACGGATGCATCCACGACGCGCAAGCGCTCGATGCCATGCACCTGCAGCTCCTGATTCACCACGGCGAGGTCGTCACGTCCCATCCTGCAGGTGCAGGATGCGTGCTGGACGGTCGTCGCTGTGCTGCGGATGTAGGCATCGAGTTCGCCGTCCGAACTGCAGTCCTGACCAGGTGCCAGCTCGCGGCCACGGAAGCCGTCAAGCGGCTTCTGGCGCGCGACTTCACGCACGATGCGCAGGCCCTCGCGCAGCGTCCGCATGTCCTCGGCGCTGGAAAGGTACCGCGGATCGATTCGCGGCTTTGTTCGGGGGTCGGTCGACATCAGCGACACCGTGCCGCGGCTTTCCGGGTGCGACACCATCGGCCGCAAGGCGAACACATCCTCCCACTCGTTCCAGCCGGGCAGCCAGGGCTTGGCCTCGAATGCAGCGCTGCCGAACATGATTTGCAGGTCCGGTGCATCCAGCTCGGGGCGCGAGCGCAGGATCGAATTGACGCCGGCAGGCAGAACGGTCAAGGGGCCCTTGCCTGCAAAGTAGGCGCCGAGAAAGGCAGGCATCAGCCGATCCAGCCGCAGCGTGCGGTGAAAATCGCTTTCCGCTCCCGCGCGCACGTGCGTGAGACTAACCACCAGATGATCCTGCAGGTTGGCGCCCACGCCAGGGAGATGCTGCACGCAGCGGATGCCCAGCCTCGCCAACGCATCCGCGTCGCCGATGCCGGAGAGCATCAGCAGCTGCGGTGAATTGATGGCGCCACTGGCGACGATCACTTCGCGATTCGCCCGGACTTCATGCAGCCGGTCCTGCCAGCTGTACTGAAGGCCCGTGGCTGTTGCGTTCTCGAACAGGATTCTGGTTGCCAGCGAATTCACGCGGAGCGTCAGGTTCCTGCGCGACAACGCGGGTCGCAGATAGGCACGCGAAGCGCTGGCACGTCTTCCCCCGTGAATCGCCGATTGCGCATAGCCGAAGCCATTGGGCTCGGGGCCATTCAGGTCGTCGAAGATCGGGTGGCCGGCTGCGCGCGCCGCGTCCAGCACGGCCTGCGCGATGGGGTCGTCGCGGCAAGTCCAGCTGACGCCCACCGGCCCGTCGCTGCCGCGATGCGGCACCGGGCCTTCCAGCCAGGTTTCGCTGCGCTTGAAGTAGGGCAGCAGCGCGTCATACGACCACTCGGGCGCGCCGAGCCGAGCCCATCGCTCGTAGTCGCTGCGGTTGCCACGGTTGTGGGCCATGAAGTTGACGGACGAAGAACCACCGAGCACCTTGCCTCGCATCAGTTCCACGCACCGGCCGTTCAGGCCGGGTTGCGGCACGGTCTGGTAGCCCCAGTCATACATGCGGCCTTGCCGCAACTTGCCTACGCCCATCGGAATGCGGAGCATCGGGTGCCAGTCTCGGCCGCCGGCTTCGAGCAACAGCACCTTCACCCCGGGGTCTTCGCTCAGACGGGTCGCGAGCACGCAGCCGGCGGATCCACCGCCAACGATCACATAGTCGAATTCCTCGCAACGCATGGGGTTACAGGAAGATCTGCACCGACTTCTCTTCCGTGTACGAGTACAGCTCCTCGATCCCGCGTTCGCGCCCTATCCCGCTGTTCTTGTAGCCGCCGAAGGGAACCGCGCGCACGTGCGAGTTCACGCCATTGACCCAGACGAAGCCGGACTGCACGCGTTTCGCCGTGCGCAGTGCCTGCGTGATGTCGTTGGTCCAGATGGCAGCCGTCAGGCCGTACTCCACCGAGTTGGCCATCGCGATCGCTTCCTCCAGATTCGACCAGCGCAGGATCGACAGCACCGGCCCGAAGATTTCTTCGCGCGCGATGCGCATCTCGGGCGCCACGTCGGCGAACACGGTGGGCTGCAGCCAGTACCCCTTCTCGAAGGCGGCGCCCGCGGGAGCCGCACCGCCCGCAACCAGGCGAGCGCCCTCCGACGCGCCGGACTCCACGTACTGCATGACCCGATCGAGGTGCGCGCGTGTGTTGAGTGCACCCATCTGTGTGGACCACAGGAAAGGATCGCCGACGCGCACGGCCTTCACCTTCTCGGCGACAGCCTTCACGACCTCGTCGTAGATCGCGTCGTGCACGAAAAGTCGGCTGGTCGATCCGCAAGACTGCCCCTGGAGGCCGAAGTTCATCCCGGCCACTGCGGCTGCCGAAACCTTTTCGACCGAGACATCCGGAAAGACGATGAAGGGATTCTTGCCTCCCAGTTCCAACGAGATGGACTTCACTCCCACCTCGGCGGCAGAACGCTGGATCGCCATGCCTGTTCGCACGGAACCGATGAACGAGAGACGCTTGACGCGCGGATGGCGCACCAGCGCGTTGCCGGCGGCACCGTCGCCGGATACCACATTCAGGACGCCAGGAGGAAGGATGTCGCGCGCGATCTCGCCAAGACGCAGGGCCGACAGCGGGCACTGTTCGGAGGGCTTCAGCACCACTGCGTTGCCCGCCATCAGCGGCGTGGCCATGCCGTGGACCGCCATCGCGATCGGGTGATTGAAGGCAATGATTCGGCCGACCACGCCGTAGGGTTCGCGCAGCGTCATGTGCATGCGATCGGAAGCGCCGGGGATCGTGTGACCCTGGAGTTCGAACCCCAGGCCCGCGTAGTAGCGCAGGCGCTCGACGCAATTGGCCAGATCCGGTTTCATGGCCGTGATGGCATTGCCGCTGTCCGCGACTTCGAGCATCAGCAGTTCGTCCGCGTGGGCGGTAAATGCGTCCGCCAGTTTCATCAGGTAGTTCGAGCGCTCCTGCACAGGCAGCTCCGCCCATTTCACCTGGGCGGACTCTGCCACGCGCACGGCCTGGTCGACGTCGGCCTGGGTGGCGCGCGGCGCCTTGCCGATCAAGTCCTCCGTGGCGGGATTCAAACAGTCGATCCAGCCGCCGCCGGAGCTCTCGACGAGTTCGCCGCCGATCAGCATGCGCAAGGTGACAGGCGACTTGCGAAACGCGGCGGCGGCGGCTTCGGGCGAGGTGGGAAAGGAGGTTTCGGTCATGGCGGCATCAAGGCTTGTCTCTGGATGCAGGAATGGTCGACGCACCTCCTTCGAGGGTCAAGACACATTTTCTGCAGCTCACGGTAACCAGCGCTCACGGGGCGGTAACGGCAAGTGACTCTGCGGGCACGAAATACCACCGGCGGATCCCGCGCCGCGCCTCAGAATTTGGCTTCCAAAGGAGTGAACCCGATGCCCTCACACACGCGCCAACTCGCCGAGTTCGCGACAAACCTCAAGCTGTCGGATGTCCCCCCGGAGGTGGTCGCTCGCGCGAAGTCGATCATCCTCGACGGACTCGGCTGCGGCCTCTTCGGCGCCCATTTGAAGTGGACCCGGATTCTCGGCGGCGTCATCGAGCGTCTCGAACCGCAGGGTGGCTCGGCCTCCATCTGGGGCGGCGGCAAGAGCGCTTCCGCGGCCAGCGCCGCCTTGGTCAACGGCACCATGATCCAGGCCTACGAATTGGACGATGCGAATCCCGCTTCCATCCACAGCTGCGCTGCGGTGTTGCCTGCGGTGTTCGCGGCCGCCGAACTGGTCGGCGTCGACAAGGTCGACGGCGAGACGCTGCTGACGGCCATCATCGCCGGCTTCGAAGTGGGCCCGCGAGTCGGCCTGTGCATGAACGGCAACAAGATGCTGGGCGACGGCTGGCATACGCCGGGGCTGTTCGGCCCGTTCCCGGCGGCTGTTGCTGCGGGGCGCGTGCTGGGGCTGGACAGCGAACAGATCTTCCAGGCCCTCGGCATCGCCGGGCCGCAGGCTGGCGGCATTCTGGCTACGCAGTTCGGCTCGATGGTCAAGCGCATGCTGTCCGCCAAAGCGGCGCAAAGCGGCCTTTACTCAGCACTTCTGGCGGCCGATGGATTCACCGGCATCGCCAACGTCTTCGAAGAGGTGTACGGCGGCTTCTGTACCACCTTCACCCAGAGCACCGACCAGTTCGACCTGTCCGAACTGACCGACGGCCTGGGGACACGTTGGGAAACCATGCGCATCTCGATCAAGCGCCACGCCTGCGTAGGCACCAATCTGTCGACCATGGATGCGATCGAGGAGTTGATGCAGGAAGGGCTGAAGGCCGACGACGTCGAGCGCATCACGGTCAAGATGACCCGTGACGCCGTCAACCACTCCTGGTGGCTGCCCTATGAGCCCCTTGGCCTCACCGCGGCACAGATGCACCTGGGCTTTTGCATCGCGATGAAGCTGATCGACGGCGAGGTGTTCGTCGACCAGATGGTGGAAGAAAACATGGGGCGGCCCGACCTGATCGCGTTCGCCAAGCGGGTGGACTGCTTGCGCGACGAGGAGCGCGAGAAGAAGGGCCGTCCATTCGCGCGCGGCGCCGACGTCGAAGTGCAGTTGAAGGACGGCCGCGTCATTCGCAAGGTTGTCGACAACTTTCTGGGCAGTTGGCAGAAGCCGATGAGCGACGAGCAAATGGCTGTGAAGTACCGCCGGCTGGCTGCCAAGTCGCTCGCACCCGAGGACGTCAAGGCGCTCGAGAGGCTCGTCAGGGACGTGGAATCCGAGCCCTCGGTCGAACGACTCGTCCGGCTTCTTCGCGGCAGCACGCCGATGGCCGGGGCGGAACATGAGCCGGCCGCACGGGCCAAGTAGGCCCGACAAAAAGGAGACAGACAACATGTTCACAGACGCACCCGTCCGGCATCCGGACAAGTTCTTCATCGATGGCCATTGGACGGAACCGTCCGGCACCAGGAAGATCCGGGTCACCAACTCTGCGACCGAGGAACTTTTTCTCACCGTCGCCGAGGCTGAAGAGGCCGACGTGAATTGCGCGGTTGCCGCAGCGCGCAACGCGTTCGACCACGGCCCATGGCCACGCATGTCGCATGACGAGCGCGCGAAATTCATTCGCGCCATGGCGGGGGAGCTGGACAAGCTCGCCGAGCCGCATGCGCGCATATGGACGACTGAAGCCGGCGCGCTGCATGGCTTCACCAAAGCGCGCTGCGCGGGCATCAGCAACGACTATCTGTCCTATGCCTCGCTGGCAGAGACCTTCCCTTTCCAGGAGCGCCACAAGCCCAAGTCGGGCGGCGAAGTGGCGTTGCTTGTCCGCGAGCCCGTCGGCGTGGTCGCAGCCATCGTGCCGTGGAACGCGGCTCCGGGCGCGATCTCCAGCAAGGTCGGCCCCGCGCTGATCGCGGGTTGCACGGTCATCGTCAAGGTATCGCCCGAAGCGCCAGGCGCCGGTTACATCCTGGCCGAGGCCTGCGAGGCTGCAGGCTTTCCACCCGGCGTGGTGAACATTTTTACGGCTGAACGTGAAGTATCGGAACTGCTGGTGCGGCATCCGGGCGTTGACAAGGTCGCATTCACCGGATCGACCGTCGCCGGTAGGCGAATTGCGTCAATCTGCGGTGAGCGCATCGCGCGTTGTACGCTGGAACTGGGCGGCAAGTCGCCGGCGATCGTGCTCGACGACTACGACGTTGCGATCGCTGCACAGAGCATCGCTTCGCGCGCGATCTTCCTCACCGGCCAGGTGTGTGCTTCGCTCACCCGGATCATCGTGAGCCGCAATCGCCACGACGCGCTGGTCGAGGCGCTGAGCGAGAACTTCCGCAACGTCAGGGTGGGCGACCCCTTCGACCCCGCCACCCAGATGGGGCCGCTGGCCATGCGCCGCCACCGCGATCGCGTGGAAGGCTACATCCAGAAGGGCAAGGCCGAAGGTGCGAAGCTGGCCACGGGCGGCGGTCGACCGGCGCACCTGGATCGTGGCTTCTACATCGAGCCGACGGTGTTCTGCAATGTCGACAACAACCACACCATCGCGCGTGAGGAGATCTTTGGTCCGGTACTCGCTGTGATTCCCGCCGACAGCGATGAGCAGGCCGTGGCCATCGCGAACGACACGATCTATGGCCTGAACGCCTCGGTCTTCACCCATGACCTGGAGCGCGCCTATGCCGTGGCGCGCCGCATCCGCTCGGGCACTGTCGGCCAGAACGGGATGCGCAACGAGGGCAGCATCGCTTTCGGAGGTTTCAAGCAATCGGGTATCGGCCGCGAAGGCGGTTCCGAAGGCCTGCGCGCCTATCTGGAGACCAAGGTGGTGGTCCTCGACGGGATGCCCCAATCCGCTGGATGCGTCCGGGATTGAGCGGCTCCAATTTTTTCGCGCGACGTAAAGCACAACTGGAGATGGTATGGACGCCTCCCCCTCGCTGATCGACCGCGAACGGTGGAGACACAGGTGATGAAGGGGGCCTCGCAGTCGACGGCATCGAGTGCCAAAGTGGAAGTTCGAACTACCCACTTACAGACGGAGGCCCCGAGATGAATCGTACGACGTATGGCTTGGACATTGCAAAGAACGTGATGCAACTTCATTGGGTTGATGGCGAGACGGGTGAGATCGGGCGCAGGAAGCTGCCTCGATCCAGGCTGAGCGAATTCTTCGCACAGCGGCAGCCGGCGCGCGTGGCGATGGAGGCGTGCGGCAGTGCGCACCACTGGGCGCGCGTACTGGGTGGTCTCGGACATCAGGTGGAGTTGCTGCCGGCGCGACAGGTGCGTGCGTTTGTGCGCAGCAACAAGGACGACGCGGCCGATGCGCGAGCGATCTGGCTGGCGGCGCAGCAATCGGACATTCGTCGGGCACCGGTCAAGACAATCGAGCAGCAAGCGGTGATGTCGCTGCACCGGGCACGGTCGCACTGGGTGAGCGTGCGCACCGCCACGATCAACATGCTGCGCAGCTTGTTGTATGAGTTCGGTGTCGTGCTCCCGGGCGGCAAGAAGGCCGGACTGAAGACGATGGGGGTCAAGCGCGCCGAGATCGACGATCAACTGTCGCCGCTGATGCGCCGGCTAGCTGACCTGCAGCTCGAAACGCTCAAGGAGGTCGAGCGCAGCATCGATCGGCTTGAAGTTGAGATTGCCGAGCAGCAACGCCGGATCGACCAGGCGCGCACGCTGCGCGAAGTGCCCGGCATCGGCGTGCTCGGTGCGACAGCGCTGGCCGCCACGCTGGGCGATGCGAGCGGCTGGCGCTCGGGGCGCGAGTTCGCAGCCAGCCTGGGGCTGGTTCCTGCGCACAGTGGCACGGGCGGCAAGACGCGCGTGGGCCACCTGAGCAAGCGAGGCGACCCCTACCTGCGGACATTGCTCATCCACGGCGCTCGTTCGGTGATCACGCACGCGAAGGCCAAGCCCGCGTGGCTTGAAGAATTGCTGCGACGCCGGCCGCTGAACGTGGCGGTGGTGGCGTTGGCCAACAAGATGGCTCGCACGGCCTGGGCGCTCCTGGCGCACGGGCGGGCGTACCGATCGGAGTGGAAGAGCACTCCGCCCAGTGGCTGCGGCGCGCAAGCGCAGGCGGCTTAGATCAACAACCTGAGACAACAACCTATAGGAGTGGATGCCGCAAAGAGTGCGTGAGTCGAGTTGATGAAGTGATGGTGAAGCGGTCGGACCGCGGGTCGGGTAAAGCTGAATTTTTGTCCGGGCAAGCCTTGTGCGAAGCCCGTACCGGAGATGAGCACCGACCTTGCGCATGACCATCAAGGCCAGTGGGCGGGCTTCGGTCCGATCTGCACAAACAGGCCGGATATAAGACCGCAGTCATTACCGCCAGCCGGAACTTCAAGAACTCGCTTGCCACACGGGAGGCGTCCATATAAGGCAAAAATGATGATTGACCTGGTGCAATTGCGCACCTTCGTTGCCGTCGCCGAGGAACAGCACCTCACGCGCGCGGCCGAGCGACTGCACGTCAGCCAATCGGCCGCCAGCGCCCACGTGCGAGCGGTCGAGGAATGCCTGGATACGCAAATGTTCGTGCGTACCAATCGCAACCTGGAGCTGACGCGTGCCGGGCAATTGCTGCTGGCCAAGGCGAAGGCATTGCTCAACGAGGCGACGCTGTTCACGTCCTTCGCACGCGAGATCCACGGCAAGCTCGAAGGTCATCTGATCGTGGGGTCGACCAGCGATCCGACCTCGAGCCGGATCGGGGAAGTGATCGCCGCTTTACGCTGCGCGCATCCGCTCATCACCGTCGATCTGCGCGCGCGGCCGTCCACCGGCGCGCAGGAGGGGCTGAAGACCGGGGAATTCGACATCGGGCTGATGTTGGGCCGGCCCACCAACGCCGCATTCACGTACTACCAGCTCACGACCATCCCGTTCCGGGTCGCGGG
The DNA here is from genome assembly GCF_901827165.1 of Variovorax sp. SRS16. Lineage (NCBI taxonomy): Bacteria > Pseudomonadati > Pseudomonadota > Betaproteobacteria > Burkholderiales > Comamonadaceae > Variovorax > Variovorax sp. SRS16. The sequence goes on from NZ_LR594668.1 coordinate 100,079, forward strand.
TCCCGCGGCATGGAAGGAGCAGATCGAGGGCGCGAGCTGGGCGGAGCTGGCGGCCCTTCCCTGGATCTGCCCCACCGACAGCAGCCTGGCCTATTCGACGATGTTGAAACAACTCTTCGACGAGCGCGGCCTCGAACTCAATACCGTCGCGCGCTTCGACAACGCAATGCTGGGCCGCGCGATGCTGGAGGCCGGCGTGGGCTTGATGCTGATGCGCGAAGAGCATGTCAAGCACGGGCTGGAGAAGGGCTTCCTCGTCACGTCGTCCATTGCGTACGCTGAATTTCCGCTGTTTTTAGCCCATGCGACCAGCCGCCTCAATGATCCCCTGGTCTGCGCTTTCCTTTCGGCTGCGGTCCAGGCTTGGCCCGAGATGGCGGTCACGCCTTCTCATGGGGCTTCCTGAAACCGAGCCGCTCCTCGGAAGGCCGCACTACTCTGCCGTGACCTTGTACTTCTTCACGACCGGCCGCCACTTCTCCACTTCCTCCTCGACGATCTTTTCGAATTCCTCGGGTGTCGACGGCATCGCCGTCATTCCAAGGCTGGCGAATTTCTCCACATACACCTTGTTCACAAGAATCTCGTTCAGCGTCTTGTTCATCTCGACGATGATGTCGCGTGGCAGGCCCCGTGGGCCTTCCATGCCGGTCCAGGGCTGCGACGAGAACCGATAGCCTTCTTCGATCAAGGTCGGGACATTCGGCAGCGCGGCGTCACGGCGATCACCGAAGACCACGAGCGCCTTGAGTTGGCCCGCCTTGATTTGCGGCATGAAGTTTCCAACAAGGGCGCTGCCAGCGTCGAGTTGCTCTCCGAGCAGATCCTGCATGACCTGCGGCGGTCCGCGGTAGGGAACGATGTTGAACTCCACGCCGGCCAGATCCTGTAGCGCCAGCTGGGTCATGTGCGACTGGGTACCGATACCCGGGGCGCCCATCTTGACCTGGCCGGGTTTGGCCTTCGTGTATGCGATGAATTCCTTGAAATTGTTGACCGGCAAATTGCGGCGAACCACGAGAACGGCAGGATCCCTGTTGGTCAGCGAAATAAATGAAAAGTCCTTCAGCGGGTCGTAGGGAATCGACTTGAACGTCAAGGCGTTGTTGGCTGCCGGGCCGGGCGTGGTGATGATGAAGGTGTAGCCGTCGGGTTTGGCCTTGGCGACGAAGGCCTGGCCGATATTGCCCGATGCGCCGGTACGGTTGTCCACAACGACAGTGTTGCCGTACTTTTGCCGAATGCCTTCGGCAATCAGGCGACCGACGATGTCGAAGCTCGAGCCGGCGGGCCATGGCACCACGATCGTCATCGGCTTCTCCATCGGCCACTTCCCCGCCGCGAGTGACGGAAAGCCCATCAGCGCCGCCGATGTGAAAAGCATCACCTTGACGCAAGCGTGCCAGCGGCGAGTGAGGTTCATAGGGATCATTCGATCTGTCTCCTTGAGTGTTGTCTCTGTTCGGGAAGGCAGTGTAGGAATCAGCAGCCTACCGGGTCCATGGCGCTTTTCGGGACGCCGTGTCCCTGAATTGCGAACGCATTTCAGTGAGCTGCGCTTGCCGCACGGGCTCGTGGGAGCCTGGCACGATCCGAAGCGCCACGGCGTTCGGTAAACACGGACGCCGACTCCCGAAAAACACGATGGACTCTCGACGACGGCGCTCCCTACACTGCTGCGCAACATACACGCCGTCCGGCACAGGAGCCCAGCCTATGAACCAGAACGTCAGCAAGAAAGAGCCGGAAAAAATCCGCATGCATATCGGCGGCCAGTGGCGCGACGCGGAGCAATTGCAAGAGGTTCGCAACCCTTACCGCGGCGATATCGTGGCCTATGCGCCGATCTCGAGCCAGCGCGATTGCGATGACGCACTCGACGCCGCCCACAAGGCGAAGATGGCGATGGCGCAGATGCCTGGCTATGAGCGGGCAGCCATGTTGCGTCGTGCGGCCGAGGTGATCAGTTCGCGGACCGATCAGATTGCCGATGCCATGACTCTGGAGACCGGCAAGGCGCTGCGTGAGTCGCGTGTGGAAGCCGAACGTACGGTCGACCTGCTGCGCCTCTGCGCGGAAGAGGCTGTGCGGATACAGGGCGAGCACATCCCGATGGACGGAAGTGCCGTCGGCGCCGGCAAGATCGCGATGCTCATGCGCTTTCCAGTGGGGGTGGTCGCCGCCATCACGCCATTCAACGGTCCCGTCAATCTGGCGATCCACAAGATCGGACCGGCGCTCGCTGCAGGGAACAGCGTCGTGCTCAAGCCCTCGCCCAAAGCGCCCTTGTGCGTCCACATGCTCATCGAGGCGCTGGTTGAAGCAGGCATGCCTTCGGGCGCGGTGAACACGATCTACGGGGACGCGGTGGCTCCAGGCCTCGTTCGCGACGGGCGGGTCGACTTCGTCAGCTTCACGGGCTCGATCCGGGTGGGAAAGTTGATCCGCGACGCCGTCGGGATGAAACGCGTGGCCTTGGAGCTCGGCGGCGTCGGGCCGACATTCGTTCACCACGATGCGGACCTTGCTGCGGCCGCCAAGGCTTGCGCACGCAATGCGGTAGCGCTTGCCGGCCAGAGTTGCGTTTCGGTGCAGAACGTCTTCGTGCACAAGAAGGTTCACGATGTGTTCGTTGACGCAGTCTGCAGCGAGATGGATTCGATCCGGTTCGGTGATCCCATGGACCCGGCCACGGAAGTCGGTACGCTGATCGATGAGCAGGCAGCGATTCGCGTCGATTCCATGATCGCGCGCGCGGTCGACTCCGGCGCATTGGCCCTGCGCGCCGGAAAGCGCAATGGCGCGCAGTTGGGCGGAACGATCCTCACCCGTGTGAGGCCCGACATGGACGTGGTGCGCGAAGAGATCTTCGGACCCGCCATGTCCATCCAGCCGTATGAGGAGATCGCCCCGATCTTCGCGTCCATCAGCGACAGCCCGTTCGGCCTGCAGTGCGGGATCTACACCAACTCCCTGGACCTTGCGCTGTCTGCGATCAGAACGGTGCGCACCGGCGGTGTGATCGTCAATGGAACGTCGCGCTGGCGCTGCGACCAGATGCCGTATGGCGGGGTCAAGGACAGCGGGATGGGCCGCGAGGGCCCGAAGTTCTCGATCCGCGACATGACCGAGGAACGGCTCTTCGTTCTGAACTGATCCGCTCGACCCCGTCTCTCTTCACACTGGCGCCTGGTCGCCACCTGTTCAAAGGTATCCGCAGAATGACGAAACAAGAAAGCCCCATGCGCGCCAAGGGCCGAGCGATGCGCAGAAAGCTCGCAGGCGACGCCTATATCGACAAGCTCGACAAAGAGGTCTACACCGATCCGATCATGGAGAAGTTCGCCGAATTGACGCAGGAGGTGATCTTCGGCCAGTTGTGGACCCGGCCAGGACTCGATCTCAAGACGCGGGCCCTGGCGACCCTCGTATCCGATGCGTCCACGGGCCGAACGACGGAACTGAAAGTGCATCTGCGTTTTGCGCGCAACCATGGCTGGACCGAAGACGAGCTCGTCGAAACGCTGCTCCATCTGCTCGGCTACATCGGAGCGCCCTTGGTCCGGGAGGCGGTGATTGCGGCAACGGAGACCTTCGCCGAGATGCGTTCCGAGGCGGGTTAAGGAATTGGCGGATCGGTATTTCTGGAGACAAACATGCTAAGAATGACTGCAGCAGTCATGTACGAACAAGGCTTGCCGGCGCCCTATGCCGAAAGCAAGCCGTTCAAGATCGAGGAAGTGGAACTCGACGGGCCGGGTGAGGGCGAGGTGCTCGTCGAGATCAGGGGAGCGGGCATCTGCCACTCGGATCTTTCCGTCGTCGAGGGTCTCAGGAAGCGGCCGTTGCCTATCGTCGGCGGCCACGAGGGTGCCGGCATCGTGCGCGAGATCGGCCGCGGCGTCACCGGAATCGCGCCCGATGACCATGTCGCAATGGCGCTGGTCGCGGGATGCGGGAAATGCCGGACTTGTCTTGTCGGCCGGCCCGGCCTTTGCCAGGCCGTCAGTGGCGCCAGAGCCGAGGGGTCGCTCTCGACAGGGACGCGCAGGCTTCGCCTGGCCGACGGCGGCCGACTCAATCACTACAGTGGTATCTCCGTCTACGCGCAGTATGCAGTTGTGGCGCCGCAGTCGCTGATCAAGATCGACGACGAGGTGCCACTGGATGTCGCGGCGCTGTTCGGTTGCGCCGTCGTCACGGGCGCTGGGGCAGTGTTCAATAGTGCCAAGGTCCGGCCCGGGGCGACAGTTGCGGTCATCGGACTGGGCGGCGTCGGGCTCACGGCAGTGATGGCGGCCCGCGAGGCGGGGGCCTCCCAGATCATCGGCATCGACGTGCTGCCGGGCAAGTTCGATCTTGCGCGCGCGGTCGGCGCGACCAAATGCGTCGATGCGCGCGACGCGCTCGCTGTGCAGCAAGTGCGCGATCTGACCCACGGGGGTGTCGACTATGCCTTCGAGGTGTCGGGCAATCTGGCGGCACTCGACATGGCGCAGGCAGTCACCGTGCGAGGCGGAGAGGTCATTGGCGTCGGTGTGGGCAAGACGACCGCCGCTTTCAGCGTTGCGCAATTGCCGTGGGTCAGCGAGGAGCGCGTGCTGCGCGGCTCGTTCATGGGAGGCGGCGTGCCGCAGCAGGACATCCCGAAATACGTCGACATGTATTTGCAGGGGCGCCTTCCCGTGGACAGGCTGCGCAGCGAGCACATCGGGTTCGACCAGTTGAACGAGGGCTTCGACCTGCTTCACGGCGGAGGCGTCGTGCGTCAGATCTTGCTGCCCCACGGGGCTTGATTCGCACGCAGGCCGAAGGGCAGGCGACGCGTGCAGGCTTGCCCTGACCGCGGACTCGACACCCGACCAAAAGAACGGTCCAGCACGCCGCCGGACTGCTTTAAAACAAAGGAGACTCCATCGTGAATATCGGATACATCGGTCTGGGCAGTATGGGCGGGGCCCTCGCCAAGCGACTTCAACTCCAGCACCCTTTGCGGGTGCACGATCAAAGCGAGGCGGCCGTTCAGCGCCTCGTCGACCGGGGTGCAACCCGATGCGCCAGCTCGAGCGAGCTCGCGGGCCACTGCGACATCATCTTTCTTTGCCTGCCAACCTCCGACCACGTGCGCGCTGTCATCTTTGGCGAAGAAGGAATAGCCGGCGCAGCCAAACCTGGTACGTTGATCGTCGATCAGACGACGGGCGATCCCACGGCGACGCGCGCCATGGCTGCGGAGCTGTCCGCGCTCGGCCTGGCGCTGATCGACGCGCCTGTCAGCGGCGGTCCCCAGGGCGCTGATGCCGGCACCATCGCAATCATGGTCGGCGCCGCACCGGCCCAATACGACCGCATTCAACCGATCCTGCATGCGATCAGCCCGAACGTGTTTCAAGCAGGCGACGTCGGTACTGGACACGTCGCCAAGCTCGTCAACAATCTGGTGGCCGGTGGCCAACGCCTGCTCAGTCTCGAGGCCATCGCGCTGGCCGCGAAGAATGGCATCGCACCCCGGACGGCCGTCGATATCCTGATGGCCGGCTCTGGTCGAAACTTCTTCGTCGAGCGCTTCATGAACTCGCACATCATCAGCGGCAAGCTGGCTTCGGGGTTCACGCTCGGCCTGTTGCACAAGGATGTCAGGCTGGCTTGCCAATTGGGCGAAGACTCCGGCGTCACCATGCTCTTCGGAAATATGGTGAAGGAGTTTCACCAGATGACCATCAACGAGATGGGCCGCGACGCGCAAGTCAACTCAGTGGCATTGATGATGGACCGTCTTGCAGGGACACAGGTCGTGCCGGCTGACCACGATCTAAAGCTGCCCAGGCCGGATCGCGGCGTTTGAGGCAGCACGCCAGTGAATTCGCACAGACAACGACTCATCTTTTCGAATGCGAAGCGGTCGGGCGGTGAGAACCGATGCAGATTCAAGGACGCAAGTCGAGGAGCAAGCATATGACGGATGGTTTCCATCTCGAGGGCCGTGTGGTGGTCGTGACCGGGGGCGGCAGCGGGATAGGTCGTGCCGTCGCGATCGCATTTGCACAGGCCGGCAGCCACGTCGTCGTTGTGGATCGGAATGCCGAAGGGGGCCAGGCGACAGCCGAGGAGGTTCAGCGATGCGGGGCCAAAGCGTTGGCACTCACCTGCGACGTTTCCGATCCCGTCAGCGTGCACGAGGCAGCCAGCGCCAGCGAAGGCGCATTCGGGCCCTGCCAGGTTCTGGTCAACAACGCCGGCGTGATCGCCCAAGGCGCCCTGGCGACGATTTCCCTTGCCGAGTGGAACCGTGTTCTGTCGGTCAATCTGACTGGCGCCCTCTTGTGTTCCCAGGCTTTCGGCGCACAGATGCGCAAACTGGGGTGCGGCTCCATCGTGCACATGTCGTCGATCGTTGCAGATCATCCAGTGGCTTGGGCGGGCGGCTACAGCGTCACCAAGGCCGGCGTTGCGATGCTGTCGCGCTTGCTCGCGGTCGAATGGGCAGCCGACGGTATTCGAAGCAATGCCGTGAAGCCGGGTCTGATCCGAACGGAGATGACTGAATCCTTCTACACGCAGCCTGGTGTCGAGCAGCGGCGAAGTGAACTCATTCCGTCGCGCCGTATCGGCCGGCCCGAAGACATCGCACAGGCCGTGCTCTTCCTGGCGAGCGACCGGGCGTCTTACGTCAACGGGCAGGAAATCGTGGTGGACGGCGGATTTGGCCAGATGCTTTCCAGTCTGGTGCCGCGCGCAGGCTTCGAAGCAGAACCTGCGAGAGCATAGAGAAGTACAGCAAGCGCAATTATTATTTAGGAGACAATCATGAACCTCGAGACCTTCGGAAGAACCATAGTCCTTGCCTTCGGGCTCACCGTGAGCCTGTTCAAAGGTGCAAATGCCGAGACGCTGAAGATCGGCGTCATTGCGCCACTCACAGGCGGAGGCGCACCATGGGGCATGGCTGCGGCAGAGGCGCCGAAGATTCTCGCTGCCGAGATCAACGCAAAGGGCGGACTCGACGTTGGCGGGAAGAAGTATCAGATCGAAGTCATCGCCTACGATGATCAATACAAGGCCGCAGACTCCGTGGCGGCCTACAACCGTCTCCTCAATCAGGACGGCGTGAAGTACATGATCGTTCAGACCTCCACCGCGGCTTTGGCTCTGAAGCAGAACGTCGAAGACGACAAGGTCCTGGCGTTGACCGCCGCGGCGACATCCAAGGCATTCGATGCGAATACGAAATACATGTTTCGCATCGTGAGCCCGCCTTCGGACTACATCTCGGCTCTCATCCCGTGGGTGAAGGAGCATTACAAGGGCGCGCGCATCGCCGTACTCAATCCCAACGACGAGACTGGCTGGGATCAGAAGCAGATCAGCGAGAAGGTCTTCAAGAAGAGCGGCTACGAAATACTGACGAATGATCTGTACGAGCGTTCCCAGAAGGACTTTCAGCCGATCTTCACCAAGATCATCGACATGAAGCCGGACGTCATCGATCTCGGCAGTACCCCGCCGTCAACGGCCGGGCTGATGATCCGGCAAGCGCGCGAGCTCGGCTACAAGGGACTCTTCCTGAAGACCGGCGGCGCAGGGCCGAAAGAGATCGTCGCGGGTGCCGGCAGCGAGGCCGCTGCGGGAATGATCAGCATGCTCTATATCGACCCGACGAATGACGGCTACCGGCGTATCGCTGCGGCCTACAAGAAGTCTGTGGGACAGGAACCGAACGAGATGCTCGGTCCTCTCTACGACGGCGTGAACGTGCTGCTTCAAGCCATTCAGAAGGCCGGCGATGTCCGTGATACCGCCAAGGTCGCCGCAGCCTTTGCGCAGGCACTGCCGATGAAGTCGGTCCAGGGCGACATGCTGACGCTAGGCGGCAAGGCAACGATCGGTGTCGACCAGCAAGTCATGTCGGTCACGTACGTGGGCGAGATCAAGAACGGCCAGCCCGTTGTCGTGGGCAAGGTGAAATAACCACGGACAGCCGGTACCGAAGTGCGACCAGGCCGGTCTGCGCGCCGACATCGGCATCGACAGCGGGAATCCAAAAATGATCGAGCAGATCGTCGTGAACGGCCTGTTGGCAGGCCTCATCTATGTGATTATGGCGCTGGGCTTCACGCTCATCTTCGGCATCATGCGTATTGTCAACTTCGCGCATGGCGAGTTCTACATGATCGGTGCCGTGGTCGTGCTGTTCCTCTTCGGCCGACTCGGCTGGCCGTTCTTCCTCGCCGTCATGGCGGGTGGCCTGCTTTGCGCCTTGCTCGGCGTCATCGTCGAGCGCATCCTGTTCCGGCCGCTGGTCGGTCAGGAACTTCCCGGCATGATCATGTCGCTCGCCGTCGGCATCATTCTGCAATCGCTGGCGCTCCTCTTCTTCGGGCCTTCCGAGCAGACGGTAGCCAGGCCGTTCTCGGGGACCTGGCGTCTGCTCACGGCCGCAGTGCCATGGGACCGGACCATCGTCGCGTTCTGTTCCCTGGCGATCCTCGCTGTCTTCTATCTGTTCCTTCGGTTCTCGCGCCTGGGACTTGCCATGCAGGCGGTCGCGCAGGATCCCGAGACTTCGAGTCTGATGGGTGTCGAGTCGGGGGCCGTCTATGCCGCTGCATTTGGTATTGCATGCCTTCTGGCCGGGCTGGCCGGGGGGCTGATGGCGCCGATCTACACCATCGGCCCTTATATGGGAGAGCTCCCAATGCTGAAGGCGTTCGTGGTTGTCATCCTCGGAGGGCTTGGGAGCATCCCGGGAGCGGTACTCGGAGGCCTGTTGATGGGTTTGAGCGAGTCGGTTCTGTCGACTCTTCTGGACTCCACCGCTGCACTGATCGCCTCGTTCGTGATCGTGTTGCTGGTCGTCGTGGCGCGGCCGACCGGATTGTTGGGGCGGAGCACGCGATGAAGAAAACTCTCGTCGCCATCGCGTTCGCGGCACTTGTGTTTCTGCCGTGGGTGCTCGACAGCCGATACTTCTTTCACATCGCCACGATGATCGCAATCATGATCCCGATGGCGCTGAGCATGAACCTCATGATGCGAATAGGGCAGCTGTCGCTCGCGCAGCCGGCCTTCATGGGCATCGGCGCTTACGGCAGCGCGCTGTTGACGATGCGACTCGGCTTGCCTCCGGCCCTGGCGATCCTCGCAAGCGCCGTGCTGGCAGCCGGAATCGCCTCGATGTCGGGGCTGATCTTTCTACGGATCAAGGGCGTCTACTTCGTGCTCCTGACCTACGCGTTCGGACAGATCATCAATCTGGTATTCCAGGAATGGACGTCGCTGTTTGGAGGCAATAGCGGGCTTTACGGCATTCCGAAGTTCTCCGTCTTCGGATTTCGCCTGACTGCAGTCAGTCACTACTACGTCCTCGGCCTGATCTTCGCGATGGTGTTCTACGCAGCCATGCTCGCCATCGAAAGGTCGGACATCGGTGCCGTGCTCCAGTCATTGACCGAGGACGAGATGTTGAGCCGCTCGCTCGGTTCCGATGCGCTGGCCTGGCGCAACGCTGCTTTCACCTTCAGTGCCTTCGTCGCCGGTGTCAGCGGCGGCCTGTACGCGTTCTACATCGGATTTCTTTCTCCGGATCCTTTCGGATTCCGAACCTCGGTCGACCTGATCGTCATCAACGCGATCGGCGGCGTCAATGCGGTCCTCGGCCCGCTGCTCGGCGCGATCGTCGTCGTTCCGTTGCCGGAGCTCCTGCGCGACGCTCGGCAGTATCAGCTGCTGATCTACGGGCTGTGCCTGGTTGTGTTCCTGATCTTCATCAAGCAGGGACTTGTCTCTCTGCTTCCGCATCGGCGGAGGGCGGCTTGATGAAAGATCTGCTGCAGGTTCATGGCCTGACCCGGCGCTTCGGCGGGCTGACGGCGGTCAACGATATCTCGTTCAACGTCGAACGAGGCGAGATCTTCGGCATCATCGGGCCGAACGGCGCCGGAAAGACGACGCTCTTCAATCTGATAGCGGGCCATTTCAGGCCCAGTGCGGGCGCGATGAGCTTCGATGGTCAGGACATATCCGGCCAATCGAGCGATGAGATCGCCCGACGTGGTGTGGCGCGTACTTTCCAGGCCGTGCATGTCTTTCAGGAACAAACGGTCGGAGAGAACTTGCGCCGCGCCGGGGTCCTCGCTCGGTACCACAGTCCCTTCGCCTATTTCTCGCGTCGTCGAAAGCGCTCCGGTTCTGCGGACTCTCTCGAGGTCGCTCGTTTCATCGGTCTCGCCGACCTGCTCGACAGCACCGCCGGAAGCCTCGCTTACGGGCTCCAGAAGATGCTCGGGATCGGCATGGCGATGATGGCGTCGCCGACGCTGTTGCTCATGGATGAACCTGCAGCAGGCCTCAATCCCTCGGAGAAGAAGGCAGCCGGCGCCCTGATCCGGAAGCTGCGCGACGAACGCGGCATCACAGTCCTTCTCGTCGAGCATGACATGCTGCTTGTGATGGGAACATGTGATCGCATCCTTGTCATCAACCAGGGTCAGTCGATCGCGCTGGGAACGCCAGCGGTCGTCAAATCGGATGCGAAGGTCATCGAGGCCTACCTTGGGGAGGACTATGAGTTTGCTTGAAACTTCAGATCTTTCCGTGGACTACGGTGGTGTGCACGCGCTTCGTCATGTGTCCGTCGAGATTCCTGAAAAGCGGGTCGTCGCGATCATCGGGGCGAACGGTGCGGGCAAGTCGACATTGCTGAAGACGATCGCCGGTCTGGTCCGTCAGAGCAGCGGCGGCCTCAGGCTCGATGGCCAGGACATCTCCCGGCTCAAGACGCACGAGAGGCTCGACCTTGGCATCGTCCTCTGTCCGGAAGGCCGCCGGCTATTTCCGGAACTCACGGTCTACGAGAACATCCGGATGGGCGCCTATCGCATGCGGGACAGTCGGCAGTTTCGCCAACGCCTGGAGTTTCTTCACCAGATCTTCCCAAGAATTGCCGAGCGCGGAAAGCAGATCGCCTCCAGCCTTTCGGGCGGAGAGCAGCAGATGGTCGCGATCGCGCGAGCGCTGATCAACCGCCCGCGCATTCTCATGCTCGACGAGCCGACACTGGGCCTGGCGCCGAAGCTGATTCATGAAGTCGCCAAACTGGTTGAGACGATCAATGCAGAAGGCATCACGATCGTCATGGTCGAGCAAAACGCGAAACTCGCGCTCAAGATCTCGGATTGCGCGTATGTGCTCGAGACGGGTTCGGTCGCCCTGGAAGGGCGCAGCAGCGACTTGCTGCTCAGCGACCGCGTACAGAACGCGTACCTTGGAGGAGAACTCGTCTAGAGTGTCTCGGGCTCGGCCAGGCAGGTGATGATCCTGCCCGAGCCGTACGATGGGCCGAGATGTCCTATTAAAAATTGTCAAGACGCACGAGCTCTTCGAGGTCATGAGGTTTCGGCTCCTCATGCAGCGCCGTCAGTTCAATGCCACCGAAGTTGTATTTCGGATAAAGGGCTCGTACTTTGGGATCATGACCCGGAACGATGCGCTCGGGGGCACCTGCGAGCTCCTTCAGCTTGTCATAGGAGCGCATGCTGGCAATGACATCGACAGTGGCCACGAACGGCGAACGCCGCAGGTAATTCGCGTAGTAGTGGCTGACATCCGACGCGAGGACGATCGGCCCACGAGGCGTCATGACTCTGACTGCCTGCATCCCGACGGTGTGGCCGGGCATCACGTGAACACTGATCCCCGGAAGAGGTGCGCCGACCCCGTCATGAAAGCGCACCCGATCGGCGTACGTATGTCTCACCAGAGTCACGACGTCTTCCAGGTCGAAGGCGAAGCGCAGCGGCCGCTCGCACATGCAACGGCCGGTCGCATAGGCGACCTCGGCGTCCTGCACATGAAAGCGTGCCTTGGCGAAGCGTCCGATATTGCCGGCGTGGTCGTAGTGGAGATGGGTGATGACGATGTCCTCGATGCTGTCGGGATCGATGCCGAGCCGGACCAGCGCCTCTATCGGATCGACATCGAGCACCCTGCCGCGCTCGGTGGCGGCACGCTGACCGAAGCCCGTATCGACCAGAACGGTGCGATGTTCGTTGCGCAGGATCCAGAGGTTGTAGTCCAGCGGCATCGGACCATCGTGCATCTCGTGGCCGATGAAGTTTTCACGAACGCGGCGAGGCAGGCGGGCGTAGCAAAGCGAATAGACGTGATAGACACCCTCGTCCGAGAGTGTCGATTTTGGGAGGTGAAAGGGGTTTGACATTGAGATTCCTTGCAGAGGAGTCTTGAGCTCCGCCGATCGGAGGACGTGAGGGCGCAGCTGGCGTGAATCAGGGCTGCCTGGCCAAGCGTTCCGCCTGCTGGGCGGCGTAGTACAGAACGTCGGCGGCCGGCAGCACATGATTGACAGTGCCCGTCCGCCTCACCTTGTCAAAAGATGGCGCAAGCCGTGCGTCTTCCGCCACGTAAACGACATCGCAATGCAGGAGCATGCGGGTCCCGACGCCGAGGGCCCATCCTTCGACGGCTGCGACCACGGGTTTGGGGAAGGCAGCGAACTTGCTGAGGAACACGATGTCGATGGACTCGGCCTCCCTGCGCGGGTGCTGCAACTGGAGATCTTCCGGGTCGGCTCCTGCAGTGAAGTTGGATCCCGCCCCGGAAAGCATCAGAACCTTCACGGTCGTCTCCTTGGCGGCCCTGTCGAGCGCTTCGCACAGCAACGAGAACATTTCCGAGGTCAACGAGTTTCTCTGTTCGGGCCGGCAAAGAACCGCGTGCATGACGCCTTTGCAGACGCCGGTTCTTATCGAAGTCATGGTCTCTGTTTCCTTCGTTCTGCCTTCGGGTACGAGGCTCGTCGCTTCGATCTGGAAGCAGGGTCAGTGTAGGAGGCGGGGTCGGATGGCGCCATGGCGTTTTTCAAGACGCCGCATCCGCCTTTCACGAACGAATCTCGAGCCGCCGCACGCATGGACCCACAGTGTTCGGAAAACGAGGATGCGGCGTCTTGAAAAACGCCATGGACGCGCGCGGGCGGTGATTCCTAAACTGTTCCTGATCGCAAGCGTCGCCCTCTCTCTTTGGGCGTTTGAATTGAGAATAGATGGAGTCACTATGGACACAAAAGAATCTGGCCGGCAAATCATGCGTGAGCTCATGGGTGCAGAGTACTTGGCCGGGAAGGACAAGAAGCAGAACTCCTTCAACGAAGTGCTCAACGCGTTTTCGGAAGAGGTTTGCTTCGGGCGAGTCTGGGCGCGCAAGGGTATCGATCGCAAGTTGCGAAGCATCCTCAACATCGCAATGCTGACGGCGCTGAACCGTCCTAACCAGTTGCGCGTTCACCTGGAAGGCGCGCTCAACAACGGGGCGACGGTTGACGAGATCCAGGAAATCCTGTTGCAGTCGGCGGTGTATTGTGGTCTCCCGGCTGCGGGCGAGGCGTTCCGAATTGCCGAGGAGGTGCTGAAGGAGCGCAAGCTGCTGGCATGAAGTTCAGGCAGCGCGAACACAGAGGCGATATGAAGACTTCATCCATCGAGACAGGCTCCTCGCACGGGCTGTACATCCTGAGCTATCGATCGGTGCATGACCAGGAGCGGGTCCTCATGTTCCCTTGCGACTCGAAGGGAACGGTGTTGTTGGACGATCTGAGCGATCGGCAATTCAACAACTACCTGTTTGCACGAGGTATGGTGGGTTTCGAATTCGATCCGCCTCAAGTGATGCGCCGCGGCGAGCTTCACTGAATGTGGCAACTGTATGGTGGTGATCCCGGGCAAGTAAGCCTTCGCCGAGATACATTCCCAATGCATCATGCAGGCAGATGACATGGACTGGACACCCCTGGACGTGAGCCCTGACTCGGTGCTGTCCTACACCAGGGCGACAGGCGGCTTCGTTCCGATTCCGGCCTGCGAGCGCGAACTGCCCACCGTCACGGCCCAGCCGTACTTCAAGGTGTCGGACAGGGTGCTCGCCCTCGAAGGTCCGGCATACGACCGACAGGGGAATCTCTTGTTCGTCGACACGCTCGGCGGACGGGTGCTTCGCCTCTCCGCGGATCGTGTTCTCACCACTGTGTACACAGACACCACGCTGCATCCGGCCGGCATCGCGGTTCACAAGGATGGTCGCATCTTCGTGGCCGGCATCGGCAACTTCAAGGTCGGCAGCGTGATTGCGCTCGACCCGGACGGAGCCCATCCGCAGACCATCGTGCCGGCCAGTGCCGGCTACCTGCCGGACGACCTCGTCTTCGACCGCGACGGAGGCTTCTACTTCACCGACTTCAAGGGCACCTCGACCACCCCCGCGGGCGGTGTCTACTACGTTGCACCCGACTTCGCGACGATTACCGCAGTGCTGCCGAACATGTCCGCGGCGAATGGTGTCGCACTCAGCCCTGACGGCAAGGTCTTGTGGGCTACCGAGTTCTCTGCCGGCCGTCTGCACCGCGCCGATCTGCACGACGCAGTCACCCTTGCACACTTCGGCTCCACGATTCCCTACCATTTCGTGGGCTCCGCGCCCGATTCGATGCGCAGCGATGCCGACGGCAATGTCTACGTTGCCATGTACCACCAGGGGCGGGTGCTGGCGTTCAGTGCTTACGGCATCCCCATCGGGCAGATTCTGCTGCCGGGGCGCGAGGACAACCATTTCCTCGAAAGCACAAGCCTGGCTTTCGTGCCGGGCTCCCGCGACCTCGTGATCGTTGCCAGAGATGAGTCGGGAGGACGCGGATCCATGATATTTCGTGCGCAGGGACTGTCTCCCGGTGCCATCCTGTTTTCCCACCAGTGAGGGTCCGCGACTCATGAACGCCGGAGTGCGCGATGAAAACCCAGGCTTTCGGGGCAACCGGCCGAGAAGTGTGCTCGAACTGCGGGACTGGCATCGCCGCTCTCTCAGTGAGCCAGCGCTGGATCCGGAACTACCCATCGTCGATGCACATCATCATCTCTACGGCGTAGTGACGGACGGCCAACACTATCGGGTCGAAGATCTGGCGCAGGACCTGGCCTCGGGGCACCGCGTGATCGGTACCGTCTATGTCGAGGCCTTCGGGTCCGGATGGTATCCCGGCGGGCCGCCATCACGGCGATCGATCGGCGAAGTCGAGATGATCGTGCGCGAGAGTGCAAACCCGGTGCGCTGCGAGCACGGCGCCTGCCAGCTCGCCGCGGCCATCGTGTCGAATGTCGATCTGACCCTTGGTGACGAGGTTGCCGCCCTGTTGGAAGCCCATGTGCTGGCTGGACAGGGGCGAATGCGAGGCGTGCGTCATCACGCGACGCGCGATGAGGGCTGGATTGGCAGGTTCACGCACAACGCACCCAGGCACCTGCTTGCCGACAAACACTTTCGGCAGGGCTTTGCTTGGCTCGAAAGATCGGGTCTGAGCTTCGATGCACTTGTCTTTCACACGCAGCTTGCGGAGCTTGCGGACTTGGCCGATGCGTTCCCGTACACGCCAATCATTCTGAACCACGTCGGGACCCTCATTGGTGTCCCGGAGTACGGGGTTTCCCGCGCGACGCTTCTTGCCGAGTGGGAGAGGGGACTGCGGGCATTGGCCGCTCGGCCCAATGTCAGCGTCAAGATCGGAGGGATGGGGATGCCCCTCTTTGGATTCGGATTCGAGAACGCTGACAAGCCGGCGAATTCCGGCGAATTGGCGCAGGCATGGCAACCGTTTATCGAGGTCTGTGTCGATGCGTTCGGACCGCAGCGGTGCATGTTCGAAGGCAACTTCCCCATCGATAAGCAGTCGTGCGGCTACACCGAACTCTGGAACGCGTTCAAGCTGAGCACTCGAGGCTGCTCGCACGACGAGCGCAGCGCATTGTTCTATCGAACTGCGTGCAGAGCCTATCGCCTGCCGGAGCTGGAATGTCTCGGCGACGAACGCTGAATGACGAATCCGGACAGTTCACATGACCGCCCAGCTGCAGCTTCCGGCCCGCTGACTGGCGTTCGCATCGTCGAATTCGCCGCCATCGGCCCCGGACCCTTTGCCTGCATGATGCTGTCTGACATGGGCGCCGACGTGGTGACGATCGACCGGCCTGGCCGCAAGCCGGGCGACTCCACCCAGATCGTTGCGCGTGGCCGCACCGTGGTCACAGCCGATCTGAAAAATTCCGTCGACCGCGAGTCCGTACTTTCTTTGCTGGAAAAGGCCGACGTGCTCATCGAAGGCTACCGGCCTGGCGTGATGGAACGGCTGGGCCTCGGGCCCACCGAGGTCGCCAGGCGCAATCCACGACTCGTCTACGGTCGCATGACAGGCTGGGGCCAGGAGGGGCCGCTGGCGTCATCGGCGGGACATGACATCAACTTCATCGCCATCACAGGGGCGCTGCATGCGATCGGCACGGCGGACAGCGGCCCGGTGCCGCCCCTGAACCTGGTCGGCGACTACGGTGGCGGCAGCCTCTATCTGCTCGTGGGCGTGCTGGCCGCGCTGCATGAAGCGCAGAAGTCCGGTCGGGGACAAGTGGTGGATGCGGCCATCACGGACGGTGTGATCAACATGATGAGCAACTGCGTGGGCCGCAGCCTGCGCGGAAGCTTCAGCGAGCAGCGCGGCGAGAACATGCTGGATGGCGGGCATCCCTATTACGGCGTGTATGAAACGTCGGATGGCAGCCATGTGGCGCTCGGCGCCATCGAGCCGCAGTTTTTCGCAGAGTTCTGCCGCCGCAGCGGGGTGCCCGAGGCGTTGCACGACGCGCAACACGACGCCGCGCGTTGGCCCCAGTTGCGCGATGCCCTGGTCCGCATCTTCAAGTCTCGCACGCAGGTGGAGTGGGCCCGCCAGCTGTCGGGAACCGACGCCTGCCTTGCGCCCGTGCTGCCGCTCAGTGAAGCGGCGAGGCACCCGCACAACGTGGCCCGGCACGCTTTCGTAGAGGTCGGTGGCGTGGCCCACCCGGCGCCAGCGCCGCGCTTTTCGCGCACCCCCTCTGCGATCCAGGGCGCCGCGCCGATCGACGCGGTGCCCTTGGTCGACATCGCGAAACGGTGGACCTGAAGCAAAAGGTCAGTCGGCCGGGGCAAGCAGGTGTGAGCCGGAATCGCGCAGCGCCTTCATGATCTCCGGCGCGTGCTGCCCAAGCAGCGGGGCACAGCTGCGTATGCTGCCAGGCGTCTCCGAGAGTTTCACCGGTACGCCCAGCGTCCGGATAGGCCCGGCCTTCGGATGTTGAACAGTCTCCACCATTCGGCGATGCACCATCTGGGGATGGTTGAACAACTGCTCGTGGTTAAGCACCGGACCGCAAGGAATGCCCAGCTTGTCGAGCGCGCTGACCCACCACTCCATCGTGTGCCTGCGTGTGGCCGCTGACAGCAGTTCGATCAGTGCGTCATTGTTCGTCACGCGGTCCGGGACCGTTGCGAAGCGGGAGTCCGTCAGAAGCTCGGGAATCTCCGCCAGGTTGCAGAACATTTCGAAGAAGCGCTGGTTGGCCACGCCGATGGTCATGTAGCCATCCGCGGAAGCGACCATCTGGTAGGGCGACATGCCGCGATGCGCCTGGCCCAGGCGGGGCGGGTTCGTTCCGATGGTGAAATAGTGAGCCGCCTCGTAGACCTGCAGTGCGGCGGCCGCCTCGAGCAAAGACGTCTCGACGTACTGTCCCTTGCCCGTGCGATGGCGTGCCTCGACCGCAGCCAGGATTCCGATGGTCAGATACAGACCCGCGGCGAGATCGCAGATCGGGATGGGAAGCCGGTGCGGTGGCCCGTCGCGTGGCCCGTTGATCGACATGAGGCCGGAGATCCCTTGGGCGATCACGTCGAAACCGCCGAGTCTCGAAGAGGGGCCCGTCTGCCCATAGCCTGAGACGGATCCGTAGATCAACTGCGGGAACCTGGCCTTGAGATCGTCCCAGCCCAGGCCCAGTCGTGTCATGACACCGGGGCGATACCCTTCCAGAAGAATGTCGGCTTCGGCGATCAACTCGAGCAGCGTCGCAAGGTCGGCCGGATCCTTGAGGTTCAACGTGAGGCTCCGCTTGTTCCGGTTGACCATCATCCAGGAAGCGCTTTCGCCTTCGACGATGGGCGGGACACGCCGAAAATCCTCGCCCTGCGGCGGCTCGATCTTGATGACATCCGCGCCATGATCGGCGAGGTTCATCGAGCACAGGGGACCTGCCAACATCTGGGTCAGGTCGATCACTCGCATTCCTTCTAGCGCACCGGCCATGGTTGGCTCCTGTTCAGTGTTCGGTGATTCATGAGGGCTAGCGGCCTTGAAAGACCGGTGCGCGCTTTTCCAGGAACGCGCGGCGGCCCTCGACGTAGTCCTGGCTTTCAATGCAGGCCTGCTCGCGTTCCACGCATGCAGCGCCATGGCTTTGGGACGCTTCGCTGAAGACCGTCTCTACCGCGTGCTTGGCGGCCGCAACCGTGAGCGGCGCATTTGCGGCGATGCCGGCAGCCATGTCCCTGACCGCCGAACGCAGCTGGTCCGCGTCGACCAGCTCATCGATGAGGCCGAAGCGCAGCGCGTCCTGCCCTGGAAACCGGTCCGCGGTGAAGAGGATCCGCTTCGCCGTGGACGGTCCGACCAGACCGGCGAGACGCTCGACCACGCTGTGAAAGCATGCCAGCCCCAGCTTGGCCGCCGGGATCCCGAACCGTGAGCCGACAGCCGCGATCCGCAGGTCGCAGGCGATCGCGAGCGCCAAGCCACCGCCGAGGCAGTGGCCCCTGACCATGGCGATCGTCGGCTTGGGAAATGCCTGCACCTTGCGCAGCGCATCGATGATGAGGTGGTCCTGGTCCTGGGCCGAGTCGCTCTGTGGTCTGCCTTTTTCCGAGATGTCCGCGCCGGCGCAGAAGGCCTTTACTCCGTGCCCAGTGATGACGACACAGCGAAGTCCGGGATCGCTCTCGAAGTTCGCAAGCGCATCGGTCAGATCGCGCCACATGCCGAGCGAGATGGCATTCAGCTTCGACGGGTTGTCGAGCTCGATCCAGCCGACCTTGTCTTCGATCGACACGTTGATCCGACCCAGCGCACCAGTGCTCTCTTTCACAGCCGACTCGGTTGCTGCTTCGATGGACTGCCTCATTCCACGCTGATCTTTCCTGATCGAACGACCTCGGTCCAACGCTTGGTTTCCTCGCGAACGAGATTGGCCAGCTCTGCAGGCTTCATGGCCGATCCTTCGACCCCCTGTGCGTCCAGCGCCTCCTTCGTTGCGGGGTCCTTGAGGATGTTGACGACCTGCTGATACAGGAAGTCCACTGTAGGACCCGGAGTGCCCTTGGGTGCCATCAGCCCATACCAGAAATAAGTTGCGACATTCACTCCTTGCTCGACCATCGTTGGAACGCGCTCGGCCCCCGGCCAGCGGTTCTCGGAGGTCGTGGCGAGTACGACGATCAATCCGTTCTTCATCTGACCCACGATCGTCGGGATTCCCGTCACCACAATATCCACGTTGTTCCCCATCACCGCCGCGAGCGCGTCGCTTCCTCCCTTGTAGGGAACGTGGGTCAGCGTCACCTTGGCTTCGCGCTGGATGGCCTCCATCACGAAGTGGCCCAGCGTTCCCGTCCCCGGGGAGCCGTAGGTCACCTTGCCGGGATTGGCCCGTGCGTATGCCAGCAGCGCAGGCAGCGTCTTGAAGCGGGACTGGGGGTTCGTGACGATCGCGAATGGCGCCCTTGCGAACGTCGTGACGGGAACCAGGTCGTTGGCATGGTCCCACGGAAGCTTCGGATACAGCGCACCGAGCACCGCGTATCCGGGATCGCCGGCGACGAGCGTGTAACCGTCGCCGCGACTCTTGGCGACGTAGTCGTAGCCGATCCGTCCACCTGCACCGGTCTTGTTTTCAACGATGAAACGCTGGCCGGTACGCTCGGAGAGCTTCTGCGCGAACAAGCGCTGCAGCGTGTCGACAGAGCCGCCCACTGCGAACGGATTGACGATCTTGACGGGGCGCTCCGGATACTGGGCCAGAACAGCGCTGCTGGTCGCGAGGAGCAGTGCGCCCATCAAACAGTGAGACATCAACCTGCGAATGTCTCGCGAGCCAAACCTGCTGAACAAGTTGCGCCGGGCAGCGGAGACGGTAACTGTCGTCGTTTGGAAGAATGCGGTTCTCACTTTGTCTCTTTCCATGGATCACTACCGAAACTGAGGCATGCGTACTCGATGGCAACGCAGTTTAGGAAGTACTCTGTCCAGGCGTCCATGGCGATTTTCGGGATGCCGTGTCGTTGTTTTCCGAATGCAGTAGAAACCTGAGAACCCTGGCGCTGATATGCGTCGCTACCCGTCGCTGCGTTGGCTCCCGCGCTTTGACGCTTACCGCCCGATCATCTTTTGTCGATCTGCCGGGTAGCGAGCGCCCTGAATCGTGACGCCGGAGACACCCGCTTCGATTTCCTTCAAATCTTCGGGCGATAGCATGACCTGGGCGGCGCCCGTGTTCTCTTCGAGGCGGTTCAGTTTGGTCGTGCCGGGAATCGGCACGATCCACGGCCTTTGAGCAAGCAGCCAGGCCAGCGCGAGCTGGGCCTGCGTAATCTGCTTGCGTTCGGCGATGCTTGCGAGAACATCGACGAGGGCGCGGTTCGCCTGGCGCGCCTCCGGGGCGAAACGGGGCGACGTGTTGCGGAAGTCCGTCGCGCTGAACGATGTCCGCGCATCGATCGTCCCCGTGAGGAAGCCTTTGCCGAGCGGGCTGAACGGCACAAAGCCGATGCCCAATTCCTCGACGAGCGGGAGAATCTCTCTTTCGGGTTCTCGCCACCACAAGGAATACTCGCTCTGCAGCGCGGTCAAGGGCTGAATTGCATGTGCACGTCGAATGCTGTCGACGCCAGCCTCGGACATGCCGAAGTGCTTCACCTTTCCCTCGCCGATCAGGTCTTTCACGGTACCTGCCACATCTTCCATCGGCACCTGAGGATCGACGCGGTGTTGATAGAAAAGATCGATGCGGTCAGTGCGTAGGCGCTTTAATGCTTCTTCCGCGACCTCCCGGATGCGCTCGGGCCGGCTATCTGGGCCGTTGGCGACCACACCATCGCGGAAGCCGAACTTCGTCGCGATCACTACCTCGTCGCGGATCGGCTCGAGCGCTTCACCGACGACGCTTTCGTTGGCGATGGGGCCATAGGCTTCTGCGGTGTCAAAAAACGTGATGCCGCGCTCGAAGCCGGCGCGGATCAGGGCAATGGCGTCCGCCTTGTCGGTCGCGGGACCATAGGCATGGTTCAAAC
The DNA here is from genome assembly GCF_901827165.1 of Variovorax sp. SRS16. Lineage (NCBI taxonomy): Bacteria > Pseudomonadati > Pseudomonadota > Betaproteobacteria > Burkholderiales > Comamonadaceae > Variovorax > Variovorax sp. SRS16. Next base: position 121,289 of record NZ_LR594668.1, read on the forward strand.
CCATGCAGCCGAGTCCAAGTGCAGAAACCTCCAGGCCGCTTCGGCCGAGTTGTCGATGTTCCATGATTCGATTCCTTTCGTCGTTGTCATCAGCGGTCGGCTCAATTGTCTTATTGACGTCGGCGCCGCTGAGGAGGGATGAACATTTCAGGTTTGCTGGAAAATCCGGTCGACCTACCAGCCCAACCACTTCTTTACAGCTTCTCCCATCACCAGATCCTTCTCACCGGGACTGCGAAAGAAAGATGGCTCGTCGAAAGCCCGAATCGCAGTCGCGTAGTCGCATGGAAGCCGGCTGTAATCGGTACCCCAGAAAACCCTGTTCGCACCGAACGCATCAATGGCCCGCCGCACGAGCCGAAGAAAGCCGGGGAAAGGGGGGCCCTCCTTGCCGAACCATGCGTATGAAGTCGCTTTGAGACAGACGTTCGGACAGTCTGCCAGCCGCAAGGTTTGATCGAGATCGCGCTCAGGGGCCTGCGGATCGTCTGGGAAGGCGAGGCCCATGTGATCCAAGGCGATGCGGAGCTTCGGGTGAGCCTCTGCGATCTCGAGCAGCGCTGGAAGTTGTGACGGGGGCCAAAGCATGAGCGGTATGTCTCGCGCTTCCGCAAGGGGCCATAGCCAATCGAGAGAACCGTTGGTCAGATGGACTGCATCCTGGTCCAGGAAGCTCAGGCGAACGCCGGTCAGCCCGCGCTCAAGGTCGTCGAGCAAAGTCCGCTGCGCCGAAGGCGCTGCCATTGCCATGCGCCCGAAAACCTTGAAGCGGTCGGAATACTTTGCGGCCGCCTGCAATGCAAAGTCGTTGCTGTCACCGGCCGCGAAGGCAGGCACTAGCAAAGCGCGATCCACTCCCACGGATTCCATCACCTGGAGAATGTCTTCAGCGCCGAATTCGGAAGGGCCATGCGCGTACCTGACGCGCTCGATCGGCCAAGGGTGCTCCGGACTGTTTGCTCTCCAGATGTGGATCTGCGAGTCGACGATCGAAGGCATAGAAATCAATGAGTTGGGGGTGAACGGGACTGCATTCGGCACGCGCTACGAGGCACCGTCGCAAATCATGATGCGGCTGGTAGCCGCGCGTCTTCTGAACTCCGCGGCGCGTTGGTACTCTTCGCTGTTGAACCAGGAGAGCGCAATTTCCTTCGTCGAGAACTCATGGATGACGAGCCTGGACGGCGCAGGCTGACCTTCAAGCATCAAGAAGTCTTGCGCCCGGATGACCGGCTTCGGCGCGAACCTCTGCAAGCTCGGTAGCGCAAGTCGCCTGTATTCATCAAAAAGAACTGCGTCATGGATAGTCATCTCGGCGATGAAGAATGCGGACATCGATTTTCCTATTTCATTTGAGACCCGCGAGCAATCCATCGGCTTGGGATGCCTCGCGGGCAAGCTGGGCAGTGAACTCTTGCGGCGTGACGAAGTCGATCCAACCTTCAAAGCCTTTCGGGTCGCGCTTTTTCGGCAATTCATGTTCATCGTGTGTCTCACGATCTGGATGGGCGCAAGGTCATTGCGCCTTTCCCATACCCATCGGAGCCGCCATCAAGGTCTGAGAGAACCCGCCATCGCAGTTGATGACTTGCGCAGTGACGTATCTGGCGCCTTCGGATGCCAGGAACATGACAACGGAAGCCACTTCGTCAGGAGTGCCGATGCGACTCAACGGAACCCTCTTTGCGCGTTCATTCAGGACTTCCATCGAGACGGCGGCACGTGCGAGCGGCGTATCGATGTTGCCGGGGTTGACGATGTTCACGCGGATGCCGTACTGGGCCCATTCAAGAGCCATCTGATGGCTCAAAGAGACCAATGCGGCTTTGCTGGGTCCGTACGAACCGCCGTTCGGACGCGGGAAGATCCCGCTTAAGGACCCGATGTTGATGATCGACCCATTTCCGCTTTTCTTGAGATGAGGCAAGCAGCATTGGCCAAAGGTCAGTGCGCCTCGAACATTGACTGCGAAACATGCGTCCCAATCATCGAGGGAGCAGTCGGCGAGAGGTTGAGGCTTCAGACGCGCCGCGGCATTCACCACTGAATCGATTCGGCCGAACGCTTCTATCGCGCAGTTCACTGCGCCCAGAATGTCGTCGGCACTGGAGACGTCCAGCGCCACTGATATCGCGCGGCCACCCAGTTGTTGGATTTCCTTCGCAACAGCTTCTGCGGCGGACCCATTGATGTCGCCGACGACGACGTCATATTTGGCACGCGCGAATGCGTTGACGCATGCCCTGCCAATCCCGCTTCCGCCCCCGACGACGAAGGCTACGAGATTCGAAGTCCCGCTTTGCGCGAGTTTTGCATCGGTCTTCATGGCGGTGCAGTGCCGCTTTACGACATCGCGAGTTTTTGTTCGCGCACGAGTGTGGCCGGGACACCGTCGTACAGAACAGGATACTTGGCCATATGCGCCCGACCCCCGGGGAACTGCAGCCAAAGTCGCAGCATGTGGCGTTTCTGTTCGAGTTCTTCGAAGTCGACGAACTCTGTCCGAGAGTGGAAGGTGACATAGTTGTTCAAGAACTGGATGTCGCCCGGCTCCATCTTCATGTCGTACCTGAGATCTGGCCGGGCTGCGACGGCATCGAGGTATTCGAGCGCCTCGTTCTCTTGGCTCGTGTAAGGAACGCCGTTCAGCCGCGACGTCTCGATCATTGCGCGGCGGATGGCGCAGCTCAGGACACCGTTGTCATAGCTGTAGACGGGCAGCCTCCATTCGACGGGCACGCCATCTGCCTCGGTGCTTCTGAGCAAAAAGCCATTGAAAAGGGGAGGCAGCAGATCTGGGCGCGAGGCAAGGATCTCGTTGTAGACGGACATGGAACTGCTCATGCTGCTCATTCCGCCTTCCTTCGCCTGCTTGATGCAAAGCAGGCCGACGGCGTCACCGAGGTCGGTATGGAAGAGGAGCTTCTCGTTGCTCAGATAGCCTCGTACGCCTTTGGTCTCACCAACGGTCGTGATTCGCTTGCCTTCGTCTCTCACGTGCCCGAGGACATCGCCATAGCTGTTCTGCGAGATCGGCTTGCCGACAAGTTTTCCGAGCGCGAGAAACAGCGCTTCGACGGCCGACGTCGGGTACTGTTCGACCGGAAAGCCACGAAGCAACGCAAACCCGGCGCCATGCAGGAGATCGTTTCTGATGGACTGCATCTGGCGATGCAACGCCGGAAACCGCTCAGCGCCGACCTGCTCACTAACGGGATTCGCCCTGCAATATTCCAGTAGAGATGGAAGCTCCTTGGCGGCCGCAGGTTCGAATTGGACCTTCCAGTCGCTTCGCCGCGCAATGTCGCTGGCGTTCCAGACTGCTGGCCCGGTCACTGGTTCCATGGGGATCATGTCGATTTGCTCCTGGTAGTTGAAAGGCGGGTCGCTTGCGAGTGCGCCCCTGCTCGTGCCTGGCTTCCGCTTGGAGTCCGCCGCAGATAGGCGAGATGTCGCGGCCGTCTTGGATCAAGCAGATGATCAATCCTACATCCAACGTTGCAAACTTACAAACTTATTGTGTATGATCCGCTACCGGAGAAATTTATGATCCCTGTTCGCTTCCCACCCACAACCTCAGGCGCAGTTCGCGCCGGGGTGATCGTGAATTTCGACTCAATCCACTTTGTCGACATGGTGGCCCTCGCAGGCTTCGACTTCGTCTTGCTCGATGCAGAGCACGGGCCGCTTACTCCCTCGAGCGCGTACGGAATGATTCGTGCGGCCAACAGCCACAGGCTGGCCGTCTACGTGCGAACGCCTGGCCGGGACGCTCATGAGATCCAGCGCTACCTGGACCTCGGGGCGCATGGCATACAGGCCCAAGTCGACAATGCCGCCCAGGCGCGACAACTCTGCGAGCGGGTCTTCTATCCGCCCAAGGGGTGCCGCGGCCTCTCGCTTTCAACGCCTGCGGCCGCGTTCGGGGCGGGAGCGACCGCCGCAGCCTATCTGCACGATTTCAATGCGAAGGCTTCGGTCTTCGTGACCGTCGAAAACCGATCCGCGCTTGCGGAGATAGAGGCTATCGCCGCAACCGAACACCTGACGGGGGTATGCATCGGTACGGGCGACCTAGCCCTGTCCCTCGGTGTGCCTGGCGTTCGCGATGCCCCCGAGGTTGTTGACGCCGTTTCGCGCATCGTCAACATTTGCCGCGCACGTGGGATCGAAGTATTGGTCCCCGCGACGGATAGCGCGTCGGCCCGAATGTCTCTGGAACTTGGAGTCACTGGACTCCAGTTCCCTGCGAGCGTTTTGGTCATCGAGAAAGGAAAGCAACTCCTGCGGGACATGCGGAGCTAACCCCATGAATCAGAATAAAGTTTCTGCTTCCGAGAGCAAGAAGCCAGAGCCGCTTTGGGTTTCCATTGCGGCGGCGCTACGAGAGCGAATTTGCAAGGGCCAGATCGAAGAGGGGCGCGGACTGTCCGATATTGGGTTGGCCAACGAGTTCAAGGTAAGTACCGCCGTCGTGCGTCAATCCATGAGAAAACTTGTGGAAGAAGGGCTTTTGACGCGAACCCGGGGAATAGGCACCTTCGTGAATCGCAACCCGCTCGAGGGCTCGCTCACGCTGGACCGTCTGGATGCCTGGGACCTGCAAGGCCATGTCACTCGCATCGAGGTGGTGGAATGCAAGTTCGTGCTCGCCAATATCACCATTGCTGCGGGACTCGGCATCAACCTGGGCGACACGGTTCTTTATCTCCAGCGTCTACGCTTGGCAGACGAGCTTCCCGTCACCGTGGACTATCGCTATATCCCATCCGATCTGGCAACTCCACTCGACCGCTCGGCGTTCGAGGAAGAAGCAGTCTGGCGAGTGCTCCAACGCCACAAGGGCATCACTCCAGCCAAATCGCTTAGGGCGATCAAGGCATCCGGGGCTTCGACCGAGGTGGCAAATCTACTTGGGCTCCCGGTAGGCGCTCCGGTTCTGGAGAACGAAGTCCAGGTCGTCGATAGCAAATCGCGGCTTGTCATCCTCGGCACAAGCTTCTACCACCCGGATAGGTTTATCTACCGCGATGAGATCGACGCGACCTTGGGTCTTCGCAAGGTATGAGTCGGAACTAACTACTTCCCCAAAATGGCCCTCATTCAGTACATCACCCAGATCAACGTTGAAGCTGGCGCCTTGAAGCTGCTGGCTGCCGAATGCCAAAGAGTAGGAATCAAACGTCCCATGATCGTGAGCGATCGGGGAGTTGTCGCGGCGGGAATCGTCGACAAGGTTCTCAAGATGCTGCAAGGTGTCGATGCGACCGTGTTCGCCGAAACTCCTTCGAACCCCACCGAGGCCGCAATCAGATTGGCGACCTCGCAATGCAAGGCGTCCGGTTGTGATGGGTTGATCGCCGTCGGCGGCGGTTCATCGATCGATTGCGCCAAGGGCATTGCCATTGCTGCAACACATGAAGGGCCACTCAAGAGCTTCGCAACGATTGAGGGTGGTACAGGTCTGATCACGGCCAGAGTTCTTCCCATCATCGCCATCCCCACGACCAGCGGCACAGGGAGCGAGGTCGCACGCGGAGCGATCATCATCGTCGATGACAAGCGGAAGCTCGGCTTTCACTCGTGGGACCTGGTTCCGAAGTCTGCAATTTGCGATCCGGAGCTCACTCTCGGCCTGCCGCCACTTCTGACTGCCGCCACTGCGATGGATGCCATCGCTCACTGCATCGAAACCTATCTTGCGCCTTCCTTCAACCCACCGGCGGACGGGATCGCCCTGGATGGATTGGGAAGGGCTTGGGGCAACATCGAGCGCGCTACAAAGAACGGAGCCGACATCGACGCTCGGCTGAACTTGATGTGTGCTTCCTTCCAAGGTGCGCTCGCATTTCAGAAAGGATTGGGATGCGTGCACTCGCTCAGTCATAGCCTGGGTGGACTCCTTCCCGGGCTGCATCACGGCACGCTCAACGCCGTGTTTCTTCCCACGGTGCTGCGCTTCAATTCTCAAGCGCCCTCGGTCCAGAAGGATCGCCGGATGGAGGAATTGGCGAGGGTCATGGGCGTCAATTCGCCAGACGCCGTTCCCGGTGCCATCCGGGACATGAGTGCGAGGCTTGGTTTGCCTGTCGATCTTCGAAGCATGGGTGTCGAGCGCAAGCACTTTTCTGCAATCGTTTCGGGCGCTATGGCTGATCACTGCCACTTGACGAATCCTCGTCGCGCGACCGCCGACGACTACATGGGCATGCTTGAGGAAACCCTCTAGGGCATTTTTCATCAATACGAAAGAGAGACGATGAATGGACAACACAGAGTTGCAGCGGCAAGTCCGGCGCCTCGCAGCCGAATCCGAGATCAGACAAACCATCTACCGCTACTGCAGGGGAATCGATCGGCGCGATTGGAAACTGATGGAGTCGGCCTTTCATCCCGATGCGACCGACAACCATGGCGTCTATAGCGGCACAGCAACCGGCTTCATCGAATCCACAAAGCCAAGACATAACTTCATCACGATGTCGATGCACAACATCACCAACATCATGATCGAATTCAAGAGCGATCGCGAAGCCCTTGCCGAGAGCTATTGCATCGGAGTTCATCGGTATTCCGCTGAGGGAAGTGCCGCTTTGGGCGCGATCGTCGGTGATGCCCCTGGGCTGCAGGGAAAGGGAGTTGAATTGACGATGTGGGTCCGCTACCTCGACATCATGACCAGGCGTGATGGCGCTTGGAGAATTGCAGAGCGCCAGGTCATCTGGGAGGGAATGCGTTCGGCCGCGGTCGACGCCAGCGCTCCGCCATTGGATTCGAAGTGGGTTCTTGCGTGCCGGGATTCCTCGGACCCTGTCTTTGCGAGAGGCAGGGAACTGGGGTTGCCATCTGCGGCCGGTAGCAGCCCCGCCTGACACCGTTCACGCTTTTGACCGTGACAGTTTCGGAAAACTCAGGAGTGGTACATGGATCTGCAGCTTAAGAATCGCCGCTGCCTTGTGACAGGCGCGAGCGCCGGCATAGGCCTCGGAATCGTCGAGGCGTTGGCGCAGGAGGGCGCGCTGGTCGTGGCGACTGGCCGTCGCGGAGACAAGCTCGGCGAGATCGCCGATTCATTGGCACTAAAAGGATGTGCCCGGCCCGCGGTCGTCACAGGAGACATCACGGATGCAGGCGCCGTAAAGCGGATCGCTGCCGAGGCGGCCGAGGCGTTTGGACCGATCGAGATTCTCGTGAACTGCGCGGGAGGGTCCAGACCTGTGACGCCCGAAGCCGGAGACGACGCCTGGGAAGAATCGTTCTACCTCAACTTCATGGCTGCACGACGCATGACAGCAGCCGTGTTGCCACCGATGAGGAAGGCGAAGTGGGGACGCATCATCAATATCACCGGACTGATGGAACCGCGCGCCCTGACACCTGAGCACGGCGCGCTAAGTGCCGGCGTCGCAATGAAAGCCGCGACGCATCTTTGGGCCAAAGGTCTTTCCAGGGATCTGGGCCGCGATGGCATCACTGTCAACAACGTCCCGCCAGGACGCATCGACAGTGAACAGGTGGAGCGCCTCTATTCGGATGAGTTTCGCCGGGAGGAAAGCCGCAACATCCCTATGGGGCGGTTCGGTCAGCCGCGCGACATCGGGGTCCTGGTCGCGTTCATTGCGTCGCCGCTCGCGCAGTACATCACGGGAACCGTGATTCCGGTTGATGGCGGTCTCAGTTTCTACGGCGCCTGAGAATTCGATCAGAACTATTTTGATTTGGGCGTGCAGGCGCCCCTGAGAGGCTGCTGCGCTCTGAAATTCCACGTTGCGGGTTGAACGCGATTTTCGCTCAGAGCTGTTTTTTTTGGTGACTTAGATGTCATCACGAATTTTATTCTTAGGAGACAGACATGAATCATTTGCGCCGTTCGATTCTGCTGGGTTTGGCCTCAGTCCCGACGCTCGCCTGCTATGCGCAGGCACAAAAGTATCCCAACCGACCCGTTCGCCTGATCGTTCCTTATGGTGCCGGGGGCTCCGGCGATGCGGCAGCACGCTCTGTCGGAGAGGGGCTGGGGAAATTGTGGGGCCAGACCCTCATCATCGACAACCGGCCTGGCGCCAATGAGATCGTGGCCGCTGATCTGACGGCAAAGAGTCCGCCTGACGGGTACACATACCTCCTCGCCAGCGAGGCTACGCCCAGCGTCAATCCGTTCCTCTATTCAAAGCTGCCATACGACCCGAAAGATCTGGTGCCGGTCGGCCGCATGTTGACTTCGCAGTATGCGCTCGTCGTTTCCCCAGATTTTCCCGCCAAGACGCTGAAAGAGTTCGTTGAGGAAGTGAAGCGGCATCCGGGAAAATACAACTTTGGATCGCAAGGTATCGGCGGTCCCAACCATCTTGCCATGTCGTGGTTCGAGAATATGACCGGAATGAAGATGGAACACGTTCCGTACCGCAGCCTTCCACAAGGGATTCAAGAGGTGGCGGCCGGGCGGGTGGAGGCGATGTTCGGACCTATCGGAAGCATCTCACCTTTCATTAGAAAAGGACAATTGAAAGCGATCGCTGTATCCGGGAAGGTTCGACAACCTGAGATTCCAGATGTTCCGACGTTCGCCGAATCCGGCTTTCCTGATTTCGAGGCTTCGTTTTATCTAGGCGTTTTTGCGCCCGTCGGGACCCCCTCGGACATGATTCATCAGTTCTCCCGAGACATGAACAAGGTGATCTCCGATTCAGCTTTTCAAAGAAAGTATTTTCAGCCTCAAGCGTACGATGCAATTGGCGATACGCCCGAACAATTTGCCGAGTTCCTCAAGAAGGACCGCATAAGAGCCCAGGAAAGAGTCAAAGTCTCCGGCGCCAAGCTCGATTGATGCGACGCAAATTCGGTTTCTAGCAGCGGCGGCGGCTTCAAGGGTCGTTTGCTGGTGCTTTTGCCTCGCCGACGGCAGGACCCGCGAGGTATTCCGCGTCGGTCATTTTTTCCAATCGGTTCGCCTTCGCATTGCGTCCAGCCGCAGCCTGCGGTGACGATCAGAGTCTGTCCGGGCGGATGGGTATGCCATGTGGAACGCGCCCCCGGCTTGATAGTCACTTCGGAGCGAGTTCGCCAAACCAATAAGTAGCAGTCACTCCGCCGTCCATGAGGAAATCGCTGCCCGTGATGAATCCGCCGTCCGGGCCCATGAGCAGCGCCCCGACTGTTCCGACTTCGTCGGGCGTGCCCCCGCGCTTCGCCGCCGATGCATCGATCATGCGCCGGTATCCTTCACCTCGAGGACCGCTCAATTCGTCCCTGGCGAGGGGGGTGAAGATGATGCCGGGGCTGATCGTATTCACCCGCGCGCCGCGCTTGCCCCACCGTACCGCCTCGGCCATGACCCGCAGAGAATTTCCGCGCTTGGAGAGCTGGTAGGCGTGAAGCGAGTCCTTCACCTGATCGGGCTGCAGCATCGGCAGTGCGAGCAATTCCTCGGTGGGCGTCATCGCGAGAGCCGTGTTCTGCTCGGTGGTCAAGCCTGGCAGCCGATGCCCGGACTGCGACGCGATCACCACGCCAGCGCCGCCCTGTGCGATGACGTTGCCGAACTCTTCCAGTACGAGGGCAGTGCCATACAGGTCGATATGAAGGATCGTCGCCGGTGTTGCCTGTGAGGGGGACACACCGGCGGCGTGGATCAAACCGGTGACATTGCCGAGCGCGGTGGCTGTTTCGACGAGTGCGTGGACCGACGCGCGTGAGGACACGTCGACTGTCGCGGTACTGATGTCGAAGCCAGCGTCGTTCAGAACCTTCGCTGCCGCGTCCGCATTTTCCTGCTTCAAATCTGCGAGCAGGACATGCTTGCCTGCGCTGACACGGCGCGCAATCGCCTGACCGATGGATCCGGCTCCGATAACGACAATGACATTGGTCATGGGTAATTCCTGTTCCTGGAAAAATATAGGTTTACTTTTCTTAGTATTTCGGCATACCGAGGGTTGAGCGATCAGTGCATCAGCCGCCCGTCATCCGCAGCACAGCTTCGGGCAACCGAGCGCCCTGTACCGTCACCTTCGACGCGACCGCATCGATCACCCGCAGGTCTTCGGCGGTCAGTTCGACCGCCACTGCGCCGAGGTTCTCTTCGAGCCGATGCAGCCTGGTCGTTCCAGGAATGGGCACGATCCACGGCTTTTGCGCCAACAGCCAGGCGAGTGCGATCTGGGCCGGTGTCGCGCCCTTGCGTTGCGTCACTTCGCGCAGCAGATCGACCAGTGCCAGGTTTGCCTTGAGGGCTTCTGGCGCCAGGCGCGGAACGCGAGAGCGGAAGTCGGAACTGTCGAACCGTGTGTTCTCGTCCATCTTGCCGGTCAGGAAACCCGCGCCCAAAGGGCTGAAGGGCACGAAGCCGATGCCGAGCTCTTCGAGTGTCGGCAACATTTCGGTTTCCGGTCCCCGGAAGAACAGGGAGTATTCGCTCTGGACCGCTGTCACCGGCTGCACGGCATGCGCGCGCCGAACGGTGGCCGCAGCGGGCTCGGACAGCCCGAAATGCCTGACCTTGCCTTGTGCGATCAGATCCTTGACTGCGCCCGCGACATCCTCGATCGGCACGGCCGGGTCAACGCGGTGCTGGTAGAACAAATCGATCGTGTCGATCTTCAGACGCTGCAGCGAAGCTTCCGCGACCGCCTTGATGTGCTCGGGGCGGCTGTCCAGCCCGCCCCGGCGCTCGGCGGTCTCCTTGTCGAGGTCGAAGCCGAACTTGGTGGCGATTGCCACCTGCCCCTTGAACGGCGCAAGTGCCTCGCCCACCAGTTCCTCGTTGACGAACGGGCCATAGACCTCCGCCGTGTCGAAGAACGTGACGCCTTTCTCGACGGCCGCACGGATCAGCGCGATCATCTCCCGCTTCTCGCCGGGAGGGCCGTAGTTGGCGCTCATGCCCATGCAGCCCAGGCCGAGCGCCGAGACTTCAAGCGTGCTGTTTCCAAGTTGACGTTTTTGCATTGCTTTTTCTCCTTCAGGAGTCAATGGTCTGGTCGAGGTGCTTCGTCTTTCCGGAAGCCTCACGGGAGGGAACTCATTGACCCACGAGCTTTTGTCGGTCCGCCGAGTAGCGCGCGCCTTGGACCGGAACACTCGAGACAGCCGCTTCGACTTCCTTCAGATCCTCGGGGGACAACGCTACCGAGGCAGCGCCGGCGTTTTCTTCGAGGCGATGCAGCTTGGTCGTGCCCGGGATCGGCACGATCCACGGCTTTTGAGCCAACAACCACGCCAGTGCAAGCTGGGCAGGGGTGACCTGCTTGCGCGCAGCGATTCCAGCCAGAACGTCGACCAAAGCACGATTCGCCTGGCGCGCCTCCGGCGCAAAGCGCGGGACTGTGTTGCGGAAGTCTGTCGCGCCGAATGAGGTCTGCGCGTTGATCGCGCCTGTCAGGAAGCCTTTGCCCAGCGGACTGAAGGGCACAAAGCCGATGCCGAGTTCTTCGAGCAATGGAAGAATCTCCTTTTCGGGCTCGCGCCACCACAACGAGTACTCGCTTTGCAAGGCTGCGACGGGCTGCACTGCATGCGCGCGCCGGATGCTGTCGGCACCTGCCTCAGACATGCCGAAATGCTTGACCTTGCCCTCATGGATCAGGTCTTTGACAGTTCCAGCCACGTCTTCCATCGGAACCTGGGGATCGACGCGATGCTGGTAGAAAAGGTCGATGCGGTCGGTGCGCAGGCGCTTGAGCGCTTCTTCGGCAACCTCTCGGATGCGTTCCGGCCGGCTGTCGAGACCCTTGCCGGTCGAACCATCGCGAAAGCCGAACTTGGTCGCGATCACGACCTGGTCACGCACGGGTTCAAGCGCTTCCCCGACCACACTCTCATTGATGAAGGGGCCGTAGGCTTCAGCGGTGTCGAAGAACGTAACCCCGCGTTCGAAGCCCGCGCGGATCAGCTTGACGGCGTCAGCCGTATCGGCGGCAGGTCCATAGCCGTAGCTCAGGCCCATGCAGCCGAGTCCGAGGGCAGAGACTTCCAAACCACTTTGACCGAGTTGTCGTTTTTGCATTACTAATTCCTTTTGGGTTGTTCGTTCATTGGCTCAGGTACTCACGCCGAGGCTGCACCGGACGTGCAGGGTTGGCGAGAGAGCCAGCTTCACGATCAGGTCCGACAGGCTGTTCAACGACACGTCGTGTCCCTGGAACGGCTCGCCCTTCTGTGTGATTCGATAGTCGACCTTCGAGTCTTGCGTGAACCAGCCAGGACGCAACACCGTGTAGTCGAGGCTGGATGTCTCGATGACCGTGGCGGAGTCCCGATAGGGGTCGAGCAAGCTGCGGTACTTCTCGCCCGGCACCTCGCCATAGATTCCCATCGAACTGATGAAAATCAGTCGCTTCAATCCGGCCGCATGCATCGCAGCCACAATCGTTCGGGCCTGCTTCGCCATGTCGCCGGCCAGGTTGGCATAGACCACATCCTGCCCGTTCATCGCAGCAATCAGAGCTTCACGGTCGGTCGCATCGCCTTCGACGATGGAGGTCCGCGCCGGATCCGGGTTGTTGAGACGACTGGCGCGACGCAGGAACAGGGTCAGATGTGCATCTGTACGTTCCAGGAAGAAGGTTGTCGTGTGGCGCGCGAGCTGCCCGTTGGCACCGAGGATGAGGACGCGGGTCACCGTGTTCTCCCTATCGATCTGCAATCGCGGTCAGGCCTTCCGATAGCGGAGCGCCCTTCACCTCGATGGCAGAAAAGGCCGCATCGATTTCACGCAGATCGTCTGGGCTGAGGTCAAGTTCGGAAGCGGGCAAGTTGTCGTCCAGGTGCTCCAGCTTCGTCGCACCGGGAATCGGCACGATCCACGGTTTTTGCGCGAGCAGCCAGGCGAGCGCGATCTGCGCGGGCGAACTGCCCTTGCGCGCAGCAAGACGGCGCAGGAAATCAACGACTGCGAAATTGGCCTTCAGCGCTTCAGGCGTGAAGCGCGGAAAGCTGCTGCGCAGATCGCTTGGATCGTCGAACTTGGTGTCCGGCGTGATTTGGCCGGTCAGGAAACCCTGGCCCAGCGGTCCCCACGAGACGAAGCCGATCCCGAGCTCTTCGCAGAGCGTCAGCAGTTCTGTCTCTGGCTCGCGCATCCACAGCGAATAGTGATTCTGGATGGCCGCAACCGGGTGCACGGCGTGAGCGCGGCGGATGGTGCTCGCACTGGCTTCCGAGAGGCCGAAATGCTTGACCTTGCCTTCGGCGATCAGCGTCTTGATCTCCCCGGCCACGTCCTCGATCGGCACAGCCGGATCGACGCGGTGCTGGTAAAGCAAATCGATGCGGTCCGTGCGCAGGCGTTTCAGCGAGGCTTCCACCACGTCGCGGATGTGTTCCGGGCGGCTGTCAAGCCCGACCATCGCACCGTTCTCATCGAGCTTGAAACCGAATTTGGTCGCGACGACCACCTGATCCCGGATCGGCTCGATCGCCTCGCCGACCAGAAGTTCGTTCGTGAACGGGCCATAGCCCTCGGCGGTGTCGAAAAACGTGACGCCACGCTCGAAAGCGTTGCGGATCATGCCAATCCCTTCCTGCTTGTCTGCGGCGGGGCCGAGGCCGAAGCTCAGGCCCATGCAGCCGAGGCCCAGTTCCGAAACGGTGGGGCCGTTGCGACCCAATTGACGAGCCTTCACGGCGTTTTCCTTGTCTTGCGTTGGCATGCACTGAATCTAGGCCTGTTGACATTCAAATACTAGACTGCTAAATAGATATTCAGTCATTAGAGGATTTAATCAATGGCAGGTTTTGACGATCTTGCAGCCTTCGCGGCCGTGGTCCGGGCCGGGAGCTTTACCCGTGCAGCCGCACAGATCGGCATCACCCAGTCGGCTCTCAGCCAGACGATCCGGACGCTTGAGCGAAGGCTTGACCTGAAGCTGCTGAACCGAACGACGCGAAGCGTCGCACCCACGGAAGCAGGGGAGCAGTTGTACCGAACCGTGGAGCCGCGCCTTGCCGAGATCGAAGCCGAGCTTGCGGTACTCGGGGAAATGCGCGGCAAGCCTGTCGGGACCGTTCGGATCACGGCCACCGAGCATGCCGTCCGGTCGTTGGTCTGGCCGAGGCTTTTGCCGTGGCTGACAAAATATCCCGAGATCAAAATCGAGATCAGCAGCGACAACCGCTTTGCAGATATCGTGGCCGAGCGCTTCGACATCGGCATTCGGCTCGGCGGCGATGTCGCCAAAGACATGATCGCAGTGCGCATCGCGCCAGACATGCGAATGGTGGTGGTGGGAAGCCCGGCTTACTTCGCACGCCGACCCGAGCCTCAAACGCCGCAGGAGCTTAGCGACCACGATTGCATCGGTCTGCGACTGCCGACTTACGGCGGCTTGCTGACGTGGGAGTTCAAGCACGGCGAACGAATCACGACTGCCCACGTGAAAGGTCGTCTCGTGTTCAACAGGAGTGACCTGATGGCCGAGGCTGCGATGGGCGGTCATGGCCTGGCCTGGCTCCCGGCCGATATGGTCAGCGACCATGTCGCAGCGGGGCAGTTGCTGACCACTCTCGATGACTGGGCGATCACTTTTCCCGGGTATCACCTCTACTACGCAAGCCGCCGTGCTTCCCCTGCATTGACTCTTGTCGTTGAGGCATTGCGCCATGCAAAAAGCCGAGCGCAGCTATGTGAGGACTGACGCCTGAGCCATTCGTTGGCGTAGAAGAAAGTAAATCCGTTCCGAACGCGACGGTAAAAGTGAGACTCTCCTTGAGCCGAGGAGCCTTGCGGCCGGCAAAGCCGCATCCAGCAAAGGCATGGCCACTTTGGAAAGTAAATGTGTGATACTGCTGGCACCGCCCGAAAGCCGCTGGCGCGTAACCGCGTGAGGAATAGCAGCTGCGGCAATGTTTGCAGCGAAACGGCGCATCCAGCAACATCGCGTCGAGCCGGTAGACCGATCGCCGACCGCAATGTCGACAGACATCGCGCAGCACTTCACCGTGGATCGGACAACGTGCATACCGCTCCAGTTGGAACAACCGGCTGTGATACGCCGTGCTGACGCAGCAAGGGCAGAATCGCAGGAATGGACTCGCGTCGTTCGCGGTGCTGCAGATGCTCTCGCGCACGAGGCGCCAGGAGATGCAGAGCAATCGCGCGACCCGCTTGACGTCGATGCCGGCAGGCGCGACACCGTCGTAGGGATCGACTGGACAGTCCCTCAGCTGCGTCACCACCAGGTGCCCTGGCAGCCGGTTCATGTGAGCGAACTTCCAAAGTAGGCCGACCACCAACTCGTACGGCTGGATCCAGTTCCGCTGAAACACGTACCCAAGGTGCGGGCCCAGCACACGCTCGTCCAGGGTCAGAATCGGCAGTGTCATTTTCCCGGCACTTTCGTTGCGGCGCCGGAACGTCACGCGACCGTGGTCGTCAGCGTATTGCTGACGGCCTGTCGCGACTGGATGTAGCCGCAACTGCGTACGGCCATGTCCCAGAGGGCAGGATCGGGCGATAGCCCGGTGCGTCGTGCAACGCGCTGTCCTTGAGCACGATCTCCACGGCACGGGTGAACGATTCCATCGGAATCTCAAGCGACCCGGGAAGTGCGTGCCTGTGATGCAACCGTTCGAAGACGTCCCAGAGCAGTGGCGCATCGTCGACGAGGCAATAGCTCCCGGCCACAGCCTTCGGCAGATAGAAGCGCGTGAAACTCCAATCGCTCGTGCGCGGGAAACAGGTTTGATCGTAGCCATTGAGGCTGGTCGCCACGTCGCGCACGTTGCGGATGCCGAAGAAGGCCAGTTCCTCGACCATGAGTCGCGCCACGATTTGCGTCTTCTTCGCGTGTTGCAGGGCCGTCTTCACAGCCAGCAATTCCTGCTGGCCGACCAAGAAGGTGAACAGGCGGATCTGAAGCCGATCCAGATGGTCGTGCACATCGCGAAGCCACTCGTACTCGTTCTCGTCGTAGCGTTGCGCTTCGTCGCAGAATAGTGCCACCGTGCCGCCGCCGTTGCCCGCGCAGGCCTCCTTGATCTTGTTGATCAGGCGCATGCGCTTGGCGGAGTTCGAGCCGCTGTTGGGCTCCGGATGGCCGACGGCCTCCAGAAAGTTGGCGAAGAACGGCCCCTCGGCGTGCCGTGGCTTGTGTTCGGCCTGTGCGTGATACGTGGTGAGCTTTGGCTGGGTCTGCGCCAACAGCAAGCGCAGATATTCGATTGCGCGCGTCTTGCCGATGCGGGAGGGCCCGTAGGTCAGCGCTCCGGTGATGCGATAGCGCAGGCACCTTTGAACCAGATCCGAAAACGCCTGAATGGCAGGCGTGGCGATGCGGTAGCTACCAGTCTCGATCGGATGCAGGATGGGGTCGATCGGCCGGGCCACAGATGCCGATGTGGACGGCGTTGGCTTGCTGTTCACGATGGTTCTCCAGTCATCTTGATCGCGAGAACGACCGGTCAGATCGAACCCACGATGCCGCTACCGATGCGCAGGCGCTCGGGCTCGATGCGCTGACGCGGGGAGGGCGCATCCATGCTTGGCGTTGCGGAGTGGAGCGCCTGGGGCGGCAGTTCTGAAATGCTGGTCGGCCCCGCCGCGAGCGTGCGCAGCGTCTGTGTGAAGTCGCTGGCCGCGCGACGCGTACGCTTGGCCTTGACCAGTTTGTGCTGGACGTATTCCTGTAGGAACTCCTGGCTGAACGCGCTGGCCAGGCGTTTGCGCCCACGCAGTCGCAAGATCTCCTGGCGCAGTTTCAGGTCGTGTGCGATCTCACCCCAGGCGCCCTGGGCCTTGAGCACGCCGATCTCCGCCCCATCCGCACCGAAGGCGCGCACCGCGCGCAGATCCTGGCTGTGATAGTAGACGCGCAGTTCCTGACCGAGGAGCGCGGCGGTGCTTGCCAGCATGGCGTTGGTGTAGCGCACCCCGAAGAAATTCACGTGCGGGCGCTGCCCCTGGTGAAGGTAGCCGCGTACAGTCACCCGTCGGGGCGTTTGCATCAGGCAGAGCGTGCGTCGCTTGGCCTCGGGCAACCAGCTGAGCATGGCACCATGGCGACGCACAGAGTGCTCCATGGCTTCGAGCGGCGTGCGTCCATTCAGGCCGTCGTGAGGACTGGCGTTGTAGGTTGCCATGGCGGCCTCCAACAGTTCCTCGATCTCCGTCAGCGAGACGAACAGCCGCAAGTCACCGCCCGGATGCGCCAGCGCGCGACGCACGTCCCGCGCGTTCGATCCTGTGTAGCCTGGCAAGCGGGAGGACAGGCTCGAGGCGATCGAGCCAAAGAAGCGCTCGATGTAGGGGCGATCGTCCAGCGTGTGCGCAGGTCCGGCGTCGATGAAGCAGCCGATGAACTCGGTCAACGCGTGGCGCACGTCCTCGGAGAGGTTCGCCTTCGCGTTGTCGAGCTTGATCCATTGCCAGGTAACGTAGCCAAGCTCAGGCATCTTCCCTGAGGGAAATCCGCCGAGCGCGCCATAGCCGACACCGGGCAGGGTGAAGGAACGCGGACAATGCGGCTCAAGGGCGGCCTCGACGGTACGGATCACGTCGTATCGCGAGTACTCGCGACTCAGGCTCACGTGATAGCCCAGCACGGCGCGACTGTAGACGTCGATGATGACCAGCAACCACAAGCGCTCGATCTCGAACTGCTGCTCAAAGCCCAAAGGGTCGCGCACGACCACTTTCAATCGCACATCGAGGCGGTGACCGTCGAACTCGACGACATCGAATGCTTGCCGCGCGACAGGAGCCGACACGTCACTGGGCATGCCCTTGAGATGGGTGGCACCTGCAAGCCGTGCGCCGCGGGCGAAATTGCGCAGGCACTCGGCGCGTACCACCTTGGAAAGGGATCGAATCCCCATGCGCTGTGCACTAAACGGGTAGTCCGCTGCGGTGAGTCCGGCGTCGCTGCACTGGCGCAGGAAGTCGATGTGGAGATGCTTCAAGCCGCGAAGCCGCAGCCGGAGCCCGTCCGTGGTGGATGTCTGCTCGATAGTGACGCGTTTGGCGCGGACTTGCCGAGCGAGCCATTCCGCGATCGCCGGATGGCGCTGCATCAACTCGTCGAACGCGCCTGCGGCGCCGGACCCATTGGGGCGCAGCCGAACTTTGGCGATGCGTTGATACGGCGCGACGCGCGCGTACGGCACGAGTGCGCGCCATCCGAAGACGCGACCGTCCTCGTGGGGCGCGAGGCAGTGATCAAGAAGGCGATACAGATGCCCGCGCTTGACGCCGGTGCTGGCTTCGATCGCCGTCAACGAGGTGTTTGTGACGTACAGCTCGATGGCTTGACGTCGAGCGAAATAGTTCGTCCGCTGAGGATTGCGTAGCGCGGAAGCGTCGAACGCCGGCCAAGAGGACGGATCGAGTTCGCGAGCAGTTCGGCGATTCATGAGGCGGGCCCGAAGATCGTGTCGGGCGTCAATGGCTGGCTGTGCAGCGACGGTGCGATCAGGCGGCCCTTGCGCAGTAGCTCAAAGACCGCACCGCGCACAACGGGCGGATCGCCCATCGCGAACGCGCGCTCCAGGCGGGAGAGGGCCATCGGTTCGCGCACGCACTCTTGTACAGAATCCGCCAATGCGCCTGAGTGCCAGGCTCGTGTCGAAACGATCGTTGGCAGCATGCGCTGCCAATTGTCGATCAATGTCGCCGCGGCGGCGAGGTCCGCTGCCGCAACGCGTTGCACGGGGATGTCGCTCGCAGTGGGAGCGAGTTCATCCTGCTCGTCATCGACGAGCAGCAACTGTTCGCCGGCGTCACGCTGAACCCAGAAATCGACGACGCGAGACCCGGGCGCAGGACTCGAGCGAACAGGGCGTTCGCAAAGTGACAGAACCGCCGGATCGACTTCCAGGCGAACCCACTGACGAAATGTCGACCGATTGAACAGGCGGACCCGCCTGCCAAGCTTGGGACTGAAGCCTTCTAGCATCGGCGAACCACGCGGACGTGGCGCGTCCAGCGGC
Source organism: Variovorax sp. SRS16 (assembly GCF_901827165.1). Lineage (NCBI taxonomy): Bacteria > Pseudomonadati > Pseudomonadota > Betaproteobacteria > Burkholderiales > Comamonadaceae > Variovorax > Variovorax sp. SRS16. Next base: position 140,210 of record NZ_LR594668.1, read on the forward strand.
GTCGAGAAGCGTGGCGCGAAACCCCTCATGATTCAACGCCTTACGTAGCCCTTGCGCGCTTGGATTTGCGAAGTATCAAATTTTGTTTGCGCGGTTGCGAAGTATCAGATTTGCTTTCTTTCTTGTGACGGTAAATCTGTGACTGCCGGGGTGGCCGTCATAGGCAAGCGGCGTGCGTTGCCGGTATCAGATTTACTTTCTTCTACGGCCGACGAAACACCTTGGCCAACACGGGCAGCATCTTCCGTGACCAGCGGTGGACGGTGGCGTGGTCGACCAGCACCCCGCGCTCGGCCATCATCTCTTCCAGGTTGCGCAGGCTCAAAGGATAGGCCGCGTACCAGCGAACGCACACGAGCATGATCTCCAGCGGGAAATGCAAACGCCTGATGACCCCTCGCAGGGTTGAGTTCGCAAGTTGGACGTGCAGCGGCACCATGGACTGGATTGTGGCTGACCGGCTTATCGCGACAGAACCCGCAAACTCCCGGTACAGCGGCACGTCGTGCAGCGCCTCCTCCATTGCGGGGTCGCTCAGCCCGAACCACTGCTAATGAGATGGACCCGACGCCACCCTTCGGGGAAACTGGGCATCTCGTCAACCGCTGTTGCTGGAGGTTCGTCATGGAAATCGAAATTCTCGGCATCGACCTGGCCAAGCGCGTCTTTCAACTGCACGGCGCTGACCGCCGTGGCCATGTTTTGCATCGCGCCAAGGTTGGGCGATCTGCTTTCATTGACGCTGTGCAAGAGCTTCGACCTCGTGTCATTGCCATGGAGGCGTGCAGCTCGGCGCATCACTGGGCTCGACGTTTCCAGGAGTTGGGCGTCGAGGTACGCCTCATCAGTCCGCAGTACGTCAAGCCCTTCGTCAAGACGAATAAGAATGATCGCAATGATGCGGAGGCGATCGTCGAGGCCGCTTCTCGGCCAGCTATGCGCTTCGTCACGGTGAAGTCGGTCGAACAGCAAGATATTCAGGCGGTGCATCGCGTTCGCGAATCGCTGGTGCATCAGCGCACGGCTCTCATCAACCAGGTCAGAGGCCTGCTTGGCGAGCGTGGGATCACGATCGCAAAGTCACCCACAGCCTTCAGACGTGCCATGCCTGACATCCTCAAGGAAGGTGAAGGCGAACTTACCCGCTTCTGTCAGACGCTCATGATGGAGCTCTTCCAGGAATTCCACGCACTCGAAACGCGGATTGCTCTTGCTGAGACCTACATCAAATCGTTCATGAAGCAATCAGCCCTGTGCAAGAAGATCTCGGCCGTGCCGGGCATCGGACCGATCACGGCCACTGCCATTGTGGCAGCCGTTGGCGAGGCCAAGGAGTTCAAAAACGGCAGGCATCTCGCGGCCTGGCTCGGCCTTGTGCCCAAGCAGTATTCATCAGGCGGGAAGTCGTGCCTCAGAGGCATCAGCAAACGTGGCAACACCTACCTGCGCACTTTGCTGATCCAGGGGGCACGCGCAGTCTTGATTTACGTGGCCAGCAAGAATGATGCGCGAAGCCGCTGGCTGCAAGAGTTGATCTTGCGACGCGGGTACAACCGAGCGGCCGTGGCGCTGGCCAACAAGAATGCTCGGCTCGTGCAGGCACTGCTGAGCGGCGATGCACGATACGCCGAAGCTACCGCAGCCTGATCTGCCAACTGCTGGCAGAACCGAATCCAAGTTTCCCATCTGGATGGAGGAGAAGAACCCCAGCACTGGTTTGCGATGCCTCTCGAGCGCGATGACGAAATTGGTTGAACCAGCGCCCCGTGATCCTGTACTACTTGCCGGCTGAGCACGTCTCAAGCCGCACTGCTGATAAGGACGGGGTGCGCGGATCTCATCAAGGCTGCGGGCGTGTATCGGTCGCCCACCAAGCAAGCCGAATACATGTGTGCAGACTGTTTCTCATCATCAACGAGAGCTTGCAAAAGGCGTCGGGTCCATACATGAAGGTAGTGAATGCGCAGCATCGTCTCGATCGCAAATGGCGGGCGACCCGTCTTGGCCCGCGGGCTGTACGGCTCAACGATCTGCACCAGCGCGCCCCAGGGCACCACCCGATCCATCCCATCGAGAAACTCGCGCTTGCGCGTCTTCTTGGTCGAAAGGTTCAGGCCCAGGCCGAGCTGATTCGGGGGAGTTACGCGTTTGGCAATCATGGGGCCAGATCATGCACATCGCGCGCCGATTTTGCAGACCATCCCTAACGGATAACCAGCACTGGCACCTTCGAATGAGCCAATACCTGGTCCGTCTTGCTGCCGATCGCCAAGCGTGCGAATCCCGAACGACGATGAGAAGCCATGACAATCAGGTCGCTGCCATGCTTGACCGCGGCTCCGACGATCGCGTCGGCAACGCAATCCGAGATCGCTATTGCTGTCGTCAGGCGTACTCCGTTCGCCTCGGCGAGTTCCACAAATACCTGCAGGGTCTGCTGTGCAGCGCCCACAGAGCGAGCCTCGGCACTGGCAATTTCGGCCGGCGAGAACGCCGCCATGCCGTCGAAGTAGTTCATCGCGTACCGTGGTACGACCTTGAGCGCCACCAGCTTCGCATGATGCTCGGCGGCCAGATCGATGGCTTCGTTCATCGCCTTGTCGGAAAAATCGGTACTGTCGACCGGTATGAGGATACTTTGAAACACAGCGCCTCTCTTCAATATTCATCAATCTGCAAAAGTCGACCTAGCAGGCTGCTGAAATACCTCACCGGATGGTCCCCCGAAATTGGGCCTGAGGCGTTGTCTTTGCAGACCCACGAAACCTGCTCCGATGCGCGGACCTGACACATTCACCGAAGGCTTGTTCACCATGAGACGGCTGGACGACTTCGTTCCTGCCGACCATCCGCTGCGCCGCATCCGGGTGATGGTCAACGAGGCGCTGGCCAAGATGGACGAGTTGTTCTCTCGGATGTACGAGGCCGACGTCAAGGGCGGCCGCCCGAGCATCGCGCCGGAGAAGCTGCTGCGCGCGATGTTGCTGCAGATCCTGTTCAGCATCCGCTCGGAGCGCCAGCTCATGGAGCAGACGCAATACAACATGTTGTTTCGCTGGTTCATCGGCCTGGCGATGGACGACGCGGTTTGGGTGCCGACGGTGTTCAGCAAGAATCGCCAGCGCCTGATCAAGCACGACGCAGTGGTCGCCTTCTTCAACGAAGTGCTGGAGACGGCCGAGAACAAGGATTGGTTGTCGGGTGAGCACTTCAGCGTCGACGGCACGTTGATTCAGGCCTGGGCCGGGCACAAGAGCTTCGTTCGCAAGGACGGTGACGACGGTGGCGGCAGTGGCGGGGACTTCAAGGGGCAGCGACGTAGCAACGAAACGCACGAGTCGAAGACGGATCCCGATTCGAAGCTGTACCGCAAGGGCAAGACGGCCAGCGAGCTGCGCTACATGGGTCACACGCTCACCGACAACCGTCACGGCCTGGTCGTCAACGCGATGGTCACGCAGGCCGACGGCTTCGCCGAACGGGAAGCGGCCAAGGTCATGATCAGGGACGCGCGCCAAGCCACCGCGAGTGCGGATACCGAGGTCACGCTCGGCGCCGACAAGGGCTATGACGCGGCCGAGTTCATCGAGGCGCTGCATTGCATGAAGGTCACGCCGCACGTCGCGCAGAACAAAGCGGGGCGTCGTTCGGCGGTGACCGACGAGATCGCCCGGAGCGAGGGCTATGCGATCTCGCAGCGCAAGCGAAAGCTCATCGAGCAGGGCTTCGGCTGGGCCAAGTTCGTCGGCCCCATCCGGCAGGTGATGGTGCGCGGCATCAAGAAGGTCGACCAGTTGTTCGTGCTGACGATGGCCGCCTACAACCTCGTGCGCATGCGGACCTTGGCAGAAGTCCGTCCGGTGGCCTCGTAGAGGGGAAACGGGAGCCGAGAACGGGCCCGCGAAGCGCGATAACGGTGACGGCAGCGAGCCTGAAACCCCGAAATCGTGCAACCGCCCACTTCAGGACGCCGGATGACTGCCGCGCGACTGGTACTTCAGCGGCCTGCTAGGGCTTCAAAACATCGGCTGCCAATCCCCGTATGTCATGCGCCTATCCTCGACGCTTCGTACACCCGGGATGTTCTCGGCGGCGATGCGCGCCGCCTCGCGATCGGATGTTCGCTGCACGACGCCAACGTAGCTCACGACGCCTTCCTGCACGAACACGTTCGACCATGTATCGGACCACCATGGCTGCGCGTTCAGCTCTGTCAGTAGCTGCTTGCGGATCGATTCGTCATCGACGCGTGACGTCGCGGAATCTGCAGCGAGGGCCGAGCTCTTCGAAAGTGCGCGTACGAGGTCGGCGCGGGTCACCAATCCGGCCATCTGTCCATTTCTCATCACCGGTATCCTGCGAATGTGACGCGCTTCGAAGATGACGGCGATCTGGGCCACGGGGGTATCGTCGGAAACTGAGACTACGTCCCGATTCATGATGTCTCTGGCGTGTCCCCCATGTGCCTTGACGTAGGCACCCGGCGCCGGATCCAGTCGCGTCAAGCGCTGCCACCAAGTTCGATAGTCGGTCCAGTGGTCAGTGCCGATCTCGTATCGATGGAGAAGATCCCCGTCACCGATGAGACCTACCACCTTCCCATCTTCGACGACCGGCACACCGCTGATGCGATGCACCAGGAGTACCTCGACGATCTCGTGCAGACTCGCGTCCGGCCTGACCGAAATGACAGGCGTGGTCATGATGTCGCTGGCTTTCATGGTTGCGCTCCTTTGCGTATGCGGCGCGAGAAGCGCCTTTCGATGATGGTGTCGCGCAGCACGACACAATGACTGTGCAGGATGTCGCTCGCATCGCAGAGCAGCGTGAGCTGTCCGCGCGTTCGAAGCTCCACCAGCAGATCCAACAGGTCTTCATGCAATTGAATCTCGGCTCTGTACCGCAGCGAGAAGGCTGGCCACCTGCTCGGATCGCTCCCGTACCAGCTTTGCAGGCGCGTGCTGGGTGCGACCTCCTTGAGCCACAGATCGGTAATCAAACCTTCTCGGGCCAAGCCCCGAGGCCAGTGCCGATCAACCAACACGCGCATGCCATCGTCGACTGCCGGATTTTCCCGAGCTGACTTGACAGCGAGCGTACGCCTCGAGCGGCCATGAGGCAGTGCTCGAACGGACGGTGGTGGCCCTGAAAGACGCGTGAGCAAGGTGGTCAACATAGGCCTCTCTGCCTGGGGTTTCATATATCGATGGTTTTTCGTCAACAAGCCAGCCGACCGGCGATTGCCCGAAGTTTGGGCGCTGCTCTCGATGTGCGGGCGTTTTGAGGATCTCTTGAGTCAATCCTGATCCTGTCGTCAATCAAAGTAAAACGACATTTATTGCCAGATAAATGCAATACTTTCGCATTTAATGATAGGAGAGCGCATGGACCTCATCCTGGCTCAGACTTTTCTTGAAATCGTGCACACGCGCAGCTTTCTGCGCGCCGCCGAGCAGTTGCATGTGACCCCTACCTCGGTAAGCGCCCGGGTGCGCACCTTGGAGGAGTTGCTAGGCCGCGTCCTCTTCGTCAGAAACAAAGCTGGCGCCGCGCTGACGCCGGCAGGCGAGCAATTCCTGCCGCACGCGACGAGCTTGATACAGGTTTGGGAGCGGGCACGCCACCAGGTTGCGGTGCCAACCGGACGACGCGCCGTGCTCTCTGTGGGCTGCGATGTCAGCCTCTGGGATCCGCTCTTGCTGCAGTGGCTCCTGTGGATGCGGTCAGCGGCAGGACATTTGGCCATCCGCACGGAAGTTGGAGTCCCTGCCGAACTGCTCGACAAGACCGCCTCCGGTGTCTTGGACATCGCCATCGTCTACGCGCCGCAGCAACGTCCCGGCCTTCGCGTCGAACTGTTGATCGAGGAAAAGCTCGTCATGGTCACCACTTCGAAACGCCCGCGGATTCCCAGCCCATTGGACTACGTCTACGTCGACTGGGGATCAGACTTCGCCACTCAGCATTGGCTCGCGTATCCGGGCCTGTCCAATGCTGCCGTCAGGGCGGGGTTGGGGCCGCTTGGGCGGGAGTACCTTCTGGAAGCCGGAGGTACTGGATACTTTCGCCTCGATGTCGTGCGAACTCACCTTGAAACTGGTCGTTTGCGAAGGGTGCCGGATACGCCTGAATTTCTGTACCCGGCCTATGCAGTCTATGCAGTCGGCGCCGACCCAAAGCTCGTGAATCCGGCGCTGGCTGGCTTAAGACAAGTGACCAGGCCGCGACAACCACCAGCCAGCCCCGCTCGTTCGCGCACGAGATCACGCGCTTGACCGTCGGCGCGGTTTCCTCAGAGCAGGTCGGCCCGAGCCCTCGCCCAACTGAGCCATCGTGAATCTCTATCTGGCAGGGAGTGTGTGGGCTTGGTTGCCGATGGCGCTCCGGTTTCGTAAGATGCCCTCATGACTTTCCTAGATGTCTCCCTCGGCACATTTGCAGCTGTCTTGCCTCTCCTGACAGGGACGATTGTGTTGGCCCGAATGGCGGCAGGTGCGGCGAGGTTTCGTCAGCTGGCCGCACATTCCTCTGCCCGGCGATTCGCTTCTCCCTTCTCAGCGCAATCCATCAATCGCCGGGCCTAAACCCCGCGCGATAAGTTTGAAGGTGGGCTCCATCGCTCACCGGCGCGCACACGCATGGCGATGAATGCGCGGTGAAAGTCGCTGCGTTTCCGTTCCAGCCCAAAGTCAGCGTCGATCACACAACCTGAATCGGGGCGTTTCATTCTCGTCAACCAGTCGCTCCGTGCAGTGCGAGAGGTAGGTTTTTGCTCGTCCAGGAATGACCATGATCATGAATTCAATACTTGCCATCACGGACTTCTCGACGCAAGGAGAGCAAGCCCTGGAACGTGCTGCGCTTGTTGCCGTCGAGCGCCGCGCCCAGCTTCGAATCATGTACTTCGTCGAGGTGCCGAATCTGAATCTTCCGGACCCTTTCGAGCGCCTCGCGCAGCGCGCACGACAGCTGGCTCGACGCCATGGCATCATCGTTGACGCCGTATCCCGTACTGGTGGAACCGTGGATCACGTCGTGGAAGAGGGAACTTGTGCCGACCTGCTTGTCATCGACCAGCGAAGCCGGCGCAACCTCAAGACGTTCTGGCAAGGGACAATAGTCGACCAACTGATGCGTCGTTGCCGATGCCCGGTGCTCGTGGTCAAAAGAGAGGCATCCCGACCGTACGGCCACGCGCTTGTTGCCGTCGACTTCAGCACAGAATCGAAGGAACTGGTGAGATACGCCTGTGCCTTCGTCGAATCGGAGCTCGAGCTCTTTCATTCCCAGACTACGCTGACCGAAACTGAAGAGTTTCGGCAGCACGCGCAGAGTTGGCTGTCCCGGCTTACGGAGCCGTTCGATACGCGTAAGAACCGGGTGACGTCCGTCGTTGGGCACGGAGATCCTGCGCGCCAAACCGCCATCCAACAGGAGGGCATTGGGGCTGACTTGGTTTTTGTCTGCAAGATCAAGCATTCGACGCTTGTCCACTTTCTATCCGGCAGTTTCGCGCAGCGGCTCTTGAGCTTGGCCACAAGCGATGTCCTGGTCATGCCCCATGGCCATCGCGCATCCTCACGCGCCGAGGCGAAGCGCAGGATCGGCGCTGAGCCAAAAGAAAATCGGGTCTCATTCCCTGTCGTCAGGCGAAGGGCGCTTTGACCAAGTTGTCATCCATGGGCCAATAGCGCCCGAGGCAGCCAGGTCGGTGCTGTCGCGGCAATGCCGCACGGTAACCTGCGGCGAGAAGAAAAGCGAAGCTCCAGCGAGGATCGACGCTCTGGGCAAGGTGATCAAGCGAATGCACTATTCGTTGGGGCTTTGTCACGTTAGCGATGGCGGGTTGAAAAAGGGCTGGAGGTGGATCTCTCAGAAGGCGGCGCACGGATTTTGGGCGACGTCGGTGCAAAGGCGCCAGGCGTCGAAGCGCGCGGCCAGTTGCTTGCGGTAGAGCGATGCGCGCAACAGATGGTGCTTGAGCGCGAAGTGCTGGCGGATGGGACCGAAGCTCGAGAGAAAGGCCTGCGAGCGCTCGGGCCGGCGAAAGATGCTATGTGGGACTACCCGAGCGAGACCCGGTTAGCTAAAACGGGATCTCTCAACCTCTACGCAAAGGAGCCGGAAATGTCGACAACCCAAGCAGTCCCACAAATCAAGGACACGGCGATCGCGGGCGACCTGTACATGAGCTTCGAGCTCGGCGACAAGAAGTGGACGTTGACGGCGAGCGGTGGCGGCCGCGGCCCGAGCCGATACAACGTGGACGCCGGCGACACGGCCGCAGTTGCGCACTGCATCGTCAAGGCCCGGGAGCGTTGCAAGCTCGAGCCGCAGGCCCAGGTGCACTCGTGCTACGAAGCCGGTCGCGACGGCTGGTGGCTGCACCGCTGGCTGATCGAGCAGGGTGTCGACAACATCGTGGTCGACTCCTCCAGCATCGAGGTGAACCGACACGCCAGGTGGGCCAAGACCCAGCACTCGATCTGGTCAAGCGCGAGTTCATCGCCGGCGGCCCCAACGAGCTGTGGGTCGCCGACATGACTTACGTGCCTACCTGGGCGGGCGTCATCTTCCTGGCCGTCGTGCTGGATGTCTGGAGCCGGCGTATCGTGGGCTGGGCCATCGGCGAGCATATGACCGCCGATCTCGTGCTTGCGGCGCTGAACATGGCGCTGCAACAGCGCAGGCCCGACAGCGTGATCCACCACAGCGACCAAGGCGCCCAACCCGCGCCGGCGTCACAGCGCACTCGGACAGATCTCGCCGGCAACGTTTAAAAAGGAACTACAACGCAAGTCCAAGCAGCCGCCTCGCTTCGAACACGACTTGACCACCGTCGGCGTCTGCGTGGCATGCGCCACACCGCCGGTGGACATACATGGACGCCTCCATACATGGACGCCTCCAGTTTGCAAGGCTCTCTTACGTTTCCGGCAACAGGGAAAGGTTGCAAACATACATCCGGCCTTCGGACGCAAGCGCGCTTCGGCCCTGATGGAATTGACGTCTCCCCCGAATTCCGGACTTTTCAAAACTGGAGGTAAGGTGGCTTGTTCGGCCGGCCCGCGAGGGCAGGAAGGAGAAGCGATGAAGAGATCGAGATTCAGCGAAGAGCAGATCGCCTATGTGTTGCGGCTGGCCGATTCGGGCACGCCGGTGGTCGATGTGTGCCGCCAGATCGGTGTGTCCGAGGCGACCTACTACACATGGAAGAAGAAGTTTGGCGACCTGGGCGTGACCGAGCTCAAGCGCCTGAAGATGCTCGAAGACGAGAACGCACGCTTGAAGCGCATCGTGGCCGACCTGACCCTGGACAAGCAGATCCTGCAGGAGGTCGTCCGAAAAAAGCTCTGAAGGCTGCCAAGCGGCGCGAGCTGGCAGCCTGGATGCAGGAGCGCTTCAAGGTGAATGTGCGGCGGTCGTGCCGGCTTGCGTTGCTCCGCCCGTCGGTTTGGTATCAAAAGAGCGAGGCGCGCGATCAAAGCGCGCTGCGCCTGCGCATCAGGGAGATCGCCATGGACCGTCCACGCTTCGGCTATTTGCGGGTGCTGGTAATGCTCAAGCGCGAAGGTTGGGCGGTCGGCAAGAAGCGGGTCTATCGTCTGTACCGACTGGAAGGGCTGCAGCTTCGCATGAAGGTCAAACGCCGCAAGCGCATCAGCCTACAGCGCGGTCGCCCCGTGCCGGCGACGGGTCCCAACCAGCATTGGAGCATGGACTTCGTCCATGATCAGATGCTCGATGGACGAGCGTTCCGCGTGCTCACGGTGATCGATCAGTGGAGTCGCGAGAGTGTGTCTCTAGAGGCCAACTTCCGGCTCACGGGTCGATGCGTTGGGAAGGCCCTCGACCAGGCTGCCGTCGAGCGTGGCTGGCCCAAGGCAATCACGGTGGATAACGGCACAGAGTTCACCTCGAAAGCGCTCGATGAATGGGCCTGGCGACGCGGAGTGAAGCTCGATTACACGCGCCCCGGCAAGCCTACGGACAACGGGCTGATCGAATCGTTCAACGGTCGCTTGCGCGACGAATTCCTGAACGTCAACGAGTTCATTACGATGCAGGATGCGCGTGAGAAGTTGAAGGCTTGGCAGCATGACTACAACCATCACCGCCCGCACGGATCACTGGGCCACCTGACCCCCAGTGAGTTCGTCAAAAAGAGGTCAGATCAACAAGCCGAAAACCGCCCAACTCCAGTTTTGAACTGACCGGATAAGGGGGAGACGTCAATTCGACTTGAGAATCAAGTCCCAACCCGTCCGCGCAACAGGGGCAAGTCCAGTCCCTTACTCAGCGAAAACTTCCTGCAGCGTACTCAAGGTCGCCGTCAGCGTCTTCGAGGATACCGCACCCAATTTCTTGGCCAAGCGCACCTTGTCTACCGTCCGCACCTGATCCAACAGAATCAAGCCCTTGGTGCCGCCATGCGTCACCGCGACCCGGAACGGAGCCGCAAAGCCCTTCGAGGTCATCGGTGCAACGATGACCGTGCGCAGATGGTCGTTCAACTCAGAAGGCGACACCACCACGCAGGGGCGCGACTTCTTGATTTCGCTGCCTACTGTGGGGTCAAGATTCACCAGCCAGATATCGCCGCGCTTCACCAAGCCAGCTCCGCGTCTACCTCGTTCCCAAACTCGCCCATTACTAGTTCGTCGCCGCCCTTCGCGGCCAAGGCCTGTGCGGCCTCGGCCCAGCCTGTGCGCACCGGTAGGGCCGCCTTGCGCAGGACGATGGCACCGTCCTCGACTGTCATTTGCGCGATCTGGTCATCGCCGAGGCCGGCTTGTGCCAGAAGGGGTTTGGGCAGTACGACGCCCTTGCTGTTGCCGATGGTCCGAATGGTGACTTGCATAGCTTCTCCAGTGACAACAATGTTATTACATTGTTGCCGCCACGTCAAGTCGGGTACTCCATGGCGCCCGGCGAAGCGGTGCCGCGGCTGCCGTTCAGAAGGAGAGGGTGCAAGCGCCAGTGCTACGAAGCCCCTGACCGCGTTGTTTCATCACTCGGTCAATAGTCCTCTGCCTGCGAATACAGTCTCTGGACGTTGCATTGTGCTCATCCATTCGGATGGCTTCCTGCCTCGCGCAGCAGTGTAATTTCGCGCTCGGACGGCCCTTGCTGGTTGCTGGTCGACGTGTCCTGCTACCTCAAGCGGCACTATCCAGATGCCCTCCTGGCGGCCTTGCTCAACAGCCAGCTGATGGATTTCTATACGTCCGCGCAGCTGGCATGCGATGCGCGCGAGCACGTCCTGCGTAACCTGTAAGCCTTTGACATCGATCAACCACCTCGGGAACAGCAAGCGACGCGACGCTCAACGGGAAGCAAAGGCTGCCAGATCGAGACGCAGGGCGGCCTGCAGAAGGCGCCGATCGCGCGTCCAAAGTCTGGTCCCGGCGGCGAGACGGGTCGCCGCAAGAAGGTGGAGATCGACATAGCCGATGCCGATGCCGAAGAGTTTTTCGTTGTCGAGAAACGCCATCACCTCGACGTGCTGTGCCAACGGTATCTCCGGCAGCGCCTGCAACGCGCCGACAGTCTCATCTCTCTGTGGCAGGCTGCCCAGTGCGATCTCGGCGACGATGTAGGGGTGCATGAGAATTTCACCTTCCTCGAGCAGCGACTGCAGTTGCGAATCGCTTCGAGCGAGATGATCGATCCACACTGAGGTGTCAACGAGGATCATCGGCGACCTCTCCTCGCCGGCGCGGGGGCGCTTCAAGGTGCGGCGCACTTCCCCCCAATCGCGCCAGCCGTCGAGCCGCCTCCCGCTGCACCAAGCTCCTGAGCGCTTGCTGGATGAGCGCGGAGTTTTCCTGGATGCCAGTGAATGTTCGTGCCTGGCTGAGCAGCTCGTCGTCCAACGTCACGGTGGTGCGCATGCGTTTCTCCTAATTTGCATCAAATATAGCATCAACTGGAGCCATATTTGATGAATCTCCTGTTTTCGGCAACGCAGGCACATCGATGCGCAGCGGCGTCTCAGCGCGAAAGTGCCTTCGGGCGGTGGCCGGTAAATTGCGGCGCGATGCGCGCGATGACAGGACCGTCGAAATCCCAGCTCAAGCATTTGCCCATCTGATGGTCGGGCTCGGATGATGGGAGAGGCCGCTCCCGCAGGACTCGTCGGGTCAGTGAGTGTGCAGTTTTTCCTGCAGCCAGACCTTGATCAGCGACTGGTAAGGCACATCGCGGGCATTCGCCGCCACCTTGATCGAGTCCAGCAGGTGCTGAGGCAAGCGCAGCGAAATCGTCTTGGTCGTGGGTTTCAAGTTGGGCAGCGTAGCCTTCTTGGCCTTCGACCAGTCAAGGTAGTCCGTGGAGTCATGCTTTTCCCAGTACGCACGTTCTTGCGCTTCGGTGGTGAACGTCGGGATCGCTTTAGTCTGCTTGTTCATAGATGGCTCGCTCCTTTCGGTGCATGTCCCTGGCTGAAATGACGCGGATCAACAGGCTCGATTGGCGCAAAGTGAACGTGATGTGCAATGGGCGTCCGTCATCGGTTTTGCCCAAGGCGTGGAGCCGGGGTTCCCGATGGCTGTGGACGGTATCTTCCAAAAGCAGCAAGGGCGCGTTGAAGAAGACTTGCTCGGCTTCGGCCATGGAAACACCATGCTTTTCGTTCTTGCGGGCGTTGCCCTCATCCCAGTTGAAGCCCGTCACGCCGCTCAGGTCAATCATGAATTGTATATTACCATCATGTACACGCCTGCTTCACCACAGTGTGCGCCATGGTATGCGCGAGGACAGGAAAGTTCTCGAAGGCGTCAATGTCGCCTTCACTCCTCGTCGAGCATCCGGCTGGCCTTGCTGTTGAGCGAGCTCTCGGCGCGGAAGTAGCCCATGACCGTCGCGACGCTGTGGTGTCCGGTCATGGCCATGGTCTCGGGCAATGACATGTTCTGCTTGCCCGCTTCGGTCACGAAGCCCGCGCGCAGCGAGTGCGCCGAGAATTTCCCCTCCACACCGGCCAGTGCGCAGCGCTTTTTCACGATGTCGCGCACGGCCGCGGGTGCCAATGGCTCGCCGAGGTGGCCGCCTTTGCGGATGCGGCGAAAGAGCGCGCCTTCCTTGATCCCCCGTTCCTTCAACTCGGTGAGCCAAGCCTGCATGGCCAGCGCCGCGCTGCCCACGAGAGGCTTCACGTCCTCGGGACGCTCGACACCCGCCTGGTTGGTCTTGGAGTGGGTGAGGGTGTACAGATAGGAGACTGAGGCGGAGCGCGCCTCGATGCGCCGAAGGTTCTCCAGCGTCGCTGACGCGACCTCGGAGCGCCTGCGCCCGCCGGTGGCCCAGGCGAACAGCAGCAGCGCGCGATCGCGCTTGCCGCGCAAGGTCTCGTCGCAGGTGGCCAGGAGCGCCTGCAGAGGATCCTTGGTGAGCGCGCGTTGCTTGGCCGGGCGCGCTCCGCGCTGTGCGTAGGCACGGCGCGTCTTGCCGAGCAGCTCGCGCACCAGCGGATCCGCGCAAGGATTGGCTTCCTTGGCCAGCTGATGCGCCTTGGACAGCACGGCCATGCGGTGCACGAGCGTGTTGAGCGCGGGCGCGCCCAGGCGCGTCTTGTAACCGTTGGCCACCAGCGCCTGGTCGACGTCAGGGGGCAACTCGCTGATCAAGGCGATTTTCAATCCCGTTGACAGGCCCGCTTCGCCATCGACGTCGGCCTTGCGCGCGGCATGGTCGACGATGAATTGGATGACGACCGGCACCGGCACGGGCAGGTGCAGCGGCTGGCCGTAGCGCGCGGCATACCAGGCGGCCCAGTAGCGCATCGCCGAGCCGTAGGAGGCGCGCGTGTTGGCCGATTCGCCCTCGCGCATCAGCGCGCGCGCCGCGTCCTCGGCCATTTGGTGAAGGCGTGCCGGATCGAGCGCAGGCCGCCGCTCGGGCGTGGGGATCAGCGCTGATGCCGGGGCGGGCTGAATTGGCATAGATTCATATGTAAGATGTATGATCTGCTACATCATACATAAATAAGTCACGATAACTATCCCTTATCGAGGGTAAATATTGGGCTAGGCAGGGCGGTTGTTTACGGAAAGTACGAGGGTCACAACATGAACGAAATTCGACAAACACCCTCCCGCGGCATCCAGGAAGACGACGTCTTCAAGGCCGCCGACGGGCTGCTTTCCGAAGGCCTGCGGCCCACCATCGAGCGCGTGCGCCAGAAGATCGGGCGGGGATCCCCCAATACCGTGAGCCCCATGCTCGAACGATGGTTTGCGTCGCTGGGGCAGCGCCTTGCCGGCGGCACTGTCCCGGCGGCAGGAAACGACGCGGACGGCGTGCCCGTGAGCGTCAGAAACGCCACGCGGCTGCTCTGGGAGACCGCGCGGCGCGAGGCCGAGGAAGTTCAGCGCGGCGAACTGGCATCGGCACGCTCAGAGCTCCAAGAACGCGGGAACGCGCTGGTCGAGGCGCAGGCAGCGCTCGCGCAGCGAGAGGATGCGTTCGCCCAGGCGCGGGTCAGCCTCGATTCGGCACTGGCGTCCTCACAGCAGGCGCGTGAAACCCTGGAGCGGCAGCTCAAGGAGCACGCCATCGAGGCGCACCGGGTGCGCATCGGCCTGGACGACGACATCAAGCGGCTGACTGCCCTGCTCTCTCAGGCGGGCGAAACCCAGCAACGGATACGTCGGGAGCACGCCGAAGCAGTGGCCGCGAAGGACCAGGATCTACGCCAAGCCGAAGCGCGCCATGCCGCCCAGGAAAGGCGCATGCTGGCCGAGGTGGACCGGGCGCGGCAGGCGGCGAAGCAACTGGAGGCCGAGGCCGCCAAGGAGCAGCAACGGCGTATCCAGAGCGAGGAAGCCGCGGCGCTGACACTGGAGGTTGGGCGTCGGACCTTGCGCGCAACCGAGCAGGCCGCCCAGCAACTCGAACGTGAGCTTCGCGATCAACTTGCCAAGCAGACAACGCTTGTGGCGCAAGTCCAGCTCCAGGCCGAAGGGCTGCAGCAACGACTGGATGATCTTCATCAGCAGCTGAGTGAGGAAAAGGAGATTCACGAGCGCACGCGCGTGCTGCTGGCCACCGCGCTGGCCAACATGCACACCATCGCAGGCGCGCGTCGTTCATCTCCCAAAAAGACGAAGTAGCCTGTGCGGCCCCGTCGGTGCCCCGTAGTAGGCCTCAGAGGGTTGGAGCATCGCGACATCGGAAGCAGGCTTTAGACTGGTTGCGGAAGTTCGATGCGTGCGAGTTAGATGTCTGAGTCAACGCTGATAGCAGTCATCCGCGACCGAATCGGCTCAGACACGCAATCGTGCTGACGTTTAGACGTTGTCCGCCCGAATCTATGAAGGTAGGCGGGACGCGGCCTACCCGGCAATGAGCGAGCATTCCCCTCTGAAAACTACGCGCGGACGCGCGTAGACCACCCGGACACGGTAAGAGCGGGCGTGCCGGCGAGGCCCAATGATGAGGGCTTTAGACTCAGCACATGCACATCCTTGGTCCCGGACGTTCCGCATTTCTTGAGTTTCTCAGGAATTTGACGCCGATGGCTCTGATGACTTCGATTGCGTTGGTCGCATGGGCTCGGCTTGACTTTTCGCGATTGGACTTCGGCAACTGGCTACCGACGATGGTGTTCTACATCTGTGCGCTGACTGCCGTGTTCTCTCTATACGCCAATCTCTCTAGCTTTCTCGACAAGGCATTCCACCCTCCGTTTGCCCTAGGCCGGTTGGCGCGGAAGCTCAAGGGACGTGGCTATACGATGAAGAAGTCAGCTCTGGCGTCAATCGTCTTGGTTTGGAGATCGAAGCCCTTCGTGTATCTTGAAGTGCTGGTCGTTGGCGCGGTCGTCTACGCTGCTGTGATCGCCGCCAGCATGTCGGCGGTCAGCGTGGCGATTGCGGCTTTGAAGAACGGGGTGCGATGACACGGCGACAGCGTCCGAGAATGGCGCGGCGCGGATGGTTTTCCAACCGTAGTGCGCGCCCGCGGCTGAAACCCGGCAGCCATCTTGGGGTTTGCGTCGCATCGGCGCGCGATGTTGCCGACTCACAACGCCAAACCCAGGTCTTGTCGCAACAATTGGGCAGGAGCGGACGAGGAGGAATCGTGAGCGATTGGGATTTTTTGCACGACATGCACGACCGTGGCTACAGCGCCGAGGACATTGCTGACGCTGCCGCCTGCGGCTACGCCCCTTGGGAAGCGAAGTACATCGACAGGGAATGGGCCGAGGAGCAACTTGAGGGCGAGCCAGGGGAAGACGCCGCCTCAGTTCAGCCTGTCCGGAGCAGAGAAGGCTTTCCGTTCAGCATCCTGAAGCAGACGGAAATCTTCCAGGACTTGGTCGATTGCGCCGAGCGGCACTTCGAAAACACAGGCCGATACCTCCAGGTCTGGGGCGAACTAGGCGAAATCTACGCAGAGATCAAATTTGGGCTTCGCCGCCATGCGACCCATGCGCCTGGCTCTGACGGCACGATTGACGGGAAGCGTGTTGAGGTCAAAACCATCTCGCCCGAAAAGACCGGCGACCATGTGCTGGTCAAAAGCCAGGGCGATTTTGAGAAGTTGCTGATCGTCCGCATCGATCAGGACTTTCAATTTCAAGGCAAGCTCATCGACCGCAGCGAGTTGAGTGGCGGCGCGGGCAAGTACCTCAAGGGACGGCTTTGATACTCCCCATGATCTACGGCTTGCGGGATCACGAGCGGTACGTTTACCACTACACCAAGCTCGCAACCGCTCGCGATTTCATCTTGAAGAATCGAAGCTTGCGGCTTGGTAGTTTTGCGAATACGAACGATCCGAGGGAGTCGAAGGATTGGACGTTCAACCTATTCAGCCGCAAAGGCATTGATTTGGGCCAGCACGACTTTGAGAAAACATCGAAATGGCTGTCGGCCGCTCTCAAGTCCAACACAAGGTTGCTGTGCTTCTCGCTTGATCGGCCGCCACTGACTGGGGATCACACGAAGGACATTTTCAGTCGCGGCTTGGCGAAACCGAGGATGTGGGCCCAGTACGGCGGCACTCATACCGGAGTCTGCCTCGTCCTCGACAGGGCCAAACTTGTCGAAGCTGTGGAGGCGACGTATCCAGGCTCCATTCACATGTGCGGGCCGGTCCAGTACAAGGACCAATCATTCATACGTTCGCTCGATCCACATGAGTTCGCGATTGATGTTGACCAATTGGAGGCACTTGGCCAACCCGGCTATGTTGGCGCGCATCTGAAGGCGCACTATAAGACTTTGTTCTTCTCAAAGCTCATGGATTGGCGCGACGAATCGGAATGGCGAATCGTGGTCTTTGCCAATACGGATGAAGACCTGTTCCTTCCGATTGAAAACTCTCTTGTCGGGGTCATTCATGGCGCTTCAACTTTGCGCAAAGACTCTGAGTCGTTGTTCGGGTTGACAGACTCATGGGGCGTCGAGCACATGGGCCTCAGATGGAACAACAGTGCGCCGTGGTACGACCTCGGCAGTGCCTCCTGGTCGGCATCTGATCGAGCGATCCAAGCGCGATTGGCGAAACGCGGGTGATGTCCCAGGAAGTGGTGTAAGTCTTCTTTCACTCGTTGCACGGCAAGGCGCGTAGGGCGTAGCCCGAAGCGGCTTGCCGTGCAACGGCCGCTCTCTTCGGGGGTGGTCATCGTGAAGTCCGGATAAGTTTGAGGTGCGACCCACCAAACCTGTCCACAAAGGAAATCACAATGACCACCGCCACTATGGCATTGGCCGAGCTCGCCGAAAAGGGAGCCGACGTCGACGTCCTGCGCCAGATGGTGCAGTTCATGGCCCAGCGCCTCATGGAGCTCGATGTCGAGGGCCGCTGCGGCGCCGCCTACGACGAGAAGAATCCCGCCGAACGTCTCAACAGCCGCAACGGCTACCGCGAACGGACCTGGGACACTCGTGCCGGCAGCGTCGAGCTGAAGATCCCCAAGCTGCGCCAGGGCAGCTACTTCCCCGAGTTCCTGGAGCCCCGGCGCACCGCCGAGAAGGCGCTCACCGCCGTCATCCAGGAAGCCTACGTGCAAGGCATCTCCACCCGCTCGGTGGACGACCTGGTCAAGTCGCTGGGCATGAGCGGCGTCTCCAAGAGCCAGGTCAGCCGCCTGTGCGGCGAGCTCGACGAGCGCGTCAACGCGTTCCTGGGCCGCCAGATCGAGGGCGACTGGCCCTACCTGTGGATCGACGCCACCTACGTGAAGACCCGCGAGGCTGGGCGCATCGTGAGCGTGGCGGTCATAGTGGCCGTGGGGGTGAACACCGACGGCCAGCGCGAGGTGCTGGGCCTGAAGGTTGGAGCCTCCGAGGCCGAGCCCTTCTGGACCGACTTCCTGCGCGGCCTGAACCGCCGGGGTTTGCGCGG
Organism: Variovorax sp. SRS16; assembly: GCF_901827165.1. NCBI lineage: Bacteria > Pseudomonadati > Pseudomonadota > Betaproteobacteria > Burkholderiales > Comamonadaceae > Variovorax > Variovorax sp. SRS16. The sequence goes on from NZ_LR594668.1 coordinate 158,564, forward strand.
CGTGAAGCTCGTGATCAGCGACAGCCACGAGGGCATCAAGGCGGCGGCTGCGAAGGTGCTGAAGGCCACCTGGCAGCGTTGCCGGGTCCACTTCATGCGCAACGCCCTGGCGCACGCCGGCAAGACGCAACGGCGCATGGTCTCGGCCGCCATCGGCACGGTGTTCGTGCAGGACTCGGCCGATGCAGCGCGAGCGCAATGGCGCTCGGTCGCCGATCAGCTCAGAGACAAGTTCCCCAAGCTTGGCGCCCTGATGGACGACGCGGAGAACGACGTGCTGGCCTTCATGACATTCCCACGAGCGCATTGGACGCAGATCTACAGCACGAACCCTCTGGAGCGCCTGAACGCCGAGATCAAGCGACGCACGAACGTGGTGGGCATCTTCCCCAACGACGCCTCGATCACGCGGCTCGTCGGCGCGATGATGCTCGAGCAGAACGACGAGTGGTCGCTCAATCGGCGCTACATGCAGTTGGAGGGCTTGCAGACCCTGAGCGATACTGCGCCCACTCGGCTGTCCGCAGTGGCTCGCTGAGTACCGTGTATCTCAGCCTTCTCCGGGCTGTGAACCTACACCACGGAATGGGACGCGACCCGGACAATCGTGGTCGACACTCGGAACGACTGCAGAGCGCCAGCCTCCAGTCATTCCCATCTGCCGGCCTGAAGGACCGCAAACGCTGCGAAGCCGCCGCCCGCCCTACTCGCCTCGACTTGCCGCTAGTGCCCGGCCTTGGGGACTGCCACAACGTGGCCGGCATTGCCGCCCGCCCGCGGACCGCCCATCGCCACGACCAGGCCCGCCGACAAGACCGCAGGCACGGCCAACACCAGGAAGATGGTGCTGTTCGGCAGTCCCGCGCGAATAAGCTCCGCCCCGACGATCGGTCCGATCATGGACCCCAAGCGACCGATACCGAGGCCCCAGCCGATGCCGGTCGATCGCAGCGCGGTCGGGTAGTAGCTGGCAGCCAGCGCATTGATGGCCGACTGGCCACCGACGATGCAGAAGCCCGTGACGACCACGGCCGCGAAGAGTTGCAGGAGTTCGATGCCCGGACGGCCGATCAGGAGGATGGCGATTCCCGCGACGACAAAGCACGGAATCAGCACCCGCCGGAAGCCGGCCTGATCGATGACGAGCCCGAGCAGCACGGCACCGACCGCGCCGCCCGCTTGCAGGGCGGTTCCCGCGAGCACGGCATTCGACAGTGACAGTCCGGCGTCGCGCACGATGGTCGGCAGCCAGTTGGACAGGAAGTACAGGTTCAGCAGGTTGAGCAGGTTCACGCCCCAGAGCAGCAGCGTCATCTTCGCGCGGCCGTCGGTGAAGAGCTGCCTGATCGGCGCGCCCTTGCCGGCCCGTTCGTTGACCCGGTAGCCGGCCTTGCCCGAGCGATGGAACGCGGGATCGATGCGACGCAGCCAGCGCTCGACAACGACATCCCTGCCGCGCAGCACCAGGAACTGCAGCGACTCCGGCAGGTGGAACACCATGGCGACCGCGACCGCCAGCGGCAGCGAGCCACCGACGAGGAAGACGGCCTGCCAGCCCCAGCGCGGCATCACGGCAGCGGCGACGAATCCGGCCAGCACCGCACCCACGGTGAAACCCACCGAGACGACCATCAGCACGGTCACCCGGCGCCGCAGCGGCGTGTATTCACCCGCCAGCGCCATGGCGTTGGGCAGCACCGAGCCGAGCCCGAGGCCGGTGGCGAAACGCAGCATCATCAGCTCCGGCAATGTCCGCACCTGCGCCGTCGCGAGCATGCAGAGTGCGAAGAAGAAAGTCGATCCGATGAGCACCGGGCGCCGACCGATGTGGTCGGCCAGCATGCTCAGCAGCAGCGAGCCCACCAGCAGGCCGGCCAGCCCGGCGACGAACACCGGTCCCAGACTGGCCTTGTCGATCTTCCAGTCCTGCACGATGGCGGGCGCGACGAAGCCGATGACCTGGACGTCGAAGCCGTCCATCAGCACGCTCAGCCCGCACAGCAGGAGCGCGATCCCCTGGAAGCGACTGAACCCGCCATCGTCGATCAGCTGGCAAACGTCGGTTTTTTCGCTGACTTCCATTTTTGTCTTATATGGACGCCTCCCGTGTGGCAAGCGAGTTCTTGAAGTTCCGGCTGGCGGTAATGACTGCGGTCTTATATCCGGCCTGTTTGTGCAGATCGGACCGAAGCCCGCCCACTGGCCTTGATGGTCATGCGCAAGGTCGGTGCTCATCTCCGGTACGGGCTTCGCACAAGGCTTGCCCGGACAAAAATTCAGCTTTACCCGACCCGCGGTCCGACCGCTTCACCATCACTTCATCAACTCGACTCACGCACTCTTTGCGGCATCCACTCCTATAGGTTGTTGTCTCAGGTTGTTGATCTAAGCCGCCTGCGCTTGCGCGCCGCAGCCACTGGGCGGAGTGCTCTTCCACTCCGATCGGTACGCCCGCCCGTGCGCCAGGAGCGCCCAGGCCGTGCGAGCCATCTTGTTGGCCAACGCCACCACCGCCACGTTCAGCGGCCGGCGTCGCAGCAATTCTTCAAGCCACGCGGGCTTGGCCTTCGCGTGCGTGATCACCGAACGAGCGCCGTGGATGAGCAATGTCCTCAGGTAGGGGTCGCCTCGCTTGCTCAGGTGGCCCACGCGCGTCTTGCCGCCCGTGCCACTGTGCGCAGGAACCAGCCCCAGGCTGGCTGCGAACTCGCGCCCCGAGCGCCAGCCGCTCGCATCGCCCAGCGTGGCGGCCAGCGCCGTCGCACCGAGCACGCCGATGCCGGGCACTTCGCGCAGCGTGCGCGCCTGGTCGATCCGGCGTTGCTGCTCGGCAATCTCAACTTCAAGCCGATCGATGCTGCGCTCGACCTCCTTGAGCGTTTCGAGCTGCAGGTCAGCTAGCCGGCGCATCAGCGGCGACAGTTGATCGTCGATCTCGGCGCGCTTGACCCCCATCGTCTTCAGTCCGGCCTTCTTGCCGCCCGGGAGCACGACACCGAACTCATACAACAAGCTGCGCAGCATGTTGATCGTGGCGGTGCGCACGCTCACCCAGTGCGACCGTGCCCGGTGCAGCGACATCACCGCTTGCTGCTCGATTGTCTTGACCGGTGCCCGACGAATGTCCGATTGCTGCGCCGCCAGCCAGATCGCTCGCGCATCGGCCGCGTCGTCCTTGTTGCTGCGCACAAACGCACGCACCTGTCGCGCCGGCAGCAACTCCACCTGATGTCCGAGACCACCCAGTACGCGCGCCCAGTGGTGCGCACTGCCGCACGCCTCCATCGCCACGCGCGCCGGCTGCCGCTGTGCGAAGAATTCGCTCAGCCTGGATCGAGGCAGCTTCCTGCGCCCGATCTCACCCGTCTCGCCATCAACCCAATGAAGTTGCATCACGTTCTTTGCAATGTCCAAGCCATACGTCGTACGATTCATCTCGGGGCCTCCGTCTGTAAGTGGGTAGTTCGAACTTCCACTTTGGCACTCGATGCCGTCGACTGCGAGGCCCCCTTCATCACCTGTGTCTCCACCGTTCGCGGTCGATCAGCGAGGGGGAGGCGTCCATACCATCTCCAGTTGTTGTGGGGGCGCGCGCCGCCCCTGCCAGTCAACGGGCGCGCAAGGGCGACACCTCGAGTCCGGCCACCCGGTGCTGCTCGATCAGGGCTGCGACGCGACCCGTGGCCTTGGCATCGCGGACGAACTGCTGCACGAAGAGGGCGCCCTCAGGGTGCTGCGCGTCCGAGCCCACCGACTGCTGCACCGTCATGAATGCCCCCGGCAGAATCCGGCTGCCGGGCCACGCCTGCTGGTCGGAAAGCAGCTTGGGGACCAGGCTGGCCAGCGCGTCGATGCCGCCACGCCTGAAGTACTCGAAGGCCTCGTCGAAGGTGGCGCCGTGCACCAGGCTGGCATGTTGCAGGTGGCTGGCCAGCCAGAGCGCGTAGGCGCTGCCGCGAAAGGCGGCGATCCGATGCGGCTTCCGGTCCACCTCGTCGGCATGCCGCAGCGTGGATCCCGGCGGCACCAGGTAGCCTGCCTCGATGTCCACGTAGGGCTCGGTGAAGCGGATGCGGTCGGCGCGCGCCGGGTCGGCGCCGATGAACGCGACCGTCCAGGCACCGCTGCCGGCGGCGCGGACCACTTCGGCCGGTGTGTCGTAGGCCATGAACTCGATGCCAACGCCGAGCGCGCCCGCCATCGCGCGCGCCATGTCCGGCGCCACGCCGCGCCATTCGCCGGCTTCCGACCGGCCGGACACCAACAGGAAGTTGCTGAGATTGAGCGCGGCGCGCAGGACACCGTCCGGCGCCAGTTGTCGCCCGGCCACTTCAGGCAGGCCGAGCGTCGGCCAGGAGGAATTGCTTGACGAGTCTTGTGTAGACATGGGGTTGATCCACTTCGATGTTGTGAGCCGCATCGTCCACCCAAACGAGCCGGGCGTGCGGAATCGCCGCCTGCACCAGCCGCGCGCTCTCCATCGGCACGATGCCGTCCTGGCGCCCGTGCAACAGCAGCACCGGCAGTTCGAGCTGGGCCAGGCGCGCGACCAGCGCGTCATCGCACGCCAGGCCGGCACCGTACTCGACAGCCAGCCGGCGATTGGCGGCGATGACCTCGTCCGACTTGGTCTCGGCGCGGCGGCGCTCGGGATGGGCATAGGTCCGGGCCAGTTGGGTGGCCGGGTCGGCTGCAGGCCGGGGCATGCCCCGCGGCCAGAAGCCCGCGGGACACTGCAGCACGAGCGATTCGACGAGCGCCGGACGCTGGACCGCGAGCCAGCTCGCGACCCAGCCGCCGAAGGAATGTCCGGCCACCCGGACCGGTGCGCCGATCACCGTGTCGATGAACTCGCCGATCCAGCAGCCGAGCAGCGGGACCATGGCCGCGACCCGCGGCGGCGCCGTGCCGTCGAACCCGGGCAGCGTCGGTAAATAGAGGGTGAAGCTCTGCATCAGCTCTTCCAATGCCGGCGTGATGCGCACGCCGCTCGCAGGATGCAGGCAGAGCAGCGACGGCCCCTGGCCGCCGACGAGATAGCGGATCTCGCAATCGGCCAGCGGGGCAAGCAGGTTCTGCATGGCCACCACGTTCCCGCCACCTAGCGAAGCACGGTGTCGAGCACGCGCAGCAGGTTGCCGCCGAGGATCTTCCGCACGTCGGCCTCGACATAGCGGCTGCGCAGTTCGGCGCCGAGGAAATCGGCCGCGAGCGCCTTCGGTCCCAACTGGTCTTCCATGCGATAGATGCGGTAGTCGGCGCCGAATTCGCGCGCGCCCTTGCCCGCCACCGAGTCGTAGCCCGGCAGGTAGGGCTGGATGCGTCGCGCATCCTTGGCCGATCGGTGCCAGTCGTCCTGGGCGCAGACGCCCACGTGGTCGACGCCCACCAGTTCGATCAGGTAGGCGATGTGCTTCATCAGATTGGGCATGCCGCCGGCGATGCGGGCATCCGGACAGATGACGCCGCCCTTGGCTGCCGCGGCGACGATCACCTCGTCGGGGGCGGCGCGCCGGATGGCGCTGTTCTTCACGCCGGCCCATTCGACCTTGGGGCCCTTCACCATCAGCTCGCGCGCCATCGAGTGCGAGAAGATGGCCGGATGCTCGGACAGCGCAATCGCGTCCATGGCCGTCTTGTCGCCGACATGGGACAGGTCGAGCACGACACCGCGCCGGTTCAGCACCCGCACCGCCTGTTGGCCGATCTGGCTCAAGCCGGAATCCTGGGGCGACGAGAAGCCGCAGCCGTAGTAGCTGTTCTCGCGAAAGGCCAGGGTGCTGCAGCGCAGGCCCATGTCGATGAAGGCCTCGAGGAAGTTGATGCTGTCGCTGAAGGGCTTGGGATTCTGCAGGCCAAGCAGCACGCCGACCTTGCCGGATCCCAGGCGGCCCAGGTCCTCCCGGCCCTGCACGATGAACGCACCGGCGTGCGACTCGACGACGCGCTTCACGGTCTGGAGATTTTCCATCGCCTCCAACGTGTCGTCCCATGTGTCGTTGGCGGTGCAGCCGGCCAGGGTCACACCGAGGCCGATGCACTCGTCCATGAATGCGCTGCTCAAGTCCTCGAACCACGAGGCGCCGACGGCGTTGACGATCGGGACGATGTTCTGGTTGGTGTTCACGGTGTCTCCTTGGGGTGCAGGTGTGCGGGAACGCGATGGGCCAGAGACTAGCCGGCAGCTCCGTACGGCGATAGACAAGCATTTGCGATTACGATCAGGAAAATCTTTCACCAGAAAGCGATTCGAATTGCGATGCGTATGAAGTTTCAGCAACTGAGCACGCTCATCGCGCTGGTCGAGGCAGGCAGCATTCGCGGCGCTGCACGGGCGCTGAACCTCACCCAGCCGGCGCTGACGGCCCGGGTGGCGGAGCTGGAACGGGAGGTTGGCGCGAGCCTGGTCAATCGCTCGGCGCATGGCACGACATTGACCCCGATCGGGCGTGCATTGCTGGTGCACGCCAAGATCATCGACAACCAGATTCGGCGTGCCGAGGACGAGATCGCGCAGCTGAGCGGTCGCGGCGTGGCGTCGGTCTCGATCGGCGCGTCGCCGCTGGCGGCGGTCGAGATCCTGGCGCCGCTGCTGCTGCCGCTGGCGCGCTATGACGCCAACGCGCACCTGCGTGTCATCGAAGGGCAGTTCCAGGAAATGTCGATGGCGCTGCGCGAAGGCGCGCTGGACCTGGTCATCGCCCCGATACCGCTGGGCAAGCCTGCCAACAAGACCTTCCATTTCGAGGAGCTCGTGGCCTACCCGATGCATGTGGTCGGCAGGGCCGGCCATCCGCTCGAACGATGCAAGCGGCTCGCAGGACTGCAAAGCGCCAAGTGGGTGGTCGGCGCGGCAACCCACAACAAGCGCTCGACGCTCGAGGAGCTTTATATCCAGCACGGAATGCCGGCGCCGACCATCGCCGTGCACGCGGACGCGATCACGCTGGTCCTGGCCAGCGTCACCTCGAGCGACCTGCTGGCGCTCCTGCCGCCGCCGCTCTACACCGGCTGGCCGGACAGGATCCGGCCGCTGCCGATCGAAGACGCGATCCGTCCTCTGCGCCTCGGGTTGATCACGCTCGCGGGCACGCCCCTGACGCCGATTGCCGAGCGCTTCGTCGCGCTCGTGCGGCAGCGGTCCGCCCTGTTGGCGAAATCATTGGCGGCGCGTCGACGACGTTAACCGTTGATGGGGATGGCAGAGCCGGCGACCGCTTGCGCCGGAAACTTGAGGTGCGGCAATTGATCGCGGCCGGCAGGATTCAGCCTGGCCATGATCCGTCAAATTTTGGGACGTAGAAGGAGCGTTTCCTTCAGACTGATCGCGGTTGTCCGACCGAACCGTCCAGAAATGGAAGATCACTCTTTTAGCCAGGTCTTCTTGATGCCCGCGAAATCCAGCTTCTTCCATTCCTCTTTCCACAGTTGGTAGTACGGAATGTCGGTGGACGACGGAGCTGGGCTGCACTGCGCGACCTTGACCAACGAAGGCATGACCACCGCTTCGCCGATGAGCAATGCCTCTCCAGCACTCAAAGTCGGCAACTTCTCGCACAGGTTGCCTAGCGTGTCCGGTAGCAAGCGCGATACGTAGCTTTGATCACTCGGATTCGTCAGCCGCATGGCGAGGAAGTTGCTGCACTGCGAGAAGATCGTCTCGGAAATCTCCGATGGCCGTTGGCTTGAAAGCAGGGGCGTGACGCCATACTTCCGCCCCTCCTTGGCGATGCGCTCGATCGAAAACTTCGAGGCCCTGAACCTGGCAAGGTCGCTGTTCGGCACATACTTGTGCGCCTCCTCGTAGACCAACAGGAGTGGAGCATCGGTGTTGATTGGCTCGTTTGCCTTGGTCCTCATCACCTTGTAGTGATAGCCGTATTCGAACAGGATTCGGGAGATCAGCGAGACTGTGATACTGAGCACCTCGAAGGGCACGCCGCTCAGGTCGACTACGGTGACGTTCGACTGCTTGGCTCCATAGCCAAGCAGGCTCATCAGCGTGCCTTCGAGAGTCGCCGTATCCGCTGCTGGACCAAACAGAAACTGAAGCCGATCTTGGGCGACCTTCGACTCGAAGCGAGCGAAGAACTTGTCCAGCGACTTGTCTGCGTAGCTGCCAGCCGTGATGCTCTGAGCCTTTGTAGGATGGAATGCCAGTCGGTCCTCGAAATACTTGTCGAGGCGCTGATCTGCGTCCAACTGTAGGCCGTGGGTTTGATCTGTCTTGCCTTCAGCGAGTAGCGTGTAGGAGCCGTCCGCAACCATGTACCGCGCCTCGTTCTTCGAGTTCACGGTCTCGTTCTTGATATTGAACAGCGCGTTCAGCACTTGGCGAATATCGAACTTCAGGGGACTGTCGTAGAAGACGAACTTTGCCCCAGCGTTATGCCTCTTCTTGTTCTCGGTGACTAATTGGCGAAACACCGCCGATTGGTTGTAGTTGTCGCGCTCGCCGGTATCCAGGAGCACCTCTTCGAGCTCTTCGCTGTTGAGGAGCCAATATGGAAGAGTTAAGCTACTCGCATCCAGAAAGTTTGCGTCAGGGAAGGCCGACCTGTACTCGGAATGGATATCGAAGATGACGACGTGCGAATTGTTCAACGCGTATTCGCCATTCTTTGCTCCAACCGCTGACTGGATGATTTTTGCGATCGTATGTGACTTTCCTGCGCCCGTTGAGCCGACAACAGCAATGTGTTTGTTGAAAAACCGATCACCGTCCACCGGCACCTTGATTTCAGCATTCGATGCCAACGAGCTGAATACAAACTTCTTGGCAGGATCCACCGAGTCTTCGAAGATCTTCTTGATGTCGGCTTCCGTCGCCGGCGCTACTCCGGTTGGCGGGATAGTGAGCGTGTCGCCTCCGCGGATGAATTTTCCGTCGGCGATGATGCCAAGCGGCAGCGCCTCAATGACGTGGCGGCGCTCCGACTTGTCCGTCACCTCAATACAGAAGTTCTCAATGATTGCTATCAGCGCGCAGTCTTCACTATCGGTGATCCGAAGGTATGAACCTACCCGGATACTTTTTCCGTCAGAGAACGCTGAAATGTCGCTTACAGAGATCTTCACCTTGTCAGGGAAGACGGCAATAACTTCTGCCTTAATTTCGCTGGAATTACTCATGCCTGCATGATCTCCTGTATAAAATACGAATTGCCACTCTTGATTTCATGGTGAGCTATGCTCTTGGGAAGATATGCATTTTCCAAAGGCGCGACTTTGAAGAGGTCATAGATTGCAACTACTGATCCGGTAATCGCGGAAGCAGTTTTTGCCAATTCATCCGGCGATGGGATGAATTTGACCCGATAAAGATTTTCCTTTGTCGAATCGGCGACAAGTGTTGCCGCAGAGAAATCCGCTCCATGGAACGGGTAGCCGTCGCTGAACTTTACCCCTTGCTTAAGCAGATTCGCCTTGAGTTCGATCAAATCCCTTGGAGCAACGCCCCGCAACAGCACATATGGACAAAACCTATCCTGTTGCGGGGTTCTCCCATGCTCTTTGTGCGAGAAGAATTCTCCGATCTTGACGAGCATCGTCGTCGCCTTGTGTAATTCATACTCACCGGTTATATCAATTACAAAGATCCTCGATGCTTTCTGCATTTTCGGCGTTGGGGATTTAAAAAATTTCCGCCTAATCAGTTTCGCATAGTAGTCGTTGCCGAATTTCTGCTGCAGCCACAAGCTGAATATTATTTCCTTACGGTTGACAGCCGTGAGAAATCCGCTTCTTGCAATTTTGCGCTTTGTCTCGTCTGCTTCGACCGCCAAGGCCTGAATCACGTTTATAGCGTTCGGATAGTAGAAAATTTCAACATCTGCGGCACTACAGCCTTGAATTTCCGCAATCAGAAGCCTGGTGATTTTCTTTTGCTGATCTTCATACGATAGCGCATTCGGATCAATATCTAGCAGCGCTTGAAAATCGGCAAGCTGCGCAGGCGTTATCGAAAGCTCTTCATGGACCTTATGCTCTATTTTTTCGTGCGTGTAGGTCAGCAAGTTCTCTTTTAAAAAGGCAGCAGTGAGAGGAAGGGTGAGTTTATGTTGACCGCCTTTATAGTGTCCAAAAAGTCGGTATCTAAAGGTTTGCCTGCTCGGGCATCCAGCCTTATGGTAGTGCCTTAGCATGTGAATGACCGAATCCTTGATCACCGAATGATTATATTCCGTTCCCTCGTAATACTTGCACTGGACGAATGCGCTCTGATCTCCGTCGTCTAGGTCAATATCTTCGATACCCTCAACTGTCACGCTTGCCTGCTTAGACGCTTCGAGCAGGCGCACGATCGTCTGGTCGAACTGGTAGAAGTAACCTTTAATGGTCGCAGTTGCAGAGCGGTCTTTCATAGCTTCTCTTCAGTGATTTGGTGCGCGAAAGCGAATTACGGGGGTCGGGTGGCCGGCTACTTGAATGCCATCCGCTAGGCCTCATCGAGCAATTCATACGTCGTCACGAGCCTGCTCAGAAGGAGATGCTGCCAACCAACCGGGAAGTGTCTTGTCCCAGGCGAACAGTGCATCGAGATGTTGAACGTCGATTAGGTCATGGGGCCGACTCCCTCAATCCAAGTGCGCGCAGCCAGGCATCGACCTGACCGAAGGCATCCTGCTGCCACTGCTCTGGGTTGCGGTCTCCAAGGACATCCGTTTCCTCGACGAAGCGACGTACACACGTCGGCCCAAAACCCTCGACGGTGTCGAACTTGCCCGCAATGAAGCCGTACCCCGCAGCGCCACTGGCATGACCGAGCAGTGGGCGGCATTCCTCGGCGAGCGCCTCGGGGCCTCCCGGATAGTTGCGGATGCAGTAGTAGATGTCGTAGGCGTCCTTCTGTTTGTAGCGTCCCTCGATTGCATGGCCCTTCATGGCCAGCAGGGCTGGGATCGAGCAGACGGCGATCTCGACGCGGTTCGTACCGCCAGCGGGCATCGAACCGGTGATCGCCACCAGCTGGTAGAAGCGAAGGGCCAGATCGGCACCGTCCGCTCTTTGCACCGCAAAGTCGCTGATCAGCGGCGGCACGTTCTTGACGATCTCGGCGTTGCGGGGCATTAGGAAATCGACAATGACGTCAATCGGAGCACCGCCATCTTCGGTGCGAACTTGGCGAACAAGCTGAAAGCGCCGAAGCTCGCGACGCTGCTCATAGCCATGACCCTGTAGCGATTCAATCAACATGGCGTATTCGCCGTCGCCCAATGCGTCCGCGTCCAGGCCGAGGTCCACGTCGAGCGTGCCGACGTGCGGCATGTCCTCGTTGCCCAGCAGCAACCACGGTACGGCGCCGCCGACGATGGCGAACTTGCCCTTGAAGCTCCCGAGGATCTGGCCGATTTCGACCAGCACCGTTTTGACCGCCGCTGTGGTGCGGTCATCGTAGTCGGCGGCGGACTGTGGCTCGCCGGGAGTCATTTCTGCCATGTCAGCCTTTCTTGTCGTAGGTGGTCGGCCGCCTCCCGCCCTCGCTCCCCGGCCGCGGCGAGGTCCAGGTAGGTCTGGACGGGATTGGTGCAGACGACGCCAGGTGCTGGCTCCACCGAATCGCGGAATACACCGAGGTCCTTGAGGACGGTCACCGTCACGTTCTCACCTTTGGAGCTCGAAGACAGCTTCAAGCCCTCATGCAGACGTTCAAGACCTGCATCGTCTGCATAGAAATACTGCATGCCCGTGCGGCCATACGGGGCGAGCCAATGCGCTGCAGAGAAAGACGCAAATACCGCTAGGCCTGACTCGCGATCCACGTGCAACACCCGCCGCGCGGCCTCCTCTAACGAACTACCGTGCAACGTCGTGTAGAAGCTCATTCGCCGGCCAGCCGGTGGCTCGTAGGCGTCGCACCACTCATCCAGAAGGGCATCGGGCTCAGACAGGTACAGGCCTTCGTCGGACACTTGTGCCCACTCACGATCCAGCAAACCTGTGCGCACGTTGCTCACATGCCCCAGGCTGACATCAGCGACTTGCGCAAGCTCCGTGACGCGCCATGCTCGGTGCGGATCACGAAGCATGGCGCGCAGCACCTGTGCGGACTTCGGCTTGAACAGCGACCTGAGTTCGCGCCGCTCGGCAACAGGCTTGCTTGCAACTTGGCGCTCGATGAAGATGCCGTCAAAAACCAGGCGCGCATTGCCTTCGAGATCCATAAAACCTACGTCCTGCTCGCGACATAGCGCTTGGGCTTCGGGCGTCAGATAGGGGGCGATGAAGACGGGCGTGGCATCCTTCGCCTGATGAGCCACGTAGTTGCGTAGCTGAAGCAACGCCATCCGAACATGGCGCGGCTGGCCACTGGACTTGACTTCGCAGACCAGCGCATGGCGCCTGCCAGACACGTCGATATGCGCCACGATATCGACCCCGGAGTCCTGTTTCAGCGTCTCGTGCTCAATGTCCAAAAGTTGGATCGCGGACACCTGCTCCAGCAGCAGCCGGAGAGCGTTTGCCGCTTGGCGCTCTACGTTCTTCATCGAATCACTGATTTTCAGCATCCGCTGAAAATACCATCTTTGGTGAAACTATCAAAGTAAATTTCACCATAAGAATGACTTTCAGCAAACGCTGAAATGGTACTGGTGGGTGAAACTGGGCAGCAGCGGAAATGACGACTCTGACCAGCGGCCTTCAAACACGCGTACAGGGCCGCCCGGCGCGGGACCTGTCGTAGCAACACATCCAAGGGCCATAACCCCGCTCGCTAGGGGTCAAGAACGCATGGGCAACGAAGCGCATGGTCGCGACAGCGCACCGGGCGACGAAAACGTCAAGGCAGACTGCAGGAAGGCTGGGCTTCTTTCACTCTTCGGTACATTCCGTATCAAGATGGTCCACAGAACCTTGCCGCGCCTCGTCTCGACCGGCACCTAGATGCTCCGGAAGCCGAGCCCGCCGCCCTGTCCTGAACGAAAGACGATCCATGCCCCATCAGCTGCGCCGCATCATCGGTGTGAACCTCTACAACCCGAAGGACGATCGCCCTTCCGGGCGAATCGCCATCATGGATCCCCGCGGCGGTGTCTTGGCCGTCGGGGTCAATGGTGCGGGCAAGACCACTTTCCTGCGCCTCCTTCCTCTCTTCTACGGCGCGACGGCCTCGCAGATCCTGCGCGGTACGGGCCGGCGCAGCATGATCGCGTACACCCTGCCGGACGCGAGCAGCGCGGTCGCCTTCGAGTATGAGCGCGAGTCCGAGGACGACTTGCGCACGGTGGTCATGCATTGCCGCCCCAACGAGGACGTGCCCCAGTTCCATATCGTCACCAGCGGCTTCAGGGAAGACTTCTTCTACGACGAGAACAACCAGTTCGTGCGGCGCGAGGATTTCAAGGCGCGCATCGAGGCCATGCGTCACGGGCCCAAAAACGACCAGACGATCGAGGTGTCGCCGAAGCTGCACCTACACCAGTACCGAAGCGTCATCCTCAATGAGCGCCTCGCCACCAAGGAAGCCGTGGAGTTGCGCCGACTGGCAGAACGCCACTCCCTGGGGCCCCGGCGACTGGTGAACCTTAACCAAATCGCCGCGGCCATGGCCAACGAGAAGATTTCGTTTCGGGACCTCCAGAACATCGTCATCGACCAAGTCTCCGACCTGCCCACCGAAGGTGCGGTCGCTGCGAACAACCGCGTGCTACTGAAGAACCGGGACGACGTGACGGGACTGCTTGACGACTGTGCCCACCTCGCAAAGATCATGAAGGCCGAGCCCACGGCTCAGGCGATGACAGCGAAGGCCGATGCCCTGAAGAAGCACCACTACAGCCTTTGCTCTCTGCACGTCGCCATCAAGGCCGCCTTCGGTCAGGTCGAGCGCGAGCTCGAGGAGCTGAAGGACAGTGAATCGGGGGTGAAAGCCGAGTATGAAGCCTCCCATCGCGCTCTCGTCGACCAGCTGGCGGGAGCCAACGATGCGCTCGGCACGGCCCGCAGCGAACTGCGTATCCTTGCCGAGACGGTGTCGACCGCCGAGGCGCAGCGCGCGAATTTCGACGCCAAGGACGCCGAGTCGCTCGCCTCCGAGCAGGACAACGAGGACCGACTGGCCTCGGAGCGCCAGGCGTTGCAACGCGAGCTCCAGCCACTCGAGGATGCCGCGGGCGCGGTGGCGGCCACCGAGATCAAACGCCTTGCCGAGGTGGACCGCGCGCATTCCGATCGCGTTGCGCAGATCGATCAGCGCCTGATCGAGGCGACGGATGAGGCTGCGGCACGTTCGCGCGAGATCGACGAAGCCAAGGATGCCGCCGGTGAAGCCATGGAGGCCCCGCCACGCCTTGCGGAGATCGCGGCCGAGACCTTGGCGCTCCACCAGCAGATCGGTGCCCTGGACGCCCTCGTCAGGCGCCCGGTGGAGTCGGAGGCCTCCCGCGCCGAGCTCGAGCGCACGAACGACGCCATGGGCGCGGCCAACGACGCATTGGCGACGGCCCGGGCAGCCGTACATGCTGCGAGCCAGGCGCAGCGCGAGGCGAAGGACCAAGTCGACCAGGCCCTGGGCCGTGTCCGAAGTGCCGAGGCGGAAGGCGTGCGCCTTGCCGAAACCCTTGCCGCTACGGAGCGCCAGGCGTCCCCGGTGCCGGGTTCCTTGCTTGAATTCCTGCGCAAGTCGGACCCAGCGGTTTGGGCTGGCACAGCCAAGATCATTGCGCCCGAACTGCTCGATCGGACGGACTTGAAGCCGCGGCTCCTGGAAGATCTGGCGGACCAGCCGGGCGATCAGGGCGTGGTCGCCGCGGGCGCGATCGCGATCGCCACGGGCGAGGTGGCAACGCCCGCCTGGGTCGACACTGCCGAGATCCAGGCGAAGCTGCAAGCGCTTCGCGCCGCCATCGTCGCGAACTCGGAGATTCTCGCGAAGGCTCGTACCGAGGCCGCCCGGGAGACCAAGGTGCGCGTTGTGGCGGACACGACCGTGTCACAGCGCCAGGGCGATGAAGCATTGGCGCTGGCAGCGCACGAGACGGCGGCAGCGAACCTTCGGCGCGCGAAGAATTTCGCCGAGGCCGAGCGTGGCCGCGTGGGCAGCGAAGCCGCTGCGACGAAGCGCACGGTCGAGGAGCGTATCCGGTCGCTCGGCAACGAAGACTTCATGATCCGGAACGCCGAGGAGGCACGGCGCGAGGCTGTGCGCCGTGAGTTCCAGACGCAGCAAAGGCGCGTTGAAGAGGACTTGAAGTCCGCGCGCAAGCGGCTCAATCAGGAGAAGCTGGGCGCCGGCGAGACCCGCACGCGGGAGCGCGCCCGGGTGGCCGACGACGTGAAGCGTGAACTCGAAGGCCTCGGCGTCGACCCGATCTGCCGAAAGGCCTTGAAGGACGAGATCGCCAGCCTCCATGAGCGCCTCACCCGCATCGAAGCGAACAAGCACGTGGTACAGGCTTGGCGCGCCTTCCTGCGCGACGTCGCACCCACGATGGAGGAAGCTCAGGCTCGCCACGATGCGCAGGTCAGGCGCTGCGAGGAGCTGGCGCGAAAGGTGCGCGAGATCGAGAGGTTCACGTCAGACCTGCTCAACGCATTCAGCCATCGTATCGGAGACATCGGCCGGGCCCGCGCGCGTCACGACGAGGACCACCACCGGCTATCCACCATGCTGGCCGGCCCACTGAAGGACTACCTGGACTATGTGCCGAAGAACCTGAGCGTCGACTGGGGCATCCACGAGCTCGAGCCGCAGGTGCGAAAGCACCTGACTGCCGTCGAGCAGGTCGGCGGTGAGCTCAGCCGCGAGCGCCGGCAGTTGCGCGACGTGCTGACCTCCAGGCCGGGCCCGATCGCCCACTGGGTCGAACTGGCCGAGCGCGACCTGCCGGACCCACAGATTCTGCTGGAACACCAGTACACCTGGGAGGCCGCGCTCCTCCTGGTCGCCTGGTTCCGGCCTGACGAGCATGGCCCTTACGTCAGTGCCATCAACACCGTGATGGATGGCTTTCTCAGCATAGCCAGCAGCTTCGTGCGCGATCTCGAACTTTTCGATCGGAAGGTCGAGTCGTTCAACAAGGAACTGCAGCAGGCCCTGAAGGGCACCGAGCACTTCGAGCGGTTTCGCAATCTCTCGGTCACGGTGCGCTCCAAGGTGAAGGACTTCAACGCCATGGTCACGCTGCGCAAGATGCGCGACGTGCACGACGCCAGCTTCTCGTCGTTCCGCACTTCAATTGGCCAGAACACGACCATGCCGAGCGACGAGTCGATCCAGTTGATCCGCGCGTTTCGCGACCTGCTGCCAGCCGATGGCGTCCTGCGCGTGAACCTGAACGATCAGATCCGCCTCGAGTGTTCGCTGGAGGAGAACGGCAAGCACCAGACCATTACTAACGAGGAGGAGTTCAAGGCAGTGTCCTCCAACGGGAACACCGCGCTCATCACGGCAATGTTCCTCATGGGCTTCGTTCAGATGATTCGGGGCAAGGACTCCCCGGTTCGGCTCATCTGGATCACCGACGAGGTCGGTAGATTCGATGCCGCCAATGTCGAGGCCTTCCTGCAGACGCTGGATGCCCATCGCATCGATGTCGTCAGCGCCTCGCCGAGCATCGATCCGGCGATCGCGAGATTCTTCCCGCGCATCTGCATGTTCGAGTCCAACGGACAGATCAAGACGTCGCTCACCAACCGGGCGCAGGAGGTTGACTATGTCGCAGCTTGAATCCGCGCTGAAGCGCCTCGCCGAAGGCCGATTCGTCTGCGCGACCCGCTACCCGGACGAATACGACGCGCTGAGCGATCCGGCGGGCCAGCGCAAGGCCGAGGAGTGGTTGTCGATGATCGGCTACCGTCTGGCGCGCCTGAGCGACGAGGGCGCATTCTTCATGGCCCATGCCGTCGTGACCACCGAGCTGCGCACCCGGGTACGGGCCGAGATGAAGAACGTGCGCGGCAAGCTCGAGCCGATGGTGAAGTTCCTCGAGACGATCCGCCGTACGCAGGGCCGCAACCCGCATGTGCACGCGGGCGACATGCTGTGGGGCACCGAGATCAGCGAGGTGGCGCGCTCTTCGGCTCGCCTCGAGCACCGGGTCACCAGCATGCATGAGATCAGCGGCGCGCGGGTCGGCGATTCGGTTCCGTTGCGCGTGGAGCGGATGCTCGACCAGATGGTCGCCGAGGGCTACCTGGTGGCCTCGCATCCCCAGACCCAGGGCTACACCGTCACGGGCAAGATCGACTACCTGTACCAGCTCATCGACTTCATTGCCGCGAACACCTCGCACCTCTCCGACGAGGAC
The DNA here is from genome assembly GCF_901827165.1 of Variovorax sp. SRS16. NCBI lineage: Bacteria > Pseudomonadati > Pseudomonadota > Betaproteobacteria > Burkholderiales > Comamonadaceae > Variovorax > Variovorax sp. SRS16. The sequence goes on from NZ_LR594668.1 coordinate 175,813, forward strand.
GTGGTCGACCAGCTCGACCCGCAAGCTCGCATTGATCAGCCGCCCGGCGCTTACGCGTCCAACTCCGATGCGGGCGACGTCGCATCCGGCGGCGGCCCATCGGAGTCGACCGAAAAGGCGGACGACGCTCAATGACCTCGCCGATTCGTGACCTGCTGGCCACGCTGAGCCGCCATTCGGAGGTGATCGAGCAGGCGCTCACGGCAAACGTGCTGCCGGATGCGGGAGCGACCGTGGCGGCCATCTCGGCCCTGCGCCAGGTGAGCGCGCTGCGTGCCGCCGGCGAGGAAGGCTACCGCCTGCACCCGCGGCTGCGCGAATACCTGTTCGATCACCTGCAGCTCTTCCCTGCATACCAGGAGCTCGCGGAGATCGGCTCGAAGATCACGCAGGTCGCCAGCCTCTGGAACGAGATCGAGCTCGTTCGCAGCAGCACGGACACGGAGGCGATCGACTCGCTGACCGAGAGCCTCTACACAACGATCTACGACATCGCGGACAACATGGATGGCAATGTCCTGTGGTTGCAGACGCTCATGAGCACGCGCTTCGGCAACGTGCGCTCGGCCGTCGCCAAGAAGAGCCAGAACCGCTACTACCAGCAGCAGTCCGCGACGCTGGCGCAGGACCTCGCACGGCTGTCGCGCATGGTGGCCAATGTCGAGCGCGACGCGGCCGCGCGCGGAATGCACGATCTGGCGCGCTTTCTGCGCCGCAGCTGCCTGATGCGCATCCTCGGCTGGCAGCAAGGCCTTTCCGAGATCCAGACCGAGATCCGCGCCGATCTCTACCGCACGCGCGAGATCGAGAAGAACCTGAAGCAGTTGTCCCGGATGGACATGCTGCTTCAGCAGCAACCGGCGTGGCAGGGGTTCTCGGCCACCCTCGATGGCGACATCCCGGACTTCCTGCTCGCCGCATCCTTGCCCCCATTGGATCCGCACGTCGAGCCGATGGACCACGACCGACAGATCGCGGAGGAGCTGGAATCGCTGGCGCTCGCGTTGCCTCCGCGGCGGCAAGCGCATGCCGAAGAGGAACAGAAGAAGCGGTATACGCGGATCGTCGACGAGGACGAGCCGGTGGTCGAGTCACCCACAGCCATGGCTCTCTCCCGCCTGGTGGGCGACGTCAAGGCGACGGCCGGGCCCCGCGGCCTCTCCATCGTCGAGTGGCGCGCTCGCGATGCGCACGCGCAGACGATGCGCCCCGACGTCTGGCTGGTGTTCGCGGTGGTGGGACTTCGAAGCCACCATCTGCGTGTCGAACTCGTCAATGATCTGCCTGAGGTCGGCGAGAAGTTCACCCACACCTTCCACGACGCCAGGGCCTACGGCTTCCATGCGGCCGCCGCCGGAGCTGGGGTCGCGGCCTCGATGGACAGGGGCCTCCAAGGCATCGACGTATGAACGCGAACGTGGTGTCCTTCCTTCGGAGGTTGGTGGCCGATCGGGCGCTCGTGCGCAGCCGTGGCAGCACGGCACTGGCGATCGCAGATGCCGAGGGCATCGGCCAGGTCAGGACCTCGTCGGTCACCTACACCGAGCAGGACCACGTAAAGGCTGCCAACCTGCTCGCCTCCCGCGGCTACGCGCTAGCAAAGCCCGAGGCGCTCGCCCCACGCAGCGATGCCGTCGGCGCAGATTCCGAGAAGTCCAATGCCCTGAGGGTCACCGACGACATGGTGGCCGTGGTACCGATCGGCATTCCCGGCGTCGAGTGCCCTCGGGCCGCCTTCCTGGCCATGGCAGCGCCCGCGGCTGCGGCGCTTCGCTTCGAGGTGCTTGTCGTGTGCGAGAACCTGGAGCCTATGCGGCGACTGCATGAGTACACCTGGCTCGGCGGCCTCTTGCGCGGCCGGCCCGCGCTCGCCGTCTTCCGCGGTTCACCAGGCTTCTTCCGCGTCGATGTCGCGTCCCGGTTCGTGAAGGGCGACATCCGCCCGACGCTGGCCTTCTTCGATTTCGACCCGAAGGGCCTCTCGATGGCCGCCAGCCTGCCTCGCAGGGAGGCGCTATGCCTGCCCTCTCTGAACGACTTGGTGCTCGAGACCAGGAAGCAGCGGCGCGCGATCCTCTTTACAAACTCTGCGGCCGCCAGCAGGCCGCACCTCGATCTGCTTGTCGATCCCGCCATCAAGGCGGCCTGGGAAGCGATGAAGCTGATCGGCTATGGTCTGGGCCAGGAGAACTTCCCTCGATGACCTGCTGCGGTATGCGATGTTTGCGCCTGCCCTCATGCCGCGCCGTCGCCCCTTTTAAAGGCGAGGCTGTATGGCTACAGGGCGGCGACTTGCAGCACCTCTGACGGGATGGCGCGCCGTGCGACTTCCAACAAGTGTTCATGGTGGGTAAATACAACCACTTGGCCGCCTTGCGAGAAGTCCGCCAGCGCCTGTAGCACGCAGCCAGCCCGGCCGTCGCTGGAGGTCATGAGCACATCGTCGAGCATCATCGGCAACTCCACCCCCGCATCGCGTCGCAGGCTGACCGCCGCTAGGCGCAGCGCCAGATACAGTTGATCGCGCGTGCCTTCACTCATGGCCTGTCGATGTGAAGGTCTGCCGCGTGAATGAATTTGAAGTCCATAGCTTTCATTCCCTGATCAATACCAGTAACTGGGGCCGAAGGGGGCCCCCTCGACAAAGACAAAAATGCAAACAGGGCTTAGAGCCCGGCCATGAGAGCTTTCCAGACGCTGCACTGATCGGACCTAGGGTGTGGACGAGAGGAGCGGCAACCCGCATGGCACTATGGCATCGACGCGGCAAAGGCTCGTGCCCAGCCAAGCGCCTCATCGATATCCAGGTGCACACTCGCGTAGGCGTGCCGAAGCAGGTTATCAGGAAGAGCCCAGTCCCACTTTTCGCGCTGGAGGTTCTTCACATCCGCGAGCAGCACGTCCAACGGGGGCGTCTCGTCCATCGCGGCGTCCTGAACTGCGTCAAGCACATTCTCGGTGGTGTTCTGGCCTTTGATGACTGCGACTCCTGGGCCGGCGGGGGTCGCCTTGAATCCTCTTCGAAGCAAGATGCACGCTAGCGCCTCGTGGGCTGCGTCTCCCAGCCAGGTCAGGAGCCGGACCTCGCGGCCCTCGTCCACGACAGAGGAACCCGCCAGGCCGCGGCTGGCGTAGTTCGCTTGAGCCTGTGAGAGAAATACCTTGGCCTGTCGGTCGAGAAAGCCGGGCATTTCGTTGCTCTCAAGAAGCTTACGCATTCGCTGTCGCACGACGGTATGGCAGCGGCCTGCCCCGCCGCTGAAGAGGGGCGGAACGCCGCCGCCAGCTCTTGTCACGAATATCGTCTTCTGCGGCTCGTCGACGTCTTGCACGAGCCAAGTCTTGCCTGCGAAAAGAATGCGCTGCCCGATGGTCAGCATCTGATCCACCGGGATGGTTCCCAGCGTTCGACCGCCGGCAATCACGCGGTACTCCTCGTCCGATGCGAAGGCCGCGTAGAACGTGTAATGGTTGACGAACTTTTCGCCAAGCCGACCATGCAGAAGAACTCCGGAGGAGTCCTGCATCAAGAGCTCACGTGTGCCCAGGTGGCGCACCAAGCCGGCGAACTCCGCCTTCGAGATCCCTGCAAAAGGCGCGTCTGGCGCACAGAGCAAGGCATACAGGTGGGCAATGGTCGCGCCTCCAGTCTGCGCGATGGCCGAGAGCAACTGCTGGATGAGCGTCGAATAGTGGCGACCCTGTGCCCTTGGTGGTTCGAACCAGCTTTCCGCGAGGAGCGACACCATCGCGGCCATGTGCACGGTGCCAAGCCGAAGGTCCGCCTCGAGGGACTGCGCACCTCCGAGTTCGTCCTCGACGCAGTATCCCCAAAGGGTTGCGGGTTCACCCTTGCGACGGCCAGATCGGCCAAGTCGTTGCCGCAAGCTCGCAACGGACGGAGCCGCCCCGACCTGCGCGACGCTCTTGACGGCGCCGATGTCGATGCCCAGCTCGAGTGTGTTCGTACAGATCGCCGTGGCTGGATACTCCTTCTGCTTGAGCGCGGCCTCGGTCTCTGCGCGGATTTCCTTGGAGAGGCTGCCGTGGTGCGGCCAGAACTCGTTCGGGACCTTCTGCTGCTCGCATAGCCGGTTCAAGAGATGGGTATATCGCTCCACCTCGCGGCGGGAGTTTGGAAACACGAGGTTGTTCGAGCCGCGCAGCCTGCTGAACATGTGCGCGGCGATCTGGCCCGGTGTGGTTGGCTCCTTGGGTTCAGGCCGAGCGTCGCCTGCATCCTCGCCAGCAATCTTGGGCTCTTCGGGGAGGACCAAGGGTTCCTCGTAGCCTTTCACCAGCACCTGGAGCTCGGGTCGCCGCTGCGCAGAGACGAAGACCTGGACTTGATCTTCACCTGGCGCGAGCAGCGCAAGGTGTCGCTGTCGCTCACCTTGAACTATGCGCGCGAGATCTACATGCTCGCGAACACGGCGGGCATCTGAATTTGGGTTTGACAAGCATGTGTAGGAGCGATTTGGCAATGTCGCGTTCCAGCCGAATTCAAATATCGCAAAGTCGCTCGGCCCAGGTTCTGGGCTTGGGGTACGGCCATGGCGACATCGACGGCGACCATCACGATGACGATGCGCGAGGCCACAATGCGCAGCGCAGCGCAGCGCGGCCGCGTCGTGGATGTCCGTGAGGCGCGGGAAAGCCAGCCGCGCCAGATTCTTGGGATCGCGGAATCATCGAGTTGCTGCTCGGCGCTCATCGTGCCAAAGGACTGTCGTCAAGACGGGCTCGCCACGAGCGAGTCGGACATCGCCCGGCTCGCCTTCTGCTGGTGGTCCGAAGGATGTTTCAGTCGATCGACTGCATTCAAATTTTTCGTGCCGTTCCGGTCCAATAAGGATCGCGCAGCACGTTCTTGCGGATCTTGCCAACCGGGGTTGTAGGCAATGGCGTGTCTCGAAATTCGATGCTGCGCGGGCACTTGTATCCGGCGATCAGCGTCCGGCAGTGCGCGAGGAGATCTTCGTAGGTCGCCTGCATTCCTTCCCGCAACACCACCACTGCATGTACGGCTTCGCCCCATTGCGCGTGCGGGATGCCGATCACCGCGGCCTCGCGCACACAGGGATGGGCATAGAGCGCTCGCTCGACCTCGACCGAATACACGTTCTCACCGCCCGAGACCACCATGTCCTTGATGCGGTCGGCGATGAAGAGATAGCCATCCTGATCGAGGTAGCCCGCATCGCCCGTGTGCATCCATCCATCGACGAGCACCGCGCGCGTCGCTTCGGGGTTGCCGAAGTAGCCGGTCATCAGGGCGTCGCTGCGAACCGCGATCTCGCCGACCTCGCCGACCGGCGCGACGCTGCGGTCCGGACGACGCACCTGGACCTGCACGCCCATCGCCGCCTGTCCGGCGGACCGCAGCTTGGTGCCTCCATCGGCCGGCAGCACGTGGTCGCGCCAGCGCAGCATCGTGGCGAAGCCGCCGCTCTCGGTCATGCCGTAGATTTGATAGAAGGACCAGGTGGGCAATTCCTTCATGGCGGCGAACATCAGCGCCTCGGGCATGGGCGCTCCCCCATAGATGCAGGTCTTCATGCTGGTGAGGTCGTACTTCCTGAAGTCCGGATGACTCATCATCATGGTGACCATCGTCGGGATGAGCGTGGCATTCGTGACGCCGTGCTCGCCGATCGCCTGCATCGCGCTGACCACCTCGAATTTCGGCGGAATCACATGGGTTCCTCCCGCGAGCGTGATGTACCACATGGGGCTCGCGCCGGAGAAATGAAAGAAGCCGCCCACGTAGAGGAACTTCAGAGACTCGATCGACGGCAGCATGGCCAGGTAGCACAGCGACGCGTACACGAGCGCTCCGTGCGAGAGCGCGACACCCTTCGGATGGCCCGTGGTGCCGCCGGTATAGAACACCACATAGAGCTCGCCATCCTTCACGCAGGCATCGGGCACCGGACCGCACCCTTCGACCAGCCGCTCGTAATCGGCCATGTCGTGGGGCGCTTCGCCCTCCCCCATGAACACGACGCGAGCGAGCGACGGGCAACGTGCCAGGAGTTCCTGCGCCTGGTCGAGATAATTCTCGTCGACGAACAGGATCGTCACCTGCGCGTCGTCGATCGCATACGCGTTCTCCGCCACCGACCATCGGATGTTGAGCGGCACGCAGGCGCCACCCGCCCACGGCACGGCGAAGAAGAGCTCGAGATAGCGATCGGAATTCATCGACAGCATCGCAACGCGGTCGCCGCGCGCCAACCCCAGCGACTGAAGGGCGCCGGCGAGCCGCGGGACGCGCTCGCCCACCTCACTCCACGTGCGCCGGCGGCCATTGCTGATGGTGGCGATTCGATCCCGTGATCCGGTCACGGCCTGGTTCAGCATCTGCGTAGCCTGCATCGCGCGCAACTCCTGGGAACCGTGTCCCGATTTACTGCTTCAACTCGAGGAAATCCGAGACCGGCACCCACCTGCCATGGGTCACCTGCGAGATCCGGACTTGCGAGCCGCCGAGACGGCGTGTCGGGCTCCACGCATAGGGGGGATTGTTGAGGAAGCTTCGGTCGTACTTCATGGACTCGAGCGCGGCCGTCACCTTGTCGGTCGTCGGCTCCGGCCCGGCGGCGGCGATCGCCTTGGCAAGGATGTCGATGATCACCCAACCGGTCGCGCTGTAACCGTCCGGTGCCATCGAGAACTTGGCCGTGTAGGCGTCCATCCAGGCATTGAGTTCCTTCGAATTCTTCGGATCGTCGCGGTACATGACAGGGTAGTCGGCGATCGCCTGGAAGCCCTCGAGCGGTGCGCCGCCCAGCTTGGCGACGTCGGCCTGGTAGGCCGCAATGCTGCCGAGGAATGCCCCGCTGTAGCCGAGCTGGCGCATGGCAGTGGCGGAGCCGATGGTTTCGCGCGTCGTGGTGGCCATCACGATCAGCTGCGGCGATGCCGAGACGAGGCGCTGTGCCTGCGAGGAAAAATCGGTCGCGCCGCGTTTGTAGGAGGCCTTCTCGACGAGCGTCAGCCCGTGCGACTTCAAGACCTCTTCCGTCGCGCGCAGGTTGTCGAGGCCGAGTTCATCGTCCTGGTAAAGAATGCCGACGCGCGTGATGCTCTTCTTCTTGATCAGCTCGTTCAAGCCGATCTTGATGCCCGTATCGAACGGCGTGATGAGCGCGAATCGAAGCCGGTTGAAAGGCTCGAAGTTGCCGCGGTGAGCACTGATCGGAAACAGATTGAGCACGCCCTTGTCCGCGATGATCGGCGCGACGGCCAGCGAGATCGCCGTTCCCATGTTGCCGACGAAGGCGAACACCTTGTCGCTGTCGACCAGCTTCTGAACGCCAAGAACGCCACGCTTGGGGTCGTAGCCGGTGTCTTCCACCAGCAGCTTGAGCTTGCGCCCGCCCACCCCGCCGGCCGCATTGATCTGCTCGACGCGCAACTGCATGCCGCTCAGGGTCGGCTTGGTGATCGACACCACCGGCCCCGAGAGATCCTGGACCGTCCCCAGCAGGATCTCGTCCTTGGTGATGCCTTGGGTCAGGCTCTGGGCCCGGACAGGAAGAGACAGGCCGAAGGCCGTGACGGCAGCGACCAGTGCCGCGCCGAGAAGCGCTCTGTGTTTCATGTGCATTCCTTGCATGTGGATGTGTCCTCGGTCGACATGAAGTAAAGTCCGACTGGACGGACTAATTATCGCGACACGCCATCGCGCGCAACCTAGCGACAACCCTAGGTCGTCGAGCCCCAAGGACTTTTCGCCTTCACCATGACCACCGCAATGACCGCCTGGGATGGCACATCCCTCGACACGCTGCTCGACCTGGAGCGCACCGGGCCTTCGACCTGGCGTACCCGATGGATCGACATGAACAAGAATGGCCGCGCCTACGGCGGGCAAACGCTCGGCCAGGCGATGGCGGCGGCCTGTGCAAGTGCACCCGCCGAGCGCCATCCCACCGCGATGCAGTTGATGTTCCTCTCGGGTGTGCGACCGCACGCGCCGGTGGACTTCGAGGTGACGGCCCTGCAGGACGGCAAGCGCTTCGCCTCGCGGCACGTGCGCGCTTCGCAGGGCACCCGACCGGTCGCCGATGCCCATGTCTCGTTCGAGGTGCCGACTGCCGGACGCTCGCACCAGGTCGACATCTCGCCGATCGAGAGCGATCCCGAGCGCTGCGTGCCGCTGTCGGCCATGCCGTGCGAGTGGGAAGCCAGGCTCAACCAGGTGAGCGGCTATTCGCTCACCGAGAAGCCATGCCTGGAGTTCCGCATCCCCGAGCCGGAGCGGCAACTCTTCGATCCGGCGGCGGGGCATCGCATCGAGTTCTGGACGCGCGTACGCAGTGGCATCACATCCACGCCGCACGCCCGCGCGGCGGCCTTCGCATACACGTCCGACTGGTGGCTCAACTACAGCGGCGCCGGCGGCCATCTGGCAGGCATGACGGCCAGCGAAGCACTCTACGGCGCCAGCCTGAACCACGGCCTGTGGCTCTATGCCGGCCTCGACCCCACCTGCTGGATGCTCTTCGCCAGCGCGAGTCCGCTCACGCGCGGCGGCAGGGGCTTGTCGGTGGCCCATGTCTACGATCGATCCCTCACGCTTCGCGCCATCGCCAGCCAGGAAGGACTCATGACGCCGGTCGCGCCCTGAGCGCGCTGCGCTCGCGCGTCCGTTCTCTCGGCCTTGTCCGATAGGCGTTCACCCCGTTGACTTTGTCAGGCCTCGGTGATAATTTCTTATATAGACCGACGCGTCGGCCTAATATACTTGGAGACTCGAAAACATGAAGACCCCATCCTCGCTACCCCACGCTGCGCTGTCGCGGCGCGCTTTCTCGGCGCTCGCGCTCGCCACCACCCTCCTGTCGCCGCTCGCCTTCGCGCAGGAGGTCCAGGGCATCAGCAAGGATGAGATCCTCCTCGGCTCGGTGCAGGACTTGTCCGGGCCCCTGGTCGCCGTCAGCAAGCCGTTGATGGGCGGCATGACCATGCGCATCGAGGAGATCAATGCGGCGGGCGGCATCCACGGACGCAAGCTGAAGCTGCTGATCGAAGACTCTTCGTTCGATCCGAAGAAGGCCATCGTCGCCGTTCAGAAGCTGGTCTCGAGCGACAAGGTGTTCGCGGTCGTCGGCTCCGCCGGCACGGGCATCGCGCTCGCGACCGCCCCGCTGGTGGTGGACAAGGGCGTGCTTCACCTGTTCCCGGCCGCGGCGGCCCGTGAAGTCTTCGAGCCGGTCCACAAGTACAAATTCGCGATGCTGACGCCCTACGACACGGAGACGCGCGCCGGCCTCGAATACCTGCTGGCGACCGGGAAATACAAACGCGTCGGCATCCTCTACCAGGACGAAGCCTTCGGTCTCGATGTGCTGCGCGCGACGGAGGCGGTGCTCAAGGAAAACAAGCTGCCGCTCGTCGAGAAGACTTCGTACAAGCGCGGCGCCACCGACTTCTCCTCGCAAGTCCAGCGGCTGAAGGAAGCGAACGTCGACCTGGTCGTGCTCGGCGCGGCCGTGCGCGAGACCGTCGGCGCCGTGACGGCGCTGCGGCAGCTCGGCTACACGGGCGACTTCATGGGAACCCAGGGAACCTTTCACAAGGACGTGCCGAAAATGGGCGGCGCAGCCATGGAAGGACTGATGTCCGTGAGCGGCTATCCGATGATGTACCGCGACGACCCGAAGAATTCGAAGGAACTCAACGCCTGGATGGACGCCTATCGCAAGCGCTTCGACGGCGACGCCGACCAGTACAGCGCCACGGGCTATATCGCCATCGGCATGCTGGCCCAGGCCCTGCAAAAGGCCGGCCCGCAGCCGACCGCCGATTCGGTGGCCGCTGCGCTCGAAGGCGTGAACTATCCGCACGGCTTCCTGGGCAATCCCGACTATGTCTTCGGCCCCAACAAACATCTGGGTGCGGCGACGGTGCGCATGTCGCAAGTCCGGAACGGCCGCTGGGTGGTCTCGTCCGACTATCTCCAGCTGAAATAGCCGCGGCCGCACCGATGCAGATCACTTCGACGCTGGAGCGGGCCGCGCAGCGCCAGGGCGAACGTCCCGGCACGGTCTGCGGCGAGCGCACGCGCTCCTGGCGCAGCGTGCTCGAGCGCACTCGCAGAGTCGCCGGCGCGCTGCGCGAAATGGGTATCGCGCAGGGCGAACGCGTGGCCGTGCTTTCGCTCAACAACGACCGCTACGTCGAGTTGCTGTATGCCGTGCCCTGGGCCGGCGGCGTGATCGTGCCGCTCAACATCCGCTGGTCGCTGGCAGAGAACCTGGTCGCGCTCCAGGACGCGGACGCGACGGTGCTGTGCGTGGACGACAGCTTCGCCGACATGGCCGGCCCGCTCGCGGATGCGCTGCCGGGGCTGGCGCGCACCGTCTACCTGGGCGACGCGCAGCTTCCGGACGGCATGCTCTCGTACGAGGCATCGGCCGCGCAGGCCGAACCGGTGGCCGACGCCCATCGCCGCGACGACGATCTCTACGCCATCTTCTACACCGGCGGCACCACCGGCAGGCCCAAGGGGGTCATGCTGTCGCATCGCAACGCCTATGCCGTTTCCGTGAGCTGGATGGCCTGCATGCCGCAAACCGAGCCGCCCACGCACCTGCACGTAGGAGGACTCTTCCACCTTTCAGGCGCGGGCTACACCTGGTACACCACCATGGCCTGCGGCACCAACGTGATGCTGCCGAAGTTCGAGACGACATCCGTCATGAACGCGATCGAGCGCCACCGCGTGACCAGCACCATGATGATGCCCACGATGGTCAACATGCTGCTGGCCGATCCAGCCTTCGCTCACCATGACTTGCGCAGCGTCAGGACTTGCATCTATGGCGGTTCGCCGATTCCCGACGCGCTGCTGGCCGCCGCGATCGAGAAGCTGCCGACCTGGGGTTTCGTTCATTCCTACGGCATGACGGAGACGTCGGGCATGACGCTGATGCTGCCGGCCAGCTTCTGCGTGCCGGGCGGCGACAAGCTGCGCTCCTGCGGCCGCGCCAGCCACATGGCCGAGGTGATCGTGGCGGGTCCCGACGGGCTGGCGCTGCCGCCGGGCGAGATCGGCGAGATCCTGATGCGCGGCCAGACCGTGACCACCGGCTATTGGCGCAATCCGGCCGGCAGCGCCGAGGCCCTGCGCAACGGCTGGATCCATTCCGGCGACGCCGCCTGGATGGACGCCGAGGGCTTCTTCTACATCGTCGACAGGCTGAAGGACATGATCGTGAGCGGCGGCGAGAACGTCTACTCCGCCGAGGTCGAGAACGCCTTGTCCACGCATCCCGGCGTGCTCGAATGCGCGGTCATCGGCACGCCGGACGAGCGCTGGGGCGAGCGCGTGACGGCCATCGTGGTGGCCCGCGCAGGACACCTGCTGGACGAGCGCGCACTGATCGCCCACTGCCGTGACCTGATCGCCAACTACAAGTGCCCGCGCGCAGTCATGCTGACCGATGCACTGCCGAAATCGGCCGCCGGCAAGATCAACAAGGTCAGCCTGCGCGAGCCGTACTGGGCCGGGCACGCCCGGCGCGTGAACTGAGATCCCGCATCGATGGACATGCCAGTCACTTTCCCGACGCCGTCCGCGGCCGATGCCGCGCTGCGTGCGCGCCTCGCGCGGTACCTGAGCGCGCAGGCTGCCGCGCCGGTGGCGGTCCGCTCGTTCCGGCGACTTTCCGCCGGCCTGTCCTGGATGACGGCGAGCTTCACCGCCGACTTTCCGTCCGGGCATCCCGCACCGGCCGAGCTGATTCTCAAGCTCGGTCCGCTACAGGGACTCATGGCGCCCTACAGCGCGTTGCCGCAGGCGCTCGCGGGGCTGAGCTTTGCCGGATCGAAGGTCCCGGTGCCCACGGTCCGCTGGCACGGCGACGACGAAGCTGCGCTGGGCGGCCCGTTCCTGATCTGCGATCGCGTCGACGGCGACGCGCTCAATCCCTTCGTCCCGGACTTCGAAGCGACCGAACCCGGCGACCTGCCCGCGCTGGGTGCGCGCTTCGCGCAGTTGCTCGCGCATATCCACGCGCTGGACTGGCGGCACGCACCGATCGCCGCACTGGCGACCGCCCGGCAGGACACGCATGCCGCGCAGGAATTGCGCTTCTGGCGCGAACGTGCGCAGCGCTGGTCGCTGAGGCCGGTGCCCATGCTCGAACTGGCAGGCAACTGGCTGGCGCGCCATGGACCCGCCAACCCGGCGCCCTGCGTCGTGCATGGCGACTACCGCGTGGGCAATTTCCTCCATCGGGGCCAGGATGTCACGGCGGTGCTGGACTGGGAAATGGTCCACATCGGCGACCACCACGAGGACATCGCCTGGGCCTTCATGCCCGAGTTCCGGCTCACCGGCCTCGTGGGCCTGGCCGAGTTCAAGCGGCTCTATGCCGATGGCGGCGGCCCGCCGCTCGACGACGAAGCGCTGCAGTACTACACGGTCTTCTGCCTCTACAAGCTCGCAGTCATCAACCTCGGCGCCGCCCACGGCGTCGAACAGGGCGCCAACGACCTGCGCCTGGCCTGCCTGGGCCTGACGGTCTCGGGCTATCTGGAGCGCCTCGGCCGCGCCCTGTCCAAGCGCTTGCGCGCGAACGAGGGCTGAGGCCTTGGTGAACAATTCCCTGGACCGGCTGATCGACGCCATCGCGCACGTGCTGGGCGAAGAGGCGCTGCCTGCGATCGAGGACGGCGCGGTGCGCTCCAACATCGCCGGCGCGCTGGTGCTGCTCGATCTGATCAAGCGCCGCGCGGCCTGGAAACCCGAATTCGCCGAGCGCGAGGAGTCCTGCCGGGTCGCCGCCTTCCGCAAGCTGCCGAATCTGCTGGCCGGTACGCCCTTCGTCTCCTTGCTGGGCGACCCGCCCCAGCGTTCGATCGCGCCCGCACCCGCCGAATCCTTCATGGCGGGCGTGGGCGGCTATGCCGATGACCTCGATGCCACCACCCACCTCGATCACGACTTCACGATGCGCATGGACGACTACGTGAGCCGCCTCATCGGCGCGCTCGACCATCAACCCGCCGTGTCCGAGAGACAGCGCGGCCCGCTGCGTCAGTGGGTGCTGGACTACTGCATCGCGACCGTGGCCGCGAGCGCCGAGAAGAGCGTGACCGCGACGGTCGGTGCCGTCACACGGAGTTCCCATTGATCACGCCACGCGACGAATTGTTCGGCCATGCCTCGGCGGCGCCGATCCATCAGGTGCAGGTCCGCGACACACCGCACTCGGTCTTCACCGAGCGCTTCTGGTACATGGGCACGGTGAAGCCGGCCGGCGACATGGTCTTCGCGCTCGGCATGGGCTACTACCCGAACCGGCGCGTCATGGATGGCTTCGCGGGCATCACCATCGGCAACGTGCAATACAACTACCGCGCCTCGCGGCGGGTCGGGGAAGGCGACCTCGCAATCGAGGCCGGCGCCTTGCGCATCGAGGTGCAGGCCGGCCTGCGCATGCACCGGATCGTGCTGGCGGCGAACGAGTCCGGCATCGAGATGGACCTGAGCTTCATCGGCACGATGGACATCAACGAGGAAGGCCGCGAGACCATCACCACGCGCGCCGGCGTCATCGCCGATCTCAATCGCTATGCCCAATGCGGACGCTACGAAGGATGGATCCGCGTCAACGGCAACCGGATCGATCTGACACCCGCGACATGCTGGGGTGCCCGCGACCGCTCGTGGGGCCTGCGCGTGGAGGCGCGCACCGACGAGACCACGCCGCCCGTCACGCACATCTCGCCCTTGCTCTACGCCTTCTTCTGCGCCCAGTTCGAGACCCGTGCCATCCATTTCTTCCTGAAGGAGAAGGCGCCCGGCGCCTATCGCTTCATCGCGGGAAGCGAATCGGGTCCGTTCGGCGAAGGCGCGCCCTGCGCGCAGGTTCTCTCCGTCGCGCACGAACTGACGTGGCACGACGACCCGCTCGGCCAATCGCTGAAAAGCGGCAGCTTCACAGTCGGGTTCGCCGACGGTCGAAGCAAGACGCTCCAGGTGCGCGCCCTGCCCGGCCGCTTCTTTCACAAGGGCGGCCTCTACGGAGGACTGCGCGGCTGGTTCCAGGGCGACGACAAAGGCATGCAGTATGCGGAGCACGACCGCTACGACCTGGCCTGCGCCGCCGATCGCACCGTGCTGCGCACGGCCGGCGAGCAGGTCATCGAGATCCGCGACGGCGACCAGGTCGGCTATGGCACGCTGCAGTGCGGCGTCAGCGCCGGCTATCCGAAGTATTCCTCGATCCAGCAACATCCCGCCATGTGATGCACGACTCTTCCGCCGCGGTTTCCGACTCCCTCGCCGCCTATATCCGGCACGCCACCGGCGCGCCGGCATCGGTGCGCATCCACAAGAAATACGTCGGTGGCTTCTCGTGGCTCACCTGGGGCTTCACCTTGACGACGCGCACAGGCGAGCGCGAGCTGATCCTGCGGCTCGGTCATGCCGAGGGGCTCCTCTCGCCCTACTCGGCGGTGCCGGAATACCTGGTGCTGAGTTCCCTCGCGACGAGCGCGGTGCCGCTGCCGCAGGTGCTCTGGCATTCGGATGATCCCTCGTGGCTGGGCGCGCCCTTCCTGGTGGTCGAGAAGGTCGAGGGCGTCGTCAATTCGCCGTTCGGCAGGAAGACCGACGAAGCGGTCGCGGCCGATCGGCACATCGGCGAACAATTCGTCGACGCGCTCGTGGCGCTGCACAACTTCGCGTGGCAGGAAACCCCGGCGCGGGATCTGCAACAGGCCGCGACAGCGCAGACAGCCGCAGCAGTGCAGATCGCGAAGTGGGAGCGAATGATTGCAGAGAGCAGGACGCGGCCGCTGCCCTTGCTTCACCACGCGATCGGCTGGCTTAAGCGCAACCAGCCGGTGGCGCCGCGCCTGTGCATCGTGCACGGCGACTACCGCTCGGGCAACTTCCTTCAGGACCACGCATCGATCACGGCGGTGCTCGACTGGGAACTCGTGCACCTCGGCGACCCCCACGAGGACATTGCCTGGGCGAGCATGAAGTTCCTCGCCGGCGGCAGCGATCTGGTGAGCGGCCTGATTGCGCGCGACCTGTTCATGGCCCGCTACGAGGCGGGCACCGGCATCCCGGTCTCGCCGCTCAGCCTGCGCTTCTACGAGGTTCTGTCGCTGGTCAAGATCTGCGCGATCAATCTCCAGGCGGCGGCTCGGGTCGAAAGTGCCACCGCGCCGGACGTGCGCATGACCACGCTGGGCTTCGGCCTGCCTCGGCTGCAACTCGAGATGCATCGAATCATCGGAGAAAACGCATGATCAATTCGGTCGGCGCGCTCTGTCGCGCACTCAACACTTCACTGCGCCACGAAGTCCTGCCGAAGCTCGAGGATTCGTTCGCGCGCGGGCAGTTGGCGGCCGTGATGTATGTGCTGAACAACCTCGAGCGCCAGGCCGCCTGGTCGCAGGAACTGCTCGGCCGCCATGCGAACGATGCCGAGTCGGCGATCGCGCAGGTGCGCTCGGCCTGCGCGGCGCTCGCACTGACCCCGCCGGCGGCCGCACCGCAAGCCGTACGCGATAGCAACAACGAAGCGCGCCGCGACGCTGCCAACGCGGAGATCTGCGCGCTGCTCGACTGGTTCTCCGGCCTCGAGATGGAGGGCGCCATGACGCCCGAGCTTCGCGCGCTGCGCGCCCGGTTGTTGGACAGCGCGGTCCAGGCCGTCCAGGAGGAGAAGCGGCTGGTTCCGCCTTCGATGATGCGCGAGATGTCGGGCGACTAGCCGATCCGATTTGCAGATCGATCAATCACAAGGAGACAAACATGCAGCGTAGAAAGATCGTCGGGGCCCTCGGGCTCGTTCCCCTCGCGATGGCGCAGCCGCGCCTCGCTTTCGCACAAGCGACGCAGGGCGTCACGGCCAACGAGATCCTGATCGGCACGATCCAGGATCTCTCCGGTCCCATCGTCTCCATCGGCAAGCCGCTCGGCAACGGCATGGCGATGCGCGTCGATCAGGTCAACGCAGCCGGCGGCGTCAACGGACGCAAGATCAGGATGCTGGTGGAAGACTGCGGCTACGACCCCAAGCGCGCCGTCCTCGCGGTGCAGAAACTGATCGGCAGCGACAAGGTCTTCGCCATGGTCGGCACGCTGGGCACGGCCATCGCGCTGGCGACGGCGCCGCTTGCGGTCGACGCCGGCGTGCCGAGCCTGTTCCCCGTCAGCGCGCACTCGGGCAATTTCGAGCCCTTCCATCGCCTCAAGTTCGCGATCCTGACGCCCTTCGAAGCCGGCATCCATGCCGGCATGATCGAGATGATCAAGCGCAACAAGTACCAGCGCGTGGCCATCCTCTATCAGGACGATGAGCTCGGCCTGGACATTCTCAAGGCCACCGAGGCGACGCTCAAGGAACAGAAGCTGCCGCTGGTCGAGAAGACATCGTTCAAGCGCGGCGCGACGGACTTCTCGTCCCAGGTGCAGAAACTGATCGCCGCCAGGCCGGACGTGGTGGTCATGGCCACCGCGACGCGCGAGACCATCAGCGCAGTGACGGTGGCGCGCCAGCAGGGCTACACCGGCGATTTCATCGGCAGCAGCGCGGCCTACCAGGCCGACGTGGCCCGGCTCGGCGGTGCGCCTCTCGAAGGCTTCCTCGCGATGGGCGAATATCCGATGATGTACCGTGACGACCCGCACAACAGCGCCGAACTCAATGCCTGGATGGATGCCTACCAGCAGCGCTTCGGCGCCACGCCCGACGTCTACGCGGCCACCGGCTGGGTGCTGATGGACATGTTCGCCAAGGCGGCCGCAGCCGCGGGCAAGGACCTGACCGTGGACAGCCTAGTCAAGTCGCTCGAGAGCTTCCGCTATCCGCGCGGCTTTCTCGGCAATCCCGAATACCGCTGGTCGCCGACCCGGCGGCTCGGAGGGGCGCAGATCCGCGTCTCGCAGGTGAAGAACGGCCGCTGGGTTCCCGTCACGGACTTCCTCGAATTGCGATAGGCCATCCATGGACCTGCATGCCGAGCGGATCGAATGCGCGATGCCGGACGGGCCGCCGGTGTCAGGCATGCGGCTGGGTCCGGTCGAAGTCTTCCTTGGCGCGCAGTCGGGCAAGTTTCCCGATGGCAACCAGGTCATCGTGCGCGGCAGCGACGCCATGGCCGTGTTCGACACGCCGATGGTCGCCAACCGGATCGCCACGCGCCTCGCCGATGCCGATCTCGTCATCCTCGGCCACGTGCATGAAGACCACGCGGCCGGCCTGCACCTCCTGCCGCACGTCCCGCTGCACGTGCCGCGCGCCGACGTCGACGCGATCCGCTCGCTCGATGGCCTGCGCCGGCACTACGGCTACAGCCCGGGCGTGGTCGACGCCATGGTCGAGCGCGCACGCACGGACTTCCACTTCGTGCCGCGCCCCGATGCGCTGGCCTACGACGACGGTGCCACCTGGGAGCTGGGCGGCCTTCGGGTGCGCGCCATCCACATGCCAGGACACACGGCCGGGCATTCCGTCCTGCTGATCGAGCCGCTGGGCATCGCCTTCATCGGCGACATCGATCTCTCGAGCTTCGGCCCCTACTACGGCGATGCGTGCTCCGACCTCGGCGCGTTTCGTCGCACGCTGACCCGGATGCTCGACCTGCCCGCGCGCGCCTGGATCACCTCGCACCACAAGGGCATCGTCATGGAGCGGGCCGGTTTCAGCGCGCAGCTCGAACGCTTCGCCGCAGTCATCGAAAGGCGGGACGAGGCCTTGCTCGCCGCATTGCGCGAGCAGCCTGCCACGCTGGAAGAGCTCGCCGCGCGGCGCTTCGTGTATCCGCCCTCCTTCAACGATCTCTTCGTGCCGGATGTGGAGCGACGGGTGGCACTGCAGCACCTCGAGGCGCTGATCGGATCGGGCCGAGTCGAACGCCGGGGCGCGCACTACGCCGCGATGGCGTAGGTCGCCGCTGCGCGCTTCAATGCACCCGGCGGCTGCGCCCGACCCAGAACGGCTCGCGCAGCGGGTTCTTCGCGATCTTGCCGGCGGCTGTCTTCGGCAGGGGATTGGCCGAGATGTCCATCGAGCGCGGGCACTTGTAGCCGGCAATGAGCGTGCGGCAATGCGCCATCAGCTCTTCCTGCGACACCGTGCGCCCTTCGCGCGTGACCACCACCGCGTGGACGGCCTCGCCCCACTTGTCGTCGGGAATGCCGATGACCGCGCACTCCAGTACCGCCGGATGCCTGTGCACGGCATTCTCGACCTCGGCCGAGTAGACGTTCTCGCCGCCGCTCACGATCATGTCCTTGACGCGATCGACGATGTAGATGAAGCCGTCCTCGTCCATGCGTGCCGCATCGCCGGAATGCATCCAGCCATCGCGCAGCACGCGCGCGGTGGCGGCGTCGTCGTTCCAATAGCCGAGCATCACGTTGTCGCCCCGGATCGCGATCTCGCCCACCTGGCCGAGCGGCACTTCCTCGCCGGCCGGATCGACGATGCGGACTTCGCAGACCGCGCTGGCGCGGCCCGCGGAGCCGATCTTTTGCGCCATCTCGCCCTCCAGCACGTGATAGCACGCAGGCAGCGTGGTGGCCATGCCGGCGGTCTCGGTCATGCCGTAGGCCTGGATGAAACGCCACGTCGGCAGCTTCTCCATCGCGGTCAGCAGCAAGGTGTGCGGGATCGGCGCGCCGCCGTAGATGCAGGTGCGCACCGAGGCCAGGTCGTAGTCGTCGAAAGCCGGATGCGCCAGCAGCATGTTGACCATGGTCGGTATCAGCACCACGCTGTTGACCTTGTGGCGCGAGATCGCCTGCATCACCGGTTCGGCCTCGAACTTGGGCAGCATCACGTTGGTGCCGGCGGCGGCCGTCGTGTACCAGACATAGGCCGCGCCGGCGAGGTGGAACAGGCCCGCGACATGCATGTGGACGACGGCCGTCTCGCCCGGCGGGTGCGCGGCGAGCCAGCTCCACGCGAGCGACAGCGCATTCCTGTGCGAGAGCATCACGCCCTTGGGATGGCCCGTGGTGCCGCCGGTATAGAAGATGGCGTACAGGTCATCGCCCTGGCGGCCGGCATCCTCCACCGGCGCGGCTTGCGCGACGGCCTCCTCGAACGAGGCGCAACCGGCCGGCACCTCGCCGTCGTCGAGGAAGAAGATCCGGCGCAGGGCCGGATCCTTGCGCAGTTCCTCGACCATCGGTGCGAAGGCGGTGTCCACGATCAGCACCGCCGCGCCTGCCTCTTGCATCGCATAGGCGATTTCGGCGGGCGCCCAGCGGATGTTGAGCGGCACGATCACCGCCCCGGCCCACGGGACCGCGTAGAGCAGCTCGGCATAGCGGTCGCTGTTCATGGCCAGTACGGCCACCCGATCGCCGTGATCGACACCGGCCGCGCGCAGGGCACCGGCAATCCGCGGCGCGCGCCGCAGCATCTGGGCCCAGGTCACGGCGCGCGCACCGCATTGAACGCCCACGCGCAGGGGTTGCATCCGCGCCGCGCGGCGCAGGGACTGAGTGATTTGCATCAGGCGTACATCGATTCGATATGTTGTCGATAGCGGGTCTCGACCGTCCAGCGGCGCAGCATCCGGGTCGGCGTCATCTCCTCGTCGCCTGGCTCGAGATCGACCTCGATCAGGTGGAACCGGCGCACCCGGTGCGCGGCCTCGAGCTGTTCGTTCGCGCGATCGATCTGCGACTGCAGCAAGGCACGCACCTCGGCCGCCTGCGTCAGGCCGCTGAAATCGGGGAACGATACGCCGACCTGCTGCGCGTGATGCTCCACCTTGTCGCGCGCCAGCAGGATGACGGCGCTCGGATAGGCGCGCCCTTCGCCGAACACGAGTGCGTCCTGCACATACGGCGATTCACGCAACAGCTGCTGGATGCGGCTGGCGGGAATGGGATCGCCCGAAGCCGCGGCCATGCGCTCGCTGACGCGACCCGTGACCTCGACGAAGCCGTCGGCATCGATCCGGCCCAGGTCGCCGGTGCGAATCGGGGCCGGCTCGCTGGCAAAAACCCCGCTCGCAAGCAGCTCGCCGCTGCGAGGGTCGATGGCGACCGTGGCGACCGACAATGCCTTCCCGACGAAGCCAGGCCTGAAGTCGGGCAGCGCGTTGACCGTCGCGATGCCGAGCGTCTGGGTGGTGCCCCACACCTGCACCACGGGAATGCCCATCGCGAAGTACCACTCGGCCAGCGCCTGCGGCAAGGTGGCATCGACCACGATCAAGTGACGGCAGCGATCGAGCCCCATGAAGCGGCGCACGTTGTTGAGAATGAAGGTACGTCCGAGCGCGCATTTCAAGCGCAATGCCGGCCCCGGCGCTTCGTTTCGCAACACCTTCCGCGCGACCTCGGCGCCGCAGGCGAGCGCCCATTCGAAGGCGGCACGCGGAATGCGGCCAGCTTCCTCGGCGGCGCTGCCGACCTCGGCCCTGAGTTTCTCGAGATGACGCGGCGTCGCCGACAGCAGCGTCGGCGACACCTCGCGCAGGTTCTCCGGCACGGTGTCCAGGCCCTCGGCGAAGCTGATGCAGGTGCCCGCGAGGATCGGCAGGTAGACGCTGAGCAGTCGCTCGTTCGCGCGCGCCCACGACATGAAGCACAGCTTGCTGTCCTGCGCCGTGTAAGGGACGCGTTGCTGTAGCGCGCGACAGGTCTCCAGCACGGCGCGGTGCGAATGCACGACGAACTCCGGCGCGCCGGTGGTGCCGGCGCTGCAGGACAGGATGGCGGGTGCCTCTGGCGACAGAGCGACCGCCGGCATCGTGGACGCAGCCTCACGGCCGAGCGCGCGCAGCGCCTCCCAGCTCGTCGAGCGATCCGAATCGGCGCGCAGCCCCTGATCGTCGGCCACCGTGCTGCGAAGCATGACGACGCGCAGGCCCGCGGGCAGCCGGCCCTCCCCATCACGCAGGCGATCGAGCTGCTCCTCGTCCTCCACGAAGGCCAGGACAGCGCCGATGCGGCCGCACAGCCCGGCCATGTCCCGCGTCAAGCCCGGCGACATCGCGGCCGAGACGGCGCCGATCGTCATGATCGCGAGATCGGCCAGGATGCACTCCTGGCGGGTGTGCGAGACGATGCAGACCACCTGGCCGCGCTCGACGCCGAGCGCGCGAAGGCCGGCGGCGGCCTCGCGCACGGCCCGTCCCGCCTCGCTCCATGTCACGCTGGCCCAGACGCCCAGTTGCTTGGCGCGCATGAAGACCTGTTCGGCCCGGCTGCCCGCCGCGCCGAAGAACACCGCCGGCAGCGTCTCGCCGGGCTGCAGCGTGGCGGTCCGGGCGGCGTGCTCGGCGCGCGCGAGATTCCACAGATGGATCATCACCAGACCTTCCTCTTCTTTCCGGCCGGCTGAACGCCTGCCGCCGGCGTCTCCTTGATGCCCAGGTAGAACGCCTGGATATCCTTGCGCTCGCGCAGACGCTCGCAGCTGTCTTCCATCACCACCCGTCCGTTCTCCAGGATATATCCGTAGTCGGCGACATTGAGCGCCATGTTGGCGTTCTGTTCCACCACCAGGATGGCGGTGCCGCGCTCCCGGTTGATGCGCACGACGATCTCGAAGATCTCGTGGGTGAGTCGCGGCGACAGGCCCAGGCTGGGCTCGTCCAGCAGGATCAGCCGCGGCTGGGCCATGATCGCGCGCGAGAGGGCCAGCATCTGCTGCTGACCTCCTGAGAGCAGGCCCGCCGGCTGCTTCGCGCGATCCCGAAGAATCGGGAAATAGCCGAAGACCTGCTCGATGTCGCGGCCGACCGCATCCTGGTCCTTGCGCGTGTAGGCCCCCATCAGCAGGTTGTCGCGCACCGACAGCAGCGGAAACACCTCGCGCCCCTCCGGCACATGCAGCAGGCCGAGCTTGACGATCTCCGCCGGATCGAGCGACGTGATGGCGCGGCCCTCGAAGCTGACGCTGCCCTGCAGCGGATCGAGAATTCCCGAGATGGTCTTCAGGATCGTGGACTTGCCGGCGCCGTTGGAGCCGAGCACGGTGCAGATCTCGCCCGGCGCAACGCGCAGGCTCACGCCGCGGATCGCCTTGACGGCGCCATAGGCGCTCTCGATGTTCTTCAGTTGCAGCATTGGCTCGTTGGCAGCAGCACTCATCGCACGCCTCCCTCGCCGTAGCGCAGCGGTGGATGGCGGCGAAAGCCCGACAGGTCGCCGGATGCGCCGAGGTAGGCCTCGATCACGCGGGCGTCGGACTGCACCTGCGATGGCGTGCCGAGACACAGGATCTCGCCCTGGTTCATCGCCAGCACGCGGTCCGAGACGCTGGAGACCAGCGACATGTCGTGCTCCACCATCAGCACCGTCACGCCGAGCTGGCGCTGGATGCTGCGGATCCACGCGCCCATCTGCGCCGTCTCCTCGACATTGAGACCGGACGAAGGCTCGTCCAGCAGCAGCAGGTCCGGCTGGGACACCAGGCCGCGCGCCAGCTCCACCACCTTGCGGATGCCATACGGCAGGCCGGCGACCATCGCGTCCCGGTAGTGCTGCATGCCGAGGAATTCGATCACCACTTCCGCCGCGCGGCGCACCTCGCGCTCCTGCGCGCGCGCCTTGCCCGTGAACAGCGCGTCCTGCCAGAAGCGCGTGGCGCTGTGCCGATGGCGGCCGATGAAGAGGTTCTGCAGCACCGTCGCGTGCTCGAACAGCTCGATGTTCTGGAAGGTCCGGGCGATGCCCTTGCGCGCGATGTCGTGCGGTGCGATCGCGGAGATGTTCTCGCCTTTGAATTCGATGGTGCCCATGCTGGGGTTGTAGATGCGGCTGATCAGGTTGAACACCGTGGTCTTGCCGGCGCCGTTCGGCCCGATCAGGGTGAAGACTTCGCCGCGCGCCACTGCGAAGCTGACGTCATTGACGGCGCGCAGGCCGCCGAAGCTCACTCCGAGTCCCTTGGCCTCCAGCAGTGTCGTGCTCACTTGACGCGCTCCGATTTCAGGAATGCCTTCTGGCGGCGGAACATGCCGCGGCGATACAGGGGAAACGACTCCATCCAGATGCGCAGCTTGAGCCAGCGCCCGTACATGCCCATCGGTTCGAGCATCACGAACGCGACCAGGATCGCGCCATAGACGAAGGCTTGAAGGCCGGTCGCCTGGCCGATCACCGCCGGCAGGAAGTTCTTCGCCCAGCCGATCACCGGCGGCATCGAGATCAGGAAGATGGCACCCAGGAAGGCGCCATGCACCGACCCGAGGCCACCGATCACGATCATCATCAACAGGTCGATCGACTGCACGATGTCGAACTGCTCGGGCGAGATGTAGTGCAGCTTGTGCGCGTAGAGTGCGCCGCCGATACCCGCCAGCGCAGCCGACACCGCGAACGACAGCGACTTGTAATAGGCCAGCGGGATGCCCATGCTCTGCGCCGAGATCTCGGAGTCGCGTATGGCAACGAAGGCGCGGCCGGTCGGCGAGCGCAGCAGGTTCAGCACGAACAAGGTGGCCAGCACTGCGCACACCAGGCAGATGAAGTAGAGCTGCAGTTCGCCGTTCACAGGCAAGCCGAAGGTCTGCAGCGTGGCAACCGTCTTGCCCGCATTACCGCCCGTCACCGATTCCCAGCGCGCGATGATCTCCTCGACGATGAAGCCGAAAGCCAGGGTGGCGATGCCGAGGTACATGCCCTTGACGCGAAGCGCCGGCAGTCCGACCACCACCCCGGCAGCGGCCGTGAGAAGCGCCGAAGCGGCGAGCGAAACCGGCAATGGCCAGCCGCGCGCGGCCAGGTAGGCTTCGGTGTACGCCCCGATGCCCAGGAATGCGGCGTGGCCGATCGAGAACAGGCCCGTGAAGCCGCACAGCAGCATGAGCCCGAGCCCGACGATGCCGTAGATCAAAATGAAGGTCACCTGCGACAGCAGATAGGGCGAGAGCATCCACGGTGCCGCCACGAGCAGGATCAGCAGCAGCAGATACCAGGTGCGCTGACCGGGTTGGCGGGCCAGGTCGATATCCTGGTCGTAGCGGGTCTTGAAGGGATAGCGCATGAGCTCAGACCTTCTTGCGCACGTTGTCGCCGAACAGCCCGTTCGGCTTGACCACCAGCACGATCAGCACCACGACATAGGCGGCCACGTCCTTGAAGCCTTCCGGGAGATAGAAGCCGGCCAGGCTCTCGATCAGCCCGATCAGCAGGCCGCCGACGATCGCGCCCGGCAGGCTGCCGAAGCCGCCGATCACCGCCGCGGGAAAGGCCTTGAGCCCGATGAACCCCATGCCGGCGTAGACGAAGGTGAAGGGCGACAACAACAGGCCGGCCAGCGTGGCCACCGCGGCGGCCAGGCCCCAGACCAGGCCGTTCAGGCGCTTCACCGGAATGCCCATGTAGTAGGCGGCGATCTGGTTCTGCGAGGACGCTTGCATGGCGATGCCGACGCGGGTGAATCGGAACAAGGCATAGAGCGCCAGCGCGAGCGCGATGGTCGTCCCGATGACGACGAGCTGCTCGGCCGGCAACACCAGACCGGCGGGCCGGAAGACCACACTCTTGTAGGGCACCGGCAGCGTATGGGTCTCCGTGCCGATACCCGGGATCATGGTGATCGCGCCGCGTGCCATGTAGCCGAGGCCGAAGGTCAGCATCACCACGCTGAAGGCCGGCTGGCCCAGGATCGGACGCAGCAGCAGCCGCTCGATCAGCATGCCCAGGCCGACCATCAGCACGACGGCCAGCAGGCAGCCCAGCAGGAAATGCAGCTTGAGCACATCGATCACAGCCCAACCCAGAAAGGCACCAAGCATCATCAACTCGCCCTGCGCGAAATTGATGGTTTCCGTGGCCTTGTAGATCAGGACGAATCCCAGCGCCACGAGTCCGTAGATGCATCCCTGGGCGAGTCCGCTCAAGATGATTTGCAATATCAACAAAGCCAGTTCCTTGTCTCTCGGGCAGGCCGCGCAACGCATGCTTCCGCGTTGCTCACCTTCGTTTAATTAGGCCGACGCGTCGGACTGTATATGGAGTATGGTCGATCGGCTGCCCGGTCCTATTGGGGTATCCCCGCATCCCGGTGCATGCCGCCTCGGCACGCCGCTACATCATGGGTTGCTGCTGGACCTCTGGATACTTGGCGAAGCCCTCGGCGACACCGCCTTGGATGGTGCCGTAGCCGACCGCATCGCCGTCGCTGAACTCGATGACCTGTTCGGCGAGCGTGCGCAGCTCGCGACGGGTTCCCGGGTCGGCCAGATTCCAGGCCTGCGTCGCGGTGTGCAGCGGACCCTTGTCATCGCCCTGGAACCAGCCCCGATAGCCTCCGTACATGCCGGCCTTGAGCGACAGCCAGCCCGGCAGTGCGCGCATGCGCAAGATCTTCCGGCGACCGTCCGCGAAGCGCAGGCGAAGCGTGCCGCCGGCGATACGTTGCGCGAACGGATCCTCCTGCCATTCGATGTCGTGCTCGACCTCGACGATCTCGCTCGCAGGCCGGCCTGCATGCGGGGGGTAGCTTTCGTTGGCGACGAGCGAGCGGACCTGGCCCGGCGCATCCTCCTTCAGGAACAGGTGGATCCCGTGGCCCTCGAACTGGGCACACACCCAGAGGAACATCATGGGCCGAAAGCGCGTGAGCGGCGGCGACGACGCGTCGGTGCGCGCCTCGGTGCGCAGGCCCCAGGACCGATCGCGCGCGCCCCAGCATTGCGTGCCGGCCACCTCGGTGCGCGAGCCCTCCAGCTCGACCCAGCCGGTGTAGTGGCCGAACTGGATGTAGCGCGAGACGTCGGCCATCAACTGGCCGCCGCGCACCACCTTGTCGCGACCCTCGTCGTTCGGCGCCATGGCGGCATTGAAGCGAAGATCCAGCGCGAGCCCCGACGCGTTGGCACCGAGCTGGATGCGGTGCGCCTTCAGGCCCTCCTCGACCGTGATGCGCATCGCGCCGATCGCGGACACGAGGGGATCGACCGCGCACTGGCGCGACGCGCTGAAACTGTACTGCCGGCCGCCACGGCTGACGCTGACATACCCGTCCATCACCTTGCGGTTGGCGTAGTAGCCGAGGCCCGCGCCGAAGACGAAGTCACCCTCCGGCACCAGCGCACCCATGTACCAATAGCGTTCGGTGAACATGGCATGCGGGGTGTCCGCGATCGCAGGCGTCGTGACCTGCTGCCCGTCGGTCGTGAAGTGATCGGCGCTGCCGTGTCCCAGCCCATCGTCTTGCGATGCAATCATTCAACAGCTCCCGCAACTTCGGCCGTGCCCAGCGCCACCAGTTCCCGGGCCTCGCTCTCGCTGTAGCCGGCGTGCACCAGCAGTTCGATCGTCTGGCTGCCGGCCGGCGGCGAGACGCCCGGCACGTCGCAGGCCGTGCGGCTGAAGCGGGGCGACGGTGCGGGTTGCGCCGCGCCATCGACCTCGACGAAGGTGCCGCGGGCGATGTTGTGCGGATGGGCGGGCGCTTCCTCCAGGCTGAGCACGGGCGCGAAGCACCCGTCGCCGCCCTCCAGCAACTCGCACCACGCGTCGCGGCTGCGCGTGCGGAAGACCTCTGCCAGCCTGCGCTTGAGCAAGGGCCATTGCGTGCGATCCCACTGGTTTCGAAATGCCGGGTCGTCGATGCCGCACCGCTCGAGCAGCAAGGCGTAGAACTGCGGCTCGATCGCGCCGATCGAGACGAACTTGCCATCGGCACACGCATAGGTGCCGTAGAAGTGCGCCGAGCCGTCGAGGAAGTTGCTTTCGCGGCCTTCCTGCCAGAAGCCCTTGTTGCGCAAGCTGTAGATGGCGGCCATCAAAGTCGCGGCGCCATCGGACATCGCGGCATCCACCACCTGGCCCTGGCCGCTGCGCGATGCCTCGAACAAGGCGCTGACCAGTCCGAAAGCCATCAGCATGCCGCCGCCGCCATAGTCGCCCACGAGGTTCAGCGGCGGAAGGGGCGGCTGATCGGCCGCGCCCATGGCATGCAGTGCACCGGAGATCGCGATGTAGTTGATGTCATGGCCGGCGGCCTGGGCGAGCGGGCCCGACTGGCCCCAGCCGGTCATCCGACCGTAGACCAGGCGCGGGTTGCGCGCGGTGCAGGCCTCGGGGCCCAGACCCAGCTTCTCGGCGACGCCCGGGCGAAAGCCCTCGATCAGGATGTCGGCCTTCGCGACCAGGCGCAGCACGGCCTCCGTGGCGCGCGCATCCTTGAGGTTGAGCGCGATGGAGCGCCGGCCGCGATCGACGATGCCGTCGTTGCGCATGATGCGTTCGAGATCGCCGCCGCCGGCGCTGCGCGGACGGTCGATGCGGATCACGTCCGCGCCCATGTCGGCCAGCATCATGCAGGCGAAAGGCGCCGGGCCGATGCCGGCGAGTTCGATGACGGTGACGCCCGCGAGCGGGCCGCTTCTTTTCATATCAGAGTTCGAGCTTCATCAGGTCCTGCAGGACGGTGGTCTCCATGAAGGCCTCGTCACGGCACAGCTGGTTGCCGCGAACCATGCAGATGTCCATGCCGCGCACGGTGCGGCTGGGCCCGCCCTCGCGTCGGCGGATCGCGCAGTCCCACAGCACGGCCTGTCCGTCCTGGCCTTCGAGCCGGTACTCCTCGGTGACCACGAACTGCATGTCCCAGCGTTCGAAGAACTTGCGCAGGTACCGGCGCAGGTTGGCCTTGCCGATGATGCGCTTGCCGGTCTTGGGGTCGCAGTAGATGACATCGTCGGTGTAGGTGTCGAGCGTGGCCTCGAGATCGAGGGTGTTCCACATGTCGATGCATCGACGGGTCGCGCTGAAGATCTCCTGGTCGGTCAGCATCGTGTTTCCTTCAAAGTGGTGGTCATGCGGCCGCGGATTCGAACAAGGCCTCGAGCGACGCCAGATCCATGTAGGACTCGTCGCGGCAGACCCGGTCGCCGCGCAAGGCACAAAGATTCATGCCGCGCTGCATCACGATCTGCTCGCCCAGCGCGCCATCCGGCATCCTGCGCCGCACCGCGCATTGCCAGAGAACGATCGCGGCGTCCTGGCCTTCGAGGCGATGTTCCTCGAGGACGGCGAAGCGCGTGTGGAAGCGGCCGAAGAAGTCGGCGAAGTGACGTGTGAGATCCGCCTTGCCCTTGATGCCTTTGCCGGCCTTGGTGTCCCAGTAGACCGCGTCGTCCGTGTAGATGTCCAGGATCCGGGCGAGATCGCCCGACTCGTAAGCCTCGAACCGGCGCGCCGTGGCCCGGCCTATTTCCTTGGTCGGCAGCATGTCGGTCCTCAGGCTTTCTTCCAGTCGGCGATCCACAGGGCCGAATCCCAGTAGTCGATGTGCTTCAGGATCTTGCCTTCCTTGTTCACGGTAGCGAAAGTGACACCGTCCACCGAGAACGACGACCCGTCCTGCGGCGAGATCCGGTCGTGGAAGCGCAACGCCTTCTCTCCGTCGTATTTGCCTTCCCACACCCATTCGGCCGCGAAGCCGTTCTCGCCCTTGATCACGTTGGTGAAGGTCACGGTGCAGTTCGGCGAAAAGCCGAAATACACGCGCATGAAACGCTTCATGGCGTCGGCGCCCCGGATGACGACGCCCGAAGCCTTGTCCACGTATTCGCCGTCGGGCGCATAGAACTGCAGCAGAGTGTCGGTGTCGCTCCAGGCATCGCCGTAGGCAGAAACGAAGTCCGCATCGGCAAAGGTGCGGATTCTCGGTGGGGTCGCAATGGGGGTACTCATGGAAGGTCCTTCATGGATGGAAATGATTGAGGATCGATCGCTCAGCTTCCGGCGATCCGACTGGCATGGCCCGACCAGAAAGGCGCCTTGAGCTGGCTTCTCTGCACCTTGCCGTTGGCCGTTCTCGGCAACTCGGTGGTGAAGTCGATGGACGTCACTTTCTTGACGCCTCCGACAATGGAACGCGTATGTGCCGTCAGTTCTTCTGCCGACACCTGCGCGCCGGGCCGCAGCACCACGACGGCCCTGGGCGTCTCGCCCCACTTCGCGTCGGGAATGCCGAACACGCAAGCCTCGGCGACGGCCGGATGCTCGTGCAATGCGCTTTCCAGTTCGGTGGGCCATATGTTGAAGCCACCCGAGATGATCATGTCGTCCTTGCGATCCACCAGGTACAAAAAGCCATCTTCGTCGAGATAGCCCATGTCGCGCGTCAGGACGCTGCCGTCGGCGAGCTTGCGGGCCACCGTGGCATCGGGGTCGCCCCAGATCCCCGACATCGTGCTCGGGCCCAGGACGGCGATCTCTCCGATTTCCCCGGCGGGCAAGGCGTGGCCCTTCTCGTCCCTGATGGTGACCGACACGTTGGCGCTTGCGCGGCCGACCGATCTCAAGCGGCGCAGCTCGGCTTCCGTTCCCTGCGTCACGTGCTGATGGGGAAGGAGCATCGTCGCCGGCACGGCCTCGCTCTGGCCATAGAGTTGATGAAGACAGGGGCCGAAGATCTCGATCGCTGCGCGCAGCGTCGCCGGCGCGATCGGCGATCCCGCATAGAGCAGGCATTGAAGCGACGACAGATCGAGTGAGCGGGCTTCGGGTTGGGCCACCATCTCCCGGATCATCACCGGCGCGACCGCCGCGTGCGTGATCGCTTCGGACGCGATCAGTTCGAGCGTGCGCCTGGGATCGAAGGCGATCATCGGAACGATGCGCGCGCCCACGGCGAGCGCACTCCACAGGAGGGCGACGCCGAGGTGCGCCAACGCGATGGGCACCAGGTACCGGCTGCGTTCGTTCATGGTCGGCGTGACCCACGCCCATTCGTTGTTGAATGCCTCCCATCGCTGGACCGTGTGAAAGATGCCCTTGGGCTTCCCGGTGGTGCCGCTGCTGAAGCGAATGATGTGGACGTCGTCCGGACGCACGGGGACCGCCGGGTCCTTGGGCTCGGCAGCGGCGATCGCGGACTCGTAGTCCTCCGCACTGTCGCCGCACGGCCCGCCGTAGACCAGGACCGCCTTCAATTCCGGCAGATCCCCCAGCAACGGGGCGATGTCCACGAAGTACTTGGCCTGGATCACCAGGATCCTGGCGCCCGTCAGGCCCAGCAGGTACCGGTTCACGGCCGCCGAGTTGTACGTGTAGAGCGTTGCGCGTGCACAGTTCGCGAGTGCGCATGCGGCTGCGATCTCGATGGTTTCGAATGCGTTGTCGGACAGGACCGCCACGCGATCGCCCGGCGCCGCGCCACGCGAGATGAACGCATTGGCCAGCCTGCAGGCCCGATCGAACAGTTCCTTGTAGGTCTGCTCCCGGCCCTCGAAGGACACGGCCACGCAAGCGGCGTAGCTTGTCGCCGCACGTCGAATGATTGCTGAGGGTTCCAACTGCGCATCTCCTTGTGTTGCTCGATGGCCTCTCGCCGGCTGCCCGGTTCAGGGTGCTGGTCGCCGATTTCTATTTTAGTCCGTCCAGTCAGACTAACAATGATTTTGCGTTGACCTCGGCAAATCGAACCTAGGGCATACCCGGATGCCGGCGGGCCATCGCATCAATGCCGCAGGCCCGATGACATGGCCGCGTCCGTCGTCGCGCCGCCTAAGTTAAACTGACGCGTCGGACTTGATGAGTGCGACGATGACGATCCGCGTTCTCCAACATTAAAAGCGGCACCTATGACACGCGAGAGATCCGAAGACTACGACAGCAAGAAGCAATTGATCATCGACCGGGCCGCGGAGCTCTTTGCCAAGAAGGGTTTCGAGCTGACGACCATGGTCGAGGTGGCCAACGCCTGCAATGCCTCCAAGTCGCACCTCTATCACTACTTTCCGGCCAAGGAAGACCTGCTCTTCGCGGTGGTCAGCGAGCACACCCGAAGCCTCACCGACATCCTGTCAGACGTAGTGAGCCTGCCGGTGCCGGCGGAGGATCGGTTCGCGAGGTTCGTCAAGACCTTCGTCGAAAAGGCTTCGGAGTCGCGCAACGAGCATCTCGTGCTCGTGAACGACCTCAAGTACCTGCCGGATGCCAAGCGCAAGCAGATGCGCAAGATGGAAGGCGACCTCGTCGACATGATGATCGGCCTGCTCAAGGAGATCAATCCGGCGATGATGAAGGCACCCAAGGTCCAGGGCCCCTATGCCCTGCTGCTTTTCGGCATGATCATCTGGACCTTCACCTGGTATCGCAAGACGGGCGAGATCTCGCCCAGGGAACTCGCCAACCGCATCTCCCAGCTGT
This sequence comes from Variovorax sp. SRS16, assembly GCF_901827165.1. Lineage (NCBI taxonomy): Bacteria > Pseudomonadati > Pseudomonadota > Betaproteobacteria > Burkholderiales > Comamonadaceae > Variovorax > Variovorax sp. SRS16. Next base: position 206,930 of record NZ_LR594668.1, read on the forward strand.
TCCTGTTCGGCTTCAAGGACCACGCGTTCGAGGCCTGACCCGACCGTCAGCCAGGCAGCAGCGTCTTCAGCGCGACACCTTCGTCGGCAATGTCCGATGCAGCCAGCCGCGCGCGCGCAGCCACCAGCTTCCTGGCGACCATGAAGTCCGCCGGCTTGTTGACCACATCCGCCGCCAGCAGTTCGCCCGCTCTCAGATAGAACGCCGAGAATGCGCGGCTCGCCTTGTCGCCGCGCACCACGCATTCGTCGTAGCCCTGCGACAGGCCCACCATCTGCAGCTTGAGGTCGTACTGGTCCGACCAGAACCAGGGGACCGGGTCGTAGGGCCTGGGCTTGCCGCACATCGCCGCGGCCGCGGTGCGCGCCTGCTCGAGTGCATTCGGTACCGACTCGAGGCGGATCGTCCGGCCGTAGAGACCGCTCGGCATGACGGTGCAATCCCCGGCGGCAAAGATGTGCGCGTCCGAGGTGCGCGCGAAGGCGTCCACCACGATGCCGCCCGCGACCTTCAGCCCTGCGGCCTCGGCCAGTCCGGTGTGGGGGATCAGGCCGATGCCCACGACGAGCAGGTCGGCCTCGAAATCCTCGCCAGCCGCAGTCACGGCGGCCACGCTGCCGTCGGGTCGCTGGTGCAAGCCGATCTCGCCCACGCCGGTCAACACGCGCACGCCCTGCTCACGATGAATGTTCTCGTAGAAGCCGGACAGCTCGCTGCTGGTCACCCGGGCCAGCACGCGGGACTGGAGCTCGATCAGTGTGACCTCGGCCCCCAGCTGCCGCGCCGATGCGGCGACTTCCAGTCCGACATAGCCACCGCCGATGATGACGACGCGCGAGCCGGTGACGAGGCGTGCGCGGATCGCATCGGAATCGTTCTGGCTGCGCAGATACGACAAGTTGGCCGGCGGCCGTCCTTCGGCGTCAAAGGTCTGAAGCCGACGTGCCTCGCCGCCGAGACAGAGTGCGAGCTTCGTATAGGCGAGCGAGCTTCCGTCCGCGAGACTCAGCGCCCCGGCGGCCCGATCGATCGCCTCGACGCGCGTCCCGAGCCGCAGATCGATTCGCGCTTTGGCGTAGGTCTCTGCAGGCCGGATCTGCAACGCATCGGCCGACGACGCACCGGCGAGATAGGCCTTGGACAACGGTGGCCGGTGGTACGGCAGCTGCGGCTCTTCGCCGATCAGCACGATGCGTCCCTCCCAGCCTTGCTGACGCGCGGCGATCGCGAGTTCGGAACCGGCGGCGCCGGCACCGATCACGACGAGTGTCTCCACGGTGTCCATGGAAATTCCCATCAGTTCACGGGCGCTGCGATCACGCCCTTGTCGTGCAGGCGGCCGATCTCGCCGGCCGTCAGTCCGAGCACTTCGGCGAGCACCTCCTGCGTGTGCTGGCCGAGTCGCGGCGCGGCGCATGTCTGTGCTTCCTCGGCAGCGCCGAAGCGCAGCGGCTGCCCAGGCATCAGGTAGCGGCCCACGCCCGGCTGGTCCACTTCGCTGAACACCGAGGCGGCGCCGGCGCGCACCTTGTCCGATTCGGCCGCCACCCTCTGTCTCACCGTCTGATAGCGGCCCCAGCAGACGCCGAGCCTGTCGAAGGCGGCTCGTGCCTGCGCGAAAGGCGTGGCTGCGCACCAGCGAGCGACGATCCCGGCAATGTCTTCGCGCGCGCGGAAGCGATCGCCTTCGCGGTCGAGATCGAGGCCCAGGCGGGCGCCCAGCTGCGCCACCGCCTCCTCCATCTGCATCGCCTGGCACATCGTGCGCCATTGCTTCGACGTGAGCGCGACCAGCATGATGCGCACGCCGTCGGCGCAGACGAAGTCGCGACCGAAGGCGCCGAACAGATAGTTGCCATGGCGCGGCCGCTCCGCGCCGAGCTGCGCCTCGGCCACCAGCCCCAGATGGCCGGCGCAGGCGAGCGCGACATCCTCGAGCGCGAGCTTCACGTGCTGGCCCAGGCCCGTGCGCGTGCGCTGCCGCTCGGCGGCCAGCAGACCGGTTGCCGCCATCTGCCCGGTCACCAGATCCCAGGCAGGAAGGACATGGTTCACGACATCATCCCCAGCCCCGTGGCCGGTGAGGTACGGCAGGCCGATCGCGCAATTGACCGTGTAGTCGACCGCCGAACCGCCCTGCCTGTCGCCCTGGATCGTGAGCTGGATCAGATCGGGCCTGCGGCGCGACAGGTCCTCGTACGCGAGCCAGCCACGCGGCGGAAAGTTGGTGACGAACAGGCCGGCGTCCGGACCCGGCGCGCAGATGATCGCGGCTGCAAGCTCCCGCCCTTCGGCCGATGCCGTGTCGAGCGCCACGGAACGCTTGGACTTGTTGAGGCCGCACCAGAAGAGACTGGTGTCGTCCGGCGTGACCGGCCAGCGCCGGTGATCCAGTCCTCCCTGCAGCGGATCGATCCGGATCACGTCGGCGCCCATCTGCGCCAGGCTCATGCCGCCGAGCGGCGCGGCGACGAAGGCCGAGGCCTCGACCACGCGCATGCCGGCCAGGATCCGGCTGTTGCTCATGTCAGAGCCTCCTCCAACAGCGTTCGAGCCACCACCTTCAACGCAAGTGTCTCTTCCGCGCCCTCGAAGATCGACAGCACCCGCGCGTCGACGAAATAGCGGCTCACCGGCGTTTCTTCCGCATAGCCCATGCCGCCGTGGATCTGCAAGGCCTCGCGCGTGACGAGCTCTGCCGAGCGGCAGGCGAAGAGCTTGACCAGGCTCGCTTCCATGCGCCCGCGGCCCTGATCGAGCATCGCACCGACCGCGTAGGTGAGCTGCCGGCAGGCGGCGAATCGCGCCGCCATCCTGGCGATCTTGGAGGAGGTCAGCGGACAGTCGATCAGCGGTGCGCCGAACACCTTGCGATCGCCCGCATAGCGAACCGCTGCGTCGAGCGCGGCGCGCATCACGCCCGTGGCGCGCGCCGCGGTCTGCATGCGCCCACCCGTCATGCCGGCCATCGTGAAATAGAAGCCCTGCCCCAGGCCTTGCGCTTCGCCGATCACGCAGCGATCGGGCACGAAGAAATTCTCGAACGACAAGTCGAAGGAATGCATGCCACGGTAGCCGATCGTCGGAATCGCCTTGCCGCGCAGACGGCCGCCGCCCTCCTGTGCAATGTCGAAGGCATGCGCCTCCGTGGAGGGCTTCTCGACCAGCAGCACGCTCAGGCCCTTGTGGCCCATCGTGCGGTCCGGATCGGTCCGCGCCACCACCATGATCAAGCCCGCCTTGCCGGCGAAGGTGCACCAGGTCTTGGCGCCGTCGAGCAGCCATCCGCCATCGGTCGGCGATGCCTTCAGCGAGAGGCCGGCCACATCGGAGCCATGGTCGGGCTCGGTGATGGCGATGGCGCACAGCGGCTCGCCGGCCGCGATCCTGGGCAGCCAGGCGGCCTTTTGCGCCGGGGTGCCGCCAGCGATCAGCGCACGGCTCAGGATCTCCGGGCGCGTGATGAGGCTGCCTGCCGCGGCAAGTGAAGCTTCGGACAGCGTTTCGGTCACTGCGATCATCAACGGGTTGCCGTGGCCGGTCTCCGGCGCACTGCCGCCATAGGCTTGCGGGATCGCGAGCCCGAAGACCCCCATCTCGCGCAGCGGGCCGAGCAGCGTCTCCGGCACCGTCAGGTCCTGGCGGTGGATCTCTTCGGCCATCGGCGCCACCACCTCGGCGGCAAAGCGCCGGAAGGCTTCCTGCGCCATCGCGACGTCGTCGGCCATGGGGACCGGCCCAAGCGCGCTCTGGGTCGTCGCCACCATGCGACCGGTGGCGTCGAGCGCATCGATGCCGAGCGTCTCGCGCCGCAGCGCGATCGCCGCCGCGCTGCGCGCAAGCGCATGCAACGGTGCCGCGTCGATCCCGAATTCGAGGAAGACGGCGTCGAGGCGGCCCCCCACGCTCAGCATCGCTTCGGCCGCGAACAGCAGCGCCAGGCGCGCATCGAGCGGCGACGATGCGGGGTGCAGGCTTTCGAACGCAACCCGGGTTGCCAGCAATTCCGCCGCCGCATGGGCCAGCTCGAAGGCAGGCACCTGCACGCGATCCAGCAACTTGCTGCTGAGCCGGCCTTCTGGCGCGCAGGCGCGGGCCATCGCGTGCGTCGCCTCGGCGAGGTGTTCACGAAGCCGGGCCACCAGCGCGGTGGCAGCGCCGATGCCCTGCTCGCCGGTCCCGGCGGCAGCTTTCATGCGGGCTGCACCTGGGCGAAATAGTCGTCGACTTTCTGCGCAACGAGCTTGGCCGTCAGTGCGCACGCCTGCGTGCCGCCATCGCCATAGTCCTTCACGCCGTCGCCCACGTTCCACAGATTCGCCAGCGGCGTGTCCTGCGGCATGTCGTAGCCGGCGCAGGAGCGCTGTGCCGGCCACTCGCCGCGCATCACGCGCACCGATAGCATCTTCGCCTGGTCGAACTCGGGGAACTCGTCCCGCAGATCCTGGAGCGAAGCCTCGACTTCCGTCTTTTCGTCGAACTCGCCGATCGCCGGGATCGGCACGGCGTAGGCCACGTACTGGTACCAGCCTTCCGGTGCGATCTCCGGGCACGTGGCCGTGAGCTCGCCCATGTTGCACAGGCGGCGCGTCTTGCCGAAGGTCACGAGGCCGGGCGTGTCGAGCAGGCGCTTGCGCGTCGCGAAGTTGATGACGATGTTCGCGGCCGGCTTCAGCACGCTCTGCGTGTCCGCCGCGTAGCGGGCGCCCAAGGCGTCGCCCGCCAGGGCGACCAGTCCGCGCGGGCCGATGTTGCTGATCACCACGCCGGCCGAGACTCGGACCGTCACGCCATGGCGCTCGATCGCAACCGACGCGACCCGGCCGTCGTCCACCTGCAGTCCGGTCGCGGATGCGTCGAGCCAGATCTCGCCGCCCTTTTCCCGAATGCCCGCGGCCAGGTCATTCCAGACGCCGATGGTGCCGCGCGGACAAAAGCCGAAGCGCTTGAACGCGCCCTTGATCGCGAAGTAGGTGAGGAAGGCGCGCGCCGGCACCTCGTCGGAATTCGCTGCGAAGATGGCCGCGCACAGGTTGCGGAAGATCGCGTGCACGGTCTCGTTCTTCGTGTACTGCGACAGCCATTCCTTGGTGTTGAGCTTTTCCTCCGGCAGGTCACCCTGGCGCGCATCGGCGAACTTCGCACCGATCTTGGCGGCCTGCTTGGTGAACGTGCCCAGCAACAGGCCCCAGCCGCCACCCTTGGAGACATTGATGAGCTTCTTGTCGATGCGAAACACGGTCGCCGGCGAAGGCTCGCGCACATCGAGCGGCACGCCCAGCAGCTTGAAGGTCTCTTCGAAGGTGCTGCCGAGTTCGAGCGCGATCGCGCCGACGTTGACGTTGAAGCCCTCGATGATTTCGGTGGAGGCGCGTCCTCCGACGCGGTCCTTCGATTCGACCACCAGCACCTTGCGGCCCGCGGCTGTCAGACGCGCCGCGGCGCAGAGGCCGCCGGCGCCGGCGCCCAGAACGATGGCGTCGTAGTTTGCTTCAGTCATGTGGATTTCCAGTTCGAACGAAAGTTGAAAGACAGACAGATCGGAGGCGGTGTTCACGCGGCGTGGCGTTCGGCTTCCGGCGCAAGCAGGGACAGGCCGAGCGCGGCGCGGCGCGCGAGCCACGGGCTGGGCCGGTAGCGGGGATCGCCTGTCGCGGCCTGCAACTTGTGCAGGATCTCCAGGATCCGATTCGCACCCAGCCGGTCGCCCCAGCCGAGCGGTCCGAAGGGATAGCCCAGCCCCAGGCGGACCGCATCCTCGAGGTCCTGCACGCTGGCGATGCGCCGCTGCGCGATATTGGCGGCGATGTTGACGATGACGGCCAACACGCGCTGCACCACGAAGCCGGGGCTGTCGCCGATGACCGTCACGGCGACGCCATCGGTGGCCAGCATCGCGCACGCCGCATCCCGCCAGCGCGGTGCCGTGACGGCCGACAGCATCAGCGTGCGGTGCCGATCGAGGCCAGGCAAGGGGTCGACGCCGACGCAGCGCAACGGATCGAGCCCGCGCGCGGCACAGACGCTGGAGACGTCATGGCCCCAGGGTTGCACGACGAGCAGGCAGTCATCGGACGGGTCGGCGGCCAGGGTCGCGCCGGCCGCGCCGACGATCGCGCTCAATGCCGCGCGGTCGGCGGCTTCCTCGTCGATCCAGACCGCAAGGCCCGCCTCGGGCACCGGCACGGCTCGCGGCGCGGACACGATTTTCTGGCCATCGCGATAGCGGTACCAACCCTCGTCCGTCTTGCGGCCGAGCAGGCCCGCGGCGATGCGAGGCGGCACCAGGGCCGACGGCCGGAAGCGCGGCTCCTGGTGGAACTGGGCGTAGATCGATTCCATTACCTTGCCCGATACGTCGAGCCCGGTCAGGTCCAACAACTCGAACGGCCCCATGCGAAAGCCCGCAGCCTCGCGCAGCAAGGTGTCGACCTCCTCGACCGTGGCCACATGGTCTTCGACGATGCGCAGGCCTTCGGTGTAGAGACCGCGTCCCGCGTGGTTGACGAGGAAGCCCGGCTGGTCCTGCGCGACCACGGCGCGGTGGCCGGTCGCGGCGACCAGTGCGCGCAGCTGCTCGACCACGGCCGGCGACGTGCGCACCGCGGCGATGATCTCGACCACCTTCATCAGAGGCACGGGATTGAAGAAGTGAAGTCCGGCGACGCGCTCCGGATGCCGGCATGCGGCGGCGATGTCGGCCACGGTGAGCGAAGAGGTGTTGCTCGCGAGAATCGCGTCGGGTCGCAGCACCGCCTCCAGCATCGCGAACATGGCGCGCTTGGCCGCCAGATCCTCGACGATGGCCTCGATCACCAGGTCGCAGGCCTCGAGCGCCTCGATGTTCGGGCAGGCGCGCATGCAGGCCGCGACCTCGGCTGCCGCAGCCGCCGTCATCCGGCCCTTCTCGACCGCCCGGGCCATCATGTCGTTCACGTAGGCGACGCCCTTTTGCGCAGCACCTTCCATCGCGTCGAAGCACAGCACGGCATGCCCGGCCTGCGCCAGCCACTGCACGATGCCGCGGCCCATGGTTCCGGCGCCGATCACGCCCACGGTCTTGGGTGTCTTCATGGGCTCGCCCTATTTGCCGACGTAGGCCGGCTTGCGCTTCTCGAGGAAGGCACGCATGCCCTCGGTCTTGTCCGCGGTATCGAAGAGCAGCAGGAACTCGCGGTTCTCCATCGCGAGGGCCGCATCGAGCGGCAGTTCCAGCCCCTGGCGCAACACGCCGCGGGTCGCCTTGACCGCTCGGGGCGGCATGTGGGCGGCGCGCCGCGCGAGCGCCGTGGCACGCGCCAGCGCCTCGCCATCGGCGGCCAGGTCCGCTGCCAGGCCGAGCTGGAATGCACGCTCGCCACTCAACGGCTCGCCAGTGAGCAGCATCAGGCTCGCGACGTTCCGCCCCACCAGCCGCCCTAGCCGCTGGGTGCCACCGGCGCCGGGCATGATGCCGACGGACAGTTCGGGCTGGCCGAAACGTGCCGTGCGGTCGCAGACGATGAAGTCGCACATCATCGCCAGCTCGCAGCCTGCGCCCAGCGCAAAGCCGCTGACCGCGGCGATCACCGGCTTGCTGCAGCCTGCCACCGGCGCCCAGTACTGTCCCAGATCCATGTCGGCCACTTCCTGCGCGCCCTTGTCGACCAGCAGGTTCAGGTCGGCCCCGGCCGCGAACACGGTACTGCTGCCGGTCACCACGATGGCACGGATGGCGGCGTCCTGGTCCAGTTCGGCAAACGCCGCGGCAATCGCCGCGCGCATGGCTAGGTCGAGCACGTTGCGCTTGTCAGGCCGATTGAGAACCACCGTGGCGACAGACTCGTCGCGCAGCACCACCACCGGTGCGCTGTCTCCTGCATCGACTTTTTCCGGCGTGAGGACCGCACCGCTCATGGCCGGTTCTCCACCAGGTTGACGAAGTCCGGCGCACGCTTGTCCTTGAACGCCGCGAAGCCTTCCGCGAACTCGGCGGACTGGAGGCAGATCACCTGGTCGGCCTCCTCGCGCTCGAGCTCCTGGGCCAGCAGCGTTGCCGATAGCCCGAGGCGGACCTTCGTGCGTTCGAACGCCAGCGAGGGCAGCGCAGCGAGTTCCTGCGCCTTGCGCAATGCTGCGGCCATGACATCGTCGTCGGGCGTCAACGCGTCAGCCAGTCCGATGCGCTGTGCCTCGGCGCCGGACACCGGGATGCCCGCGCTCAGGACGCGGCGCGCCTGAGCGGGCCCGATGCGTGCCGGCAATGTCAGCAGCTGTCCCCAATCGGGCGTGAGCCCGATCTTCAGGAACGGAAACAAAATCTTCGTGCCCTCGCCGACCACGATGCAGTCGCCCAGCAGCGCAAGCCCGACCGCGGCACCGGCACCAACACCTTCGACCGCGCAGACGACGGGCAGCGGAATCGCCGCGATCTGCCGACACAGCCGATGGATGTGCTGCATGCGGGCGCGGGCGCCATCGGCGTCGAGTCCCGCCATGCTCGCCAGGTCTCCGCCCGCGGAGAACATGCCCCCGACACCGCCGAACACGAGCGCCCGCACCGACCGGTCGCCGAGCAGGCGATCGATCGCATCCATCAACGCCTGGCGCACCTCGAGGTCGATCGCGTTGCGCTTGTCGGGGCGATTGATCCGCAGGCGGGCGACCAGCGGCACCGGCCGGTCGACGACCACCACGCCCTCTTCCCGGCTCATGCGCGCCCCTCGAGACCGATGATGGACACGGAGCACACGTTCTGCGACGGCTGACCGCCAAGGTTGTGCGTCAGGCCGATCGTCGGATCCTTCAGCTGCCGCGCGTCGGCGCGTCCCTGCAGCTGCAGATACATCTCGTACAGCATGCGGATGCCGCTCGCGCCGATCGGATGCCCGAAGCACTTGAGGCCGCCGTCGATCTGGCACGGGATCGCACCTTCCGCATCGAACTTGCCGTCCAGCACGTCGCGCACGGCACCGCCGTCGTCCGACAGGCCCAGGTCTTCCATCGTCACCAGCTCGGTGATCGAGAAGCAGTCGTGCACTTCGGTCATGCTGATGTCGCGGCGCGGATCGCGGATGCCGGCCTCCTCGTAGGCGCGGCGGGCGGCGATGCGCGCCGTGTGGACATAGCTGCCGTCCCACGCGTTCGCCTGCATCTCCCAGCCGTTGGACACCACCACCTGCAGCGCCTTGAAGGTCACGATGTCGCGCTTGCCGAGCGCGCGCGCCATCTCGGGCGTGGTGACGATCACCGCGGCCGCGCCATCGGAAACGCCCGCGCAGTCGTACAGGCCGAGCGGCTCGGCGATGATCGGTGCGTTGATCACCGTCTCCTCGGTCACGGCCGAGCGGAAATGGGCCTTCGGGTTCTTCGCGCCATTGGCGTGGCTCTTGACGGACACGTGCGCGATCGCACGCTTGAGTAGTGCCGGATCGATATGGTGCTTGCGCTGGTACGCGCTCGCCAGCTGCGCGAAATTGGCAGGGGCCACCGCGTTGGGATACCACTGCGGGATGTAGGTGCCGACCGCCGACACCGGCAGGCCGCCGTAGCCGGTGTCCTTGAGCTTCTCGACGCCGAGCGCGAGCGCGATGTCGCACGCCCCCGATGCCACCGCGTAGACCGCGGCCCGGATCGCTTCCGAGCCACCGGCACAGAAGTTCTCGACCCGCGTGACGCCGATGTTCGGCAGCCGCAGCGCGATCGCCATCGGCGTGCCGCCGCGTCCGGTGCCCACGTCGTCCATGTGGGTCGAGAACCATGCCGCGTCCAATTGCTCGGGCGCGATGCCCGCGTCGGCCATGGCCTCGTTGTAGGCCTCGACCATGAGATCCTCCGGGCTCGCATCCCAGCGCTCGCCGAACTTGCTGCAGCCCATGCCGAGGATGGCGACCTTGTCCTTGATGCCTTTGGCCATGATTACTCCTTGCGTTGCGCAGCGGCACGCGTCGGGGTGCCTTTCCAGAAATAGCGCGTGTAGCCGCGCCGGTCGTCGATGTCCTTGATGCGGAAGACGAACTCGAGCTTGGTGCCGGCGGCGATGTCGCCCGGGTCCACATCGGTGAACTCCATGAGGATGCGGCCGCCGCCTTCGAAGTCGACCTGCCCGTAGGTGTGCGGCGGCGACCGGTGGAAGGACAGCGTCTCGGCGGACCAGCTCAGCACCGCGCCCTTGCGCTCGGCGAGCTTGTAGGGCTTCTGCGTGTCCTGCAGCGGCCGGCCCTGGTCGTAGGAGAGGCGCGACGGGGGAAAATGCACCGAGCCCGTCACTTCGCACCGTCCGGCGACCAGGCCGAGCAAGGCCGTCCGGTGGCGATAGGCCGTGCTCAATGCGGTCTTGCGATCCTGCTCGCCGCGCATCCCGCGCTCCAGTTGCAGCTGGTCCTTGAAGGACAGGAAGCGCGTGTAATTGTGTTCCTCGAGACCGCGCGCGATCCAGCCGCTGACACCGCGCGCCGGCTTGAACGAATCGATGGCCTGCGTCACGCGGAACGCCAGCGCCTGTGCGCCGCTGCCGAACTGCGCAACGAGGATGACCTCGCCCGGCCGCGCGCGCTCCAGCACCTGGGCGAGCAGCAGCATGGCGTGCGCGATGCCGGTATCGCCGACCTCGGCGGCCAGCGCGTCGACCACCGCTTCCGGCCGGATGCCGCAGCGCTTGGCCACTTGCGCATCGATCTTCCGGAAGACCGAGGGAAAGATGAAGTGGTCGACCTGCGCGGCATCGAGCCCGGCGTCGGCCAGCGCCGCAGCGATGGCGCGCGGCACCAGCTTCGCAATGCCTTCATCACGGACCCAGCGCTCCTCCCAGTGGTAGTCGATGTCTTCGCCAGCGGCCCGGAAGTGGTCGACGAAGTCCACCGACAGCGCGTGGCCGCCGAGGTAGTCGGCCAGCACGTTGCGAGTGCCGATCAGCAGCGCGGCGGCACCGTCGCCATAGTCGAGCTCCTGGGTGCTCGCGGGCGCAGCCTTGCGGCAGTCGGATGCCACCACCAGCACATCGCCGCCACCGGACCTGGCCGTCGCCAGCGCCTGACCGAGCGCAACCAGCCCGGCGCGCTGCGAGCCCCCCATGTCGGCAGCCTGGACGCTTTCATCCAGGGTGAGCGCCTCGCACACGATGCCCGCGTTGAGGCGCTCGGCGAACGGCAGCGTGCTCGACGCCAGCAACAGGCCGCCGACATGCGCACGGTCTTCCGACGCACCCAGGCAGTCGCGCGCCGCGGCGACGGCCATCGTGATGCTGTCCTCGTCCCAGTTGGCCAGCGAACGCGTGCCCTTGCCCTTGCCGGCCAGGCCCGGCGCATACCAGGCATTGGCCTCGACCACGGCGCGGCGACTCATCCGCAGTCGTGGCACATAGCCCCCGAAGCCGACGATGCCGAGCGCCTCCACTCTTGTTCCAGACATACCGTTTTCCTATCTCACTCGAAGAGGGGATGAAAGCCGCGCGCGCAGGAAAGCGCCCGCGGACTGCAATGCCTGGCGCGCCTCGGCCAGGTCATGGGGAAACTGCTGGAACACATGGATCATGTCGTCCCAGACCTCGATCCGCGCGTCGACTCCGGCAGCGCAAGCCTTGTCGACGAAGTCGGTGGCATCGCTGCGCACCGTCTCGCGGTCTCCCACCTGCACCAGCATCGGCGGCAGCCCGGACAGTTGCCCGAAGAGCGGCGATGCGTACGGGACGCGGGCATCGCCGTCCTTGCCCAGGTAGCCTCTCGCCATTGCGAGAATCATGGCCCGCTGGTGGATCGGATCGGCATCGGCGCGTGTCTCGTAGCTCGCACCCGATGCGCTGAGGTCCGTCCAGGGCGACATCAGCAACGCCGCCGCCGGCAAAGGCGCTCCGGCATCGCGAAGGGACAGCATCAGCGAGAGCGCGAGACCGGCGCCGGCGGAGTCGCCGGCCAGCGCGATGGAGGCTGCGCCCTTGCGCTGCCGCGAAAGAAGCCATGCATAGGCGGTGCGCGCGTCGTCGAGGGCCGCCGGATAGCGGTGTTCAGGTGCCAGGCGATACCCGACGCCCAGCACGCGACAACCCGAAGCGGCCGCGATGCAGGCCATCAGCTCGCGATGCGATGCGAGCGAGCCGACCTGGAAGCCTCCGCCATGGAAGTACAACACGGCGCCATCGGTGGCCTCGCCTGGCGGCGAGATCCACTCTGCAGGAACGCCGTTCGCGTCGACAGGCTCGACCCTGGCGTCGAGATCCGGCGGCGCCGCGAACAGCCGATCCCAGTCCGCCCGCATCTGCTGCACGGTGGTGCCACGGCCCCAGCGGCCATACACCGCCCGCACGCGGGCGATGACGGCATCGATCGGCCGGGTGGCCGCGCCTTCGACGCCGCTCATTGACCGCAGCCCATGCCGCCGGACACGCCGAGGGTCTCGCCGGTGATGAAGGCCGCCTCGTTGGAAGCGAGGAAGGCCACGGCCGCGGCCACTTCGTCCGGCGTGCCGAGGCGGCCGGTCAAGGTCGCCGAGGTCATGGCGTCGAGCAGGCCTCGCGGTCCGCCGGCGACCGCCTGCCGAAGCAGGGGCGTGTCGACCGGGCCGGGCGCGATCGCATTGGCCGTGATGCCCTTGCGCCCGTTCTCCCGGGCGATCGAGCGCGTGAACGCGATCACCCCGCCCTTCGCGGCGGCATACACGGCACCGCCGCGCGATCCCATGCGCCCGGCCTCCGAGGCGATGTTGACGATGCGACCATGGCCCGCGGCCTGCATGGCCGGCAAGGCCGCGTGGGTGGTTGCGAACACCGCCTCGAGGTTGACGGCGAGCAATCGCCGCCAGTCCTCCTGCGTCGTCTTCGTGAAGAATGCGTGCTGGTCGACGCCCGCGTTGTTGACGAGGATCGCGAAGGGTCCGGTGTCGGCGATCACCCGGGCCACGCGCGCGAGATCGGTGACGTCGAGCGCGACGGCCGAGGCGCCGATCTCCTCGGCGAGCCGCGCGGCCGCAGCACCGTCCAGATCCGCGATGACCACCTCGGCGCCCTGTGCGGCGAGCCGGCGCGCGATGGCCTCGCCGATGCCGCGCGCACCGCCGGTGACGAACGCGCGCCGGCCCGTGAGACTCAAGCCGTTCGGCATCATTCAGCGTCCCTTGAAGACGGGACGGCGCTTCTCGATCACTGCCGACAGCCCTTCCAGCGCATCGGCCATGCCCGAAAGACGGGCCTGCGCCGCGTTCTCCTCGGGCATGCAGGCGTCCACGCCCTGCCCGATGCCGTTCCACAGCAGCCGCTTGGTGTTGGCGAGCGCCGCGGGCGCGCCGGCTGCCAGCTGGCGCGCCAGTCCCATCGCCTCTTCCACCAGCCGATCGTCGGGCACGACACGCGAGATGAGTCCCATCGACAGGGCCGTGGCCGCATCGATGACAGGATTGAGCAGCAGCAATTCCATGGCCTTCCTGAAACCGACGAGTTGCGTCAAGGTCACCGAGACGCCGGCATCGGGCACCATCGCCACGCGGGTGGCGCCGGTGAGGAATTTGGCCGAGACGCCGGCAAGCACCAGGTCGGACGAACAGACCAGGCCCATGCCGCCGCCGCCCGCCGCGTAGCCATGAACCGCACTGACGACCGGCGCATTCAGGCGCATCAGCAACTGCGCCACCATCTGAAGGTAGGCCGTCGTCGTTCGGATGTAGTCGGGCAGCGCCTCGCCTTTCGACAGGAAGGCATGCACATCGCCACCGGCGCAGAAGTTCTTCCCCTCGCCGGTGATCAGCACGGCACGCACGCGGCCGTCGCCGTGGACCTGCACCGTCACCGCATGCAAGGCCTGAAGCAGTTCGAGGTCGAGACCGTTGGCCGCATCCGGGCGATTCAGCCGGATATGCGCAACGCCGTCGGCATGCAGGTCCAGCAGGACCGCGCCTTCGCTGACGAGCGCCTGGGGCGCGGGATGTATGTCTCGGGTCATGCGTGTCCTTTTCTTCTGAGGTCGTCGCCGGCGCAGCGGATGGGTCAGATCAGGAAAGCCATGGAGTAGAGGGCGGTCTCGTTGTTGACGAGGACCACCTTCTTCAGGGCCATCCGGATGCCGTCGGCCGTGAGGCGCAGCTTGTATTCGTTGCGCGAAGCCCAGATGGTGTCGCCCCGAATGTGCGACTCGAACACCATGGCGTTGGAAGTCACCAGCACGTGTTCGTCGCCCTGGTCGAGAATTTCGATGTTCGAGACGATCCGGCGCAGCCGCGAACGCGGCGTCTGGCTGAAGCGCTTGCCCGTATGGAACTGCCGGATGCGAAGCGAGATGCGCGAGCGGTTGTCGTAGATGATCGACATCTCGTTCTCCGGGTCGGTCCCTTCGCCGTTCGCCGGTATCCAGTAGATGCCATCGTCGGTCCAGAGCTTTTCCCACTCGTCGTACTGATGATCGTCCTGCAGGCGCGCCTCGCGGTAGATGAACTGCGTCACCGCTTCGATCAAGCTGCGCTCGTGCGTTGCGAAGCCGTGCATCAAGCCGCCTCCATCATCGAACGATAGTGCCGCCAGATGCCGCGCGAGGGCGTCTCGTCGGTGGCGTCACCCACCAGGAAGCCGTTCTCGTCCTTGCGCTCGCGCTTCTTGCCGCGACCGAGGAAAAGCCATTCCGGATTGCTGGCCTGCACGCCAAGCTGCGTGCGCTCGTACATCTCGGCATCGTCCGCAAGCAGGAAGCCGGCCGGCCCGACCGATCCCATGGTCTGCTGGCGCATCCGGCGATTGAGGTCCGGCGCACCCTTGAACTGGATCGCAGTCACGTGTTGCACGGTCTCGTTGACGGCCAGCGGCTGCAGCACGAAGAGCTGAATCTCCGCAATGAAGAGGTTCGGAAAGATCATCACGTGCGGCGTGCCTTCGATCATGATCTGCCGGGCCTTTTCCGCCCCATAGGCGGCTTCCATGCGCTGGGTGTAGTCGGGCAGCCGCTCGGCCGTCGTGTTGAACCAGCTCATCGGCCTGCCGCGCTTGCGGAACTCCGGACGCAGGTCGTTCTCGGTATGGCCATTGCCCATGTAGCGCGACACCGCCGTGGACTCCGCGCTGTAGAGCGATCCGATGCCGCTTTGCGCAACCTCGAAGATCGACGCGTGGACGAACGAAGGGTGGTAGCCGTCGGTCTCGTTCTCGACCAGGAACTTCCAGTTCGACTTCACCTTGTGCTTGAGGAAGCCCGCCGTGACCTCGACCTCGTTGTCGGGCGAGTTGCTGCACAGCAGGTCGATCGACTCCTTCGCCGCGCCCAGATGCTCCTCGAGGGTGGGGCCTTCCGCTGCAAACGACCCGAAAACGAAGCCGCGGTAGGACGCGACGCGCGCGACCTTGCCCAGACCCAGTTGCGTCCGGTCGACGCCCTCGTAGCCCGACGGAAACGGGTAGCCGCGCAGCGAACCATCGTTGGAGAAGGTCCAGCCGTGGTAGGGACAGGTGAACGAACGAGCGCTGCCCTTCTCGTGCATGCATACGCGGTTGCCGCGGTGCGGGCAGCGGTTGTGCAGCAAGTGGATTTTTCCGTCCTTGTCGCGGGTCATGAGGATCGGCTCCGGGCCGATCGACTTCTGCACATAGTCGTTCGGCCTGGGCAGTTCGCTCTCGTGACCGACGTAGACCCAGGTGCGGAACCAGATCTTCTGCAGCTCGGCCTGATAGATGTCCGGGTCCGTGTAGAGCGAGCCATGGACGTGCTCGGACTGGATCAGTTGATCCCACGCGCGGTTCGGCGGTGGCGACTTGTGGATGGGAATGACCTGGGCGGAAGTGTTCAAGCCGCAATCTCCGTGACCGTCCTCTGTGCTCATCGACGGCTGGTTGTTCGAAATGTCTGTTGGCGCAATAATAGACCGTCGCGTCGGACTAAGTCAACAGCGTTCAACACGGATTTGCCAGAAACAAGGGTCAAGAGACATGCCAACCGTTATCTACATGGAACACGACGGAACGATCCGTCGCGTGGAAGCCGCCGTCGGGCGCAGCCTGATGCAGATCGCACTGGACGGCTCGGTGCAAGGAATCCTCGGTGACTGCGGAGGATCCTGCAGCTGCGCAACCTGCCATGGCTACATCGATGCCGCATGGTCGGACAGGCTGCCGCCGGTCTCCGAGACCGAAGCCTTCATGCTCGAGGGCGTTCCGCAGCCACGCGAGACCAGCCGGCTTTGCTGCCAGATCAGAATGACCGCAGAACTCGATGGCCTGACGGTTCATCTGCCGGAAGAACAAGTTTGACGCCGCGGAGGATCGCGTTTGGAATACGCGTCGACGAAGCGGAACGAAATAGTTGTTCTCCGGGATGAGCGCTTGTTGTCACGCCATCGCCAACGCGTGGCGTGGGCTTCCCCGTCGGTGTGCTTGGCGAACTCGTTGCTTAAGGGCACGTCGCCCAGGCGAAACTGGCCTCGGCATCGAAGATTTTCCGGGGGCGGTTGGGTATGACTCAAATTCTCATCGGTCGAGGAGGATGGACTAGGTCGGCAATCGACATACGCGCGTCCGACGCGCCGAGCCGGATGACCGGGTCCGTTCTGGGCCCTCCTCCAATGCCGACAGTGGACGTTCGCAGGTTGCGAGAAATACGGCGCGAAAACATCGTCGACTAGCATGGTCGGTATGAGCCAATTGCAATTTGAACTTGATCGCCTGTACGGACTGGGCGCGAAAGCCGCAGATGGCGCCACCCCGAGCGTCGGACATGAAGGGCGCCAGCGTGGCATCCGAGCCTTGGTGCTGGAGTTGGCGCTACCCGCGAGTTGGAGACAGCTTTCTTCGGTCTGGAAGGGTGCCCAATCGGATCTCGGCCTTCCTGCACCTGCCATTGCGGTCTCGGGCGTCGACGGACTGCAGCTGTGGTTCTCCCTGGCCGCGCCGATTTCGCCGAATGCCGGCGAGCTTTTTCTGCAGGGTCTCCGTGCACGGTACCTGTCAGACCTCGGGTCGACCCTCGTACGTTGGATGACCGAGACGGCCAAATTCCCGGTTGCGCCGCCCGTCGAGATCAGCCCGGATCGCTGGTCGGCTTTCGTCGCCCCCGATTTGGCATCGGTGTTTGCCGATACGCCGTGGCTGGACTTTCCTCCCAACGCCGAAGGCCAGGCAACGCTTCTGCGCGCGCTCGAGCCCATTCAACAGGTTGCATTCGAAGCCGCGTTGAGCCAGCTTGGTGCAATCGAAGTGAGTGAGTCTCGCGAACCAGTTGCCTTGAAGGTACCCGCGCGGGCCGAAGTGCGGACGTGCGAGCAAGTGGACGCAGATCCGGTACGTTTTCTCAGAGGCGTCATGAACGACGAGACGGCGCCTCTGGCTTTGCGGATAGAAGCCGCAAAGGCCTTGCTTCTCGGTGCCAAGCGCTCATAGACAACACCGGGCCTGACCGATCTGATCACGGAGTCGGGGCGCCCAATTCGTGCGAAAAGTGGCCTTGCGCCAGATGGTTTGTGTAGCTGCAATAACCTATGCAGATGACCTTCGACCCCGTCAAGCGAGCCAAGACGCTTGCCGAGCGGGGTCTGGATTTCGCTGATGCCGCCATTGTGTTCGAGGGCAATACCTTGGAGGTTGAAGACGACCGCAAGGACTACGGTGAAATCCGAATCATCTGCTTCGGCCTCCTGGCAGGGCGCATGGTCGTGGTCGGATACACCCGCGCGTGTCGCGGATCGCCATATCTTCAGCATGAGGAAAGCCAATGAACGCGAACAAGAGCGGATCGGTCCGCAGCT
Organism: Variovorax sp. SRS16; assembly: GCF_901827165.1. Lineage (NCBI taxonomy): Bacteria > Pseudomonadati > Pseudomonadota > Betaproteobacteria > Burkholderiales > Comamonadaceae > Variovorax > Variovorax sp. SRS16. The sequence continues at coordinate 224,615 of NZ_LR594668.1, forward strand.
TGGGGTCTGATCTGGCGAAGGTGGATGCCCACAAGGGGAGGCATTGGAATACGATGAGTTGCCGGAATTGACGGACGACATGCTGGCCCGGGCGACGGTGAACCGTGGCGGCCGACCGCGCTCGGCATCGAGCAAGGTGCTGCTGTCGGTGCGGTACAGCAGGGAGGTCGTGGACTTCTTTCGCGCCACCGGCGAGGGCTGGCAGTCCCGTATGGACGGAGCGCTGAAGGAGTACGTCGCGCAGCACTCACGCAGGTAGGAGGCTTGGGGGGCTTGAATCCAAGCACATTACGGCCCCGAAGCGTGTAGCTCTGCAGGGCCTTGGTCCGCGACCTACGGCATCGCGCGGCGGTGACGATCGCCGGCGTGGAGTTGCTGTATCGCATCCGCAAGGAACAGCTCAACCTTCGCCGGCTGCGCCTCAATGGCCAAGCCGCGCCTGCAATTTGCAATGCGGTGCTTTCAACCTGACCGGCAAAACGCTCTCGCGAAGTTGGCCGGCTGTGTGGAAAATTCGCACCAGAGCCATCTCGCTCGTGATGCTGCTCCTGTCAGGATTGCCGGAGCCGCCGGCGCGGTGAGGAATTTTTGCGAGGTCCTCAGGCCTCCATGTGTTCAGTGGCTACGGGATGACGCGCTGACGCGTGGCCCCGAGCTTCGATCGATTCATCTTTCTGCAGGCGGCGCGAGCGCGTATGCGACCGTCTTCTCCACGAAATGCTTGCCGCGGGTATCGCGTGCCTCGCAATCGGCCGCAGCCTGGACAAGCGCCGCAGCGAATCGGCGCAGCTGCTCGGGATACGCTTCCATCCCTTCCCCGGGCATATTGACCACGATCACGAGCGGCTTGTCTAAGCGATCGCGCGTGTGTCGGATTCGAAGCGTCTCGATGTTCAAGAAAACCTCCTCTCACTGCTTGAGCTTGATGTTGAAGCTGTCGCTAAGACAGCCAGGGATCGAGCACAGCGACGCCGGTGCCGGCGAAATCGGCGACGTTGCGCGTCACGACCGCGAAGCCATGTTCCAGCGCCGTCGCGGCGATCAGCGAGTCACGGTCCGGGCGCGGGTTCGGCACATGTAGGGCCGCGCAGCGCTTGGCGGTCGCCGCATCGATCACCAGCGTTCGATCGGCGAAGCTTGGTTCCACTTGCCCCGAAAGCCAGGCCCTGAGCATGGCGCCTTGAATCGGATCGCGGCGCTCGGCCAGCAAGACCCCCTTCTCCAATTCGAGCAAGGTGATCACCGAGATGAACAGCGCGGCTGTCGGCACGCCGTGCGCCCAGGCCAAGACGCGCGGGTCCGCGCGCGAGGCCCTTCGCAATTCCGAGACCACATTGGTGTCGAGCAGGTACATCAGCTCAGGTCCGCCGGCGGAAAGACAGGCTCGAAGCGCGGTGCTTCGAACTCGAGGTCTTCGCCACCCGGCATCGCCAGCAATTCGGCGATGCTCGCGCGCGGACCGGCCAGGCGCTGGTACTCCTCGATCGCGAGCAGCACATGAGCCGGGCGGCCGCGATCGGTAATGAAGACAGGACCATTCTGCGCGGCGCGCCGGGCGCCGCTGGAATCGCGATTGAACTCCTGGCCGGAAAGGGTGGTGATCTGCATGGCAATCTCCAAAAGTAGGATACATCATACCAACCCTCGATGACGTTGGCAACCGTCTTGCTTGGTGCCTCAGCCGTGAATCACCGTTCAGGGCGAGCACGACTTCCTGGGCGTGCAGACGGCGCGCGATGCCTTCGACTTCGCACGCGCAGTGGGAGTCGCTGTGGAGCTCAGGGTAATCCGCGGGGAGGAGACCGGCGCCGCTCACTGCCAAGCGGACAACCCGACACCGGGGCAGGAAATGATCTGGGATTGGTTCAAGGACACCCTTTGATGTCTCGAGCTGTCATGGGACCGCGTGCCACTACGAGGGCACCACGGGCGTCAACTTAATCACTGCATCCCGAGCAATCGAGCGGGTCCGCGCCAGGCCGTGAATTTCTACCTACCCTGCGCAGACAGTCCTGGCGCCAAATGAGCCCATTCGCACTAACCAAAGAAGGGCAGCCATGAAGAACGGACTTGAACTGACAGTCGATCAGCCGATCGCCGGCCACTTCTATTGGACGATCGTCTGGCTCGGGCAAGCCGGCGACACGCCACGCGTCGTCGACTACTCTCGCGGTCCGATGCCGACGCGCGGTTCGGCGACAGCCACGGGCCTCGCTGCGCTGCTGGTTCACCAACAGGCCAGCGACGAAGATTCACCACCGCTGCACTACATGCGCTCGGAACCGATCGCCGAAGCCGTGTCTCGACTTTTCCACTGACCTGCGGCATGACGGCCTCTCCTATCCGAGAGGATGGCTTCGCCGTTGCTACCACGTGCTCGTTTTCCGGTCTGCACCCATCGGCTCGCTTGTAGCCTTCAGTGCGTCCCAAACTTGGCTCATGGCACGTGGGGCGGTCCAGGGTCAAGCTCCACCACACCGACGCGGTAGCGCGCGACGAAACGCGGCCACCAGCGACGCGCCCTGGTGCGGTTGATGAGTGACGAGGTCGCCCGCTGCGCCGATCGCGAGCAACTCATCGTGTTTGCGCGACGCTGGCTGTATGAGCATCGACTGCTGATCGTCCACGACCGGGCAATCCGCGCCTTGATCGCTGCCGCCCTCGCCCGTTTCGAGGCCGAGACATCGACTTCCATACGAAGCGAGGTGCCTGCAGAGACGGTGACGCAGTGGTGCCGAATGATCGCGCAGCCTCACGCGACCGGCTTGACCCATCAAAGCTGGCTGTGGGCGGCGCCGGCTCGGCACTCGACGCGCCAGATCAGCGAGGCGCTCGAACGGATCACCTGGCTTTACGGCCTTGACGTTCATAAATTTCTCGGCGCCCTGCCCGACCTCATCGTGCGGCGCTACGCACTTCGTTTGGCCTCCAGACCTCCTTCGGCCGGCGCCAAGATCAGGGAACCAGCCCGCACCGTAGAGGTCGCCTGCTTCCTGCGCTACTGCCTGCTGACCGCCACCGATCAACTGATCCTGATGGTTCAGCGCCGCGTGGCCGACCTGTGGCGTCAGGCCGCCGATAGTGTCGGCGACACCGTCAACTGGGCTGACCTTTATCGATCGCTGCTCAACGAATTGACGAGCATGAGCGCCGAGGGTGGGATTCCAGACTCGGAATTGAGGGCTGGGTTGGCGGCTTTGGTCGCGAGCCACCGACAGCGTCGCCCGCCCGGGCGGGCATCGCTCGTGCGGGAGCGCCTGATCGAGGCCATCCGCCCAGTGCGATCCCTGCTGGTGGCAATCGCCAAGTTGCCATGGCAGGCGACCGGCGACCACCCGGTCATCGAATCACTGGCCAAGCTGCGCGATCTGTACGCTCGAAACGCCAGGAGCCTGCCAGAGCGCGTTTCGCCCCAGCTCGGATCGGTCTGGCGCGATGCGGTCTCGGGCTACGACCGCGAGCGCGCCTTCCGGGCGCTGGAAGTAGCCACGCTTTTTGCCCTGCGTCGATCCGTGCGCAACGGCTCGGTGTGGATCGAGCACAGCCTGACGTTTCGTGGCCGAGAGCGCCTGTTCCTACCCGCCGAGCGCTGGCAGGCCGAAGCCAAGCGGCACTACGCCCGGCTGTCGCTGCCGGCCGACCCGGAGGGATTCCTTGTTCCGCTCCTGGTGCGCGTGCATGCTGGCGTCCAAGCGGTGGCCATCGCCGCCCGTTCCGGCGTGCTGCGCATCGACGATGAATTGCACCTCTCGGCGCTCCTGGCGGACGATGAAGATCCGGAGGTCGGCAAGCTGCGCGCCAGATTCGACCAGCGCATCGGCGAGGTGCAATTGCCCGAGGTGATCCTGGCCGTTGACGCGCAAGTTCGTTTCAGCTGGATCATGCTGGGGCGCGAGCCGCGCTCGGCCGGCGAACTGCTGATGGCCTACGCCGGCATCCTCGCCCACGGCACCAGCCTCACGGCTGCCGATTGCGCACGCATGATGCCGCAGCTGTCGGCCCGGAGCATCCGCCAAAGCATGCGCTGGGCCGGCGACGAACGCCGACTGGGGCAAGCCTGCCAAGCGGTGCTGGAGTTCATGCAAGGCCATCCCATTGCAACGACGTGGGGCCGCTCTGACCTTGCCTCCTCGGACATGATGAGCATGGAGACCACCAAGCGTGTGTGGCAGGCCCGCCTGGATCCGCGGCGCAACACGCCCTCGATCGGCATCTACTCCCATGTGGGAGATCGATGGGGCATCTTTCACGCGCAACCCTTTGTGCTGAACGAACGCCAAGCCGGCGTGGCGATCGAAGGCGTCGTGCGGCAGGAGCGGATCACAACTTCTCAGCTCGCCGTGGATTCCCACGGCTACACCGACTTCGCGATGGGTCTGTCTCGCCTGTTGGGCTTCGATCTATGCCCGCGGCTGAAGGATCTGAAGCAACGACAGCTCTATGTTCCCCGTGGCATGCCGATTCCGGCGGACATCGCATCGGTGTGCGTAGCCAACGTGGATGCTTCGCTCATTGCGTCGCACTGAGACGCGCTCGTTCACCTCACAGCGTCGGTGATGTCCGGGCACGCCAGCGCAGTGGCGGTGATCGCGCGCTTCGGATCGGCCTCCAAGTCTGACCCGATCTATGAGGCCGGCGTGCAGCTTGGCAGGCTGTTGCGCACGGCCTTCCTGGCGGACTACTTCGTCAACGCGGCGTTCCGTCGCGAGCTGCATCGGGTGCTCAACCGCGGCGAAGCGGTCAACGCCTTGAAGCGCGCCATCTACACCGGGCGGATCAGTCCAGCGCAGGCCAGGCGTGTCGACGAGATGCAGGCCGTGGCCGACGCCTTGAGCTTGCTCGCCAACATCGTGATGGCATGGAACACCGCGCAGATGCAGGCGGTGCTCGATCGGTGGACAAATCGGCGCCAAATCGTCCCAGCCGAGCTGATGGGGCGGATCGCGCCCACGCGACTGGAAGGCATCAATCTTCGCGGAGTGTTTCGGTTTCCCATCGAGCGCTACGCCGATCAGCTCCTACCGTCACAAACTGCAGCGAAAAAGAGCGCCGGAGCCTGAAATCGACCACAGATCGGGCCGTCCCGCGAGGCAATTGGGGGTAACAGAATCTCAAGGTGGGACAAGGACTTAGAAGTGGCGATGCTTGGGAGGCCGCATTCTTGGCGGTGCCCTTACCGTCACTCATTGCACTGAAAACGAGTCGACCCCATCGGCGGCCGAGTCCGGCGTGCCGGATGCGGAGGTCGATATCGATCGCGTGGCGGGGGATTTGACGGAGGCGCTCATACTGTTTAGTCGATCGACCAAATCATACCGGTCGCGTGCGGGCCGGGACTCTCGAGGCAAATCCTCGTCACGTTCGCACGCCCACGATCAGCCCGCGTCGCACAGCCACCCGTCGTCCACCATCAGAAGCGGCGCCGTTACGCAAAGCGGCATCGGCAAGCGCAGGTAGAGCGTAATGGGCTGCTTGATGGGCCGCCCGCGGCTTCTGGACGTCGTTCGACCCACCGGCGCCGCAGGGAAAGACCATGCGGACCGGCCGACACGCTACGCAGGTCGCCTGACTGGATGCCAACGTGCCATCTCAGTCGGCGACGAGATTGCCTTCCACGATGACCTTCTTCCAGCGCGTGAACTCCGAGGCCATGAAGGTGCCGAATTCGGCTGGCGTGGTCGTGATGACCTCGGCGCCCATGTCCTTCATCTTCGCCTGCATGTCGGGCATGGCCATCGCCTCGTTCAGCGTCTTGTTCAGCTTGGCCACGATGGCCGGCGGCGTGTTCGCGGGCGCCGCGATGCCGAGCCAGCCGCTGACCTCGTACCCCGGCACGCCGGCCTCCGCCACGGTCGGAATGTTCGGCAGCGAGGGCAAGCGGCGGCTGCCGCTGACCGCGAGCGCGCGGATGCGCCCGCCCTGCAGGTGCGGCTGCGTCAGCAGCGGATCGCTGAACGCGAGGTCGATGTAGCCGCCCATCAGGTCGGTCAGCGTCGGCGCGGCGCCCTTGTACGGCACGTGCACCATCTGGAGGTGCGCCATCTGCGCGAACTGGACCATCGACATGTGGGGCGAACCGCCGGCGCCAGGCGAGCCGAAATGCAGCTCATTGGGATGCGCCTTCGCATAGGCGATCAGTTCCTTGACGTTGTGCACCGGCAGCGCCGACTTGACCACCAGCAGGTTGGAGAAGGACACCAGCCGCGCGACCGGAGCGAAATCCTTGAGCGGGTCGTAGCGCACGTTCTTGTACATCGATGCATTGATCGCCAGCGCGCCGATGGTGCCCATCATCAGCGTGTAGCCGTCCGGCGGCGCTGCGGCCACGAACTCCGCGGCGATGTTGCCGTTGGCGCCGGGCTTGGCCTCGACCAACACCGGCTGGCCGTAGGCGACCGACATCTTCTCGGCGACGAGGCGCGACAGGATGTCGGAGGCGCCGCCCGCGGCGCTCGCAACGATGATCTTGATCGGCTTGGTGGGATAGTCCTGCGCGGCGGCAGGCAGTGCGAGCGCGAGGCCGGCGACCAGCGCGGTCAGGTAACGGATCATCCTGTTGTCTCCTTTTAGTTGTCGTGCGAAAGCGGCGCTACGCGAAACTCTTCTCGCGCGCGACGGCGGCGTCGAGGCCGATGAAGCGATTGAATTCGTCGAAAGGCGTGATCAGGTGGGCGATCGAATCGGTCGAACCTTCGCGCAGGAAAGTCTCCATCATTTCCTTCACTGCCTTGTGCATCGCGAACACCGACTCGATCGGGCACAGCGCGTAATCGAAGCCCAGTTCATGCAATTGCTGCAGCGAAAGATAAGGACTCTTGCCCGAGCGCGCCATGTTGAACAGCAGCGGCTTGCCCAGCGGCTTGAGCCGTCGGCTGATTTCCTGGAGTTGTTCGACGCTGGTCGGAGCGTCGACGTAGAGGCCGTCGGCGCCCACGGCTGCATACGCCTCGAGCCGATCCAGCGCGTCGTCGAGCCCCGTCACCGCGACCGCATCGGTCCGCGCGACGATGAAGAAGTCCGGATCGCTGCGCGCCTCGACCATGGCACGCACCTTCTGGACCATCTCCTCCTTCGGCACCAGTTGCTTGCCCGCGAAGTGGCCGCATTTCTTCGGCACCGCCTGGTCTTCCAGGTGCAGCGCGGAAGCACCCGCCTCTTCCCAGAGCCGGATCGTGCGCTGGCAATCGAGCACGCCACCGTACCCGGTATCCGCGTCGGCGAAGACGGGCACCGTGGTCACGCGGCAGATGCGCCGGATGTGCTCGAACATCTCGGTCTGGCTCAGCAGCCCGACATCGGGCTCGCCGGCGATGATGGCCGAGGCGGAGAAGCCACTCACGAAGATCGACTTGGCACCCGCCTGCTCGGCGATCCGCGCCGTCACGGCATCGTGCGCGCCGAGGCAGGCGAATGGGCCTTCCTGGAACAACTGGCGAAATCGGGCCGATCGAGTCATGTGTTCTCCGTCAGTACTGAAATCACGAGACAGCGGGATTTGTTAGCGGTATCATACCATCTGAAAATCATCCGCAAGACACCTGCAAGAAATTTCTCGGAGAGCCCAAACATGACCGCCACGAGCGACGAAACGTACAAGGTCTATGCCATCAAGTACGGCCACCACGACCGGCTGTCCTCGGTCAATTTCCTCGGCGGCGACAGCCACGACACGCCGATGCCGCTCAGCTATTTCGTCTGGGCCGTGGTGGGCCCTTCGCGTACCTTCGTGGTCGACACCGGCTTCGACGCCGAGACCGGCGCGCGGCGCGGGCGCCACACCACCAAGCCGGTCGAGCAGGGACTGGCCGCGATCGGCATCGATCCCGCCTCGGTGGAGGACGTGATCGTCACCCACATGCACTACGACCATGCCGGCAACCGCGGCCTGTTCCCCAAGGCGCGCTACCACGTGCAGGACCGCGAGATGGCCTACTGCACCGGCCGCTGCATGTGCCACGCGACGCTCAATCATCCCTTCGACGTCGAGGACGTGGCCAGCATGGTGCGGCGCACCTTCGACGGCCGCGTGCAGTTCCACGACGGCAATTCGTCCATCACCTCGGGCCTCAGCGTGCACCGCGTGGGCGGCCACACCGACGGGCTGCAGGTGGTGCGCGTGCGCACCGCGCAAGGTTGGCTGGTGCTGGCCTCCGACGCGTCCCACCTGTACGCGAATATGGAGCAGAGCCGGCCCTTCCCGGTGGTCTACAACGTCGGCGACATGCTGGAAGGCTATCGGCGGCTCTACAGCCTCGCCGACGATCCCGCGTGGGTCATTCCGGGCCACGATCCCGATGTGCTCAAGCGCTTCCCCGCCGCGAGCCGCGAGCTCGACGGCTGGGTGGCCCGACTCGACGGCGCGCAGCGCTGAACCCCTTTTTTCTGAAAGCGAGTGAGAAGAAATGTCCGAGTGCATCGTGCTGATCCGCCGTTTCATCAAGCCGGAGCGCGCGCAGGAATTCGCGGCCTGGGTCGCGCGCCAGCCGGCCGTGACGGCGCCGGGCTTCATCAGCAAGGTCCTGACCACCCTCGATCCGTCGCTGGGCCTGCCGCCCGGCCTGAACAGCTTCCACATCGCCGGCAACGCCGATTGCGCGACCTTCGTGATGATCGAGCGCTGGACCTCGGTCGATGCCTTCAAGGCCTACGTGCCGAAGGCGAGCACGTCCGACCAGGACGAGTTCGAGTTGCTGCCGCGCCAGCGCACGATCCTGTCGGTGACATAGCGCACACCGGCGCTGCGCGTGCCGGCACGGCCGGCGACGGCCCGCCGCTCCCACCCTTCCATTGCAAGGATCCCCTCCTCATGACAACCCTTTCTTCCACCGACCTGGACATCGACGGCAAGCTGTCGGGCGCAGCTGCCGTCGTCGCGCAGTTCAAGGCGCGCGGCGTGACGCACATCTACGGCGTTCCCGGCGGCGACTGCAGCCTGGACATCATCGACGCGGCCGAAGCCGTCGGCATCGCCTTCGTGCTGACGCGCAGCGAGAATTCGGCCGCCATGATGGCCGCGGCCGCCTACCAGGTGACGGGCAAGCTCGGTGTCGTGCTGACCACCCGCGGGCCCGGTCTCGCGAACGGCGTGAACGGCGTCGCCTGCGCGATGCTCGACCGCTGCGGCATTGTCATCATCAGCGACGGCTACGAGAACGACCAGGCCTTCGTGAGCCATCAACGCTTCGACCAGCAGCGCGTGCTGGAGCCGATCGTCAAGGGCTCGCTGCGTGTCGAAAGCCCGACCGCGCTGCCCGCGCTGGGTCCGCTGTTCGACCTCGCCATGGCCAGTCCGGCCGGCCCGGTGTATCTCGAAGTCACGGGCCAGGGCATGCGCAACAGCGTGCCCGCGCTCTCGTTCCCGATCCAGCCTGCGCACAGCGCACCGCTGCCGGCCGCGCAAGCGACAGGCATCGCCGCGGCGCGCAAGCTGATGGCCGCAGCGAGACGGCCGGTCATCATCGCCGGCCTGCAGACCCGCGGCGCCCAGGCGGCCGAAGGCCTGCGCGCGCTGGCGGCGCAGTGGCAGTGCCCGGTGTTCACCACCTACATGGGCAAGGGCTCGATCCCCGATGCCGATGCGTTGATGATGGGCCACTTCATGGCCGGCGGCGCCGAGGCCGAGACCATGAAATCGGCCGACCTGATCCTGATGTACGGAACCGACCCGATCGAGCTGCTGCCCAAGCCGTGGCGCTATGAAGGCGCGGTGATCGACCTCGGCACCTATCCCTTCCCGCGCAATCACTATGTGCCCGCGGTGGCCCTGATCGGCGACCTCGCGGCCACCGCCAAACAGCTCGCGCAGGACCTGCCGCGCAGCCCGTGGAAGCCCGAGGCCATCAAGGCGCTCAAGGCCCACATGCGCGAGCGTGCCATCGCGCTCGAAGACGGCGTCATCACGCCGACGCTGCTGGCGCAGACCGCGTGCGGCCTGCTGCCGTCGAACGCCCGCATCACCGTCGACGCCGGCGCCCACATGCTGCCGGTGGTGGCTTTCTTCGAGGCGAAGAATCCGTACGACGCGCTGATCTCCCGCGGCCTCGCGACCATGGCCTATGCACTGCCCAGCGCGATCGGCGCCGCGCTCGCCGACCCGGCGCGGCCGGTGGTCGCCTTTACCGGCGACGGCGGCCTGATGATGTGTGCGAGCGAGCTCGCCACCGCCGCGCAGGCCGGCTGCAGGCTGACGGTCGTCGTCTTCAACGATTCGGCGATCGCGATGATCGGCGTCAAGCAGAACCAGCGCGGCTTCGAGCGCAAGGGCATGGACTATTCGCAGAGCGACTTCGCGCAGGTGGCCAAGGGCTTCGGCTGCGCAGGCGTTCGCGTCCACGAGCCGGCCGAGCTGGCCGCCGCGCTCGAGAAGGCGCTGGCCGGCGCCGGTACCACGGTGGTCGACGTGATCGTCGACCCTTCGACCTACCACTCACAGATCAAGTCATTGCGCGGCTGAGGCCGCGAGGCATCTACCATGGACATGAACCCTCCCCTGGCCACCACCGCACCCGGCCTGCGCGCCGAACTGCGCGACCTGTACGACGACTACGCGGCCGCGCTCGACGATCTCGACTTCGAGCGCTGGACCGGCTTCTTCACCGACGACTGCGTCTACCGCGTGGTCTCGATGGAGAACTTCAAGGAAAACCTGCCGCTCTCCACCATGGCTTGCCACGGCGCGGGCTCGCTGCGCGACCGGGTCGCAGCCATCCGCGAGACCGCGGTGTTCGAGCCGCGCATCCTGCGCCGCATGGTCAGCGGCGTGCGCCTGAACGCGACGGCGCCGGACGAGATCCGCGCGCAGGCCAACTTCGCGATCTTCGAAGCGCTGTCCGACCGCGAGCCGCATCTCTTCATGGTGGGCCGCTACCTGGACCGCGTGGTGCGCCAGGCCGGTCAGCTGAAATTGCGCGAGCGCGTCTGCGTGTACGACAACTACCGCGTGCGCACCTCCCTCGTCTTTCCGGTTTGAAAAAGAGCTCGAGCATGGACACCCTCACGAACACCCCCGCGGCACCGATTTCCACCTGGCAGATGCGCCGCTGGCCGCAGCCCGCGGAGACCAGCATCCCGGCCTGGATCTATTCCGACCCGTCGCTGTTCCAGCGCGAGATGGAGGTCTTCTACGACGGCCCGCACTGGAACTTCGTCGGCCTCGAATGCGAGATCGAAGCACCTGGCGCCTACAAGCGCAGCTGGATCGGTACCCGTTCGGTCGTCATGGTCCGTGGTGCCGATGGCGCGATCAACGTGCTCGAGAACCGCTGCGCGCACCGCGGCTCGCAGCTGTGCTGGGAAAGCAAGGGCGTTGTGAAGGACTTCACCTGCCCCTATCACCATTGGAACTACGACCTCGAAGGCAACCTGCTGGGCCTGCCCTTCCTGCGCGGCGCCATGGGCAAGGGCGGCATGCCGCGCGACTTCAAGAAGTCCGAGCACGGGCTGCGCAAGCTGCGCGTGGCGCGCTTCAACGGCGTCGTGTGGGCCACCTTCTCCGACGAGACGCCGTCGCTCGAAGACTATCTCGGCGAGGAGATCCTCGGCCTCGTGGACCGCGCCACCGGCCGCGGCAAGAAGAAGCTGCGGCTGCTCGGCTACAACCGGCAGCTGCTGCCGAGCAACTGGAAGCTCTATCTGGAAAACAGCCGCGATCCGTACCACGCGACGCTGCTGCACAGCTTCTTCCTGACCTTCGGCCTGCTGCGCACGGACACCGCCTTCAAGGCCGTGCCCACGCTCAAGGGCCGCCACGGCATCATGGCCTCGACCTACTCGGCGGCCACCGCTGGGCAGCAGAACGAGGTGACCAAAGAGCTCTCGAATCTGAAGAGCGACTTCATGCTCGAGGACATGGAAGTGGTGCGGCCGGTCGACGAGATGGGCGACAGCTCGATGATCAATTTCTCGGTGATGCCGTCGATCTTCTTCCAGCAGCATGGCAACTCGCTGGCGCTGCGCCACCTGATCCCGAAGTCCGCCTCCGAGACCGAACTCGCATGGACACACTACGGCTTCGAGGACGACGACGAGACGATGAACCGCCGGCGCCTCAAGCAGGCCAACCTCATGGGCCCGGCCGGCTACGTGGCGATCGACGACAGCGAGGTGCTGGCCAAGATGCAGCCGGTGGTCGCACACGCCCCCGAATCGGTGCAGCTGGTGACGATGGGCGGCACCGAGCACCAGCCGATGGACACCATGGTCACCGAGACGCTGATCCGCGGCTTCTACAGCTACTACCGCGAGCAGATGGGGCTCTGAGCCTATTCGGCCTTGAGGTTCGCGGCGCGCACGACCTTGCGCCAGCGCTCCGTCTCCGAAGCGATGAACTGCGTGAAGTAGGCCGGCCCGAGCGTCGGCACGAACGAGGCCATGTCGTTCGTCACCACGCGCTGGATGTCGGGCAGCTTCATCACGGCGTCGAATTCCTTCACCATCCGGTCCACGATCGGCTGCGGCGTTCCGCGCGGCACCAGCACGCCGACCCAGCCGGTCACCTCGAAGCCGGGCAGGCCCGATTCCGCCACCGTCGGCACGTCGGGCAAGAGCGGCGAGCGCTGTGCGCCCGTCACCGCGAGCCCGCGCAGCTTGCCGGCCTTGACCAGCGGCAGTCCCGACGCGATCGGCGTGATCTGGAACGGCACCACGCCGGCCATGGTGTCGGTCAGGCCCGGCGCCTCGCCGCGGTACGGCACGTGCGTGAGCTTGATGTGCGCGGTCTGCGCCAGCAGCTCGCCGGTCAGGTGCAGCGAAGTGCCGACGCCGTTGCCCGCATAGGCCATCGGCTCGGTCTTGGCGCGCTCGATCAGTTCCTGCATCGACTTCGGCCCCTTCTCGAGGTTGGCCACGATCAGGTTCGGATAGGCCACCAGCAGCGTGATCGGCACCAGGTCCTTCTGCGGATCGAAGGGCAGGCTGGCATAGAGGCTGACGTTGACCGCCATCGGCCCGGGATTGCCGAGCACCCAGGTGTAGCCGTCGGGCGGCGACTTGGCGACGAAGTCGGTGCCGATGTTGCCGCCGGCGCCGGTCTTGTTGTCGACGATCACCGCCTGGCCGAAGCGTTCGCCCAGCTTCTGCGCGGCGGCGCGCACGATGATGTCCGAGGTGCCGCCCGCCGCGTACGGGATCACCCAGCGAATCGAATGATTCGGCCATGGCGCGTTGTCGGCCCGTGCGTTGCCGCTGGCGGCGAGCAGGCCGCCGCCGGCACCGAGGGCCAGGGTCGCGAGGGCGTCGCGGCGCGAGATATTCCGTGATGACTGCATGGTGTCTCCTTGTTATCCGGCCCGGCAGAGCCGGCCGCCGTCGACGACCAGCAACTGCCCGGTCACATACGAGGCCATCGGCGAGCACAGATAGAGCACCGCGCCCACCACGTCGTCGGGCGTGCCGACGCGGCCCAGCGGCAGGCCCTTGGCGGCCGACTGCAATGCTTCGGGGGTGTCGAGCGTCGCGCGGTTGAAGTCCGTGAGGATGGTGCCCGGCGCGACGCCGTTCACGCGGATGCCGAGCGGCGCCAGTTCCACCGCGGCCGACACCGTGAGCTGGCGGATGCCGCCCTTGGTCACGTCGTAGGCGATCTCGGGCACGCGCGAGGCCACGAAGGCCGAGGTCGACGAGAAGGTCACGATCGATCCGTGGCCGCGCGCTGCCATGTGGCGCGCCGCCTCCTGCACCGAAAAGAAAGTGCCCTTCAGGTTGACGCGCGCCAGCGCATCCCAGTCCTCCTCCTCGTGTTCGAAGAAGGGCTTGACCTTGAGGATCCCGGCCGCGCACACGGCGATGTCGAGCGGCTCATCGAGCGTGCGGAAGAAGCTGCGCAGTTTCGGGATGTCAGCGATGTCGAGCTGCCGCGCGCTGGCCTTGCCGCCGGCGCGCACGATCGCGTCGGCCGTGTCGACGCAGGCCTCGGCACGGATGTCGGTGACGATCACCTGCGCGCCGCGCGCACCGAGCGCCAGCGCGATCTCGCGGCCCATGCCGCGGCCGGCACCGGTCACCACCGCGTTCAGGCCGGAGAAGTCGAAATCGCGTGCGGCGTCCATCACACGGCCAGCACCGTGGTGCGGTGCATCAGCCGCCGCTGCGGCAGCGCATAGTCGGCGATCGCGAGATGCTGCGTCGATGAGTTGTCCCAGATCAGCAGGTCGCCCTCGTTCCAGCGATGCCGGTAGGTGAACTCGGGCCGGGTGGTCTGGTCGACCAGCTTCTTCAGCAGCGCATCGCTCTGGCGCTCTTCCATGCCGATGATGTGCGTGGTGTAGCCGTCGTTGACGAACAGCGCCTTCTCGCGCGTGATCGGATGCGGTCGCACCAGCGGGTGCACCACCTTCGGCACCTCGCGCTTCTGCGCTTCGGTGAGGTCAGGGCGCTTGGAACCCGCGGCCTGCATGCGCGCGTAGTGCTTGCCGTACGAGTGCTCCGAGCACAGGTCCGCGATCTGCGCCTTGGTGGCCTCGTCGAGTGCCTCGTAGGCGGCAGTCAAGCTGGCGAACAAGGTGTCGCCGTAGCTGCGCTCGCCCTCGCGGGCCGGCACCTCGATCGAATACAGCAGCGAGCAGCGGCACGGGTTCTGCGTGTACGAAGTGTCGGAATGCCAGAACAGGCCCGCATCGCCGATGCCCAGCGGCTCGCCTTCGTCGTCGAGGAGGTTGGTGATGCGCAGGGTCTGCTCGTAGCCCGGGATCAGGAAGGGCTTGAGCACGTGGTCCTGCAATTTGCCGAAGCGCTGGCTGATCTCGATGTGCCGCTGCTCGCTCAAGTGCTGCTTGCGGAACAGCAGCAGGCCGCGCTCGTTGAACACCGATTCGATCTGCGCGAAGTCGTCGTCGCCGAAGTCCTTCGAAAGATCGAAATCCACGATCTCCGCGCCGACCGCCGGCGCCAAGGGTCGTACTTGCAATGCCATCTGTCGTCTCCGTTCGTTCTGTTCGCGGCTCAGCCGCGCAGCGCAGCGAGCTGCGCCGTGTAGGCGTGCGGGTTGACCACGGTGTCGATCAGCACCGGACCGTCGTGCGCGAAGGCGCGCTGCATCGCAGGCGCCAGCTCCTCGGGCCTTTCCACGCGCAGGCCGAGGCAGCCGAAGCCTTCGGCCACCTTGGCGAAATTGGCCGGCGAGAAATCCAGGCCGTCGCGTTCGAACTTGCGCTGCCGCTGCTTGACCTCGATCAGGGTCAGGCTCTCGTCGTTGAACACCACCACCACCAGCTTGCAGCCGTACTGCACCGCGGTGCCCAGCTCGCCGGCGCACATCATCAGCCCGCCGTCGCCGGTGAAGGCGATCACCGGCCGTTCCGGCTGCGCGAGCGCCGAGCCGATCGCCGCCGGCAGCGCGAAGGCCATGGTGGCGAGGCCGCGCGAGATCAGCGACTGGCGCGGCTCGGTCGCGTGCCACGCGTGCAGCACCGGCAGCATGTGCGCGCCGGCATCGAGCGCGATGCGCGCATGCGCGGGCGCCGCGGCGATCACGGCGTCGACCAGCGCCTGGGGCGTGATCGGGCCGTCGCCCTTGTCGGCGCGGGCGCGTTGCTTGAGTTCGGCGCGCGCGGCGGCCAGCACCTCGGCCTTCCATTCGGTGCCGCGCACCACGCCGGCGACCGCATCGGCAAATGCGGCCAATGGCCCGGTCATCGTGACCTCGGGCTTGACGATGTTGCGCGGGAAATCATGCGAGGTGAACTCGATGATCGGGCCGTTGTACAGCCACTTGTGGGCCGGGAACTCGATCGCGTCCAGCCCGTACAGCAGCACCAGGTCGGCCTGCTGCAGCAGCACGGCATCGGCCGCGCCCGCGGTGTAGCAGCCGACGGCCATCGGCTCGTCGGCCGACACGGTGCCGAGCGACTTGTAGGTCTCCAGCACCGGGCAGTTCCAGGCCTTCATGAGCTTGCGCAGCGCGGCCGAGGCCGCGGCATCGCTGGCCTGCAGGCCAGCGATGATGATCGGCCGCTGCGCCGCCGAGAGCAGTTCCCTGGCCTTGTCCGAAAGCTGCACCGGCGCAGCCTTGCGCACCGCGCGCGGCGCGGGCTCGCTCACCGCTTCGGCTTCGCGGCGGATCTCGCCGCCGCGCATCTCGATGTAGACCGGCCCGGGCGGATCGGCGCTCGCGAGATCGAGCAGCGCATCGATGTCGCGGCCCGGGTCCCTGCCGGCGAGATTGCAGCTGCCCTTGGCGAGCGGCGCGATCATCGCGTGCTGGTCGTAGCGCTGGTGCGCCACCGCGTCCATGCGCGGCGCGTCGTAGCCGTCGGCCAGCACCAGCAGCGGCGCACGGTCGAGCGCGGCATAGGCGACGCCGTTCATCGCATGGGCCAGCCCGGGACCGCGGGTGACCATGATCACGCCCGGCGCGCCGGTGATCTCGCCGGTCACGCTGGCCATCATGCCGGCCGCCGATTCGGTGCGCGCGAGGATGAACTCGATGCCGACCTTGGCGCAGGCGCTGATCAGGTCGAGGCTGCAATCGCCGCCCGGCACGCCGAAGAAACGCTTCACGCCGCGCGCAGCCAGACGCTGCGCGAGCACGTCGATGACGAGGACCGGATGGGCCGGGACGGCAGTCGCCCCGGCTTCTTTAGTTAGCGTTAACATTTTTGAAGGTGGGAAGTGGACGGGATGTGGCGCAACAAGGCGTGGGGAGAGCTTCACTGTAGGTAGCGCCCTGTGCATTGTCAATTCGTGCGGGCCTTGTGACAGCGCGCTTGACAGCCCGGGCCTCGCTCTCTAGACTGACGAAGGTTAGCGCTATCATGCATCGGCCTCGAACGAAAACATATGCACCGGATACTTCGCTTCGCTTGCCTCTGGATGGGGCTCGTCGCGGCGCTTCCTGCGGCGGTCGCGGCGCCGCCTTCGTACCCCGATCGCCCGATCCGCCTGCTGGTGCCCTTCCCCGCCGGCGGCAGCACGGATCCGGTGGCGCGCCTGGTGGCGCAGAAGCTCAACGAGGCCTGGGGCCAGACGGTCATCGTCGACAACCGTCCGGGCGCCAACACCATCATCGGCACCGAGGCGCTGGCCAAGTCGGCGCCGGACGGCTACACGATCCTGCTCACCGCCAGCACGCACGTCATCAATGCGCTGCTGCTGCCGCACCTGCCCTACGACAGCGTCAAGGACTTCATTCCGGTGGCGACGCTCTACCGCAGCGAGTTCCTGCTGCTGGTCCATCCTTCGGTGCCGGCGCAGAACCTGCAGGAACTGATCGCGCTCGCCAAGAGCAAGCCGGGCGCCTTGAACTATGCGATCTCGGGCACCGGCAATGCCAACCAGCTGGCAGGCGAACTGTTCAACATGACGGCCGGCGTCAAGCTGACCAGCGTGCCGTACAAGGGCGGCGGCCCCGCGATCACCGACCTGCTCGGCGGCCAGGTGCAGGCGATGTTCTCGGTGCCGGTGTCGGTCATCGGCCAGGTCAAGGCCGGCAAGCTGCGCGCGCTGGCCTACACCGGCGCGACACCGCTGTCCTCGCTGCCGCAGGTGCCGACCTTCGCGCAGGCGGGCCTGCCGGGCTTCGACATGAAATCGTGGACCGGCATCCTGGTGCCGGCCGGCACGCCCAAGCCGATCGTCGACAAGCTGTCGGCCGAGATCGCGAAGATCCTCGCCATGCCCGACGTCAAGGCCAAGCTGGAGGAGCAGGGGCAGGATCCCTTCATCCGGAACCCCGAACAGTTCTCGGCCCTGATGAGCGCCGATCGCGCGAAGTTCGGCAGCATCATCCGCGCCGCGAACATCAAGATGGACTGACGCCCGCGCGTCCCTTCGAACCTCGAACCTCTTCTGGAGACACCATGTCCCTCCCCACGCAGCAACCTGCCCACATCAAGGTCTTCTGGCAGCCCGGATGTTCCTCCTGCCTTCGCACCAAGGAGTTCCTCACCAAGCAGGGCGTCGAGTACGAATCGGTGAACGTGCAAGACAACGCCGAGGCGCTGGCCGAGCTGCGGCGGCTCGGCGCGCGCGGCCTGCCGGTGGTTTCGCTGGGCGACCGCTTCACGCTGTGCCAGTCCTTCGGCGACGTGCTGAAATTTCTCGATCTGAAGACGCGGCTCGGCGATCCGCTGCCGCCGGCGCAACTGTTCGAGAAGATCGAGCTCGTGCTGACCGCGGCCGCGCGCTACACCCGCCAGTTCCCCGAGACGCAGCTGAAGGAAGTATTCCGCAACCGCAACACCCGCACGCAGGGCGCGACGGCGTTCCATGTCTTCCGCGTGGTCGAGATGTTCATCGACGCGGTCGAAGGCGCGGGCTTGCACGTCGAAGGTTTCAGGGACGTGCCGCGGCCCGAGTGGACCGGCAAGGACATCGCCGACTGGGGCCTGAAGGTGCGCGACCGCGCCCTGGCCTGGTGGAATGCGCAGACCGATCGCGAGCTCAAGTACACCGTGCAGACCTACTATGGCCAGCGGCCCGTGCACGACGTGCTGGACCGCACGTCCTGGCATGCGGCGCAGCACACGCGGCAGCTGATCCTGATGCTCGAGAGCGCCGGCATCCAGGTGGACCGGCCACTCACGGCCGACGATCTGCGCGGGCTGCCGGTGCCGGACGAAGTCTGGGGCTGACGCGCGCTTTCTTGCCGCGGCGGATCAGGCGCCGCCGCTGGTCCTGGCCCGATCCCAGGGCACGCCGCCCGAATAGGTCATGTAGCTCACGCTCGCGCCCCAGCCGGAATCGACCGGCAGCAGCACGCCGGTGATGGTGCGCGCCTGCGGCGAGCACAGGAAGGCGATCGCGTCCGCCACGTCGGCCGTGATCGGCAGCGTGTCGAGCGCATGCACCCCCATCATCTTGCCGAGGTCGCGCTGGCCCGAATCGATGCGCGCCTGCAGCTCGGGCGTCATCACGTAGGTGGGTGCGACGCTGTTCACGCGCACGTGGTGGCGCCCCAGTTCGGCGGCGAGCAGTTGCGTGAGCCGCGCCAGCGCCACCTTGCCGGGGTTGTAGGCCGGCAAGGGCAGCGGCAGCAGGCTGTTGATCGAGCCGATCGTCACGATCGAGCCGCCGCCCGCGTCGATCATCCGACGGCCGAAGCTGCGGCATGCATGCACGGTGCCGAAGTAGTTGACGCGCCACATGCGGTCGTGGGCCGCGAGGTCCATGTCCATGATCGATTCGGTGTTCGGGATCATCGCGGCCGAGGTCACGAGCACGGCGGGCGCTCCGAGTTCGCGCTGCACGCGCTCGGCCACCGCCTCGACGCCGGCTGCGTCCGCCACATCGCAGTCGTAGTAGCGCGCTCGTGCGCCGCCCGCGCCGCCGTCGAGCGCGCCGGCCAGCGCATTCCCGAGTGCGGCGTTGACGTCCAGGATGGCCACCGGATGGCCGTCCGCGGCGAAGCGGCGCGCGGCGGCTTCGCCGATGCCGCGGGCGCCGCCGGTGATGACGGCCACGCCCGGGCTTCTGCCGGAACTTTTCGCGGAAGGATCGGAGGGTGTCGGATTCATGATGTCTCGTCGTTGGCTGGGTTGGCAGAGCGGATTATGATAGCGCTAACTAAATTCTTCGATGGCAGTCTTGCATGGGAATGATCACCGACGAAGTCAAAGCCTGCATCGGCATCTGGCCCACCTGCCGATACTCAACGGCGGCTCGGCGTTCGAGTTCTTCCGCTATGCGCGCTTCGGCGAGACCGTGACCGTGCGCCAGCGCTATGCCGAGATCTACGAGAAGGCATCGCGCAAGGGCGCCCTGATCGTCGTCGTCATCGAATCCGACATCCGCACCGGCGGCGGCGGCGGCGAGCCCTTGCTGCGCGCGCACCGCACCGTCCTGCGGAGGGACCCATGAAGCGCGCGACGCCCTGCTTCGAGGACGTGCCCGGTCGGGCTGGAACTGGCGCGGCTTTCCAAGGGCCCGCTCACCACCCTGCACCTGATGTGCTGGTCGGCCACGATGGAGAACTGGCACCGCATCCACTACGACCGCCGTTTCGCCGTCGAGCACGACAAGCTGCCCGACCTGCTGATCAACGGCTCCTTCAAGCAGCAGTTCGTGATGCAGCTGCGCAAGGACTGGGCCGGGCCGGCGGGCTGGGTGTGGAGGGCGTCGTTCCAGTTCCGCGCGATGAACAAGGTCGACGAGCGGCTCGAGATCTGGGGCCGCGTGACGGGCAAGCGCGAGGTGCCGGGCTTTGGGCTGATCGAACTGGAGATCGGCATCGTGAACGCGCAGGGCCAGGAATCGACGCCGGGCACGGCCACCGTCGCGCTGCCGCTGCGCAGCGGCCCCGCGCTGCCCTACCCCTTCGTGCCGCCGGAAGGCTGAGGCACGAGCCCCAGCTTCTCGCGGTAGTCGGCGTCCAGCTCATGCACGCTCTTGAGCCGCTGCAGCGCGGGCAGGCCCATCGAGTCGATCGGCGTCGACGTGTGGGGCTGATCGCAGACCACGCACGATGCGATCAGGTCTTCGGCGCGCTGCGCGTCCATGCCCAGCGTCTCGCACAGGATCCTGCGGTTGTCCTCGCCGTAGCGCGGCGCGGGCTTGCGCACGCGGATCTCGCGCCGCAGCAGCTTCCACGGCCGGCCCATGATCGGCCGCACGCCCATTGGCGCCGGATGCGCGACCCGTTCGTGGAAGCCGCGCGCGGCCAGGTGCGCATCGAGCAGCAGGTCGCGGTTGTCGAACACCGGGCCGCAGGCGATGCCTTGCGCCTGCAGCAATGCCATCAGCTCCCGGGCATCGTGGCGCTGCGTCCAGCCGCCCACCCAGGCATTCACTTCGCCGCGATGTTCGCGCCGTCCCGCCGCGCTCGCATGGCGCGGGTCGGGCACGAGACCATCGCGCGCCATCAAAGCGCACAGCGCCTGCCACTGCGCGTCGCTCACCACTGTGAGCGCGACCCAGCGATCGTCGCCGAGCGCGCGGTAGGCGTTGCTCGGCACATGCACCGCGTCCTCGTTGCCGATGCGTTCGAGGTCGCGGCCATCGAGCTGCACCTGCAGCAGCGGCTCGGGAATCAGCGCCGCGCCGACTTGGTACATGCCGAGATCGATAGCCTGGCCTTCGTTCGTGGCGCGCAGATGATGCAGCGCCGCGAAGAGCGCAGTGAGCCCGGTCCAGCAGGCCAGGAAATCGGGGTACGACTGGCCCGCCTTCCAGGGCTTGTCGCCACGGTAGCCCGTGTAGCTCGTGATGCCCATGGTGGCTTCGAGCGTGGTGCCCTGGCTCGGGAAACCCGACCACGGGCCGCTGGCGCCGTAGCCGGTGTTCGACAGCATGATCAGCGAGGGCTTGATGCGGCGCAGCGCGTCGTAGTGCAGGTCCCACGACCTCATCACGCGCGGCGTGTAGTTCTCCACCACGATGTCGCTCTTGGCAACCAGCGCGCGAAACACCTCGCGGCCCTCGGGCCGGCTCATGTCCAGCACCATCGACTGCTTGCCGCGGTTGAGCACCTGGAAGATGCCCGAGCGGTTCACCGCGTCCTCGCTCCGGTCGTCGTCGAGGTAGGTGGTGAAGACGCCGCGCCGCGTCTGGTCGAGCTTGTGCGGCGCCTCGATCTTGATCACTTCGGCGCCAAGGTCGGCGAGCAGGCCGGCCATGTAGGGCACGGCCACCACGGTGGACAGGTCGAGCACGCGCAGGCCTTCGAGCGGCAGCGTCGGCTTGGCCTTGCCACTCGCCGGTGCCGCGTCCGCGCGGGGGCGAACGTCTTCAGCGCCAGCCGGTGGCAACGCGGCCAGCACCTCCGCCGTGTGTTCGCCCAGCAGCGGCGAACGCCGGCGCACGGCCGTCGGCGTCGCCGAAAGCTTGACCAGCTCGACCGGAAAGCGAAAGCGCCCGGTGGCCGGATGCAAGAGCTCGGCGAAGAAGCCGCGCGCGGCCAGTTGCTCGCAGGCCAGCAGATCGTCGGCGCCCTGCACCATGCCGACCAGCAGCCGGCGCTTCGAGCCTTCCAGAAAGATCTCCTTCGCATCGCGGTCGCGCACGCTCAGTTCGATCTGCCGGCGCACCTCGTCCACATGCTGCGCACGCTCGATGTGGTTGGCGTACTTCGGATCGCGAAAGGCCTCGTTGCGGAACAGGTCCGCATACACCTCGAGCGGGGTCGGCCCGCCGGACTGGATCGCCACGTAGCCGCGCCGGGTCGGGATCGGCGCGCCGGCGAAGGGATCCTGCACCGCGAGCCGGCGGCCCTGCACCGCGCCCATGAAGGAGTAGTAGCTCTCGCACATCACCAACTCGGAGGCCAGGCACTCGTGGACCGACAGGTCGACGTGATCGCCGATGCCGTCGGCCACCGCCGCCGCGTGCGTCGCCAGCGTCGCGTAGGCCGCATTCAGCCCGGCGCAGAAATACGCCTGCGACAAGCCGTGCTTGAGCGGCTCGCGGTCGGCCTGGCCGCTGATCTGCATGATGCCGCTCATCGCCTGGTGCACGAGGTCGCTGCCGCGGTAGCCGGCATAGGGCCCGGCCTGGCCGAAGTCGGTGACCGAGGTGACGACCAGGCGCGGATTCCCTTCGAGCATCTTCGCCGGCGCCAGGCCCCATTGCATGAGCACGCCGGGGCGGAAGCTCTCGATCACGATGTCGCTCGCGCGCACCAGCGCCTGCAGCGACGCGCGGCCCGCGAGCGTCTCGAAATCGAGCACGATGCCGCGCTTGTTCCAGTTGAGGTACTGGAACAGCAGGCTCTGTTCGTCGGCGGGTGCGTCGGTCTTCAGCGGCGCCAGACGGCGGGCACTGTCGCCCTCGGGCGGCTCGACCTTGATCACCTCGGCGCCGAAGTCGCCGAGCAGGCGCGCGGCGAAGGGGCCGGCGATGCCCTGGCTCAGGTCCAGCACGCGAACGCCCGCCAGCGCGCGCGGCGCCGTGCGGCGATCGGGCGCATCCACCTTCAACCTCAACCCTTGAGCAGGCTGCGCGCGATCAGGATGCGCTGGATCTCGCTCGCGCCGCCGCCGATCTGCGCATGCCGCAGGTAGCGGTAGAACACGGTCAGCGGCAGCTCCAGCGATTCGCCCATCGCGCCGTGCACCTGGATCGCATGGTCGACGCAGCGCGCGCCCCATTCGGTCGCGCACAGCTTGACCAGCGCCGCCTCGGCGCGCACGTCCTCGCCGCTGTCGGCGCGGCCGGCCATCTCGTAGGTCATGGAGCGCAGCGACTGGATGTCGATGTGCATGTCGACCAGCTTCCACTGGATGGCCTGCCGTTCCGCGAGCGGCTTGCCGAAGGTCACGCGCTGCTTGGCCCATTCGACCGACATGTCGAGCGCGCGCTGCATCTTGCCCAGCGCGTACGGCCCGCGCAAAAGGCGGTCGTGGATCGTGAGCCAGCGCTGGCCGAGCGTGAAGCCCTTGCCGACTTCGCCCAGCACGTCCTCGTCGGGCACTTCGCAATCGTCGAAGTGGACCACGTACTGCGTCGGGTTCGGGCCGAGCCAGGTGCGGATGCCGGGCTCCTCGACGCGCATGCCGGGGTTGTGGCGATCGACCAGAAACATGGTGATGCCGCCGCGCTGGCGCTTCTCGGCATCGGTCACCGCCTGCACCATGAGAAAGTCGCAGCCGGCCGCGTTGGAGATCCACATCTTGGTGCCGTTGAGCACCCAGCGGCCGTTCTTGCGCACGGCTTTCGTCTGCATCATGCCGCCGGGATCGGAGCCCGCGTTGGGCTCGGTCTGGGCGAAGGCGGTCGTCTTTTCGCCCTCGATCACGGGCCGCAGGAAGCGCTCGACCTGGTCGCCCTTGCATTCGTAGAGGATGTTGCCGACGTTGGCCATCGGCAGCGGGATCGGGCTGTAGTTGAGCTGCTCGAGGATCGCGACCTGCGCCAGCATCGACAGGCCCATGCCGCCGTGCTCCTCCGGCACCATCAGGTACCAGAGGCCGGTGTCGCGTGCGATCTTGAACAGGCGCTCGGCGACTTCGGGCTTGAACACGGCGCGCACCATCGGCAGTTCGCGCATGCCGTACGCATGCTTGGGGCTGGCGAGGAATTCCTGTTCGAGCGGCAGCAGCTCTTCGCGCACGATGCGCTTGGCAAGGTCGCGGAATTCGATGACGTCGGGCGGCAGCTTGAAGGCGGTGGAATCGGTGTGGGTGGTATGCATAGGGTGTCGATCGGAGGTGAAGGTCTTCAGGATTCGGCGAGCCGGTAGAGGCCGGCCATGCCGGGCTGGCTGTCGATGGCGGCGAGCGCGTCGAAGAGCGGGCGCGCAGCGCCGCGCACGCCGCCGGCGGCCAGGCAGTTCTCGAACTTGGCGAACAGTTCGCCGGGACGCAGCGGCTGCTCGGGCCCGCCGCGCACGTAGTCGACCGCGCGGCTGAACTGCCGGCCGTCGGTGGTCTGGAACATCACCACGTCCTGCGGCGCCTCGCCGGGGCGCTCGGGGTCCTCGCGGTCTTCGGGCAGCACCTCGACGCGGCGCATCAGCGCCTGCACGTCGTCGCGCAGCACGAAGGCGTCGTCCAGTTCGGTGAGGCCGGCGCGGCGCGCGATGAGCGCCGACGCCATCGCGAAGTGCATGCTGAACTTGGCCTGCAATCCGGTGCGCGGCTGCTCGTAGCGCAGGGTCGAGCGGTTGCGGCGGCTGGTGGTGACGACGATGCGTTCGACCTGCGCCGGCGTGACCGGATGCTCGGCCAGCAGGTCGAGCATGCCGTCGAGCGCGCGGTGCGCCGCGAAGCACGACGGGTATTTCTTGATGTTGACGCCGCCGCGCGGCAGCTTCCAGATGCGTCCGGCTTCGAGCGGCGATTCGAGGTCGACGCGTCCCGCGGGCGAGATGCCGCGCATCAGGCCTTTCGGATGCTCCAGCGCCTCGGTCGATCCGGTGAAGCCGGCCTGCGCGAGCGCGGCCGCCACCAGTCCCGCGTTGGCCGCGCGGCCGGCATGGAAGGGCTTGGTCATGCTGCCGAAATTCGCGATCAGCCCGGCGCTTTGCGAGGCCGCGATCGCCAGTGCATGCGCGGTCATGCCGGCATCGAGTCCACGCAGCGAGGCGCAGGCCGCGGCCACCGCGATCGGCCCGAAGACGCCGGTGGGATGCCAGCTGTGGTTGTGATAGTGGTCGGGCTCGCGCCGGATCAGCTCGGACCAGGCTTCGTAGCCGGCGGCATACGCGGTCGCCATCTGCGGGCCGGTGGCGCGCAGCGCATCGGCTTCGGCCAGGATGGACGGCACCAGCACCGTGCTCAGGTGGCCGCGCTGCGCCGCGTCGTCGAAGTCGAGCGCATGCGCGGCGGTGGCGTTGAGCCATGCGGCCATGCCGGGTTGCGCAGTGCCGAGTCCGAAATACAGCGTGCTTTCGCCGGGTGCCGGTGCGAGCACCGCGTGCAGCTTCTGCGTGACCGGATCGTGGCGGCCGGCGATCAGCGTCGCCACGCAATCGGTGAAGCCGGTGCGGATGAAGGGCAGCGCGCCGGCGGGCAGGTCGTCGAAGCGAAGGCCGGCACAGAAGGCCGCGAGGTCCAGTGTCAGGGGCATGGGCTTCAAGCCGGCACCGCCTCGCCGGCGATCTTCTTGCGCAGCCGGCGCAGGCTGCCGCCGCTCTTGACCGCGCCGGGCAATGGGTGGCCGACGATCTCCTCGGCGAGCCGTGCCGATTCGAGCAGCGCTTCGAGGTCGACGCCCGATGTGATGCCCATCTCGTCACACATGAAGACGAGGTCCTCGGTGCAGACATTGCCGGCCGCGCCGCTGTGCGCGGCGAAGGGACAACCGCCGAGTCCGCCGACCGCCGCATCGAACAGCGCCACGCCCATCTCGAGGCCGGCATAGGCGTTGGCGATGCCCATGCCGCGCGTGTCGTGCAGGTGCAGGCTGAGCTGCAGTTCGGGAAAGGCCTCGCGCACCGCGCCGACCACGCGGCGGATCGACATCGGCGTGGCCCAGGCCATCGTGTCGGCCAGCGACAGCACCTTGATGCCGAGCCCGTGCTGGCGGCCGATGTCGAGCAGCTGGCGCGTCATGTCGACCACCGTCGCCACCGGGATGTCGCCTTCGAAATTGCAGCCGAAGGCGGCAGCGATCGAGATGCGCTCCACCGGCACCGCGTGCTTCTTGTACATCGCGACCAGGCCTTGCAGTGCAGCGAGGTTCTCCGCCAGCGTGCGCTTCTGGTTGCGCAGCAGGAATTTCTCGGACGCGGTCAGCGTGAGGATGCCCTTGATGTCGAGCTTGCCGGCGGTGCCGATCGCGCGCTCCAGCCCGCGCTCGTTGAGCCAGAGCGCGGTGTAGCTCACGCCCGGCGCGCGATGAAAACCCTGCACGACCTCGTCGGCATCGGCCATGCCCGGTACGTTCTTCGCGGGCACGAAGCTCACCGTCTGGATCTGCTTCAGGCCAGTCTGCGACAGGCTGTCGATCAGCGCGATCTTGCGTGCGGCGGGAATGGCGCCCTTCTCGAACTGGAAGCCCTCGCGCGGGCCCTCTTCCTTGATCGAGACGGTCTTGGGGAGATCGGACATCGAAGGGTTCCTCGCCTTATCTCGCCGGCACCACGTAGGGCGGAAATTCACCGATGCCCGACATGTCGACCTCGACCATCGCCGGGCCTTTCGCGGCCACCGCACGGCCGACCATCTCGCCGAGCTCGCGCGTGGCGCGCACTTTCCAGAACGGCATGCCGGCCAGTTGGGCGAGCTGGCCGAAGTCCGGCGACAGCAGATCGCCGTAGTGGCGGCGGCCTTCGTAGAGGCTGTCCTGGATGTGCTTGATGACGCCGTAGCCGCCGTCATTCATGACCAGGATCACGATGTCGAGTTTCTCCTGCACGGCGGTCCACAGCTCGGTCATGTTCATCGCGAAGCCGCCGTCGCCGGCCATCATCACGACCTTGCGTCCGGCGGCATTGGCCGCCACCGCGGCGCCGATGCCCAGCGGCAGACCCTGGCCGATGCCGAGGCCGATGGGATAGATGCCATCGTGCGGACCGTGGATCGGAAAGACCTTGTTGCCCCACGCGCCGTTGTGCAGCGTCACGTCGCGCACCCACACCGCATCGCGCGGCATGGCGGCGCGCAGCCGGGTCGGGAATTCGGCATACGGACCGAGCGTGGCCGTGAAGTCCGCCGTCGCCTCGACCTTGGCGGCCGCCACGTCCCTGCGAAAACCCGGATCGATCTTCAGGCGATCGCCGAGCCGCTGCGCCAGCAGGTCGAGCGTGGCGGCGCTGTCGCCGCAGACGAAGAGCTCGCTCTCGTAGGTCCTGCCGTTGGCCGCGGGATCGAGATCGATGTGCACCAGATTCTTCGGCAGGCGGCTCTGGCCATCGCGTGTCTCGTTGACGCGCAGGCGCGAGCCGGCCACCAGCAGCAGGTCGCAGCTGTCGAACAGCGCCTCGACCACCGGGTCGGCGCGGATGTGGCGGCTGCCGTTGAGCGCGCCCAGGTTCATCGGATGGTCGCCCGACACGATGCCCTGCGCTGCCTGGCTGTTGACCATGCCGAAGCCGAGTTCGAGCAGCCGGGCCGCAGCGGCGCCCGCGTGGCGCGCGCCGTTGCCCAGCCAGAGCATCGGGCGCCTCGCCTTCGCGACGTGCTCGATCAGCCGATCGAGCTCCTCGCCCTGCGGCACGCGCCGCGGCGGCAGCGGCAGCACGAAGCGGTCGAACGCGGCCGGGCGCGCGATCGCCGTGCGCTGGATGTCGAACGGGATCTCCACGCTCACCGGACCCATGCGCGGGCTCAGCGCGTCCACCGCGGCGCGCGTCAGCACGCCCAGCGCTTCCTGCGGCGAATTCACGCGGTAAGCCGCCTTCGACAGCGACTTCAGCATGCCGAGCTGATCGGCGACATCGTGCACCGCGCCTTGCCCGCGGCCGATGCTGCGCGTCGGCGTCTGACCCGTGATGTGCAGCACCGGCGAACCCGCGAAGCCAGCTTCGAGCAACCCCGAGGCCGCGTTCGCCGCACCCGGGCCGGTGCTGGTGATCAATGCACCCAGCCGGCCGCCAGCGCGGGCGTAGCCGTCGGCCATGTGGGCCGCGCCCATCTCGCCGCGCGCCATCACGAAGCGCAGCTTCCGCTGCTGCGCGATGCCGTCGAGGATCGGGACGTTGTGGACCGAGATGACGCCGAAGGCCGCCTCGATGCCGCAGCGCGCGAGGAATTCGGCGGCCAGGTCGCCGACCAGGTATTGACTCATGAAGGAAATCCTTGGAGACTGTCTCGCGTCGCGTGTTAGCGCTATCTTCCTGCTGAATATAGAGAGCCGTGGCGCCCTTGTCAATGCGCATCCGGTCAACTGCCGGCGCGCGCCCCAGGAGTGTTTCCATGTACGACAGCCCCAGCCTCTTCATCGACGGCGAATTCATCGCCGGCGGCGGCGGCCGCCGCGAGCAGGACGTGTTCGACCCCGCGACCGGCCGCGTGATCGGCCGCCTGCCGCATGCCACGACGGCCGACCTCGACCGCGCGCTGGCCGCGGCCGAACGCGCCTTCGATCCCTGGCGCCTCAGCTCCGCGCTGGAGCGCGGCGGCATCCTGCGCCGCGTCGCCGAGCTCACGCGCGCACGCGCCGACGAGATCGCGCGCAACATCACGCTCGACATGGGCAAGCCGCTGAAGGAAGCGCAGGGCGAAGTCACGCGCTGCGCCGAGATCCTCGAATGGCATGCCGAGGAATGCCGGCGCATCTACGGCCGCGTCATTCCACCGCGCCTGCCCAACGTGCGGCAACTGGTGCTGCGCGAACCGGTCGGCGTCTGCGCGGCCTTCACGCCCTGGAACTTTCCGTACATCCAGGCGGTGCGCAAGGTCGCGGCCGCGCTCGGCGCCGGCTGCACGATGGTGCTCAAGGGCCCCGAGGACACGCCGAGCGCGATCGTCGCCATCGCGCGCCTGTTCCACGAGGCCGGCCTGCCGCCCGGCGTGCTCAACGTGGTGTGGGGCGTGCCGGCCGAAGTCTCGCAGCACTTGTTGACCTCGCCGATCGTGCGCAAGGTGTCCTTCACCGGCTCGGTGCCGGTCGGGCGCCAGATCGCGGCGCTGGCCGCGACGCACCTCAAGCGCATGACGCTGGAGCTCGGCGGCCATTCGGCGGCCATCGTCTGCGAGGACGCCGAGGTCGAGCGCGCGGCCTCAAGGTCGGACCCGGCATGGACCCCGAAACGCGCATGGGCCCGCTCGCGCACGACCGCCGGGTGCCGGCGATGATGGAATTCATGGACGATGCCCACGCGCGCGGCGCGCGCATCGAGATCGGCGGCAACCGCATCGGCCGCGACGGCTACTTCTTCGAGCCCACCGTCGTCACCGAACTGCCCGACGACAGCCGCCTCATGACGCTGGAGCCCTTCGGCCCGATCGCGCCCTGCGTGCGCTTTCGCGCGCTCGACGAGGCCATCCGGCGCGCGAACTCGCTGCCCTATGGCCTGTCGTCCTATGCCTTCACGACCTCGAGCCGCAACGCGTTGCAGCTGCAGAGCGGACTGCAGGCCGGCAACGTCAACATCAACCACTTCGGGCAGGCGCTGGCCGAGGTGCCCTTCGGCGGCATCAAGGACAGCGGCGTGGACAGCGAAGGCGGGATGGAGACCTTCGACGGGTACCTCAATACCAAGTTCGTGACGCAGATGGACTAGAGCCTGTTCACCCATCCCTCCAAGCAAATCCCATGAAACGCCTGCTTCTCCATTCCCTGGCCATGTTCGCGGCAACCCTCCTGGCCGCGCCGCTCGCGTTCGCGCAGAGCAGCTATCCCGACCATCCGATCCGTGTGATCGTTCCCTTCCCGCCCGGCGGTTCGGTGGACCCGATCGCGCGTATCGTCGTGCCCAAACTGGGTGAGCTGCTGGGGCAGTCCTTCGTGATCGACAACCGCGCGGGCGCCAATTCGGCCATCGGGGCGGGCATGGTCGCCAAAGCCGCGCCGGACGGCTACACGCTGCTGTGGACCGCCGGCAGCACGCACGTGATCGTCCCGCTGCAAACGGCGCAGTCCTCCGACTTCCTGAAGGATTTCGCGCCGATCGCGGCCGCCTCGCGCTCCAGCTATATGCTGGCCGTGCACAAATCGGTGCCCGCCAGGACGCTGCCCGAATTCATCGCGTACGCGAAAGCCAATCCCGGCAAGCTGAACTACGCCAGTTCCGGCGTGGGCAACCTGAACCACCTTGCGGCCGAGATGTTCAACCTGCGCGCCGGCACGAAGATCGTGCACGTGCCCTACAAGGGCGGCGCCCCCGCGGTACAGGACTTTCTGGCCGGCCGCGTGCAGATGATGTTCACCAACGTGCCGACGCTCCAGCCCCATGTGGATGCCGGCGAGCTGCGCGCCCTGGCCTACACCACGGCGCGCCCTGGCGGACCGCCGGTTCCCACTTTTTCGCAGTACGGGCTCTCCGACCTGGAATCCATCGAACCGTACCTGGTCCTGCTCGCTCCGGCGCGCACGCCGGAGCCCGTGATCGCCAAGCTCACGGCGGCCATGCAGAAGGTGCTTGCGATGCCTGATGTGATCAAGGCCATCGAAAACCAGCTGCAGTCCCCGTACTACCTCGATCCGCAGCAGCTGGGCGAGCGGCTGCAGCGAGACCACGCCCGCGTCAGGGAAGTGATCGAGAAGAGCCATATCGTCCTCGCGCCCTGAGGGCCCGCGACGCAATCTCCACGAATGGTCCAGAGAACATGTCCGACCCGACAACGACCGCGCCGAAACGGCCGACAGCCGAAGAGACTGTCGTGCGCAACCTCATCGACCGGCATGCCCGGGATCGCGCCGACGAAGTCTTCGCGCTCTTCGAAGACGGCACGCGCTGGACCTTCTCCGAGCTGAAGACCCAGGTGGTCGCTGCCGCCGCTTTCCTCGCCGGCCAAGGGGTCCTGCAAGACGATATCGTCGCGGTATGGATGCCCAGCGGTCCCGATGCGCTGCGCACGATGCTGGCCATCAACTACCTGGGTGCCGTCTGCGCGCCCCTGGGCCTGGCCTCACGCGGCGGCTTCCTCGAACACATCCTGAACAACAGCGAAGCACGGCTGATGGTCGTCGACTCGCGGCTGATGGAGCGGCTGACCGAGGTCCAGGCGCGCTTCCTGCGCAAGCTGGTCGTCGCCAGGACGGGCAGCGATCCGGCGCCGGCACCGAATGGCTTCGAGATCGTCGAGCAGGCGTCGGACACGGGCGCACCCATCGCGTTGCCGCCGCTCGCGCGGCCGATCCAGCCTTGGGACCACCAGTTCGTCCTCTACACGTCCGGCACGACCGGGCCCTCCAAAGGCGTGCTGAGCTCCTACATGCAGCGCCATGCGCATGCCTTCTCGGCGCGCCACATTTCCGCGGCGGACCGCCGGCTGATCCATGCGCCGCTGTCGCACACGGGCGGCATCGGGAACATCTATGGCATGCTGGCCCGCGGAGGCTCGATCGCCCTGGTCGAATCGTTCAAGACCGACCGCTTCTGGAGCGACGTGCGGCGCTTCGGCATCACCACGACCTCGCTGCTCGGCGTCACCCTGTCCTATCTGCTGCAGCAGCCGGAGAGCGCGCAGGACCGCTCGCATCCGCTCAAGACCGTCCAGATCGCGCCGGTCGACGAGAGCGCCGCGGCGTTTGCCAAGCGCTTCGGCGTCGACGTGTTCGGCGTCTACAACATGACCGAGATCTCCGCGCCGTTCCACGGCGAGCCGAACCCCGGGGTGCGGGGCCTGTGCGGCAGACCGCGTCCAGGGGTCGAGGCCCGAGTCGTCGACGAGAACGACCTGCCGCTCGAGGACGGCCAGGTCGGCGAGCTGGTCATCCGCTCGGCCGAGCCGTGGACCCTGATGAACGGCTATCTGCGGGATCCGAAGGCGACCGCCGAGGTCTGGCGCAATGGCTGGTTCCACACCGGCGACGCCTTTCGCCGGACGGCGCAAGGCGATTTCATCTTCGCCGACCGGCTCAAGGACGCGGTCCGGCGGCGCGGCGAGAACATCTCGTCCTTCGAGGTCGAGAGCGAGATCGCGCGCCATCCCCAGGTGCGCGAAGTGGCCGTGGTCGCGGCCAGGAGCGAACTGTCGGAAGACGAGGTGCTCGCCGTCGTGTCGCCGGTGGCGGGCGGCTCGGTCGCACCCGAGGCGCTGATCGAGTTTCTGCGCCCTCGCCTGCCCTACTTCATGATTCCCCGGTATATCCGTGTCATGCAGGCGCTCCCCCGGACCGCGACGCAGAAGATCGTCAAGCATCAGCTGCGCGCCGAAGGCGTGACGGCCGACACCTGGGACCGGGAAAAGGCGGGCGTCGTCGTGAAACGCGACCGCCTGTGACCGCCGGCGCGAACGCTGGCCGGCAATCCGCCTTCCTGCAAAACAAGGATCGAACAACGATGTCATCTGTGGGTGGCCCGCTCCAGGGCTTGAAAGTCGTCGAATTCGCGGGACTCGGGCCAGCGCCTTTCTGCGGCATGCTGCTGTCCGATCTCGGCGCCGATGTGATTCGCATCGACCGCAAGGGTGCACGTCCGTACCTCAACACCTCCGTGACCTCGCGCGGGCGGCGGTCGGTGGCGGTGGACCTCAAACATCCCGGCGCGGCCGCGCTCTGCCTGCGCCTGATCGACCAGGCCGACATCCTGATCGAGGGTTTCCGCCCCGGCGTGATGGAGCGGCTGGGCCTGGGTCCGGACATCGCCCTCGCCCGCAAGCCGGCGCTGATCTACGGCCGGATGACCGGATGGGGACAGGAGGGACCGAACGCGAACAAGGCCGGCCACGACATCAACTACATCGCGCTGTCGGGCGCCCTGCACGCCATCGGAACGAAGGATGCGCCGGTGATCCCGATCAACCTGCTGGGCGATTTCGGCGGCGGCTCGCTGTACCTGGCCTTCGGCATCATGGCCGCGCTGCACCACGCCCGGGCGACCGGCAAGGGGCAGGTGGTGGATTGCGCAATGGTCGACGGCGCGAGCTCGTTGATGGGCATGATCTACGGCTACTTCACTTCCGGCTACTGGAAGGACGAGCGGCAGGTCAATTCGATCGATGGCGGCTCGCACTACTACAACGTCTACCAGTGCCGGGACGGCAAGTGGCTTGCGCTCGGCGCCTCCGAGCCGCAGTTCTATGCCAACCTGCTGCGCCACCTCGGGCTCGAAGGCCCGGACGTCCATCCGCAGCGCGACCGCACGAAGTGGCCGGAACTGAAGAAGCGCTTTGCCGAGACGATCCGCCGCAGGACGCAGGCCGAATGGCTCGCGCTCATGGAAGGCAGCGACTGCTGCGTGACACCGGTTCTCTCGCTGGCCGAAGCGCCGCACCATCCGCACAACGTCGCGCGGTCGACCTTCGTGGAGATCGACGGCGTGGTGCAGCCGGGCCCGGCGCCGCGCTTCTCGGCGACGCCGGGCGCTGTGCGCAACCCGCCGGTTGCCATCGGCGCGGACAACGTCTCCGGCCTGGTCGCCTGGGGATTCGATGCGGACGAGGTCGAGCGGCTCGCGCGCGAGGGGGCGGTTCAGGATTGCAGCGAGGTCGCTGCCACGGGGTGAGCGCGGACGCGCGAGTTACGCAATCCAGTCTGGTGCCCCTGGCGTGGCGAGGGTGCCCCTCCAAAGCCCCCGGCTTGCTGTGCCGGCGGCGGTCCAAGTTCAATTGACTTTCGCGGCGTCCAACTCTCGACGCTCCACCGTAGGCGGGCCGACCTCGCGACCGACAAGCGCCCGGGCGAAGAAGTAGTTGTTGCGAGCGCGCGTACCCAACGAATCCAGGTCGACTCGGCCCTTGGCATCGCAGGGAAAGACGAAGGTCCGGCCCGCATGGAACAGGTGATTGAAGCGCAATTCGTGATCGGTGGCCATGATCGTCATCTCCTGCGCGGACAAGTCGACCGCGACGTGAACAAGGTGGGCGCGATGTTCCTCAGCTTCGTGCGGGTGGCCGACGGGCTTCGCGGTTTGTGTTGACACACACGCCCTGGTCGACTCGGTCGTCGTTCGCGTAGATCGCGCTCGCGGCCTCCGGGCTGATCAATCCATCGCGCAGGTCCTGCGCGACCTTCTGGCGGTCTCGCTGCTTCGGATCGCCGATGCCGCCGCCACCCGGCGTCTGCAGGATCACGCGCTCGCCCGCCGGAACGAGCTGCCGCCCCTTGCCCTTCAGCACCGCGCCGGACTGGAGCGATG
The DNA here is from genome assembly GCF_901827165.1 of Variovorax sp. SRS16. Taxonomy (NCBI): domain Bacteria; kingdom Pseudomonadati; phylum Pseudomonadota; class Betaproteobacteria; order Burkholderiales; family Comamonadaceae; genus Variovorax; species Variovorax sp. SRS16. The sequence continues at coordinate 258,669 of NZ_LR594668.1, forward strand.
CGCGGCCCGCGCCGCCCGCAGCGCCCCCGTCCGCGCCGCGCGCGGGATGGGTGATGCGCTCGAAGGTCGCGCCCAGCACCATCGGCGCGGCGTCCGCATGCGAGAACTCGACCACCTGTCCCAGGCCGCCGCGCAGCGTGCCCGCGCCGCCCGAGTCGGTCGCGTATTCCTTGCGCCAGAACACCACCGGCGCCATGGTTTCGATGATTTCCACCGCCGTGTTCTTCACGCCGCTCGGAAACGAGGTGGTCGACAGGCCATCCTTGCCGGGGCGCGCACCGGTCCCGCCCGAAGTGAAGCTCACGATGGTGAAGCGCCTGGCACGCAGCGCCTGCGAGGGATCGACGCCGGCCATCAGCTGTCCGCCGGCGAGCCGGATGTTCCAGAGGTTCGATGCGCCTTCGGCCGGCACCCGGTCGGGCCGGACCTGCCGCAGGCAGCCGAAGATCACGTCCGGCAGCATGGTGCCGACGATGGCACGCGATTGCACCGCGAGCGGCGGCAGCGCATTCAGGATGCAGTTCTCGGGCGCCGCGATCCGCACCACGGACAGCGAGCCGGCGTTGTTCGGCACGTCGGCGCCGATGATGCAGCGCACGCCGAAGCTGCTGTACGCGTCGGTGTAGGTCTTCGGCACGTTGATGCCGCGCGCGACCACCGGCGAGGTGCCTGCGAAGTCGATGTCGATGCCATCGTGCGAGATGCGCAGTTGCGCCACCAGCTCGATCGGCGCGTCGTAGCCGTCGATCGTCATGCGGTGGCGCCACGAGCCCTGCGGCCATTCGCGCACGGCCTCCAGCATCGCGGCGCGGGAGCGCTCGATGATGAATTCGCCGAGCGCTTCCAGGTCCTGCAGCCGGTATTCGTCCATCATCGCGAGCAGCCGCTCTGCACCGATCCCGTTGCAGGCGACGAGCGCATGCAGGTCGCCCTCGACCTGCACGGGCTCGCGCACGTTGGCGCGGATCAGCTTGAGCAGGCCCGCGTCCGGCACGCCCTGGCAGGCGAATCGCACGATGGGGACGAACAGGCCTTCGTGGAAGATCTCGCTCGCATCGGGCCCGATGCCCAGGCCGCCGATGTCGACCACGTGCAGGGTCGAAGCGAACAGCGCGACCACCTGCCCGCCGCGGAAGACAGGCGTCACGAGCGTGAAGTCGTTCAGGTGCCCGGTGCCCTTCCACGGGTCGTTGGTCACGAAGACATCGCCGGGCCGCATGGTCTGCACCGGGAATTCATCGGTGAAGTGGCGCACCGATCGCGCCATCGAATTCACATGGCCCGGCGTGCCGGTCACCGCCTGCGCGACCATGCGCGCATCCGGAAGGAACAGCCCCGCGGAAAGGTCACCCGCCTCGCGCGTGGACGCGCCGAACGCGGTGCGCACCAGGATCTGCGCCTGCTCTTCCACGACCGATACCAGGCGGTTCCACATCACCTGGAATTGAATGCCCTCGGTCATGCGCATGACGTGTCCCGTCGTTCGGTACATTGAAGAATGAGATGACCGTGGGCATCGACCTGAGCGTCGAAGTCCGGTGGGACGACGGTCGTGGTCTGGTCTTCGCCGATCAGGGCCGGCCCGCACAGCGAGGCGCCGGCCTCGAGTTCGCTTCGCTCGTAGACCGGCACGTCGATCCATTGCGCCGTCGCGCTGTCGAAAAGGCGGCGCATGCCGGACTTCGGCGGGTTCGGCCTGGCGGGCGGCGCGGCCACGGGAATGATCGGTGCCGACACCGTGCTCACCGTCAAGCCCCAGCTCATCACCTCGACGGCGAGTTGCGGGATCACCCGTGAATAGAAGGCACGGTACTGGGACTCGAAGCGGGCCAGCAGTCCGGCGCTCGCGTCGTGTGCCAGCGAAGCGTCGGGGAGATCGACCGTGATCTCGTGCCCCTGGCCCGCATAGCGCATGTAGGCGAAGCGGCGCACCTGCAGTTCGCTGCCGGACGGAGCCGCGCTGCGCACCGCGCACAGGGCATCCGCCTGCATCTCCTCGAACAACCGATCGACCGCGGCGCCGTCGAAGTCGTCCAGGCGCTGGTGCAGGCTGCGCAGCGCCTGCCAGGCCACCGGCGCCCACAGGAAGCCGAGCGCCGAGCCCACACTCGCCGCGTTCGGAACGATCACGCGCCGGATGCCGAGCTTGCGCGCCAGCTGGGCGGCACGCAGTGGCGCCGCGCCGCCGAACGCGATCATGGTGTAGCCGTCCACGGCCTTGCCCAGCTCGATGGCGTGAACGCGCGCCGCATTGGCCATGTTCTCCGCGACGATCTCCTGGATCGCCATCGCGCCATGGACGCTGTCGAGCTCCAAGCTGCGGGCCACGTCGCGCTCGATCGCCGCATGCGCAAGGCTGTCGTCGAGCCGGATCTTGCCGGACGCGAAGCGCTGCAGATCGAGCAGGCCGGTGGCGCAATCGGCATCGGTCACCGTCGCGCGCCGGCCGCCGCGCGCGAAACAGGCGGGCCCTGGATCGGACACCGCGCTGTCCGGGCCGACCTGCACGCGCTGCAGCGCGTCGAGGCTCGCGATCGAGCCGCCGCCGGCGCCGATCTCCACCATCTCGATCACCGGGAGGCGCACCGGGATGCCCGATCCCTTCATGAAGCGGTACATGCGGCCGACATCGAAGCTGCGCGAGAGTTCGGGCTCGAAGTCGTCGATGAAGCAGATCTTGGCGGTGGTGCCGCCCATGTCGAACGAGAGCGCACGCGGCTCGGCGCATTGCGCGGCGACCTGGCGGGCGAGGATGGCGCCGCCCGCGGGACCCGACTCGACCAGCTTGATGGGCTGCTGCGCGCCGAGCTCGACGGAAGTGATCGCGCCGCCGGAGGTCATCAGGTAGAGCGGGCAGCCGAGGCCGATCTCCTGCAGGCGCACCTTCAGCCGGCCCAGATAGCCGGCCACGAGCGGCTGCACATAGGCATTGGCACAGGCCGTGGACGTGCGCTCGTATTCGCGCACCTCGGGACAGACGTCCGACGACAAGGTGACATGCAGCTGCGGCATCGCAGCCCGCAGCAGCTGCCGCACACGCTGCTCGTGCTGCGGGTTGGCATAGCTGTGAAGCAGTGCGACCGCGACGCTCTCGATGTCGTTCTTCTTCAGTTCGTGCACCAGGCCGAGCACGCAGGGCTCGTCGAGCGGCACCAGCACCTCGCCACGCGCATTGAGTCGTTCCGGCACGCCGAAGCGCAGGTAGCGCGGAACGAGCGGGACCAGCTTGTCCTGCAGGATGTCGTACTGCGCATACCGGTTCTCGTGGCCAATCTCGAGCACGTCCCGGAATCCTTCGGTCGCGATGAGCGCGGTTCGCGCGCCCTTGCGTTCGATCAGCGCGTTGGTCGCGAGCGTGGTGCCGAGGACGAAGCGGCCGATGTCCGAGGCCGGACAGCGCGCCTTGCCGAGGATCTCGGCGATGCCGTCGATGACGCCCTGCTCCGGCGCGCCCGGCGTGGTGAGGACCTTGGTGGTCCATTGCGAACCGCCGGCCTGAAGCACCACGTCCGTGAATGAACCGCCGATATCAATAGCGAGCACCGCCTGCAGGTTCTCATCGCTCATTCCGGCTTGATCCCCAGGCCCGCAATCAGCTTGCCGCTCTGCGTCGCATCGCGGCGCATCAGCGCCGTGAACTGCGCGGCCGTGGTGTTGTGGTGTTCGAGGTTCTGGCCCGTCAGGAAGGCCTTGGATTCGGGCGTGCTCATGCCCTTGTTGATGGCGGCGTTGAGCTTGTCGATGACGGCCGCGGGCGTGCCCTTGGGCGCGGCGACGCCGAACCAGACGGAGCGGTCGAAGCCGGGCAATCCCGATTCCGCGAGCGTGGGCACGTTCGGCAGCGAGGGGACACGCTGGGCCGACGTGACGGCCAGCAGCCGCAGCTTGCCGGCGTTGGCGAAAGGCAGCGCGGTGGCCAGCATCTGGAAGCACATCTGCACATCGCCCGCGACCGTGGCGGTCATCGATTCGGCACCGCCCTTGAAGGGCACGTGCACGATGTCGACGCCGGTCATGGCATTGAGCTGCGCGCCCGCGAGATGCAGCGAGTTGCCCACGCCCGGCGAGCCGAAGTTGAGCTTGCCCGGCTCCTTGCGCGCGAGCGCGATGAGCTCGCCGACGCTGTGCACCGGCAAGTCGTTGTTGACCACGAGCGCCATCGGGCCGTCTGCTGCCTGCGCCACGCCGAGCAGGTCGCGCTGGAAGTCGTAGTTCAGCTTGGCCCGCAACGCAGGCACCACCGTGTCGGCGGACGACACGAGCAGCAGGTTGTAGCCGTCGGGCGGCGAGGTGGCGACGCGCTCGACCGCGATGGAGCCGGTGGCGCCCGGCATGTTCATCACGATGATCTGCTGCCCGACGAGCTCGGAGGTTTTCTGTGCCACGAGCCGCGCGACCTGGTCGGTGCCGCCGCCGGCCGAGTAGCCGACATAGAGCCGGATCGGCCGGTCGGGAAAGGATGGCGCGGCGAGTGCCTGCAATGGCAGTGCGCAGGCCGCGGCGGCGAGCGCGGCCATCGCTGCGACGGCGCGGCGCCGCGCAGGGTCGATGCGGCAGTGCTCTTCGGTGATTTCGATCTTGGACAAGGTTGTCTCCTTTTTCTTGGGTTGGATGGCGCCGGGTTCCGCGGACAGTGATGTGCAGGATCCGCTCCCAGCTGCTATGGTTGCCCCGGCCGCCTCGTTCCAGAGGCCGCGAGTTTCTGCGACCTGATCACGCATGACCAGTGACATTTGCTCATGACGCACTTGAGCCGGACAAATAGGAGATCGCTCTCCGACCTGCAGTTGCTGCGGGCCTTCGTCGTGGTCGCGCACACGGGCAGCGTGTCGCGCGCGGCCGAGCAGCTCTTCGTGACGCAATCGGCCGTGAGCCTGCAGCTCAAGTCGCTGGCCGAGCAGACGGGCCTGACGCTCTTCACGCGTCAACCGCGCGGCCTGCAGCTGACGCTCGACGGCGCCGCGCTGTTGCCGAGGGCCGAAAGAGTGCTGGCCAGCCTGACCGAGTTCAACGATGCGGCGAACGGCCTGCGCGACAGCGGCGTGCACGGCCTGCTGCGCATCGGCACCATCCTCGATCCCGAATTCATCCGGCTCGGCGCGTTCCTGCGGCAGCTCGTCGAGGTCGCGCCGCGCGTGGAGACGGAGCTGCGGCAGGCCAAGAGCGGGACCGTGCTGGCCGAACTGCAGAGCCACGCGCTCGACGTCGGCTTCTACCTCTTCGATCCCCGCAAGCTGGACCTGCCGCCGGGCGAAGACGACGCCGTGGCATCGCGCGCACGCATGCTCATCGTCCATCCCTTCGCGGTCCGGGTGCTGACGCTGTTCGACTACCGCGTGGTCGCGCCGCAGGGCTGGGAAGCACGCGTGCTGGGCCAGGACTGGAAAGGCCTGGGCGCCTTGCCCTGGCTCGGAACGCCCGAAGCATCGCCGCATTCGCGTCTGCTGTCCGCGGTGTTCGGGCCCGGCTCGTCGACCGGCCTCACGCCGCAACGGGTCGCACTCGTCGACCAGGAATCGTCGATGCTCGATCTGGTGAAGTCGGGTGTCGGCCTCTCGCTGATGCGCGATTCGATCGCGATCCGCGAAAGCCAGACGCATGGCCTGGTGGTGGCCGACAAGGTCGCGCTGCGATGCGCGCTGACCTTCGTCTGCCTGCAGGTGCGCAGGGAAGATCCGGTCGTCGCCACGGCGTGGGATGCGCTCGGCGATGCATGGCAACTGCCGCGGATCGCCGGCTGAGAATGCGGTCCCCCTCTTGCTCCCTCTCCCTTTGGGAGAGGGAGCAAAACCTTCCGCCGTCAACGCCGCAGGTTGGTGGTCGACATCACGGCGCAGAGCTGGCCGAGCTGGTTGCGGAATTCGCGCCGCGTCACGATCACGCCCATCGCACCGGACTTGCCCCTCTTGACCGAGGTGCGCTCGACCGCCGCGCTCACGGTGATCACGTCGCCGACGATCATCGGCTCGTGGAATTCGTAGCTGTCCTCGCCGTGGAGCGTGGCCCGGCCGAAATCGAACACCAGCGGCGCCTCGCGGCAATTGAAGAAGATCAGCCACACGAGCGGCCACGGCGCGACCACGCCGCGGTAGCCGCGTGCCCGGGCCGCGGCCTCGTCGTAGTGGATCGGGTCGAAGTTGTCGAGCGTGAGCGCCATGCGCCGCACGGAGATCGATTCGATCGGCATCGAATCGACCGGACCGAGCGGGCCTTCCATCGCCTTCAGCGATCGCTCCATTTGGGCCAGCGTCTCGGCGCTCATCGCGGACTCCCGCGTCCGTCGGCGCGCAACGGCAATTCGGCCACCAGCACACCGGGCGTCGTGACCTTGTCGTGCTGGTTGGCGATGTGGCAATCGATCTGCACGAAGGCACGGCCGCCTTCCTGCCATGCGCGCTGGACGCGGGCATGAATATGCGCCATGTCTCGCGGCGCGGTGGGCCCGCTGTTGCGGTCCCAGAACGAGACCACGCGTGCATGCCGACCGAGCCAATGCCCGACCTCGGTCAGCATGTAGCTCGCCATGAACGGGCCCGAGAGCAGCACCCCCGGCAAACCTTGCGACTTCGCAGTCGCCTCGTCATGGTGGAACTCCGACGCATAGTTGTCGCAGGCACCGGCCCAGCGCACCTGATGGCCGATCTGCATCGGCCCCTTGGTCACGACCGGCATCTCGCGGCCTTCGGGGAAATCCTCGAAGAAGCAGGCCGGCGGCTCCTTCGTGTCGACCTTGAACATGCGGCGGGCTCCTTGCTGCGGATCAATCGGCTGCGCGCAGCCTGAACTTCGGAATCGTCACTTCGTCCGTTGCGCGATCGAACACGACTTCGACCGCATCGCCGATGCGCACCTGGTCGTTCGGCGTACCGACGATGTTGCTGTACATGCGCGGCCCTTCATCGAGCTGGACCAGCGCCACGTTGTACGGCAGCTCGTCGCGGAAGCCCGGGTGGTAAGCGCGATGGAAGACGATGTACGAGAACACGCTGCCGCGCCCGGACACCTGCGCCCATTCGAAGCCGCTGGCCAGGCAGCGCGGGCAGACCGGACTGATCGGATAGCGGATGTGCGCGCAGTTGTCGCAGCGCTGCAGGCAGAGCCGGCCGGCGCGGCAGGCGTCCCAGAAGGGACGGTTCTCGTCGGTCAGGGTCGGCAGCGGTTTGGCGTAGTCGCTCATGTTCAACTCCTCCGCAGCACCAGCGCGTTGGCGCAATTGAGCGCCAGGCCGCGCCCGGTGACAAGGCAGACCTCGGCATCCGGCACCTGTCGCGGGCCGCACTGGTGGCGCATCTGGTTCACGCCTTCGACGATGTGCAGCCAGCCTTCCATGAAGGACTCCGAAAGATTGCCGCCGGCCGTGTTGACGGGCAGCGCGCCGCCGAGGCGGATGCGGCCGCCTTCGCAGAAAGGACCAGCCTCGCCAGGCGCGCAGAAGCCGCCATGTTCGAGCCACAGCAGCACGCTCGGCGTGAAGTTGTCGTAGAGCTGGGCGACGTCGATGTCGGTCGGCCCGACGCCGGCCATCGCGTAAGCGTCCTGCACCGCGCGCTTCTGATGCGGCGCGTACCACCAGTCCTCGCTGCCGAGGTTCTGCGTGGTGTAGCCCTGGCCCATGCCCGAGAGCAGCACCGGTGGCTGCTTCAGGTCGCGCGCGCGCTCGGCGCTCGACACGATGATGCAAACGCCACCGTCCGAGACCAGGCAGCAGTCGAGCAGATGCAGCGGCTCGACGATCCAGCGCGAGGCCTGGTGGTCGTCGATCGTGATCGGCTCGCGCATCACGGCGTGCGGATTCAGCGAAGCATGGTAACGGCAGGCCACAGCGATTTCGCCGAGCTGCCGGCTCGTGGTTCCATACACCGCCATGTGCCGCGCCGCGGTGATCGCGCTGTTGGCCGCGGCCGCCATGTAGCCCCAGATCGACGACGAATCGCCCCAGCCCTGCGCGCGGTCGAAGCGGCCGCCGCCGGTGGCCGCCGCATCGCCGAACACGCAGGCCACATGCGTCGCCATGCCTGCATGGATCGCGAGCGCGGCCTGCTGGACCAGCGCGCCCGCAGTCGAGCCGCCCAGGTTCATCGTGCCCGCGAAGCGCGGATTGATGCCCAGCGTCTCGCCGATGCGCAGGAAGTTCTGCGTGCTCTCGGGCGAGGTCTGGCCCGGCAGCGTCAGCAGGCCGTCGATCTGCTCCTTGCGCAAGCCGCTGTCGTCGAGCGCCGCCTTGAACGCGTCGACCGCGAGCGTCAACGCGGTCGAGCCCGGCACCTTGCCTTGCGCGCTGGCGCCGACGCCGACGATCGCGCATTGATCGCGCAGCATCGTGCCGGCACTCACTTGAGCACTCCCTGCGCCTGCAGGCCGTCGATCTCGGCGTCGGACAGGCCGAGCAGATCGTGCAGCACCTCGCGCGTGTGCTCGCCGAGCAGCGGCGCCGGCCGGGTCGGCCGCACCGGCGTGCGCGAGAGCCGGAACGGCAGGTTGTTGTAGATCGATTCGCCCATCTCCGCATGCGGCATCCGCACCCAGTGCTGCCGGTGCGCGAGCTGCGGATCGACGCGCACCACGTCGTGCGCGTCCTGCACCGCGCCGGCCGGAATGCCGCGGGCCTGCAGCGATGCCATCAACGCCTGGGCCTCGTGATCGGCGGTCCAGGCGGCGAGGCAGCGATCGAGTTCGGCACGCGCGCGGTAGCGCTCGGGCATCGTCTGCCAGCGCGCTTCGAGCGCCCACGCGGGACGGCCCATGACATCGACCAGCGCCGACCACTGCGCATCGTCCATCACCGTGATCGCGATCCAGCGGTCCTTGCCGGCGCAGGGGTAGACGCCGTGCGGCGCAGCCCACGGATGGTCGTTGCCGCGCCGCTGCTGCAGCCGGTGGTTGACGGTGAGATCGAGGAAGGTCGGCCCCATCAACGCGAGCATCGGTTCGGTCTGCGCGAAGTCGATGAACTGGCCCTGGCCGGTGCGGCGCCGATGGCGCAGCGCCGCGAGCACCGCGAAGGCCGCGTGGCAGGGATTGGGCAGATGGTCAGGGTAGTTGGTGCCGGTGCCCGCGGGCACGCGGCCCGGCAGGCCGCTCAGCTCCTGGATGCCGGTCAGCGCCGCGATGCTGCTGCCGGTGCCGCGGAAGTCGCGCTGCGGCCCGAGCGAGCCCTGCATCGACATCGCGAGATAGATGATGTCGGGCCGGATCTGCAGACAGGCGTCGGGACCGAGCCCGAACTTTTCCATCACGCCGGCCGCGAAGTTGTTGGCGACGATGTCGCTTTGCGCGATCAGCTTGCGCACCACGTCGAGCGCAGCCGGATGCTTCATGTCGATCGTGATGCCGCGCTTGCTGGTGTTGCGATCGGCGAAGTAGCCGCTGCGATTGACGCCGGGCTTGCCGCCCTTGTAGGGGCCGGCGAGGCGCAGCGAATCGAGCCGGGTCGAGCTCTCGATCTTGATCACGTCGGCACCGAGATCGCCGAGGATCTTGGTGGTGTACGAGCCGGCGCCGATCCAGCAGAAGTCGGCGACGCGCAGGCCGGCGAGGGGAAGACCCGCACTGGGTTTCGAGGCGGTCATGCGGCGACTCCGGCCGAGAACAGTCTCGACATTTCTTCATTCGACACGCCGATCTCGCCCAGCACCTCGGCCGTGTGCTCGCCGAGCAGCGGCGCGCGGCGCTGCATGTGCCATGGCGTCTGCGACAGCACGTAGGGCGCACCGGGCATGCGCGCCGCCTGCTTCAGCAAGGGATGCACGAAGTCGACGAACACCCCGCGCGCCTGCAGCTGGGGGTTCTCGAGCAGGTCGGCCGGCGTGCTGACCGGCGCCAGCGGAATCAATCGCTTCTGGCCTTCGCTGTAGAGCCAGTCCTTGCCGTGCTGCATCGACCAGCGCATGAAGAGCTCGCCGAACACTTCGCGCGCCTCGTCGGTCTTGAGGTAGCCGAGGTCGGACCACTCGGCACCGAACAGCCGCTCCACGCCTTCCATGCCTTCGTCCTTGAACCATTGCAGGCTGCGCGACCAGGCCGGGCTGTTGCCGATGCCGCGCGAGCCGAGGTAGATGTAGCCGTCCTTGCACTTGAAGAGGCCGTAGCCCGCGAAGCGCTGGTCCGACAGCGGCCGTTTGCGCACCACGCCTTCGAGGTCGTAGGTCTGCGCCGCGTTCTCCAGCGCCAGGGTCACGCTTTCCTGCAGCGAGATGTCGACGTGCTGGCCCTGGCCCGTGAGCTCGGCATCCGTGACCGCGAGCATCGCCGCCACCGCGCCGTACATCGCGGCGCACTTGAAGGCCTGGTTGCCGTGCGCCTGCGTCGGCGCGGCATCCTGGTAGCCGCCCATCCAGAGCAGGCCGCCCATGGCGAGGCCGATCAGGTCGGTGGCCTCCATCTGTGCATAGGGACCGGTCTGGCCGAAGGGCGTGATGCTGGCGACCACGATCTGCGGACGCAGCCGTGCGAGATCGTCGTAGCCGATGCCGCGCGCGGCCATCCAGCCGGGCGGCGCGGTCTCGATCACGAGGTCGGCGCCGGCGGCGAGTTCGCGCAAGAGGCGTTGTCCGCTGGCTGTGTCGAGGTCGAGGCAGATGCCGCGCTTGCTGCTGTTCTGGTAGGCGAATTCGAGGCTGCGCTCGATGCCTGCGCGGTCGTCGATGAAGGGCGGCTCGCGCCGCAGCTCGCTGCCGCCGGGCGGCTCGACCAGCAGCACGTCGGCGCCCATGTCGCCGAACAGCTTGCCCGCGTAGTTGCCCATCGCGCCCGACAGGTCGAGCACGCGCAGGCCTGTGAGTGCGGCAGCAGCGGCAGGCACCGCGACTGCGCTCATCTCATTTTCCATACGGGTTCGCGCTTCTCGGCGAAGGCCTTGCGGCCCTCGATGCGGTCCTCGGTGTTCTTGAGCAGGCCGTACATGTACTTGTCGATGTGCAGCGCATGCACCAGCGGCAGGTCCTGCCCCTGAACCACGAGCTGCTTGACCGCGCGCACGGCCAGCGGCGCGTTGCGCGCGATGCGCCGGCCGATGTCGAGCGCCGTCGGCATCAGCTCGGCATGCGGCACCACCTTGCTGACCAGGCCCATGCGCAGCGCCTCGTGCGCGTCGATGGTGTCGCCGGTGAGCAGCAGCAGCATCGCATCGGTCTTGGCGATCGAGCGCGGCAGCCGCTGCATGCTGCCGCCCCAGGGGATGGTGCCGCGCCGCACTTCGGTCAGTCCGAACTTGGCGTTCTCGGAGGCGATCGCGATGTCGCAGGCCAGGAGCAACTCGGTGCCGCCCGCGAGCGCGTAGCCGTTGACCGCGCAGATGATCGGCTTGTCGGTTTCTAGGCCCATGAAGGCGCTGCCCGGATTGCCCTTGCCGAGCAGCGTCTCGGCATAGCTTTCGTCGTCGGGCAGGGTCTTCTTGAGGTCGGCGCCGGTGCAGAAGGCCTTGTCGCCGGCACCGGTGAAGATGATCACGTGGATGTCGTCGTCCTTCTTGATGCGGTCGTAGAACGCATAGAGTTCGACACGCATTTCGGGGTCGATGGAGTTCATCGCGTGCGGCCGGTTGAGTTCGCACACGCAGACCTTGTCTTCGACGGTGATGTTGAGGTTGGCCATCTGGCTGCTCCTTCCTGTCTGTGGGATGTTGATGCTATGAGGCCGCGATGCCGAGCTTGCGGCGGTAGTCCGGATCGACTTCGTGGATCGCACGCAGGCGCTGCAGCTCGGCCAGGCCCATGGCGTCGAAGGGCTTGGGCGAGGTGGGCTCGGTGCAGACCACGCGTGCCTCGAACAGCGCGGCGATGCGGGCCTCGTCCATGCCGAGCACGTCGCGCAGGATGGCACGGCCGTCCTCGCCGTAGCGCGGCGCGGCATGGCGGATCCGGACCGCACGCAGCGCCAGCTTCCAGGGCCGGCCCATGATCGGACGCAGGCCCATCGGTGCCGGCAAGGGCACGCGCTCGTGGAAGCCGCGCGACACGAGGTGCGGGTCGAGCAGCAGGTCGCGGTTGTTCATGACCGGGCCGCAGGCGATGCCCGCGGATTGCAGCCGCTCGGCCAGCGCCGAGCCCTGCTGATCGCGGACCCAGCCGGCCACCAGTGCGTTGACCTCGTCGCGCCGCGCGCGCCGCGCCGCTGCCGCGGCAAGCCCCGAATCGACCGCGAGGCCATCGCCTGCCATGAAGCCGGCGAGCGTCTGCCATTGCGCGTCGGTCTCCACCGTGAGCGCGACCCAGCGGTCTTCGCCCGCACAGAGGTACGCGTCGCTCGGCACATGCACGGCGTCTTCGTTGCCGATGCGCTGCGGCTCGCTGCCGTCGATCTGGTATTGCAGCAGCGCCTCCGGAATCAGCGCGGCACCGACCTGGTACATGCCCAGGTCGATCCACTGCCCCTGACCGGTCTCGCGCATGTGGTGCAGCGCCACGAACAGCGCGGCGAGCCCGGTCCAGCAGGCGAGGAAATCGGGATAGGACTGGCCCACCTTCCACGGCTTGTCGCCACGGTAGCCGCTGTAGCTCGAGATGCCCATGGTCGGTTCGAGCGTCGTGCCCTGGCTCGGGAAATTGCGCCACGGGCCGGTCGAGCCGTAGCCGGTGTTGGACAGGCAGATCAGCTTCGGATTGATCTTCAACAGTTCCTCGTGGCCGAGTCCCCAGCCGCTCATCACGCGCGGCGTGAAGTTGTCGACCACGATGTCGGCCTTCGCGACGAGTTCGCGGAACAGCGCCTTGGCCTCGTCCTTCGCCATGTCGAGCACGATCGAGCGCTTGCCGCGGTTGACGACCTGGAACATGCCCGATCGGTTGATCGCATCGGTGCGCGGGTCGTTGTCGAGGTAGGTGGTCATCACGCCCTGGCGGGTCGGATCGAGCTTGAGCGGCGATTCGATCTTGATCACTTCCGCGCCCAGGTCGCTCAGCAGCGCGGCCATGTAGGGCACCGCGATCACCGTCGCGAGGTCGAGCACGCGCAGGCCTTCGAGCGGCAGGCGCGGTGCCGGCGCGGGCACGGCCGGAGCGACGCGGGGAGCGGCCGGCATCGCGAGCTCATTCAGCACTTCGGCCGTGTGTTCGCCGAGCATCGGTGCGCGCCGCGCGACCCCGGTCGGTGTCGCCGACATGCGGGCCAGCTCGCCCGGGCAGCGGAACGAACGCCCGCTCGGATGTTCGACATCGACGAAGAAATCGCGCGCGGCCAGTTGCTCGCACGCAAGCAGATCGGGCGCGGTCTGCACCACGCCCATCAGCAGGCGCTTCGTCGAGCCTTCGATGAACAGCGCCTTGGCATCCAGGTCCTTGACGCTTTGCGCGACCAGCTCGCGGACTTCGGCCACGTGCTGGGAGCGCTGGCGGTTGCTCGCGAAGCGCGGATCGCGCAACGCCTCGTTGTGGAACAGGTCGGCGAAGGTCTCCGCCGGCATCGGGCCGCCGGACTGGAAGGACAGGTAGCCGCGGCGCGTCTCGATCGGCGCGCCCGAATACGGATCCTGCACCGGCAGCCGGCGGCCCTGGATCGCGCCCATGAAGGTGTAGTAGGTCTCGCAGGTCACGAGTTCCGAGACCAGGCATTCCTGCACCGAGAGGTCGACGTGGTCGCCGATGCCGTCGCGCTCGGCCGCGCAATGCGCGGCGAGCGTGGCATAGGCGGCATTGAGGCCGGCACAGAAATAGGCCTGGTTCAGGCCGTGCTTGAGCGGCGCGCGGTCGGCCTGCCCGCTGATCTGCATGATGCCGCTCATCGCCTGCTGCACCAGGTCGCTGCCGGTCCAGCCGGCATGCGGGCCCTTCTGGCCGAAGTCGGTCACCGAGGTCACGACCAGCCGCGGGTTCCATTCGAGCATCGCCGCCGGTGCCAGGCCCCATCGCGCGAGCTCGCCGGGCTGGAAGCTCTCGATCACGATGTCGCTCGCGCGCACCAGTGCCTCGACCGCCTGCCGGCCTTGCGCGGTCTCGAGGTCCAGCGCGATGCCTCGCTTGTTCCAGTTGAGGTAGGCGAACAGCAGGCTGCGCTCGGCCTCCGGGCCTTCGTCGATCGACGGTGCCATGCGCCGTGCCGGGTCGCCCCTCGGCGGCTCGACCTTCACGACCTCGGCACCGAAGTCGCCGAGCAGCCGCGCCGCCATCGGCCCGGCGATGCCCTGACTCAGGTCCAGGACCCGGATGCCCTGCAGTGCGTTGCGGATCAACGGCATGACTGCGCGTGGCAGGTCGGCATCAAGGCTTGGGCTTGGCCGCGTCGTTGCCCGCGGTCCAATGCTCGATCGAGGTCACGAGCTCGGTCATGTCGCGCTGCATGCCGTCCTGCTTGCCGGCGAAGTTCCAGAGCTGGCGCACCGTGTTGCCGACCCACATCGGCACGCCCAGCGCTTCGCATTCCTCGACCGCGAGGCCGATGTCCTTGCACACGCTGCTGATCGGAAAGCCGAAGTCGAAGGTGCGCGGCATCACCTGTTTCATGAACTTGTCCTGCGAGGCACCGCTGCGGCCGCTGCCGGCATTGATCGCGGCCATCATCACGTCGGGATCGAGCCCGCCCTTCACGCCGGCCACGAAGGCTTCGGAGGTGATGGCGAAGGCGGTGGACGAGAGCATGTTGTTGAGCAGCTTGAGCAGCTGCGCCTGGCCCGGCTGCGGCCCGACCATGAAGAGCTTGCCGAAGGCCTCCAGCAGTTCACGCACCTGGTCTACCGCTTCGGGACGGCCCGCGACCATCACCGCCAGCGTGCCCTTCTGCGCACCGGCGGCGCCGCCGCTGACCGGCGCGTCGACCAGGTCGATGCCCTTCTCCAGCAGGCCCGCGGCAGCGGCGCGCGTCGCGCGCGAGCCGACGGTCGAGAGGTCGACCATGATCTTGACCGCCGTGCCGTCCTTCACGCCGCCCGCGCCCAGCGCCACGTCGCTGAAGATGGCCGGGCTCGGCAGACTGGTGAAGACGATGGCCGCGCTGTTCACCACGTCGGCGATGCTGCCGGCGGACTTGGCGCCCGCGGCCACCATCGCGGCGACGGCGGCATCGCTCTTGTCGTAGGCCAGCACGGTATGGCCCTTGGCGAGCAAGTGCTTGGCGATCGGGTTGCCCATCACGCCGACGCCGATGAAGCCGAGGGTTCTTTTCTCAGACATGGTGTGCTCCTCGGGGCTCAGATGCCCATGTCCTTGAACACCTGCCGCGCGACCTTGAACGAGCCGAGGCCCGCGGGCATGCCGCAGTAGACGGCCACCTGCAGGAAGGCCTCGCGGATCTCTTCCTTGGTCACGCCGTTGTTGATCGCGCCGCGCACGTGCGTCGCCAGTTCCTCGGGCCGGTTGAGCGCGGCGATCATGCCGAGGTTCAGCAGGCTGCGGGCCTTGCGGTCGAGGCCGGGGCGGGACCAGACGTCGCCCCAGCAGTACTGGGTCACCAGTTCCTGCATCGGCATGCTGAAGTCGTCGGCGCCCTTGAGCGCTGCATCGACGTACGCGTCGCCCGCGACCGCGCGGCGGACCTTCAGGCCCTGGTCAAACAGTTCCTTGTTCATTCGGTTTCTCCTTTGAGGTGGATGTCGGGATTCTCGGGATTCGGGGATTCGGTATCAGGCCGTGCCGGCCGCCAGCGGCATCAGCGTGCCCGCGTCTTCGCGGCCGTCGAGCGACCAGAGCGCGCCGATCAACGGCGCTGTGGCGCAGCCGCTGCCGCCCCACGCGGCCAGTTCGATGAGCTTGTGTTCGAGGTCTTCGTCACGCAGCGGTGCGTCCAGGCTGCCGCGCGCCGCCTCGACATGGTGCGACAGCGCACGGCCGTCGCGCAAGCGCAGCGTCACCGTGGCCGACTCGATGCCGTACTTCGCGTCATCGATGAAGACCAGCCTGTCGGCGAACGCGCGCCAGTGCGGCTCGGCCACGCAGGCGTCGCTGAACTCGTCGAGGCCGGCCTTGCCGCGTTCGAGGCTCACCGCGACCGCATGCTGGGCGCTGACCTGCGCCTCGCGCCCGGAGTGCGGCGCGGCGCGGTCGGTGCGCTCGCGCAGCAGCGGATGGCCGATGAGCTCGATGCGCTCGACTTCGTCCAGCGCGACCGGCGATGCGCGATGCAATGCCAGGCAGGCTTCGATCACCGGGTTCAGCACCACGCCGCACGGATAGGGCTTGTAGGTGTTGTTCATCAGCTCCCAGCGTTCGCCGAGCCCTTCGGTGAGGGACGCGAAGTCGGGCGCTTCGCCCGTCACGCGCAAGAAGCCGCGCGGCCCTTCGACCGGCATCCGGGGTCCCTCGAAACCCTGCGCCGCCAGCAGCGCCGACAGCAGGCCGTTGGACGCGGCATTGCCGACGCCGATGCTCTTGGCCATGGTGCCCAGATTCTCGACCAGTCCGCACGACTGCGCCGACGCATTGCCGAGCGCCCAGAGCGTGCGCGTCTCGTCGAGCTGCATCGCGCGCGCGATGGCCGCGGCGGCGCCGAACACGCCGCAGGTCGAGGTGATGTGCCAGCCGCGCTGGTAGTGGCCAGGCGAGATGGCGTTGCCGAGCCGGCATTCGATCTCGACGCCGAGCACGAAGGCCAGCAGCAGGTCGCGGCCCGACAGGCGCTGCGTCTGCGCCAGCGCGAGCAGCGCCGGCGCCACCGGCGCGGTCGGATGGATGATGGTCGGCAGGTGCGTGTCGTCGTAATCGAACACGTTGCCGCTCATCGCATTGAGAGAGGCCGCGTGCAGCGCATCCGTCGTCTCTGCGCGGCCGATCAGGTGACAGGCGCTGCCGGCGCGAAACTGCGCGAACACGCGCGACGCGGCACGCAGCGCCGGATCGTTGCAGCCCGCGAGCGCGGTGGCGAAGAAGTTGACCAGCGCGCGCTTGGCCTCGTGCTGCACGTTGCGCGGCACCCCGTCCCACTGCGTGCGCGCGACGAAGCGCGCCAGGGCCGCGCTCTCGTCGCCCGCCGGCGGGTGCTTCAGCTCGCCAGCCATCCGCCCTCCACCGGCAGCACGGTGCCCGTGATGTCCCTGCCCGAGGGGCTGCAAAGGAACACCAGCAGATCCGCGATGTGGGCCGGATCGACGAAGCGCTGGATCGGCTGCTTGCCGGCGAGGAAGTGCTGTGTGGCCTGCACGCGGTCGAGGCCGGTTTCTTCCATCACCGCGTCGATGCGCTTCTCGCTGGTCGGCGTCAGCACGGCGCCCGGGCAGATCGCGTTGCAGGTGATGCCCTGGTTGATGGTCTCGACCGCGATGGCGCGGGTCAGGCCGATCAGCGCCGTCTTGGTCGTCACGTAGTCGATGCGGTTGGGCACGGCGCGCGCGCCGTAGACCGAGGTCATGTTGAAGATCCGGCCCCAGCCGCGCTCGCGCATGCCGGGCAGGCTCAGGCGAATGGTGTGGAAGGCCGCGCTCAGGTTGATGGCGAGCGCGCGGTCCCAGGCCTCGACCGGGAACTCCGCCACGCCGCAGAAGTGCCGCGTCACGGCGTTGTTGACCAGCACGTCGACGCCGCCGTGACGGCCTTGCACCTCCCTCACCAGCCGCTCGGCAGCCCCGGCCTCGGCGAGGTCGGCATGCACGTAGGCGACGCTGACGCCGTGCGTGCGCTCCAACTGCGCCTGAACCGGCTGCACGCTCTCGGGCGCCTCGATGCCGTGCAGCACGATGTTGCAGCCGGCCCGCGCGAGCCCTTCGGCCACGGCATGGCCGAGGCCGGCCGCGGAGCCGGTGATCAGAGCGGTTTTGCCCTTCATGATCGATGTTTTCCGTTCTTCATCACGATGTGATAGCGGTAACATTATCGCCGAAAACAAGGGCAGTGCAAGCAGTTTCCCCCGCCTTCAGGTGCTCTCGCGCTGGATCACCTCGAAGCCCAGGTCCAGGCGCACGGCTTCCTTGGACCCGCGCATCCGCTCCAGCAGGGCCTCGGCGCTGCGGCGGCCGATCTCCAGCCGAGGCAGGCGCAGGCAGGTCAGGCGCGGCACGGTGTGCTGCAGGATGTCGAGGTCGTCGAAGCCGGCGATCGCCACCCGGTGCGGCACCTTCCAGCCGCGGCGCTGGGTCTCGAAGAGCGCGCCGATCGCCAGCACGTCGCCGGCGAAGAAGATCGCGTCGACATCGGGCGCCCGCGTCATCATGTCGACCATCGCGTGGGCGCCGGAGGTCAGGCCGGGCGCGACCTCGCTGATCAGCAGCGTGTCTTTCTTCAGGCCGAGGGCGCGCAGGCCCGCGAGGTAGCCGCGCTGGCGTTCGCGGGCGCGGCGGTTGATCCGGGTGTCGAGCGTGACCAGGCCGATGCGGCGGTAGCCGCGCGAGCCCAGGTGCACGGTCATGGCCTTGGCGGCGTCGGCATTGGAATAGCTGACCACCATGTCGAGCGGTGTGCGCGGCATGTCGCCAGTCTCGATCACCGGGATGCCGGCGCGCGCGATCATCTGCAGCGCGCGCGGCGTGTGGTCGGTGTTGTGCAGGACCAGCCCGCAGACGCGCTGCGCGAGCAGGGCGCCGATCAGGGCTTCTTCCTCGTTCAGCGAGTAGCCGCTGTCGGCCAGGAGCAGGTGCAGGCCGGCGGTGCGCAGCACGTCGGAGGTGCCCTTGGCCGTATCGGCATAGAGCGAGTTCTGGATGCTGGGGATGATCTGGCCGACCACGCTGGAGCGGTTGGACGCCAGGTTGGCCGCGATGCTGTTGGGCACGTAGCCGATCTTCTGCACCGCATCGAGGACCGCCTTGCGCGTCTCTTCCGACAGCTTCTGCGGCTCGCGCAGCGCGCGCGACACCGTCATCAGCGACACGCCGGCCGCGTTGGCCACGTCGCGCATCCGTGCGCCCGCGCCGCCCGTGCGGACCTTCCCCTCAGCCACGAGGAATGCCTCCATCGGCGGGGAGGGTTTCGAAGGTCGGATGTTGTCGCATCGGGAAATCATACGTGACAGTTTTTTATGATAGCGTTACCATAGTTTTCCGGTTTTCAACCTCCTTCTCGCCCTCCTGGAGACAACGCATGGCGGCCGCCCCCGAGACCTATCGCGTGTTCGCGATCAAGTATGCCCATCACGAGCGCCGATCGGGCGTCAACTTCATCGGCGGCGACAGCCACGACGTGCCGATGCCGATGGACTTCTTCGTCTGGGCCGTGGTCGGCGAGTCGCGCAGCTTCGTGGTGGACACCGGCTTCGACCAGGCGATGGCGGCGCGGCGCGGCCGCTCGATCATCCGTCCGATCGAGGAAGGCCTGCGTGCCGTCGGCATCGACACCTCCACGGTCGAGGACGTGATCCTGACCCACATGCACTACGACCATGCGGGCAACCGCGACCTGTTCCCGCGTGCGCGCTACCACCTGCAGGACCGCGAGATGGCCTATTGCACCGGCCGCTGCATGTGCCATTCGCCGATCGCGCGCCACTTCGAGGCCGACGACGTTGCGGGCATGGTGCACCGCGTGTTCGAAGGACGGGTGCAGTTCCACGACGGCGATTCGCAGATCGCGCCAGGGCTGAGCGTGCACCGCGTGGGCGGGCACACCGAAGGCATGCAGGTGGTGCGGGTGCATACGCAGCAGGGCTGGCTGGTGCTGGCTTCGGACGCATCGCACTTCTACGCGAACATGGAGCAGCGGCGGCCCTTTCCCGCGGTCCACAACGTCGGCGACATGCTGGAAGCGTATACGCGCCTCTACAGCCTGGCCGACGCGCCGCACCTGGTGATCCCGGGACACGACCCGGACGTGCTGCGCCGCTTCGCAGCGCCCAGCCGTGAACACGAAGGCTGGATTGCGCGCCTGGATGCGTCCGCCCGCTGAACCGACAAGGATCCCGACCATGACTTTCGATTCGTCGCCGCGCGATGCCGCGCGCAAGGCCCCGGCTCGCTCGCTTCGCCACGCCATGGCCGCCCTCGCCGCACTGGGCATCGCCGCGCTGCTGGCGACCGGCCCGGCCGGTGCGGAAGAAACCGCGCAGAAATTCCCCAGCCATGCGGTGCGCCTGGTGGTGCCCTACCCGCCGGGCGGCAGCGTCGACCCGGTGGCGCGGCTCATGAGCCAGAAGCTGACCGAGCTCTGGGGCCAGCAGGTGGTGGTGGACAACCGCCCCGGCGCGAGCACCATCATCGGCACCGACGTGGTCGCCAAGGCGCCGGCCGACGGCTACACGCTGCTGCTGACGGCCAGCACGCACGTCAGCAACGCGCTGCTGTTCCACAACCTGCCTTACGACAGCTTCAAGGATTTCGCGCCGATCACGCCGGTCTACAAGGCGGACTTCGTGCTGGTCGAGACGCCCTCGGTGCCGGCCAACACGCTGCAGGAATTCATCGCCTACGCAAAGGCCAACCCGGGCAAGATCAGCTACGCCTCGGCCGGTGCCGGCAATGCGAACCACATGGCGGCCGAACTCTTCAGCCGCATGGCCGGCGTGAAGATGCTGCACGTGCCGTACAAGGGCGGCGGGCCGCTCATCAACGACATGCTGAGCGGGCAGGTGCAGCTCTATTTCGCTGTGCCGGTGTCGGTGCAGCAGTTGATCCAGACCGGCAAGCTCAAGGCGCTGGCGACCACCTCGGAAGCGCGCCTGCCGTTGATCCCGAACGTGCCGACCTTCGCCGAGGCCGGGCTTCCGGGCTTCGGCATGCGCTCGTGGATCGGCCTCTTGGCGCCGGCCAGGACGCCGAAGCCGATCATCGACAAGATCAACGCCGACATGGCCCGCGTGCTCGCGATGCCCGACGTGCGGCAGCGCATGGAGAGCCAGGGAACGATTCCTTTCTCGATGGACCCGCCGCACTTCGCCGCCATGATGAAGGAAGACCTGGGCACCTTCGACCAGATCATCAAGGCGGCCGACATCAAGATCGAACAGTAGATGCTGGCCGGCTACACGACCGTCATCACCGGCGCCGGCAGCGGCATGGGCGCCGCCGCTGCGCAGCGCTTCGCGCGCGAAGAGGCGCGCGTGGTGGTCTCCGACATCGACGAGGCCGCGGCCGTCGCGGTGGCGCGCGAGATCGATCCTTCGGGCGCGCGCGCGATCGGCGTGCGCTGCGATGTCGCCCGTGCCGCCGACTGCGCGCACCTGGTGGCCGAGGCCGAGGCTTTCTTCGGCACGCCGATCGATGTCTTCATGGCGAACGCGGGTGTCAGCTTCGCGGGCGATTTTCTCGACGCCAGCCCCGAGACGCTGCAGCGCATCGTCGACGTGAACGTGACGGGCAGCATCTTCTCGGCACAGGCGGCATTGCGCAGCCTGGTGCGCAGCCCGCGCGCTTCGCTGGTCTTCACCAGTTCGATCAGCGGCGTCACCGGGCGCGCCAAGCGCAGCGTCTACAACGCCTCCAAGCACGCGCTCGGCGGGCTGGTGAAGGCGCTCGCGCTCGAGTTCGGCCCGGCCGGCGTGCGCGTGAATGCGATCGCACCCGGCGCCACCGACACGCCCTTCCTGCGCGCGCACCTGGCCAAGGTCAATCCGGATATCGACAAGGCAGTCGCGGGCATCGTCGGCGTCATGCCGCTCGGGCATCTGATCTCGCCGGAGGATTTTGCCGATGCGGCGGTGTTCCTGGTCTCATCGGCGTCGCGCTCGATCACCGGGCACACGCTGGTGCTCGACGGCGGCGCGACGGCAGGACGCATGTAGCGCGCGGCGCCCCATGCGCGGGGCGCTCAGTCGAGCTTGACGTTCGCTTCCTTGATGATGCGGGCGTACTTGTCGTGGTCCGCCTTCATCACCCGGCCGAACTCATCCGGCGTCAGCTGGTAGCGGCCCATGCCGCCGGCATCGAGCTTCTCAAGCGTTTCGGGCAAGGCCATGATCTTGTCGATTTCCTTCGACAGCTTGGCCACCACGTCCTTCGGCGTGCCGGCCGGCGCGAGCAGGCCGTACCAGATGCGGATCTCGTAGCCGGGCAGGCCCGCCTCGGCGAAGGTCGGCACGTCCGGCAGCGAGGGCAGCCGGGTCGGGCTCGACACCGCGAGTGCGCGCAGCTTGCCGGCCTTGATGTGCGGCAGCACGATGATGGGGCTGCCGTAGGTGAACTGCACCTGGCCGCCAAGCAGGTCGGCCACCGCGGGCGCACCGCCCTTGTACGGCACATGCATTGTCTTGACGCCGGCCATGATGTTGAACAGTTCGCCGGCCAGGTGGTTGGGATTGCCGGTGCCGGCCGACGAGTAGTTGAGCTCGCCGGGCTTCGACTTGGCGAGCGCGATGAACTCCTTCAGGGTCTTGGCCGGCACGGCAGGATTGACGGTCAGGATCACCGGCGCGTCGCACAGCATCGACACCGGCACGAAGTCCTTCAGGGGGTCGTAGGTGGTCTGCACCAGCAGCGGGTTGGTGACATGGGCGGTCGCCGCCAGCAGCAGCGTGTAGCCGTCGGGCGCGGCGCGGGCGGTGAACTCGGTGCCGATCACCGCGTTGCCGCCGGGCTTGTTGTCGACGATCACCTGCTGGCCG
Source organism: Variovorax sp. SRS16 (assembly GCF_901827165.1). Lineage (NCBI taxonomy): Bacteria > Pseudomonadati > Pseudomonadota > Betaproteobacteria > Burkholderiales > Comamonadaceae > Variovorax > Variovorax sp. SRS16. Next base: position 281,055 of record NZ_LR594668.1, read on the forward strand.
AAGTCCTCCGTAATCTTTTGACTCAGCACGCGCGCGAGCGGGTCGACGCTGCCGCCCGGCGGGAACGGAACGATCAGCCGGATCGGCTTGGTCGGATACTTGGTCTGTGCCGGCGCCACGGTCGGCGCGAGCAGTGAGACGGCGGTCATCAGGCCGCTGGCAAGCAAGGCGCGTTTCTTGATCATCATCGATGTCTCCTGTCGCGGGCCCGAAGCGGCCCGCCCTGTTCGAGGGTACCGGCTAGCCTTCGACGCCTTCGATGTCGACCAGCACCTGGCCGTCCTCGATGCGGACCGGGAAGACCGGCAAGTCATTGCAGGCCGGCGGCGTCAGCACCTTGCCGGTCCTGACGTTGAAGCACGACTGGTGCATCGGGCATTCGATCGTCTCGCCGTCGAGGTAGCCATCCGACAGCTTCACGTCCGGCTCATGCGTGCACAGGTCGCCGATCGCATGGATCTCTTCGCCGAGGCGGTAGAGCGCGATGGGCTTGCCCGCGACCTCCACGGCCAGTGGTGCACCTTCCCACACTTCGTCGAGCGCGCTTGCGCGATGCCAGTCACTCATCTTTCGTCACTTTCATGATAGCGCTAACCTTGCGCACTTTATGCGCCGGCCGCGGGACTGTCAAGCCTCAGATCCCGAGCCGCGAGCGCAGGGCCGACGCCCTGGCCTGCAAGTGCGTCGACGCGAAGGCGTCGACGATGCGACCGTGCTCCATGACGTAGAAGCGATCGGAGATCGGCGCCGCAAAATGGAAGTTCTGCTCGACCATCACGATCGTCATGCCGCGCTCGCGCAGCACGCGGATCATCCTCGCCAGCGCCTGCACGATCACGGGCGCCAGGCCTTCGGAGATCTCGTCCAGCAGCAGCAGGTCGGCGCCCGCGCGCAGGATGCGGGCGATCGCGAGCATCTGCTGCTCGCCACCGGACAGACGGGTGCCCTGCGCGGCAGCGCGCCCCTTCAGGTTCGGGAACAGCGCGTAGATCTGGTCGAGCGGCATGCCGCGCCCGCTGCTTGCGACGACCGGCGGCAGCAGCAGGTTCTCCTCGGTCGACAGCGAAGCGAAGATGCCGCGCTCCTCGGGGCAATAGCCCACGCCCAGGTGCGCGATCCTGCGCGTCGGCATGCCGATCGTCTCGACGCCGCCGATGCGGACCGAACCGCGCCGGGCGTCGGTCAGCCCCATCAGGGCGCGCAGCGTGGTCGTGCGGCCGGCGCCGTTGCGTCCCAGCAGGGTGACGACCTCGGCGCGGTCGACGTGCAGGTCGACGCCGTGCAGCACGTGCGACTCGCCATACCACGCATGCAGGCCCTGGATCTCCAGCGCGGCCTGCGTCATCGCGCGGGCTCCGCTTCGGCCGCGGCAGTGCCCATGTAGGCCTCGGTCACCAGCGGGTTGGCCGCCACTTCCTCGTAGCGGCCCTCGGCCAAGACGGCGCCGCGCTGCAGCACGGTGATGCGGTCGGAGATGCCCGACACGATGCTCATGTTGTGCTCCACCATCAGGATGGTCCGGCCGGCCGAGACATTCTTGATCAGCGCCGTCACGTGCGCGACGTCCTCCAGGCCCATGCCCGCGGTGGGCTCGTCCAGCAGCATGAGCTCGGGCTCCATCGCGAGCGTGGCCGCGATTTCCAGCGCGCGCTTGCGGCCGTAGGGCAGGTCCATCGCGACGGCATCGGCGAAGCTTTCGAGATCGACCTGGGCCAGCAGTGCCATGGCGCGCGCGTTCAGGCCGGCCAGCGTGCGTTCGCGCTTCCAGAAGTGAAACGACGTGCCGAGCGCGCGCTGCAGGCCGACGCGCACGTTCTGCAGCACCGTCATGTGCGGAAAGACGGCGGAGATCTGGAACGAGCGGATGATGCCCATGCGCGCGATCTCGGCCGGCCGTGCGCGGGTGATGTCGCGCCCGTTGAAGAAGATCCGCCCGGCGCTGGGTTCGAGGAACTTGGTCAGCAGGTTGAAGCAGGTCGTCTTGCCGGCGCCGTTCGGTCCGATCAGCGCATGGATGTGGCCGCGCTCCACGCTGAGGTCGACGCCGTCGACCGCGCGGAAGCCGCGGAAGTCCTTGACGAGGCCTTCGGCGCGCAGGATCACGTCAGCCATGCGGCGGACCTTCCGGCCGTGGCCTGTCGGGCCGCAGCGCATGCGCCAGCTCGCCGAGGATGCCGCGGCGAAACAGCATCACGCAGGCCATGAAGATCAGGCCCGTGACCAGCGGCACCGAGACGCCGATGGCCCGGAACCATTCGATGCCGGTGGCCGCCGCGAGGAAGTCGCCGATGTCGCCCAGCTTGCTTTCCAGCGCGACGATGATGGCGGCGCCGAAGATCGGTCCGACGAAGGTCCCCATGCCGCCGATCAGCGTCATCAGGATGACCAGGCCCGACATGGCCCAGTGCACGTCGGTCAGCGTGGCCGCGCCGAGCACCACCGACTTGGTCGCCCCGGCCAGCCCCGCGAGCGTGGCCGACAGCACGAAGGCCACCAGCTTGTACCTGGCGACGTCGTAGCCCAGCGAGAGCGCGCGCGGCTCGTTGTCCTTGATCGCCTGCAGCACCTGGCCGAAGGGTGAATGCACGGTGCGCACCATGAGCCCGAAGCCCGCGAGCACGATGGCGAGCACGACGTAGTACAGGGTCAGGTCGTTGTGCAGATCGATGAAGCCGAGCAGCGTGCCGCGCGGGATCGCCTGGAGGCCATCCTCGCCGCCGGTGAAGGGCGCCTGCAGATAGAAGAAGTAGAGCATCTGCGCCAGCGCCAGCGTGATCATCGAGAAGTACACGCCCTGCCGGCGGATCGCGAGGCCGCCCACCACCAGGCCGATCAGCGCCGAGGCGCCGGTGCCGAGCAGGATCCCGGCCTCGGTCGGCATGCCCAGCGAGGCCAGCGCATAGCCGCAGAAATACGCGGCGCCGCCGAAGAAGGTCGCGTGGCCGAAGGACACCAGTCCGGCGAAGCCGATCAGCAGGTTGAAGGAACAGGCGAACAGCGCATAGAGCAGCACCTTCATCACCAGCACCGGATAGAGCACCGCCGGCGCGGCGAGCAAGGCGAGCAGTGCGAGGACATAGCCCCATTTCTTGAGCGTCATGCGGTCCTACTTTTCGCGGCCGAACAAGCCCGCAGGGCGAAGCACCAGCACGATGGCCATGATGATGAAGACCATCGTGGAGGACAGCTGCGGATAGAAGACGCCGGCGAGCGCCTCGACCACGCCGAGGCCGAGGCCGGTGAGGATGGCGCCGAGGATCGAGCTCAGCCCGCCGATCACCACCACGGCGAAGACCACGACGATGAGGTTGCTGCCCATCAGCGGCGAGACCTGGACCATCGGCGCCGCGAGCACGCCGGCCAGCCCCGCCAGCCCGGCGCCCAGGCCGTAGGTCAGCGTGACCAGCAGCGGCACGTTGACGCCGAAGGCTTCCACCAGCTTCGGGTTCTCGGTGCCCGCGCGCAGCGTGGCGCCCAGGCGCGTCTTCTCGATCACGAACCAGATCGCGAAGCACACCACCAGCGACACCGCCACCACCCACGCACGGTAGTTCGGCAGCACCATGAAGCCGATGTCGGTCGCGCCCTGCAGCGCATCGGGCACCGAATAGGGCTTGCCCGATACGCCGTACATCGAATGGAAAAGACCTTCGAGCGCCTGCGCGAGGCCGATCATCAGCAGCATGCCGTAGAGGTGGTCCAGCCTGTAGAGCCGGCGCAGCATCGACCGTTCGATCGCGATGCCGAAGACGCCCACCAGGATCGGCGTCAGCAGCAGCATTCCCCAGTAGCCGATGCCCGCGTAGCTGAGCCCCATCCACGCCAGGAACGCGCCCAGCATGTAGAGCGCGCCGTGCGACAGGTTGATGACGTTGAGCAGGCCGAAGATGACGGCCAGGCCGAGCGACAGCAACGCATAGAAGGAGCCGTTCACCAGCCCGAGGAAGAGCTGCGCGAGCAGGGCCTGGTGGGGAATGCCGAAGATGTCCAACTCACTTCCAGAGCGCGCACTTGGTCTCGGACTTCTTGATGAAAGCCTCGTCGCCGGGAATCGTCTTGATGGTCTTGTAGTAGTCCCACGGGTACTTCGATTCGGCCGGCGTCTTCACCTGGCGCAGGTACATGTCGTAGACCATGCGGCCGTCGGCGCGGATCATGCCGTTCCTGGTGTACATGTCGCTGATCTTCGTCGACTTGAGCGTCGCCATCACCTTGTCGCCGTCGTCGGTACCGGCGGCCTTCACCGCCTTCAGGTAGGTGGTGACGGCCGAGTAGTCGGCGGCCTGCATCGAGCTCGGCATCTTCTTCATCTTCTCGAAGTAGCGCTTGGCCCAGGCGCGCGAGGCCTCGTCCTGGTCCCAGTACCAGCCGTCGGTCAGGTACATGCCCTGGGTCAGCTTCAGGCCCAGCGCGTGGATCTCGGTGATGTGGGTCAGGATGGCCGCGAGGCTCATCGTCTTGTTGATACCGAACTCGTTGGCCACCTTGACCGCATTGATCAGGTCGTCGCCGCTGGTGGCGAGGCCGAGGATCTTGGCCTTCGACGCCTGGGCCTGCAGCAGCAGCGCCGAGAAGTTCGGCGTCGTGCCCACCGGATGCTTGACGCTGCCCAGCACGCGGCCGCCCTTGGCCTTGATGACGTCCGAGGCGTCCTTCTCGAGCGAGGTGCCGAAGGCGTAGTCGGCGGTGAGGAAGAACCAGTCCTTGCCGCCCGCCTCGACGATGGCGCCGGCCGTGCCGCGCGCGACCGATACCGTGTCGTAGGCATAGGCCACGTTGTAGGGCGTGCATTCCTCGTTGGTCAGCCGCGCGGTGGCCGCGGTGATGGCGAACATCGGCTTCTTCTTCTCGGCCGAGAGCTTGGCCAGCGCGAGCGCCGCGCCGGAGTTGGCGCCGATCACCAGCATGTCGAGCCCGTCGCGGTCGAACCATTCGCGCGCCTTCGCCGATGCGACGTCGACCTTGTTGAGGTGATCCGCATAGACGAACTCGACCTTCTTGCCGTTGATCGGACCGAAATCCTGCACGGCCATCTTGATCGCTTCGACGCCGCCCTGGCCGTCGTTGTCCGAGTAGACGCCCGAGATGTCGGTGAGGAAGCCGATCTTGATGACGTCGCCGGAGATCTGGGCCGACGCGGGCGCCGTGATGCCCAGTGCGATGGCGGCGCAGGCGGCGACGGCCGCGCGCTTCGAGTGGCTCGGTATCTTGGACATGAGTCTCCTTTTTATGATTTCTGTGCGGCACGAATGATAGCGCTAACCTGTTTCGCGTCAAGCGCGCTCGCCGGAATGTAGGCAAGCAGATCCTGCTTCGGGTATCTGCGCGTGCTGGTCATGCTCAAGCGCGAGGGCTGGTCGTTGGGCAAGAAGCGGGTCTATCGGCGATATCGGCCGGAAGGCCTGCAGCTTCGCATGAAGGCCAAACGCCGCAAGCGCATCAGCCTGCAGCGCGGTCGACCGGTGCCGGCCTAGACTGCCGCTCTCCCTCACATCCAGCCTCGAAATGAAAGTGCACGCGTGATCAAGGTTCTAGAAGGCATCCGGGTCCTGGAACTCGGGCAGGTACTGGCGGGCCCTTTCGCCGGTTCGATCTTTGCCGGCCTCCGCGCCGAAGTCATCAAGGTGGAGCGCACCGATGGCGGCGACGATGCACGCCGCATGGGCCAGGCCTTCCACGAGGGTGACGCGCTGATCTTCCAGGTCTTCAACGCAGGCAAGCAATCGGTGGCCCTGGACCTGAAGAGCGCGGCGGGCCGCGCAGGACTGGAGCGCCTCCTGGCCGACGCGGACATCCGCACGCGTGCCGTGCGCGATGGCGACGACTTCATCATCAACGGCCACAAGCACTACATCAGCGCCTCCACGTTCGCCGATGTGGCCATCACCATCTGCGTCACCAACCCCGACGACGGCGCGCGCGGCATCTCCGCCTTGTTCATCGATCTGCGCGCGCCGGGCGTGCGGCTCGACTTCGACTGCGTGCCCATGACAGGCCAGTTCGTCGATGCCGACATCCATTTCGACAACGTGCGCGTACCCGTGGCCAACCTGATCGGCACCGAGGGAGAAGGCCTGCGCATTGCGATGGACCGCATCAACGTGAACCGCCTGCTCCACCATGATCGGGCTCGCCCGCCAGGCGTTGCGGCACTCGATCGACTATGCGCAGCACCGGGAGCAGTTCGGTGGCCCTATCGCCCGCTTCCAGGCGATCCAGCATATGTTGGCCGACATGGCGACCGCGCTCTATGCCTGCGAGCAGATGGTGCTGGCGACGGCGGCGAACGCCGATGGCGGCGAGGACATCCGCACCGAGGCGTCGATGTGCAAGCTGTTCGTCTCCGAGCGCTGCTTCGAGATCGCCGACAAGGCGGTGCAGATTCACGGCAATGTCGGGGTCACGCGCAACCATCCGGTCGAGTTCATCTTCCGCCGCCTGCGCATGTACCGCATTGTCACGGGCACGAGCGAGATCCAGCGCAACACGGTGGCCAAGGGGATTCTCCTATAGACCCCTGACTCGCATGGAGTTGTCATCCATATCCGCCGACTCACCTTCGGGTACTGAATGAAGTCCTGACCACGGGGCGGCGTACGGTGACTTAGTCTTCGAGCGGCATTGGCGAGATCGCGCCGATGTCATGGCCCGCGAAGGTCACGGCCAGCGCCTCGCGCTTGAGCCGCTTGCCGTGGCAGGTGGGGCAAATGCTGCCGACCATGAAGCTGCCATGCGCTTCTTCATCAGCGCACTCTGCGTGGTGGCGAAGATGTGCAGCACGTATTTGCGCGCGCCCATAAAGGTGCCCTGGTAGCTCGGCTCCATCTTGCTGCGCAATGCGGCGCGGGTCTCGGCCGGCGTGAAGCCGGCTCAGTACGCCCGCCATTCGACGCGTCGCAGGACGCCGATTCCGCTTAGGCTTGCGGGGCAAATCGAGTCTGCCGCGGGTTTTCAAGTAGGTCTCGTCGACGCGCCATGAGCGACCGACCTGACGAGCGAATCGATTCCAGCGCTTCTCGAACTCGGGCACGTAGCGCTGCACCCAGCGCATGATGGGCGATGCACGCAGGTTCACCTTGGGCCATATCGGGCGGAGGCGTGCCGCGGCCGGACCGCAGGCGTATCGCGCAGCATCGAGCCGTGCGAAAGCTCAGCCCGCGCCGCCCTGGCGCCCCAGCGCCATGGCCATGACGGGCTTGGCCCACTGCGGCACCTGGTCGAGCGCGATGTGCGAGACGATGCGCCCGTCTTCCATGTGCAGCAGCAGCAGCGGCTGTGGCCGCTGCCCGGCCTTCGGATCGCCTTCCGCGCTGTTGTCGTAGACGCGCAGGCTCGCCAGATGCGGCAGCAGCCGGATCAGGTTGGCGCGGCTAGTCTCGTAGCGCTCGCGGATCTTCGCTTCGGGAATGTCGTGACCGCCGGTGGCCACCCGCGCTTGGACGCGCTGCAGATGCAGCTCCAGCGACGACAGCCCGGCATACCAGAGATGGACCTGCGCCCCCTCGCGTGCGCCGTCGAGCAGCATCTGGGAAATTGTCCTGGCGCCCAGCGTCGTCTCGAAAGCGAAGTTCAGACCCTGCGCCAGAGCCCGCTCGAGCCCCTTGCGGCCGAACTCCCAGGCCTGGGCATTGGCCGCCTCGGCCGACAGTCCCGGGTTGGCCTCCAGCAGCGCGCGGGCGGCCAGGTCGGGGTTGAAGTAATCCACCTTCTTCTGCAGCAGCGCGGCGCCGCCCACGCTGCTCTTGCCGGCGCCGTTGACGCCGGCCAGCAGGAAGATCCGCGCCGGCATCAGCGGCGTGCCGCCGGCACCGCCTGGGCAACAGCCGCCTCACCGAGTTCGGCAGGATTCAAGGCGAAGGCGGCCACCATAGCCTGTGCAGCCGCCTCGCCCTGCATGTGCGCGAACATGTCGTCAAAGCGATGCGTGAGGGCTTCCAGGTTCGGCTCCGACGCCTGTTCCAGCTTCAGGTAGCGCTCCACCGACATCAGCACCATCGACGGCTGCTCATGCCGCGTGATCACTACTGCGCCTCGTGCCATCACCGTACTGGTCACCTTCTGCATGCCCGAGGCCAGCTTAGTGGCGGAAAACGACGGCAGGTCGCGCGTCAAGCGCTCGATCTCGGCGGGTAGGACAGAGGAAGTGGAGGCGGCCATCGCAGATCCTTAAATTAAGGGTTTTGGCCATTTTACCCATTTTCCCCTCCTGCCGCTGTACCCTCCCCCGACCGATCAGGTCGAACGCTCCGCGCCCGCCAGTCCGCAGCACGACGGCGGCCCCTGATGGACGACAACCAGGACGCGGCCTAGACCCTGGCTACGTTGATGGATGCATTGGGCTCGCTTCGACGATGCGCCACGACGGTCCTTCCGCAAGCGATCAAGCAGCTGGCGTCGTCGATGCGGCCGAATATGACTTCAACGTCCGGACCATCAACGGAAAAGCTCCTTGATGTAGACGAACTCGAACCGGGCTGCTCGCTGTAGCGAGGTTTCAGCCCTGCGCTCAGGAAAACACTATGGGCTGCTGCCGGTTTCAAAGACATCTTGTTAAGGTGTGAAATGAAACCGGAGGCGGTTCATCGGAACGAGAAGGCAGTTCAGCCGAGAGTTTGAAGCAATCAAGCTGGTAAAGGAACGGGGTGCGGCGGTGGCGCAAGCTGCCCGTGACCTTGATGCACGAGAACGTGCTGCGCAAATGGGTACGTGAGGCAACAGCGGACCCGCAGCAGGCGTTCCCTGGTTAGGGCGTGATGAAGCCCGAGCAGGCTGAGCTAGAGCGTTTGAGGAAGGAGAACGCCAAGCTGCGCATGGAGCGTGACCTGTTGAAAAAAGCGGTGGCCTACTTCGCCAAGGAGTCTCGAGCTTTCACTTTCTGCAAAGGGCTTTGAACGGGCCGTCGACTTTGCGAGACCGGGCCGTCCAGCCCGTGAGCCTCGTAGCGTCGAACCCACTTGCGAGCGTCAGGCGCGAGATGCCGCAGCATCTACACACCCGATGTATGTGAATCGCACACATTAGACGTGGTATTCGTCCAGATCGATGGAGAGATGCACCGGGCCCGAGTAGTCAAGGCGCACGTCGGCTTCGATTTCCGCGAGTTCCGCCTGGGTGGGACGCTTGAAATGCGTCAGCACAAGCCGCTTCACCTCGGCGTTCGCGGCGATCTTTCCCGCGGTATCCGAGCATGCGAGCGTGTATTGGGCCACGCCTTTCATGTGCGCGCTTTTCAAGGATGACGCAGCCATATAGCAACACTGCAGATGCAGGTCCGAGTTCCGTGCTGCGCGAACAAGTTCCTCGCACATCACGGCGTCGCCACTGTAAGAAAAAACCTTGCCTTCGGCCTCGACACGAAAGGCCAGGCAAACCCAGCGCTGCCGAAACAGCTCGCCGAACGGGAGCTTGTGGCCATGCTCAACTTCTTCGCATCGCGCTCGCCAACCCTCGCCCTCGATGACCTCTCCTCCCCTGATTTCGGTCACGTCAGCACCGACGAAAGGGCCGAATGCGCTTTCTCCTTCTGTTCGAAATCCGATGTCACGGTCGTAGACCGCCTTGATGAGGATGTCGATGATTGCGGCGGTTCCAGGAGGGCCGTAGACCTTCAGCGGCATCCTTCGCCCTTCGATCCAGCTCGTGATGAGGTAGTTGGCGAACTCCCCGATATGGTCGACATGCAGATGCGAAATGAAAAGCGGCCCGAGCGTCGCGAGCGGAAGCGCCTTCTGGGCGATTCGCTGTATCGCGCCGCGACCGATGTCGAATATCAGATATTGATCGCCGACTTCCAGCACATGGCAGGACGAGTTGCGCTCAGGGTCGAGCCGCGGTCCCCCAGTTCCCAGAGTCATCAGCTTCATTCTGGCCTTCACTCGATCGAGATGTTCGCGCGTTGGATCGTATCCCGGTATTTGTCGTGCTCGGATTTCACGAAGGTTGCGAATCCGCTCGTGTCCTGCAGCATCGGGACGCCCCCGATGTCCATGATGCGCTGCTTCATCTTGGGATCGGCCAACACAGCGCTGACCTCCCTGTTCAGCGTTTCGACCACCGTAGAGGGCGTACCGATCGGCGCGAAGAGTCCGTTCCAGGCGGTGATCTCGAAACCGGGAACTCCGGCCTTGGCAATGGGCGGCACCGTGCTCAGGTCGGGCAGGGACTCCGCCGTCGTGACCCCAAGCGCCTTCAGGCGCCCGGACTTGATGTGGCTGAGCGACGAAATGACCGTGTCGAATGCGACGTCCACACGCCCGGCAATGACGTCGGTGATCATCGGCCCGCTGCCCTTGTAAGGCACATGCGTCAGCGTGGTCTGCGACATCCGCTGGAAGATCTCCGCCGCAAGATGGGGGGCCGTGCCGCTTCCGGGCGAGGCATAGGTCACCTGGCCAGGGCTTTGTCGAGCGATGCGGATCAAATCCTCGACCGACCGAATGTTGGGTCGTGAGGTGACGAGCACCAGAGGGAGCCCCGCCAGGGGCGCAATCGGCTTGAGTTCGCGCTGCGCGCTGAACGACAGGTTCCGGTAGAGGCTCTCGTTGATCGCGTTGGTGGAAATGGTCCCGAGCAGCAAGGTGTAGCCATCGGCGGGCGACTTGGCCACGAGTTCGGCGCCGATGTTGCCGCCGGCTCCCGCGCGGTTGTCCATGATCACCGGCTGCTTGATCCGCTTCGAGAGCTCTGCGCCGACCACTCGCGCGATGGCGTCGGTCGCGCCTCCGGGCGGGAACGGCACCACGATCTTGATGGATCGAGAAGGGTAGGGAGCGTCCTCCGCGCCCGCTGCTCCTGCCGCGGACGCACAGACGATCCCCGACAGGAGGACAAGAGCACAAGCCAGAAAATTGGACGCCATGGGGATTCTCCATCTAGAAAGGTTGATCAGGTTGCGGGGGACGGGCCAGGCACGGCCCCAGTCGCGCCAACATCGCATCGCAGCGAGAGAGCTGTTCCCGGGTGATGAATTCGTCCGGCCTGTGACCCTGATCCATGCTGCCCGGCCCGCAGATGACTGCCGGGATGCCTGCGCGCTCGTACAGGCCGCCTTCCGATCCGAAGGCGACGGTCCCGAAATCCTTCGACTGGCTCAATTGCGCGAGAAAGCGCGCCGCATCGCTGTCGAGGGACGTGGCGAGAGCCGGATAGCTCGTCAGTCTCTCGAGCAGGATGCCGGTTCCTGCATCCACCGCCCGCATACGCGGCTCGAGGTGCGCCGTCGCGTGGTTGCGCAATTCGTCCATCACCGTGGCGGGTTCGAAACCAGGCAGCGGTCCTGCAACTTCTGGTGCTCGCCGTGGCGATGCCCTGGTTCGCCTTGATGGGCGGCTACATCAGCGCACTTCGTGAGGAACTCAAGAGCGCCCTGCACACTGTCGAGGAGCGCGAGCGTAGGAGACCGGGGGCGGAAGGATCCAAGCGCACTACGGCCCCGAAGCGTGCAGCTCTGCAGGCCAGCATCTGCAGCGGTCGAACGTTCGGAGCGTGCATTGCAATGCCAGCGCCGCGCTCGCGGCAAGCGCCCGCCGGCGCTGCGGCAAGGGAGAGCGGAGCGACCGCGGAGTGACGGTACGCACGAGAGTGCCGCGCTATGGATGCCAACTTGAACGAGCCACCTCCAGACGTCGTGCGACGGCGTCGTCGTCATAGCTGAGCGCGGCAGACAGCGCTTCGGCAGCGCGCTTGAGTCGCGGCGCAAACTGGGTGAGCTCGTCGTCGACATGCGCGCCAGCCGGCGCGCCGATGCACAGGGCGCCGACCACGCGCCAGCGGTTGCCGAAGACGGGCACCGCAATGCTTGCCGACTTGCTCTTGGCTTCCGCCACGGTCACGTGGTAGCCGCGCGAACGGATCTCGTCGTAGAGCACACCCTGCCTGCCCATCGCGGCCAGCATGACCTTGCCTGCGGCACCCAGGTCCAGCGGCATCGATTCGCCGACGCGCGCCGCGTTGTGCTGCGCGTTCGGGCACATGACCTTCACCAATCGAACGCGCCGGTTGCCCTCCTGCACGAAGAAGGAAGCATCCTTGCCGGTCTCGTCCGACAGCTTGCGCAATGCGGGCTCGATGTTCGCTCGGATGTCGAAGGACACCTGATAGCGAGCACCCAGGGATGCGGTGGCCGGTCCCAGCCGCCATTGCGCGTTCTCGTTGTTCTGCACGACGAATCCGTTGGCCGCCAACGTCTTGAGCAAACGCAACGCAGTGGCCTTGGGCAATTGCACGCGGCGTGCGATGTCGCTCAGCCCGAGGTGTGGCTCTTCGATCGTGAAGACACCGAGGATCGCCAGCGTCCGCGCGGCGGATGTCACGAGCGTGGGTTCAGGGTTTGTACCCATTTTTGACCCTTCATCGGTTCACGTGATGGACCGCGATTGTAGGAGACCCGCTGCGGTCCTACGCTCGGGTCCATGGAAGGCCATCACGTCGATGCGCCTTCAGGACTCCACAAGGAAACGAGGCAACACATGTATCGACGCATCGCCACACTCGCTATCGCGGCTGCCGCCATCGGCGCGCTGATGCCCGCTTTCTCCGCCGAGGACTATCCGGCCAAACCGATCCGCATCGTCGTGCCTTACAGCGCGGGCGGCGGTGTCGACAACATCACGCGCGTGGTCGCGACGCAGCTGGGCGCGAGGCTGAAGCAGTCGGTGATCGTCGACAACCGTCCTGGCGCGAATGCGAACATCGGCGCCGACTACGTCGCGAAGGCACCTGCCGACGGCTACACGCTGTTGATGGGCGCGACCTTCCTGGCCTTCAACCGGGCGACGATGAAGACGATCCCCTACGACGCATCCAAGGACTTGATTCCCGTGGCGCGCACCGGCAAGGCGCCCTTCGTGCTGGTGGTGCCCGCCACGTCGCCCTTCAAGACCGTGGCGGAACTGGTGGCCTACATGAAAGCCAATCCCGACCAGGCGTCCTATGGTGCCGTCGGCGCCGGCTCGCCGACCAACCTGATCTTTCCGAAGAACACCGGCACCGATCCCGTCCAGATTCTCTACAAGGGCGGCGCCACGGCCTTGCCCGACCTGATCGCCGGCCGCCTCACTTACATGATCCAGACCACGAGCGAGGTGCTGCCGCACATCGGCACAGGGAAGCTGCGCGCCCTGGCGGTGACCGGCACGGTGCGATTCAAGCATCTGCCCGATGTCCCGACCATGAAGGAGGCGGGTGTCGGCGGACTCGAAGGGACGGGATGGTGGGGACTCTTCGTGCCGGCGAAGACGCCGGCCGCAATCGTCGATCGCCTGTCGGAGGAAACACAGCGGGTGATGAAGCAGCCCGAAGTGATCGCCGCGCTCGACAAGCTCGGCATCGAATCGGCGCCGCAGCCCGCCGCCGAGTTCCAGCCCTTCTTTCAAAGCGAGTTGAAGAGCTACGTCGAAGTCGCCCGGCAGTTCAATCTGACGACCGAGTAGCGCCCGCGCTTCCTTCCCTCTCATCGTTTCAGCACCCCAGGAGCATCCATGCAAGCAGGTTTTCAGGTTCTCAAGCGCCGCAGCGCCGTCGCCAGCGAGTGGATCCACAAGTTCGCCTCGATCCCGGTGGCCAACATCAGCGATTCGATGTCACGCCTCAATGCGGGTGGCGCAAGACTTCGCCCGATGCATGCGGGCGGCGTGCTGTGCGGGCCGGCGGTCACGGTGAAGACCTGCCCCGGCGACAACCTGATGACCCACATGGCGCTGAACCTTGCAGTGGCCGGCGATGTGATCGTGGTGGATGCGGGCGGCGAGCTGACCAACGCGATCGTCGGCGAGCGCATGCTGGCCTACTGCATTGCCAAGAAGTTTGCCGGCATCGTCATCCACGGCGCGGTTCGCGACTATGGCTGGATCCGGCAGCACGACTTCCCGGTGTATGCCTGCGGCGTCACGCACCAGGGGCCCTACAAGAACGGTCCCGGCGAGATCAACACACCCATCTCCATCGGCGGCATGGTGGTCGCGCCCGGCGACCTGATGGTGGGCGACGAGGACGGCCTCCTCTGCATCCCTCAGGATTCGGTCCCCGCCGTCTATCCCAAGGCTGCAGCCAAGTTCAAGCACGAGAGCGAGACCTTCGCCGCGATCGGCAAAGGCGACAACGACGAAGCGGGATACCGGGCCAAGCTGATCAAGCTCGGATGCTTTTTCGAGGAATGAGCATTCCGATCCGAATGACCGACGCGTTCCATCCATCCACATTTTCGACCTCGACATCATGATCATCGATTGCCACGGCCACTACACCACCGCGCCCGCAGCACTGAAAGACTACCGGGCGCGCCAGACTGCCGCCTTCGAAGCCGGGCAGGTGCTGACGCCGGACTTCCACATCAGCGATGACGAGATCCGCGAGTCGCTGGAAAAGAACCAGCTGCGCATCCAGCGCGAACGCGGCGTCGACATGACCTTGTTCTCTCCCATCGCGGGCGCCATGGCGCATCACGTGGGGGACGCCACGACGAGTCGGCATTGGACCGAGGCCTGCAACGATCTGGTTCATCGTGCCACCGAGATGTTTCCCGACCAACTGGTGCCCGTCTGCCAACTGCCGCAGTCGCCCGGCGTGAGCCCGGCCAATTGCGTCGACGAACTCACCCGCTGCGTGGAAGAACTGGGCTTCGTGGGTTGCAACGTCAACCCGGATCCGACCGACGGCTTCTGGACCGACCCGCCGATGACCCAGCGCTACTGGTACCCGCTGTTCGAGAAGATGGTGGAACTTGACGTTCCTGCCATGGTGCACGTGAGCTGCTCCTGCAATCTCAACTTCCACCACACCGGCGCGCACTATCTCAACGGCGACACCACCGCCTTCATGCAGTTCCTGCTGTCGGACATCTTCAAGGACTTCCCGACCTTGCGTTTCGTGATTCCCCACGGCGGCGGCGCCGTGCCCTACCACTGGGGCCGCTATCGGGGACTGGCGCAGCAACTCAAGCGTCCCCCGCTCGAGGAGATGATGCGCAATGTGTTCTTCGACACCTGCGTGTACCACCGGCCGGGCGTCGAGTTGCTGCTGGAAGTCGTGCCGCCGGACAACGTGCTCTTCGCATCGGAGATCGTGGGTGCCGTGAAGGGCATCGACCCCCGCACCGGCCACCACTACGACGACACCAAGCGCTACATCGACGCGGTTGAATGGCTTCAGCCCGATCACCGCGCCAAGGTGCTGGGCGGCAATGCGCTGCGCGTCTATCCGCGGCTTGCCCAGCATCTTCAGGCGCGCAATGCCGTGGCCGCGGCCTGACAGAACGCAAGACACACCCGATGATCTGATCGCTCAAGCACGGCATCGTCCATGAACACACTGCCCGCCAATGCATGCGACTGCCACATGCATGTCTTCGATCCGAAGTACCCTTTCGCGCCGGGCACCAGGCCGGTCCCGCCTGCATCGGTGGCGCAGTACCGGGAAGTGCAGGCAAGGCTGGGCACCACGCGCACGGTCGTCGTTGCACCCTCTTCCTACGGACTGGACAACCGCTGCACGCTGGATGCACTGAAGGCACTCGGCCCGCAGGCGCGAGCCGTCGTGGCACTGTCCACCGAGGTCACGCGCGAAGAGCTCGACGGCCTGCACGCAGCCGGTGTTCGTGGCGTGCGCATCAATCTGGCCCGCGGTGACGCCACGCCGTTCGACACGCTTGGACCCTTGGCACGTCGCATCGAGCCGCTCGGATGGCATGTGCAGCTGATGCTGACTCCGGCGCAACTGGCGCTCCACCGCGCCGAACTGCTCGAGCTCGGCGTGCGCCTGGTGATCGATCACATGGCACGCATACCGCAGGACGGCGGCACGGCAAGTCCTGCCTATTCGGCGCTGAGGCGACTGCTCGATGCCGGCAATACGTGGGTCAAGTTGTCCCTTGCGTCGTCGGCTCAGCTGATTGGCACCGCGCAGGAAGATGCGCTTCACGCCGTCGGCCGTGACCTCGTCCGCGCGTGTGCAGATCGACTGCTGTGGGGCAGCGATTGGCCGCACGTGCTTTCCACGCTCGAAGGCCAGCCGCAACCCAGCGACGAGCAATTGCTGGCGCTGTTCCTGGAATGGGCCACCACCGAACGCGACCGGCAGTCGATCCTGGTCGACACCCCCGCCAGCCTTTACGACTTCCCAACCCTCTCCCCATGAACACCCTGCTCTTTCTTCGCGCCACGGCCCTGCTCGCAGCGGCCGCGATCGCAGCGCCCGCTTTCGCACAAGATGCGTACCCTGCGAAGCCGATCGTGTACGTGGTGCCCAACGCGCCCGGAGGCTCGGGCGACGTCATCGCACGCACCCTGTCGGGGCTTCTCTCGCGCGACCTCGGCGTTCCGGTCGTGATCGAGAACAAGGCGGGCGCGACGGGCGTGATCGGCGCGCAGTTCGTGGCGCGGTCGAAGCCCGATGGCTACACGCTGCTGGTGAGTTCGACGGGACCGATGGCGGTCGTGCCTGGTCTTCGTTCCGATCTGCCGTACGACGCCAACGACGCCTTCCTGCCGGTGATCAAGATCGCCGAATCCCATACCGTCCTCGTGGTGCCCGCCGCGAAGCCATGGCACTCCGTCAAGGAGATCGTCCAGGCCGCCAAGGCGGCGCCCGGCACGATGAGCTTCGCATCCGGCGGCAATGGCACGGTGCTCCACCTCCAGGGCGAGCTCTTCAAGCTGAAGACCAGCATCGACATGGTCCACGTGCCCTACAAGGGCGATGCACCGGCCGTGACCGATCTTCTGGCGGGTCAGGTTTCGATGATGTTCGTACCGACCCAGTCCGTCGCGCCGCAAGTGCAGGCGGGCTTGCTTCGCGTCATCGCCACCACTTCGTCGAAGCGACTTCCAAGCATGCCGGACGTGCCGACGATGGCCGAAGCGGGCGTGCCCGACTTCGCGGGCGATGCGTGGTTCGGCGCCTACGTACCTGCAAAGACGCCCGCTTCCGTTGTCGTTCGATTGAATGCGGCATTCAACAAGATCCTGAAGGATCCGACCGTGATCGATCGACTGCAAAAGCTCGGGCTCACGGTCGCGGGCGGCGACGCCGCGTCCCTGATGACAGCCCAGCGTGCCGACATGAAGAGGTGGGCGGAGGTCATCAAGGCGGCAAATGTCCATATGAGCGAGTGAGCTTGCGCTCCTGAGGCGTGTTCGAACTTGTAGCCGCCAATCAGCATCGATCGCGCGCCACGTTCCCTCCTGGCTTGGCCTCGATACTTGCGAAGGGCGCCAGCTCCCGCTCGAGTCTTCGCCTACAGGGTGGCGCAGGGCGACAAAGGTTGGACCGTCACGTCGCTGAAGACCTCGGAGTCCGTCTACTCGGGGCCCGGCCCAGTCGAGTGATCCTGTCCACCTGCGCTGTTCCGATTTCAGTCAGCCGTCGGCGGCACCATCAAATTGTGCGATCCGTCTCCTCAACTCCTTTCTGGCCTCGCAGCCTGGACCGCCGGCCATACTGCCCGCCGCATCCGCGGAGATGACAGAAGAACTCCAACGCGAGACCTGCGCCGGCGTGAAACGGGCCGGCGCGCCAGCAGCAGGCGGGGCGCGCGAGTCCAGAACAAAACTTGCCAAGGCTGCGGCTATAGCGGCTAAATAGACATCATGGTCGCTCGTGCGTCGGCAGCGGCTCGTCTCCGGGTATCGTGGATCGGCGTTCACAGCGCGCGTGCCACATGCGGCGGGCTGGCCAGCCGCAAACCGTATGGAGACGAGCCATGAACGAGGGTATCAACTTCTTTGTCGGCCTGGACGTGCATAAGGACAGCATTGCAGTTGCGGTCTGTGAGTCTGGCCGAGAGCCAAGTCGGTTCGTGGGCACGCTCAGCGCCGACGCCCAAGGCGTGATCAAGACGCTGCGCAAATACGGGGCCCCGAAGGATGTCAGCGTGGTCTATGAGGCCGGCCCGACCGGATACGGCCTGCACCGGGCTCTGAGCGAGCGCGGCTATCACTGCGAGATCATCGCGCCTTCGCTGATTCCGCACCGCGCCGGCGAGCGCATCAAGACGGATCGACGCGATTGCGTTCGGCTGGCCGAGCTCTCTTGGGCGGGTGAACTCAAGGCGATTTGGGTGCCAGACGAAGCACACGAAGCCATGCGCAATCTCTGGCGGGCCCGCGAGGATGCGCTTGGCCAGCGCCTGCGAGCGCGCCAGCAACTCAAGTCGTTCCTGATGCGCATGGACCGTCGCTTCACGGGCAAGACGAGTTGGACCAGGGCGCACCACCATTGGCTCGCCGACCAACGTTTCAATCACGTCGCAGAGCAGATCGCCCTGACGGAGTACCTGCTTGCTGAGCAGCTTGCCGGCGAACGCGTAGTGCGACTGACGACCGCATTACAGCAGGCAACGCAGGACTGGCGCTTCGGTGGTGTGGTGGCTGCTCTGAGAGCACTGCGAGGCATTGACACTGTCAGCGCCATTGGCCTCGTGTGCGAGATCGGCGACATCGGCCGGTTCGCCAGTGCGCGTCAGCTCATGGGGTACCTAGGCTTAGTTCCATCGGAGCGCTCGAGCGGCGCCAGCCTGCGCCGCGGCTCGATCACCAAGACTGGCAATTCACACGCTCGCCGGCTGCTGACCGAGGCGGCGTGGAACTACCGATTCCCCGCGCATATGAGCAAAGAACTCCAAGCTCGCAGTGAGGCACTCGCGCCGGACATGGGACCGCAATCTACCAAGCCATCATGCGTTCGTCACGCTTCTGCCGCGCACGCTCCTAGCCGAATTCAAATGTCGCAAAGTCGCTCGACCCAGGTTCTGGGCTTGCGAAAGAGCGCCTCGGCCGCCTTCACATCGCGATGAGAGTCCTGGCGCAAGGCAACTGTCTTGCGTTCTCGATCGACAGCCCGCTGGAGGCAGTCCGCTCGCCTCGGGTCTTCATATACGTCTCGCCGAAGCGCCAAGATCGAATCGAACGGCATTGCGAGCGAAGCGATTCCAACGTTTCTCGAACTCCGCCACGAAGCGTTGCACCCAACCAGTCCAAAGGCCGTCAGCCTATCGCATGCATCGGCCGGTCCATCAGGCCACAGGCTCGGGCAACTCCTCTGCGACGGTGGTGCGACGGAGTTCACGCACGTATTTCGTCTCGTCGAAGGGCATGGCGCGATGCATGGTGCAGCGGTTGTCCCACATCAGCAGATCCCCTGGGCGCCAAACGTGCGCATGCACGAACTCTGGCCGAGTGGCAAAGGCCATCAGCTCCTCCAATAGCTGGCGGCTTTCGTCGTCAGGCAGGCCGACGATGCGCTCGGCATGCGAGGCGAGGTAGAGCCCGGAACGACCGGAGCCCGGATGGACGCGCACCAACGGCTGAACGCACGGCACGAAACTTCTGCGTTCGGCTTCGTCCAGCGGTGGCGAGCCGGGAATGAGGCTGCGCGAGAAGGCCAGCGAGTGCTGCACCTGCAGCGTGCGAAGCACCTGCTGCTTCTGCGGCGACAGGGCATCCCAGGCCGCACGCATGTCGGCAAACTCGGTGTTGCCTCCTTGCTCCGGGAGTCTTTTCGCGCACAGGAATGTGTACTTCCCCGAAGGCTTGCGGAACGAACTGTCGGTGTGCCAGAGCTTGGTCGTCAGCGCGTAGAGGCGGCGAGGATGATCGACGCCCAGGGGAAAGCCGTGTTCGTCCACATTGGAGATGTCGCTGAGTTCTTCCCTTTGCAAGCGTCGCTCGAAGTTCCGGCGCTGCAAGGTAATGGACCGCTGAGGCTGTCCAAAGTAGCTGGAAAAGAGCAACTGCTGCTCGTCGTCAATCGCCTGGTCTCGGAACACCAGCACGCCGTGCGTGTCGATGGCCGCCGTCACGGCCGATTGCATGGCCTCACTGAGATCCTGGCGCAGATCCAATCCCACCACTTCGGCGAAGAAATGCGGATGTATGCGATTGACTTGAAATGGCATGTGCATGTCGCTGCGTTCTCTCTGTGGGGGCCTCGGCGATCAGGGGGTCCAGGCGAAGCCGGGATTCCTCAGTTGGTAGTAGAGCGCGCCATCCTGCAGCACCAGCGACTTCATCATGCCCGCGCCGCGGTTGTGATGGGAGTGCATCGCACGCGCGGGCGTGACCATCAGGCCGAAGGGAATCCAGTCGATGCGCTCGCCAGCCACCATGGAGTACACGCCCTCGCTCTCGATGGCCAGCGTGAGCGCCGCGGCGTTGTGCAGGTGCGGGCGCTGGTCGCCGCCGGGCTCGAGCGTGTTCACCGCGGCCGTCATCGTCGGCAGAATGGATTTCATGCGCGCCATCGGCGTCGTCGCGAAGATGACCGACTTGCCTGCCGTCCGTTGCGGCCCGGTGCGCGCGTGCACGACGCCCAGCGATTCGTCGATCTTCGCGGACTTGAACAGCGCAGGCGCGACGACCTGGTTGTCGGCCGCCACCGGAGCCCGCGTGCCGCCATAGCAGATCTCGGGCTCGTTGGTGACGCAGAACAGTACGCTGTCCGCGCGGGCTTCGTGTTGCGTGGCGCTTGCGCCGGGCAGCACGAACAGGTCGCCCGCCGCCCACTCGATGCACGCCTCGCCGGCCTGCGTCGCTCCCTCGCCGCGGATCACGTAGAACACCTCGCCCGTGGCGTCGAACGCATGCGAGATCGAGTCCCCGCCGCGCAGCACCACATAACGCGCCAGCATGGCCGGCGTGGTGGCCGGCCAGCCCAGACCCAACGTGGACGACAGGTCCATCGCGATCAGGCCGGTCGGCGCGTCGCGATCGAGCGCCCTGCGCTGCTCGTCGGCGAAGAGGCAGGGCGGCACCTCTGCCAGCCCGCGGTCGAAGGCGCCTTCGGGCACATGGAAGATCGCGTCGCGCTCGGCCGGGTTCAACGTTGCCACAGACATGTCGGGTTCCTTGAAGGGTTCAGTTCTCGAACTTGATCGCGGCCTTCTCGACCACCCCGCTCCAGCGCTTGAAGTCCGTATCCAGCCGGGCCTGGAACTGCTCGGGCGTGCCGGACATGCCCATCGTCACGCCGGCCGCGCTCAGGCGCTGGATCACTTCGGGTTCGAGCGAGGCTTGCACGATGGCCTTGGCGACGGCATCCACATAGGGCTTGGAGGTTCCAGCCTTCATGAACACGCCGAACCAGGACGTCAGATCCAGGCCCGGATAGCCCAGCTCGCCGGTGGTCGGCACGTCGGGGAACAGGTCGCTGCGGTGCTCGCCAGCAATGGCGAGCACCTTGGCCTTGCCCGACTTCTGCAGCGTGGACAGGCCCACGATGCCCGAGCATGCGTACTGGATGTCGCCGCTGATCAGCGCCTGGGTGAACTCGGCCGTGCCCTTGTAAGGGATGTGCACGGTCTGCATGCCGGCCATCTGGTTGAGCATCTCGCCGCCCAGATGGGTCAGGCTGCCGATGCCGTCGGAGCCGAAGTTGAGCTTGCCGGGGTTCGCCTTGGCGGCAGCGATCAGTTCCTTGAAGCTGCCGATGTTGGCCTTGGTGCTGGAGGCGAAGGCGAGCGCGCTGCCGCCCATCAGGCTGACCGGCACCACATCCTTGCGCGCGTCGTACGGCAACGCTTGCTTGCGATAGGCGCTGATGACCGGGAACACGACCTGCGTCGACAGCGTGCCGAAATAGATGGCATGCCCGTCGGCCGGAATCTGCAGGAACTGCTGCATGGCGGGCACGCCCTGCGCCCCCGGCTTGTTCTCCACGATCACCGGCGTGCCGAGGATCGTCGACAGCTTCTCGGCATACACGCGGCCCGTGAGATCGGTCGGCCCGCCGGGCGGGTAAGGCACGATGAAACGGATCGGCTTGGTGAAGTGGGCCTGCTGTGCCGACGCCGGCGCGTGGGCGATCAGGCCCGCAGCCAGCGCGAGCGCAGCGAGGCTTGCAAGCCCGGCGCGGCGCGAGAGGTTCGTCGCGGATTTCTTCATGGTGTCTCCTGGTAGTTGATTCAGTGGGCCAGCGCGAGGCCCGCGCGCGGCCAGTCGAGCGCCACCAGCTCGCCGTTGCCCGAGAGCGTCACGTAGGCCGTGCGCCGATCGGGACCGCCGAAGCAGATGTTGGTCACGTAGGTCTCGCCGTCGATCGGCACGTGTTCCACCCGCTGCCCTTGCGGCGACACGACGGTGATGCCGGCCTTGATGATGGTGGCGATGCAGACATTGCCGCCGGCCTCGACCGCCAGCGAATCGAAGCGCATGTACTCGGACGCGGCATGCAGCAGGCGCCCGCCGTTGGGCGATGCCGGCCAGGGCATCGGCGCGATCTCGCCGGGCGCCTCGATGGCCCAGGCCCACAGCCGCGCGGTGTCGGTCTCGGCGACATACAGGGTCTTGCCGTCGGGCGCGAGGCCGATGCCGTTGGGCGTGACGAGCGGAAACACGACCTCGCGGATCAGGCTGCCGTCGGCGCGCGCGTAGTAGACGCCGCCGCGGTCGGTGTCGCGCTCCCGCACCTTGCCGTGGTCGGTGAACCAGAAGCCGCCGTGGTGGTCGAAGACGAGATCGTTCGGTCCCTTGAGCCGCACGCCGTTGCAGCTGTCGTAGAGCGTGGTGCACGCGCCGGTTTTCAGATCGACACGCTGGATCGATCCGCTGACGTACGAAGGCGCGGTGCCGTGCGGCAGCAGCCAGCGGCCGCGCGGCATCCAGTTCAACCCGCCGTTGTTGCACACGTAGAGCGCGCCATCGGGACCCAGCGCCGCGCCGTTCGGCCCGCCGCCGGTTTCGGCGTAGGTACGGCGCACGCCCTTCACATCGATGCCGGTGATCACGCCGCCGCCGACTTCCACGCACAGCACGCTGCCGTCGTCCAGCACGACGGGCCCTTCGGGGAACCTCAACTTGTCCAGCACTGTCTGCACGAAAACCTCCGGGCCGCGCGCACGGCGGCACGCTTCAGTCTCGCAAAAGTTTAGGCCGCGCAGACGACATTCGACGGCACGCGCTGCGTTCAACACGTATGTGCTGAATTGCCGTTCGCAGGGCAAACGTCATTGCGTGTCGGGCCCGTGCCGCCTCAGAGTGGCATCACTTCATGCTGACCCTCAAGACCGTCATCGAGCGCAACGAGCGCTGGTACCCCGACGTCCAGGCCTACGTGCAGGACGAACGCGTCCTCACCCATCGCCAGTACGCGCAGCGCGTGCGCAAGCTCGCCGCAGCGCTTGCCGCCACAGGCCTCGCGCGCAACGGCCGCGTCGCCGTGCTCTCGATGAACTCGATCGCGTACTGCGAGATCTACGGCGCCTGCGAATGGGCCGGCTTCATGGCCGTCACGCTGAATTTCCGGCTCGCCGCGCCCGAGATCGCATGGATCCTCGCCGACAGCACGCCCGCGGTGCTGTTCTTCGAGGCGTCCTTCGCGCCGATGGTGGCGACGCTTCGTCTTGCGCTGCCCGCCATGCGCTGCGTCTGCATCGGCGAGGCCACGGCATGGGCCGAGGACTACGAGGCGCTGCTGGCCGGCGGCGACGAGGCAGGCCCGCCTTTCGGGCCGGCGCCGGACGACTACGCCTCGCTCATCTACACCAGCGGCACCACGGGCCGGCCCAAGGGCGTGCTGTCGACGCAAGCCACCGTGCTGGCCACGGCCGAAATGCTGGCGCAGGAGATGGACATGGCGGCGCACAGCCGCTCGCTGCTGATCACGCCGCTGTTCCATGTGGGCGCCAGGAACGTGCGGGCGGCGCAGGCCTGGCGCTACGGCACCTGCGTGATCGAGCGCGGCTTCGATGCATCGCGCCTGGCCGGCCTCGTGCAGCGCGAGCGCATCAACACCATGTTCCTCGTCGCGGCCCAGCTGCAGATGCTGCTGGACCAGCCCGACATCGACAGCCACGACCTGGGCAGCCTCGTCACCGTCGGCATGGCCGGCGCGCCGATCCCCGTGCCGCTGCTGGAGCGCGCCATCGCGCGCATGGGCCGCGCCATCATGGTCCAGTACGGCATGACCGAGGGGCAGATCGCCAGCCTCTATCGCCACGAGCTGCGACCGCGCGGCACGCCCGAGGAGATCCGGCGCATCGGCTCGGTCGGCCACTCGGTGCCGCACGGCCAGCTGCGCGTGGTGGACGAGCGCGGCGCCGATTGCGCACCGGGCCTGCCCGGCGAGGTCTGGTTCCGCAACGCATCGGTGATGGACGGCTACTGGAACAACACCGCGGCCACGCTGGAGGCGCTCACCTGCGGCTGGATGCGCACCGGCGACATCGGCGTGCTCGACGATGCGGGCTATCTCTTCCTGATCGATCGCAAGAAGGACGTGATCCTCTCGGGCGGCGAGAACATCTACAGCCGCGAGGTGGAGGAAGCCTTGCACCGCCACTCGGACGTGACCGAGTCGGCGGTGATCGGCATCCCCGACGTGCGCTGGGGCGAAGCGGTGAAGGCCTACGTGGTGCGCAAGGCCGGTGCGACCGTCAGTGCCGCCGAGTTGATGGAATTCGCGGCCACGCAGATCGCGCGCTACAAATGCCCGAAGCAACTGGTCTTTGTCGACGAGCTGCCGCGCCTGGCGACCGGCAAGGTGAGCAAGGTGGCGCTGCGCGAAGCCCACCGCGCCGAAGGCCGCTGAGCTTCATTTCACGTCCCCGCCAGCAGGGGCCAGACCTCGTCCGCCTGACAGCCGGCGAACGCGGCGGCCAGCTGGCGCCGCCAGTAGGGCACGCTGCCGAACTGATCCCGCCAGGCCATCAGGCGCCGGGTGCGAAAGTGCAGCGCGTATTCGTAGCTGAAGCCGATCGCGCCATGCACCTGGTGCGAGAGCGCGAACACGGTGTCGGCCGCATCGCCGAGGCGCGAGCGCGCCGCGGCCACCGTCACCCGGTCATCCGGCGCGGCGATCGCCGCATCCAGCATCGCATGCGCGGCCACCACCGCCGAGGCCAGTTCCGCGATCATCTGCTGCACCACCTGGAATTTGCCGATCTCGCGGCCGAACTGCCTGCGCTCCAGCGCGTAGGCCGTGGTGCGCTCCAGGCACCAGCGCATCGCACCGATCATCTGCGCGCCGCGCAGCAGGGCCGCACGGCGCAGCAAGGCATCGAAATCCATGCCGTCGATCGGAAGCCAGTCGATGGCCGGCGGCAGCGTGAAATCGGAGGCGGGCTCGGCCGCCGCGTCGGCGATCGAATCCTGCAGCCGCAGGTCGGACGTGGGCAGCACGGCCAACCGTGCGCCGGCGCCGGTGCCCGCGCGCGCGAC
The DNA here is from genome assembly GCF_901827165.1 of Variovorax sp. SRS16. Lineage (NCBI taxonomy): Bacteria > Pseudomonadati > Pseudomonadota > Betaproteobacteria > Burkholderiales > Comamonadaceae > Variovorax > Variovorax sp. SRS16. The sequence goes on from NZ_LR594668.1 coordinate 306,200, forward strand.
CACCAGCACCTGCGTCGACGCAGCCGCCCACGCTGCGCCGCGCATGCGCGTCGGCAAGGCCTCGCCGTCGGCGAACAGGAGGCACAGCGGCCCGGCCGCCGGTTCGCGGCCGACCAGCGCCAGCAGTGCGTTGCCCATGATCAGTTCCAGCACCGGTACCGGCAGCGCATGCCGGCCGGCCGCCTGCAGGATCGCCGCGGCATCGGCCAGTCCGGCGCCGATGCCACCTGCGCCCTCGGGCACCAGCGCGAGGCCGATGCCGACCTCCTCCACGGCCGTCCAGATCGCTCGGGCAAACGTGCCGTCCTCGGCCGACTCGATGCGCGCCGGCGTGGCGATGTCGCCGAACAGGCGCTCGGCCATGTCGGCGAACTGCGCCGTGTCGTTATCGTTGTCGTTGTCCTGGCTCATGTCGTTCATCTCAGGCCCAGTCCGCGCGCGATCACGCCGCGCAGGATCTCGCCGGTGCCGCCGCGGATCGTGAAGGCCGGCGCATAGCGCTGCGCGCTGGCCAGCAGCGCCCGCAGCGCGGGCAGGTCGGCGCCTTCGAACAGCGCATCGGCATGAACGATGTTGCGTACCGTGCGCACGATCTCCTGCTCCAGCCGCGTGCCAATGTCCTTGGCGATTGATGCCTCGAGATTCGGCGTCTTTCCGGCCTGCAGCATGCTGGCGATCGACAGCGAGATCTGCCGCACGGCCATCAGCTGGCCGAACAGCCTGCCGATCTCCATCGCACTCGCGTCCGAGGGACGAGGGCCCGCGGCCTGCACCAGCTCGGCCAGCAGGCGAAAGCTGCTGAGCCAGCGTTCGGGGCCGCTGCGCTCGTAGGCCAGCTCGGCGCTGACCTGGTTCCATCCATGGCCGGGCTGGCCCACCACGTCGGCGTCGGAGACGAAGACATCCTGGAACACCACCTCGTTGAAATCCTGCACGCCCACCATGCTGCGGATCGGGCGGATGGCCACGCCCGGGCTGTCCAGCTTGATGAGGATCTGCGTGAGGCCCGACTGCCGGTTGCCTTCGTCGGCCCTGGCCGTGCGCACCAACGCGATCATGTAGTCGACGCGGTGCGCGTTGGTGGTCCAGAGCTTGGCGCCGTTGATGCGCCAGCCGCCATCGACGCGCGTGCCGCTGGTGCGCAGCGAGGCCAGGTCGGAACCCGAGTCGGGTTCGCTCATGCCGATGCAGAAGGCCAGTTCGCCGCGCGCGATGCGCGGCAGCAAGGCTTGCTTCTGCGCCTCGGTGCCGAACTTCAGCAGCACCGGTCCGCTCTGCCGGTCCGAGATCCAGTGCGCACCGACGGGCACGCCGGCGGCCAGCAGTTCCTCCGTCACCACGTAGCGCTCCAGCGCCGTGCGCTCGTGGCCGCCGTAGCGGCGCGGCCAAGTCATGCCGATCCAGCCCCGCGCGGCGATCCTGCGCGAGACCTCGGGCGAAAAGCCGAGCCCGACCTTGTCGGGGTACGGCAGTCCGCCGGCGGCGCGCTCGGCGGCGACGAAGCCGCGCACCTCGCGGCGCAGCGCCATCAACTCGCTGGGCAGCGCAGGCAGTTCGAGGTGCAGGGAAGAAACGGTCATGAACGGTCGAGAAGAAAAGGTGCGGGCGCGACGGCGCGCCATGCGACGCTCATTCGCGCCACGTGCTGTCGATCTGGTCGAGCATGCGCAGCAGCGCCGTCCATTCCAGCGTGAAGGTGCGGCCGTCCTCGGTCTTGCGGCGGTCGCGCGCGGTGTCGAACTGCTGGGCGGTGGTCGCGGACACGGCATCGCTCAGCACCGACAGCGGCGTGCCGCCCGCGAGCGCGGCCACCTGGATCTGGCATGCGCGCTCGAGGTAGTGCGTCTCGATGAAGGCCTCGGCCACGCTGCGCCCGCAGCCCAGGATGCCGTGGTTGCGCAGCAGCATCGAGAGGTTGTCGCCGAGGTCGTGCGCCAGGCGCCGGCGTTCCGCATCGTCGTCGGCCACGCCGAGGTATTCGTGGTACGACAGCCGGCCGTGGAAGCGCAGCGCGTGCTGGCTGATCATCAGCAGGCCCGCCTGCTGCGCCGCGACGGCGATGCCCGCCGTGGTGTGCGTGTGGATCACGCAGGCGATGTCGGGCCGCGCCTCGTGCACTGCGCTGTGGATGAAGAAGCCCGCGCGGTTGATCGGCGCATTGATCTCGGTGACGGGGTTGCCCCTGAGGTCCACGCGCACCAGGTCGCTGGCGCGGATCTCATGGAACATCAGGCCGTAGGGATTGATGAGGATGGCTTCCTCCTCGCCCGGAATGCGGCCCGACACGTGCGTGTAGATCAGGTCCGTCATGCGGTAGTGCGCAAGCAGCCGGTAGCACGCGGCCACGTCCAGCCGCACTTGCCATTCGGCGTCCGACATCGATGAAGGTTTCATTGATGCGAAGCGTAAGCCCGGGCCCTCGCATTCGCCAGTTGCCGCGCACGATTTCCACATACGTGATGAATTGCCGCCGACTCTGTGCGCGGCACGGTACACGCCGCACGCGGCCGTAGCATTCGTCGCAACGGGACTGATCCCACGCACAGAGGAAACCACCATGAATCCAGCCATCCCGCGCGGCGCCTTCGCGCGGCGTGCCCTTCGCCGCCACCTGCTGGGCCTCGCATTGGCCCTTGCCGTCAGTCCCTCCGCCTTCGCGCAACCGGCCGCATGGCCGGCACAACCGATCCACCTGATCGTCCCCTTTCCCGTCGGTGGCCCGACCGACATGGCCGCGCGACTGGTGGCGGAGAAGCTCACGCATTCGCTCGGCCAGCCGGTCATCGTGGACAACCGCGGCGGCGCGGCGGGCATGCTGGGCACGCTGGCGCTGGCTCAGTCGAAGGGCGACGGCTACACCATCGGCCTGATCGGCAACGGCCTCGTCACGCTGACGCCCTATGTGCGCAAGGACGTCGGCTTCGATCCGCTCAAGGACCTGATCCCGCTCTCCAAGGCCGTCGACATTCCGCTGGTCGTGGTGGAGAACGTTGCGCTGCCGCCGAAGACCATGAAGGAGTTCATCGCCTATGCCAGGGCCAACCCCGGCAAGCTCAGCTACGGCTCGGACGGCACGGCGTCGCTCACCCACCTGAGCTTCGAGATGTTCAAGCAGGCGCAGGACATCCACCTGGTGCACATCCCCTACCGCGGCACCGCGCAGATACTGACCGATCTGCTGGGCAACCAGATCCAGGTATCCATGAGCGGCATCGCCGGGCCGCTGCCGCACATCAAGTCGGGCAAGCTGCGCGCACTGGCAGTCACCAGCGCCAGGCGCGTGCCCGCGCTGCCCGACACGCCGACGATGATCGAGCTGGGCATGAAGGACTTCGACATCACCACCTGGTTCGCCTTCTTCGCGCCGGCCGGCGTGCCTGCGCCGGTGGCCGCGAAGCTCAACGAGCACCTGGGGCGCGCCCTGCGGGAGCCCGACGTGATCGAGAAGCTGCGCGGCGCGGGCATGGAAGCCGCGCCTTCCTCGCAGGCGGAGATGGACCGCATCGTGCGCCGCTACATCGCGCAATGGCAGCGCGTGATCAAGAGCGCGAACATCAAGCTGGACGATTGACCGGCGCCCTCACCCGCCGTCACCCACCGGCCGCATCCCGTGCGCCGGCCTTCGGCGCCACGTAGTGCTCGGGGTAGATGCGACGCACCATCTCGCCGCTCCTGCCGTAGCCCAGGCAGGCGCCGACCACCGGCGGCGGTCCACCGTCGGGCGGCACGCCGTAGACGCGCTCGGCCGCGGCACGATCGTTCCATCGGATCTGGCTGGACAGCGTCTGGACGGCCACCGTCGCCATGGTCTGGAACAGTGTCAGCACATGCGTGCAGCCGGCCTCGCCGCCGACGCGCGCCTGCAGCTCGCGGTGGAAGCCCGCGCCCAGCCTGAGCCCGACCAGGCGCTGGAAATTCGGCACGGCGCCGGGGCATTCGGGGAAGGGATGGCTGTCGATGCGGACCTCGACCTCGCGCAGCGCGCGCGCATCGTCCATCGCGAAGCGCACCCACATCTCGTGGAATTTGCCGCCGGCCGGCACCGGGGGGCGGAACGGCGTCGGGCTTTCGTAGGTGCGCGTGTCCACCAGGCTGGCCTCCACTTCCCACAGGCCGTCGTCGCGCCGGAATCCTTCGCAGCGGATGGTGCGGTCGTTCAGCGGCTGGCGGGATTGGGGGTGTGAAAGAGGCATGGGTTCTCCGGTCCGAATCAGTCTAAGGGCCGTCGGCGCGCGCAAAGCAACAGGCATGTGATGAATAGCGCCGGTGCAGGCAGCCACGCTTTTGCACCGTCCCGCTTTGCGGCCCACTGAGGGCATGGAAGACCCTGTGCATTTCGAAACCCTGCCCGGCCGCGTCGGCCTCGTCACGCTCGACCGGCCTGCGGCGCTCAACGCACTGGACATGCAGAGCGTCCGCCTGCTGCGCGAAGGCATCCGCGCCATGGAGGCGGATACCGGCATCGACGTCATCGTGCTCACCGGAAGCGGCGAGCGCGCCTTCTGCGTCGGCGTGGACCTGAAGGAGCGCCAGCGGCTGGGCAACGCGGCATCGCGCGACTTCGCCATCGCCGAGATGCTGCCCCTGTTCCGCGAGTTCGACACCCGCGCCAAGCCCGCCATCGCCGCCGTCTTCGGCCATGTGATCGGCGGCGGTTTCGAGCTCGTGCTGTGCTGCGACATGATCGTCGCGGCCGACGACACGCTGTTCGCGCTGCCCGAGGCGAAGTGGGGCCTGCTGCCCGGCGCCGCGGGTTGCCGCAAGCTGCCCGGGCGCATCGGCCAGTCGCGCGCCAGCGCGATGATCATGGCCGGCGACAGGCTGCCCGCGGCCGAGGCGATGCAGCTGGGCCTCGTCAACAGCGTGCTGCCGCGCGCCGGTCTGCTGGACGAAGCGCTGCGGCTGGCGCGCCAGGTGTCGGCCAACGTGGGTGTCTCGGTGCGCGCGGCGCGCCGCTGCATCGGCGACGCGCTGGCCGCGCCCGCCACTTCGGAATTCGACCTCGCCGCGATCCGCGAATGCTATGCGGCCGACCCGTCGCGGCAGCTCGCTGGCTTCGGCCGGAAGGCCTGAGCGGCCGCGGCTCAGGCGCCGGGCGTACGCCGGGCCATCCTCTGCGGCTCGGGATCGAGCGCGAAGGCCGGGTACTGCAGCACCAGGACTTCCAGGCCCGCAGCGCCGGCATGCAGCGCCATCGGCGCCTCGTCGCCCGAATGCCAGACACAGGCCGGCGGGCCCAGCAGTTCGCCGTGCGTTGCGAGCGCGCCCGACACCACCACGTGATAGCGCCCGCCGCTGTCGCGCTGGGCAGGCGCGGTGGCGCGGCCGCACGGCGGCACGCGCACCACCCACGCGGCCAAGCCGCTGGCGTCCGATGCGATCAGCACTTCGGTGGCCGGCTGCGCGAGTTCGGCGAGCGACGCCGAGGTCGACACACGAACCGGGCCCACGCTTTCCTGCCGCTTGCGCAGGCCCTTGCGCATCTTCTCGCGCGACTCGGGCAGGTACCACGCCCCTGGATCGGTGACGGTGCGCAGCGTGAGGTAGTCCAGGCCGTCGGCGCCGGCGACGAGCGGGCCGTAACCCGCCTCGCGCGATGCGTAATGGATGCTCACCGCGTCGAGCGCATGCGCGCCCAGCGTGCCGCCGCCGCGCGTCACCACCTGGAACTGCTCTTCCAGATGGAAGTGCGTAGGCAACACCCAGCCGGGCTGCTGGTGGACCAGGAAGGCCTGCGGCGCAGGGCGTGGACCGGCCTCGGTCTCGATCAGGTATTCGGTGTAGCCGCGGAAGTTGCCTTCATCGAAGACGCGGGTGCGGGTCTTTTTTTCGACGGTGCCGATGCGTTCCATGTGCGTTGCCTTCCGGATTCCTTGCCGCCAGTATGGCCGCGTGGCGGGAGGAGACGCGGCCCGCGCCGCGCCCGCCGCGCATTGCACATGCATGTGATATTTCGCCGCGCCCGCTTGTGCCGCCGCATCACCGTCGGCTAGTGTCGGCCGATGGAACCCACGGCTTCCCGGCTCTTCTCTCCTTTCGACTTGCGCAGCGTTCGCTTTCGCAACCGCATCGGCGTGTCGCCCATGTGCATGTACGCCTGCGGCCCGGACGGCCTGGCCACGCCCTGGCACATGGTGCATCTGGGCATGCGCGCACCGGGCGGCGCCGGGCTCGTCGTGGCGGAAGCCACCGCCGTGGCGCCGCACGCGCGCATCTCGCCGGCGGATCTCGGCCTGTGGTCGCGCGCGCATGCCGACGCGTTCGCGCCGATCACGCAATTCATCTCCGGCCAGGGCTGCGTGCCCGGCATCCAGCTGGCGCACGCCGGGCGCAAGGGCAGCACGCGCAGTCCTTGGATCGGGCGTGACGCGGTACCCGAATCCGAAGGCGGCTGGCAGGTGCAAGCGCCCTCACCTCTTCTCTTTTCGCCGCTGAACGCGATGCCGCGCGAGATGAGCGGGGCGGACATCGCACGCACGATCGGCGAGTTCGGCGCGGCGGCGGGCCTCGCCTTCGAGGCCGGCTTCCGGTATGTCGAACTGCACCTGGGCCATGGCTACCTGGCGCACCAGTTCCTGTCGCCGCTCACCAACCGGCGCACCGACGACTGGGGCGGCGATTTCGATGGCCGCACGCGCTTCGCGCGCGAACTCGCGAAGGCCGCGCGTGCGGCCTGGCCGGACGAACTGCCGCTGGCCGCACGCCTGTCGATCACCGACTGGGTCGAGGGCGGCTGGACGGCCGACGAAGCCGTGCGGCTGGCCGGGCTGCTGGGCGAAGCCGGCGTGGACCTCGTCGTGTGCTCGAGCGGCGCCATCGTTCCCGGCGCCATGCCGCCGGACGGTCCCATCATGCAGTTGTCCTTCGCAGCCCGCGTGCGCGCGCAGGCCGGCGTGGCCTCCGGCGCCGTGGGCCAGATCACCGAGGCCGCACAGGCGGAACAGATCATCGCGAGCGGCGGCGCCGACCTCGTGTTCCTGGCCCGCGCCATGCTGCGCGATCCGTTCTGGGCCGTGCATGCGGCCGAGGCGCTCGGCGCACCGGCGCCCTGGCCCATCGCCTATGACCGCGCCGTAGGCCAGCGGCAGGGGCGCGTGCAGCGGCCTCAGCGGCCGTAGTTGGCCGGACGCTTTTCGAGGAAGGCCGCCACGGCCTCGCGATGGTCGTCGGTTTTGTGCGAGACGGCCTGGAACACGGCGGACATTTCGAGGATGCTGTCCAGCCGCGAATGGATGGCTTCGCGCATGAGGCGCTTGGCCAGCCGCACGCTGTGCGACGGGTTGACGGCGATGCGGTCCGCAAGCTGGCGTGCCGCGGGCATGAGTTCTTCGGCCGGCACGACGCGCGACACCAGGTTCCATTCGAGTGCCTGCCTGGCATCGATGGCGTCGCCGGTGAACGCCATCTCGGCCGCGCGCGACAGGCCCACTGTGCGCGGCAGCAGCCATGCGCCGCCGTCGCCGGGGATGATGCCGAGCTTCACGAAGCTCTCCGCGAACCGCGCCTTGTCGGACGCGATGCGGATGTCGCACATGCACGCCAGGTCGAGGCCTGCGCCGATGGCATGGCCGTTGACCGCGGCGATCACCGGCACCTCGAGGTTGAACAGCGCCAGCGTCAGGCGCTGGATGCCGCGGCGGTAGTCGTGGCGGATGTCCATCTCGCTCACTTCGGCGGTGGACTGGCGCTGCATCTCGCGGATGTCTCCGCCGGCCGAGAACGACGGCCCGTTGCCGGTGAGGATCACGGCACGCACGCTGCGGTCGTCGTGGATGCGATCGATCGCGACCAGGAACTCCGCCACCGCCGTGTTGCCGGTCAGCGGGTTGCGCTGCTCGGGCTGGTTCATGGTGAGCGTGACGATGGCGCCCGTCTGCTCGTACAACAAGAAGTCTGTCATCTCTGGTGTCCTCTCAGGTGCCGGCGAGTCTGGCGGGCACGCCGCCAAAAGTCCAATACACAAAGGCCGCCGGGCCATGCGGTATTCATATGGCGCCGCTGCACTTCGCTATTGGACAGTGCGCATGGCCGGCGATAACCTGCCCCGATGGCAGACCTTCTCGACAACCTGCGCCTGGCCACGCTGCCCGCGCACGCCGACAACTTCAGGGCGAAGGTCAAGACCTTCCTGAGCCGCGAACTGCCGCCCGCGCAGGCCGACGTGCGCTCGCGCTCATGGCTGGCCTTCGACGCCGACTTCAGCCACGCGCTGGCGGCGCAGGGCTGGGTCGGCGTCACGCTGCCGAAGGCCCATGGCGGCGCCGACCTCGACGCCTTCAGCCGCTTCGTGCTGGTGGAAGAGCTGCTGGCCGCCGGTGCACCCGTGGGCGCACACTGGATCGCCGATCGCCAGAGTGGTCCCTTGATCCTCAAGTACGGCAGCGAAGCGCAAAAGAACTTCTACCTGCCGCGCATCTGCCGCGGCGAGGCCTTCTTCGGCATCGGCATGAGCGAGCCGAACGCCGGCTCCGACCTGGCGGCCGTCGGCACGCGCGCGACCCGCACCGACCGCGGCTGGCGCCTGAACGGCCGCAAGATCTGGACGACCAACGGGCACCGCTGCCACTACGTGATCGCGCTGGTGCGCTCTTCCGGCACGGCCGCCGACCGGCACGCGGGGCTGTCGCAGTTCATCGTCGATCTGTCCTTGCCCGGCGTCACCGTCCGGCCGATCGTCGACCTGACGGGCGACGCGCACTTCAGCGAGATGTTCTTCGACGACGTGGCGCTGGACGAGGCCGCGCTGATCGGCGCCGAGGGCCAGGGCTGGCAGCAGGTGACCGCCGAGCTGGCCTTCGAGCGCAGCGGGCCCGAGCGCATCTACTCGAGCATCGTCCTGCTCGACCGCTGGATCGCATGGCTGCGCGAGACAGGCGGCGCCGACGCGCACCTGGAAACGCTGGGCCGCTTCGCCACCCACCTGGCCACGCTGCGCCACATGTCCATCACCGTCACGGCGCGGCTCGCGGCCGGCGAAAGCCCGGTGGTGGAAGCGGCGTTGGTGAAGGACATCGCCACCGAGTTCGAACAAAGCATTCCCGCCATCCTCGAGGCGGCGCTGGGCGCGGACCCCGGCGTCGCGATCGACGACGACCTGGTGCGCGCCCTGGCCTACGTGAGCCAGATGGCACCCACCTTCTCGCTGCGCGGCGGCACCCGCGAGATCCTGCGTGGAATGATCGCGCGCGGTCTCGGCCTGCGCTGACAACAGAAGGACCTCCATGTTCGCCGAAGCACTCGCATCCATCCTCCGTGACCATTGCACGCCGGCCGACGTGCGCGCCATCGAAGCCGGTGGCTCCCATGCCGCGCTGCTGGCGGCCATCGGCGACGCCGGCTTTCTGGAACTGTTGGCCGCCGAGGAAGAAGGCGGCGCGGGCGCCAGCCTGTCCGACTTCCATCCGGTGCTCGCGCTGTGCGGCGCGCATGCCGTGCCGCTGCCGCTGGCGCAGACCTTCGGTGCGCGCCTGCTGGCGCCGCGCGAGGCCTTGCCCGACGGCCTGATCACCTTCGCGCCCGGCCTGGTACGCGACGCGGACGGCGCGCTGCACGCAGCGCTGGTGCCGTGCGCGCTCGTCGCCGCGCACGTGATCGCGGCCGATGGCGATGCGCTGCGGCTGCTGCCCGTGGCCGGCGCCCGGCGGGTACCGACCGGCGTGCACGGCAGCCTCGCCGCATCGCTGCACTGGCCGGCCGGTGCAGGCCGCCCATTGCCGTCAAGCGCCGCCGCCGGCCTGCAGCCGCTGGCCGCCGCACTGCATGCCGGCCTGCTCGCCGGTGCCATGAAGCACGTGTTCGACATGACGCTGGCCTACGGCAACGAACGCGTGCAGTTCGGCAAGTCGATCGGCAAGTTCCAGGCGGTCCAGCACCAGTTGAGCGTGATGGCGGAGCACGTGGCCGCCGGCTGCATCGCGGCCGAAGCCGCATTCCAGGGCGCGGCCCGCATCCCGGCCGATGCCGCCTGCGCCGTGGCCAAGGCCCGCACCAGCGAGGCGGCGCAGCTGGTGGCCTCGATCGCGCACGCGTTGCACGGCGCGATCGGCATCACGCAGGAATACGACCTGCAGCTCTACACCCGCCGCCTGCACGAATGGCGCATGGCCCACGGTTCGGAGACCCACTGGAACCGCGTGCTCGGCCGCCTGCTGATCGACAGCCCGCACACCCTGGCGGCGGATTTCGTGCGCGCCATCGGCACCGCCGGCACCACCCCCACATCCACTTCCCCCTAGGAGCACCATGTCCCGCTATTCCGGTTACGAACGCCTGCTGATCCAGCAGGACGGCAAGATCCTTCGCATCACCCTCAACCTGCCCGAGAAGCGCAACATCGTCGGCGGCCCCATGAGCCTGGAGCTGATCCGCGCCGTGCAGACCGCCTCCAGCGATGACAGCGTGGCCGTGATCGTGCTCACCGGCGCGGGCGACAGCTTCTCGGCCGGCGGCGACATCGTCGGCATGCAGACCAAGATCGACGACCCCAGCCTGTTCTACAAGGGCGTGATCCATTCGCGCCAGCTGGTGTTCGGCATGCTCGACTGTCCCAAGCCGATCGTCTGCCGCGTGAACGGCCACGCCATCGGCCTGGGTGCGACCATTGCGCTGCTGTGCGACGTGGTGATCGCCAACGAGGACGCGAAGATCGGCGACCCGCACGTGCGCATGGGCCTGGTGGCCGGCGACGGCGGCGCGCTGATCTGGCCGCAGCTGATCGGCTATGCGCGCGCGCGCAAATACCTGCTGGGCGGGGATCTCATCACCGGCAAGCTGGCCGCCGAGATCGGCCTCATCGCCGAAGCCGGCCCGATGGACGTGGTCGACCGCCTGACGGAAGAATGGGCGAAGAAGTTCGCTGAGGGCGCGACGCAATCCATCGCCGGCACCAAGATCACCATCAACCTGCCGCTGCGCCAGGCCGCGCAGGCGGCGCTGGACGTGGGCATGGCCTACGAGGGCCTGTCCAACATCACCAAGGACCACCAGGAAGCCGTGAGCGCCTTCATCGAAAAGCGCAAGCCCAGCTTCACCGGCGAATGAACGGCGCCATGAGCACGGCGCAACCCGCGCAGCCGCGCAAGCCCGCCCTCGCCGGCGTCCGCATCCTCGACCTGTCGCGCGTGCTCGCGGGTCCCTGGTGCACCATGACGCTGGCCGACCTGGGCGCGGACGTGATCAAGATCGAGAACCCCGCCGGCGGCGACGACACGCGCGGCTGGGGCCCGCCCAACGTGGGCGGCGAGTCGGCCTATTTCTTCTGCGCCAACCGCAACAAGCGCAGCGTGGCGGTCGACATCAGCCAGCCCGAAGGCCAGGCGCTGGTGCGCGAACTGCTCGCGCATTGCGACGTGGTGGTGGAGAACTTCCGCGCCGGCGCACTCCAGCGCTACGGACTGGACTACGACAGCCTGAGCGCGAGCCGGCCGGACCTGATCTATTGCTCCATCTCCGGCTACGGCCGCAGCTCGCCGTTGGCGGACCGGGCCGGCTACGACTACATCATGCAGGCCGAGGGCGGGCTGATGTCCATCACCGGCGAGGCCGAGGGCGAGCCGATGAAAGTGGGCGTGGCCGTGGCCGACCTGTTCACCGGCATGTACGCGGTGCAGGCCATCCTGGCGGCCATCATCGCGCGGCGCAACGACGGCCTGGGCCAGCGGATCGACATGGCGCTGTTCGACTGCCAGCTGACCATGCTGGCCAACGTCGGCAGCTCGTACCTGGTCTCGGGCAAGGAACCCGTGCGCTACGGCAATGGGCATCCGGCCGTGGTGCCCTACCAGGTGTTCCCCACGCGCGACGCCGAGATCGTGATCGCGGTCGGCAACGACCGGCAGTTCCGGCTGTTCTGCGAGCAGGTGCTGGAGCGCCCCGACATCGTGGCCGATGTGCGCTTCACCGCCAACGCCGACCGCGCGCGCCACCGCGACGCGCTGGTGCCGCTGCTGTCGGACATCCTGCGCACGCAGGACGCGGCGCACTGGCAGGCGCGCCTGGCGACCACCGGCATTCCGACCGGCCGCGTGCGCACCGTCGGCGCGGCGCTCGAATCACCGGAAGCGCAGGCGCGCGGCATGGTGAGCGAGGTGGAGCATCCGACGGCCGGCTCCATCCGCCTGGTCAGCTCGCCGCTGCGCATGAGCGGCACGCCGGTGCGCACGCCCTCGCCGCCGCCGACGCTGGGGCAGCACACCGACGAAGTGCTGGCGGAGATCGGCTGGCCGACGCGCGAGCGCAGCCAGCCGAAGGTCGTCTAAGGGACGGCCAGTTCGACATGACGCCGGCGATGCTGGGCCGCATTGCCCAGCCAGGCCGAGAGCACCAGGGCGCGCTTGAGGTAGAGGCCGATATCGGATTCGTGCGTGTAGCCGATGGCCCCATGCAGCTGGATGCACTCGCGCGTGATGCGCAGTGCCGCATCGCTGCAGCGTGCCTTGCATCGGCTCGCAATGCGGCTGCGCTCGGGGCCCGTGCAGGCGTCGTCCGCGAACGCGGCCAGTGCCTCGTCGAGCACCGCGGCCGCGAGCTCGCGCTGAACCAGCAGGTCCACCGCCTTGTGCTGCAGCGCCTGGAAGCTGCCGATGGGCTGGCCGAACTGCACGCGCGTGCGCATGTAGGCCAGCGTCATGTCGAAGGCTTCGTGCGCCACACCCAGCAGCTCGGCGCTGGCGGCCACGACCGCCGCGTCGAGCGCCTGCGCGAGCACGGCACGCCCGTGCGCGGGCGCGGCCACGAGCGCATCGGCCTCGACGGCCACGTGGTCCAGCGCCACCGCGATCGAAGGCGTGCCATCGGTCTGCCAGCTGTTCGACACCCGCACACCGGGAGCATCAGGCGGCACATGGAACACACCGACACCCTCGTCGATGCGCGCCGACACCAGCAAGGCCGTGGCCGCCGCGCCGCCAGCCACCCATCCCTTGCGGCCCGAGATCACGAAGCCGTTCCCCTCGCGCCAGGCCTCGGTGCGGATGGCATCGGCCGCGATCGATGCGGGCTGCTCCTGCCACGCCAGCGCCAAAGTGGCGGCGCCCGAGGCCACGTCCCCGAGCAACGCGACCGCCTGCGGCTGCACGGCGGCGTGAAGCAGTGCGGTGACCGGCAGCACGGCCGTCGCCACGAAGGGCTCGCCCAGCAGGCTGCGCCCCAATTCCTGCGCGACCGCTGCCGCCTCGCGCAGGCCGAGCCCTGCGCCGCCCTGTGCCTCGGCCACGAGCATGCCGCGCCAGCCCAGCGCCTGCATCTGCGCGAAGGCCGCCGTATCGAAGCCGGGCAGCGCCGGGTTCCACGCGCGCGCGCGCAGGGCGCCATGGTCGCGCTCGCCGGCTGCGAAGTCGCGCGCGCTGTCGCGCAGCAGGGTCGCGATGTCGACGTCTTGATCTGCTGTGTTCATCGGCGGCTCCTTCATCCCGGAAGTTCCAGCCACTGCCTGGCCAGGATGTTGCGCTGGATCTGGTTCGAGCCGCCGTAGATCGTCGGCCCGCGCGACTCGAGGAAGGGCGTGAGCAGGTCGATGGACTCGCCGCCCACGTCCACGTAGCCTTGGGTCGCACCGTCCTGCCCCGCGGTTTCGACCAGCAGTTCGGTCACGCGCTGGCAGGTCTCGGTGGCGGTCATCTTGAGCAGCGAGGATTCGAGACCGAAGCCCTTGCCCAGCGAGAGCGAGTGCACGAGGCGCTCGTACATCGCGGCCAGGTCACGCACGTCGAAGAGCAGTTGCGTGTAGCGGTCCTGGAACACCGGGTCGGCCCAGGCCCCGCTGGCGCGCGCCACCTTCTCCAGGCGCGCGAGCGCGATCAGCGACTGGCGAGGCGAGCCCGACCACACGCGCTCGAAGCCGAGCAGTGTCTTGGCAATGTTCCAGCCGCCGTGGAGTTCGCCGACCACGTCGCTGCGATGCGCGCGTACATCCTGCAGGAAGACCTCGCAGAATTCCTCGCCGCCCGAGATGTCGCGGATGGGCCGCACGGTGATGCCGGGCTGGTCCATGGGGAACAGCACGAAGCTGATGCCGGCCTGCTTGCGCACCGTCTTGTCGGTGCGCACCAGCGCGAACATGTGGGTGCCGTCGAAGCCCATCGTGGTCCAGATCTTCTGGCCGTTGATGATGAACTCGTCGCCTTCGAGCCGCGCGTCGGTGCGCAGGCCGGCAAGGTCGGAGCCGGCATCGGGCTCCGAATAGCCCTGCACCCAGACGTCCTCGCCCGAAAGAATGCGCGGCAGGTACTTGCGGCGCTGCGCTTCGGTGCCGCGCGCGATCAGGATCGGGCCGAAGTTGGTCAGCGACTGGGTCTGCATGACCGGCGCGCCGCTGCGCTCGTACTCCTCGATGTAGATCAGCTGCTTGACCGGCGACAGCCCCATGCCGCCCCATTCGACGGGCCACGAAGGCGCCACCCACCCCTGTTGCGAGAGCGTCATGAACCAGGGCTTCACCACGTGCCAGCGCAGGCGCTTCGGCTGGTGCCGCAGCGCCGGCGGGCAATTGGCATCGAAGAAGGCGGCGGCGCGGGCGCGGAAGCGCTCGTCGTCGAGGCCGTTCCAGTCCGTGGCGGCCGCTTGTTCGCTCATGCTCATTCGCCCTTGAACTCCGGCTTGCGCTTCTCCGCAAAAGCCGTGACCGCAGCCGCATGGTCGCCGCTGTTCATGGTCAGCATCTCGTAGGCAATGGAGGTGTCGAGCACCAGATTGAGCTGCTCCTTCACGCGCTTGTTCACCGAGAGCTTGGTCCACTGCACGGCCCATGCCGGCAATGCCGCGAGTTCGCGTGCGATGGCGGTGGCTTCGGCCAGCACCTGTTCCTGGGGGAATACATGGGTCACGAGGCCCATCGCATGCGCCTCGCGTCCGGTGATCAGGCGTCCGCGCATCAGCAGGTCCTTGGCGCGGGCATCGCCGATCAGGAGCGGCATCACCACCGCGCCGCCGTCGCCGGCCACGAGGCCGACCTTGGTGTGGCTGTCGCCGATGCGCGCGTTCTCGGCCATGACCGTGATGTCGCAGAACAGTGCGAGCGAACAGCCGAAGCCGGCAGCGTCGCCGTTGATGGCTGCGATCACGGGCGGCGACGTCTCGACCATGTTCTGCCAGAGCCGGCGCGTGTTGCCCGGCGCGCGCAGCGAGTGGCGGAAGTTGTCCTTCGTTCCCACGCGCCGGGCCATGCCCTTGAGGTCGCCGCCGGCGGAGAAGGCCTTGCCGGCGCCTGTCAGCACCACGGCGCGGATGCGCTCGTCGTCGTTGATGTCGAGCCAGATGCGCTCGAGTTCGTGGTGCATGGGCACGCTCGCCGCGTTGAGCGTGTCGGGGCGGTCGAGCGTCAGGATCGCGACGCCGTCGTCGCCGATCTCGATCCGGAGATACTGGTACTTGTCGTAGTTCATGCAGTGCTTTCCACAGGGTCTTGCGCGGCTGCGCCATGCAGGGCGCGGATGCGGTTCTTGTCGATCTTTCCGTTGTTCAGCTTGGGCAGCTCGGTCGCAAAGACCACGCTGCGCGGCTTCTTGTAGCTGGCGATGAGCGTGCGGCAGTGGTCAATCAGCACCTGCGCCGAAGCCTCGGCGCCGGCATGCAGCACCACGACCGCGCGCACCGCCTCGCCCCAGCGCGTGTCGGGCACGCCGATCACCGCGGCCTCGCGCACCGCCGGGTGCTGCGCCAGCGCCTGCTCGACCTCGCGCGAGTAGATGTTCTCGCCGCCCGAGATCACCATGTCCTTCTTGCGGTCGACGATGTAGAGGAAGCCGTCCTCGTCGAAGCGCCCGACATCGCCCGAATGGATCCAGCCGCCGCGCAGCGCCTGCAGCGTGGCCGGCATGTCGTTCCAGTAGCCGCGGAACATCACGCCGCCGCGATAGACGATCTCCCCGGCCTCGCCGGGCGCCGCGTCGCGGCCGTCCTCGCCGACGAGACGGACATCGGTCCCGATCAAGGGCTGCCCCACCGACTCCAGGCGGGCGCGCTCGCGCGCGCTGCCGTCCGGCCGGTGCTGCGATCGCAGCAGCACGCTGACCGCGCCCTCGGTCTGCCCGTAGACCTGATGGAACACATTGCCCATCAAGGCCAGGCCCTTGCGCAGCACAGGGATCGGCATCGGCGCGGCCGAATAGCACAGCACCCGCACCGACGACAGGTCGCGCCGGGCGATGTCCGGCTCGTCGAGCACCGACTGCACCATCGTCGGCGCCAGGTGCAGGATGCTGGCCTTCTCGCGTTCGATCGCATCCAGCACGCGCGCCGGCTCGAACTGGCGCTGCACCAGCACCGTGGCGCCGCGCCACAACGCGCCGATCTGCAGCCCCTTGGCGCCGACGTGGAAGTAGGGCATGACCAGCAGCATCCGGTCGGCCGGCGAGATCCCCATCTCGGCCGCATGCATCTGCGCCTTGTTGACGCTGTCGCGATGCGCCAGCAGGCAGCCCTTGGGCTTGCCGGTGGTGCCGCTGGTGAAGATCAGGTGGGCGATGTCGTCCTCCTCGGCACGCCCCGCGGGCCCCTGCGCGGTGGCCGTCTCCAGCACGGTTTCGTACGCTTCGGCCCAGTCGGGCGCAGGGCCGATGCAGACCCACGCGCGCACCTGCGGCAACTGTTCGCGCAGGCGGCCGACCCACTCCGCATACTCGCTCTCGAACACGAAGGCAGCCGGTGCCGCGCTCTGGAGGATGGCGAGCATCTCGGCCTGCGCGAGGCGGTAGTTGACCGTGGCCGCCATGAAGCCGGCGTACTCGCAGGCGCCATAGAGCTCGAAGTACTCGATGCAGTTCATCGCCAGCATGGCGATGCGGTCCTGATGCACGCAGCCGCGCGCTTCCAGGGCCGCGGCCAGGCGACAGACCCGCTCGTGGTAGCGGCCATGCGTCAGGCTGCGCGCGCCGTCTTCGAAGGCCACGCCGTCGCGCAGGAAGCGCGCGTTGCGCTCGATCAGGTCGCCCAGCGTCAGGCCGGTCGAGATGCGACGCGGCGGCGCGATGCGCTGGCTCATGCGGGTTGCCGGTCGGCGTTAGCGTCGTGCTTCATGTCCATGCAGGCCCTACTCGGGCTGAACGCCTGCCACCTTGGCCGCGGCGGCCCAGTACGCCAGATCCTTTCGGACCAGTTCGCGCATCTTGTCTGCACTGCCAGGCGTCGGCGTCAGGTACTGGATGCGCATGGCCTGGAGCACCTCCGGCTCTTTCAGGGCGCTGTTGATCTCCTTGTTGAGCCGGTTGACGATCGGCGCCGGCAGGCCCGCCGGCCCGAACAGGCCGAACCAGGGTTCGAATGCGAAGCCGGGCAGGCCGGCCTCCGCCACCGTCGGCACCTCGGGCATCAGCGGCGAGCGGGCGGAGGTCGCGAGGGCGAGGGTCTTGAGCTTGCCGGCCTTGATCAATGGACCGGATGTCTGCATCGAATCGAACATCAGCTGCACCTGGCCGGACACCAGATCGGGAAGCGCCTGGGCACCGGCCTTGTAGGGGACGTGTGTCGACTGCACGCCCGCGCGCTGGTTGAACAGCGTCATGGCCAGATTGTTGGTCGTCGCCACGCCATACGACGCGTAGTTGAGCTTGCCGGGATGGGCCTTCATGTAGGCGATCAGTTCCGGCACCGTCGATGCCGGTACGTCGTTGGAAGCCGACAGCGAGATCAACATGATGGCCAGCGGCGCGATCGGGGTGAAGCTCGTCACCGGATCGAAAGGCACCTTGGCCATCATGACCGGCGCGCTGGTCAGGCCCGAGGTGGTCAGCAGGAGCGTATAGCCATCGGCCGGCTGCTTGGAGACGTACTCGGAGCCGATCACCGTGCCGGCGCCCGGCTTGTTGTCGACCACCACCGGCTGGCCGAGCCGCTGCTGAAGCTTCTCGGCCATCAGCCGTGCGATCTGGTCGGTGCCCCCGCCGGCGCCGTAGGGCACGACCAACTTGATCGGGCGGTTGGGATAGCCATCCTGCGCCGCCGCGGGCCAGGCCGCCATGGCGGCGGCGGCAGCGAGTGCCAGAGCGGCGCCTCTGCGAGTCAATCGGTTCGGGTGCATGGTCATCAGCTTTCGTGGATGTTGTCTCGTGGCGGGTTTCATCTGAACGATAAGAGCGCGAGCGTGCAGATTCAAACGTGATTACCCCGGACCAGGCGATTGCGCACATCTGTGATTCATTGGTACTCCGTGCCTGCTGCGGTTCGGTGCCGCCCTCGCCCGTGCGGCGGCTACAGCGTGTCCGCCGAACCGAAGATCGCCGTCGCCTGGCTCGACAGCACGCCGCCGTTGCCGTGGGCGATCGCGACCTTCGCGCCCTCGACCTGCCGCGCGCCCGCGGTGCCGCGCACCTGCTGCACAGCCTCGACCATCGTGAAGAGCCCGTACATGCCGGGATGCACGCACGACAGGCCGCCGCCGTTGGTGTTGACCGGCAGCCGCCCGCCCGGCGCGATGGCGCCATCGGCCACGAAGGCGCCGCCTTCGCCCTTGGCGCAGAAGCCGAGGTCTTCCAGGAACAGGATGGTGTTGATGGTGAAGGCGTCGTACAGCTCGGCCACGTCGATGTCCTTCGCCGTCAGCCCGGCCTGTGCATAGGCGCGTGCGCCGCTCTCGGTGGCGGCCGTCACGCACAGGTCCGGCATGTTGGCGATCGAGCGATGCCAGGTGGCAGAAGCAGAGGCCAGCAGGTAGGCCGGCCGGTGCGGAAAATCGCGCGCGCGCTCGGCGCGCACCATGACCACCGCGGCCGCGCCATCGGTCACCAGGCAGCAGTCGCGCACCGTCAGCGGATCCGACACCATGCGCGCATTCAGCACGTCGTCGATGCTCAGGTCCTCGCGCATGAAGGCGTCGGGATTGAGCTGCGCCCACTTGCGCGCGGCCACGGCCACCTCGGCCAGATGGTGGCGCGTGGTGCCGTATTCGTGCATGTGGCGCGCCGCGGCCAGCGCATAGGACGACGGCGGATTCATCGGCTTGTAGCGGTGCTCGTGGACGATCGGCGTGCCGCCGCCGGAGACCAGGCCGCCCGCGGACGAGCGCTGGTTGCTGCCGTAGGTGATCAGCGCCACGTCGCACAGGCCGGCATCGAGCGCCAGCGCGGCCCACATGGCCTGGATCTGGAACGACGAGCCACCGGTGCGCAGGTTGTCCGTGACCTTGGGATGGATGCCGAAGTACTCGGCCATCGTGAGCGACGACAGCGGGTCCTGCGGCAGCGTGGTGAACAGGCCGTCGACGTCCGAAGGCTTGAGGCCGGCGTCGGCCAGCGCCAGCAGCGCAGCCTTCGCCGCGAGATCGATCGCCTCGTTGCCGGGCGCGGAGCCCATGCCATAGGTGGCCGCGCCCACCACGGCGGTCTTGCCGCGCGGAAAGCCCATGCCGCTCATGCCGCGCCCCCTTCCACCGGCTCGAACACCAGTAGCGCCTTGTCGCCGGGCTCGATGCGCGCCTTCACCTTCATGCCGATGCGCACGTCGGCGGCGGCGATGCCGACCACCTTGCTCGTGAGGCGCGGACCTTCCTCGAGGTCGATCAGGGCGACGTTGTACGACTCCGCCGGCGGCTTGGTGCGCACCACCGTGGTCGAGTACACGATGCCGCGGCCGCTGGGCTCGAACCATTCGAGCGCGGTGTCGCCGGTCAGCGGCTCGGCCACGCGCGGGTAGAAGAAGGCGCGGCCCGACTTGACGGCCCGCTGGATCATGAAGCGGCCTTCGTCGAGATGCTTCTGGAATTGCGCATCGGTCTGTGCCGGGGCGCTCGCCTGCGCGGCGTTCTCTGGGTTCATCGTCTGTCCCTCGTTCATTGCGGCGGCCGGACCGCAATCAGCGAATCCACGGCCACCACGCCCTGGCCTTCGGGATAGACCAGCACGGGATTGAAATCGATCTGGTCCACCACGCCTTCGCCCTCCGCGGCCAGCCGC
The DNA here is from genome assembly GCF_901827165.1 of Variovorax sp. SRS16. Taxonomy (NCBI): domain Bacteria; kingdom Pseudomonadati; phylum Pseudomonadota; class Betaproteobacteria; order Burkholderiales; family Comamonadaceae; genus Variovorax; species Variovorax sp. SRS16. Next base: position 326,083 of record NZ_LR594668.1, read on the forward strand.
GCGACGGCGCCCAGCAGCTTCGCCAGCGCGTCGAGGTCGGCCGGCGGACGGCCGCGCGCACCCTTGAGGATGGCCGCCGCCTTCAGGCCGTCGATCATGCGCCGCGCGTTCGCATGCGAGATCGGCGGCGGCGCGAACACCACGTCCTTCAGCACCTCGACGTAGATGCCGCCGAAGCCCAGCATCACCAGCGGACCGAAATCCGCATCGTGCACCATGCCCACGACCATCTCGTGACCAGGCGGCATCATCTTCTGCACCTGCACGCCCTCGATGCGGGCCTGCGACGCGTGGCGGCGCACGTTGTCCAGCAGCCGCGCGTAGGCCGCCTCGAGCGCGTGCTCTTCCACGCCCAGCACCACACCGCCAGCCTCCGTCTTGTGTGCGATGTCCGGCGACTGGATCTTGAGCACCACGGGAAAGCCCATCTCGCGCGCCTGCTCCAATGCCTGCCCCGCACTCGTGGCCATGGCGGCGGGCGGCACGGGAATGGCGTAGTGGGCCAGCAGCCTGCGCGTGTCGGCTTCGCCCAGCACGCCGCCGGCGAGCGCGTTCGACCGGAACCATGAAGGCGCGGTCGCCTGTTCCTGCGGACGGCTCGCGGCCTCGCGCCGGCGCGCCTGAAAACCGCCATAGCGGCGCAGCGCCTCGAGCGCGCAGCCACAGGCGCGAAACGAGGGAAAGCCATGCGCGCCGATGTCGGCCAGCGCCGCCAGGTTTTCTTCCGACGGTGCGATATGCGAATGAAACAGCACCGGGATGCCGCAACGTTCGAGCAAGGGCTTCAGCGCGGGCGCCATGCCCTGGACGCGGCCGCGCGGCGACAGGCCCATGTTGACCAGCACCGCATCCACCTCGCCCGAGCGCGCGAGCACATCGATCACGCCCAGCATGGCGAGCCCCTTGTTCTCGGTGGCGGTGACGGTGGTGTCGACCGGATTGCCGGCCGACGACAGCGCCGGCACCAGCGCCTTGATCTTCTGCTGCACGTCATCGCTCAGGGGCGGCAGCGTGAGGCCCTGCGCAGACAGCAGATCGGCCGCCCAGCCGCCCGCGCCGCCGGAGGTGGTGATCACCGCCGTGCGGCCGCCGCGCATGAAGGGCATGAGCGAGAAGGCCGCGGCGACCGACAGCATTTCCTCGGCGTCCGACACGCGGATCACGCCGTGGCGCTCGAACACCGCGTCGTAGGCGGCATCGGCGCCGGCCAGGTGCGCGGTGTGCGACACGGCGGCGCGCTGCCCGGCCTCGGAGCGGCCGATCTTCATGACGACGATCGGGATCTCGCGGGCCGCCGCCTTCTCGGCGATGGCCGCGAAGCGGCGCGGATTCTTCAGCCCCTCGATGAACAGCAGGATGACGCCGATCTCCCCGCCATCGATCAGCTGCTCGACGACATCGAGGCATTCGAGGTCGATCTCGTTGCCGGTGGTCGTCACGCTGTGGACATCGAGGTGCTCCGCCAGGGCGCGTCCGAACAGCGCGAAGCCGATGCCACCGCTTTGCGAGACCACGGCCACCGGCCGCTTCGAGGGACGGCGCGGCGGCGGGTGGTCGATGCACTCCTCGACCACGTGCGCGAAGGTCGCGGCGAGGCCCGCCTTCGGCAGATAGAGCCCCTCGGTATTGGGGCCGAGGATGGACATGCCTTTCTCGCGCGCCAAGCGCGCGGCACGCTCGAGCTCCGCCTCGGGAATGTCGGAAGAAAAGACGATCGCGGCCGCGCAGCCCATGGCCGCGGCTTCCTCGATCAGCGCAGGCACGCCAGCGCCGGGAATGCCGATCAGCAGCAGGTCCGGCACTTCGGGCAGATCGCGCAGCGAGGCATAGGCCTTCAGCCCCTGGATCGTGGCGTAGCCGCCCGGGTTGACCGGGTACACCGGGCCGGTGAAGCCGCCGTCCTTCATGCAGCGCAGCATCTTGCCGCGCGTCTTGCCCGCGTCCTCCGATGCGCCGACGACGGCCACCGAACGCGGATGCAGCAGGCGCGGGTTCATGCGGTGATGTGCGAACCGCCGTTCACCGACAGGTGCTGTCCGGTGATGAAGCTGCTGGCCGGCGACACCATGAAGGCGATGGCCTTGACCGCCTCGTCGGGCTCCAGGAAGCGGCCGAGCGGAATGTTGGCCAGGTACTTGTCGCGGAACTTCTCGCTGCGCACGACTTCGGTCATCTCGGTGGCGACCACGCCGTAGGCGATGCTGTTCACGCGGATGCCGTAGCGGCCCCACTCGCGCGCGGCGCTCATCGTGAGGCCCAGCACGCCGCTCTTGGCGGCGCCGTAGTTGATCTGCCCCACCGTGCCCTTGCGGCCGGCGTCGGAGGAGATGTTGACGATGGTGCCGGGCTCCCTGTCGCCCGCATCCGCGCGGCGAACCATGTCGGCACCGGCGATCTGCAGGCAGTTGAAGACGCCGGTGAGGTTGACGTCGATCACGGCCTGCCACTGCTCGGGCGTCATCTTCGAGATCATCGCGGTGCGGGTGATGCCGGCATTGTTCACCAGCGCATGCACGCCGCCGAATCGCGCCGCGGCCTCCTTGACGACGGCTTCGACGAAGGCGCGGTCGGTCACGCTGCCGGCCTTGGTCAGCACGCGCTGCGCATCGAGCGAAGCAGTGGCCTCCGCCAGCGCGCCCGCATTCGTGTCCACCAGCGTGAGGTTGCCGCCGAGTTCGTGCAGCAGTTTGGCCGCATGCAGGCCGATGCCTTGCGCGGCGCCAGTCACCATCACGTTGCGCCCGGTCATGTCCATCAGGTTGATCATTCGTCGTTTCCTTTGCGAGGGGTCGTCGGCGCCGGTGCTACTTGTCGGTGTAGACCGGCTTGCGCTTGTCCAGCGCCGCGGCCACGGCCTCTGCGTGGTCGGCCGTGTGCTGGGCCAGGCCCTGCAGGCTGGATGCGAGCGAGAGCGAGGCTTCGAGCGACTGCCCGGCCGAATCGCGCAGCAGCCGCTTGTTCATGCGGATCGCGTGCGAGGGATGGCGCGCGATGCGCCCGGCGAGTTCGCGCGCGCGCGGCATCAGCTGCTCCGGCGGCAGCAGCTGAGAGATCACGCCAAGTTCCAGCGCGCGGCGGGCGTCGAAGTCATCGCCGGTCAATGTGAGTTCCGCCGCGATGGCCGGGCCCACCGCACGCTGCAGCAGCCAGCTGCCGCCCGCGGCCGAGACCAGGCCCAGCCGGATGAAGCTCTCGGCAAAGACGGCTTTCTCGGAAGCGATGCGCAGGTCGCACATCAGCGCGATGTCGAGCCCGGCGCCGATGGCCGGTCCGTTCACCGCGGCGATGACCGGCACTTCCACCGCCATGAAGGCGCGCGCCAGGCGCTGCACGCCGCGGTCGTAGTAGCGGCGGATCTCCGACGGGCCGCCGGCGAAGTGATGTTCGCGGTCGCGCATCGCCTTCAGGTTGCCGCCGGCGCAGAACACGTTGCCGTGGGCCGTGAGGATGGCGCACTTGATGGACACGTCCGCATTGATGCGGTCCAAGGCCTCCAGCAATGCATCGGTGAGCTCGGTGCTGATCATGTTGCGCGTGTCGGGCCGGTTGAGGGCGAGCACGACCACCGGTCCCTCGCGCTCGAAGGTGACGACGGGCGAATCGGCGCTGGATGTCATGGATGCTCCTTCTCGTTGCCTTCGTGCCCGGCGCGGGCGGGCCGCTGCACGACCGCGTCCAACGCGACGACGCCCTGCCCGCGCGCACGCACGACCACCGGATTGACCTCGATCTCGCCGATGTCCTCCCGCCGCGACACGGCCAGGTGCGACAGCGCGGAGATGGCCTGGGCCATGGCGTCGATGTCGCCCTCGGGCGCACCGCGCCACCCTGCGAGCAGCGGCCAGGTGCGCAGCTCGCGCATCATCTCGTGCGCCTGCGCCACGCTCACCGGCGCCAGGCGAATCGCGACGTCGCGCAGCAGTTCCACCGCCACGCCACCGAGGCCGAAGGTGACGACCGGACCGAAGGTCGGGTCGGGCGCGACGCCGAGGATGCATTCGGTGCCGCCGGTCACCATCTCGGAGACCAGGTAGCCTTCGATGCGCGCCTGCGGCAGCTCGCGGCCGAGGCGGTCCGCCATGCGCCGCACCGCATCGAACACGGCGGGGCCATCGGCCAGGCGCAAGGCCACGCCGCCGTGCTCGGTCTTGTGCAGAATGTCGGGCGACACCACCTTGACCGCGACCGGGAAGCCGATGCGCTCGGCCGCCAAAGCCGCTTCGTCGGCGCTGTGCACGACGATCTCATTGGGCGAGCGAATGCCGCACGCGGCCACGATGCGCTTCGCTTCCACCTCGTTGAGCGGCGCAGTGCCGATGGGCACCAGGTCCGCCGCGAAGGCGGGCGGCGTCTCGGCCACCGCGGCCGGACGGCGGTAGAACTGCTCGAAGCGGTACAGCGCCGCCAGCGCCTTCACGGCCTCGGACGGATCCTCGTACACGAGGAAGCCGGCATCGTGGTAGGTCTCGCGCAGATCCGGCGGCGTGGTGACGGACAGCAGCAGCAGGCGATCGGGATGATGGTCCGCCACTTCCTTGAGCACGTTGCAGATCGGGCCGGCCATGCTGGGCGCCATGCCGACGATGCCGAGGAACAGGATGATGGCGTCGAAGGCATCGCTTTCCAGCACGCGTTCGAGCGTGCGGCCCAGCATGTCGTGGTTGGCGGTGACCAGGCCGGTCATGTCGATCGGGTTGTGCGGCGAGCAATACGGAACGATCTCGCGCAGCTGCGCCTGCGTCTTCGCCGGCACCTCGCCCAGCTGCAGGCCGGCGTCGGCGATGAAGTCGGCCATCTGCACGCCGACGCCGCCCGAGATGCTGATGACGGCGGTGCGCGGCCCGTGCGGGCGCTTGCCGCGCGACAGCGCGTAGGCGACGTCCAGCAGCTCGTCGGTGGTGCGGGCGCGGTACACGCCGTACTCGCGGAAGATGGCGTCGTAGACGGCGTCCTCGCCGGTGAGCGATGCGGTGTGCGAGGCGGCGGCGGCGCGGCCCTCGGGCGTGCGGCCGACCTTCATCATGACCACCGGCTTGTTTCGGCTGCGCGCCGTGTCGAGCGCCTGCAGTAGCCGGGCCGGCGAACGCACGCCTTCCAGGTAGCCCAGCAGGATGTCCACGTCGTCGCGCCGCGCCACCCAGTCCAGCGCCTCGCCCATGTCGACGTCGCATTCGTTGCCGGTGGCGACGAAATAGCCGAGGCCCAGCTTGCGCAGTTGCGCGTGCTGCAGGATGTAGCCGCCATAGCCGCCGCTTTGCGTGACGACGCCGATGCGGCCGGGCTCGGGCAGGCCTTGTTCGTAGGCCGACGCGAAGGTGGCGACGAAGCCGGCGCGGGCGTTGACCAGGCCCATGCAGTTGGGGCCGAGGATGCGCATGCCGCTGGCGCGTGCAATGGCCACCACCTCGTCCTGCCGCGCCTGGCCTTCGGCCCCCACCTCGGCGAAGCCCGCACCGTAGACGATGGCGGACTTGACGCCCGCCTGCGCGCAATCGCGCAAAGTCTGCACGGTCTCTTCGGCGGTGATGGAAAGGATGGCGCAATCGAAGGGCTTGCCGATCGCCGCCACGTTCGGGTAGGCCTTGATGCCCTGCACTTCGTCGCGCACGGAATTCACCGGGTACAGCGGGCCGCCGAAGCCGGCGTGACGCAGGTAGTGCAGCACGCGCCCCCCGAAGCGACGCCAGTCGTTCGATGCACCGACGACGGCCACCGATTGCGGCGCGAAGAGCGCGTCGAGGCTGGAGGGTTGGGAAGGAGAAATGATGGTAGAACTCAATGGATTCGCTCTGCAGGCATGCGGCTCGCCGAGGGCGCGCCAGGACGCGATGAGGCTAACAGAGCACGCCTGCTTTCGCGCCTCGCGCGAGGGCGCGCGGCAACTCATCACATGCATGTCGAATTGGTTCTGGCGCGCTGCTTGTGTTGCTCCTTGCAGTGACGCTGCGCACAATAGGCCGACCCCGAAGAGACACCAGGAGAGAGGCCGTGAATCCATCGCTGCCGGAAGATTTCGCGGCGCGCCTCGATCGGCTGGAGTCGCTCGACAGCATCCGGCAGCTCGCCAGCAAGTACGCGCTGGCGATCGACGTGCGCGATCTGGATGCCGTGGTATCCCTGTATGTCGAAGACATCCGCACCGGGCCCGGCACGCGCGGGCGGGCCGCACTCAAGGATGTCTTCGATCGCGTGCTGCGCGGCTTCACCGCCACCTCGCACCAGGTGCAGAACCACGTGATCGAGTTCGACGATGCCGACAACGCTCAGGGTCTGGTCACCTGCCGCTGCGAGCACGAAGTGCAGACCACGCAGGGGCCGCGCTGGGTGGTGCTGCAGAACCTCTATCACGATCGCTACCGGCGCGACAAAGGCCGCTGGTACTTCCGCGCCCGCGTGCAGAACCGCCTCTATGCCACCGCGCTGGAAGACCCGCCCACCGGTCCGCTCAAAGACCGCTGGCCGGACACTGCGCCCGCGGCCGCGCCGTTCCACGACCCGTTCGATGCGTGGCGCGAGTTCTGGGGCGAGCAGGCGCCGGACGCCGATCTTCCGGCATGGACGGCCGAGGACAACTTCATCCACCGCCTGCGCCGCAGCGACAAGCTGCCGGCGCTGGCGCGGCACATCGCGAAGGCGCATGCCGAGGCGCGCACAGCGGCCCCCGACAGCAAGGACGAACCCGCGCCCTAGCCGAGCGCGGCCATGCGCTCCAGATGGAAGTCCTCGTCGCCCAGCAGCAGCGTGGTGAGCATGAGGCGCTTGAAATGCGCGCTGATGTCGAGCTCTTCGCTCATGCCCATGCCGCCGTGCATCTGGACCGCATCGCGGCCCACCAGGCGCGCGCAGCGGATGGCCTGCACGCGCGCCGCGGAGATGTCGTGCATCCGCTCGCGTTCGGACTTGCCGGCATCGGTCAGCGCAGCCGCGGCGACGAGGGCCATCGAGCGCGCCAGTTCCACCGCCACGTACATGTCGGCCAGCCGATGCTGCAGCACCTGGAACTTCGCCAGCGGCGCACCGTACTGCTCGCGGGTCTTGAGGTACTCGCAGGTGCTGTCCACCAGGTAGGCGGTCGAGCCCACCACCTCGGCGCACAGCGCGGCGCTGCCGTGATCGGCGGCGAGCGTGAGCAGCGGCACGGCCTCGCCGAGGCGGCCGACGATGTCCGAGCGCGGCACCCGGACGTCCTCCAGCGTCAGTTCGGCGGCCGTCTGGCCATCGTTGCTGCGAAAGCTGCGGATGCGCAGGCCGGGCGCGTCCCTGGCCACAAGGAACAGGCTGACGCCTTCGGCACTGCGCGCGCTGACGAAGAACCGGTGCGCGATCGCGCCGTTCGGCACCACGCGCTTGCGCCCCTTCAGCACCCAGCTCTCGCCGTTCGCGACGGCGATGGTGTCGACGCGCGCGAAGTCCTGGCCCACGTCATCTTCCAGCGCGGCCAGTGCCAGCTGCAGTTCGCCGGCCACCATCTGCGCGAGCAGCGCATCGCGTGTCGCGCCTTGCGGGCCATGCTGCAGCAGCGCGCCGCCGACCACCACGGTCCACAGGTAGGGCTCCAGCACCAGGCGCCGGCCGAAGGCCTCCATCAGGATGCCGGCCTCGAGGGCGCCGCCGCCGAAGCCGCCCGCTTCCTCGGGCAGCGCGGCACCGAGCCATCCGAAGTCGGCGAAGTCGCGCCACACCTTGGCGCTGAAGCCGCCGGCCTTCAGCATGACGCCGCGCTGCTGGTAGTCGTACTTCTGTTGGAGATAGCGCTGCACGGAATCGCGCAGCATCTGCTGATCGGATGAATAGCTGAAGTCCACGTCGGATGCCTAGATGCGCAGGATTCGCCGCGCGATGATGTTCTTCTGGATCTCGGCGCTGCCGCCGTAGATGGTCAGCTTGCGCCGGTCCATGGCCTGCTGCGCGTGATAGGCATCGGCCTCGGGGATCACCGGGCCGCCCTCGGGCAAGGTCTGCACGTCGGGGATCGAGAGCGGGCCGCCCTCTTCCATCATGAATTCGGTGATGGACTGCTGGAGTTGCGCGCCGCGCAGCTTCACCACCGAGACGATGGAGGCCTCGGCCTTGCCCGCCACTTCGTCGGCCAGCACGCGGTAGGCGGTGAATTTGAGCGCCATCAGGTCGGCCTCGAGCGACGCCAGCTTCTGCGCCGTGCGCGGAATGCGCGCGAGCGGCACGCCGCCGCGCAGCGTGCGCTCGGCGAACGCGCGTGCCTCGACCAGGTAGCGGGTGGACGCGCCCAGGCCGGCGCCGACGATGCGCTCGTAGCTCAGCAGGTACTGCGTCATGGCCCAGGCGTCACCCTCGGGGCCCAGCAGGTTCTCCGCCGGCACGCGCACGTCCTCGATCGTGACCTGGTTCACGGCATGTACGCCGCCGACGGTGATGATGGGCGAGACCGTCACGCCGGGCTGCGCCATGTCGATCAGCAGGTAGGAGATGCCCGCCTGCTTCTTCTGTTCGAGCGAGGTGCGCACCAGGCAGAAGATCCAGTTGGCATCGTGCGCATAGCTGGTCCACAGCTTGGTGCCGTTGACGACGTAGTGGTCGCCTGCGCGCACCGCGCGCATCTTCAGGGCCGCGAGGTCGGAGCCGGCGCCGGGCTCCGAGAAGCCCTGGCACCACCAGTCCTCGCTGGTCAGGATACGCGGCAGGAAGCGCTGCTTCTGCGCCTCGGTGCCGTAATGGATGATCAGCGGCCCCAGCAGGTCGATGGCCGGGATGTTGGCGCGCGGGGCGCCGTTGAGGTGCACTTCTTCGTCCCAGATGAAGCGCTCGATCGGGCCCCAGCCGGTGCCGCCATAGGCCTTGCTCCAGCAATGGCCGAGCCAGCCCCTGGCCGCCAGGATGCGCTGCCAGCGGATGTGGTCGGCCTTGGAGAGCTTCTCGCCGCGCAGGGTGCGCGCGCGAATGTCGTCGGGAAGGCTGTCGGCGAGAAAGCGCCGCACGTCGGCGCGGAACGCGCGGTGCTCGGGGCTGAAATTCAGGTCCATGGGTGTTGCGGATTAGAGCATCGGGCAACGCGCGCAGCGAGGCTGCTGCAGCGCACGCGGCTATTCATCACATATGTGCATATTGGCGTTGCGCCCTCGCGCACACGCCTCGGATCGGCCTTTGCGGCGCAGGTGCCTGCCTACAATGAATTCATGAGCGAACCCGTTTCAAAGACCGCCTTGGGCCGTGTCACCGTCCTCACGATGAACGCACCCGAAAAGATGAATGCCGTCTCTCTCGAGATGCGCAATGCGCTCATCGAATCGTTGCACGAATGCTTCCTGGACGACGCGTGTTCCGCCGTCGTGCTGGCCGGCGCGGGCGGCAACTTCAGCGCCGGCGGCGACATCAAGAGCGAGCGACCCGCACCCGAGTTGCTGGCGCGCACGCTGCGCCACAAGCTGGGCCGGCTGCAGGAGCTGGTGCGCGTGATCTGCAATGCACCCAAACCCGTGGTGGCCGCCGTGGAGGGCAAGGCCTACGGCGCCGGGCTGTCGCTGGCGACCGCCTGCGATGCCGTCGTCGCACAGCAAGGCGCGCAGTTCTGCGCCGCCTTCGGCAAGGTGGGACTGGTCCCCGATGCCGGACTCTTCTACACGCTGCCGCGCCGCGTCGGCGCCGCGCGCGCGCAGCACATGATGCTGAGTGCGCGCGTGGTGCCGGCCGGCGAAGCGCTGGACACGGGCCTGGTGGACAGCCTGGCACCCGAAGGCGAGCTCATCGCGATGGCCTGCGCCGCGGCCGAGCGCCTGGCGCAGATCGCGCCGTTGGCTTTCGCGGCGATCAAGTCGCTGTCCAACAGCAGCTGCGCCAGCCTGGAACAGGCCTTCTCCGAAGAGCAGCGCCTGCAGCCGCTGCTGGCCATGACCGACGACAACCACGAGGCGCGCTCCGCATTCGCCGAGCGCCGCAAGCCGGTCTTTCGCGGGCGCTGAGTCCTCCGCCGCATTCCCATTCAAGGAGACATCGATGTTCAGCGAAACCATGCTGGCGGGCAAGCGCGTGCTGATCACGGGCGGCGGCACGGGCCTGGGCAAGACGGTCGGGCGGCGCGCGGTCGAACTGGGCGCCGAGCTCACCATCGTCGGCCGCCGCGCCGAGGTGCTGAGCGAGACAGCAGCCGAGTTCGATGCGCTGGGCCAGAAGAAGACCACGGCGATCGCCTGCGACATCCGCGAAGGCGAGGCGGTCGCGCAGATGATGGACCAGGCGTGGCAGGCCGGCCCGCAGGACGTGGTCGTCAACAACGCCGCCGGCACCATGCTCGCGCGCAGCGAGACCTTGTCCTCGCGCGCGGTGGACGCGGTGCTGCGCGTGTCGCTCCACGGCGCGACCTACGTCTCGCTCGAAGCCGGCCGGCGCTGGATCGCGGACCGCCGGCCGGGCCTGCTGATGTACACGCTGGCCGCGGGCTTCGAGGACGGGCGTCCCTTCATGCTGCCGCTCACGGTGGCCAAGGGCGGCCTCCTGACGCTGCTGCGCACGCTGGCGGTCGAGTGGGGGCCACGGCAGATCCGCACCGTGGGCGTGGCGCCCGGCAACTTTCCAACGCCCGGCGCGGCGGCGAAGCTGCAGGCCGGCCGCACGGCGGATCCGGCCCCGATGATTCCACTCGGCCGCGTGGGCCAGCACAGCGAACTGGCCGACCTCTACGCATTCCTGATGTCCGACCTGGCGACCTACATTTCCGGCGAAGCCATCACCATCGACGGCGCCAAGGGCCTGCGCACCAACGGCGTCGACGACCTGATGCAGTGGACGCCCGAACAGTGGGACGCGCTGCGGCCGAAGAAGGGCTGATCTTCCTCGACGCGGGCTCAAGCGAAGGTCGCGAGCCCGCGGTCGAGCACCACCGCCTGGCGCGCATCCACATGCGCGCGAAACGCCATGCCGTGCGGCTCGTTCCACGCTTGCACGCGGATCGTCTCGCCCGGGAACACAGGCTTGGTGAATCGGCTTTCGATCGAGCGCAGCCTGGCCGCGGCGCCGGCCATCTTCATGAGCGCGTGAGCGGCGACGGAATAGGTGCACAGGCCGTGAAGGATGGGCCGCGGGAAGCCGGCCCTGGCAGCGAACGCGGGGCTCGCATGCAGCGGATTGCGGTCGCCGTTGAGCCGATACCACAGCGCCTGATTCGGCTGCGTGGGCATGCGGCATTCCTGGTCGGCGGCGCGATCGGGCACGGGCTTGAAGTCGTGCGAGAGATCGCGCTGTCCGCCGAAGCCGCCGTCGGCGCGGCAGAAGGTGCCCGACTCGATGCGCGCGAGCAACGCGCCGCTGGCCTTGTCGCACAGCGTGCGCTCGGTGACGATGATCGCGCCACTGTCGGCGCCCTTGTCGACCAGCTCGAGGATGCGGTTGCGCGCCACGAAAGGCGCGCCCGGCCGCAACGGCGCGTGCAGTTCCAGCCGCTGCGTGCCGTGGACCAGCATCTGGCGATCGATGCCCATCGCAGGGTTCGCCATCCAGGGACCGGGATGGCCGAGCACGATCGGCAGTGTCGGGAACGCCTGGAGCTCTTCCTCGAACACGTACGGCAGCTCGGCAAGGTCCGTCGGATCGCTGCCGACACCGATGGACAACGCGAACAGCATGCAGGCCTTGTCGTCGAGCACCTGCTCGATGTCGGCGAAGGGATGCGCGAGGATGGCTTGGGCGTTCAATGGCATGGCGAAATCGTAGGCAGCACGCCGCAGCGCGACAAGGTCGGCAGGCGCATCGCGCGCAATCAACACATCCATGCGAAGTGTGGGGGGCCACGCACCCTGCCGCTAACATCGCCGCATGCGAAAGAAATGGGTTGCAGAGACGAAGCACGTCGTCGGCGCGCGGCCGCCGCTGCCGGACGGGGTCGTCAAATCCGCGGGACGCGTGCTGCGCATCCTCGAATACTTCGACGAGATCCAGCGTGCCGCCAACGTGGTGGAGATCGCCGGCATCCTCAAGCTGCCGCAATCGAGCAGTTCGGCCCTGCTGCGCAGCCTGGTGGCGATGGGCTACCTGTACTTCGACCGCGCGGCGCGCACCTACCTGCCGAGCTGCCGCGTGGCATTGCTGGGCAACTGGGTCAACAGCCCGCTCTTCGTCGGCGGCACCGCCCTGCGCTGCATGGAGGAGCTGCAGCACAAGACCGGCGACGCGGTGGTCCTGGCCATTCGCAACGGTGTGTGGTCCCAGTACATCCACGTGCTGCAGGCCACCAGCATGGCGCGCCTGCAGGTGACGCGCGGCGCGCTGCGCCCGCTCGCCGCATCGGGCACCGGCTACGCGCTGCTCGGCACGATGGAGGACACCGAAGTGAAGAAGATCGCGCACCGCATCAATGCCGAGGCGCGCACCGGCGCGATCGCTTCGGTGGCCACCGAAGGGCTGCTTGCCACGCTGGGCGAAGTCCGGCGCCTGGGCTATGCCTTCACCGCCGACCTGGTCACGCCCGGCGGCGCCGTGCTGGCCATGCCGCTGCCGGTCACCGACAGCGGCGAAGCGCTGGTGATCGGTCTCGGCGGCATCAGCGAAGTGCAGAAGAAGCGCCGCGCCGAACTGGTGGTGACGATGCGCGAGACGCTGGCCGCGTACTTCCCGCAGTAGCACGACATGGACCTGCGACGCGTCCGGCATTTCGTCGTCCTGGCGGAAACACTCAACGTCAGCCGCGCCGCGGAGCGCCTGCACATCGCGCAGCCCGCGCTGTCCGTGTCGATCCAGAAGCTGGAGACCGAACTGGGCAGCCGCCTGTTCGAGCGCACATCGACCGGCGTGCTGCTGACAGCCAGCGGCGAAGCCGCGGTGGCCGAGGCGCGCCGGCTGCTCTATCAGGGCGAACAGCTGGCGCGCTCCGCACGCGAGGCGGCCGAGGGGACCTCCGGACGCCTGCGCATCGGCTTCGTGGGCTCGGCGATCTACCAGCTGATCCCGAGCCTGATCCCGCTCTTTCGCGGCCAGTATCCCGGCGTCGAACTGGTCCTGCGCGAAGCCACGTCGACGAGCATCGTGCAGATGTTGAACGAGGACGCACTGGACGTCGGTCTCGTGCGCGCGCCGCTGATGCAGCCGAGCGCGGCGACCCTGGTGGCCCTGCAGCGCGACCGCTTCATCGCCGCGCTGCCTCGCACCCATGCGCTGGCGCAGCGCCGGCGCCTGCCCCTGGCCGAGCTGCGCGGCGAGCGCTTCGTCATGTACAGCGCCGCCGGCGCGCCGGGCCTGCACGGTTCGGCGATGGCCGCATGCCAGGCCGCCAGCTTCGTTCCCGACATCAGCCAGGAGGCGGTCCAGATCGCCACCGTCCTCGCACTCGTCGAAAGCGGACTGGGCGTGGCGCTCGTGCCCGAGGTGATGCGCGGCCACCGCGGGGAGCATGTGGCCTATCTCGACCTGGATGCGGCATCGCCGGCCATGGAGACAACGCTCGCGCTCGCCTACATCGAAGGCATGGAGAACCCGGCCGCGCAGCGCTTCATCGAGCTGTGCGGTCATCGAGGGCTCCTTGCGGCGGCCGGCGCTGCCGGAACGTCGTGAGACCGTGCCTGCTTCAGTGGCGCGTGCGCCCGCCGTCCGCCGCGATCGCCGTGCCCGTGATGAAGGTCGACTCCGGCCCGATGAGGAACAGGATCAGGTCGGCGATCTCGGCGGTCGCTGCAAGGCGGCCCATCGGCACCGCGGCGATGTTTCGCTTCACGGCATCGGGATTGGGACCGTCCAGAATGGCCTGCACCATCGGTGTGCCGGTGGTTCCAGGACACACCACGTTGACGCGGATCTTCGGCGCCAGTTCGAACGAGATCGTCTTGCTGAAAGCGACGACGCCGCCCTTGGAGGCGGTGTAGCTCGAACTGCTGCCCGTCGGCAGCAGCGCCTGGGCCGATGCCAGGTTGACGATGGAAGCTGTCTCTTCCTTGCGCATCCACCGCGTCGCCTCGCGGCACACGAGAAAGGTGCCGTTGAGATTGGTGTCGATCTGCGCCTTCCAGGATGCATAGTCGGTGCTTTCGAAGGGCAGTCCGTTGGCCACGCCGGCGCAGTTGACCACGCCGTCGATGCCGCCCATCGCCTGGGCCGCCTGGTCGATCGCCGCAGCCACCGACGCCTCTTCGCGCACGTCGGTCCCGATGGCCCAGGCCCTGTTGTCCACCGCCAACTGCTGGATGGCGGGCAGGTCGATGTCGAGCATCGCGATGCGCGCACCCTCGCGCATGAAAACGCGCGCCGTCTCGCGGCCGATGCCCGAGCCGGCGCCGGTGATCACGATGCGCCTCTTGTTCAATCTCATGGAGTCTCCTGGTTGGAATTGCTGCTGATGCGCCGGATGCGCACGAGCGTGGACTCGCAGTCCTCGACCATCGACGAAACGATCTGGGCTGCGGACTGCACGCGATTCATGCGGCCCACTACCTGCCCGACCGGGATGGTCGTCAGGTCTGCGCGGCCATGGCGCTGGATGCGCTCCTCGGCCTGCGCGGTCAGCAGATGCTGGCTGGGCATCCCGAGCATCGGCGGCGCGTCAGGCGCCTCCCAGGCGGCGCTCCATTCGGAACGCAGCTGCCGCAGCGGCTTGCCGGTGCGGCAGCGCGAGCGCAGGGTGTCGGTCGAACGCGCGGCCAGCAGCCGCTCGACGACGGCGGCGGGCTCGTCGCTTTCCGCGCAGGCGAGCCAGATGGAACCGGTCCATGCGCCTTCGGCGCCGAGCGCCAGCGCAGCGGCCAGCTGTGCGCCGGAGCCGATGCCACCGGCCGCCAGCACCGGCACCGGCGCCACCGCCTCGACGATTTCCGGCACCAGCACCAGGGTCGAGATGTCGCCCGTGTGCGCCGCCGCTTCGGTGCCCTGCGCGATGATGAGATCGACGCCGGCATCGACCTGCTGCTGCGCATGGTGCGGACTGCCGACCAGCGCGCCGAGCCTGATGCCGCGTTCACGTGCGCGCGCCCGCACATCGGGCGGCGGCGGCCCGAGCGCGGTGACCAGCAGCGCGATCGGGTGGCGCAGCGCGATCTCCACATGCATCAGCGCGCCGCTTTCGACGGCGCCCAGGCGGAATTCGTACCAGGACGAGCGCCAGCCGGGCCCACCCGGGCGGCCGTCGTCAGGCCTGGGCAGCGCCTCGGCGAGCGGCGGCACACCGAAACGCTGAAGCAGGCTCTCCGTGAAGTCCCGGTGGCCCTGGGGGATCGATTGCTCGAGCGCGGCTTCGAGCGTCCGGACATCGGTGCCTGTGCCCTTGCCATCCGATTTCAGCGGGATCATGACGTCGACACCGAAGGGTTTGCCATCGACATGGTGCGCGATCCATGCCAGGTCCGCATCCACACGCTCCGGAGAAAAAGTGCTCGCACCATAGATCCCCATGCCACCGGCGCGGCTGACCGCGGCCACCACCTCGCGCGCATGCGAGAACGCGAAGATCGGCGCGGCGATGCCGAAGAGCGCCGTGGCGCGTGTCGCGAGCATGGGTGTCTCCTTGGTGCACGAAAAGTCTATCGGCGACCTGCGCCTGACGCGCACATCGCCCGAAGATCACATGCATGTGATTGTTTGGGTGCCAGGTCTTGCGCAGCCGGGCTCTGGCGGATCAGGACACCCGGGCGATGTGCTTTCCGAAGCCCCGGCCGGCCAGCATGCCGACGAAGGCGGCCGGCGCGTTCTCCAGCCCTTCGGTCATGGTTTCGTGCTGGCGCAGTGCGCCCTCGTGCCACCACCGGGCCAGATCGGCAGCGGCCTGCGCATGCTGCGCCTCGAAGTCGTCGATCCGGAAGCCCTGCAGCGCCAGTCCCCGATCGAGCAGGCGGGCGAAGTTCGCGAAGGCGTGCGCCGCATCGGATTGGTAGTGTCCGAGCAGGCCGCACAACGCGATGCGGCCGCGCGGATTCATCCGCGACAGAGCGGCGTCGAGCACGGCCGCGCCGACCGACTCGAAGCACAGGTCGACACCCGACGGCGTGGCCTGCTCCAATTGCCGCTCGAAGTCGAAGGCCGTGTAGTCGACGGCTTCGTCGAAGCCCAGCTCGCCCTTCAGCCACGCGCACTTGCCGGCGCCGCCGGCGATGCCGATCACCCGGGCGCCGAAGCGGCGGGCGATCTGGGCCGCCACGCTGCCGACGGCACCCGCCGCCGAGGACACCAGCACCGTCTCGCCCTGCCGCACCTGTCCGAGGTGGACCATCCCCAGCCATGCGGTGATGCCGGGGCGACCCAGCGCGCCGAGATAAGGCGAAGAGGAAGGCTCGAGCGGCGTCACGCGCATGAGGCGCTCGGCGTCCTGCGCGGCGAAGGATTGCCAGCCGGCCCATCCCAGCACCAGGTCGCCCGCGGCGAATCCGCCCGCCGCGCCGGCCTCGACCACGCCGAGCGTGCGGCCGATCATGGGGTCGCCGGGGCGCAGCGCGGCGCGGCCCTGCCGCGCCTCCTGCATCCGCTTGCGCATGTACGGATCGAGCGAAAGGTACAGGGTCCGCGTGAGGACCTGCCCCGGACCGGGCACCGGCATCGGCGCGCGCGACAGCTCGAAATTCCCGATGCCGACCGCGCCGTCCGGCAGCGAATGAAGCCGTACCTGGAGGTTGCAGACCGTCATTGCAGCCGGGGGTGTCATGCCTGGTCCGAGAACACCACCGTGGTATGCCGCGCGCCGATGTGCCATCGTCCGTCGATGCGCACGAACTCGTCACGGTAGTCGACGACCATCTGCGGCTGAACAAGCTTCGCCGGCCCCGTGCCGCCATAGGCCGGATCGCGGTACACCGTGGTGTAGCTGAGTCCGCGCGCATGGTCCTGGTCGATCACCTCGACATGAATGCTGCCGCAGACGTGGCGGGTGACATGACCGGTGGGCCGCGCATCCATGAAGCGCCGGATCTCGTCGCGGCCTCGCATGACCATTCCGGGGCGCTTCCACACGCCGTCGGGTGCGAACAGTTCGGCGAAGGCTGCGTGGTCGCGGCTGTCCGCACAATGGCAGTAGCACGCCAGCACGCTGGCGCAGGCCGTCTGGACCGTGGCCACCTGCGCGTCGCTCAATCCGCAATGGGGTGCATCGATCATCACTGGGTCTCCTGTCCTCGCCGCCGTACCGTATCGAGCAAGCGTAGCCCGATGCGCTTCGCGAGGGAACGGGCTTCACCAGAAGCATCATGTACGTGCCGAATTCGCCGCCGGCGCCGAGCCGGCTTGCCGACGCTGACGCCACAGGTCCAAGATGGCAGGCACCGTCCCAGCATCGAAAGCCCGCCGCATGCGACTCTCCGCTTCCACGCCACTCGCCGACAAGGCCATCATCGTCACCGGTGCCGGCCAGGGCATCGGCGCGGCCTGTGCGCACTACCTGGCCGAACTCGGCGCGAGCCTCGTGGTGTCGGACATCGACGAGGCCGCCGCATCCGACGTGGCGGCCGGGATCTCACGCACCGGCGCGAGGGCCGATGCGCAGGTCGCCGACGTCTCCTCGTGGCAGGCCTGCGAAACGCTGATCGCGCGCTGCGTCCAGCTTCACGGGCGCATCGACGGCCTGGTCAACAACGCCGGTGTCATCTATTTCGGCGCGCCGGACGAAGAGCACGACGAGGCGCGCTCGCGGCGTCTGTTCGAGGTCAACCTCATGGGCTCGTACTTCGCCGGCATCCACGCGATGAAGCACATGTTCAAGGCCGGCCGCGGCGCCATCGTCAACATCACCTCCGGCGCCCAGGCCGGCATCGGGTCGGCCGCCGCCTACGGCGCCGCCAAGGGCGGGCTGGCGTCGCTGACCTATTGCTGGGCCATCGACGCCGCGCCGTACGGCGTGCGCGTCAATGCCGTATCGCCGATCGCGACCACCGCCCTCACGGCCCGCACCGACGCGTACATGCGCGAGCACGGGCAATCGACCGCCGCCCGCGTGAGCGTCGATCCCCGCTGCAATGCACCGGCGATCGCCTTCCTGCTTTCCGACGCCGCGCACGACGTCAACGGCCAGGTGCTGCGCGTGCACGGCGACACGCTGCAGCTCATGACGCATCCGGCGGTGATGCATCCTGCCGTCGAACGCACTGACTGGCGCTTCGAGGATGTCATGCAGGTCTTCGACTCGGCGTTCCGCGGCCGGCTGGCGCCCCTGGGGATGAGCACAATGGACCTGCGCTATATGCTAATGGCCAAGCAGCACGTCGTGCCGGTGCCGGAGGATCGCCGCTAGGCGAAAAGCCCGGCTCATGAAGTAGTGGCGTTGCACGTCGGGCATGCCGAATCGTTCCTTCGTGCTGAGAGATCATGGCCGAGCGTTCGACGCGCGGCGAAGGTGGGCGAGGCGGCCCAGCCTGGAGTCGGGGGCCCCTCGTGTTCGAGGGCGATACCTTGGAGGGGCATTGTCACGTTGTCGATGGCGTAAGCTTCTTCGATGCAAAAGAAGAGGTTGCTCTATCACGGTCATCGGTTCCCCGGGGTGGTGATCAGTCAGGCGGTGCGCTGGTATTTTCGATTTCAACTGAGCCTGCGCGACATCGAGGAGCTTTTGTTCGAGCGCGGTGTGGTCGTCAGCTACGAGACGATCCGGCGCTGGTGCGACAAATTCGGCGCGCGCTTTGCGCATGACGCCAAGGGTGCCCGCCGCAAGCTGGGATCGACCTGGCATCTGGACGAAATGTTCGTGACGCTGCGCGGGGAAACCTATCTGCTGTGGCGTGCCGTCGATCAGCATGGCGCCGAACTCGACGTTCTGGTCCAGAGACGCCGCGACAAGGTCGCAGCAAAGCGTTTCTTCAAGCGCGTGCTTGCCGCCTTGCCGCAGGCACCACGCAAGATCGTCACCGACCGATTGCGCAGCTACCCGGCCGCGAAGGCCGAGATCCCGGAGCTTGCGAACGTGCGGCACGTGTTCGTGAAGGCCTGTGCGCGCGTGAACAACCGTGCCGAGAACAGCCATCAGCCCACCCGTGAACGCGAGCGGCGCATGCGAGGATTTCGCTGGCCGGAGCGGACCCAGACTTTTCTCTCCAGCTTCGGGCCCATCCGCCAACACTTCGCACTCAAACGCCACCTGTTGCGTGCCTCGATCTATCGCAAGCAGTTGGCTGCGCGCTTCGAATCATGGCGTCTTTTCACCGGCAACGCCCAAGATCCGTTTGCCGTCTTCTGAGCCTTTGATCCGCTGCCAGCTTTGCAACGTGGCATCGCCAACGTGACAAAGCCCTGGAAAAGGAAGAATCTCCTTCTCTTGATTTGTACGGCAAAATACCGTACATTGAGAGGAAAGAGAGGGTTTCCATGTCCGATACCACCCGAACCGAGCGTGTCGAAGCTCGCATAGCGCCCGATGTCCTGGCAGTGGTCCGACGGGCCGCGGAAATCGAAGGACGCAGCCTCAGTGACTTCCTCGTCGGAGCCGCGCAAGAAGCCGCGCGTCGCACGATTGAGCAGACGCAGATTATTCGCCTCTCGATGGAAGAACAGCAGCGCTTTGCCGCATTGCTGCTCGATCCCCCCGCGCTCCCTCCTGCGATGGCACGCGCGGCTAAGGCACACAAGAAGTTGATCGCTTCCTCGCGGTGACAGTTCAGTTCCGCATAGAAGCGCTTGCGCCCGAGCATGACCGCGCGGGCTTTGTCTGCGGGAGCGATTCGCTCGACAAGTACTTGCGAGAGCAAGCGTCGCAGGACATACGCCGCCGCACCGGCGCATGCTATGTCGCCATCGACGCGAAATCACATGCGATTGCTGGGTACTACACCCTGGCAGCAGGCAGCGTGCCCCTCACAGACCTTTCCGAGACGATGGTAAAGAAGTTGCCGCGCTATCCCCTTGTTCCTGTGGCACGCATTGGCCGTCTCGCCGTGAGCGTTGCGTTTCAGAAGAGGCAACTCGGAGCGGCGCTGCTGTGGGATGCAGGGCTGCGCGCAATGCAGTCGGGCATGGGCGTCTTCGCGTTGGTTGTCGATGCCAAGGACGAGACGGCCGCTGCGTTCTACGAGCATCACGGCTTCACTGCACTCGGCAGCAACCCACTGACCTTCGTCCTTCCAATTGCGACGCTTGCGAAGAAGAACTGAACGGGCCACGAAGGCCCGTTCTCCTTGAATTCTGGGGGAGTGGAGGTATCGAACGCTCCATCTTTGACATAACAAGGCTTGCTGGGCTGACAGTTGTCAGCCATCGCCAAAGGGCGTCCGTCCTGGCCCCGGGCTTCCCCCTCGATGTGCTTGGCGAATGCGTTGCCAGAGGGCACGTGGCCAAGGCCCGACACACCGCACGCCCCACGCCCCGAGCCGGATGACCGGGTCCGTTCTGGGCCCTCCTCCAATGCCGACAGTGGACGTTCGCAGGTTGCGAGAAATACGGCGCGAAAACATCGTCGACTAGCATGGTCGGTATGAGCCAATTGCAATTTGAACTTGATCGCCTGTACGGACTGGGCGCGAAAGCCGCAGATGGCGCCACCCCGAGCGTCGGACATGAAGGGCGCCAGCGTGGCATCCGAGCCTTGGTGCTGGAGTTGGCGCTACCCGCGAGTTGGAGACAGCTTTCTTCGGTCTGGAAGGGTGCCCAATCGGATCTCGGCCTTCCTGCACCTGCCATTGCGGTCTCGGGCGTCGACGGACTGCAGCTGTGGTTCTCCCTGGCCGCGCCGATTTCGCCGAATGCCGGCGAGCTTTTTCTGCAGGGTCTCCGTGCACGGTACCTGTCAGACCTCGGGTCGACCCTCGTACGTTGGATGACCGAGACGGCCAAATTCCCGGTTGCGCCGCCCGTCGAGATCAGCCCGGATCGCTGGTCGGCTTTCGTCGCCCCCGATTTGGCATCGGTGTTTGCCGATACGCCGTGGCTGGACTTTCCTCTCAACGCCGAAGGCCAGGCAACGCTTCTGCGCGCGCTCGAGCCCATTCAACAGGTTGCATTCGAAGCCGCGTTGAGCCAGCTTGGTGCAATCGAAGTGAGTGAGTCTCGCGAACCAGTTGCCTTGAAGGTACCCGCGCGGGCCGAAGTGCGGACGTGCGAGCAAGTGGACGCAGATCCGGTACGTTTTCTCAGAGGCGTCATGAACGACGAGACGGCGCCTCTGGCTTTGCGGATAGAAGCCGCAAAGGCCTTGCTTCTCGGTGCCAAGCGCTCATAGACAACACCGGGCCTGACCGATCTGATCACGGAGTCGGGGCGCCCAATTCGTGCGAAAAGTGGCCTTGCGCCAGATGGTTTGTGTAGCTGCAATAACCTATGCAGATGACCTTCGACCCCGTCAAGCGAGCCAAGACGCTTGCCGAGCGGGGTCTGGATTTCGCTGATGCCGCCATTGTGTTCGAGGGCAATACCTTGGAGGTTGAAGACGACCGCAAGGACTACGGTGAAATCCGAATCATCTGCTTCGGCCTCCTGGCAGGGCGCATGGTCGTGGTCGGATACACCCGCGCGTGTCGCGGATCGCCATATCTTCAGCATGAGGAAAGCCAATGAACGCGAACAAGAGCGGATCGGTCCGCAGCTTGGGGTCTGATCTGGCGAAGGTGGATGCCCACAAGGGGGAGGCATTGGAATACGATGAGTTGCCGGAATTGACGGACGACATGCTGGCCCGGGCGACGGTGAACCGTGGCGGCCGACCGCGCTCGGCATCGAGCAAGGTGCTGCTGTCGGTGCGGTACAGCAGGGAGGTCGTGGACTTCTTTCGCGCCACCGGCGAGGGCTGGCAGTCCCGTATGGACGGAGCGCTGAAGGAGTACGTCGCGCAGCACTCACGCAGGTAGGATGCTCGGGGGTGGACTTGGACTGACACTCAGTGTCGCCACGTCAATCACTCCTGTGCTCCTGCCACCAAAAGCAGCAGGTTAGGGTTCTTACGTGGGTCAGTTTTAGATGGAGATCGCCGGGCTCAGTGGGTCACTTCTGGATGGAAATCAACACATATGGCAAGACTTCGATCGTGAGCTTGTCGTGCATCCTGTTTTTGAGCGGTGAGCGACCTACGATCGCTCACCGCTACCTTGCTGCTCCAAAACACCAATGCCTCGATTTTCACGCCCATCATTCCTGAATCCTCTGCGGATTCAAATGCCCGTGGGTGCCTGGACGTCCATCGGCCATCGACTGACCGGCATTCTCCTGGCTGTGGTTGTGCCCTGCGGCGTCTACCTACTGGATCAGTCGCTGCGAAGCGAGCAGGGCTTTGCTGAGGCGAGTGCAATATTTAGCCTGAGACCGGTCAAGGCCCTTGCTGTGTTATTGCTCTGGGCCCTCTCCCACCACCTTCTTGCCGGCACTCGCCATTTGCTGAGCGACTTCAACATTGGCTCACCGTTGCGGACAGCGCGACGCAGTGCATGGTTCGTAAACCTCGGCGCCGTTGCTGTGGCGTCGCTTGCGGCAGGAGTCCTCCTGTGAGATTCCGAGCCACAGGGCTGGCTGCATGGTGGGTGCAACGCGCGAGCGCCGTTTACATGTTGCTCTTCATCCTGTTTCTTCTCTGCTCGCTGCTGCTCCATCCACGCCACTCTTATGGCGAGTGGCGTGGATGGGTGGTCGACCGCTACGGCATGACGCCCGCCATCCTTGCTTTCTTTGCGGCGTTGCTGGCGCACATGTGGGTCGGCCTGTGCGATGTGCTGATCGATTACGCCCGACCGGCAAGCCTGCGCCTTTTTCTGCTATGCCTCGTTGGTGCTGCACTTTTGAGCATCTTGGTTTGGGTCATCTGGATTTTTCTTCGAACGCAGACCTGACGTTTTCTTCGCTCAGTTGTGGGCGCCATGGAGCCAATCGTGAAACTCTCGATCTCTCGCTACAACCCCGAACTAGACGACAAACCCTACATGCAGGACTATTCGATCGATCTCCTCGAGGGGGATCACATGCTGCTGGATGTGATCCTGCGGCTCAAACGGCTTGACAACACGTTGACGCTGAGAAAATCTTGCCGGGAAGGGGTTTGCGGCTCCGACGCAATGAACATCAATGGTCGAAATGGCTTAGCTTGCATCACGCCCGTGCGGACCCTGAAGGAACCGGTGGTCCTGCGCCCGTTGCCTAGCTTTCCGATCATTCGGGACCTCGTGGTCGACATGACCAACTTCTTCAAGCAGTATCACTCGATCTCTCCATACCTCATCAACGCGGAGACTCCGCCCGAGAAGGAGCGCCTTCAGTCGCCGGCCGAGCGCGACAAACTAAACGGTGCCTACGAGTGCATCATGTGCGGCTGCTGCAGCAGCCAGTGTCCGTCGTTTTGGTGGAACCCCGACAAGTTCGTCGGACCTGCCGGACTGATACAAGCTTACCGGTTCATAGTCGACAGCCGGGACCGGGCAACACAGCCGCGGCTGGATAACCTGAACGATGCCTATCGTCTATTCCGCTGTCGCACGATCATGAACTGCTCGGAGGTGTGCCCGAAAGGGTTGGAGCCTTCTCATGCTATCGAGGAAATCAGGCTGAAGATGTCGAAGATTCCGGTGAGGGGCGGCGGACTTGAAGTGCATAGCCCGAAGTCTCCCAAGTAGCGAATGCTGCTTCGAATCTTGATATCGGCGTGAGCAACAGTGATGAGGCAAGTAACCAATGAAGATTCAAACAAAGGTATCGCTGCACCGGCCGGAATTGAATGATCCGGCCAATCAGGCATTGCGGGGCGACAAGACGGACCGCTCACAACTGCTGCGAAGGGCGATCTCGCGCTGGGAGAGCGAGGGCGGCGCTGCTGGCAATCAAGCTCCGGAGAGATCGACGTCCGGCGAAGTGCAAACAGAAGTGGGCCTGACAAATGCGGAACTGGTGCAGCTACAGATTCGGGTGATCGCGCTCGAAAACCTGGTGACCGCGCTTCTCACCGACGCACCCGATCAAACACGGGACCTCGCGCGCGCGATGGCGACGAACATCTCTCCCAGACCGGGCCGCACTCCCCACCATCTGACCATCCATGCTGCGGCGCAGATGGTCCATCTGGTCGAGCGAGCATCGCCAGGAGGCGCACTCAAAGCCGCAGAAACACATCTGCTCAAAATCGACAAAGACAAAGCCGATTGCACGGCTACCCCGGACGGCGCATCATTGCTGGATGGCCGGCATCCAAAATCTCGAGGAACAGGACCGTGACGGACTTCAGGGTCGGTGAGAAAGTGAAGTGGAATTCGGAGGCCGGCCACGTCAGCGGCACCGTCATCCGCGTGCATACGCGCGATTTCGACGTCAAGGGCTATACGCACCACGCGAGCCCGGATGCGCCGCAATACGAAATCAAGAGCGCGACGACGGACCACATCGCCTTTCACAAAGGCTCGGCGCTTACCAAGCTCTCCGACTGACCGGCTCCGGTTGGCCGATCGATAACTACACAGGATCGTCCAACGTCCGCCTCTGCACCCCCCAACTCGCCCGATCCGCTGCGCGCAACGCTCAGCGACGCGGATGATCGCCTGCGCACCGATCACTGGATGCCGCCTCAACGGGGTATCGCCCCGCGCATCCGGATCGGTCGGCGCTGGTACAACACGCTGTGGGCCTTGCCGATTGGCGTCGCGGTATTGCTCTGCCTGATCGCGCTGGCGCAAAGCCTGCGCGAGCTGGCGGTCGTCGCCGCCTTCATCGAGCACCATCCCGGCATCGCGCAGTCCGCGCCGTCGGTGGACTCGGGCTTCCCCTGGTGGCTCCAGCTCCAGCATTTTCTGAACATGCTCTTCATGCTGTTCATCATGCGGGCGGGCTTGCAGATTCTGGCCGACCATCCGCGGCTGTACTGGGGACGCGACTGCACGCCGGGCAGCGATTGGTTCCGTTTCCAGATGCCGGTCCCCAAGGGGCGGCTGTGGACCGCCAAGGACGATTCCGTGACGCTGCCCCGATGGCTGGGCATTCCGGGCTTGCGGCACACGCTCGGCCTTGCGCGCTGGTGGCATTTCTCGATCAACCTGCTGTGGCTGGTCAACGGCATTGCCTTCTATGCGCTGCTGTTTTCCACCGACCAGTGGCGCAGGCTGGTGCCGCTGACCTGGGATGTGTTCCCGGCCGCGCTCTCGACCGCGATCCAGTACGCCTCGCTGAACTTCCCGGTCGACGAAGGCTGGACGCGCTACAACGGCCTGCAGCAGCTGAGCTACTTCATCACCGTGTTCGTCGCGGCACCGGTCTCGATCGCCACCGGGCTCATGCAAAGCCCGGCGATCTCCAACGCGCTCGGCGGGGTCGGCCGCCTGTTCAACCGGCAGGCGATGCGCTCGGTGCATTTCCTCTCCTTCGCCTGGTTCGTGGGCTTCATCCTCGCGCATGGCGCGATGGTGTTCGTCACCGGCCTTCGGCAGAATACCAATCACATGTTCGGCGGCGTCAACGATGCGTCGTGGACCGGCTTTCCGCTGTTCCTTCTTGCGATGGCGATACTGGCGGCCTGCTGGCTCGCCGCGTCGCCGCTCACGCTGCGCTTCGCCCGCCAGGTGCAGCATGTCGGCCAGTTCATGATCGGCTGGCTGATGGGATTGGCCGAGAAGTGGGATCCCCACTCCCAACTCGGCGAGAAAGACATCTCGCCCTATTTCTGGCCGAACGGCACGATGCCGGACTCGACGGAATTCGCTGGCCTCCTGGCAGAGAATTTCGCCGGCTATCGGCTGCGGATCGACGGCCTGGTCGATGCTCCATGCGAGCTCTCGCTGGCGGACCTCAAGGCGATGGCGAAGCAGGAGCAGATCACCACGCACTTCTGCATCCAGGGCTGGTCGGGCGTCGCCAAATGGGGCGGTGTGCCGATGCGCGACATCCTTCACCTGGTGCGGCCGATGCCCGAAGCCCGCTACGCCGTCTTCTACTCCCTGGCCGATGGCGCCGACGGCGGACGCTACTACGACGTCCACAAGATCGAGAACATG
Organism: Variovorax sp. SRS16; assembly: GCF_901827165.1. NCBI lineage: Bacteria > Pseudomonadati > Pseudomonadota > Betaproteobacteria > Burkholderiales > Comamonadaceae > Variovorax > Variovorax sp. SRS16. Next base: position 351,894 of record NZ_LR594668.1, read on the forward strand.
CGCCACGCATTGACGATCCTCGCCTACGAGATGAACGGGGCGCCGGTCAGCGTCGTTCACGGAGCGCCGCTGCGGCTGCGCTGCGAGAACGAGCTGGGCTTCAAGATGGTCAAGTGGATCGCGGCGATCGAGTTCGTGGCAGGCTTCGCCGATCTCGGCGCGGGCCAGGGCGGCTACAACGAGGACCATGAGTTCTACGGCTACCGCATGCCGATCTGACGCACTCGAAAGGAACCGCAAGACGTGTCCTCAGGCGATCGATCCACCGAACCCGTCGCGGCCCCGCCCCAGCCGCCGATCTTCACCATCGGCCACTCGACACGCACGATCGACGAGTTCGTGGCGCTGCTTCGCGTGGGTGAGGTCGAGCATGTCGTCGATATCCGCAGCGTGCCGCGCTCGCGCACCAATCCGCGCTACAACCTCGACGCCTTGCCCGCCGAACTCGCGCGCTGCCAGATCGCTCACACGCGAATCGCCGAACTCGGCGGCTTGCGCAGGAAATCGCGCACGATCGCTCCAGAAGTGAATGGCTTCTGGATCAACCAGAGCTTCCACAACTATGCCGATCATGCACTGTCCGACGAATTCCGCAGCGGGCTCGCCCGCCTGATCGATCTGAGCCACGACCGGCGCTGCGCCATCATGTGCTCCGAAGCGGTCTGGTGGCGCTGCCACCGGCGCATCGTCGCCGACTATCTTCTGTGGGGCGGGCGCGCGGTCTTTCATTTGATGGGCACCCATCGGGTCGAGCCGGCAGCGCTGAACGAGGCGGCGCGGGCGTGGGGCGGCGGGCTCGCCTATCCGGCGGCCTGACTGATGAGCTGCGTAGCAATATGTCCGAGCAATTGGAGATAGCGCGCATCGGCGCACTCCGACCGCGCCATGAAAAACGCGAGCTCATCGAACGCGTCCTCTGCCGGGCCATCGCCCCGGCCCTGTTGTTGACGCGCGAATGCCGCAGCAATTTCCTGCTGAGCAAGGCGATGGACGGCGCGCAGATGACGGCTGTGCGCGAACAGCGCCTCGAGTTCCAAGATACTCTTGGCGAGATCTGGGTCTGTGGAAGGAGGCATCTACGTCTTTCTTCGCAGGGCACAACATTTCCCTCGGGCGCATGGGCCGCTATCGGCAAATGTATGTGCTGCTTGCAGGCAACGGTCGACGCCCTCGGATCCCTTCGTCGGCATCCGCGCGCCAGATAAGGCGATGCATTCGGCCCCGGTTTGTGGCGTCACCGCTTGAAATCAAGCAGCTGCATCGCCTTGCTTATCCCTTGCGCTTCGTATGCGTCCGGCAAACCCATCTTGAATGCGGCTTAGGAGCAAAGGATGCTCGTATCCACTACGACTGTGAACTGACCCCCGGAAGTTGGACGGCTGTTGAACTGATCTATCGGACCTCTTGTTGCCTTCGGAAGGCAACTGGACTCATGCCAAGCTTCAGCTTGATTCGCTCCTCGTTGTAGTAGCGGATGTAGGCATCAATGCCGTGCTTGAGGTCCTCTATGCTCTCGAATTTGTTCAAGTAAAAGAACTCTGACTTTAATGTGCCGAAGAAGCTCTCCATCGCCGCATTGTCCAGGCAGTTCCCCTTCCGAGACATGCTCTGTGTGACAGCACGCCGATCCAGCTGCTCGCGGTAGGTAGGCATACGATATTGCCAACCCTGATCCGAGTGAAGGACTGGGCTCTCATCGGCTTTCAGACGCGCGAAGGCAGTGTTCAGCATGGTCCGGAACATGCGGGGCGTGGGTGACTCGCTTTTCTCGTAGGAAACGATCTCGCCGTTATACAAATCCATGATCGGAGACAGGTACAGCTTCTTCGCGCCCACCTTGAACTCGGTCATGTCTGTGACCCACTTCTGATTCAACCGTGCGGCACTGAAGTCGCGCCGAAGGAGGTCAGGTGCCAACACCGACCCTGTTCCAGAGAATCTCTTGAATCGCTTAGCTCGCACTTTCGATCGTAGCTGCAGCTCGCCCATCAAGCGTTGCACGGTTTTGTGGTTCACCGTGCGGCCTTGGAGACGCAATGCCTGCGTCACTCGGCGGTAGCCATACCAGCCCCTGTGCCGCTCGAAGATCTCGCGAATGGCATCTCGCAAACCAAGTTGCCTGTCTTCACGAGTCAACGATTTTCGCTGATAGTAGAAGGTGCTTCGCGCCAGGCCGGCGAGCTTCAGCAACCCGGCCAGGGGGAATAGAGGCCTTAGCTCGAGCACGATCCGCGTCCGTTCCTCGACGGTGATGTCGGCTTGCTGCGAACCAAGGCCCTCGCTTTTTTTAGGTATGCGACCTCCATGCGAAGCTGCCGAACTTCATCCAACAACTCCTCTCTGGTACGCGTACCTTCGTCGCGTGGCTCGCTCGGGTCGCCATCGACGGAGCCGCTCTGTCGTCTTCGTGGCCCTGGTCTCATCGGATTTAGCCCTTCAAGTCCGCTCTGCGCGTAGGCACGCTGCCATATGGCGATCAAGTCAAACCGCCGGATGCCGTAGATCGCGGCCGCCTGGCGATATGAGAGACCTTCGTCGTGGACCCGCTTCAGGATCTCCAGCCTCAACTGTGGAGGGTACTTCTGCTTCTCCTTCCTCTCCTGAAGACCTGCCTCGCCGTGTTCTCGATACGCGGCTACCCAAAGCCGCAAGGAATCAAAACCAACGCCCCGTGATGCCGCGGTAGCTCTCAGGCCGTGGTTCCCTTTCATGTAGGCCAGCACGGCCTCCAGCTTCTGCCTATCTGTGTATTTCACCTCGATCCCCCGGTTTCGTCCAACTTCCGGGGGTCAGTTCAACTGTTGGTGGACACGTGCACACTATCGCTCCTCAGGCTTCGGGCGACCGGCGACGCCGCCGGTTGCATAGCGACGAATTCAAGGCCCATGCGGTCGCTTCAGCGGCGCAGCCCGGCGTCTCCATGGCATCCGTGGCGATGGCGCTGGGCATCAATGCAAATCTGCTGCGCCGCTGGGTGCGTGACGCGGAGGTGTCGCCTGGCGGAGTGGCGGAAGGCACCGCTCGCAAGGCTTTGCCCAGCACTGAGGCTGCGTCGTCGTCCTTCGTGCCCGTGCAACTGCCTGCGCCGGTCACGCCAGCGAGCGACATTCGCATGGAAGTCAGACGAGGTTCCACGACCATCGTGGTGACTTGGCCGGCGCCACTAGCCACCGAGTGCAGCATGTGGCTGAGCGAGTTGCTGCGATGATCCGCATCGAGGCCATCTGGCTGGCGGTCGAACCGTTGGACATGCGCGCCGGCACTGAAGCGGCATTGGGCCGCGTGGTGAAGGTGTTCGGTGAAGCCCGTCCGCATCACGCCTACATGTTCGCCAACCGCCGAGCCAACCGCATGAAGGTCCTTGTGCATAACGGCATCGGCGTGTGGCTGGCCGCCCGACGACTTAACGCGGGCAAGTTCATCTGGTCGGCTGATAGCGCGCATACCCTGAGCTTGAGCCGAACGCAGTTCGATGCGCTGGTGCTGGACCTGCCGTGGCAGCGCTCAGGGAGGCCATCCTTACTCACCGGGTTCTGCACGCTGACGAGACGCCCGTGGCCGTGCTCAAGCCCGGAACGGGCAAGACGCACCGCGCTTACCTGTGGGCCTACACCCCAGGCGCCTTCGAAGCCATGAAGGCCGTGGTCTACGACTTCGCCGACAGCCGGGCTGGCCAGCACGCGCAGGACTTCCTGGGCGACTGGCGCGGCGCGCTGGTCTGTGATGACTACTCGGGCTACAAGGCCCTGCTGGCCAAGGGCGTCGTCGAAGCTGGCTGCCTCGCCCACGCTCGACGCAAGTTCGTTGAGCTGCACACGGCTAACAAGAGCCAGATCGCCGAGGCCGGCATCCAGTACTTCACTCGGCTCTACGAGATCGAGCGCGAGGTGAAGGACCTGGACGCAGATGAGCGGCGTCGCATCCGCCAAGCGCGGGGTCGGCCGATCGCCGAGGCACTGCATGCCTGGATGATCGCGCAGCGGCTCAAGGTCCCGGAAGGTTCAGGGACAGCCAAAACACTGAACTACAGCCTGAAGCGCTGGGCTGCGCTGACGCGCTACCTGGACGACGGCAACTTGCCTGCGGACAACAACTGGGTAGAGAACCAGATCCGGCCGATTGCAGTGGGCAGAGGCAACTGGTTGTTCGCCGGGAGCCTGCGCGCCGGGCAACGCGCCGCCGCCGTCATGAGCTTGATCCAGTCAGCGAAGCTCAATGGGCACGATCCGGATGCCTATCTGAAGGACGTGTTCTTGCGCCTTCCGACGCAGCCGCATAGCCGCATAGCCGCATAGCCGCATCGACGAACTGCTGCCGCATCGCTGGCAGCGGAGCTGATCACCCACTCGAGAACACCGCCGCGTGCTGCGGCCAGCGTCAAGATGTGTTTGCCGCGTGCTTACCGAGAAGTCGCGCAGACAGCTGATGGCCGAGGCTGTGTGCAAACAGCTTTGACTTGCGAGTATGCCGAACACACGGGCTTGTTCCCGTCATTGGCGCCACGGAGTCATCCAGTGGTCTTGTCGCGCAAACTCGGCGTTGCTCACGCCTCAGAGTCGCTGCACGAGTCGCGAAGGTCACCGAAGGGGCTCATGCCCCCAGCAATCTCATCGCCTTCGTCGTTCTGGCAATACCCAGGATCGCGATCACCCGCTTCAGGTTGTATGCCAGCACGTGCAGACTCATCTCGGTGTTCACGTGCTCCAGTTTCTTCGTGAGGAAGTGCGTCCAACCCATCCAGTGTTTGAGTGTCCCGAACACGTGCTCCACGGTGCATCTGCGCAGTGTCATGGCAACAGGCTTGCGGTCCAGGCGTTGCTGTACGCGCTCGAGCACTGCTTCATGCTCCCATCGCCGGATGCGCCGATAGTCGCTGGGCGTGCACCGGTCCTTCAGCGGGCAGTTGGGGCAGGCACTGGTCCAGTAGAGATGTGCTTTCAGGCCACTCTTCTCGATCGTGCTGAACCTGAAGATGGCTCGCTGCCCTGCGGGACACTGATACTCGTCGTCCTTCGCGATATAGATGAAGTCGCTCTTGTCGAAGCGCCCCTCGGCCTTGGCGTTCGAGGTCATCGGCTTGGGTACGTAGGTCGTGATGCTCGCGTCCTCGCAGGCCTTGAGCTCCATGCCGTTGAAGTACCCACGATCAGCGAGCGCTTGCAGTTTGGTCTTGCCCATCGCCTCGCGCGCAGCCTTGGCCATTTTGCTCAGTTGTGCACGGTCATTGCCGACGTTCGTCACCTCGTGCGCCACGATCAGGTGGCGCCTGGCATCGACGGCCGCCTGGACGTTGTAGCCCACCAGACCCGAGCCTTTGGCTTGCGAGTTCATCGAGCGCGCATCGGGATCGGTGAGCGAGTGCTGCCCATCGGGTTCCTTCTTCAACTCTTCCTTGGTGTCGTCGAGCCGCTTCATCTGCTCGCGCAGTTTCTTGATCTTGTCCTGCAAGCGCTCGGTCTTGGCTTCGACCTCCGTCGGCTGTGTGCGGTCGGCCGTCTCCAGGGCGTCGAGATAGCGCTGGATGCTCTGCTCGATCTGCCGCTGGCGCGCGTCGATCTTGCCGGCAGTGAAGTTGCGGTCGCGGCTGTTGACCGCCTTGAACTTGCTGCCGTCGATGGCGACGATGGCATGAGAGAACAGCTTGAGGTCGCGGCACAGGCCGACGAAGCGCTTGCAGACGTTGCGGATGCCGGGACCGTTGTCGTGACGGAAGTCGGCAATGGTCTTGAAGTCCGGCGCCAAGCGACCCGTGAGCCACATCAGTTCAACGTTGCGCTGTGCCTCGCGCTCCAGGCGGCGGCTCGACTGGATGCGGTTGAGGTAACCGTAGATGTAGAGCTTCAACAGGACCGACGGGTGGTAAGAAGGCCGACCCGTTGCCGCCGGATCAACGCCTTCGAAGCCCAGTGCGTAGAGATTCAGTTCCTCGACGAACGCGTCCACGACTCGCACCGGGTTGTCTTCGCCGATATAGTCGTCAAGGCACTCGGGCAGCAGAGTGACCTGCTGTCGGTCCTCGCCTTCGATGAATCGCTTCATGGGCCACCACCTCGCTCAGACGGGTTGGCTCAATATAGGCGACCATCGAGGGAGTTTCCACACAACCTCGGCCGAGGCTGTGTGAAAACGCGAACGCATCGACGTCGTCGAAACAATCGATCGCTCAGAACGGCGTAGGTCGCGTTTTCTCGAAGGCGCCAAGGGGTCGAAGACTCCCAAAAACATCGCTCAATGACGTTTTCACACAGCCTCGGCCGATAGTAGCTGGTCGCTCGAAGCACGCGAGAGGCCGCAACCGCTGCGAAGCAGGCTGTCGCGCGCCATTATTTCACGGGCAACTGCCCTTCCCCATACTGCATTGGCAGCTCATCACGCTGATGCGCCGCACCCGCACCACCGGTCATCTCGCAACGGCCGGGCATGCTTACGGTGGCGGCGATGGCAGCGGGGCCTGCACCCGCACCTCCCAGCCGAGCTCCTGCCCCAACGCCCTGCCGGCTTAGAACGCGTCAAACACCGCCGAGTTGGCCGCAGCCTGCCCCTGAGCGCTTTCGAGGGCGCGGATCACGCCGCGCAGGCGCTCGCACTCGCGCTCGAGCGAGCCGACCCAGGCGCGCGCGTGCTGCGCTTCATTCAAAGCCTGCGCGTGGAGGGCGGCCATGCCCCAGCGGCTCTCGAACCACAGCGCCAGATAGACGGCACGGGGTGCGTTCCCGCTGGCCTGGTAGCGCTGCAGGGTGCGCAGGCTCACGCCCAAGTGCCGGGAGATCTTCTTGCGCGGCTCGGTTTGGTCCGCGAGTAGATAGGCCAGGGGCGGCAACCGTGCGAACGAGGGCGCGAGGAATGGCATGGAGGACCTCCTGCGAGCGGCGAGACGGCGGTGGTGCCGGCTCGGCCAGGCCATGTCAGTTTGTCGCGATGCGGTGGTGCCCTCTTCTGCCCTGCGCGGGCGGCCTTTCAGGGCGGGGAGAGAATGAAATCAACATAACAAGGCTTGCTCGGCGTTGACAGGCAGCACATCCTCAGGCCCCAAAAAAGAACGTCACACTTTTTCCTTAGGCGCCGCAGTTTCGGCGGGGCCCCCCTCCTCGCACTGTTGGTACCGGGCTTGATCTGCGCCGACTGTCCGCAGCTGAACTGCGGCGTGCTTCTCGGCGATTTAGACCTACGATGGACTGATTCGAAAAACCGACCCATTCCAGGGCATTGCCGTCTCGTGGAATAAATCTTCAAGGTACTGACAAAGCTCGTCTTCGGCGAGAAAGTCTGGCACCACGAAATCAGCGGGCCGCCTCTTTCCTTCGGAGCCGAGATCGAACGCGATCCATGTACCCTGCTGGCGGCTGATGGCAATGATCCGACCAAAGACGTTGAAACGGTGCTCTGACATTCGTTCTCCTTGCTCTTGTCGATGGTCCAGCCCGATTGCGTCGGGGCCATGACTCTCTACACTTGCGACCGCCCGTTGGGCCTCTTCCGCGCTCACTGCGCGTCTCCGCGCCCGCTGCTATCCTGCAAGCTCGCTCAACCCTATGTCTTTGTGCGCAGTTTGCCGCCAGCGCCTGTATTGGTCCGTTGTCCAGACCCGCATCGGACGAACGTTGGCGACAGCAGGGCATACGATGACTCAGGGTTATTTCGCTCCCGCCAACGATTCAGAGAAGGCCTTCGCTAGCCGCGCGATCGCCTCGAGGATCTGGGCACGATTGCTGGCCGCATAGGACAGACGCAGCGTAAAGTGATCCGGATCAGAAGCATAGAACGCGCGCCCCGGCACAAAGAGCACGCCTGCCTGTGTGGCGGCGTCGAACAGCCGGGTCGGATCGAGATTGGCCTTCGTGCGCAACCACACGAACATGCCGCCTGCCGGCTCGACGAACTCCACTTGATCGACAAGACGCTCGTGCAGTGCATCGACCATAACGCGCATGCGCGCACCATATGCCGAGCGCATGCGTGCCACGGCCGCCGGATAGCGGCCACTCGCGAGGTACTGGGCTGCCACTGCTTGCATCACGGGCGAAGTGCAGAGATCCACGGTCTGCTTCGCGATCACGCAACGTCGCACCACTTCGCCCGGTGCAATCATCCAGCCGATGCGCAACGCAGGCGCAACGGTCTTGGACAGGGTCGACAGATAGATGACGGGGTTGCGCTGGCCCGCAAGCGAATGCCCTGCCATGAACACCGTGCCGGGCGCAGCCGCACCGAAGGTTAGCTCGCCGTAAGGGTCGTCTTCCACGACGAGAAAGCGATACCGCAGCGCCAGTTCCACCAGCTTTCTGCGCCGGTTGGTGCTTAGCAGGGTGCCGCAGGGGTTCGAGAAACTAGGAACCGTGTAGAGCAGCTTCGGGCGCTGCGAGACCGGCATAGCAGCCAGCGCGGCCTCAAGCTTGTGCACCATCAGTCCATCGTCGTCGACCGGCACCTGAACGATCCTTGCTTGGGCCAGGCGCAGGGCCTGGATCGTGGCCGGATAGGTTGGAGTTTCGACGAGCACGACATCGCCGGGCTCGATCAGGACCCGAACGAGCAAGTCGAAGCCCTGCTGAGAGCCTGTCGTGACCAACAGGTTCGCCAGCTGGCAATCGATGGCGCGCGTGGCACTCAGACGTTGAAGCTCCGTGCGCAATGCGAGGTCGCCCTCCGTCGCTCCGTACTGGAGCGCATTCATCGAATCGGCCATGGCGCGCGCGCTGGCCTGCTGCAGTCCTTCGACATCGAAGAGACTCGGCGATGGGTATCCGCCGGCCAGCGAGATCATCCCCGGTCGGCCGAGGTACCGGAACAGTTCGCGGATTGGTGAGCCAGCCGGCTCGGCATACGACGAGGCGAATGGGATCGGCGTCACGGCATCTGCTCGGGCGACGGCGCCGCCGTTCATGGCGCGCGCCTACCTAGCGCACGGCGCACACGCTCGATCGATCGCTGTTCGGCGTCTTGGTAGAGCTCCGTCTCGTCGAGGACTGCGCGGCCGAGCGCTTGCTCGAAACTTTCGCGTGCATCGGACACCGCGTAGGCATCGGCTTTCGCGCCGTCAAGGTTGGACTGGAAGATGCCCGCCGCGCTCACGGGCAAGAAGTCTTCGTAGGTCAACGGTTCGGCGTGGACGATGCCCGAGGCGATCAGATCGTCCAACGCCAAGTCCGAGACTTCCGCGTCCGATACCGGGGGGGCGGCGACCGTGTATCGGAAGAACGCCAGCCCTCGGAGGCGCAGCGCGTCCAAGTCATCCGGAAAGGCCTTGAAGGCTTCGCGCATCCTTGACGCATGGTCGATGGATGGGTCGCCGCTGCGTGCCTGTGCCAGGCAGTTGTCGTAGAGTGCGCGTCCGGCCCGCGTGAGTGCGACGCCGCGTTGTTCGATCTCGCCGAAGCGAGCGGTGTGCGCACCGATCACCTCGGCCTCCAGGCCGCCGCCGTCGAACGTGACCTTCTCTTGCAGCGCCGTGAAGCTGGTCTGGCGCAGGAGGATCGGACAGCGCCGCGCCGGCGGGCCTTCGATGACGGCCTTCGCACCCAGGCCGCGTCGCAGCATCTCTTCCTGGGCTGCGTCGATGTCGAACGTGCGGGGCGTGAGGTGGTTGATGTGCGGACCCTTGAAGCACACCACGTCCGCGATCAGGCGGTGCGCCGCAAGGAGCCGGGCGTAGGTCGACGCGTCGACTGTCGCGCGTTCGTGCCAACGGAAAGTCTCGATCAGGGCCTCCACGAACTCGGATGCCTGCGGCTGGGTCAGGCCGTGCTGCGCTTCGAAGATTTCGAGCAAGGCCAGCGCACCCGGCGAAAAGATCTGGCGGCGCGCCAGGATCTGGGCGGCCTCGTCGCGCAATGCCCAGTCGGCTATCAGGTCGAGCCGCAGCAGCGAGGTGAAGACACGGAAAGGGTTGTGCGACAACGCCGCATCGGACACAGGCCGAAATGCCGTGGCATGCACCGGCACGCCGGCCGCCGACAGGTCGTAGTAGCCCACCGGCTGCATGCCGAGGACCGCGAACATGCGGGCGACGGTGGCCAGCTCCCGAGCGGTGCCGAGCCGGATCGCGCCGTGCCGCTCGTCGTCGACGCGGGCGCTCTCCTGGGACAAGGCCAGCCGCGTTCGCAGCTCGGGCGCGTCACGCAGCGCCGTGGCATTCACGTCCGCGACCAGTTCCATCAACACGCCGTACTGCGGTACCTCGCGCTTGTACATTCTCGACAGCGCGGTCGAGAACACCTGACGAATTTCGTCGGAGGAAACGAATGGGGCGGTGTGCAGGGAAGGCATTGGCAATGAAGTGAAAACAAAAGGAGGTGGCACTCAGGACAGCGCGATCACGACGTCGAAGAAGTCGGAGGGCACCAGGTCGAATCGCTTCACTTGCCCTGCCGCACGCAGGTCGCCGTCGATGGCCCGCAGCAAATCGAGCCGAGCTGCCGAGTCCTTCACGATCACGGTGTCGACCTCGGTCTTGATCGACAGCTTCGCATCGGATTTGGCGCGGCGGATCTCGCGCAGAACGTCGGAGGCCACGTCCGTCAAGCCTGCATCGATGGTCGCGCTGCCAGCCACGGCCAGCAACGCCTTGCTGTCGGGCCACGGTGCGCGGTGCACGGAGCCTTGCATCCACCAGGACCAGCTTTCCTCGGTCACGAAGGGCAGGAAAGGCGCGAGCAGGCGCAACAACACCGACAACGAGATCGCCAGCGCGTGGCGTGCCGACTCGGCACCGGCGCCCGCGTCATAGGCGCGGTTCTTCACCAGTTCGACGTAGTCGTTGCAGTACCACCAGAAGAACGACTCGGTGCGCTCGATGGCCCGGGTGTAGTGGAAGGCCTCGAGCGACGCGGTGGCGTCCTGCACCACGCCGCCCAGGCGCTTCAGCATCGCGCCATCGAGCGCTTCGGTGACGCGGGCGGCATGCGGGTCGCCCTGGAACGAGATCGCGAATTTCGACACATTCAGCAGCTTGGTCGCGAGCCGGCGGCCGATCTTCATCTGCTGCTCTTCGAAGGCCGTGTCGGTTCCGGGCCGCCCCGACGCGGCCCAATAGCGGACGCCGTCGGAGCCGTATTGGTCGAGCAGCGCCTGGGGCGTCACGACGTTGCCCTTGGATTTGGACATCTTCTTGCGGTCGGGGTCCAGGATCCATCCGGAAAGCAACGCGTTCTTCCAAGGCGCGCACCCATGCTCGAAATGGCTGCGCACCGCCGTGGAAAAAAGCCAGGTGCGGATGATGTCGTGCCCCTGCGGGCGCACGTCGAATGGGAAGACCCTGGCGAAGAGATCGTCGTCTTCTGCCCAGCCTCCGGCGATCTGCGGTGTGAGCGAACTCGTTGCCCAGGTGTCCATGATGTCGCGCTCGCCGATGAAGCCGCCTGGTCGCCCGCGCTGATCGGCGGTGTAGCCTGCCGGGACGTGGGACTGCGGGTCGATCGGCAAGGCGTGCTCGTCGGGCACGATCGGCGCGGTGTAGTCGGGCTTGACCTCGGCGTCGAGCGGATACCAAACCGGAATGGGCACCCCGAAGATGCGTTGCCGGCTGATGAGCCAGTCGCCGTTGAGTCCGCCCACCCAGCTGTCGTAGCGGCTGCGCATGTGCTCGGGGTGCCAGGCGAACTCCTGTCCGCGCGTTAGCAGAGCCACGCGCAGTGCCGGATCGCGGCCACCATTGCGCAGATACCACTGCCGGGTGGCGACAATCTCGAGTGGCCGGTCGCCCTTCTCGTAGAACTTCACCGCATGCCGGATTGGCTTGGGCTCGCCCACGAGTTCGCCGCTCTGCGCCAGCATGACGGCGATCGACCTACGGGCTTCGTTGACCGACTGACCTGCGACGGACTCGTAGGCGTGAACGCCCTCTGGCGCGGTGATCCATGCGGGCGTCTCCTTCGAGAGCCGCCCGTCTCGCCCGACCACCGGCCGCGCCGGAAGATCGAGCTCACGCCACCAGGTCACGTCCGTGAGGTCGCCGAAAGTGCAGACCATCGCGATGCCGGTGCCCTTCGCCGGGTCTGCCAGGGTATGGGTCAACACCGGTACATCGACGCCGAACAGCGGCGTGCGCACCATCGATCCGACCAAGGCGCGGTAGCGCTCGTCAGAGGGGTGAGCGACCAGCGCGACGCAGGCAGGGAGCAATTCGGGACGCGTCGTGGCGATTGCCACCGCTTGACCCTCCCTATCGACAAAGCGCAGGTCATGGAAGGCGGCGCTGGCCTCGCGGTCCTCGAGTTCGGCCTGTGCGATGGCGGTCTGGAACGTGACGTCCCAGAGGCATGGTGCCAGCTGGCTGTACAGTTCGCCGCGCCGGAAATTGCGAAGGAAGGCCCGCTGGCTCGCACGCTGGGAGCGTTCGTCGATGGTCGCATAGCCCAGGCGCCAGTCGACCGAAATGCCGAGCGCTACGAACAGGCCACGAAACGCCTTCTCGTCGACCTCGGTCAGGCGATGGCACAGCTCGATGAAGTTGCGCCGGCTCACGCGCTGGTACTGGCCGCGTTGCGCGGGCACATGCTGCGGCAGCGACACCCCCTCGGGTGCGTAGCTCACGTCGGGGTCGCAGACCACGCCGTAGAAATTCTCGACGCGCCGCTCGGTCGGCAGCCCGTTGTCGTCCCAGCCCATCGGATAGAAGACCGTCTTGCCGCGCATGCGCTGGTAGCGCGCGACGATGTCGGTGTGGGTGTAGCTGAACACATGCCCCATGTGCAGCGAGCCTGACACCGTCGGCGGCGGTGTGTCGATGGAGAACACGCTTTCCCGCGGTTGGCATCGGTCGAAGCGGTAGGTTCCGAGGGCTTCCCAACGCTGCGACCAGGCCGCTTCCAGGCCTTCGAGCAGCGGCTTGTCGGACATTCAGTGCCTCACGCCGACATGGCCGGGCAGCGCACCCGAAGGTGCTCCGTCGCGCACGACGAACTGTCCATTGACGAGCACGTGCGAGATGCCGGTCGGCAGTTGACGCAGTGCATGCGGCGCCACGGCCGAGCCGATCGTGCGAGCGTCGAACACCACCAGATCGGCCGCCTTGCCTGGCTCTACCGTTCCACGATCCGTCAGTCCGAATTGCAGCGCCGGACCCGAGCACATGCGCCCGATGGCCTGTTCGATCGAGACCAGCTTCATGTCGCGCACGAAGCGCGACAGATAGCGCGGCGCATAGCCCCAGTCGGCCAGCGCCATGGCGAACGAGGACGCCGGGCCATCGAGCGCGCTGGTGGCGCCGTCGCCCATGATGAAGAACTGCGGATCCTCCAGGGCACCCACGAGATCCTCCCAGCGCACCCAGTTCTCGACGATGTAGACGCAGGGAAAGTTGTCCCCTGCGTTCTCGAGCAGCCAGACTGCCGCTTCGGTCACTGGCAGTCCGGTCTTCTTCGCCAGATCCGCGAGCGACAGGCCGGTGAGGCTGCCGTCCGCACCGTCGGAGGCGACAAACATCGAGTCCACCATGTCGTTGTCAATGGCCGCCTTGAACATGCCGCCCATGCCTTCGACGATGCGCCGCTTGAACGCCGGATCGCGCAAGCGGCGCGCCATTTCCTCGCGCGTGTCTGCGAACATCGATGGCGGAATCAAAGCCGACAGCGGCGTCGGTCCGTAGTCGAAGGGAAAAACATCCGCGCGAACCGTCATGCCATCGCGGCTTGCTTGATCCAGGTGCGCCCAGGCCCGCCCGACCATGTCGTCCGACGCGTAGGGTCGCCGCACGTAGTGCGACATCTGCAGGCGCATGCGACCGGCTCTCGCGACGTCCACCGCCTCCTGCGCGGCCTCGGCCATTCGGTCGCTGCGGTTGCGGCAATGCGTGGCGTACACCACGTTGAAATCGGCTGCCGCCTCGGCGATTCGCGTCAGCTCATCGGTGGTCGCCGAGATGCCGGGCGCGTATTCGAGCCCCGTCGACATGCCCACTGCGCCGGCGGCCAGTGCATCGTGCAGCGCCTGGCGGGCGGCGGTGACTTCCGCATCGGACAACTGGCGGTCCCGGAAGCCCGAGATTCCGAGCCGGATCGTGCCGTGGGCGACCAGCGGAAACACGTTCGGCCCCACACCGCGATCCCGCAACAGGCTCAAGTATTCGCCGAAGCTGCTCCAGGTGATGGGCAGCGCGCTTTCGCGGCGCCAGCCGGCAATGTTCATGGACACGAGCTTGCGCGACTGCGCCGTCACGGGTGCGATGCCGTGTCCGCAGTTGCCGGTGACGATACTTGTGACGCCCTGCATCAGCGCGCTCTGGCCCCTGCCGTCCAGGAGGATGGTGTAGTCGGCGTGGGAGTGAACGTCGATGAAGCCCGGGCAGACGACGCGGCCAGCCGCCTCGACGATCACCGGCGCTTCGAGGCTTCCGCCCGGTGCGATGGCGACGATGCGGTCGCCGCGAACCGCCACATCGACATCGTGCTGCAGTGGTCCCTTGCCGTCGACCAGGTCGCCGTGGGCAATAACGAGATCGAGGTCGTGCGCAACTTCCTTTTGCATGGCGGCAACTTTCTCAACGCAGGCTGGTCGCCGCAGCCCAGCGCAGCACGCTGCAGTACTCGTCGAGGTGGTCCGGCGTGTGCACCAGACACAGGTAGGTCTTGGCCGCTTGCCGGTAGATGCCTGCGGCATACATGTGGCGGTGGATCGCGTTGCCGAGCGCGATGTTGGAGCGACGCGCCACGGTCTGGTCGATCACCTCCTCTTCGGTGAAGTAGTAGTGGAACATCGGCCCCACGCCCGTGATCTGCGCGGTGAGCCCGAGGTCCTTGAAGACGGCGCCCACCTTTTCCCGCGCCAGGTCGCCCAGCTTGCCCAGTGTCTCGATGCCGCCTTCGTCGATCATGATGTCCATCGTGGTGTGGGCACATTCAATGGCGAGCGGCGAGCCATTGAAGGTGCCGCAGTGGAAGCTGAACATCGACGGGTCGCTGCCCGGCGTGAGGTGCTCCATCAACCAGCGCTTGCCCACCAGCGCCGCCAGCGGCAGCCCGCCGGAAAGCGCCTTGCCCAGGGTCGTGAGGTCTGGCACCACGCCGTACTTCTCCTGCGCACCGCCGGGGGCGATACGGAATCCGGTGACCACCTCGTCGAAGATCAGAACCACGCCCGCCTTGGTGCACTCTTCGCGCAGTGTTTCCAGGAAGCCGGGCTGGGGCGACAGCGCACGTTGCGCCGGCTCGCAGATGATGGCCGCAAAGCGCTGGGGATGCGCGCGCAGCAGTTCGCGCACGGCGGCCGCGTCGTTGTAGCGAAGCACCACGAGATCGTCGCTCACGCCCCGCTGGATGCCGGCACTCTCTGCATAGGGCGTGGGAATCTGCGTGGGCGAGGATTCCATCGACCATGCGGCAAGGTCGCTGTGCCCATGCCATGCCCCGTCGAACTTGACAAAGCCTTCGCGCCCGGTCACTGCACGCGCCAGCCGAATGGCATGCATCGTCGCTTCGGTGCCGCTGCCCGCGAAGCGGACCATCTCCGCCGAAGGCACGTGGCGTGCGATGCGCTCGGCCAGCTCGACCGCCCGCTGGGCCAGCCCGAAGTAGTGCGTGCCTCTGGCGGCCTGCTGCGCGATCGTCTCGACGATGCGCGGATGTGCGTGCCCCAGCACCAGCGGGCCCGCACCGAGCATGAAGTCGAGGCGCCGGTGACCGTCCATGTCGATGACGTAGGCGCCCTCGCCGCGCTCGATCACGAACTCGAGGCCGGCTGGCTGCATCAGCGAATTGGTTGTGCCGCCAGGCAGGAGGCGCGCCGCGCGTTCGTAGGCGGCGGTGTGGGACGACGAACGCTTCAGTGTTGCGTAGGTGTCCGGAAAAATCTTGGGCGATGCGAGCGCGTTCATCTCGAGAACTCCATGTGGGCCCGGCCGGGGTCGGCCGGACGCTTGTGATTGCATTAATCCATTAAGGATCTTGGATCATCATGCATTATATCCAGCGGGTCAAGTGCTCTCGCCAACTCGGCTTACCGACAGAGGCGCGGAACGCGCACTTTCTTGCATCGATCCTTGCAGGAGGATATAATGCAAGTTAGGAATGATGTCTGGCATGCAATAGGGTGGCTCGACATCCACCCAAGCAGGAATCGACGCATGCAGGCAGGAGACGTATCGGAGCAGAAGCTGAATCTACGGGTCACGCGGGGATCTTCCTTGCCCGTGTACCGCCAACTGGTGGACGGCATCGAAGCTGCCGTGCAGGAAGGTCGCCTGCGCCCCGGAGATGCACTGCCGTCCATCCGCGCCGTGGCCGCCGAACTCGGCATCAACCAGATGACGGTGTCCAAGGCCTACCGGCAGCTATCGAACCGAGGCATTGTGCGCGGCCAGAGCGGCAATGGCACGCGGGTTCTCGAGCAGCGCCCAGGCAGCGCCCCGATCGCGCCGACACGCGCCGCCCGCGCACCCGAAGTGGTGGATCGCTACCCCTCACGCATGGCAGAACTGGCGAACGCCCCCGGTGTCATCGCGCTCACCGATGCCTACCCGCAGTTCCCCGCCGCCGACCTCGACGCATTCCGGATTTGCCTCGACAAGGCCCTCTCGGCCTATGGCACCAGCATGTTCGCCTATGGCCCGCCGGCGGGCAAGTTCGAACTGCGCGATCTGCTGGCGCAGGTGGTGCGACGCGCCGATGTCGCGGTCCAGGCCGACCAGATCGTGCTGACCTCAGGTGCGCAGCAGGCCCTCGACCTTTCTGCCCGTCTGCTGCTTCGCCCAGGCGACGTCGTGGTGGTGGAATCGCCCTGCTACTTCGGCGCGCTCGATGTCTTTCGCGCGCTCGGCGCTGAGATCGTCGAGATTCCGATTTCAAGCGACGGCATCTCCGCAGCAGACTTGCGCAGTGTCTGCGAGCGCCACGCACCGAAGGCTTTCTACACGATTCCCACCGTCCACAACCCAACCGGCATCACCACCTCCGAGGCCCGCCGCCTCGAGATCCTGGAGGTGGCGCGCGCCTTCGGCTGCGTCATCATCGAAGACGATTACTGCCCGGAGCTCCACTTCGGTCGGGACCGCGTCAAGAGCTACCTGGCCCTTTCGCAAGGCAGCGTGGAGGTGTTTTACCTGCGCAGTCTGGGCAAGATCTACCTGCCTGGCATCCGTCTCGGCTTCCTGATTCCGCCGGCCGCCCGTCTGCCCCAGGCGCTGCAGCTCAAGCGGTCGTCGGACATGCACGGCCCGCTGGTTTTGCAGAACGCCGCCGAGTTGTTCCTGCGCGAGCGCATGTTCGACAGCCAGGCCATGCCCGAACTCAAGTCGTTGCAGGCGCGCGCCCGCTTGCTCTTCGCCGAACTCGAGAACCAATTGCCGGCGGGGTGCGAGACCCGTATGGTCACGGGCGGCCTGAGCTTCTGGGTGTCGCTGCCCGAGTCCGTCAGCAATGAGGACCTTTACTTCGCGGCCATCCGGCACAGCGTGGCGTTTGCGCTCGGCTCGGCCTTCTTTGCAGAACACGATGGTGCTTCGAAAGGCATCCGCGTGAGCTTCGGCGGCCTGACGAATGACCAGATCATCGAAGGTGTCAAGCGCCTGTGCCTCGCGCTCGCTTCTGTCTTCGGCTCCGGCGCCGACTCGTCCGCCTACTTCATCTGATCCCTCACTCCGTGCCGCCGAGGTAGGCGGCCTGGATCAGATCTTCGGAGAGGCCACTCACGGGGCCTGCGTAGGCGATGTTGCCGGTCTTCAGCACATAAGCCCGCGCGGTTAGCGCCATCGCCACGTGCATGTTCTGCTCGACCACAAGCAGGCTGGTGCGATGACGGATCCTTTCCAGGGCGTCATAGATCACATCGACCATCACGGGCGAAAGGCCCATCGACGGTTCGTCCAGGATCAGCAGCCGCGGCCGCCCCATGAGTGCACGGCCGATCGCGAGCATTTGCTGTTCGCCTCCGCTCATCGTGCCCGCCAACTGGTCGCGCCGCTCGGCTAGGCGCGGAAAGAGCTCGAACATCTGGTCGACACTTGCTCGCCCGCGCGATGAACCGCTGGCCGGTAGCGCGCCCAGCCGCAGATTCTCCGAGACACTAAGCCGTTGGAACACCTGCCGCCCCTCGGGCACATGCAGCAGGCCGCGCCGGGCGATCTCGTGCGGCGACAGCTTCGACAAATCGGTACCGTCGAAGACGATCCCGTCGCTTTGTCGGCGCACCAGGTGCGACAAGGCCCTGAGCAGAGTGCTCTTGCCCGCGCCGTTGGCACCGAGCACGGCCACCGCCTCGCCAGCCTCGATGCGGATGTCTACGCCAGCCAGCGCAGGTATCGCTCCGTAGCTCACTCTAAGGTTCTTCACGTCCAGCAACGACATCAGTGACGTCTCCCGAGATAAGCTGTCTTGACGGCCTCGTTGGCCCGCACTTCGTCCATGGAACCCTGCGCAATGATTTGCCCGAGGTTCATGGCGATCACATGGTCGCAGGCCTCGGAGATCAGCGCGATATCGTGCTCGATCACCAGGATCGCGAGGCCGCCTCCTACCAGCGACTTGATGAGTCGCACCAGGTCGTGCCGCTCTTTCGCGTGCATGCCGGCCGCGGGCTCGTCGAGCAGCAACAGGCGCGGCTTGCCGACCAGCGCTCGCGCGATCTCCACACGCCGCTGCGATGCATACGGCAGCTGCCCGGGCAAGTCTCGGTGCTGCGCGGCAAGCCCCATGCGCTCCAGAACCTCGGCCGCACGCCGCCGTGCCTCGCTCATCGGCACGGCCCCGTGGGCCACGCATCCCGTCAGGACGTTCTCGAACACCGTGAGGTGGCGAAACAGCTTGATGTTCTGGAACGTCCTGCGGATGCCGTGCTGCGCAATCCGGTGCGCCGGCTGGCCGGTGATCTCCAGGTCGCCGAGCACGATCTTGCCTGCGCCCGGCCGGTAGAAGCCCGAGACCAGGTTGAGCACGCTGGTCTTGCCCGCGCCGTTGGGGCCGATGAGTCCGACCACCGAGCTTTGCATGACCGAAAAGGACACGCCGTTGACCGCGGGAAGCCCGCCGAAACGCAGCGAGATGTCGCTGACCGAAAGTACCGTCATGGCGCGTCCTGGTCCTGAAGTCTGCGGCGGCCCAGCTGGCGCATGCGCTGCCACATCGGCGTCTTGCGTGCACCGGTCAGCGAGCCCCCGTCCCAGCGGCTGCGAAGGATGATCGCCAGCACGAGGATCGGCCCGAAGATGACCATGCGGTAGGACTCGAAATCGCGCAGCGCCTCCGGCATCGTGATCACGAAGAGCGCGCTGATCGCCACGGGGAGGAATCTGCCGCTTAACCCACCCAGGACCACGATGGCCAGCACGAGGATCGACTGGTCGACGGTGAAGGAGTCCGGCGAGATCGAGATCTGCTTCATGGCCCACAACGCCCCGGCCACGCCGGCATAGACGGCACCGATGGCGAACGCGGTCAAGAAGTATTTGAGCGGATTGACGCCGGCCGAACGCGCAGCCAGTTCATCGTCGCGCAGCGCCTGCCAGATCACGCCCAGGCGGCCGCGCCGCAGGAACTCGCCGATGCCGATACCGAGAACGCAGAAGAGCCCGATAAGCACGAAATACGACTCGAGCTTGAACGTGAACTGGTAGCCGAAGATGTTGGGCCGGTCGATCGACTGGATGCCGTCAGAGCCACCGGTGATCCAGTCGCCGTTGAGCAGCGCGATCCGCACGATCTCGCCGAAGCCCAGCGTCACGATCGACAGGTAGTCGCCGCGCAGGCGCAGCGTGGGAAAGCCCAGGGCGACCGCAAACACCGCCGCGGTCACGCCGGCGACCACGATTACGGCGAGGAACGGCAGGTGGATGCCGAAGTGCGGACTCGCGAGGAACGCGGCGCAATACGCCCCAATGGCCGCGAACGCGATGTAGCCCAGGTCGAGCAACCCGGCCAGACCGACGACGATGTTGAGCCCACAAGCAAAGAGGATGAAGATCCCCGCGTGGCTCAGCACGTCGAATACATACTGGTTGCGCACGAACAGCGGCAACACGAGGATGGCCACCACCGCAATCGCCAACGCGGCATACAGACCCTTCGGTGCGGCGGCTTGCACTGGCGCCGCCCCCACCTTTATAAAAGTCTCACTCATGAGCTTGGAACTTTCGGCGGCGACTGGATGCCGTATGGCGATGTGGGGTTGAGACATGAGGCGTCGCGCTGTGACTGGTTGGTTTGAACGTATCAGGCGCGCTGCGGAGCCTGTGCCCCGATGAGGCCATCGGGGCGGATGACCAGCACGAGCACCAGCATGAGGAAAACGATGGCATCGCTCCAGGCGGCCGAGATGTAGCCAGAAGACAGCGTCTCGATGATGCCGACGAGAAGGCCGCCGATCAGCGCGCCCGGGATATTTCCGATGCCCGCGACGACTGCTGCCGCGAAAGCCTTCATGCCGATCAGGAAACCCATCGATGGCGCGACCACACCGATGAACGCGCCAATCAGAACGCCCGCTACGCCGGACAATGCACCGGCAACCGCGAAGGTCAGCAGGATGATTCGCTCCGGGTTGATGCTCATCAGCACGGCCGTCTCGGCACGCTCGGAAACCCCGCGGATGATCAACCCGACCTCCGTTCGCCGCACCAGGTACCAGAGCGCGG
The DNA here is from genome assembly GCF_901827165.1 of Variovorax sp. SRS16. Lineage (NCBI taxonomy): Bacteria > Pseudomonadati > Pseudomonadota > Betaproteobacteria > Burkholderiales > Comamonadaceae > Variovorax > Variovorax sp. SRS16. The sequence goes on from NZ_LR594668.1 coordinate 372,451, forward strand.
CGACGGCAGCCGCGGTGGTGCCAAGCACCGTCAGCTGCGCGGCGGTGACGCGAATCTCGCCCAATTGGTACTGGGCGGCGGGGAGCACGGCAGGGAACGCGAACACCTTGCGCCCCACAAGGAGGCCGATGGCGTTCTCAATGAAAAAGTAGACGCCAATGCCCGAGATCAACGACGACAGTCGCCCGGCATTGCGCAGTGGCCGATAGGTCAGCTGATCGATCAGCACATTGACGCACGCGCCCACCGCAGCGGCACACACCAACGCAAGCGGCAGCGTCAACAGGATGCTGTAGCCGTGCATCTGCGTCACGACGAACAGGCCGACGTACGCACTGAGCATGTAGACCGCACCCTGTGCAAAGGCCATCACGCCCAGGACGCCGAAAATCATCGTGATGCTCAACGCCAGCAACGCATAGACGGAGCCGAGCGTGATGCCATTGAGGAGTTGTTGAAGAAGAGTTGCCATTCGGTATGTGGTGACGGAGACAATAACGCCGCGCTTCGCCGTGGGCAGCGACCCTTCGTTACTTCGATGATTCGGACTGTGCGGCGAACTCGATCTTGCCGCCAGCCACCTTGTAGATCCCGATACGTGGAGCTGCAAGATCGCCCACCGGGCTGAAGGCCAACGGTCCGAACAACGTGCTGAAAGACTTCGCGGCGAGCGCATCGCGCACCGCCTTGCGGTCGACGCCGCCGCCGGCGTTCTTCCAGGCCTGCACCAGCACCATCGTCGCATCGTAGGCATTGGCCGCATAGGAGGGCGGAGCCTCCTTGTACTCGGCCTGGTAGGCGGCAACGAAAGCTGCTGCCGAGGCGACCTTCGTCGGATCAAAGCCGAGGTTGGTCATGTGGACGCCATCGGTACCCTGTGTGCCGCCTACGCTGATGAAGTTGGCCGAGGCGATCGCGTCGGTGCCGAAGAAGCGGCCCTTGTAGCCGAGTTCGCGCGCCTGCTTGACGAAGAGTCCGGTATCGGTGTCGAACATCCCAGTGAAGATGAAGTCAGGCTTCTCTGCGAGCATCGAGGTGATGATGCCGCGGAAGTCGCTCGTCCCCGGCGTCGCCTGGACCTGGCTGACGACCCTGACGCCACGATCCTTCCAGATTTGCGCCACCTGCGCCGTGACTTCCCTGCCGCTTGCATCGTTGCCCGTGATGATGGCCACCGACTTCACGTCTGGCCAGTTGGCAGCGACCCATTGCATGCCCTGGCCGATCTGGTCTGAGTTCTTCGAGCAAATCCGGAAGAAGTACTTCCAGCCTTTGGCGGTGAGCGTGTTGTTCGATGCGGTCGCGCTCACGCGGGGCAGATGGCAGTCCTCGTAGACGGGGCCGGAGGCCAGGTTGATCGAACTTGCGAAATTCCCGACGACGCCGACCACGTTATCGATGCCGCACAGCTTGCGCGCCACGGTCGCACCGACCTCGGGCTTGTCCTGGTCGTCCTGGACGCTTTCCAGGATTTTCCCGGGCAGACCACCCTCTTTGTTCGCCATCTTGATGGCCAGCTTGTAGCCCTTGACCACCGGGTCCGCCAATGGCGCATCGGTGCCGGTGGTCGGTGCGGACAGCGCGATGACGACGTCCGCCGCCAGCGCCCTTGCCGCGAAGGCCAGAGCAAAGGTTGCAAGGATGAGTCTCGGCGCGGCGCCCGGCAAGTGTTGAACTTTCATGATTGCAACCTCTTTGTAGTAGTACAAGATGACGAACGATAACAATGATAATGCAACATGTCTAATGTTTTTTATTGCATTATTTCGATATTCCGCCGGCAACGTCTTTGCCTTGCAGGAAGATCAACTCTTGCGAACTGCGCAAATGCCTTACATCGCCACAACTTGTGATACATGCGTTATGATCAGCTCGCCTGAATGCACTACTACAAGGAAGACGATATGAGTGCCGTCCCGTCGAACGAACCCGCGCACGCCCCGCGGAACCCCTACGACACGCCTCGCAAGATGTTGAACATGTCGACCGGACCTGTCGAGGTGTCGAGGAGGGTTCTCGAAGCCCAGCTGACGCCGATGCTCACGCCCCATCACGACGATTTCTGGGCACTGCACGACGAGACGTTGGGGTTGCTCAAAATGGCGCTGCGTACCCGGGAGCGCGTGCTCTTGATGCACGGCTCAATCCGCAGCGGCATTGACCTTGCGCTGGGCAACCTGATCGGGCCCGGAACACGGATGCTGATGATCCAGAACGGCTTCTGGGGAACGCTGGTCGGGCAATGGGCTCAGCTCCACGGCGCCGTTGTCCAAACCCTCGACCATGGGCCACTCGAGGCACTTGAGCTCGACCGGATCCGGGACAAGTTGCGTGCGGAGCGTTTCGACATCGTGGCTGTCGTCCACGTCGAGACCAATTCCGGCATCGTGAATCCGATCGAGGCCATCGGCAAGCTGGTGGCGCAGACCGACGCGCTGTACTTCGTGGATACCGCCTGCTCAGCGGGGGCCATCCCGGTGGAAACCGACCGCTGGCACATCGACGTGCAGACGACGGGTTCGCACAAGTGCCTCGCGTCAATCCCCGGCCTCGCGGTGCTCACGGTGTCCGACAAAGCATGGGGGCGCATGAAGAGCGCGCGGATGGGCGCGTACTTCGACTTTCGGCGCTGGTGGCAGTCGACTGTCGAGCGCAGCGTAACGCCGCCCTTCACCCAGCCCACCACCCTGGTGCTGGCCTTGCGCCAGGCATTGCTCGAAATCACCGAGGGTGGCATGGAGAACTGGTGGGCCCGGCATGCTGCCGTCGGGACGCGCTTCATGGACGACATGCGTGCGGCCGGCTTCCGCATGCTGCTGGACGAGGCGTCCACGCCCCATCCCCGGCACGCATTCTCTGATACCGTGATCGCCATGACCTACCCGGAAGGTGTCGCCGATGCGGCGTTCCGGCACACCTTGCTGGAAGACTCCGGCATCTTCGTGATCGGCAACGTTGGAGCCTATGCCGGGCGGTCGTTCCGCGTGGGCCTCATGAGCCCGCCGCAGCTGGACGAGCGCAACCTTCAGGCGACGATGGCGGCCATCCAGGCCGCAACTCTTTCCCTTGCCGCGGCGCCGCGTGCGCCCAGCCCCGTCCATCCATGAGCGAGCTGTCACTGATCGACGGCCTCGCGGTTATCGTCGGCGCGGCGCACGTCGCATCCGCCGGCGACCTCAGCCTCTACGAGCGAGACTGGCGCGGCCGCATCGCTGGCAGGGCCCTGGCGGTAGTGCGCCCCGCAACTACCGAGCAGGTCGCCGCGGTCGTGCGCCTCTGCGCAGCCGCCGGCGTGTCCATCGTTCCGCAGGGCGGCAACACCGGGCTGGTGGGCGGCTCCGTGCCCGACGACAGCGGCCGCCAGGTCGTGCTGCAGCTGGGGCGCATGTCGGCCATACGCGAGATCGATCCGGAGAACCTGACGGTGACCGTCGAGGCTGGCTGCGTCCTGCAGAACCTGCAGTCCAGCATGCGCGATGCCGGTTTCCTGTTCCCGCTGAGGCTGGGGGCGCAGGGCAGCTGCATGATCGGCGGCAACCTCGCCACCAATGCTGGCGGAACTCAGGTGCTTCGCTACGGCAACATGCGCGAACTCTGCCTCGGCCTCGAAGTGGTCACGCCGTCCGGCGAGGTCTGGAATGGCCTGACAGGACTGCGCAAGGACAACACCGGCTACGACCTGCGCGACTTGTTCGTGGGTAGCGAAGGTACGCTCGGCATCATCACGGCCGCCACCCTGAAGCTGTTCCCCCTGCCGGCCGCGGTGCTGACCGCGTGGGTCTCGCTGGCTTCGATCCAGGAGGCAGTCGCGTTGCTTTCGCTGGCGCAGCGCCGGCTCGGCGCCGATCTCACCGGCTTTGAGGTCATGGAGCGCTTTGGCCTCGAGCTGGTGGCGAGGCACATGCCGCAGACCCGCATTCCCTTCTTTGAAGACGGCGCGTCCTGCAACGTGCTGCTGGAATGTTCGAGCACGCGGTCTGAGCGCGAAGCCCTCGAGGCCCTATTGGAAGAGGCCTTCGAACAGTCGCTTGTGACGAACGCGGTGGTCGCCGAGAGCCTGGCTCAGGCACAGCAGCTCTGGCAGGTGCGCGAGCAGATCGTGCTCGCCCAGGCCCAGGAAGGGCCCAACGTCAAGCACGACATCTCGTTGCCGATCTCCAGGATTCCCGCGTTTGTCGTACGCACCCGCGAGCTGCTGGAGGCGGCGATTCCCGGCGTGCGGATCGCGAACTTCGGACATCTGGGCGACGGCAACTTGCACTACAACGTGCAGGTGCCTGAAGGCGGCGACGCCCTGGCATTCCTGCAGAGCCACGAGGCACAGATCATGGACCTCGTGTACCGCTCGGTGAGTGACTTTGGGGGGTCGTTCTCGGCGGAGCACGGGGTCGGCGGGCTCAAAGTCCACAAGCTGGAACAGTACAAGTGCCCCACTGCACTGCGCCTGATGCGCGCCATCAAGGATGCCGTGGACCCGGCCCAGACGATGAACCCGGGTCGGGTCCTGGCCCGCGGCGGCGCGCCGGAGGCCACCGTTGGCTAAGGGCAGGATCGGTGCTGAGGTGCTCGTCGAGACACTGCTGGCCGGCGGCGTCGACGTGTGCTTCGCCAACCCGGGAACCTCGGAGATGCACTTCGTGGCCGCGCTCGACCGCATCGACGGCATGCGCTGCGTGCTGGGCCTGTTCGAGGGCGTGGTGACGGGCGCCGCAGACGGCTACGCGCGGATGACGGACAGGCCCGCCGCCACCCTGCTCCACCTAGCGCCGGGCCTGGGCAACGCGCTCGCGAACCTGCACAACGCCAAGCGGGCACAGGTTCCGATGGTCAACATCGTCGGCGAGCACCGACAAGGCCACAAGGTCACGGACTCTCCACTCACCGGTGACATCGAAGGCATCGCCGCAAGCATGTCCGACTGGGTCCGCACTTCGATCTCGGCGGATCACATTGCGCCCGATGCAGCGGCGGCGATCCGCCGCGCCAACACGCTGCCCGGACGGATCGCGACCCTGATCCTGCCCGCGGACACCGCGTGGAGCGAAACGCAAAACGCCGAGCCTGTGTCCTTCACGCCTGACACGCCAACCTCTCCCGCTGGCGCGAAGTTCGATGCCGCCGCGGCCGCACTTCGCAGCGGCGAAGAGACGATCCTCGTCCTGTCGGGTCGCGCGCTGCGCGAAGGCCCATTGAAGGACGCGAGCCGGATCGCGCAACGCACCGGCGCCCGGCTTCTCGCCCAGTACGCCAACGCGCGCATCGAGCGCGGCGCGGGCCGCGTCGCCATCGCGCGCACGCCCGCACCGGTCGACCAGGGCGTGGCCGCCTTCTCGGGCGCCAGGCACGTGATCCTTCTCGGCGCCAAAACGCCCGCGCCCTTGTTCGGCTATCCGGGGAAGCCTGATTTCCTGTTGGCGCCTGGTTCGAACCTGATCGAACTGGGGTCGCCCTCCGATGACCTCGCTGAGGTGCTGAAGGAACTCGCGCGCCGCGCAGGTGCCAGCGACGCAGCGTCCATCTTGCAGCGGGCTGTATCCATTCCCCTGCCCACCGGGGAGCTGACGCCCGACGCCGTGCTGCAAGCTGTTTCTGCCCTGCTGCCAGCGCACGCCATCGTGGTGGACGAGTCCATCACTGCGGGCCGCGCGTTTTTCCCGATCTCGCAGGGCTGCGCGCCGCACGACTACCTGCAACTCACAGGTGGCGCGATCGGCGCGGGCATCCCGCTGGCGATTGGCGCAGCCATCGCATGCGGACAGCGCAAGGTCGTCAACCTCGAAGGCGATGGCAGTTCGATGTACACGATTCAGGGGCTCTGGACCCAGGCGCGCGAGCGGCTCGATGTGCTCACCGTGGTGTTCGCCAACAAGGGCTACAAGATTCTCAAGGACGAGATGGCGAGTGTCGGCGCCCCCCACTGGGGCGAACGTGCGGAGCGCATGCTGTCGCTCGTCAGCCCCGAGATCAGCTGGGTCGGCCCGGCACGCGCGATGGGCGTGGAGGCCGCACAGGCCACGACGATCGCAGAACTCAACCGGCTCCTTCGCCACGGCATGACCGCCCGCGGCCCGTTTTTGATTGAAGTGCAACTGGCCTGAAGGCCCCTCCCCCTGCCAATACACAGACTGATGGAGCAAGACGCGATGCCAATGGACCCCACAAGAAGCAACTGGATGCACGACAAGACCGAGGCCCTGGCCTCCGGCGGCATGGTGTCGTCGCGGCACCCATTGTCGGCCGAAGCCGGACTTGAAATCCTGCGTGCCGGCGGCAATGCAGTCGATGCGGCGGTCGCCGCCTCGTTCGCCGAAAGCGTGGTGCAGCCCGCCGCCAGCACGATCGGCGGAGGCGGGTTGTTCTCGGTGCGGCAGCCGGACGGGACCGCCCACGGAATCAACTACATGTGGCAGGCGCCCATCGCGGCATCGGCCGACATGTTTCCAATGGAGGGCGCTCCCATGCGTGGCCTGTTCGGATGGAGCGGCGTGAAGGACAAGGCCAACGAGATCGGTGGCCTCGCAGCGGCGGTTCCGGGCTCGGTCGCCGGGCTTGCTAAGGCATCGGAAGACTTCGGGCGACTGCCGCTGGCCGAAGTCATGAAGCCTGCCATCCGGCTGGCCCGGGACGGGTTTCCCATGGACTGGTACGGAAGCCTCATGGCGGGCATCCATCTGGACATCCTAAAGTCGTACCCGGTCACGGCGGGGATGTTGTTGCGCGACGGCGAGTTTCCTTACCGCCCCAGCATGATTGGCCCAGCCGATCTTCACCGGCAGCGCGAACTGGCGGAAACCCTCGAGGCGATTGCCGTGCAGGGCGCAAAGGCCTTCTACACCGGCGAGATCGCGGCCAGCATCGTCGAGGCAGTCAACGTAAACGGCGGCGTGTTCAGTCTGCGCGACCTGGAAACCTACGAAGCGATCGGCAGCACGCCGCTGGAAGTTTCCTACCGCGGCCATCGCGTGCAGGGCGAGCCCAGCGGCTTCACCATCTACGCACAGGTGCTCAACGTGCTGTCCCACCTGGACTTCTCTGGCTTGGCGCCGGATTCGGCGGAGCGTCTACATCTGTTCATCGAAACCTTCCGCCACTGCAGCCGCGATCGCGCGAAGTTCGATCCCGGGTTTGGCACCGCCGAAGGGCCGTGGTCCTACCTGCTGAGTACCGAGTACTCGGCGAACTTGGCCCGGCAGATCGAGCCTGGACGACGCGTCGACATTCCAGCGACCACGCTGGAGCACAAGGAAGCATTCCGCGCCGGCGAAAGCCGCACCGTGCACATTGCGGCAATCGACGCCGAAGGCGGCATGGCCAGCCTCACGGAAACCGTGATCGGCAACTACGGCAGCTTCGTGATGTCCGACACGGGCGTGCTGCTCAACAACGGCATGATCACGTTCGCACCGGTGCCCGGCTACTCCAACTCGATCGTACCCGGGCGCCGACCGTCGCCGTTCATCACGCCACTACACGTGACGCGGCCGGACGGCCGTTCAATCATGACCATCGGCTCTTCCGGCGGCAGCAAGATCATGACCTCGGTGCTGCAGATCGCGAGCTACATCATCGATCACGGCATGTCGCCGCAGCAGGCAACCTCTTTCCCGCGTATCGATTTCGAAGGCGACATTGTCGTCCTGGACTCTCGACTGAGCAGCGAGACCGTGCGAAAACTCGAGCGCTACGGGCATGCGGTGGAGGTTCGAGCCGAGGAGCTGGCAACCTTCGAGTACGGAAATCCATGCGTGCTCGCACGGGACGCCGATGGCACAATCCGCGGCGGCGTCAACCCATTCCAGGCTACGGTCGCAGTGGGCTACGACCATGCCTGAATGGCCAGCGAGAGTCGGGGGGATGAAGAAGGCCGAGGCGACCGCTTACTGCGCTGCAAAGCTGCAAGGCAGCCGTTGGCTCCCGGCTCCCCTCAAGATGATGGCCGTCGCTGCACAACACGAGGAACAAGAAACGGAATGAGGGGCGGGGCGGCTACACGCCGCCCTCCTGTCTCTCAATCGTCTGTGATCTGACGATGAATACCCTCATAGTCCTGTCTCAATATTCGCTCCTTATCGTTCAAGGCAGCGGACGTGCTGCTCTCCGAAGGCCTGCGTCCTACGATCGAGCGCGTGCGCCAGAAGATCGGCCGCGGCTCGCCCAATACCGTCAGCCCGATGCTGGAGCGCTGGTTCGCGTCGCTGGGGCAGCGGATTGCCGGCGGGACGAATCCTTCGGCAAATCTCGCGGCGGGCAATGATGCCGATGGCGTGCCGGTGAGCGTGCGCAACGCGACGCGGCTGCTATGGGAGACGGCACGGCGCGAAGCCGAGGAGGTTCAGCGCGGCGAGCTGGAATCGGTGCGCGCGGAGCTCCAAGAACGCGGGAACGCGCTGGCCGAGGCGCAGGCAGCGCTCGTGCAGCGCGAGGATGCCTTCGCCCAGGCGCGGGTGAGACTTCGCGCTGGCATCCTCGCAGCAGGCGCGCGAGACCTTGGAAAGGCAGCTTCAGGAACACGCGATCGAGGCGCGCCGGGTTCGCACGGGGCTGGAAGACGAGATCAAGCGGCTGACCGCCCTGCTCTCCCAGTCCGTCGAGAACCAGGAACTGACACGCCGCGAGCACGCTGAAGCGATCGCCCAGAAGGACCAGGACTTGCGCCGGGCCGAGGAGCGGCACACCGCGCAGGAACGACGCATGCTCGAGGACGTCGACCTTTGCGGGCTGCGCCAGCGCCAGAGGTGGGGCTGTATGCCCAACTCGGCGTCAGGATACGGTATTGGGCTTCGTCATCCCCCAGATCGCGCAGGATCATCCTGTCGCACCGCCGGCGATCGACTCGATGTAGTCGATGACCACGCGGGCCTTCCCCGCACGTACCAATGCGTCCGGTGTCTGATAGTCGAACTCGGCAAGTGGCTCGTTCATGAACCAGAAGAAAGCGCGCCCGCGGTCTCCGCCGGCCAGGTCTGCGGCCGCTGCGAGCACGCGCACGACCTCTCGCAGGTAGTTTTGCAGCCCGTCGTTCTGAGGGCGGGCGGCGGGCGTGTTGCGACTGACGTGGGCTCGCTCGGCCACGCCCTGGATTTGCAGGCCCAAGGCTTCGCCGATGCGATGCGGCGAGAGGTACGTCTGATCAGGCTCGCGGAAAAACTCCGCCAAGCTTTCACTGGCAAAGGCTATTGCGGCGCTCATGTGATCACTCCATTGATGTATGCACGAATTATGCACGAGAAACGCACCGGCTTCAACCACTCACCTCTCGGTAGGTCGCCGCGCCTCCTGCGCGTAGCACCGGTCCTTGCCCGGTGCCCGCGCGCAAAGCCTGAACTCCCGAAGGTCGATGCGGATCGCTCATCAAGGGCGATGCCCTTAGCCGCGCGGCTTATCCCAACTGTTGGCGCCGACCGAAAACTGACCCTGGGGGGTGCGGCAGAAATCTTGGACTGGGTTATGCCGGAAATCCAAGGCTCTCACGGTACTCGAGAGGGCTGCGCGAGCCTAGGGAGATCTTGATCCGCTTTTCGTTGTACCAGCGGATGTAGGAGTCGAGGGCCTGCATGAACTGCTCGATGGTCGCGCAGCGCCACTGCCGAGGATAGAACCACTCCGCTTTCAGCCGCCCGAAGAAGCCCTCGCAAGCCGCATTGTCGGGCGAGCACCCCTTGCGTGACATCGAGCGGATCAGCTTTGCTTGGCCGATGCGCGTGAGCCAGCCAGGCCAGCGATAGTGAGCTCCTCGATCGGAGTGGACCACCGGCCGATTGTTGCTGTCAGTGATCTTCTCGACCGCCGCATCCAACATGCTGTTCACAAGCTCGGCGTCCGGGCGAGTGCCGATCGACCAGCTGACGACCATCCCGTCAAAGCAGTCGATCATCGGTGATAGATACACCTTGCCGGCGGGGATCTGGAACTCCGAGATATCGGTGAGCCACTTCGCGTTTGGCGCCACGGCCTTGAAGTCTCGGTTGATCAGGTTATCCGGCGCCGGGCCGATCTCGCCGAGGTAGGAGCCGAATCGGCGCCGTTTTGGCTTTGCGACGACCAGGCACTCCTGCTTCATCAGGCGCTGCACCACCTTCTCCGACAGGCGCATGCACTGCCTGCTCAGCGCCGCCTGCATTCTGCGGTAGCCGTAGCAGCGGTGATTGAGTTCGAAGATCTCGGCGATCGCTTGGCGCGCACCGGCATACTTGTCCGCAACCTGCAGGCGCGCCCGATGATAGAAGTACGAGCTGCGGGCAAGGCCCAGTTCGGTCAACAGATCTGACACCGCATGGGTCTGTTTGAGGGCGTCAACCAGCAGCGTCTTCTCCCGGTTCGTCAGGAGCTGCAGGCTGACGCCCAGGCCTTTTTTTATGATTTCGCTGGCCTTTTTCAAGAGGTCGTGTTCGAGTTGCAGCCGCCGAATGTCGCGACGCAGCGATTCAACCTGCCGCTCCAGCTCCGCGCGCTCGACCTGTTGCGCTGGTGGCAAACCCTTCTGGCGTTTCATTGATGTGGGTACCTCCGGGCCGGCGAGCTGGTTTTTCCAGTTGTACAACGTCGGCCTGCTCACGCCAAGCTTCTGGGCAATCGCGCGCGCACTTCCTTGGCGGGTGCACAGTTCAAGGACCGCTGCCTTCTTCAATTCTGGCGACCGAGGCTCGCTGCCAGCTCTGCCAACAACACGTCGCCTGGATTCGGGGTGCAGCTCATCAATCCAGGCAGCCAGAGTTTCCCGCCCCGGGTAGCCCAGCGCCTTCACGGTTGCAGCAATGCAGCAACCATGCGTGAGGTAGTGGTCAACAGCCAGCCTCCTCTGTTCGTGCGCATACTTCGGCCTCGAGCGCACGTAGCCCGCAGGCAAATCGCGTCGTCGCTCGTATTCCAGGTGCCAGCTCCTCAGGGACTTCTTCGTCGGATATCCCAATTGGCGAATGGTCGCCGCAGTTCGCTTGCCCAGCTTGATAAAGAGCTTGACCGCTCGGATGCGGTCTTCGTATGAATACATGAACTACCTCCAAGGGTAGTCCAAGATTTCTGCCGCACCCCCCCCTGGTCAAGATTCGATCGGCGCGGACATAAAGACCTCGCGAGCAAGAATTGTGATACTTTGCAGCGTCGGTGTCGGCCAAGATCGGACTTTCCGACTTAGATCAGAAATGCGCTCCAAACCAAAAGTCAAAACATGGATAGCGGCGACCGTCTCGACGACAAGAGGCTTATCGAACTGAAACGTTTCGAGTTGCTCGTTTCGGCGATCCACGACTACGCGATTTACATGCTGGATGCCCGTGGCCATGTGGTGAGCTGGAACGCCGGCGCTGAGCGTTTCAAGGGCTATGCTGCTAGCGAAATTATTGGCGAGCATTTTTCACGTTTTTACTCGCCAGAAGACCGCGCGGCTGGGATTCCCGATCGTGCCTTGAAGATTGCTGAGACAGAAGGAACGTTCCAGGCCGAAGGCTGGCGGGTTCGCAAGGACGGAAAACGCTTCTGGGCCAGTGTCGTCATCGATCCTATCTTCAGTACCGACCGGCGCCTGCTTGGCTTTGCCAAGATCACCCGCGACATCACTGAGCGCCGGGAGGCAGCCGAAGTGCTGAAGCGCACGGAAAGGGCGTTGCTGCAGGCTCAGAAGATGGAGACCATCGGCAAGCTGACGGGTGGGGTCGCACACGACTTCAACAATCTGCTGCAGGTCATCGCTGGCAATCTGCAGTTGTTAGCCCGTGACGTAGCTGGCATTGAGCAGGCCGAGCGGCGCATTGAAAATGCGCTGGCAGGCGTGCGGCGCGGCGCAAAGTTGGCTGGGCAGCTGCTGGCCTTTGGGCGGCGGCAGACCCTCGAGCCGAAAGTCGTCAATCTCGGGCACATGGTCCAAGCCATGGCTGAGATGCTGCAACGCGCCTTGGGCGAGGGGGTCTTGGTGGAGACCACTGTCGACGATGATCTTTGGAACACATTCGCTGACGTGTCACAAGTCGAGAACGCGCTGCTGAACTTAGCCATCAATGCGCGCGATGCCATGGAGGGGGCCGGCAAGCTTACCGTGGAGATCGGCAATGCGACACTGGATGCAGACTACGCCAGGGAACATGATGAAGTCGATGCCGGGGACTATGTCATGCTGGCGGTGTCGGACACTGGTTCTGGCATGCCGCCAGAAGTTGTAGCTCAAGCCTTCGATCCGTTCTATACCACCAAGCCTGAAGGAAAAGGCACTGGCCTTGGGCTTTCCATGGTGTACGGCTTCGTGAAGCAGTCGGGCGGCCATGTCAAGATCTACAGCGAACTGGGCTATGGCACGACAGTAAAGGTGTACCTGCCTCGGTCATTTGGTGCAGAGCAGGCAATCGCACTATCGGACGTGCGCTCTGTGGTGGGTGGAACCGAGACGATTTTGGTCGCTGAGGACGACGAGCACGTGAGGGCCACCGCGGTGGAAACGCTGCAGCAGTTAGGCTATCAAGTGCTTGCAGCGAGCGACGCTGAGGGAGCACTCGCGATTGTGAAAAGTGGCGTCAAGATCGACCTCCTCTTTACCGACGTCGTAATGCCCGGTCTGTTGCGAAGCCCCGACATGGCGCGCCAAGCCTGCGATTTCCTCCCAGGATTGGCTGTGCTTTACACCTCAGGCTACACGCGAAATGCCATCGTCCATGGGGGCCGGCTCGACCCCGGTTTGGAACTGCTCCCCAAACCATATTCTCGCGAAGACCTGACGCGCAGGATTCGCGGTGCGTTAGACCACCAGAGCGAGCGCGACTCGCCAGAGGCAGATCAAACAAGCGGATGAGGCGACAACTGCGACGGCTGCGAGAGCTTGGGCGACTTGAATGGGCCGGGCCCTACTCTGCCGGTCGTGTCAATGCGTCAGGGCTTCGCGAGCGCGTCGTAACTGCGTTCGCAGGCAAGGCCGGCGATGCGCGAACGGTCAGCATGTCCAGCCAGGATTTCGATTCGTTGGCTGCACCGGCCGAGCACGTCGGCGAGCACTCCGATGGGATCGGCGGCTGCCGCGCTTCGTTCGAGAGCGCTGGCACGACCGCTGGCCGCACTGGCGGCGGCGTAGGGCTGGGCGTGCAGGCGCAGCCGGTCACCAGCAGCACGAGCATCGCCAATGTCCGCCAGCGCCGTGCGGGTTTGCGAGGCAGCATCATCAAGGGCCTTTCGTTGGTCAGCATTCCAGCGCTCTTCCTTCACGCGCTCCGCGCGCTCGGCGAGGCGCGCACTCTCGGCGGCCGTCGCCTTGTAGTCGGACAGGTCGGCGCGCGCACTTTGCGGCGCGTCAATCAGGTGAGAAGAGCGCGTCAATCAAGGTGAGAAGGATGGCGTGGGCGGGAGGTCGGCCCATGGGGCGCCTCGTCGGTGATCCATGGCTCGCGTTTTCCTTTCCAAGCATGTCCGCTCGCTTCTCCTGGCGTGTGCCGCCGTTGCCGCATTGCCCGCCGCCCAGGCGCAAACGCCTTGGCCGTCGGCGCGGCCCATCACGCTCATCGTTCCCTTCACGGCCGGCGGCGGCACGGACGCCATCGCGCGCATGGTGGGTCAGAAGCTTGGTGCCCGGCTCGGGCAGGCGGTCGTGATCGAGAACGTGGGCGGAGGCGGCGGAACCATCGGCACGGCCAAGGCCGTTGCCGCCGCATCCGATGGCTACACGATTCTCCTGGGCGTGGACAGCCCGCTGCTGATCGCCAAGCTGCTGAATCCCCGGGCGGTGCGCTACGACGCGTTCAGGGACCTCACGCCCATCGGGCTGGTGAGCACCTCGCCGATGGTGCTCATGGCTCGGCCGGGCCTCGCTGCCAACACGCTACCTGAGGTGATCGCGCTGGCGAAGGCAAAGCCCGGCAAGCTCACCTATGCGACTTCGGGTATCGGCACCATCCTGCACCTCGGGATGGAACGCCTGAAGCAGCAGAGCGGCATCGACGTCACGCATGTCCCCTACCGCGGCGGCGCGCAGGCCCTGACCGATCTGATGGGCGACCAAGTCGATCTCGCGTTGCTCACTACCGGTTCGGCGCTGGCGCCCGTGACGGGCAGGAAGGTCAAGGGCGTCGTGCTCACCGATGACAAGCGTCTGTCCACGCTGCCGGACGTGCCCGCCCTCTCGGAGTTCAAGGAATTCAAAGGCATGAAGCTACTGACGTGGATCGGCCTCTACGCCCCTGAGCGCACACCCGGCGAGATCGTCTCCAGGCTGAACAAGGAGCTCGACGCAGTGCTTCAGGCGCCCGACGTGCGTTCCAGGCTTTCCGAACAGGGCGCACTTCCAGGTGGCGGCACGCCGGAGGAGTTCGGCGCCTTCGTCAGGAGCGAGCAGCCCCGCTACGAGGATATCGTCAAATCAGCCGACATCCACGAGTGAGGTCGGCGCCGAGCATCAGGCCCTGATGCACTCTAGCGACCTTGACTTAGCCTGTGAAGGCCTTGGTCCGTCAGAAATTTGCCTCCATAACGGTCCGTTGCGACAAATCCGTTTGACTTTAGCCGGTCCGACACCTTGATCGAATCGGTCGAACGTCGCCGATTGTTGGCCTCCAGGAGGAACTGGAGCGTCCTCCATTGTTCGTCGTTGAGCTGAATTTTCTGGACCATGCCATCTCCTTCGACGACGGCAGTTCAACCTGTGGCGCCGGGCGACTCAGCGAACCGGGCTCCTGACTTCGCATTGCGGGCAGTGACCGGGCTCAAGACCGTTTCGCTCCTCGATTATCGCGGGCGTAGCCACTTGTTCCTCGCGCTGATTGTCGGCCGTTTGGTTCCCGTTCTCCCGCCGACAGCTTCTCCAGCTCGGCACGTTCGAAAGCAAGTAGAAGTCGCTGAGCATTGAGAGCTTGGCCGTGGTGGCGACAAGGCCGAAAAATGCGCGGCTGTGTTCGGGGCAACCGTGTCTTTCCAGCAAATCGACCCGGGCCGGCCTGCTGGCGCACCCTGGGCCTCAGTGCGCAGGTGGGAATTCGCAACCAAACCGACTCAGGTAGATTGAAAATGCCGATTGGGCCGCTAAACCGTTGACGTCGCAGGCACCGGTGCAAGAGGCGCTGCCAGTTCACCGATTCCAGTTGGCAGGGCTGGCCTGCCAAAGGGCGCAAGTCCTTGCAGTTGCCGAAGAGCGGCGGTGCCCTCGATCAGTGCCCGCGAATAATCTCCTTGTGGCTTCGTAGCAGAGTCGATCGGGGAGTAGACAAGGCAATCGTCCGCGTCGGCCTGGACCGCTTCCATAACGACCCAGTAAAACTCCTCAGCCTCAAGCTCAAGCACCGTCAACGCCAGATCTCTACGTTCCATAATCTCTTTGTCTGCTAAGTCGTAGTGGCATTGTGCAGGTAGTCTATCGACACGCATTCGACATACTCGTTTTCATACTCAATAACCGCGCATAAGTTGACATCCAGCCGCTCGACTGAGTCGCAGAGCTTCGGGCGAAGGTAATGGCGGAATGCGACGTCCTGGGCGCGTAGGCAGCCAAGTAGCGATGTCGAACGGCATCAACGCCCCAACGCGGTGCGCCGGGGATGGCGTCCGGCACGCGAGGCACGGCCCGCGCTTGCGGCAGCTACCGGGGAGTTCGTACTGGTCGCGCTTGCCCTCGGTATCCCCATCTCCGAACGCGGCCCCACTCCAGATCCAGTTGCGCTCCGGCGCGACCGCGATGACCATCGTCTGGCCGACGTCGGCGGCTGCCGACTTGGGCGCCCGGGGATGCGCGAGCTGCTGCCGTGTTGCGGGTCATTGAATCGCTGGACATGCCCTGCGCACCGGCTCCAACATTGGCAAGACGTGGCGAAGACCTGGAGCATGTCAAATAGAAACAGCCGATGGAGCCATAGCGACCGGCGGGCCGCTGCCGGCGATCGACATGGACTGCGCAGCCGGCACGGCCCAGTCTCAGTCCGAACTGGTCGGAGAGCTCGGCGATGAGCTGGCGCGGCGGGGCCTCGAGCGGCAGATAGGCGCCGTGAGCGACCAGGGCGTTGATGTGAAGGTGCAGTTCGACATCGAGCACCGAGCGGCCTGCAACGTGATCAGCCTCCAGCTTTGCCAGGCGCTCAAGACGTTCCTGCAAGGTGCGGGAACACAGAAGTCACCAAGGCGCGCGACGCGAAGAAGCGATCGACACGGGCCAGCGCGCTGGTCAGGGTGTGGTCAACGCAGCCTCACTACTCTTCGCGCGATGATGACACTGGAACAACGCGCACGCCTGGAGCACTTGCTGGGACGCATGCGCAAGGTCGCGCAGCGACGCCGCACGCCGATCGAGCGAAGCGAGGCCGCAATCATTGTGGCCTTCCTCACGTCGTTTCTCGAGGGGCGCGACACCTCTCGCCCCGTCGCGCAGTGGATTTCAATGGCCGAGCAGGCGCTCGACGATTGGGACGCGACAGCGGAAGGGGCTTAGCCGTACTGCGGAGTCAATTATTCCGACTAGCGTTTCGGCGCGGATCAACGTTATTCAGGGAAGCTGTCGCGATTCGACTTTTTGCGCCGACCGGGTCGGCGGTCGATCCCTCTGCCCCTCGGTCACTAAGCGCGTTTGGTTGCTGACCGCCTCTATCTCACCTTGACGACGACCTTGCCCTTTGCGCGGCCTGCTTCGACGAAGGCCATGGCCTCGTTGGTTGATTCGAACGGGAAGACCCGATCCATCACGGGGCGGATGACGCCAGCATCGAAGAGACGGGTAATCTCGCGCAGTTGGCTCCCGTTCGCCGTCATGAAAAGAAACGAGAAGCTGACCCCGCGGCTCTTCGCCTTTCGTCTGATTCCTGAACTCAGCAGCCGTATGACCAGTTTCACGAACCCGGGTGCCCCGATTTCCTTGCCGAATTCGGGATCGGGAGGTCCGGAGATGGAGATGATCTTCCCGCCGCTCTTGAGCACGCGTAGGGATTTTTCGAGCGTCTTGCCGTCCTGGCTGTTCAGGACCACGTCGTAGTCGTGCAAGACATCCTCGAAGTCCTGCGTCTTGTAGTCGATGACGATGTCTGCGCCCAGACTCTTCACGAGCGCGACATTGGTCGTGCTCGTCGTCGTGGCGACTGCTGCGCCCAGATGCTTGGCCAGCTGAATGGCAAAAGTACCTACGCCGCCGGAGCCCGCCTGAATGAAGACCTTCTGCCCCTTCTTCAAATCGGCCTTCTCGACCAGCGCCTGCCAAGCCGTCAATGCCACCAGAGGAATGGACGTGGCTTCTTCCATCGTGAGGCCCTTGGGCTTGAGCGCCAGCGAAGCTTCCTTGACGGGGACGAATTCAGCGAACGTGCCGATCCGAAAATCATCTGCCCGCGCATAGACCTCATCGCCCAGCTTGAACTGCCGCACGCGCGGGCCGACCTTGACCACGATGCCCGCCACATCGTGGCCCAGGATGAGAGGCAGGCGATAGGGCAGGATGAGCTTGAACTCCCCGTCCCGGATCTTGGAGTCCAGCAGGTTCACGCCAGCGGCGTGGACCTGGACCAGGACCTCGTCATCGCGCAATTCCGGGGTTGGCATATCTGCCGACCGCAGCGCACCCTTTTTGCCGTATCGATCAAGAACAAATGCTTTCATGGTTCTTCCTTGTTTGTCGTACTTGGCGCCAAGGCTCTGCGGATCGGCCGGCCGCCTACGCTTCGAGCCGCAGGTCTTTTCGAACCCCCGCGTCGAGCACCCTGGCGGGGGCAAACCTGCGCAGCAGGCGCATGCGGCTGGCAAGCCCGGGGGCGTAGTGGATTTTTGGATGAACCGCCGTGGCCGCCTTCAACACGATGTCGGCAACGACGTCGGGACCATCAGCGCCCACCAGCACTTCCTTGACTCGCTTCTCCACGCCCGTTCGGATTTCGCGATACACCTCAAGGGGAGCATCCTGCCAATGCCCTACATGGCGCTGTATTCCGCCACCAAGCATGCGGTCGCGGGCTATTCGGAATCGCTCGACCATGAGCTTCGCACGATGGGCATTCGCGTCTCGGTGGTCGGAAACCCAGCACGGAGCCAATGTTGATGATGCGCCCGCCCCTTTGGCGGCGCATATGTGGCACGACGGCCCGGCTCATCCGGACCATCCCGAAGAAGTTCGTATCGAAGACCGACTGGGCCTGCTCGATCGAACTCTCTTCCGCACCGGCTGGAGCGACCCCGAAGCCGGCGTTGTTGACGAGAAGGTCGATCGTCGGCTCGCCTGGCCTCCACGTCTGCTGGTGCCGTACACCTTGTAGTGAACCGCACCGGCTTTGAGGAGGCTCCCTCGATTGAGAATGGAGTCATCATGAGGAAGTCCCCGAAGTTTTCCTCCGAGGTCATGGATCGCGCGGTGCGCATGGTCTTTGACACCAAGTCCAGGACTCTCGCCGTGTCAAGCGGCCAAGATCAATTTTTGCACCAAAGCCCCCCAGGTGCACACGCGCTACGACTCCTCCCGCCATGAAGCACCGTCGCGTCCGACCAAGGCACTGGAAGCGGCAGGCCCCCACGACCCGGCGCTGTAAGGCCGGGGCGTTTCACCGGAGGCCCGCCAGCCATCGAGGATCGGCTCGCACCATCGCCAGGCGGCGTCGAGTTCGTCGCGGCGCATGAACAGCGTCAGGTTGCCCCGGATCGCGTCCAGCAGCAGGCGCTCGTAGGCCTCCATCGGACGCTGCTTGAATTGCTCCGCGAAGTCCAGGTTCAAGCCGACCGGCCGGAGGTTCATGGTGTCGCCGGGGACCTTGGCCATCATGAACAGCTCGAGTCCTTCTTCCGGCTGGAGCTGGATGACCAGTCGATTGCCCATCGAGTCGTTGCCGATCGACGGAAAGATCGAATGCGGCACCGAATGAAAGTTCACCACGATCTCGGCCGCGCGCGCGGCCATGCGCTTGCCGGTGCGCAGGTAGAACGGCACGCCCGACCAGCGCCAGCTTTCGAGCTCCGCGCGGATCGCCACGTAGGTCTCGGTGGAGGTCTCGGGCGGAATGCCGACTTCCTCGAGATAGCCCGGCACGGCCTGGCCATTGATGGTGCCGGCGCGGTACTGGCCGCGAACGGTGCGCGCGCCCACGTCGGACTGCGTGAAAGGCGTCAGCGCACGCAGCACCTTGAGCTTCTCGTCGCGTACCGCATCCGGATGAATGGAGGTCGGCGGCTCCATCGCCACGATGCACAGCAACTGCAGCAGATGGTTTTGCACCATGTCGCGCAACGCGCCGGTGCGGTCGTAGAACTCGCCGCGCGTTTCGACGCCCACCTGCTCGGCAATCGTGATCTGCACGTTGCGCACCCAAGTCCGGTTCCACAGCGGTTCCAGCAGTGCATTGGCGAATCGCAGCGCGAGCAGGTTCTGAACCGGCTCCTTGCCCAGGTAGTGGTCGATGCGAAAGATCTGCGGCTCGGCGAAGACGCTGCCGACATCCGCGTTGATCTTCTGCGCCGAGGCCAGATCGCGCCCGAGGGGCTTCTCCAGCACGACACGCGAGTTCGCGGTGGCCAGCCCGGCCGCCGCCAGGTTCTTGCAAATCGGTGCAAAGAAGTCCGGTGCGGTGGAGAGGAAGAAAACCCGCACCTCCGCTGGCGAGTCCATCAGTACCTGAGCCAGCGCCGTGAAATCCTCGGGCGTGTTCGCCTCCACCTTGGCGTAGTCGAGGCGCTCGACAAATGTCGCGAACGTCGCCTGGTCCATGTCCGCGGCTGCCACGAAGCTGGCGAAGCTCCTCTCCACTTTGGCGATGAAGGCGGCGCGGCCGAGTTTTTCCCGCGCCAGGCCCAGGATCCGGCCATGCGGCGGCAGGTCGCCATCCCGGTGGCGGAAGTACAGGGCGGGCAGCAGCTTGCGCATGGCGAGGTCGCCGGTCCCGCCGAACAGGAGCAGATCGAATGAATTGACTTTGGGCATTGAAGAATCCTGGGTTGCGTCGCGGATGCGTGCGAAGTCAGGTCGCCGGTCGGGGGTTCAGGCGGCCTGGCCGAGACTCACGGTGCCCCGGGCCAACGCGGCGATGCGGCCCCAGTCGCGAGAGGCGATCGCGTCGCCCGGCGTCAGCCAGGAGCCGCCGACGCAGGCGACGTTGGGCAGGGCCAGGAACTCCGGCGCCGTGGCGAGGCTGATGCCGCCGGTCGGGCAGAACGCCAGATCGGGAAAGGGACCGCCCAGGGCCTTCAGCATGCCCACGCCGCCTGCCTGCTGCGCCGGAAAGAGCTTGAGCTGCGTGAAGCCCGCCGCGCGCGCGGTGATCACGTCCGACGGCGTCATCACGCCGGGCAGCAGGGGCAGCGAACTGTCCTTGGACGCCGCAATCAGCTCCGGCGTCAGGCCAGGACTGACGCCGAACAACGCACCGGCCTTGACCGACGCGTCGAAGTCCTCCGGCCGGGTGATCGTTCCAACGCCGATCATCGCGCCTTCGACCTCGTTGGCGATGGCCTCGATCGCCTTCAACGCCACCGGCGTGCGCAGGGTCAGTTCGAGCACGCGAACGCCGCCAGCCACCAGCGCGCGTGCCAGCGGTACTGCATCCTCGAGCCGGTTGATGACGATGACCGGAATCACCGGCCCGGTGCGCATGATCTGCAGGATGTTCATGTCGTGGCCCCCTGGGTGAAGACGAAATGCTCGTGGACGGGCGCCACAGGCGCCGCATGGCTCGGCGCGCCCGGCTCGGCCGCGTGGAAGGTAATGGCGCCCTCCTCCGCGCTGAGCGCGTTGGCCCGAAATACCGCGAACAGTTCGCGGCCCATGCCGTGGCGCGACTCGCCAAGGTCCGCGACCGCCGGCTGGCGCGACCGCCACTCGGCGGCGTCGACACGGGCCTCGAGCACGCCGCGCTCGCTGTCCAGCACGATCGGGTCGCCGTCGCGCACCAAGGCGAACGGCCCGCCGGCCAGGCATTCGGGCGTGACGTGGATCGCCGCCGGCACCTTGCCGGAAGCGCCGGACATTCGCCCATCGGTGACCAGCGCGACACGGAAGCCCCGGTCCTGCAGCACGCCCAGGATCGGCGTGAGCTTGTGCAGCTCGGGCATGCCATTGGCGCGCGGTCCCTGGAAGCGCACCACGGCGATCAGGTCGCGCTGCAGTTCGCCGCGATCGAAGGCAGCGATCACCGCCTCCTGTGTATCGAACACCATCGCCGGCGCCTGCACCACGCGGTGCTCGGGCTTGACAGCCGAAGTCTTGATGATCGCGCGCCCGAGATTGCCGGTGAGCAGTTTCAACCCGCCGTCGGCGCTGAAGGGCGTCGATACCGGCGCCAGGATGGCGGCATCTGCGCTGGCGCGCGGCGTGTCGCGCCAGGCCAGCCGGCCGCCATCGTCCAGGGCCGGTTGCCGGCGGTAGCGGGCAAGTCCGCCGGCGCCGGCCACCGTCAGCGTATCGCCGTGCAGCAATCCCGCGTCCAGCAGCTCGCCGATCACGTAGCCCATGCCGCCGGCGGCATGGAACTGGTTGACGTCGGCCTTGCCGTTCGGGTAGACGCGCGCCAGCAACGGCACCGCCTTGGACAGGTCGCGGAAGTCGTCCCAGTTGATGCGGATGCCGGCGGCACGCGCGATCGCGACGAGGTGGATCGTGTGGTTGGTCGAGCCGCCCGTGGCCAGCAGGCCGACGATGGCATTGGCGATCGCACGCTCGTCGACCACTCGGCCGACGGGCGTGTACTCGCCGCCCGCGGCCGTGATTTCGACCGCCCGGTGCGCGGCCGCCGCAGTCAGCGTGTCGCGCAGCGGCGTGCCTGGATTGACGAAAGCCGCGCCCGGCAGGTGCAGCCCCATCACTTCCATCAGCATCTGGTTGCTGTTGGCCGTGCCATAGAAGGTGCAGGTGCCCGCGCCGTGGTAGGACTTTTCTTCGGATTCGAGCAAGGCGTCGCGGCCGACTTCGCCCTTGGCGAAACGCTGCCGAACGCGCGCCTTCTCGTCGTTGGAAATGCCCGAAGGCATCGGACCGCCGGGAACGAAGATCGTCGGCAGGTGGCCGAACTGCAGCGCGCCGATCAGGAGGCCGGGGACGATCTTGTCGCAGATGCCCAGGCACAGCGCGGCATCGAACATGTTGTGCGAAAGCGCCACCGCGGTGGCCATCGCGATCACGTCGCGGCTGAAGAGCGACAGCTCCATGCCGGGCTCGCCCTGCGTGACGCCGTCGCACATCGCCGGCACGCCGCCGGCGAATTGCGCGGTGGCGCCCACCTCGCGCGCCGCCTGCTTGATGAGGGCCGGGAAGCGCTCGAATGGCTGGTGCGCCGACAGCATGTCGTTGTAAGACGAGACGATCGCGATATTGGGCTGGCGCAATTCACGCAGCATGATCTTGTCGACGGCCGGCGCCGCGGCGAAGCCGTGGGCCAGGTTCGTGCAGCCGAGGGCCTGCCGGGTCGGTCCCTTGGAGCGGGCCTGTTCGAGGCGGGCAAGGTAGGCCGCGCGCGGCGTCGCGCTGCGGTCGCCGATGCGGTCTGTGACCGCGGCAAGCACTGGATGAAGACTCATCGAAGGCTCCTTCATAAAGCAGGTTCCGGCCTCAGCCGCGCAACAACGGGAATGCGTCGCGGTCGCGTAGACGGCATCGGCAGCCCGTTCCTGCTCGATCACGAGCAGGCGGTTGTACTTGGCGACGCGGTCCGAGCGGCAGCGCCACCCGGTCGACACCGAGCTGCAGCCCCGCGTCGAGGTCGCTGCGGTCCTTGGCGGTCAGCGCCGGAATCGGCAGCAGGACCTCTGGCACATTGACCCCTTTGCGCTCCGACAGGACGCCGCCGGCACTGACCGTGGTGTCGTGCGGCGCATCGAGCAGGACCCGGGCGGCCCATCGCTATCCTGCTCGATGTCGTGGCGTTCGCGGTGTTGCTCATGGCTGCCGTGGCTGAAGTTGAAGCGGAACACGTCCGCGTCGGCGCCGAAGAGCGCCCGAATGGTCTCGGCGTCGGAGCTGGCCGGCCCGAGCGTGGCGACGATCTTGGCATGGCGTTGTCGGTGCATGGTCTGTATTCAGAGAATGAAACCAGTGTTGATGAACCTCGACTGGTGGTCCTGCACGATGGCGTTGAGCAGCTGCTTGCTCGCCTCGGTCTGCTTCGCCGCCACCATGGAGCGAATCGAGAAGGCCCGCAACGCGTCCGTCACCGACAGCGTGCCTTCGGCCGAATCCTTGCGGCCGGCAAACGGAAAGACGTCGGGACCGCGCTGGCACTGGCAGTTGATGTTGACGCGACAGACCTGGTTGACCAGCGGGTCGACGAGCGCGCCGATCTGGCCGGCATCGGCGCCGAAGATGCTGACCTGCTGGCCATGGTCCGAGGTGATGACGTAGTCGAGCGCGGACTCGATGTCCTCGAAGGGCATCACCGGCACCAGCGGGCCGAATTGCTCCTCGCGGTAGAGCTTCATGCCCTCGCTCACCGGATACACCACGGCCGGGTAGAACAGCGTCTG
Source organism: Variovorax sp. SRS16 (assembly GCF_901827165.1). Taxonomy (NCBI): domain Bacteria; kingdom Pseudomonadati; phylum Pseudomonadota; class Betaproteobacteria; order Burkholderiales; family Comamonadaceae; genus Variovorax; species Variovorax sp. SRS16. Next base: position 395,824 of record NZ_LR594668.1, read on the forward strand.
GCAGAACTCGCCGCCGCCCTCGTTGACGATCCGCGCGCCCTTCGCGCAGGCATTCTCGAGCGCCTCGGTCATGTAGGCCGTGCGGTGCAGGCCGGGCAACGGCGTGATGCTCACACCGCTCTCCCACGGCATGCCGACCTTGAGCTTGGCGAGTTCCTCGGTGAAGCGCTTCAAGAAACGATCGGCGATGGAGCGGTGGACGATCAGCATCTTGAGCGCGGTGCAGCGCTGGCCGTTGAACGACAGCGCGCCGAGCAGGCACTCCTTGACCGTGAGCTCGATGTCGGCGTCGGGCAGGATGATCGCGGCGTTCTTGGCATCGAGCCCGAGGATGGCGCGCAGGCGATGCGACTTGGGATGCTGCTTCTTCAGGTGGTCGGCCACCTTGCTCGAGCCGATCAGCGCCAGCACATTGACCTTGCCGGAGGCCAGCAGGCGCGGCACCACAACCGCGCCGGGCGCGTAGATGGTGTTGATCACGCCCGCGGGGAAGGCCGAGCGAAAAGCATCGAGCAGCGGATGGAACAGCAGCGTGCCGTACTGCGGCGGCTTGAACACCACCGTGTTGCCCATCAGCAGAGCCGGGATCAGCGTCGCGAAGGTCTCGTTCAGCGGGTAGTTGTACGGGCCCATGCACAAGACCACGCCGAGCGGCGTGCGCCGGATCTGGCCGATGGTGCCCTCGGCGACGACGAAACGCGAGCTTGCGTTGTCCAGAGCCTTCAGCGCCTCGATGGTGGCCTGGATGTACTCGACGGTGCGGTCGAACTCCTTGCGCGAGTCGGCCAGGCTCTTGCCGATCTCCCACATGATCAGCTTCACGATCAGCTCGCGCTGCTGCGCCATGAGGCGTACGAACTCCTGCATGCAGGCAATGCGGTCGGCTACGGCCATGGTCGGCCATTCGCCGCGGCCGTTGGCGTAGGCGGCTACCGCAGCGTCGAGTGCAGCGTCGCTCTCGGCCTCGCCCATCACCGGGTAACTGCCGATCTCGACCTGGCGCACCTCGGCGGTAGCTGCATCGCGGGTGCAGATGGGCGACAGCACGGTCTTGCAGAGGCCGCTCCATTCAATCATCTGGCCGGCAATCAGGGACTGGCGCTGGTGCACCTGTTCGGCCAGCCGGTGTTCGGCCGGGATGTCTTCGAGGGCGGGAAAGTGCTGCGCAAGCTGCGCCCTGCGGTCGGTGGTCATGGAGTCTACGAAGGGGTGCGGATTCAGGTCGACTCAGCGAGGCTGGATCAACGATCAAGTTTGAGAAACAGGTTGCGATCGGGGGCGAAGTTCGCGTAAAGCGGCAGCAGCGCGCCGCCGATCGCGCCCGCATCGGCGCCGATCGTCCCGGCCAGCACCGAGGGGCGGGAAACGCCCTCCCAGTTGCAACGATCGAGCGCGACGCCAACCTCCGCCAACACGGCCGCAAGCATTTCCCGGCTGAACGATCCGTCGATGATCACGGCTTCGAGGTCGAGCAGCGCCGCGGCGCCATTGATCGCCAGCGCGATCGCCGGGGTCGACTGCGACAGCCACGCCTGCGTCAAAGGAAGCCAGGGAGACGCGACCGCGCGCGCGTCCGCCAGCGCGCCGGCATCGAGCCCGGCCTGCGCATACATCGACTCCAGCGTGAACAGCGAAGCCACGTTGAGGACCTGGGGCGGCACGGCGCCGTCGGCGTGGCCCGGGCCGAGCGGCATCGACCCCACGGCGCCCGCGTTGCCGGACCCGCCGCTGCGCAAGCGACTGTCGATGACCAGCCCGCCGCCGATGAACGTGTCGACGAAGACATAGAGAAAGCTGCGAATGCTGCGTCCGCCCCCGGACACCAGTTCGGCCACGCAGGCGGCCGCGGTGTCCTTGACCATTTCGACCGGCAGCTTGGTCATCGCCATCACCTGCGCGCGGATGTCGATCGCGTTCCATTTGCCGGCCTTCTCCGGCGCAACGCCGAGCAGCGATCGCCAGCCGCCGAGAGACAAGGGTGCAGCGACGCCGACGCCGTGCAGAAGTGGTGCGCGCTTGGGGCCGAGCGTCTTGCGCAACGCCTGCACGCGCGCGCGGATCTCGTCGAACAGCGTGTCGGGATCGGGGAACTGGTAGTCGAGCGTGAGGCGCTCGCGGACCTGCGCGGCGAAGTCGACCAGCAGCACATCGAGGCTGCGCCTCCCGATCTTGATGCCGATCGAGTACGCGCCGTCCGGGTTCAGCGCCATCGGTATCGACGGCTGGCCAATCCTGCCGCGCAAAGGTGCGTGCTTGAGCACCAGGCCTTCGGCCTCCAGCCCCGCAATGATGAGCTGCACCGACTGCGCGGTCAGGTTCGTCAGCCGTGCGATCTCGGCCTTCGGCAGCGCGCCGTGCAGGCGGATCGCATGCAGCACCACACGCTCGTTGAACTGGCGCGTGCCAAGGTTGTTGGAGCCACGCGGCCGCAGCCTCGCGGCGGTTTCCGCTGTGTTCATGTCAGCAGGTCGTGAGCGATCACGCCTTTCTTGAGCAGGAAATTGGCGAACGGCTGCATCTCCCCCGTCTGCACGATGGCATAGGCGCGCGAGACGCGCTCGTAGAAGGCGAATCGTTCCATGGCCTCGCATTGCGCGTTGCTCGCATCGCCGCTCGCCTGCATTCGCGCGATCACGTCGCGCTGCAAGGCGCTTCGAGAGCCCTCGGGCGTGTCGCTGACCTGCATGAACGCGACCGGATGCGCCACTGCCGCGTCCAGCGGCAGCACCGACAGCACTGCCGCGCAGGCCTCGCGCATGCCCACGCCGGGTAGCCGCACGATTGGCTTGCCGCGTCCCAGCGACTCGGCGGTGAAGTTGGCGTCGGCCAGCACGATCTCGTCGCCATGGCCCATCTCGCAAAGCACCTTGAGCAGTTCGGGGGTGAGAAGAGGATCGAAGTTCTTCAGCATGGTCGACTCCATCACGCCAGGCAGTCGGGCGGCAGCTGCTCCGGCGGCAGCGCCCCCGTCATCACCGCCACGGTGTCGCTCATGCTGATCTTCTTCGGGTTCAGCACCGCGCCGCGCTTGCCCAGGCGCGCCACGTGAATGCGATCGGCGATCTCGAACACGTGCGGCATGTTGTGCGAGATCAGCACCACCGGCAGACCCTTGTCGCGCACCCGGCGGATCAGCTCGAGCACCATGTTTCCCTCCTTCACGCCGAGCGCCGCGGTCGGCTCGTCGAGGATCACCACGTGGCTGGCGAAAGCCGCCGCGCGCGCCACCGCCACACACTGGCGCTGGCCGCCCGACAGCGTCTCGACCGCCTGCGTCATCGAGCGGATGCCGACCTTCAGGTCGTTCATGCGGGCCACGCTCTGCTCGAGCATCTTCTTCTTGTCGAGCATGCGCAGCACATTGCCGGCGAAGCCCTCGCGGCGGATCTCGCGGCCGAGGAACAGGTTCTCGGCGATGGTCATCGCCGGCGCCACCGCAAGGTCCTGGTACACCGTCTCGATGCCGAGCCGGCGCGCATCGATCGGGCCCTTGAAGTGGATCACCTGGCCGTCGAGCAGGATCTGGCCTTCATCGGGAATCGTGGCACCCGACAGGCACTTGATCAGCGACGACTTGCCGGCGCCGTTGTCGCCGATCACCGCCAGGATCTCGCCGGCGCGCAGCTCGAAGTCGGCACCGTCCAGCGCCGTCACCTGGCCGTAGCGCTTCACCAGGCCCTTGGCCTGCATCACGATCTGTGGGATGGACATCATCTGCCTCCGCGACGCGAAAGTTGATCGACCGTGACCGCCACGATCACCAGGATGCCGGTGATCAGCACCTGGTACACCGACGACACGCCCATCAGGGTCAGGCCATTGCGCAGCACGCCGACCACCACCGCGCCGACCAGCGAGCCGAACAGCACGCCGCGGCCGCCGAACAGGCTGGTGCCGCCGAGCACCACCGCCGTGATCGCGTCGAGGTTCTCGGTCTGCCCGGCGTTCGGGTCGCCGACACCGGTGCGCGCCACCGACAGCAGCGAGGCGATACCGTAGAACACGCCGGCCATCACATATACGCCGAGCAGCACCTTCTCGGGCGGGATGCCGACCAGCCGCGTCGCCTCGGGGTTGTTGCCGACCGCATAGACGTGGCGCCCGGCGCCGGTCTCGCGCAGCCAGAAGCCGACGCCGAGGTAGAGCAGGATCATCAGCACCGTGCCGTAGGCGACGTTGCTGCCGCCTATCGGAAAGGTGTTGCCGAGCCAGGTCATCATGTCGGGCACCTCGGTCACGGTCTGCGCACCCGAGTAGAGCTGGGTGATGGCGAACGCGATGTTGAAGGTGCCCAGCGTGACGATGAACGGCGGCAGCTTGATGCGCGTCACCAGCAGGCCGTTGACGAGCCCGAACAGTGCCGTCACGCAGATGCCGGCCAGGATCGCCAGCGGCGCCGGCAGTCCCATGTCGGCGGCCAGCTTGGTCATCACGATGCTGCCGAGCGCCATGATCATCCCGCACGACAGGTCGATGCCGGCGGTCAGGATGATCAACGTCTGGCCGATCGCGATCACGCCAACCACCGTCACCTGCTGCAGGATCAGCGAGAAGTTGTCGCCGCTGAAGAAGTGGTCGGTGGTCAGGCCGAACGCGATGCAGGCAATCAGCAGCGCGATGAAGGGGCCGAGCTGGCCGATCGGCGGCAGCTTCTCTTTCCAGTTGGCCATCATGCTTCCTGGTCGGCGGGCCGGAACTACTTCTTGCCCCAGCACAGATCGTGGCCGACCGTGGTGTCCTTGCTTTCCACGCCGGCGACCGGCTTGGCGGCGATCAGGGTCACGCCGGTGTCGGTGTAGCCGCTGGCCTTCTTGCCGGTGCTCGCGTAGTCGACGCCGGCCGCGACGCCCATGGCGGCCATCTTCAGCGGGTACTGCTGCGAGGTGGCGGCGATCTTGCCGGCGGCGACGTCCTTGATGCCGTCGCAGCCGCCGTCGACCGAGACGATCATCACGCCCTTCTCCTTGCCGGCCTTCTGCAGCGCGTTGAAGGCGCCCGCGGCGGCCGGTTCGTTGATGGTGTAGACCAGGTTGATGTCGGGATTCTTCTGCAGGCAGTTTTCCATCGCGGTCTGGCCCTTGGCGCGGTCGCCGAAGCTGTCGGCCATGCAGACCACCTCGGCCGGCCTGGCGAGTTCGTTGTTCTTCTTGTCGTTGCTCTTGAGACCGAAGCCCTGCAGGAAGCCGTTGTGCCGCTGGGCACCGACCGGGTGGCCCGGAAACAGGTCGAGGGTCGCGATCTTCACCGGCTTGCCCGCCATCGCGGCCTTGGCGTATTGCCCGATCAGCACGCCGGCCTGGTAGTTGTCGGTGGCGAACAGCGCGTCGGTCGCCTCCTGCGGATCGGTCGGGCTGTCGAGCGCGATCACCATCACGCCCTTTTCCTGGGCCTTCTTGATGGCCGGGATGATCGCCTTGGCATCGCTCGGCGTGATCAGGATAGTCTTGGCGCCGGCGGCGATCATGTTCTCCATCGCCGCCACCTGGCCGGCGTTGTCGCCGTCGGTCTTGCCGGCGCCCGACAGCAGCTTGGCGCCCTTGGCCTTGGCCTCGGCGCTGGCGCCTTCCTTCATCTTCACGAAGAAGGGATTGGTCTCGGTCTTGGTGATCAGGCCGATCACCGGTTCGGCCGCTTGCGCGGGCGCCCAGGCAACGAGCGCGGCGGTGGTCAGGGCGGTGGCGAGGGTGAGCTTCAGCATCGTAGGTCTCCTGTTGACAAAAAAACCATCCAGCCCTTCAAGGGGGCTTTGCGACGGGGGGCGAGGCAACTATAGTTGCGTTCGAGTAATTAAATCAAGTTGCTTTAAGTAGTGGAAACCCGAAGGAGACATCAATATGTTCGTGGTCTGCGGTGAAGCCCTGATGGACGTTTACTTGGGCGATTCCACGCCCACCGGCACGCGGCTCGATGCGCGCATCGGCGGCTCGCCGCTCAACGTGGTGCAGGGGCTTGCGCGGCTGAAGCGGCCGGCGGCCTTCCTCTCCGCCCTGTCGACCGACGCCCTGGGCGAGCGCCTGCTGGCATCGCTTGTGGCCGAGGGCGTCGACACCTCGCTGGTGCTGCGCAGCGACGCGCCGAGCACGCTCAGCGTGGTCAGCATCGACGCCAGCGGCGTGCCTCGCTACGACTTCCACGGCAACGGCGCAGCCGATCGGCAGCTCACGCCCGACACGCTGCCGGCGTTGCCGGCGGACACGCGCGTGCTGCAGCTCGGCTCCTACGCGCTCGTGGTCGAGCCGGTCGGCAGCACGCTGCGCGCACTCGCGCAAGCCGCCCGTGCGTCTTGCCTGATCGCCTACGACCCGAACGTCCGGCTCAATGTCGAACCCGACATCGCCCGCTGGCGCGAAGTGGTCGAGGGCATGATCTCGCTGGCGCACCTGGTCAAGGTGAGCGAGGAAGACCTCGCCCTGCTCTACCCGGACGAAACGCCCGAGCAGGTGGCGCCGCGATGGCTGATGCAGGGCGCGGCCCTGGTGACCGTCACGCGCGGAGGCGCCGGCTCGAGCGCCTGGACCGCCAAGGCGCGTATCGACGCGCCGTCCGAGCCCGTGAAAGTGATCGACACGGTCGGCGCCGGCGACACCTTCCAGGCCGCCCTACTGACGTGGCTCGACGAACACGATGCGCTCACGCCCGCGACGCTGACGGCGCTGGGCGACAGGCAATTGGAGGCGCTGCTGCGCTTCGCGGCGCAGGCCGCAGCCATCACCTGCTCCCGCCGGGGGGCCGATATGCCGACGCGCGCCGAACTGCCCTGAGGCTGTCCGAGACTTCGCCGCCGCTCTGGCAGAGCTGGCCGGTGTCCCACATCGTAGATCGTGTCCAGAAACGCAGAGCTACATGCTGTGACTTGCGTCGGCTCTGGTGCAAAAATTGATCTTGGCCGCTTGACACGGCGAGAGTCCTGGACGGTTCAGGCAGAAAGTACGGCATTCCAAACTGCAGGCGCAGCTTGGCCTCGAGGACGCAGCTTGCCGAGATTGAACTGGCCTTTGCGGATGCGATGCAGCAGTTCGACGCCGGCGATCGTGACGGCCGCGCGATCGAAGACCTTGAAGCCCAGCATCGGCTTGATGCGCGACTTAACGCCTCGATGGTCCCGCTCCACCATGTTGTTCAGATAGCGCGACGATCGCAACCGCGTGTCTTTCCAACAAGTGCTCTGCGCGGGCAACTCCCGCACCGCGCGATGCGAGGCGGCGTAGCCGTCCAGCGTGATGCGCACCGGAGGTCGCCCTTGCGTCTTCAGCGCCTTGCGAAAGAACGCCTTGGCCGCCTTCACATCCCGATTGGGGCTCAGACGGAAGTCCACCGTCTGCCCGTCTCGATCGACAGCCCGGTACAGGTAGGTCCACCGGCCGCGGATTTTCACGTAGGTCTCGTCAACGCGCCACGACCGACCTGCCTTGCGCGCGAATCGATTCCAGCGCTTCTCGAACTCGGGCACGAAGTGCTGAACCCATCGCACGATGGTTGTGTGGGCCAAGGCCAGATCGCGCTCAGCCATCATCTCTACCAGGTCACGCAGACTCAGCTTGAATCGCAGGTACCAGCGAACGCACAGGACGATGATCTCGCACTCGAAGTGCCGGCCCTTGAACAGTTCGTCCATGCTTTTCACCCTTTGCGCCATCGAGCCGCCTCCAATTCAAGAGGCCAACAGCCTACCTCAGGGCCGATTTGCACCAGAACCCGTCAAGCAACGGGGATGGGCGGACAGGTACCTTTGGCCGCACTTGCTGGTGCGGAAGCGTGGCTCGCCGGCGCGGCGCATATCAGGGTCAGCACCATGGCCGTGCCCTCGCCACTTGGGGGCACCCGCAGTTCAATGCTTCCGCCCATGCGGCCCGCGAACTCGCGCACGATCGACAAGCCTAGCCCGCAACCGCTGGAATCGCGGTCATTAATCCTGTAGAAGCGTTCGAAGATCCGCTCCCGATGCGCGGCGGCAATGCCGGGGCCGTTGTCTTCCACGACCAATTCGATTTTCTGCTCACGCACCGTGATCCGGGCCGTCACGACGCCGCCCGGCTGGGTGTAGCGGATCGCATTGTCGACCAGATTCACCACCATCTCGCGCAGCGCCACCGGGTGGCCCTGGACATTCGCCGGCACGGTGCCATTCATCTCGAAACCCAAGTCGATGTCCCTGGCCTGCGCCTGTGCGGCCAAGTCTTGCAATACGCCTTGGACGACGGCGTCGAGGCTGACGGGGCCGTCCGCTTCGCGGTCCGCGCGGTGCGCCTCGGCCGCCGAGAGCATGAGCATCTGATTGACCAGGCGCACCGCCCCGTGCACCGTCTGGCGAATCGCCACCAGCGACTGCGACTGCACCCGCGCATCGTCGGAGCGTATCGCGTAGCTGAGTTGGATGTTCAGGAGTGCCAAAGGCGTGCGCAATTGATGCGCGGCGTTCTGAACGAAGATGCGTTGTGCGCTCAGATACTGATCGAGCTGCCGCGCGTACTCGTTGATGGCCAGCACCAATGGCGCTAGCTCAACCGGAACTGCCTCGATCTCCAGCGGCTCCAGCGTCCCGGGATCACGCGCGCGCACTGCGGCGCTCAGCCCGAGCAGCGGCTTCAGCCCATGGCGCAATCCAATCAGGACCAGTGCGCTGGCCAACGCCAGGATGACCAGTTGCTGCGCAATCGCGTCGAGCCAGAGGCTGCGTGTCATCTGCGCATGGCCATTCATCGTCTGCGCGATTTCTACCAGCACCGCCTGCGGCCCTCCATCGCTGACCACCGGCTGCAGGAACGCCACCACGCGCACTGGCGAATCGCGCACGCGGGTGTCGAAATACAACGGTGTCTCCGGCGTCAGCGTGGCGGCGGGCGCAGCCAGTTCGTCGTAGCCGCTGAGCAGTTGCCCACCATTCCCGGTCAAGCGGTAGTAAACGCGATCCGTCACTTCGGCGCGAAACAACTCCAGAGCGGCAGGCGGGATGCGCTCCTGGAAAACACTGTCTTCGAACTGCAACTGCTCGGCGACCACGCGCGCCGACCCGAGCAACAGGCGATCCTGCACCAACGAGGCGGTTCGCGCCGCGTCGCGATGGCTGACCCATGCGTCCACCGCGACGGCTCCCGCCAGTGGCAGCATGACCCATGCGAGGAGTCTCGAACGCAGGCTATGGGCCATGGTGCACCTGCCTCAGCAGGTAACCCAGGCCACGCAGATGCACGATAGTGACATCGCTGCCTTGCAGCTTCTTGCGCAGCCGGTGCATGTAGATCTCCACGGCATCGACGGATACTTCTTCGTCAATGGAGAACAGGCTCTGGGCGATCGCCTGTTTGGGAACCGCCGTCCCGATCTTCATGGTCAGCACCTCCAGCGAACTGCGCTCGCGCGGCGTCAGCGACAGAGGCTCGCCTCCCAGGAGGTATTCACGCGTGTTGGTGTTGTATTGCAACTCGCCAAACACGATGACCGGATTCACGACCTGCGAGGAGCGTCGCACAAGCACGCGAATCCGCGCTTCGAGCTCTTCGACTTCAAATGGCTTGGCCATGTAGTCGTCCGCGCCCTGGTCGAGTTCGTTGACACGGCTGCGCAGCGAGTTGTCAGCCGTGAGCACCAGCACCGGTGTGCGATTTCCACGTTCTCGCATGCGCCGAAGCACGTCGCGTCCGCCCATCTTCGGCAGTGCCAAGTCCAAAATGATCAGGTCGTAGGTTTCGTAGCGCAGGATGAAGTCGGCATCGCCGCCGCAGCCGACCCAGTCCACGATATATCGTTCCTTGCGAAGCGTGCGCCGCAGCCAGTCGGCCAACGTCTCGTTATCTTCCACCAGCAGGATTCGCATGTCTGTGCTTGCGGCTCAGGGCGCCGCGTCCACGAAATCTGTGGTGTAGGTTTTCGAAAGATCGATTGCCTTGCTCTTCAACGCGTGCTGCACCGTCTTCAGCACCCTCAATACGGTGGGAGGCCCGGATTCCGGCATGCGGCCATCCGCGATGAACATGCTCTTCCCGAAAGCCAGCGCGTCCACGTACTGCGCGCGATCGCCGACGAAATAGTCGGGCGGCAATAGCGCTGCGATCTCCAGCGCGCTGTGCGCGTCGATGTACCTGAGCGCCTTGACGAAGGCATTGACGAGCTTCTGCACCTGCAGCCTGTGCGTGTCGATCCATGCGGTCTCCATGTACAGGCAGGCGCCTGGATACAGGCCGTCGAAGACCTGAACGCTGCCCTGCGGCGTGCGCAGATCCACCAGCAGGTCCGCGCTACCCGTCCTCAGAAGCTGCGTGATCGTGGGCTCGGTCGCCATCCCCGCGTCGATATAGCCCGACTTCATCGCAGTCACGAAACCGGCGCCCGAGCCGACGGGGGTGATCACGAAGTCGCTTAGCCTGACGCCGTGCTTTAACGCCAGATAGCGTATCAGGACTTGCGTCGAAGAGCCCAAGCCGGTGACCCCCAGCCGGTGACCCGCGAAATCAGCTGGCGACCCGATGCTGGCGGCCTGCTCGGATGCCACCAGCACCGCCTCTCCAGGCACGCGGCTGAATTGCACGACTGACTGCACGAACTTGCCGCGGGCCTGGAGGTCGATCGTGTGATCGTAAAAGCCGACCACCGCGTTCACAGTTCCCGAGAACAGCGCGTCGGTGCCGTCCTGCCGCCCTGACGCATCGCTGAGCAACTCGACCTGCAAGCCCTGCTCTTCGAAAAAGCCCAGCCGCTTGGCAATGGTCGCCGGCAAATAGATCTGCTTCTCAACGTCGTTCACCATGATCTTCAGGGGTGCCTGCTGCGCGTGGGTCGCGCCCAGACTGCATAGCGCGAAGATTGCCAGGGAAACGCTCCGCGCCCAACCCATTGCCGCGCGCTGGATGTCGTATCTCATTGCCAGGTTCTCAATATCTCATTGCCAGGATCTCGTGTCTTAGTCCCGGCGCGCGTGCCGCGCGCCGCAGCAGAGTTCTAACCGAGAAGCAGAACGCGATCCGCGTTCGCTGCCCTCCGGACTTTCCCTTATACGCGGCTGCTGAAAGCGAATCGACAGCGCTCGCTTACTAGCCTCGGCCCCGGACATCTGTCCACCCGTACCAAGAACAGAGGAACTCGACCCATGATTCGCCGCAATGCTCCACCACGCCCCTTCCCGCCGCTTCAGAAAAAATCGACGCGCCTTGCGGTCTGTGCCGCCATTGCGGCCCTGCCCTGGATTGCGACCCCCGCATGGGCCAGCGAGTTGGACGACCTGAAAGCACAGATGGAAACCATGAGCCGCCGCCTTGCGGAGCTCGAAGAAAAGCAGAGCCGTACGCCCGTCTCCGCGCCGGCGGCGGTAGCCAAGCCCGTCCCGTTGGCGCTGCAAACCGACCAGCAGGGCTTGCCGCTCGATCCCGCCACCTCCGGTATCGGCCTGTACAGCAGTGACACCACCAGCCTACGGATGTATGGCTTGCTCGAAGCCACTATCAGTCGCTCTGATCACCAGACCCCAAGCGGCGGCACGTCTTCCGGCTTCCAGACCGCATGGTTCAGCGGCAATCGCCTGGGCTTTGATGCGGAACACGCGCTGGCCGCGGGTGCCAGCCTTGGCATGCCCGACCTGAAGATCATTTCGAAACTCGAAACCGAATTTGAGCTACCCACGGGCAACAGCGACACATCCGGCGTGCTCTTCAATCGTGATGCATGGCTTGGCGTCTATAGCGACAAGCTGGGAAAGATCACCTTGGGGCGTCAAAACACACTGACCCGGGATTTCACGGCGAACTGGGGCGATCCGTATGGCACCAGCGCCGTGACGCTCAAGGAAGGCGGCTACAGCAATGTCAACAACTTCAAGCAGCTTATTTTTTATTCGGGAAGCGCCAACGGTACTCGCGTGAACAGCGCCATTGAATGGAAAAAGAATTGGGGTAACCACTGGGTCTCCGGCTTGGGGTATGCGTTCGGATCGGGCGCAAATGGCGGCAGCGGCGACGTTGGGACTGGTGGCTCGACACCAGGCGAATTCACCAAGGGCACCACCGTGGCGGCTTCCGTTGCCTACAACCAGATCGACCTGGGCGGCAACGCGGTCATGAACGTCAATGCGTCACTCGACCGCGCCAACGTCAACAATCTGGTCCACAAATCGGAACTGTTCGGCGGCAATGTGGTCTACGGGCCCTTCCGCGTGAACGCCGGCTATATCCATTACACGGCTGAGCAGGGTATTGCCAACAGCGCAGGGACACGCACCGACAATTCCTGGACAACCTCGGTGAGCTATTCGCCCGGCCAGTTCGACTACGCCCTGGGATATCAGGTCATGAAAGGTCGCCATGCGGGCTTCAGCGCCAGCGGAACGACGCTCAACCCTTTCGGCGATACCGCTGGCGTAACTGCCACTGCAGATGGCTCCAAGAGCACTATCTACGGATCGGTGATGTATCACTTGGATAAGCAAACTGACCTCTATTTTGCAATCGACCACTTCAATGTCAAAGACGGATGGGTCGTGACCGATGCACTAGGAAACGGGATGCGATTTGGCGCCGGCAATCCGTACAAGACTCAAACCGACTTCGGAGTTGGCGCGAGGTTCAAGTTCTGACGGGGGTCGCACCCGCGCGCCAGCGCAAGATGCAAAAAAAATGCGGCGACGGACCTCGGCAGCTCCGGGGCCTTAAGAGGAACCGGCGCCTCGAAGCATCCACTTTCGCTCGGTATTATTGTGCGTGTTCCGCGGGGGGCGGGTTTTCGTAACTGGGGTGATCTCGGTTTTCGTGCATTTTGTGGCGCTTGGCGGCCGAGGCCCCTCCGGCAGGCGCAGAATTCCGGCCAGGCGCTGCTGTCCACACTGGCGCCATACAAGAACCGCCGGAGGGGCTCGTGTCCACATACCACCTGCGCTTCGTCGGCGCCGATCATCTCCCCAGGACACTCTCCGAGTTCGATGTTGCGCGGTTCTTTCACCTTGCTCTGGTTGACGCGCAGGCCATCAGAGAGCGATTTCGGGCGGACCGGCGACTCGGCGTCGCGGTGCAGTTCTTGTTTTTGCGCGCCAGCGGCCGCCCGCTCGACCGCTTTGCGGTCGTTCCAAAGACGCTGCTGCAGCACCTTGCCAGGGAACTTGGCGTCACGCAGACCAGCATTGCTTCTCTGCGCTCGATGTATCGACGCCGGGAAACCCTTTACGATCACCAGCGCTGGGCCCGCGAGCAGCTGGGCCTGAGCAGTTGCGGCGACAAAGAACTTGCCGCGCTGAAGGCTCAGCTCCGCATCCAGGCCAATGATGCTGCCTCCATTGACGAGCTTGTCAAAGGGGCCGAGCGCTGGCTCTTTGAGCGGGGCACCCTCCTCCCATCGGACCGCGTGTTGCGCGATGCGGCACGCAAGGCGTTCGCCGTCGTCGAGCAATCGGCACTGGAAGTCATCGAGGCCGCTGTGTCGGCGTCTGCGCGGACTGTCTGTCAAACCGTCCTCTTTGAGTCAATTGCCGGCAATGAAGGCCAGACCGTTCTGGAGTGGCTGAAGACGCCGGCAGCGCGGCACAGCCCCAGCACCTTGACCGACACGTTGGCCAAGGTCCGGATCCTCAAGCAGCTTGGCGCCCATGACTGGAAGCTCGACGGAATATCCGCGGCTCGCGAGGGCGCCTATGCCCGGGCCCTTGCCAATCGCTCGCCGTCCGAATCGCGCCGGCGCAAGGACCGCACCCAGACGCTGGAGGTCATCTGCTTTCTTCGCGTGACCCTGTTCGAACTCAGCGACACAGTACTGTTGCTGGCGGGCCGCCGGGTCAGTGACCTCGTGCGACGTGCCGCCGGCAAGGTGGATGCCAAACGCGCAGGTGATGCGTTGGACTACCGCGCCCGCTTCGCCTCGATCAGGGAAACGCTCAAAAATTTCGCGCTGTCGGCCGAGCAACGGCTCGTGACCATCGAACTGATGGTTCACGATGACATTGACCCATCGACCCATCGACCCATCGACCCATAGCGCCGCCGCGCTGATGCGCCGCACGCTGACGGATGAGCCCACCGGCGTTCGCCCGCTGCTCGATGGCCTGCGCGACCTCGACTTCGAAGGAGATCCGGACGATCCTGCAATTGGGCAGTGGCAGACTTGGCGCGCGCTGCGTGACGGTGGCGCGACATCGCTGCCCGGCGGCGAGCAGCAGCCGCGAGTGAGCGCCGCCTGGAGCGACCTGGTCGCCGATCCCGATCGCCAGCGGGCATTCAGAGCCTACGAGGCATGCACGATGACGACAATGCGCAAGGCGCTACGCGGCGGCGCTGTGTGGCTCGACCACACCGCGAGTTTCCGCGACCGCGACAGTATGCTGATTCCGGTTGCCGACTGGAAGCTGCATCGCGATCACTTCATCGCGACGCTGGGGCAGTCAGCCGAGGCGGACGCATTGCTCGATCCGTTGCTTGCCAATGTACGCGCTGGCCTGGCCAGTGTTGCAGACGCACTGGCGGACGGCAAACTAACTATCGACGCTGACGGCAGCTTGCATTTGCCGGCTCTGGAGACACTGGACGGCGAGGTGATCCCCAAGCGCACCGGCAGGGCCATCTTCGAGGCGATCGGCGAGCAGCAGCTGCCGGACATCCTGCTCGAACTTGATGCGCACGCAGAGTTCAGCGAAGCGTTGATGGGTCACAAGGCCACGAGCTCCGATGAACTGCTGGCTTGCTACGCGGGCCTGCTTGCGCACGGAACGGAAATCGACGCAAAGGGCGTAGCCGCGATGATCCCGACGCTGAGCGTGGGCCCGATCAGCGCCGCGATGCGGTCTTTGGAGGTGCCAGGTCGTCTGCGTCGTGCAAACGAGCGCGTCGTTGAGTTCCAGCACACATTTCCGCTTGCATCGCTGTGGGGCGTGGGCGACAAGGCGTCGGCCGACATGATGTCGTTGGACGCCTCGCAGCACCTGTGGAATGCACGCGTCGACCCAAGGCGTCGTACCTATGCGGCGGGGCTGTACACCCACGTCCTTGACCGCTACGGCATCGTGTACGACCAGCCGATCGTGCTCAACGAACGACAGGCAGGTGCCGCCATCGCCGGCGTCGAGCACTACAACCGCGAGCAGCAAGACCGCCTGTCGATGGTCGCTGTTGACACCCACGGATACACCCACGCCGGGATGGCGGGAGCGAAATTGCTCGGCTTCGACCTATGCCCTCGCCTTCGCGCGCTGGCCGAGCGCAAGTTGTATGTCCCCTCGGGTTGGCGCGCTGGGCGGGACTTTGCGCAGGCGATCGAACCGGTCGTCAGCGCGAGCGTGGCGCTCAACGCGATCCGGACTGGTTGGGACGGAATGCTGCGCTTCGCGGCCTCGATCCGTACGGGGCGCATCAGCGCCAATGTCGGGCTGCGTCTGTGGGGAAGCGCCGCCAGGGGTGACCACGGTCGTCGCGGTGCCGACGAGCTTGGACGGCTGCTCAGAACGATGTTCCTGTGCGACTACTTCACCAACCCGGACTTCCGGCGAGAACTGCATACCCTGCTCAACCGTGGCGAGTCGGTACACCAACTGCAGCGGGCCATCTACTATGGACGGATTGCGCCAGAGCGAGGTCGTCGTCGAGACGAACTCAACGCTATCTCCGGTGCACACGCCCTCCTCACCAATATCGTGATCGCTTGGAACACGGCGCGCATGCAGGCGGTGGTCGACCGTTGGCGAAAGGAAGGCATGGACGTCGAGGATGCCTGGCTGCGCCGGCTTGGACCAGTGCATTTCGAGCACATCAATTTCCGGGGCACGTTCAGCTTCGGGGTGCAGCGGTACGCGAAGGCGCTGATCAGGCAAGGCCCCGCTGCTCGGCAGGCAGCGCGTGAGTAGCGCGCGAACTCATCGCGATCGCGCAGACGCTCTGAAGACGGCCATAGGACTGCCCAGCCGACACCGCCACAAAATGCACGACATCCAGCGCTTCGCCAAATGGGCCCATAACGCAACCCATTGATTTGATTGAGGGAAGTCGTGCCAAGCGCCACAAAATGCACGAAAACCGAGATTACCCCAACTTGCGCCCACCGGGCGTTTGCGCCGTCGGAACACCGTGGCCAGCACCGGCTCGCGGCTCGCGAGCATTCGACCGCCGCAGCGTTCGCGCGTCGTGCGCATTCCTCAGAACGTCGGCGGGGTGTTGATCCACAGGATCCGGGCCACCTCGCGCCCCGGGTTGCGATAGCCGTGCCGCACCTCGGAAGGAAAAAAGATCGCATCGCCCTGACCCAGAACATGCACCTTCCCGTCGAGGTTGATCTCGACCGTTCCCTCGAGCACGAAGGCGAGTTCTTCACCCACGTGCTGAATGAAGCCGCCGCTGTCTCCGCCAGCGTCCACCACGTGTATCGAGCTGTAGAGCAGTTCACCGTTGATGGCGACGCCCTCGAGACGGATGCCCACACCCCCGTCGCGGCCGATCGCGTCCACGCTGATGATGGGCCGCTGACCATCGCGCGAGACCACGCCGCTGTCGGCGTTTTCCTCCGAGAACATCTTCCCGATCGAGGTCCCCAGTTCGGCCGCGATCTTGTGCAGCATCGGCAGCGACGGGGTGGCCCGATCGTTCTCGATCTTGGAAATCAGGCTTTCCGAACATCCGACACGCAACGCGAGATCGCGCAACTTGAGCCTGCGAGCCTTGCGTGCCGCCTTCAGCTTGGCGCCCACGCGAAGCTGGGGCACCGCCGAAGGGGATGAAGGCCCCGGCGGCACGTGTCCGGGTTCTTTGGGAATAGAGGGAAACATGTTCAAGGCATTTTCACATGGATCCAGAAGAGCCCTCTGACCCCATCAAGAAGCCTCTACTTTCCTTGACATTCAAGTTTTCAATCAATACTATGCAAGTCACTTGAATGAAAATAATGAACGCATGACAAGTATCGATGACGCCGTCAGTCTTGCCCAGCAATTGGTGCGCTTCGATACGCGCAACCCCCCTGGCCAGGAGGCGCAATGCGCGACTTTCCTGCAGGCGCTACTCACCGACGCGGGCTTTTCCGTGCGCGCCTATTCGCACTCGCCGGGGCGGACCAGCCTGGTCGCGCGCGCCGGCGAAGCCGGGGCACCGCATTCGCTGTGCTTCGTAGGCCACCTGGATACGGTGCCACTCGGCAAGGCCGCATGGAAGCTCGATCCCTTCGCCGGCGTCGTCGCGGATGGACGACTGCATGGCCGCGGCGCGTGCGACATGAAGTCCGGCGTCGCCGCATTCGTCACCGCGGCCGTGAACCGGGTCTCGGGGCTGCCGGCAGGTGTCGCTCTCACATTGCTGCTGGTCGCGGGCGAGGAAACCGGCTGCGAGGGCTCGTCGTACCTGGCGTCGCTGCCACTGGCGCTGGATGGCTTCACCGGCGTCGTCGTCGCCGAACCCACGTTCAATGAGCCCCTGCTCGGCCACAAGGGCGCACTGTGGCTGCGTGCAACGGCCAGGGGCTGCACCGCGCACGGCGCCACGCCGGAAGCGGGCGTGAACGCGATTGCAAAGGCGGTGCGCATGGTCGATCGCTTGCAGGCGTTCGGCGGTGAAATGTCCGATGTGCACCCCGTGCTCGGCGTGCCGAGCCTCAACATCGGAACCTTCCATGCTGGCGAGAACGTGAACTCGGTTCCCGACTGGGCCGAAGTGGGCATCGATCTGCGCACGCTGCCGGGCATGGACCACGCGCAGCTGCGGGAACAGTTGACGCAGCGCCTTCGGCCCGAACTCGAGTCGCTCGACCTGCAAGCCAGCCTGGACAGCGTCTTCACCGAACCGGCGGATCCCTGGGTGCAGAGCGTACTGGCGCTTGCCGAGAGGGAGACCGGACGCCCCGCCACATTGCGCACGGCCCACTACTTCACCGATGCGAGCGCGCTCAAGGGCCGCATGGGTGCCACGCCGATCCTGATCCTGGGGCCGGGACATCCGTCGCAGATGCACCAGACGGACGAGTTCTGCGACCTGAGCCAGATCGACGAAGCCGTGCGCGTGTATTCGGCCATCATCGATCATGCGATGCCATGCGCCGAGGCCGCCTCCGCCGACACGGCGCCGGAGCCGGCATGAGCACGGCACGCCGCGCATCGGTGGCGTGCGCCGCGCAGACGCTCGTCGGCCGGCATTTTTGCGCGCAGCCGGGAGAGGCGGCGGTGCTGACTGTCGACGAAGCCAGCGACCCGCGGTTGGTGGAGGCGCTTTCGGACAGTCTGGCCGCGGCGGGCGCGAAGCCGTGCGTCATGCGCTTTCCGAGGCTTCCGCTCCAGGGTTCACTGGCGGACCCGCACATCCCCGAGCCGGTTGCGTCTGCCGTGCTGGCGTGCGATATCTGGTTCGACCTGAGCTTTCCCTATCTGGCGGGGTCGGGGCCGTTCGACCGGGCGATGGCGCGCAAGCGTGCGCGCTACCTGCTTCTGGGAGACCTCGACGCCGACGGATTCGCGCGCCTGTATGGCGGCGCCGACTTCGACGCCCTCTTCGATCTGCAGGACTGCGCGGACAGCCTGCTCGCGAGTGCGCAAGGGCAGGCATGCCGGCTGACGACGCCGGCCGGCACCGATCTCGTCTTCCGCATGGGCAAGCCTGCGAACGCCAAGCACCGGCAGGCCTCGCAGCCCGGCGCCCAGACCGTCCCGGGCTCCGCCATCTTCTACCCCGAACTGGAGTCGGTCAAAGGCACCATCGTGCTCGAGGCGGTCTTTCATGATCACTACGGCCCGCTCGAATCACCGCTCACGCTGACGGTGGACGGCAGAGTGCGCGAGGTGCGTGGCGACGCGCAGCGTGCGCTCATGGATCGCGCGCTGCGGCGCGCCGGCGGCGGCGAGTACGGCCACGTGATCCACCTGACCATCGGGCTCCACCCGGCGGCACGGACCACCGGCCACTCCTTCATCGAAGACATCCGCGTGGTGGGACGCAACGCCATCGGCCTGGGCCTGCCATGGTGGCTGCCGGGCGGCGGCGAGAACCATCCGGACGGCGTGGTCCATGACCAGTCGCTCTGGCTCGCGGGCGAGCAGGTGATGGAGCGCGGAAGGCCGGTCTCGGCACACCCGCTCGCGCGTCTGCTCGACGCCGCGAGGGCGAGCGTGCACGACGCGGCGCACACCCCATGAAATGACCGATCGAGGACCTCCATGAGACAAGAGCAAACAGCCAGAATCCTGCACGGCGCCGAACGCACCGCCGAGCCCCTGAACCGCGCCGCCCACTCGCCGCGCGAGATCTACTTCTCCCCCGATGTCTTCGCGCTCGAGCGCGAGCATGTCTTCTTCAAGGACTGGGTCTGCTGCGGCCGCATCGAGGCGCTGGTCCAGCCCGGCGACTACCTGAGCGTCGACATCGTCGGCGAGCCCCTGGTCATCACGCGAACGCAGGAAGGCAGGCTCGCGGCGTTTTCCAACGTCTGCCTGCATCGCGCGGTCGCCGTGGCACCGCCAGGCCAGGGGAATCGCCGCGCGTTCAGCTGTCCGTTCCACGGCTGGACCTACGACCTCGAAGGTCGGCTGATGGGCGCACCCCGCATGCAGGGCGCCGAGTGCTTCGAGAAGCAGAACTTCCGCCTGCCGGCGATCCAGGTCGATGAATGGCACGGATGGGTGTTCGTGAACCTCGACCCGCAGGCCGCGCCGCTGTCCGAGCACACGGCGACGCTGGAGCGCGACTTCGCTTTCATGCGGCAGGATGACTGCCGGCTCGCGATCACCACGGTCAACGACATCGACTGCAACTGGAAACTGGTGGTCGAGAACGTCATCGACCTCTACCACGTCAACCTGGTGCACAAGTCCACCAACGGGCGGCAGTTCACGTCGGAAGCGTTCGAGTTTGCGCCGCGCAGCGAGGGCGGCTACTACGCCACCTTCAACTCCGGCCCCTCCACGCTCACCGGGCAACCCGTCTTCGGCCGGATGCCCTGGTTGCAGGATCTGCCCGAGAGCTTCGCGGCGACCGGGCGCCTGCGGCCCAACTTCACGCTGTTCGCCCGCATCGACACGGTGCATGCCCTGACGATATGGCCGCTGTCGCCGACGCGCACGCGCGTGACCGTCTACACACTGCTTCCCAAGCAGTATTTCGACGCGCCCGACTTCGCGCAGCGCGTCGTGGCCTATCAGGACTACCAGAACAAGGTGATCTCGGAGGACCGCGAAGTGCTGCAGATGATGCAGCGTGGCCTGTCGTCGCACCTGTACGTACCTGGCCGCATGGCCGAAATCGAAGCGGGTGTGCATCACATCGAAAAGGACAATCTCGCGCGCCTGTGCGGCGTACTTTCCCGGCCGGAGCAACGCTGATGCAGATGCGCTTCGTCCAGGCCGGCGGCGTGCCCACGCGCTGCCTCGAGGCGGGTCACCCGGACGCGCCCGCTCTCCTGCTCGTGCACGGCCTCACCCTGACATGCGACTTGTGGATGCGCAATGTCGATGCGCTCGCGCAGCATTTCCACGTGATCGCGCCGGACATGCTGGGGCATGGCTTCACCCGGCCCGTGCTGGCGCCGCATGAGGTCGACGTCGCGGCCAAAGTCGAACATCTGCTTTCGCTGATGGACGCGTGCGGCCATCAGCGCTTCGCCGTCAGCGGCAGTTCGTATGGTGCGCTCATCGCCGCCAACATCTATCTGGCCGCGCCCGCCCGCGTTTCCCGACTGGTCCTGAACGGCAGCGGCTCGTGCTTCAGCACCGAGGCGCAGCTCGTCGAGGCCGTCGGACGGGCGCATGCGAGCTACGACGCGCTCATGGATGCGTCCGATCCCGAGGGCTGGCGCCATCATCTCGACACCGTCGTCCATGCGCCGGCCTCCGTGCCCGAGGCGTTGCCGAGCCT
The DNA here is from genome assembly GCF_901827165.1 of Variovorax sp. SRS16. NCBI lineage: Bacteria > Pseudomonadati > Pseudomonadota > Betaproteobacteria > Burkholderiales > Comamonadaceae > Variovorax > Variovorax sp. SRS16. The sequence continues at coordinate 416,610 of NZ_LR594668.1, forward strand.
GCTCGCCCTCGCCTACGCACAACCGTGGATCGCTGCGTACTGGCGTGCAACCATCGCCGCCATGCGCGACGCGGCGCAGTTCCAGCGCTTTCGCGTCCTCGAGCGCCTTCACGAGATCGATGTCGACACATTGATCCTCTGGGGCCGCGACGACAAGGGCGCGCGCTACGAGAACGCGCAGGCTGCGGTCGAGAAGCTGCCCCGCGCCCGCCTCATCGGCATCGACGCATGCGGCCACCTGCCCATGCTCGAACAGCCTGCGGCCGTCAACGAAGCGATGCAGTCCTTCCTCCTGCAGGACGCGCGCTGAGCCTGCATTCCCAGATCGCCATCAACCACCGGATCCACGATCCTTGGAAGGAAAAATGAAATGAACATTGATCGCAAACCCATCGGCCAGACTGCCGCATGGCGCGTGAATCGCCGTGCCTTCCTGACCGGCACCGGTGCCGCCGGGCTGTGCCTGTCGGGCGTCGGCATCGTGTCTTCGGCCGTGGCGGAAGAAAAGCCATGGCAGCCCACCAGGCCGATCCGGCTGATCGTCCCCTATCCGCCCGGAGGAGGCATCGACATCGTGGGCCGCTTCATCGCGCCCAAGCTCCAGGACGGCCTCGACCAGACCGTCATCGTCGAGAACAAGCCCGGTGCCGTCGGCATGATCGGCAGCGAATATGTCTATCGCTCGCCGCCGGACGGCTACACCTACGTGGTCGCCAGCGCAGACACGCACTCGATCAATCCGCACGTCTACACCGGCCTGCGCTACAAGGCTTCGGAGTTCAGCCCCGCCGCCGCGATCGCGCGGCTCGACTACATGTTCGTCGCGCGGCCGGACCTGCCGGTGTCGACGATCAAGGACGTCATCGAACTCGCGCGACGGCAGGAATTGACCTATGCATCCAGCGGCGTCGGATCCTCCGCGCAGGTCGTGACCGAGGCCCTCAAGGCGCGCTACAAGCTGAAGCTGCTGCATGTCCCCTACGCGGGCTCGGGGCCGGCGGCGGGAGCGATCATGGGCAGCCAGGTCGACCTGCTCATGGTGCCTATCGCCATCGCGCTGGCGAGCCGCGCCAAGATGAAGATCCTCGGCGTTGCCTCGGCCACGCGTTTCGCGGGCGCGCCGGACATCCCGTCGCTGGCGGAGCAGGGCTATCCGATCGGACTGGATGCCGCGTGGATCGGGCTCATGGGGCCACCGCACACGCCGCGGCCCGCGCTGGAGCGCATTCACGGTATCGTCGACCGCATCGTGCGCGAGCCCGGAACGCGGGAACGCCTGCTTGCCCTGGGCCTCATGCCTTACACGGCGACACTGGACGAGTTCTCTTCGCAAACCAAGGCGGCGTACCAAAGCTGGGGCGAAGTCGTCGCCGCCGCGGGAATCCATGCCGATTCGACACAGCTCAACTGATGCCGGCCCCGGCCCATCGCCATTTCTCTCGCCTCCTTTGACGCAATGGGCTTCTTTCAGTACGCGTCTGTTCGGAGGCACTCTTGAAGCCGGGAAAGATACCCACGCACGCCGCGTTCGCCACATCATTTTGGAGGACCGGCTACCTCTTCGTCCTTGCGCGCAGCACCTGCACGAGCCGCTCGAACGGCCGCAGCATCTCGCCTTCCGGCACGCTCGCGAAGCCGAGGACCAGACCGCGCTCGCGCGGCGCATGCACGAAGTAGCGTGAAAGGGGGTCCACTCGTTTTCCGTGCACTGAGTGACGGTTCGCAAGCCCAGCAACGGCGCGGGTGTGATGTTGTAAGCCATTGATTTTCTTGATGTTGCTGTTCACTTTTCAGCGGCGTATCGTCCCCTGCCCCACTGACGGAGGCGCGCGATGCAAGGCTGGCAGACCACATACTTGGGCATGCGCGAACTTCCGCGCGACATCAGCGGCTTCGAACTGCAGGCGTTCTTCACCTTCAGCCACGCGGAGCGTGAACTGATCGGCGCGCGCCGCGGCGAATCTCTCAAGCTCGGCCTGGCATTGCACATCGGATTCCTGCGCATGAGCGGCCGTGTGCTCGACGCCTTTCGGATCGTTCCGCCAGCGCTGTGGCGCCATCTGGGCAGTGAGTTGGGTGTCGATGCTCCCGAGATCGCGTCGCTACGCGCCCTGTACGGGCGAGGTCGCACCCTGTTCGACCACCAGCAAGTAGCCTGTGAAGCCCTCGGGTTCCGGTGGATGACCGAGCACCAGCGCCGCGCTCTCGTTCGGTCGATGAGTGACGAGGTCGCCCGGTGCGCAGATCGCGAGCAACTGGTTGTCTTTGCCCGACGTTGGATGTACGAACATCGACTGCTGATCGTCCACGATCGCGCCATCCGCGCCTTGATTGCCACCGCCCTCGCCCGTTTCGAGGCCGAGATGTCGGCGTCCATTCGCAGCGTGGTGCCATCTAACACCCTGGATCAATGGGGCCGAATGATCGCGCTGCCACACGCCACCGGCGTGACCCATCAAAGTTGGCTGTGGGCGACGCCCGCTCGACACTCGACGCGCCAGATCAGCGAGGTGCTCGAACGGATCAATTGGCTTCGGAGCCTTGACGTCCACAAGTACCTGGGCGCCCTGCCCGACCTCATCGTGCGGCGCTACGCACGTCGTTTGGCCTCCAGACCTCCTTCGGCCGGCGCCAAGATCAAGGAACCAGTTCGCACCGTAGAGGTCGCCTGCTTCCTGCGCTACTGCCTGCTGACCGCCACCGATCAACTGGTCCTGATGGTCCAGCGTCGCGTGGCCGACCTGTGGCGTCAGGCCGCAGGTAGTGTCGGAGACACCGCCAACTGGGCTGACCTTTATCGATCGCTGCTCAACGAACTTGCGAACATGAGCACCGAGGGTGGCATTCCAGACTCGGACTTGAGGGCTCGTTTGGCGGCCTTGGTCGCGAGCCACCAGCAGCGTCGCCCGCCAGGTCGGGCATCGCTCGTGCGGGAGCGCCTGATCGAGGCCATCCGCCCAGTACGATCCCTGCTGGCGGCAATCGTCAAGTTGCCATGGCAGGCGACCGGCGACCATCCGGTCATCGAATCACTGACCAAGCTGCGCGATCTGTACGCTAGAAACGCCAGGAGCCTGCCAGACATCGTTTCACCCCAACTCGGATCGGTCTGGCGCGATGCGATCTCGGGGTACGACCGGGAGCGCGCTTTCCGGGCGCTGGAAGTGGCCACGCTTTTTGCACTGCGTCGATCTGTGCGCAACGGCTCGGTGTGGATCGAAGACAGCTTGACGTTTCGTGGCCGAGAGCGCCTGTTCCTGCCCGCCGAGCGCTGGCAGGCCGAAGCCAAGCGGCACTACAGCTCGGCTGTCGTTGCCGACCAACCCGGAGGAATTCCTTGTTCCGCTCCTGATGCGCGTGCATGCTGGCGTCCAAGCGGTGGCCGTCGCCGCCCGTTCCGGCGTGCTGCGCATCGACGATGAATTGCACCTCTCGGCGCTCCTGGCGGACGATGAAGATCCGGAGGTCGGCAAGCTGCGCGCCAGATTCGACCAGCGCATCGGCGAGGTGCAATTGCCCGAGGTGATCCTGGCCGTTGACGCGCAAGTTCGTTTCAGCTGGATCATGCTGGGGCGCGAGCCGCGCTCGGCCGACGAGCTGCTGATGGCCTACGCCGGCATCCTCGCCCACGGCACCAGCCTCACGGCTGCCGATTGCGCACGCATGATGCCGCAGCTGTCGGCCCGGAGCATCCGCCAAAGCATGCGCTGGGCCGGCGACGAACGCCGGCTTGGTCAAGCCTGCCAAGCGGTGCTGGAGTTCATGCAAGGCCATCCCATTGCAACGACTTGGGGACGCTCCGATCTCGCCTCCTCGGACATGATGAGCATGGAGACCACCAAGCGCGTGTGGCAGGCCCGCCTGGATCCGCGGCGCAACACGCCCTCGATCGGCATCTACTCGCATGTGGGAGATCGATGGGGCATCTTTCACGCGCAACCCTTTGTGCTGAACGAACGCCAAGCCGGCGTGGCGATCGAAGGCGTCGTGCGGCAGGAGCGGATGGAAACTTCTCAGCTCGCCGTCGACTCGCACGGTTACACCGACTTCGCGATGGGTTTGTCGCGGTTGTTGGGTTTCGATCTATGTCCGCGGCTGAAGGATCTGAAGCCGCGACAACTCTATGTTCCCCGGGGCATGCCGATACCGGCCGACGTGGCATCGGTGTGCGTCACCAGCGTCGACGCTTCGCTCATTGCGTCGCACTGGGACGCGCTCGTTCGTCTCACGGCGTCCGCGATGTCCGGGCATGCCAGCGCGGTGGCCGTGATGGCGCGCTTCGGAGCGGCGGCCAGGTCCGACCCGATCTACGAGGCCGGCGTACACCTTGGGAGATTGATGCGCACGGCCTTTCTGGCGGACTACTTCGTCAATGCGGCGTTTCGCCGCGAACTGCATCGGGTACTTAATCGCGGCGAGGCGGTGAACGCCTTGAAGCGCGCCATCTACACCGGGCGGGTCAGTCCAGCGCAGGCAAGGCGTGTCGAGGAGATGCAGGCCGTGGCCGATGCGTTGAGCTTGCTCGCCAACATCGTGATGGCATGGAACACCGCGCAGATGCAGGCAGTGCTCGATCGCTGGGCCCATCGACGTCAGGTTGTGCCGCCCGAACTCATTGGGCGGATCGCGCCCACACGGCTGGAGGGCATCAATCTGCGCGGCATCTTTCGATTCCCCATCGAGCGGTATGCCGCTCAGCTCCTACCGTCACAAACTGCAGCGAAAACGAGCGCCAATGGCTAAAACCGACCCATCGCCGGTGCGGACCGCGGCGCGATTGGAGGGGTGACAGAAAGGCCATGTTCGACAAGGACTTGCGAACGCCGAGGCGTTGGAAGCCGCATGCTTGGCTGCGCACTTATCGTCACTTAGTGCACTGAAAACGAGTAGACCCCCTAGCGGCCCTCGCCGTGTTGCGGCGGCGCTAAACCTCCATAAGTGGGCGTTATGGAGGGTTAGGTGAACCTGCTTTTTTTGGCTGCTGAGGCAAGCAAGCGTGAGCGGGCACCCCCAGAAGGCCGTTGAGGTGTCGCGTTGTAATAGGTTAGGCGCGCATCGCAGGATGAACCACGTCTCCTCGGTCGAGGATCTGCACCTCATCCAGCCATAGGCTGCACCGGCGCATTGGAAGGTCCAGGTGGCAGGCCGTGTCGTTGGTCCCTCCCAGTTCCAAATTGGGTCCTAGAGAGAACAGAACATTTCCGTAGAACGCCAGAGCGTTCATCACGTGCTCCGAAGGCAGCTGTCGCGTGACTGAGAACTGGTACCAACGTGCTTTCTCGTTGAGTCCCCACCCGATGTGAGAAATGGCGTAGGCCCGGGGATCCTTGAAGCTGTCGATGTAGCTCCTGATCAGCTCTGCGTCCATGCCATATCCGGAGATCTTCACCACCATGCCCTTTTCCACGTGCAGCGTGACCGGCGTAGTCACATATTGCTTGAATGCGCAAAGGATGTCCCCGGGCTGCAGCACGACCACGCCATCCACTTCACCGTCATTGCCTTGGGTGAAGGAAAAGCCCGAAGGAAAGTGATCCCAACGCCCGGGTTCGGCCGTGAAGCCATACTCCGAAATGACGGGGTACTGTCCAAGCCGGTACACGATGTCCGTCCCGGCGTCCGAGGTGAAGCGCAGCTGTTTCGCAGACTCCAGCAAAGTCTTGGCGAATTCGACGCGCCGTTGCAAGTCCACCGTGGGGAACATTTGCTTGAGCACGTGGACCGGTTCCATCACCCGCAGGATGCGCGCACCCGCCGCCTGGATTTCCGCCTGCTCGCGCGAGAACAACAAGCCCACCATGTCGATGACCAGATTGGCGGACTTCAGCGTGGTCATTGCCAGTGCATTGCCCACCAGAGGATGGCGGCCCTGGACACCGACTGCGTTGGCCGTTTCACGGCGCACATTGAGGTTGAATGTGGTGGCTCCCAATTGACCCGCGGCAGCCATGAATGCGTGGGCGTTTTCCGCCCATTCATCGCCCGCCGTCAGCACGACGACCGTTTCTTCGGCCTTGACGCCGCAAAGCCTCAGTTCGTCGGTGAAAAGCCCCAGAACCTCTGCATCTATTTTCACTTCAGTTTCCTCTCGACAAGATCAGTAGCAGTGGCGGCGCAGCACCGCGGCCAACTCGGCGCTGAACTGCGCAAAGTTCTCCGCCTGCATCTGGTGGCCCACCCCCGCGAGTCGAGTGACATGCAGGTCAGGGCGCAAACGCTTCATCTCCTCCACATCTGCGTCGGACACCACGCCGCCTTCCTCTGCGCAGATGAGAGAGATCGGCACTCGGGCGCCGGCCAGGTCCGCGAAGAAATCCTGACCGTGGAAGTCTTCATAGGCGGCGTGGACGGCGCGCTCGTCGCAACTGGTCAGCCACTCAGCCCGCAACTGCTGCAGCGGCTCAGGCCAGGGCCGTGCTTTGCTCGCCTGCAGCGCTTCCCACGCCTCCCCCCGCAGGGCCGCCCGCAGCAGCCCCAGTGTGCGCGCGAGTGGGATCGGGTAAACGCGACGGCCCGGACCGCTGGTGGGCGGATCGACCAGCACCAGCGAATGCGCCAAGTCGGGTGCCCGCGCCACCGCCCGGGCCGCGATCCGTGCGCCCATGGAGTGCCCGAGAATCAGCGGCGGTGTGCCGACCTTGGCGTGGATGAAGGCCTCCAGGTCGGTCGCGCAGGCATCCAGGCCGTAGTCGAGATGGGCTCCGCCTTCGGACAGGCCGCGCCCCCGCACGTCGACGACGAGACAGGTGCGTGTCTCCGCAAACCAAGCGCCGACGTGGCGCCACAGAATCGCCGGACTGATGACCCCCGGCACTATGACCACAGGCCGCCCCTCACCCGAGAATTGCAAGTAGTGCTGGCGGATGCCGTTGGCCCTCACATGGGCGCCTGTGCCGTTGTTCAAGGTGCGATTCCCGGTATTGTTTGCTCAACCTGCGGCGGCGATTTGACGCAAAGCGATCAGCAGTTGCTCGGTCGGCATGACGTCGGCGTATTTGTTCGCCATGTCGAACAGATTCACCGCGTGAGACGTCTGCGACCTGTCATAGACAGCATCTTCCGGGACCACGACCTTGAAGTTCAGGGCGCAAGCATCGATGGCCGTTGCACGTACGCAGCCGCTTGTTGTGCAGCCAGTGACAATGACTGTATCGACGCCGAGCCCCACCAGGTAGCTGGTCAAGGGCGTGCCATGGAATGCGCTGGCCTGGAACTTGGGGATCAGAATGTCTTCCGGCTGGGGTGCCACCTCGGCGACGAAGTCATACCCGTGCTGTGGGACTTCCATGACGCCAGGCACCTTCTGCTCGAATTGGCCACGGTTCTGGGGGCCCTTGGGGGCCACATGAGGGTACAGGATGGGTGCCCCTATGGAACGGAATGCTTCCACCAGGCGCGCAATTCTTGGCACAGCGCGCCAGCCGTGTTCACCGCAGCTCGTGGGCATCAGTTTGATGGCTTCCTCGATGGGAAGGGGCTCGTCGCCCATCGACCGGTACTGCACATCGATGATCAGCAAGGCGGGATGCTTGCCCAAGCCCGTGGGCGTCCCCCAGCCAGTCTTGCGATAGATGGCCAGCTCGACTTCGGGGATGATGCCGTCCCACGGACGACGGCCTTGTGTTTTGATCGCGCTCAGCATTCAAACCTCCACAGCGGTGGCGTCGTATGCCAGTAGCCAGTCGTAGCGCTGACGCACCGCTTCGGGTGACCAGTTCCGCTCGATGTAGGAACGACCCGTGTCAATCCGCTCGAGCGCCGGGTCGTGGAAGACCTTCAGCATCTCGAGTGAACTGGCCTTGGTACGGTTGGCGCGCGCGATTCGGGCGCTGTCGTAGCGCTCGAGCGCGGCTTCGACACCCTCGGGTTGCGCTTCCAAGCAGCGCGCCAGAACGTAGGCGTCCTCGAAGGTCATGTTCACGCCCATGCCCAGGTACGGCGTCATGGAATGACAGGCGTCGCCTACCAAGGTCACCCTGCCGCGAGACCAGCGATCGAGCGGGTCACGCACGAACAAGCCCCAGCGAAAAAGGTTCTCGGAATTGATGAACAGATCGAGGATGTCCTGGTTCCATCCCTCGAAATCCCTCAGCGCGTCGGAAAGCTCGCCGCGCTCGGACCAGGACTCGGTCTGCCACACCTCGCTGTCCACCTGCGCCGAAAAGCTCACGAACTGCTCCCCGCCGCGCTGCACCGGATAGGTGGTCACGTGCGCTGTCGGTCCCACCCAGGTGGAGGCCAGGGCTCGCTGATGCTGCGGCTTGAGTCGGGCCATCGACGCCAAGCCGCGCCAGGCATTGGCGCCCGTGTAGCGTGCCGGTGCCGCACCGAAGATGGATTGCCGCACCTGCGAATGTGCGCCGTCGCTGCCGACGACCACGTCGCCCTCGATCGCACGCCCATCGTCCAATAGCAGCCTGGCGCGGCCGTCCATGGTCTCGGCGCCGACCGCACGCACCCCAAAATGCACCGCGCCAGGCTTGATGGCGATCACCGCCTCGTAGAGGATGCGCTGCAATTCCGCGCGCAGGACCTGAATCAGGGTGTGGTCGACCTTGGAGTCCGTAGCACCGCGGTTGTATACCGAGTGCTCTTCACCGGTCTTCCAGAATCTGATCACGCGGTCCTCCGGATCGAGGTTGATGGCTTGCAGTTCCTTTTTGAGCCCCAGCTTCTCCATGACGCGACTGCCATTGGCAGATATCCAGAGCCCGGCCCCCACCTCCCGCAATTCGGGGGACTGTTCGTAGATATCCACCTCGAAGCCCTTTTGCAGCAGCGCGAGGGCCAGGGTCAGGCCGCCCATGCCAGCACCAGAGATGATTGCATGCGGCTTGCGCGGTGTGTTCGATTGAGTCATTTTTTCTCCGGTTCGAAACTCAGTGGGTTGTGCACGAGGTCCTGGATGGCCTCAAGAATCTTCACGTAGCCCGTACAGCGGCAGATGTTGCCGCGCAGGAAGTGACGAATCGTCTCCTCCGACGGGTTCTCGTACAGCGACAGCATCGACTTCACCGCCAGGATCATTCCGGGCGTACAGAAGCCGCACTGCAGCGCTCCGTGGGCGATGAAGGCGCGCTGCACCGGGTCCAGGCGCCCTTCGTAGGCCAGACCCTCGATGGTGGTGACGTGGCGCTCGTGCACATCGGCGCACAGAGTGGTGCAGCTCGAAATCGGCATGCCGTCGACGAGCACGGTGCAAGCTCCGCACACTTGCACATCGCAAGAGCGTTTTGTTCCGGTGAGTCGGCACCGCTCCCGGAGCACGTCGATGAGGAGTTCGCGAGGTTCGATCTCCAGCGACTGTTCTGAAGCGTTGAGCGTCATGTCCACCCGGATGAGTGGATAGGTTCGCGTGTGGTGGCTCATTGGAGGCATTCCTGAAGAGCGCGCTGCGCGAGTACGGTGACCAGGTGCTTCTTGTAGTCGGCGCTTCCATGAAGATCGTCATGCGCGTCGATTTGTTCTGCCTCGGCGGTGATGACAGGTTCCAAGGCGCGCCACACCTCGTCGAACGGCGCTTGGGATGGCAGGCTCTGCGCCACTTCCTGCGCCTTGCAGAGCGCTACAGGAACAGCCACGACGGCACCCGTCCAGAGGCGCAGGCGCTGAGAGCCTTGTGGCGACCAGACCGCAGCCACGCCGACCGCGGGACGTTCGGTGTGGCCGAATGGCCGGTACGCGGAGCGATCACCCGGCAATTGGGGGGGCACGTCGATGGAGACGAGCAGTTCGTCGTCCTTTCTCGCCGTGGCGAACTCGCCCACATGGAACTCGCGCGAGGGGACGTTGCGTTGCCCGGTCGTATTTGCCAATACGATCCGAGCGTCGAGGGCGCACAGCATGGTCGGCGCATCGGCATGCGGCTCGGCGAAGCAAAGGACGCCGCCCAGGGTTCCAGCAACGCGCACCCGGATGTTGGCGACATGATCACTGAGATCGGCATAACCCGGAAGGAGCCGTTGAACCAGCGGATCGTGGGCGATGACATGATGCGTCGACAGAGACCCGATACGCAGCGCACCATCGTCCAGCAGTCGAATCTCGCGCAGTTCCTGAACTTGCTTGATGTCGATGACGTGGTCGTATTGCAGTACGTGGGCCTTCAAGGCGACGAGCAGCTCGGTACCACCAGCATGAAAAGTTGCAGCCTCGCCCAGTTCAGCCTTCAGCGCGAGGGCTTCGCGCAGACTCGTCGGTCGATGCAGCATGAAACGCGCCGGCCGCATCAGTCGGACCTCCGCCCGAGCCCAGCGGCAACGCCCAGAAGGGGGGCCACCAGCCACCAACCGGGAGACTGCTGAAACGCAGTGGTAGCGGCATATGCGACCACACAGGCCACGGCCACGCTGACACCGACGCGCGGCCATTGCAGCACCAGCTCCACGCCACGCGAAGGCCTGGCGGCCGACGGCTGGGGTTGGGCGAAATAGGCATGCTGCAGATGAGGGGCTGACACCTTCTCTGCCGCGCTCGCCGCCGAGGCAGCAGCGAGCGCGGGGCGTTGCGCCGGCGTTGCCTGGGGCACCGAAGCGCCGGTTGTGGAGGCCAGTGTTGGCGCGAAGACTGGCGCCGTGGATTCAACAGGCGCCATGACCGGACCCTTGGGTTCTGCAATCCCGGCCAATTCGTTGCGCAAGCGCTTTTCGAAATCGGCGAACAGTTCCTCGGAGCGCTTCTTGACGACCGGATAACCGAGAGAAGCAAGCTTGCCAGCAACCTGCATGTCGGCATCGATGCTCAGCAGGCACTCGACCGCGCCATGGTTGTGTCGCTCCTCAAGGTTGACCTTCATGTTCACGGCAAGGGTGGTGCCGGTGAACTTGTCGCGGCCGCTGGCACTCAGTTCCACGTAGCGCTCCAGCGTATGGGCGCCGAGCGTGATCGTTGTCGGAAGCTCGAGCTTGAAAGGGCCGAGCTTCTGCTTCATCAGGGCCGAGAACTCCTTCAGCGGCTCGACTTCGGTGACGTTTTCGCAGCCCGGGATGAGTTGCGCGACGCGTTGGACGTCGAAGAAGATCGACCAGAGTTGCGCAGCGGATGCCGGCAGGGTGGCATCAATCCTGAAATCCATGGTGTCTTCCTTCTTGTTTGTCGGCGGCGATCTTGGCTGTCTTGAGTGCACGCCAGACCCGTTCCGGAGTCAGCGGGAGCTCCTTGATCCGTACGCCCCAACCCTCGAACAGGGCATTGGCAACTGCGGGAGCGACCGGCAGGATGGCCCCTTCACCGCCTCCCCGTGCGCCGAATGGTCCGGGCCCATCGAGGCTCTCGATCAGCGTGGTGCCGACATGGAAAGGCACGTCTTCCATCGTGGGCACCCGGTAGTCGAAGAGCGTGCCGTTGACCACCTGGCCGTCCTCATAGATGTATTCCTCGAACAAGGTATGACCCAGGCCCATGACCATGGCACCTTCATCCTGGCCTTCTGCGGCCTTGGGATTCATCACAAATCCGAGATCTGCGGCACCGCCGACCCGGACGAGCCGGATATTTCCCGTGCCTTCGTCCACCTCGATTTCACAGGCGCCCGCGCTGGTTTCCCAGAACAGAGGCGCAAGCTTAAAAGCTCCGTTCTTCGTCTCCGGATTCACGCGGCCGATGCCGAGGAATTCACCGGCCGTCATGCCGTTGAATCTGCGCAGCAATTCGATGATGGAGATCGCGCCATCAGGACCTTCGATGCGCCCTTCTTCCAACCGATAGTCGTGTGGCGAGCCGCCCAATACCGTCGCAGCTGTCTCGCCGACCTGGCGCAGGATGTCTTCGCAGGCCATCTGGACGGCCAGGCCGACGATGACTGTGGAGCGGCTCGCGCCGGTACCCCAATCGTAAGGAGCCAGCAGCGTGTCGGGCTCAGAAGATGCGATCATGCGCAACGGCTGGCGAAGCATCTTGTTCGCGATGATGCGCAGGACGCCTCGATTGCCTTGGCCGATCTCGACCGAGTTCGCCGACACGTTGACCGAACCGTCGGCACGCAGGCGCACGGTGGCACCCCCGATGGGCATGATGCCGGGGTCGCTGACGCCGACGGCGACGCCCCGGGCGCGACGACGTGGGCCCTTCATTTCGGGAAGGGCCTCGAGCGTCTCCACTGCCTTGCGCAATAAATTGCGCATGTCCACGTCCAACGGGCGGAGGTCGGGCTTGATCGTCTGGCCTTTGTCCGCCATGTTGAGCAGGCGGAACTCAACTGGATCTATGCCGCATGCGTGCGCCATGATGTCCATTTGCGACTCCGTCGCCCAGACCGCCTGCGGCCCACCGATCGACCGAAATGCCGCGCCCGGTACCGTGTTCGTATAGACGCCATGTGATTCCAGCCGAAGATTGGGGATGCGATAGGGCCCGATGGCGCGGATCGCGGCCTTGATGGCGATCGCGGGGCCGGTGTCCGAAAAGGCTCCTCCGTTCAGGACGGCAGCAATCGATTTGGCAGTGATTCGCCCGGTTGCGTCGAGCGCCGTCTTGACCGTGATCTCCGCATCCAACCGTCTGCAGGTCAACATCGACTCGGCGATCGACAGGCACACCCGGACAGGTGCGCGCGCCTTCCACGAGAGTGCGGCCACGAGCGGATCGATCTTCACCGATGCTTTGCCGCCGAATCCGCCGCCTATGTAGGGCGAGTGCACTCGCACGCAGGCCAGTGGAATACCGAGTATTTCTGAACACACCCGGGCGATGGCGGTTGGCGTCTGTCCGCCGCTCCAGATCTCCAGCGAGTGCTGCTTCCAATCCGCGACGCTGACGTGAGGCTCCATCGCAAAATGGAAAACCATCGGGAAGCTGAATGTGTCTTCGAACACCTGCGCTGCCTCGTCATAGGCTTGTTCGACATTGCCCGCGTTGTATTGGTAGTGCTGGAAGATGTTCGTGCCCGATACAGGATTGGCTTCTCCACGAAAGTAGAAGTCCTTGAGCTTGTCCATGTCCTCGTGAACGAGCGGGGCGCCTGCGGCCATCGCCTCCTTGGCCGTCGTGACGAAGGGCAGGGGCTCGTACTCGACCACGATGGCTTCAACGGCTTCCTCGGCTGTCGATTCGTCCACGGCTGCGACGGCAGCGACCGGATCGCCCACGTACCTCACCTTCTCTATCGCGATTACTTCACGGTCGCGCAGATATAGGCCCCATCGATTGGCGGTCCCGGGGAGGTTCTTCATATCGGCTCCCGTGAGAACTGCAACCACGCCCGGCAGCGCCAGGGCGGCACTCGTGTCGATGTTGCGAATGCGAGCGTGCGGCACCGTGCTCCGCAGGATCTTTCCGTGCAGCATGCCCGGTACCTCCACATCGCTGGCGAAGATCGCCGCACCGGTCACCTTCTGCAGATAGTCGGCACGGGGCTCTTGATGGAGCGGAAGCTTGGGACGGGAGTGCATGCAGGGCTCCAGGGGCTCAATCGACTGGAGTGATGTGCGCCTTGGCGATCACTTCGGCCCACATCTTCGTCTCCGCGGCCTGCCGTTTCGCCACCGCATCAGGCGAACTGGACGAGGGCTCGACGCCCACCGCGTTCAGGCTTTCCTTCACGGCCGGGGAAGCCATCGTCTTGGCAATCTGGGGCACCAACTTGTCCTGGACACTCTTCGGAAGGCCCGAAGGCGCGTACAGCGCAAACCACGTCACGGCCTCAAAGCCCGGCAATACCGTTTCGGCCAGTGTCGGGACGTTCGGCATCGCCTCGGCCCGTTTCGCTGTCGTCACGGCGAGCGCCTTGAGCGTGCCCGCCTTGATCTGCGTGAGCACCGCGGGTCCCTGCTCGATCGCCATCACCACGCGCCCGGCCATCAGGTCCACCACCATCGGCCCGCTGCCCTTGTACTGGACAGGGAACAGGTCAACACCAGCGCGCTGCTTGAAGAGTTCCATAAACACGTGCTGCGACGTGCCATTGCCGGCCGAGCCATAGCCGTACTGGCCGGGCTTCGCCTTCAAGTAGGCGATCAACTCCTGAATGGTATTCACCGGCAATGAGGCCGGCACCACGACGTAGGAAGGATTGAAACCGAGGATGGATATCGGCTCGATGTGGCTCGCCACCTTCTCCATGCGCGGATTCAACTGGGGCAGCACGGAAAACATGGAGGACGCACCGATGAGCAAGGTGTGGCCATCTGCCGGCTGTCGCGCGACATAGTCGGCACCGATCATTCCCGATGCACCCGCTCGGTTGTCAACGATGGTCGGCTGCCCCAGCTCTGCCAGTCCGTTGGCCACCGCGCGGGCGTACAAGTCCGTGGCACCGCCGGGTGGGTACGGCGCGACGATGGTGATCGGCCTGCTTGGGAATGTTTGCGCTTGCGCCGAGACGGCTAGAGCACACAGAGTGAAGCCGGCGAGAGCAGCGGCGAATGCCTTTTTCATCGTGAACATGCGTAGCTCCAAAAGGGGGCAAAACCGAGAGGTTTTTTGGTTGTTGCGTCTGACAGAATGATATCCCTTGGAAGGGAACGTCATTCTGCTGGTCGCTACGTTATGATGTCAAGCAGAATGTTTCGTCGGCGACAGGACCGCGCGCCGGCGAACAAAACGGGGGCAAGTGGATGGCTGTTGATCAGGAAGTCGAGCAGAAGGCCGGAGGAGTTGCCGCTGTAGAACGGGCGTTTGCGATCCTCCATGCGTTCCGTGCAGGCGACACGTCTCTCAACTTGAGTGAGTTGGCGCAACGAACCGGCATGTACAAGAGCACCATCCTGCGCACCGTCGCCTCGCTGATCCGGGAGCATTGCATGGTGCGGCTCGACGATGGCACCTACCAGCTCGGCTCCATGCTGCTGCATTGGGGCGGCCTCTACCAGGCCGCCCTTCGGTTGGACGACCACGTGCCAGCCTTTTTGCGTCAGCTGGTCCAGGAGACGGGCGAAGGCGCTTCCTTCTTTACGCGCGAAGGCGACCTGCGGGTATGCCTTTTCCGTGTCGACTCGCCAAAATCGGTGCGCGACCACATCCGAACCGGCGATCTGTTGCCTCTGAACAAGGGCGCTGCCGGCCGTGTATTGTCCTGTTTTGACCGCGCACTGACGCCCCCCGAGAGGTTCCCTGAGCAGCCCCTCATCGTGACCGTGGGCGAGCGCGAACCCGACATTGGCGCGATCGCCGCACCGGTGTTCGGGCCGATGGGCAGCTTGCGCGGCGCGCTTGCCATCTCTGGTCCGGCCGCTCGGTTTTCCGAGGAGCTAATTCCAAGCATGTCGCAATCCGTGCTCAAGGCGGCTTCGGACTTGACGCGGCGTTTAGGTGGCGATCCCTCGGCGTTCGATACTGCCATCGCCGTGGCGCCCTCGTTGCTCTAGCAAAATTCGGCTGATCGCATCTATTCGCGACATGCTGTTGGTGAAGTTGTTGCTCGGGTTCTCGGCGGACTTAGGCGCGGCGAACGGCCGCAGGGCCGGGCGCTGAATTTCAGTCAGTCACGTCAGGCAACTCCAGAGGCCGCAACCGCTGCCCTGCTGCCGTCAGCAGGCCTTTCTCGAGAGACCAAGTTGGGCCCAGTAGAGTCATTCGTAAACGTCCGGCAAACCCATCTTGACGCCGCCGCGGAGCTCAGTGTGTGGCGGACTCCGTCCGCCAGAGGTGCGGCAATAAGTCGTCGATCCGGCTTGCCGGATGAGTAGGCAGGCGCTCAAGGACATCCTTCAGGTACGCGTAGGGATCGTGTCCGTTAATGCGTGCCGAGTGAACCAGGCTCATGATCGCCGCGGCGCGCTTGCCGGCTCGCAGGCTGCCTGCGAACAACCAGTTGCTCCTTCCGAGGGCGATGGGGCGGATCTGGTTCTCTACCCAGTTGTTCGAGATCGGCACGTCACCGTCTTCGATGTACCGCGTCAATGCCGGCCAGCGCTTCAGGCTGTAGTCGATCGCTTTCAGCGTGGCCGAACCCGGCGGAACCTGCTGCCTCTGCAGGAGTAGCCATCGATGGAACAACACGGCCACCCGTCGCGACTTGCGCTTGCGAATTCGTTGCCGCTCGTCCGGGAGGAGGTGATCGATCTTCGCCTCGATCCTGAACAGCACCTGGAAGTACCGTAGCGCCTTTTCCCCGATCCTGCTGCCGTGATTGGCCCAGAGGTCGTTGAACTTGCGTCTCGCGTGCGCCATGCAATTTGCAGCCGTTACGCCCCTCGCGATCGAAGCGTTGTAGCCAGAGAAGCCGTCGGTTACGAGCGTGCCCTTCCAAGGGGTGGCGCCGTCTTGGCCAAGGAAGCGGCGCACGTTCTCGCCGCTGCGCGTCTCGGCGAAGTTGAACACCACCGCCTTGGTCGAGTTGAAGGTGGTTGTGCAGAAGCTCCAGATGTAGGCTTTGTGGGTCTTCTTGTTGCCAGGCTTGAGCATGGCCACCGGCGTCTCGTCGGCGTGCAGCACGACGTGGCGTAGTAGCTCGGCCTCCAGAGCGTCTACCAGCGGCTGGAGTTGCGCTCCGCATTCACCCACCCACTGCGCCAGCGTCGAGCGCGCGATAGCCATGCCGGCACGCTGGAAGATGTGCTCCTGCCGATACAGGGGCAGATGATCAATGAACTTGGCCACCAGCACCTGGGCCAGCAGGCTTGCCGTGGGAATGCCCTTGTTGATGATGTGCGCAGCCACGGGCGCCTGCACCAGCTTCTCGCACTTCGCGCACGCCCACTTGCCGCGAACGTGGTGCTCCACTGTGAACACGCCCGGCTCGTAGTCAAGCTTCTCGGAGACGTCCTGGCCGATGCGCTTCATCTGGCAGCCACAGCTGCACACAGTGCTCTCTGGTTCGTGGCGCATCTCGCGCCGCGGCAGATGCGCGGGCAACGGCTGGCGCTTCGGCTGTTCCTTGTCCTTTGGGTCTTTGCCTTTGTTGTTGGCGGTGGCCCGTTCGATCTCCCCGGTGACTTCGGCGATGTCACCTTCGAGGGTCTCTTCCAGCAGGCTCGTCTGCTCGGCACTGAGGCCTGCCCTGAACTTCTCGCTCGTGGCGGCGAACTTCAGGCGCTTGAGCACCGCCATCTCGTGCGTGAGCTTGTCGATCAGGGTCTGCTTAAACGCAGCCTCGCGTTGCGATCTCTCAAGCTCGACGGCCTGGTCTCGCAGTTGCTCGTCCTTGGCGGACAGCTCACTCATCAGCGCCAGCGTGGCTTGGCGCATCTGCTCCGGATCCAACGATTCCAAGGGCTGGGAGGCGATCACGGAGGGTGATCGTGCCAGATGAAATGCGCCAATGACATCGGCACATTCATCAATTGCGCATCGCTACAGAACTCGGATGATTCCAGCCTCCCCGACGCGTTGCCAGGGCAGTCCCAGCACGAGTGCGTTGAGCTGCTGCTTGCTGAGCGACAGCGTCCCCGTCGTGTCGTGTGGCCAGACGAACTTGCCGGCGTTCAGTCGCCTGGCAGCCAACCAGACGCCAATGCCATCGTGTACGAGGACCTTCATGCGATTGGCACGGCGGTTTGCAAACAGGTAGGCGTGATGCGGGCGGGCTTCACCGAATACTTTCACCACGCGGCCCAATGCCGCTTCGGTGCCAGCGCGCATGTCCATCGGTTCGACCGCCAACCAGACGGCGTCGATACGGATCACCGCAGCAACTCGCGCAGCCAGGTTCCGCATTCGGCAGCAAGTGCTGCCGGCCAGCTCACCACGACAGTCGTTGAGCCGCGCTTGACCTCCATGCGGATGTCGCTCACCGGAGCGACCGGTGCGGGCAGTTGCAAGGCAACGAACGACGGGGACTCGGACTTAACGCCGGGGAGCGCCTTCGGAGCTTTGCCTTCTGCTGGCCTGCTCGGCGGCGCCTCCGCGTCGTGTACCCAACGGCGCAGCAGGTTCGCATTGATGCCCAGCGACATCGCCACCGATGCCATCGACACGCCAGGCTTCGCGACCAAAGCAACGGCATTGGCCTTGAACTCGTCGCTGTGTAGCCGGCGCCGCCGGCGATCACCACCAGCCTGCGGAGAGATAGTGTGCACGTGTCCACCAAGAGAGTGAACTGACCCCCGGAAGTTGGACGAAACCGGGGGATCGAGGTGAAATACACAGATAGGCAGAAGCTGGAGGCCGTGCTGGCCTACATGAAAGGGAACCACGGCCTGAGAGCTACCGCGGCATCACGGGGCGTTGGTTTTGATTCCTTGCGGCTTTGGGTAGCCGCGTATCGAGAACACGGCGAGGCAGGTCTTCAGGAGAGGAAGGAGAAGCAGAAGTACCCTCCACAGTTGAGGCTGGAGATCCTGAAGCGGGTCCACGACGAAGGTCTCTCATATCGCCAGGCGGCCGCGATCTACGGCATCCGGCGGTTTGACTTGATCGCCATATGGCAGCGTGCCTACGCGCAGAGCGGACTTGAAGGGCTAAATCCGATGAGACCAGGGCCACGAAGACGACAGAGCGGCTCCGTCGATGGCGACCCGAGCGAGCCACGCGACGAAGGTACGCGTACCAGAGAGGAGTTGTTGGATGAAGTTCGGCAGCTTCGCATGGAGGTCGCATACCTAAAAAAAGCGAGGGCCTTGGTTCGCAGCAAGCCGACATCACCGTCGAGGAACGGACGCGGATCGTGCTCGAGCTAAGGCCTCTATTCCCCCTGGCCGGGTTGCTGAAGCTCGCCGGCCTGGCGCGAAGCACCTTCTACTATCAGCGAAAATCGTTGACTCGTGAAGACAGGCAACTTGGTTTGCGAGATGCCATTCGCGAGATCTTCGAGCGGCACAGGGGCTGGTATGGCTACCGCCGAGTGACGCAGGCATTGCGTCTCCAAGGCCGCACGGTGAACCACAAAACCGTGCAACGCTTGATGGGCGAGCTGCAGCTACGATCGAAAGTGCGAGCTAAGCGATTCAAGAGATTCTCTGGAACAGGGTCGGTGTTGGCACCTGACCTCCTTCGGCGCGACTTCAGTGCCGCACGGTTGAATCAGAAGTGGGTCACAGACATGACCGAGTTCAAGGTGGGCGCGAAGAAGCTGTACCTGTCTCCGATCATGGATTTGTATAACGGCGAGATCGTTTCCTACGAGAAAAGCGAGTCACCCACGCCCCGCATGTTCCGGACCATGCTGAACACTGCCTTCGCGCGTCTGAAAGCCGATGAGAGCCCAGTCCTTCACTCGGATCAGGGTTGGCAATATCGTATGCCTACCTACCGCGAGCAGCTGGATCGGCGTGCTGTCACACAGAGCATGTCTCGGAAGGGGAACTGCCTGGACAATGCGGCGATGGAGAGCTTCTTCGGCACATTAAAGTCAGAGTTCTTTTACTTGAACAAATTCGAGAGCATAGAGGACCTCAAGCACGGCATTGATGCCTACATCCGCTACTACAACGAGGAGCGAATCAAGCTGAAGCTTGGCATGAGTCCAGTTGCCTTCCGAAGGCAACAAGAGGTCCGATAGATCAGTTCAACAGCCGTCCAACTTCCGGGGGTCAGTTCAAGAGTTAGTGGATACGAGCATCCTTTGCTCCTATGGCGAATTCAAGATGGGATTGCCGGACGCATACAGTCATTCGCCTTCTGCCCAGCAAGTTCGGCAGTCGGGCCAGAACCAGCCCTTCGCCAGCGCCGCGGAATCCCTGGCGTAGTTTGTCAACTTGTCGGCGACCGCAGGAACGCGGCGTAAGCGCGCGGTGATCCCGTCTTGAGTTGCGGGCTTGTGTCCATGACGATGGTGTCCACCAAGAATTGAACTGACCCCCGGAAGTTGGACGGCTGTTGAACTGATCTATCGGACCTCTTGTTGCCTTCGGAAGGCAACTGGACTCATGCCAAGCTTCAGCTTGATTCGCTCCTCGTTGTAGTAGCGGATGTAGGCATCAATGCCGTGCTTGAGGTCCTCTATGCTCTCGAATTTGTTCAAGTAAAAGAACTCTGACTTTAATGTGCCGAAGAAGCTCTCCATCGCCGCATTGTCCAGGCAGTTCCCCTTCCGAGACATGCTCTGTGTGACAGCACGCCGATCCAGCTGCTCGCGGTAGGTAGGCATACGATATTGCCAACCCTGATCCGAGTGAAGGACTGGGCTCTCATCGGCTTTCAGACGCGCGAAGGCAGTGTTCAGCATGGTCCGGAACATGCGGGGCGTGGGTGACTCGCTTTTCTCGTAGGAAACGATCTCGCCGTTATACAAATCCATGATCGGAGACAGGTACAGCTTCTTCGCGCCCACCTTGAACTCGGTCATGTCTGTGACCCACTTCTGATTCAACCGTGCGGCACTGAAGTCGCGCCGAAGGAGGTCAGGTGCCAACACCGACCCTGTTCCAGAGAATCTCTTGAATCGCTTAGCTCGCACTTTCGATCGTAGCTGCAGCTCGCCCATCAAGCGTTGCACGGTTTTGTGGTTCACCGTGCGGCCTTGGAGACGCAATGCCTGCGTCACTCGGCGGTAGCCATACCAGCCCCTGTGCCGCTCGAAGATCTCGCGAATGGCATCTCGCAAACCAAGTTGCCTGTCTTCACGAGTCAACGATTTTCGCTGATAGTAGAAGGTGCTTCGCGCCAGGCCGGCGAGCTTCAGCAACCCGGCCAGGGGGAATAGAGGCCTTAGCTCGAGCACGATCCGCGTCCGTTCCTCGACGGTGATGTCGGCTTGCTGCGAACCAAGGCCCTCGCTTTTTTTAGGTATGCGACCTCCATGCGAAGCTGCCGAACTTCATCCAACAACTCCTCTCTGGTACGCGTACCTTCGTCGCGTGGCTCGCTCGGGTCGCCATCGACGGAGCCGCTCTGTCGTCTTCGTGGCCCTGGTCTCATCGGATTTAGCCCTTCAAGTCCGCTCTGCGCGTAGGCACGCTGCCATATGGCGATCAAGTCAAACCGCCGGATGCCGTAGATCGCGGCCGCCTGGCGATATGAGAGACCTTCGTCGTGGACCCGCTTCAGGATCTCCAGCCTCAACTGTGGAGGGTACTTCTGCTTCTCCTTCCTCTCCTGAAGACCTGCCTCGCCGTGTTCTCGATACGCGGCTACCCAAAGCCGCAAGGAATCAAAACCAACGCCCCGTGATGCCGCGGTAGCTCTCAGGCCGTGGTTCCCTTTCATGTAGGCCAGCACGGCCTCCAGCTTCTGCCTATCTGTGTATTTCACCTCGATCCCCCGGTTTCGTCCAACTTCCGGGGGTCAGTTCAGAATTTAGGTGGACACCTATGGAAGACTCCAAGCGCGTGAGCCGACGTCGCCACGCGGCCGATTTGAAGCGGCGAGTCCTGGCGGCGTGCGCGGAGCCTGGAGCGTCTGTGGCGCAGGTGGCCCTGGCCCATGGCCTCAACGCCAACCTCGTTCACAAGTGGCGCCGCATGGTTGACTCGGGAGGTACCGCCTCGAAGGCCAGCGACCAGCAAGCCGAGTTCATCTCGCTCACGCTAGCTCCTGGCCTGACTGTCGCAAACGACATCCATCTCGAGCTTCGCCGCGGCGCGATCGCGGTGAACGTGACCTGGCCGTTAAGTGCGTCAGGCCAGTGCGCCGTCTGGCTGCGCGAGATCCTCAGGTGATCCGGGTCGACGCACTGTGGCTTGCCATCGAGCCGTTGGACATGCGCGCAGGCACCGAAGCAGCTCTGGCACGTGTGGTTCGTGTCTTCGGTGCTGCGCGCCCCCACCATGCATACCTGTTCGCCAATCGACGCGCCAACCGGATGAAGGTTCTGGTTCACGACGGAATCGGAATCTGGTTGTCGGCGCGTCGCCTGCACCAGGGCAAGTTCATCTGGCCCAAGGACAGCGGCACCACCCTCAGCTTGACCCATCCCCAGTTCGATGCGCTGGTACTCGGGCTTCCGTGGCAGCGTATCGGCGAAGCTGGAGTGATCTGCGTGCTGTAGTGCAATTGCCGAATGTGCTGATGCGCTCGCGAGTGCACCAGGGCACCATCACCTTCCGTGATCGACACGGCCGACCTTGACCACCTGGACGCGCAGCAACTGCGCGAGATGGTCCTCTCGCTCAGAAGAGGAGCGGCAGTCGACAAGCTCGAGATTGCACGTCGCGACCACGAAATCGCGTTCAAGCAAGCTGCCATCGACAAGCTCACGCACGAGATGGCGGTGCTCAAGCGGCTGAAGTTCGCCGCCAAGTCTGAGGCCTTCAACACCGAGCAGAAGAGCCTCCTGGAGGAGACCGTCGATGCCGACCTAGCGGCGATGGAACTCGAACTGGAAAAACTGGCGGGCACCTCGGCTGCGGAGCGCGAAAAGCAGCAACCCAAGCGCCAGGCGCTGCCTGCGTACCTGCCACGCCGGGAGATCCGTCACGAGCCTGAGAGCACCACCTGTGCCTGCGGCTGCACCCTCCAGCGTATCGGCGAGGACGTGGCCGAGAAGCTCGACTATCAACCGGGCGTGTTCACGGTGGAGCGCCACGTGCGCGGCAAGTGGGTCTGCACGAAGTGCGAGACGCTGGTGCAGGTGCCCGTCGCTCCGCACATCATCGACAAGGGCATCCCGACGGCCAGACTGCTCTCGCAGGTCCTGGTGGGCAAGTACCTGGATCACTTGCCGCTGTACAGGCAGGAAGCCATCTTCGGTCGCGCGGGCCTGGCCATCTCGCGCTCGACACTGGCCAGCTGGGTCGGACAGTGCGGCGTGCAGTTGCAGCCCCTGGTCGATGCGCTCAAGCGCGAGATGCTCGAAGAGCGCGTACTGCATGCCGACGAGACGCCCGTGGCGATGCTCAAACCCGGCAACGGCAAGACGCACCGGGCGTACCTGTGGAGTTACTGCACGACGAGCTACAGCGCGCTGCGCGCGGTGGTGTTCGACTTCGCTGACAGCCGCGGCGGCCAGCACGCTCGCGCCTTCCTCGGGCTGCCGGGAGAGGATGGTTGGCGCGGCTCCCTCGTGTGCGACGACTTCAGTGGCTACAAGGCGTGCTTCGAGCTTGGCGTCACCGAGGCCGGCTGCCTGGCCCATGCGAGACGCAAGTTCCACGAACTCTGGGTCAATCACGGCAGCCAGGTCGGCAAGCAGGCGCTGAAGTTCTTTGGCGAGCTGTATACGGTCGAACGCGAGGTCGCCGACTTGCAGCCTGAGGAACGAAGGCGAATACGACGAGAGACGTCGCGCAAGGTGGCCGATGCCCTGCAGCAGTGGCTCGCGGGACAACGCCAGAGGGTGCCGGATGGCTCGGCCACGGCCAGGGCTATCGACTACAGCCTGAAGCGCTGGAGCGCGCTCACGCGCTACATCGACGACGGCGAGCTGCCGGCGGACAACAACTGGGTGGAAAACAAGATCAGGCCGATTGCGATCGGAAGATCCAACTGGCTGTTCGCAGGATCGCTACGGGCGGGCCAGCGCGCAGCGGCCGTGATGAGCTTGATCCAGTCAGCGAAGCTCAACGGGCACGAGCCTCACGGGTACCTCAGCGACGTCCTTGAGCGCCTGCCCACCCAGCCAGCCAGTCGCGTCGCCGAGTTGCTGCCACATCGTTGGGTGCCGTCGGCAGCCTGATCTGCGGCGCCAGTCAAGACGGGATCACCGCGCGCTTACAACGCGGCATCTTCTCGACGAGCTGCGAGAGACACACGAACCTGCACCGACTCGCATCACCGCCCTTGAACGACGAGGGATTGCGGTCGCCCGCGATATTCAGCGGCGCGACCACGTCCTGGTTGAAGCGTGCGCACCCCTCGAGCACGGCCTGCGCGGTTTCGAGGCCCGCGTCTTCGAAGCCGGTCAGCTTGGCGATCTCGTTGATGTTGGTCAGGTGCTCGATGTCGAACAGCATGTCCTTGAGGGGGCGGCCTAGCTCATCTCATTGCTGCCTTTAAAAGTAGTTCCAAATTACTCGGTGAAAACAAGTCGCGTGCGGATCCTCCGATCAGCCGGCTCCATTTTCTTTTTCCATCTTTTCCTTCTTTTCATGCGCATCGACGAGCTGTGCCAGAAGTCTCATGAATTCGGCGCGATCTTCGGGCGACAGTGGTTCGATCAGCAGCTCCTGGGAGCGGTGAATGCTCTCCTGCAGATCGTTGATCAGGTTGAGCCCATCTGTCGTGATCACCGAGAGTCTTGACCGGCGATCGTCCGGGTTGACACGGGTTTCAACCAAGCCCTTGTCACCAAGACGCTTGAGCACTTCTGCAGTCGTCGTGCGGTCGAGCGACAGTTCCCGACCGATCGCTTTTTGATCCAGCCAGGGGTTCATCGAAAGCGCCGTCAGCATGCCGATCTGAAGCGGCGTGATACTTTCCGACTTGCAGAGATCGAAGAAGATCGCCTGTCCGATCTGCGTCAGCCTGCGGATGAGGAAACCCGGCCGGCGCCACATGACCTGGCGCAATGGATTGAACGGCTCCAGGACCGGATGCTTTGCCACATCGGCTGAGCCGACCGTCTTTTTCTGAGCGGGGGAACGCTTTGTCATCATCTTGAGATCGCTGAAGGTGTCAGCCGACGAGTTTATCGACTCCCCTGGCTGTGACGCGGAAAGCAAGACACGCTTCGGATTGCGCTCGAGGCAGTCTCACTGGACAGCACGAGCATCAAGGTGCACCCCGATGGAACGGGAGCGTTAAAAAAAAAGGTCGCCAGGCCATCGACAAGTCCAGAGGCGGCTGGAACACCAAGATTCATATGGTTGCCGCGAATGCTCGAACGGCCATAACTTTCTCGCGCTCGCCTGGGCAGGCGCACGAAGCGCCCGAGGGTCGCGCGCTGCTGCGTCGACTCGGCGGGCCTGATCGACCCGTGCATCTTCTGATGGATCGCGCCTACGAGGGCAATGAGACCCGACAACTCGCACTTGACCTGGGATTCATTCCCGTGATGCCGCCGCTGAAGACCAGGGTCGAGCCCTGGGAATACGACCAGGAGATAGTACAAGCGCCGCAGCGAAGTGGAAAGGCTATTCCGACGCCTCAATGGTTATCGACGCATCTTTTCTCGCTTCGAGAAGGTGGTCGACGTGATGTTCGTAGGCTTCATCAGCTTCGCGCTGATCTTCGTTTGTGTGAACACGCCCTAGCGCAGGTCGAGCTTCAGGTAGTCGCCGAGCAAGCGATAGAAATCTTCTTCGTCATCCCACGGGATCATGTGCCCGGCGTTCGACGCCGTGCATTGCGACAACCCGGGCGCAAGAGACTCGATCTCGGCAAGGTCCTCCGGCAGCATCACCCCTCCCCGGCCTGCCGCCATCAGAAGCGCGGGCGTCCGCAATTGGGGGAGATCGGCGTGGATGTCGTCCTCGTGGAAACCGGCGTGCGCCTGGATGATGGCATCCGGGTCGCAGGTATGGAGCCATTCGGCCCTGAGGCGCAATTGGTCGTCCGTCCACGTAGGTGCATAGGGGCGAAGCTCTTCGGCCGTGATGCCCTTGAGCGCCATCTGGATGGAATCGACATACCAGGCCAGCGGAACCGGATAAGGACGCCGGCCCGGGCCGGACACCGGCGGATCGACGAGCAGCAGCCTGGCCATGCGTCCCGGATTGCGCGCAGCGGCTCGAATCGCCACGCGGGCACCCATCGAGTGGCCCAGCACCGTCACCGACGACCACTGCAGCACCTTCAGCAGGTCCAGCACATCGGCCGCCATGGCATCGAGGCTCGCGACCATGCCCGGCGCGCTGAAGGACAGGCCTCGCCCCCGGAAATCAAGCACATGAACATCGAAATGGCGAGCCAACCGCTCTGCGACGAAGCCCCAGGTGATGGCGGGACTCGTGATGCCGGGCAACAGCAGCAGGCGAGGACCCTGCCCTCCATAGCGCAGAAGATGCAGCCGCACCCCGTTCGCACGGACGTGATAGCCAAGAAGAAAGGAACTCATTCGGACTCCCTCGGCGGTTTGCCGAACCAACCGCGGAAGCGGTTCCAGAGCACGCTCCACATCATCCCCGCGACGGACACCGAGGGTTGAGGCTCGTCGGCCGCAACTGTTTGGCCGCCCAGCCGTCGCGTGATTTGCTTTCCGAAGTCTGCGACCATGCGTCGCACGAAGTCCTTTACGAGTCCGGAGCGCGAGAACTGCGCGAGTGGGCCCTGCAGAGCATAGATCATGTCGACGTGCACACGGGTGCTGTCGGCCGTCAGGGCTTCCAGCCGATAGGTGATATCGCCCTGGGTGCGTGACTTGCTCAGGCTGTCCTGACCGGCACCACGCAGGACCGCGCGCCTCGCTGCGTCGTCGCGCTCCAGCCGCGCAGCGCCCGCGAATGCCGCCGACATCGGCCCAAACTTGATCGCGATGGTGCCCTTGACCCGCTCTCCTTCGTATGAGTCGATAGTCGCACCGGGCAGGCAGGAGGCCACTGCAGGCAGGTCTCCCATGAACTTCCACACCTGGTCTTCCGGATAAGGCACGTCGAAATGCACTTCGATGGCGTTGCCCTTGGCCTTGGCCTTGGCCATCGCGGCGGGATCGACCTCTGCCATTTCCGCGGACGCCGCAGATTCCGCCGCGGGCTGCCTGGCGGCGGCAACCGCGAGCGGCTGCGCCTGGCTCGGCGCCGTGGCCGGGCGCGGTGCAACAGTTCGCGGAGTACTCAGTGCCTGCCGCAGCTTTTCGACTTGTGCGTCGGGAGTGTCGCGCTGCTGCTGCAGCACATCGAGAATGGCGTCCACGATGCCCTGGTAGCCGGTGCAACGGCACAGGTTGCCGGAGAGCTCGAGGCGCACGCGCGCTTCGTCGGCCTGGGGCAGACGAAGCACGATGTCGCGCGCCGTGGTAAGCATTCCGGGTGTGCAGAAGCCGCACTGCAGCGCGTGATGCCGCGTGAACGCCAGGCGCAGCCGCTGCATCACCGCATCATCGTCGTAGCCTTCGATGGTAGTGACTTCCTGGCCCTCGCATGCCACGGCGAAGGTGATGCATGAACGCGTCGGCTGGCCGTTGACGAGCACCGTGCATGCGCCGCAAACGCCATGCTCGCAGCCAAGATGGGTTCCTGTCAGGCGCAGTTCGTCGCGCAGGAAGTCACCAAGATGCGTGCGTGGTTCCGCGTGCCGGCTGAAGCCGCGGCCGTTGACCTGAATAGCGATGGGGTTCAAGTCTGTTACTCCGCTGGCTTGTGGTTGGAAAAAACACCCGACTGCGCCAGGGCGCGCTCGACGCAGGCCGTGAAGAGCTTTCGGTCGATGCCGTCGCGATCAGGCAGCGCCCGGCCTACGGCCGCGCCCACCTTGTCGCGCTCTGCGGCTTGCGCGCCCTTGCTTGCAACTTCCGCCGCGAATTCGTTCAACAGGATCGGCGGCCCGTCTGCCGCCCCCAGCACCACGCGCGCACGCTTGCGCGAAACATCAAAATACACCGCGGCGCTGGCCTCGGCAAATTCGCCAGGCTTGCGGCAGACCTTGTGATAACCCCAGCGCGTGGCCGGCGTTTCGCATGGCACGTGGACGGCCACGATCAACTCGTCGGACTCGAGCACCGTCGTATAGGCGCCGAGCATCACGCCATCCGCCTCGATCGTGCGTTCGCCGCGCGGCGACCTGAGCACGATGCGGGCACCCAGTGCGGCGAGCGTGACCACCCAGTCCGCGGCAGGATCTGCATGCGCCAGGCTGCCTCCGACAGTGCCGCGGCTGCGGATCGCCCGGTAGGCGATCCCGCCCGCGACCTGACGCATGGGATGCGCCGCCAGCGGCGGGTGCACGCCATCTTCGATCTCGGCATGTGTGACTGCCGCACCGATCTCGACCCACTCGCCCCTGCGACTGACTGCGCGCAACGCTGCGATGCCGGCGATGTCGACCACCTGCGCCGGTCGCGCGAGTCTCAGATTGAGCATCGGGCCGAAGGACTGGCTCCCACTCATCGCCTTTGCCATGCCGCCGCCTTTGGCCAGCACCTCGATCGCCTCATCCACGCCGAGCACTCGCGTGTACTCAAATTTCGCGGCCTTCATTTGACGAGCTCCTGTTGCGGCTTCGCGCTCTCGAGGGCCTTGAGCAGGCGCCGCGGTGTCAGGGGCGTCATCAGCACCTCGGCCGCGCCCGTGCCTCGCAATGCGTCGTTCACGGCGTTGAAAATCACCGCGGGCGGCGCGATGGCGCCGCCCTCCCCCACCCCCTTCGCGCCGAATTCGGTGTGAGGTGACGGTGTCTCGAAGTGCTCGATGCGGATGCGAGGCACTTCCGTGGCGCCAGGCAGGATGTAGTCGGCCAGCGTAGAAGCCAGCGGCTGGCCTTGGTCGTCGTACGGGCTCTCTTCGTACATCGCGGTGCCGATGCCCTGCGCGATGCCGCCGATGGTCTGGCCCTCTACGATCATCGGATTGACCATGGTGCCGCAATCCTCGACCACGACGTAATCGAGGATCTCGACCTCGCCTGTCTGCGTGTCGACCGCGACGACGACGGCATGGGTCGCATACGTAAAGGTACCGGTGTCGACTTTGGGCTTGTACGCACGCGAAACCTCCAGGCCACCAAGATGCACGTTATCGGGCAGGTCCTGCGGCGTGAGGTACCACGCGCCACCCACCTGGGACAGCGGGATCGACTTTTCTCCGGCCACGGCGAACCCTTCCACCAACGCGACGGTCTGCAGATCCACGCCCATGAGATAGGCGGCGATCGACTGGATGCGGGGCAGCAGTTCCTTGCACGCGGTCGCGATGGCGCCTCCCGACATGACGGTCGCCCGGGATGCGTAGGTGCCCGATGAGAAGGGCGTGAGCGCGGTGTCGCCATGCACGACCCGGATACGCGCAACGGGAATGCCGAGCACATCGTTGGCGATCTGCGCGAAACTGGTCTCCATGCCCTGGCCATGCGAGTGCACGCCGACGCGCACTTCGAGCCCGCCGTCCGCGGTCATCCGCACCACCGCCTGATCAAAACCGGGCACCACCGGAAGACCCCAGTTGGCGAACACGGTCGTGCCGTGCGCGGACTGCTCGGTATAAGTGGCCGTGCCGAACCCGATCCGGCGTCCGTCCGGCTCTCCCCGGGTCTGACGCTCACGCACGGCAGCCACTCCGACCATCTCGACGGCGCGGCGAAGGCTCGCGGGAAAGTCGCCGCTGTCGAAGTGCTTGTTGGCCACGTTGACGTAGGGCATGGCAGCGGCCGGCACGAGGTTGTCCATGCGAACCTCCCACGGCTCCCGGCCCACTTCACGCGCCACGGCATCCATAAGAAGTTCGATCGCAAAACAGACACCGGTGCGCGCCACGCCGCGGTAAGCCATGAAGCCCGGCTTGTTGGTCGCAACACACAAGGTCTCGCAGCGGTAGCCACGGAAGGTGTACGGACCCGGCAGGTTGCCGATCGCCTGGCCAGGCTCCAGGCCCACGAAGAACGGATAGTACGAATAGGCGCCGCCGTCGATGGTGATGACAGCGTCCAACGCCAGAAGCTTGCCCGTGCGGTCGGCGTAGGCAGTGAGCTGGTAGTGATGCTGCCGCGTGTTGGCACCGACGATCAGATGCTCGCGCCGATCCTCAAGATAGCGAAATGGGGTTCGGTACGTCTTGGCCAGCCAGGCAATGCACAGATCTTCGGGGTACAGCTGCCCCTTGTAGCCAAAGGCGCCTCCCACGTCGGGGGACACCACACGCACCGCCTCCTCGTTCATCGAGAGGTGCTGGGCGATGCCGACGCGCAGCAAATGCGGTACTTGCGTCGCACTGACGACCACAAGTTGATCGGCCTGGAAGTCCCAGTAGGCCAGCACCGACTTTCCCTCCAGCGGCACGATGCACTGACGCGACAGCTCGACGGTGCGACTGACTTGCACCTCCGCCTTCGCGGCAAGTTCATCGAAGTCGCGATTGGCCCGCAGCGTGAGAAAGACATTGTCTTTCCACCCAGGATGAAGGAAGTCTCCCGTCGCCGCAAGAGAAGACTCGGCGCCGTGGTAGACGGGCAGCTCGTCATAGGAAACCTGCACCTCTTCGAGCAGGTCTTCCGCCACTGCACGCGTTGGCGCAACGGCCATGGCGATCGCCTCTCCCACGTGCCGGACCTTGCCCGAAGCCAGCGGCGGCAAGGCCGAGTACTGGTATGTGGGCAGCGAAGACGGCGAACCGATGTCCGCCGCGTCCGTCATCATCTCACGCACGAAGATCTTCCCCGCATGCTCCTGCGGAATCTCGACACCCGTGATGGTGGCATGCGCCAGAGGGCTGCGCAGGAAGGCGACCTCCTGCAGACCAGGCAGCACGAAGTCGCCCACGAAATTGCCTTTGCCAACCATGTGGCGCGCATCTTCCTTGCGAGGCACACGGGCGCCGATGCCCTCTGGCTTGAGAACTCTCGCCGGAATGTCTGCCTGGTTCATGCGTTTCCTTCTGCTTGACTGATTGTTCCCGGGCGCCGCTCGGGATGTGCGGCACCGTCCGAGGTCAGGACTTCGTTCGTCTTTGTGACAGTACACGTTCATAAGTATAGGCCTGCTCGTCACGCGCGTGAAGACGGTGGTTGATGATGAAAACCCTGACACATCGATCTCCCTGATCCGGCGCACTTTTAGCACCTATATGCACGGTTTCCGCCCTTTTTATACGGGCATCTCCATCCACTCTGGTGCAAGGCCAACAAGTACAAACCCGCACTTGAAAAAATAATTCCACCGTCCTACTATGACAGTTCACTGAGTATTTATTTCAGTTCTCTGAATGACAGGATAGAAGCCCATGGATTGGATCAAAGTCGCCTCGGCGCAAGAGCTGAGCAACGATGAAGCGAAGACCGTCGATGTCGCTGGCTACGGGGTTGCGCTGTACCGGATCGACGACGAGTTCTTTGCCACCGACAGCATGTGCACTCATGCCACCGCGCTGCTGTCGGAGGGCTACGTGGAAGACGGTTGTGTTGAATGCCCGCTGCACCAAGCCCGCTTCGACATTCGCACGGGCAAGGCGATGTGCGCGCCGGCCACCGTGGACCTGCGCACCCACACCGTGAAGCGGGAGGGCGATCACATCTACGTGCTGTCGCCCGCTGGCAAATGACATCGCGCGGCATCGTCATCGTCGGTGCGGGCCAGTCGGCGGCCGTTGCGGCACACGCCCTGCGCGAGCACGGCTACAGCGGGCGCATCACGATGGTGGGCCGGGAGCGCCACAGGCCGTATGAGCGTCCTCTGTTGTCGAAGGCCGTCCTGGTGGCTGCGGAGGCGCCCAGGCTCGACGTGCTCACCGACGACGCCTGGACACGCAGCGACGTCGAACTGCTGAGCGGCAGCGAAGCGGTTGCACTGGATCTCCAGCGGCAGCATGTCCGTCTTGCGGACGGGCAGGTACTCGCGTATGAGTCCTGCCTGATCGCCACCGGCGGTGAGGCCACCACGCTGGCGTGCGTGCCGGCCGGCCGCGCGGGCGTGCACTACATCCGCACGCTGGACGACGCGCACCGGCTGCGCGCCGCGCTCCAGGCAAAGCCGCAGGTCGCGGTTCTTGGCGGTGGATTCCTCGGCCTCGAGGTCGCAAACTCGGCGCTGTCCGCGGGCGCTTCGGTGACGGTGCTCGAACGCGCGCCATCACTGCTCGATCGCTTCGTGCCGCCGCAGGCGTCGGAATGGCTCGAGGCGAAGTTGCGCGCAGCGGGCGCCAGGCTCCTGCTCGGCGCTTCCTGCAGTGGCGTCCATTCATTGCCGCAAGGCCGGTTGCGCTTGAGCACCAGCACCGGCGATCTCGAAGTGGATGAGGTGGTCATCGCCATCGGCTTGTCTCCGAACGACGCGCTGGCGCGCGATGCGGGGCTGGAGACGGCAGCAGGCAACGGCATTTTGGTCGATGCGTCTTGCCGCACGAGCAACGCACACGTGTTCGCATGCGGCGACTGCACCAGCCAGCGCCGTGCCGGACAGGCGGCGCCGACGCGCCTCGAATCCTGGCAGAACGCGAACGAGCAGGGGCGCACTGCCGCTGCCGCCATGCTCGGCCTGCCTCTTCCCGCACCCGCGGTGCCATGGTTCTGGACCGACCAGGGCAAACACAACATCCAGATGCTGGGCCTGCCGGCCAGCGATCTTGAATACGTGCGCCGTGGTAGCCCGGCCAACGACAAGGTGCTATGGATCGGCCATCGGGACTGCGTGCCGGTGCACGGCGTCGCAATCAACGCAGGCGCCGATCTGCGGGCCGTTCGCCCGCTCTTCGAACACGGGCACGGGCGGCGCGTGCAGTGGGACGACTTCGCACTGGACGCTACCAACCTTCGTGCATGGGCCAGGCAGATGCAGGCCGATGCCGCGTTCACCGCTTAACCACTTCTCTCAAAGCTAAGGAGCTTTCATGTATCAATCGCAGGCGGTCATCGGCATCACGAATGCCCGAAAGAATCCGCCCTTGGAGCAATGCGTCTGGCCCGCAGACGCCATGAACAACATTCCAGACTGGGTCTACACCAGCCAGGCGATCTACGACCAGGAGATCGAGCGCATATTTCGCGGCGACAGCTGGAACTTCGTCGCCCTGGAAGCGGAGATTCCCAACCCGGGCGACTACAAGCGCGGCTACGTCGGCGCCACGGCCGTCGTGATCGTGCGCGCGGAGGACAACACCATCTCCGTCTTCGAAAACCGCTGTGCCCATCGCGGCGCGGAGTTCTGTCGCGCCAGCCAGGGCAACACGAAGGAGTTCGTCTGCCCGTACCACCAGTGGTCGTACGACCTCAAGGGCAACCTGCAGGGGGTTCCGTTCAAGCGCGGCATCAACAAGGTGGGCGGCATGCCGGCGGACTTCAAGAACGCCGACCACGGCACCCGCCAGCTGCGCGTAGCCACCCGCAACGGCGTGGTGTTTGCCACCTACTCCGACAACACCCCTCCGCTGGAGGAGTACATGACGAAGGAGATCGTCGAGGAGTTCGACGTTCCGTTCTCGGGCAAGAAGCTAAAGATCCTCGGCTACTGCCGCAACGAGCTCCCGTGCAACTGGAAGATGTACCACGAGAACCTGAAGGATCCGTACCACGCGACGCTGCTGCATTCGTTTCTCGTGGTGTTCGGCCTGCTGGTTCCCGGCATCAAGTCGATCGTCTTCGCGGACAAGGTGCATGGCCGGCACGGCTTTATGGCGTCGGCCAAGCCGGACGAGATCTATGCCACTGTCGCCGACGACGACAAGGCGCAGATGCGGTCCTTCAGCGACAACCTTCGGTTGCGCGACGAACGGTTCCTGGACTACGTACGGGAATTCAAGTCGCCCTGGTCCGCCAACATGATGACCATGTGGCCGAACCTCATCGTGCAGCGTCAGATGAACACGATGGGCGTGCGCCAGATCATTCCGAACGGCCCGAACAGCATGGTGATGCAGTGGACGATGTTCGGATACGAGGACGACACGCCGGAGATGACAAGGCACCGCCTTCGCCAGGGCAACCTCATGGGCCCGGCCGGGTTCCTGGGCCTTGAAGACAACGAGGCTTTGAAGTTCGTGCAGGAAGGCCTGCGCAACTCGTCCACGGACAACAACGTCGTCAAGCTCGACGCCGGTCACCAGGGCACAGCACGCAACCTGATCTCCGAGTCCTGCATCCGCTCGCTCTACCAGTACTACCGGGAAGTGATGGACATCCGTGTCGCGGAGCACGCAGCATGAAGGAGCAGCTCGCCTATGCCAAGGCCACCCTCTCGCCGCGCCGCGCCGCCGAGTTGCGTACCGAGATCGAGTCGTTTCACGTCGAGTACTGCGCTGCCCTCGATGCGAACGACGTCGAGCGCTGGCCCGACTTCTTCAGCGAGGACGCGACGTACCGCGTGACATCGCGCCGCAACGCGCTCCTGGACATGCCCGTGGGACTCATCTACTGCGAGGGCCTGGACATGATCGTCGACCGTGCGCTTGCCGTGGCCCACTCGCAGATGTTCGCGCCGCGTCACATGCTGCATGTGCTCGGAATAGCGCGCGTGCTGCAGGAGACGGACGAAACGATCAGCGCTCAGACGCCATTCATGCTGATGCAGACCCTGGTGGAGGGGCCATCGACGGTGCACCTGGCCGGGGTCTATCACGACCGGTTCGTGCGCAAGGGCGACAGGCTGCTTCTCGCCAGCCGTGAAGTGATCCACGACACCGAAATTCTCGACACCGCCTTGGCATATCCGGTCTGAGGCCACCCAGGAAGACTATGAACCAAACTCTCAAAATCGCACTGGAAGAGCACTTCTCGGCCCCAGGGTTCGACGCGTACTCTTCCCCCTACACGCGGGCGCTTCCCGCCGGATTCGTCGCCAAGCTCGACGCCCGGCTGACCGACTTCGACGACCAGCGCCTCTCAGAAATGGACGCAGGCAACATCGAGTACGTCGTGCTATCGCAGACCATGCCCGGCGTACAGGCCGAGGTGGATCGCGACACCGCCATCCGCCGGGCGCGCGAGAACAACGAGTTCCTTGTCGAGCGTGTCTCGCGCCATCCGCAGCGCTTCGGCGCCTTCGCCCACGTGGCCATGCAGGATCCGGCCGCCGCGGCCAAGGAGCTGGAGCGCACCGTGGTCGAACACGGCTTCAAAGGCGCGATGATCAACGGCCACACCCTGGGCCGCTATTACGAAGGTGCCGCATTCGATGTGTTCTGGGAGCGCGCAGAGGCGCTGGGCGTGCCCATCTACCTGCATCCCAACGTGTTCAGCCAGGCACCGGCTCTGCTCGAAGGCATGCCGGTGCTCCAGGGCGCAGCCTGGGGATGGGGCGTCGAGACCGCGGGCCATGCGTTGCGCCTGCTGTTCGGCGGGGTGTTCGACCGCTTCCCGCGCTTGACCCTGGTGTTGGGCCACATGGGCGAGGCCCTGCCGTACCAGCGCTGGCGCATCGACAGCCGCTTCGCCGCGTATCCATCGGGCATCACGCTGGCGCGCAAGCCCAGCGAGTACATCGGCAGCAACATCCTGATCACCACGTCGGGCGTGTGCTCCGCACCGGCGTTGCTGGGCGCCATTGGCGAGCTCGGGGCACAGGCCGTGCTCTTCTCGGTGGACTACCCCTACGAGTCGACCGCCGAGGCCTGCAACTTCATCGAAGCCGCCCCACTGGACGACACGACGCGGGCACAGGTGTGCCATGGCAATGCGCGCCGGCTCTTCAAGCTAGGCAGCCCGGAAGACCTAACGCTGCTTCAGTTCTAACACTTACTCGAAAGCGAAAAAATGGCAGTCAGCGACTATCAGATGATCAAGGCGTGGGACGAGGTTCTGAAGCTCAGCAAAGTGGAGCGCGGCCAGACCGTCTCCATTCTGTGCGGCCCCCACACACACCCGCAGACACTCCAGACGGCGACGATCGCCGCCCAGGCCGCGGGCGCGATCGTGACCCGGATCGAGCTGCAACCCATCAACGCGGAGAAAGCAACCAGCCGCGACAGGATGAATTATCTGGGTGAAACACCGCTCACGAACAATCCAGTCGCACTCGCTGCAATGAAGAATAGCGATCTCGTCCTCGACTTGATGGTTCTCCTGTTCTCTCCAGAGCAACTGGAAATTCTAGAGTCCGGAACAAAGATTCTTTTGGTCGCCGAGCCGCCCGAGGTATTGGTGCGAGCGATACCTACTGAGGACGATCGCAAGCGCGTCTTGGATGCGTCGAAGCTTCTCAAAAAGGCTAAAAAGATGCACGTGACGTCGCCGGCTGGAACGGATGTGACGTTCCAGCTCGGCGAATTTCCGGTCATCACCGAGTACGGTTTCTGCGAGCAACCCGGGCGCTGGGACCACTGGCCGAGCGGCTTCCTCTTCACTTTCGCCAACGAGGGCGGCAGCGACGGAACCATCGTGATCGATCGCGGCGACATCCTACTGCCACAGAGGAACTACGTCTCGGACAAGATCACATTGAACTTGCGCGGCGGTTTCGTGCGCAGCATTGAAGGGGATGTCGATGCCGCCATGCTGCGCGAGTTCATGGAGGCCTACAAGGATCCCGAAGCCTACGCTATCGCGCACATCGGCTGGGGAATGCAGCCCCGTTGCTACTGGCACACGTTGTCGCTGATGGACCGCGAGGCGACAACTGGTCAAGATGCGCGCGCGTTCGAAGGTAACTTCCTGTTTTCCCTGGGCCCGAACAACGAGGCTGGTGGCTCCCGCACCACGCCTTGCCACCTCGACATTCCGCTGCGCAATTGCACGGTGGCGCTGGACGGCACCGTCGTGGTCCGCGACGGCAAGGTAATCGACGAGGCCTTCCAATGAGCTTCGATCAGGCTATCTACCAGAAACAAGGATTCGGCAACGCCGTCGCGCCGCTGTCGCCCTATGGCCTGCTGATCATCGACTTCGTCAATGGTTTCGCTGATCCGCTCACCTTCGGTGGCGGCAACATCGCCGACGCCATCGAAAGCACGCGCGGGCTTCTCGACCAGGCGCGACAGCGCCAATGGCCGATCGTGCACACGCGGGTGGTGTACCAGGACGATGGCGCCGACGCCAACATCTTCGCGCTCAAGGTGCCCCCCATCCTTGCCTTGCGCGAGGATGCGCCGGAAAGCCAGATCGTGCCGCAACTGCAGCCGGTGGCCGGAGAACTGGTGCTGCGCAAGACCAGCCCCTCGGCCTTCTTCGGGACCTCGCTGGCCTCCTGGTTGTCCCTGCGCAGCATACGCACGCTGCTGATTGCCGGGTGCACGACCAGCGGCTGCGTGCGCGCCAGCGTGGTCGACGCGATGTGCCACGGGTTCCGCCCGCTGGTCGTGACCGACTGCGTGGGCGACCGTTCGCTGCAGGCCCACGACGCCAACCTGTTCGACATGAATCAGAAGTACGCGACCTTGATGGCCAGCGACGTCGCCCTCGAAGCGACCAGCAAGGCAGCAGACGTCGCCCCGGTCTGACACGCCGTTCGAAGCTCCGCCAATCCGTTCGACACCCGGTGCTCACCGCACCAGCCACCCCCCACTACCTGGATAGAACAATGACCATCAAACTCGTTGCCGCCCTGGCGGTTTCACTCGCGACGATCGCCTTTCAGTCCCGCGCCGACGTCATCAAGGTGGGCGTCATCGCTCCGATGTCCGGGCCGTTTTCGGCCGTGGGGCAAACCTGGGAGGGTGCGACCAAGGCCTATCAGAAGCTCAACGGCACGACCGTGGGCAAGCACACGATCGAAGTCGTCTACCGCGACCTTCCCGAGATCAACCCTGCTCAGGCCAAGGCGCTGGCACAGGAACTGATCGTCAAGGAAGGCGCGCAGTACATCGCTGGCCTCTACTTCACGCCCGACACCCTGGCCGTGGCTGCGCTCGCGCAGGAGGCCAAGGTACCGGTCGTGATCTTCAACGCATCCACGTCGTCGCTGCTCGACAAGTCGGACTTCCTGCTGCGCACTTCGTACACCCTGCCGCAGATGGCGGTGCCCGTGGCCAAGTACGCGCTCGAGAAAAACGTCCGCAGTGTCGTCACGCTGGTTAGCGACTTCGGCCCTGGCCTGGACGCCGAGAAATCTTTCACCACGGCCTTCGTCGCCGGCGGCGGCAAGCTGCTCGAGGCCATCCGCGCGCCGTTGAAGACCACCGACTTCGGTCCGCTGATGCAGCGCGTGATGGCACTCAAGCCCGATGCCCTCTACGTCTTCGCCCCGGGCGGCCCCGCAACGTATGCAATGGTCAAGGCCTACAACGAGGCCGGCCTCCGAACTGCCGGCGTGCGCTTTCTCGGCACCGCCGAGACCGACGAAGACCAGCTGCGGGCCATCGGCCCGGACCTTCTCGGCATCGAGACCGGCATGTACTATTCGGCCACGCATAACTCCGCGCTGAACAACGCCCTCATCAAGGCATTTGGCGAAGTGGCCCCCAAGGCCATTCCGACC
The DNA here is from genome assembly GCF_901827165.1 of Variovorax sp. SRS16. Lineage (NCBI taxonomy): Bacteria > Pseudomonadati > Pseudomonadota > Betaproteobacteria > Burkholderiales > Comamonadaceae > Variovorax > Variovorax sp. SRS16. The sequence continues at coordinate 454,285 of NZ_LR594668.1, forward strand.
GTTCAGCTCGCCAACGCCTACGATGGCCTCCACGTGATCTATCGCATGGTCCAGGCCACAGATGGGCAGCGCGATGGGGTCAAGGCGCTCGCCAGCGCCAAGGGGTACGCGTGGGAGAGTCCGCGAGGCCCGGTGAAGATCGACCCTGCCTCCCGCGAGCTCGTGCAAAACGTCTACATGCGCGTGGTCGAGAAAGACCCGTCAGGGCGCTTCGTGAACCGCGAGTTCCGCACGTTCGAGATGCAGCCCGATTACGGCCGCACCCAGAACGCGTCCAAGTAACGCAGAGCCTGCAGCATGTCTCTCTCGCTCCTGAGCAGCATTCTGATCGACGGGATCGCCTACGCGATGATCCTCTTCATGATCACGGTGGGCCTGTCGATGACGATGGGCCTCATGCGGGTGGTGAACCTGGCGCATGGCGCCTTCGCGATGCTCGGCGGCTTCTTTGCAGCCACCATTCCGCAGCGCCTGGGGGTGCCGGCCTGGCTGGGATTCCTGCTGGCCATCGCCCTGGTCGGGCTTGTTGCGCTGCTGTTCGAGCGCATCCTGCTGCGGCGCTTCTATGGACGCGACGATCTCGACCAGATGCTGGTGACGATCGGGCTGATGTTCCTGGCGACGGCCGCGGTGAACCTGATGTTCGGTTCTACCGTGACATCCGTGGCGCTGCCCGACCTGTTCAACGGCACGGTCGATCTGGGCTTCCGCTCCATCCCGCGGCATCGGCTTATCGTCGTGGGCTGCGGGCTCGTCGTCGTCTGCGTGCTCTGGCTGGCGGTGGACAGATCTTCCTTCGGCATCCGGGTGCGCGCCGCTGTCGACAACGCGCCCATCGCACGCGCGATCGGCATCGACACCACGAAGATCTACGCAGCCACCTTCGTGATGGGCGCAGCGCTTGCGGCACTGGGCGGCATCGCTGGTGCAGAACTTCTGCCCATGGAGTCGACGTACGCCTCCAAGTACCTGGTGATCCTGCTGGCCGTCGTCGCCGTCGGAGGCAACGGAAATTTCTTCGGCTCATTCTTCGCAGCGTTGCTGCTCGGTATTGTGGAAACTTCGATGAAATACATGGTCCCGCAGCTCGCATCGGCTGCGTTTTTCTTCACGATGATCATCGTCCTGCTGGTTCGGCCGCAAGGGCTGTTCGGGAGGCACGCATGAACACGGTCACTGCGCCGCGGGCGGTGCCCGCACCGTCTCGCGCCCGCCCATGGATGCAGCTGCGCGGAGAGCTCGTGCTGCTGCTGGTGGGGCTGCTGGCCTTCGTGCTGTTTCCGCAAGACCTCGGCTTGCTGACCAACATGGCGACCATGTCAATCTTCGCGCTGTCGCTGAGTCTCGTGCTGGGGCAGGCCGGCATTGCGACCCTGGGCCAGGCCGCGTTGTACGGCAGCGGCGCCTACGTCGCGGGCTGGACGGCGCTGTACCTGACGGCAGACCCGATCGCCGGCTTGCTGCTCGGCGGGCTCGGCGGCGGAGTGATCGCGGTGCTGAGCGGCGCCGTGATGCTGCGGTCGACCAAACTCACGTTGGTCATGCTGACCATCGCGGTCGCCCAACTGCTGCTCGAACTGGCCAACTGGGCGAGGTGGCTCACGGGCGGCGACGACGGCCTTGCCGGTTTCAACATCGCGCCGCTGTTCGGCATCTGGGAGTTCAGCTTCCTGAGCTACACGGGCTACTTCTATGCCCTGGGCGCGCTCGTGCTCGTGTACTTCCTGCTGAGGAACCTCGTGGAGTCGCCTTTCGGCCTGACGGCCAAGGCCATCCGCCAGGACCCTGGACGGGTTCAGGCGCTGGGGGGCCGCGTCTACCTTCACCTGCTGGCGGTCTACACCGTCGGCGGCATTGTGGCGGGGCTGGCCGGCGCATTGACGGCACAGACCAGCAAGGTCGCCAATCTCTTCATGCTGGACTTCTCGACGTCGGCGGGCGTGGTGGTCATGATCGTTCTGGGCGGAACGCGCCGCCTGTCGGGCGCCGTGCTCGGCACTGTCGCCTACATGACCATTCATCACATCGCATCGACCCTGAACCCCTACCACTGGCTGTTCATCATCGGGTCGATGCTGATCGTCGTGCTCATCGTGTTGCCCGAGGGGCTGATCGAGCTGTTCGACCGCGCCGTGGCGTACGCCCGGCAGTCTCGACGCAGCGGGGTGGCACGATGACTCACCGGCTCCAGACACACAACCTGAGTCACTCCTTTGGCGGCCTCGCGGTCACGCAGAACGTCTCGCTGTCGCTTCCCCACGGCGCGCGCACGGCATTGATCGGCCCCAACGGCGCCGGCAAGACGACGCTGGTCAACCTGCTGAGCGGCGCCCTGCGCCCGCAGTCGGGCGACATCCAGCTGGACGGGCGCTCGATCGTCCAGTTGCCGCAGTACGCTCGCGTGCGCAATGGCATCGTCCGCACGTTCCAGATCAGCCGCCTGTTCAAGGAACTGACCGTGGCGGACAACGTCAAGGTCGCGGTGCTGCAGCGGCATCGGGCCTCCATGCAGTGGTGGCCCTCGCCTTCACGTTCCGCGCGCGTGCAGCAGGATGTGGACGAGACGCTCGGCATGCTGGGCCTGCACCCGTATGCGAACCGGGTGGTGGGACAACTGGCACTGGGAGAACAACGGCTCGCGGAAATCGCCCTGGCACTCGCGATGCGGCCCCAGGTGCTGCTGCTCGATGAACCGGGCGCAGGCGTGCCGCAGGGCGAAGGCGGCCGCATCATGGAAGCCATTGCGCGCCTGCCGAAGGATTTGTCGGTATTGCTGATCGAGCACGACATGGACCTGGTGTTCCGGTTCGCGTCGCACATCATCGTGCTGGTCGCCGGTGCGGTGATGGTCGAAGGAACGCCGCAGGAAGTCGCTGCCAACGAGCAAGTCAAGCAAATCTATTTCGGACGAGACGGTCATGCCCCAGCCCACCACTGAACTCCGGTTCGACGACGTCACCGCAGGCTATGGCGGCCTGCCGGTGCTCGAGCATCTCAGCTTCAGCGTGCGCGAAGGCGAGCGACTCGGCCTGATCGGGCGCAACGGCGCGGGCAAGACCACCACGCTCGCGACCGCCATGGGCCTGGCCGACCTGATGAAGGGACGCATCCACTTCGGCGGCGCCGACATCAGCAACGCGAGCACCTATGCACGCTCGCGCGCCGGCCTCGGTTACGTTCCGCAGAGCCGCGACATCTTCCCCTCGCTGACAGTCGAGGAGAACCTGCTGTCCGGCTTGCAGGGGCGCTCGGCAAGCGTCGCCCTACCACCGATCTATGCACTGTTTCCGCGGCTCAAGGAGCGCCGACGCAACGGAGGCACGCAGCTGTCGGGCGGCGAGCAGCAAATGCTGTCGGTGGCACGCGCACTCGTGGGGCAGCCGCGCATCCTGTTGCTCGACGAACCGCTCGAAGGCCTGGCGCCGATGGTGCGCGAGGAGTTGATGGATGCCATCGTCCGGATGAGCGATCAGCTCGGCGTGGGCTGCATCATCGTGGAGCAGCACGTGGATGTCGTTCTCGAGTTTTCCAACAACGTGATCGTGCTGGAACGCGGACTGACCGCCTACGCTGGGTCTGCGGCGGTGCTGAGTGGCGAAGAGGCATTGCTCAACCGCACCATCGGCATCCAGAAGTGCTGAAGACGAACTCACCGGTGGCTCAACGTGATTCGCTCCAGAAGGAAGGCCCACGCTCATGCAGCAATGCGCATCTTTGATTGACTCGGTGCGGTCGAGCACTGAAGCCACCGATGAACCGGCTCCGTTCGATCGCGGTGTAGGCCAAGGCTGCTGCGCGTTTCTTATCGGCGTGCGTGACGACCTCGCCGTTCCACCGTTCACTTTCACTTCGTCATAAGGATCCGCACATGACGCCCTCTCCTCATTCGCCTTCAGAACTGCGGCAGCATTGGCGCTACGTCCTGGGTTGCTTCCTCGGACTGACCAGCGGCGTCTCGTCCCTGTACTTCTACAGCTCAGGTCTGTTTCTGAAGCCGCTCGCAGCCGAGTTCGGATGGACCAGAGGCACCGCGTCCCTAGGCTCGCTGATCAGCAGCGTGCTGCTCGGATGCGCGGCGCCTTTCATCGGGCAGGTGATCGACCGGTACGGCGCGCGACGCGTGACCCTGCTCTCCCTGGTGGGCCTGTCGATCTCATTCCTGCTCCTGGGCGTTTGGACGCAGGGGTTGGCCAGTTTTCTGGGGCTGGTCACTGTCCTGACATTGCTCGGCGGCGCGACCTCGCCCTTGTCTTTCACAAGGATCCTGGTGGGCAAGTTCTCTCGCCAGCGCGGACTAGCGCTGGGCATCTCCATCACCGGAACCGGGGTCGGGGCCATCCTGATCCCATTGATCGTCACGCCGGCTATCGCCCATTTCGGATGGCGAGCCACCTACCTGGGCCTTGCAGCGGTCGTCCTTGCACTGTTGCCATTGATTGCCTACTTCCTGCGAGGCGCGGATGCGGCCCCTGCAGACAAGGGCCGCCGTGCCTCAGCCGGAAATAATCTGAAGGCGCTGGCCGATCCGCACTTCTTCCGCATTGCCGCGGTCTTCCTGTTGTGCTCGGTCGGCATCTTCGGCACGATCGTGCACGTCGTTCCGATGCTCACCGACCTGGGGCTTTCCCCGAACCGTGCCGCCGGTCTCGCCAGCATCCTTGGCGTGGCGGTCATCGCCGGACGGATCGTCACCGGCTTTCTGCTGGACGTGTTCGATGCCGCGCGCTTGTCGGCGACGCTCTTCATGCTGTCCGCCACCGGCATGCTGCTTCTGGCAACGGGCCAACCGGCGCTGGTGCTTCCGGGGTTGCTCATGACAGGCTTCGCGGTCGGCGCGGAGTTCGACCTCGCAGCCTATCTGGTGAGCCGAAAATTCCCACTGAACCTCTACAGCACCCTCTTCGGGGGCGTCTATGCCACGGTGGCCATCGGCGCCGGCGTCGGCCCGTTCCTGGCGGGACGGTTCTTCGACAGTTCCGGCAGCTATATCTCGTGGCTCTGCCTGGCAGCGGGACTGCTGCTTGCAGCCGCAATGATCTGCCTCACCGAGCGTCCCGGCGCCAAGCACGCGACCGGCACCGTTGCAGTTGCAGGCTCAAGCGACAGCTGAGTTCGCTCAGCCCTCAGTTTGGTCGCGATGCACAACCTCCGTACGCTCCTAAGCCCTCTGCGGGTGTTCGATGCAGTGTGTCGCGCCAAGGGGATCACGCGCGCCGCTCAGGTGCTTCATGTGACGCCTGGTGCAGTCAGCCAGCAGGTCAAGCAGCTGGAGATCGGGCTCGGAGCGCAGTTGTTCCAGAAATCCGGCCGCGAAATCGAACTCACCGCGGTGGGCAAGCGACTGGCCCACCGCGTCTCGGATGCTTTCGATCGCCTGAATGATGCGCTGAAGGACGTGGCCGACATCCAACTGGACAAGCGGCTGCGCCTGAAAGCGACGCCGAGCCTTGCGATCCGATGGTTGGTACCTCGCCTGCGCGACTTCTCCGCGCAACACCCCGACATTGACCTTGAGATTTCGACCATTGCGATGGCCGACGACATCCGGCTCGAGGGCTCAGACTGCGCGATCCGACATGGCATGGGAGAGTGGGCCGATGTCGAGTTGGACCACCTCTTCGACGACGAATTTCTTCCTGTCTGCGCACCCAACCTGGCCGAGCATTTGAAGACACCTCAAGACCTGCTGCAAGCCAACCTGCTGCACTCCATGATGCGCCCGGAAGCCTGGTCGCTATGGTTCAGTTCGGCGGAACTTGTAGATTCCCCTCGCCTGCATGGAATCACATTGGCGAATGCTGCGCTGTGCTACCAGGCTGCGGCCGATGGATTGGGGGTTGCCGTCGCCCAGCGAGCCTACGTTGACAGCGACCTCCGCAGCGGGCGGCTCGTGATTGCCGTGGATCACGTCGCCAGAACGGAGTCTGGTTACTACTTGGTCTGCGATCCACTGAAAGCCGCAGAGGCTCCCGTGAAGCTTTTTAGAGATTGGATCCGCTCTGTCCGGTAGCAGCGATGCGAGGCGGCGCGCCGGATTCCCCCCTCGCGCGTCGGCAACACTTCTACGCAGGCTGCCGCACGAAGCCGCCGGGAGCCGATCAAGAAGGCATGCACCGCTGATCCATGGGGGTCCCTCGTACCAAGGCTGACACTCGTTAGAGACAACCAGTCGGCGCAACAGGCTGGGCGTCAGGATCAGGCTCTGCAGCAGCAGCGTAAAGGCGTAGTAGCTCAGGGGCGCCAGGTGCAGCCCGATGACCGAGTAGCCGTCCCAAAGCGTGTACGCAGCGATGGACGCCCCCGTCGCAGCGCCCCAGAGCAAGCCCTGCAGCGGGCGGCCGCCCCCGCGGCCGAACGGGTTGCCGGTGACCACGAGAATGCCGGCCACGACAAGCGACGCACCGAACATCGCGCCTGTGCTGAGCCGTTCACCCAGGAGCAGGATGGCGAAAAGCATCGTCAGCACCGGTCCGGTACCACGCGCGACCGGATAGACCCCTCCCAGCTCGGCACGGTCGTACCCGGCTTGCAAAATGAGCGAGTAGGCAGTGTGCAGCACGGCAGAGACAGCGGCACAGGCCTACAGCCGCCCGTCTAGCATCTGCTGCGGGCTTGCGCCGAAGACAAGGCTGATCGGGAAGCACAACAGCGCCGAAGCACAGGTATAGGCGCAGACGAACAGCACGGCATCACCGCGCTTGAACTTGGAGGCCAGGTTCCATACCGCGTGGGCGACCGCCGCGTCGAGGACCATCGCGACGGTGCCGGGCAGCATCAGCCGATGTCGGGCAGGTCGATGCCCGCCCGTTCCGCACGGCGGCTGCGCTCCGGGTCGCGCAGAGCAAGGGCCGCGACCAGTGCGTCAATCACCACGAGCTGCGCCAGCCGACTCCCGGCCGCAGCCATCTGGGCCGGCAGCGGGGCACCCCCAACAACCAGGGCGACGTCCGCGAGGGCCGCCAGGGGTGTGCCGTACTGGTTGGTGACGGCGATGAGCGAGGCACCGGCAGAAGACGCCGCATCGGCGATGGCGAGCGTCGTCGACGTGCGTCCGGTCGAACTGACGGCGATGACGGCGTCACCGGGTCCGAGGAGGCGCGTAGCAATCATCGCCGACAGGTGATCCGGGATGCCGATGGTCATCACGCCGACCGCGCGCAGACGGAACACCGCATCGGCGGCGACCGTCGCAGAGGGGCCGGCACCGAAGGCGATCACCTGGCGCGCACGCTGGATGGTGCTCGCCGCCTCGTCGAGCGCGGCCAACTCGACGGCCCCGCCGAGCGCGGTCAGCGCGTCGGCGCCTGCGCGGATCGCTGCCTCGAGCACCGCTGCCGTCGTCGCGCCTGCGGCGAGTGCGTCAGGGGGCGCGAAGAACCGGGTAGTTCCGCGTGCACGAGCGATTTCGATCTTCAGTTCGGTGAACCCGCTGAACCCGATTGCCCGTGCGGCACGGACCACGCTCGGCGGCGAGACCCCGGCACGGGCGGCCACCTGCGCTGTCGTGCTAGCCCCAACGAACAAGGGATCGGCAAGCAGGAGCTCAACGACCTTTGCTTCGCTTGCAGCGAGGTCGCCGCTGCGGGCCTGGATGCTTCCGATCCACTGCATCAGTCGTGCGTCACCCGGAACTGAATTACGATTGTCATTCATATTTCGTAATGTATTACATTGCCTACCGGTCGTTGCAAGCGCGACCGACACGACACCAAACACGCTAGTCGAAGGAGCCTGTCTTCATGAATGCACCCAACGTTTTATCCATCGCCGTTGTGGGCCCGGGGGCCATTGGCACCGCCATTGCGGTGGCCCTGCACGAAGTCGGTCGTACGCCGTTGCTGTGCGGCCGAACACATCGCGCCCGCCTAACGCTGGAGGATGGCGACCGCCTCATCACCGTTCCCGTCCCGGTATGGGTAGATCCCGCACAGTTCGGGTGCAACGTCGACCTCGTGTTTCTCGCGGTCAAGGCGACACAGATCGAGGCGTCCGCCGCATGGCTTGCCGCGTTGTGCGGCCCGAACACGGTGGTATGCGTGCTGCAGAACGGCGTCGAGCAGTTGGAGCGAGTCGTCCGCCATGCCCCACGCGCGCGGGTCGTTCCCACCGTCGTGTGGTTTCCTGCACAAGCGCAACCCGATGGCTCGGTGCGCCTGCGCGGGGACATGCGCCTCAGCCTGCCAATCACGCCGGAGGCAGGCGTACTGGCAGAGGCGCTACAAGGCAGCCGGTGCCGCGTCGAGCTGTCGTCGAGCTTCACCGCGCTAGCATGGCGCAAGCTGCTGCAAAACGCGGCGGCCGGACTCATGGCGCTCACGCACCGGCGCTCCGGCATGTTTAGGCGGTCCGATATCGCCGAGCTGGCCCTCGCCTATCTCCGGGAATGCCTTGCTGTAGCCCGCGCCGAGGGTGCGGAACTCGGCGACGAAGTGCTGCGGGAAATTCTCGACAAGTTCCAGGCATCTCCCGCGGACATGGGCACCTCCATCCTCACGGATCGCGAGACCGGCCGGCCGCTGGAATGGGATGTCCGCAACGGGATCATTGCGCGTCGCGGCCGCGCTCGTGGCATCCCGACGCCGATCAGCGACATCCTTGTGCCGCTCCTCGCGGCCGCGAGCGACGGCCCTGGCTAATCCTGCGGCCGACGAGCGCACTGTCGCGCCTCTTTCTCTTCGAAGCCGCAATCCTTGGTGGAGCTGCTCTCCGGAAGCGTGCGATCACCGGCCCTCACGGCCAAGGTCCTAGTCCGCTTTGAATCCCGAAGCTTTGACTACAGGCTCCCAGAAGGCACGCATCTCGCCGAACCTGGCTCGAGCCTCAGCCGGCGAGCTTCCCGTCTCCACAAAGCCGAGCGTGCGGATCTTGCGGGCGAACTGCTCGGTTGCAACGGCTTTTCGGATCGCAGTGCTCCGTTCGGAGACGACGACGGCAGGCGTTCCAGAAGGCAGGCATATGGCCAATACGCCAACTGCGGTGAGCTCCTTTCGGCCCAGCTCGCCGAACGTAAGAACATCAGGTAGAAGCGCAGAGCGTTGCGCAGAGGTCACCGCCAGCACGCGAAGCTTGCCGGCGTTGTGGTGCTGTGCGAAGTCTCCGACAGTTGAACTTCCCGCTGCGACATTGGCGCCTACGCGGTTCACGATCATCGGGGCAGCGCCCTGAAACAGCACGTCCTGTAGGGGGGTCCCGATGACTTTGGCGATCTGCAAACCCAAGAAATGGGTCGGGCCTCCCGATGCGGCATGGCCGAAGTTGGCATGCTCAGGATGGGCGCGCACCCCATTGGGCATATTCAGCAAAGGTTTTGACGGGCGAGGACGCTGGTACAGCCAGCGCCATCCGAAACTCGACCACCGTCGACGCCGGCAGGATATCCCGCTGCGCAGCGTAGTTGAGCTTGTTGAAGACGAATGCATAGATCAATTGCAGGAAGTCAGGACACAGCATGGCCACGCTTCCGTTGGCCGGGGCGGCACGCAACACATCAATCGCGAATTTTCCGCCGGCTCCTGGCCTGTTCTCCACCACGACGGTGCGGTTGAGCGGCTCGTGCAGCTGATCCGCAAGCGCCCGTGTGACGACATCGAGTGTCCCGCCAGGCGAGAAGCCCACCAGAATCCTGGCGGGCGGTTGGCTGGCCGACTGCGCGATGGCAGACGGCGCGCCGAAAGACGCGGCAACGATGAGTGCAAGGCTGTAGCGCCAAGCGGTACTTGGTTTGTTCAAGAGCTGCTCCAGAGAAATTCGGCAGGGTCACGTCGGTTGTCGCGACGTCAGCACGAGGCCACTCGAAGGACTCGATTGCTCAGCCACACACGACGCCTGCGCCCTTTGTGCGAGGCAAAGTCAGCGACCCCGGAAGACCGGCGCGCGCTTGTCGGCGAACGCACGGCGCCCTTCCAGTCGGTCCTCGCTGTCCCTGAGCACGCCAAAGGCCTGTCGCTCCAGTTCCAGTCCACCGGCAAGCGGCAGCTCCCGTCCGGTCATCGCCAGACGCTTGGCGGCGGTCATCGCCAATGGCGCATTGGCTGCCATTGCTCGCGCCAGGTTGATCGCCGTTTCCTGCAGCGCGGCAAGGGGAACCACCTTGCTGACCAGGCCGATCCGCAACGCTTCGTTGGCATCGATGCGTTCGCCCGTGAGCAGCATCCACATCGCGTCCGACTGGCCCACCGCGCGGATCAGGCGTTGCGTGCCCCCGGCGCCTGGGATGCTGCCGACGCGCACTTCCGGCAAGCCGAACTGCGCGTTGTCGGAACAGATGCGGATGTCCGCGAGCAACGCCAGTTCCAGGCCACCGCCGAGGGCATAGCCGTTGATCGCGGCGATGACAGGCTTGTCGGTCTGCAGCGTGCCGAAGTTGGAATGTCGGGTGCCGGCGCGAAAGACCTGCCGGGCTGCGCTGTCGGCAGGCGGCATCGTTTTCTTGAGGTCTGCACCAGTGCAAAACGCACGCTCGCCCGTACCGGTCAGGACGACTACGCGGACGTCCTCGTCGCTCGAGACTTGGTCCCAGATCGCGAGCAGCTGCTCGTTCGATTCCGGGTCGATGGAATTCATGGCTTCGGGCCGATTCAGGGTGACGATGGCGACGCCATCCTGGAATGTCTTGACGACGGGCATGGGCTTGTCTCAGTTGGAAGGAGAGTTGGCGGCGATGACCGCCTCGATGTTTTCCGGCGGCATGCCCAGTTCGACCAGCACCTCGCGGGTGTGCTGTCCGAGCGTGGGAGCCGCTCGTCGCGCCTGGGGCCGCTCGCCCACCGCACCGATGACGCTGCGCGGCATCGTCAGCACACCGGCGACCGGGTGCTGCAATGTCTCTGTGAGCGCGGCGTCGACGAAGGGCGCGGACTGCGCGACCTCGGCATAGTTGTTGATGGGACCGCAGATGATGTCCACGGCCGCGAACTGGTCGAGCCAGAAGGCACGGGGATGCGCAAGCATGCGTGCTTCGAGCAGGCGCAACAGCGCTTCGCGGTGCTGCAACCGACTCTTGTTTTCAGCGAAACGCGGGTCGGATGCGAGCTCTGGCGCACCGACTGCGGCACACAGGGCCTGCCATCGCGCAGGGTGATATGCCGCCACCATGATCCACCCGTCGGCGCAACGCAAGGCCTCGTTCGGCGTCGAATACGGCGCGGCATTTCCCTGCGGACCGGGCACATCGCCGTCTGCGAAATAGGATGCGAAACTCACATGCTGCAGCGCGATAGCGCTAGCGAACATGCTTGCTTCCACGTGCTGGCCCAGCCCCGTGCGTTGACGCTGTGCGAGGGCAGCCAAGATCGAGATGGTCGCGAACGACCCCGTGACAAGATCGACCACGGGCACCGGCACCTTGCACGGGTGGCCGCCCGGCGCGCCAGTGACGCTCATGAGCCCACTCACTGCTTGCAGCACGCCGTCCACCCCGGGCAGGTCTCTTGCGGCCCCATGCTGACCGTACGCGGAGACGGAACAGTAGATCAACCGCGGGTTCTCGGCAGATACCTCGGCGTATTCCAGGCCGAACCGGGCCATCACGCCCGGGCGAAAGCTCTCCACCACAACATCGGCTTCGGCGACGAGACGCGACGCCGCGAGCCGATGAGCTGGCTGCTTGAGATCCAGGACGATGCCGCGCTTGTTCCGGTTTAGCGCGAGAAACGGCACGCCTTCGCCATGGACCCAGGGCGAGAGAGCCCGCGAGAGATCGCCTGAGGGTGCCTCGACCTTCACGACATCGGCACCAAGATCGGCCAGGTATTGGGTGCAGCTTGGGCCAGCCATGACTTGGGTAAAGTCGATGACCCTCAAGCCATTTAGAGCATTCGCCAGCATTGTCATGAGCCCATTTGGATGTTGCCGGCGCGGATGACCGGCTCCCATTTCGCCCGCTCGGCCTGCAACATTCTTTGGTACTCTTCCTGTGTGGCCGTCATAGGCTCGAGCCCCACCGCCGTGAGCGTCGTCCGGACCTCGGGGTCCCGAAGGGCCCTGGTGACCTCCGCATGCAGGCGATTGACGACGACATTGGGTACATCCTTCGCCACGCAGACGTCATACCAGTAGCTCGCGTCGTACCCTTTCACTCCGCCTTCGGCCAGCGTCGGGATATCGGGTGCCAACTCGGAACGCTTTGCACTGCCGACGCCCAAAACCTTAAACTGACCGCTTCGGGCATATTGCATGGCGGTCGACAGCCCGACGATCGCAAGCGGCAAATGCCCGCCGATGACGTCCTGCACAGCAGGAGCGGTGCCGCGATAGCCGATGTGGGTCAATTGCAGCCCGGCCATTGACGCGAGCAGCACGCCAGCAAGGTGATGCGGAGTCGCGGGCCCAGGTGTTCCATAGCTCATACCCGGGTTCTGCCTGATATGCAAGATCAGTTCGGCCATGGTGCGGGCAGGAACCTCATTGCCCGCAATCAGCACAATCGGCACGCTCGACAGCGGAGCGATCTGCACCAGGTCCTTGGCGGCATCGAACGAGAGTTTGCTGTTCAGCAGATTCAGCAGCGACGTAATGCCGGAACCTGTCGTCAACGTGTATCCGTCGGGCTTGCTGCGCAAAACTTCGGCATACGCCAAGGTCGCCCCGGCTCCCGGCTTGTTCTCTACGACGATCGGCTGCCCCAACTGTTCGCCCAGCTGCTTCATCACCACGCGCGCCGCGAGGTCGGTGCCTCCCCCAGGGGTGTAGGGCACGATCATCCGAAGTGGCCTAGAAGGGTAGTCCTGCGCGATCGCTGGTTTGGCCGGTACGGACGCGAGCGCCGCGAAAGAGCTGATGAATGTCCTACGTCTCACCATGGTTCCCCCGATGCCGCTCGCCATCAGACAGACGGGCTGCTCAGGCTGCGGCCACCACAAACGTAAAGAAGTTGGCCGGTGACGTAGCTGGAGGCTGGTTCCGCGAAAAACCGGACTGCGCGAGCGATGTCTTCGGGCTGGCCGATGCGCTCCATCGGCACCGTCTTGTGAAGACTCTTCCGGACTTCCTCGGTCAGCGTCTCAAACAGTGGAGTTTCGACAATACCCGGCGCAATGGCATTCACAGTGATGCCCTTGCGCGCATATTCCAGCGCCAGCGAGCGGGTCAGGCTCACCACGGCGCCCTTGGACGCGGAATAGGCTGCCTGGCCGCGATTGCCCAGCCACGCGCGAGAGCCGATATTGACGATGCGCCCGAACCGGTTTTCCGCCATTCGGGTTAACACCGCCTTGGAGCAGATGAATTGCGAATGAAGGTTGACTTCGATCACGCGGCTCCAAAACGCCAGATCCATCTTGGAAACAAGCTTGTCTCCACCAATGCCGGCATTGTTGACCAGGATGTCGATGCGTGCATGAGATGCCAGTTGTTGGGCCACCGTCGACTCAACTTGCTCCACCGAGCTCACGTCAACCTTGAAGGTCTGCACGTCGACACCTTCACTCGCAAGACTGCGCTGGGCCGTTCGCAGGGCTTCGTCGTCGAAGTCCCACAGCGCGATGCGGCAGCCGCCCTGCGCAAGCTCGCGGGCGATGCCGAGGCCGATGCCCTTCGCCCCTCCGGTAACGACGGCAACGAGGCCCTGCAAAGAAGCAGGCGCGGTTGAATTAGTCTGGTTCATGTCGACCCGTTCAGAGCGAAAGAATATGGATGGAGCAGGCGGCGTGATCCACGCCCCAGATACCGCCGCCAGTCACCTGCGTGAGGCCGATGCGCGCCCCCTGCACCTGTCGTGCTCCCGCGCGGCCTTGCAACTGCTCGCAGACCTCCACGATCTGTGCGACGCCGGTCGCGCCGGGCGGATGCCCCTTGGCAAGAAGGCCGCCGCTCGGATTGACAGGTACCCGCCCGCCCAGAGTCGTCGCACCGCTGCGCAGCAACTCTGCCGCGTCGCCGCGATCGCAAAGCCCCAGCGCTTCGTAGTAGAGCAATTCGGAGATAGTGAAGGCGTCGTGCACTTCCAGCAGACTGAGGTCCTGCGGTCCCACACCGGCCTGCTCATAGGCCAGCCTGGCCGCACGCGCCGTGATCTCGGCCTCCGTCATGTCGACGGGCGTAGTTTCGAACAAGCCGGACTGCACCACTGACGCCAAGACCTGAACCGGCTTGGCAACGCCCTGGGAAGGCTTGGTGCTGAGCACGAGGGCCGCTGCCCCGTCGACCACGGCGGGACAGCATTGCAGCAGCGTGAGTGGCTCGGCCACAGGACGGGACGCAAGAATTTCCTCGCGGGTGGCCAGCTTCGCGAATTTGGCGATAGGATTGAGAACGCCGTGCTTGCGATTCTTCACGGAAATGTCCGCAAGCGTCTCGACCTTGAGGCCGTGGTCGTGCATGTAGCGACGCGCGCGCATGGCGTACAGGGCGGGCATGATCATCCCCCGTCGATTGTTCCAGTCTTGCTGGCTCAGCTGCAACGGCCCGCCGCCGAGTGCGCTCAGATGGTCCATGCCGAACACCAGGACGGTTTCGTACTGCCCGACCTTAAGCGCCTGCAATGCAAGGTTGAGTGCGGTCGCGCCGCTGGAGCAGGCGTTGTCCACGTTGTAGACCGCGCCCCCGTGCGCATGCAGTTCACGCAGTGCGCGCTGCCCCGGCAACATGGCGCCGAGCGCGTTGCCGCAGTAGAACGCCTGCACCTCGGAAAGCCGCGCGCCTGCATCTTCCAGGGCACCAAGAATGGCCGACTGGACCATGGCTTCTTCGGTAAGTTCAGGAAAGCGGCCGAAGTCGGTGATGCCGACGCCGGTGATGAGTGGCTGCTTCATTTCATTGCTCCTGGAAGGCGTAGTCGGGTGTGCCGTCCGGCAGTGCGAAGGGCACCACCCTCACGCGGCTTTCGATGGCAGGCAGAGTCCCATCGAAGAGGAGCCGACCGAAGGCACGAACGCCGGAATCGAAGTCGACCATCGAGAGTGCGTAGGCAGGCTTGTCCTTGCCGGGATGGACCACGGTGAAGCTGTAGAGAGACCCGGTGGGGCCGATCTCGATTTCCTCGATCGGCTGGTCGTGGTGGACAAATTCGATAGGCGGAAACTGCGCGGGCTGACCGCCTGCCTGTGTGGCCACAAGTACCATGCCGCCGGGGGTGTCACGGAAGTGCGAATCCGTGCGCTTGATGATCTTCAAAGGTGTCTCCTGTTCCGGTGGCGATGGCCACGGCAGCAGGAAGTGTGTTGAAGCAGGGCTGCTCCGTCATTGGATTTATGCTGGGAATTGTTTAGTTCGCCTAAACTACTCCAAGCATGTAGTTCTGCTAAAGCCAGCGCAGCCGAACTGCAAGGACGAGCGCCACTTGCCCTTGCATACTGAGCGGATGAAAGAACAAACAAGCGTTCCCGTCACCTTGATGCGCGGTGGCACCAGCAAGGCTGTTTTTCTCGCGCAGCGCGACGTGCCAACCGATCCACAAGCGCTGCAGCGATTTCTGCTCGCGCTGTTCGGCAGCCCCGACGTGCGACAGATCGACGGGCTCGGAGGCGCCGACATGCTCACGAGCAAATGCGCGATCATTGGGCCGCCTTCACGGCCCGACGCGGACATCGACTACACCTTCGTGCAGATCGGGGTCGACCAGCCCACCGTGAGCTTCGAGATCGTCTGCGGCAACATCTCATCGGCCACCGGGGTCTACGCGCTGCAGCAGGGGTTGCTTCCCGTGCAGGAGCCCACCACCACGGTGCGAGTGCACAACACCAACACCGGCAAGATCTTGCGCATGGTGGTGCAATGCGCCGACGGCGAACCGCGCGTGGAAGGCGACACCGAAGTAGACGGGGTGCCCGCCAAGGGAGCCGAGGTCGCGCTGGACTACTCCGGCACCAGCGGCGCCACGTCGGGCAGGCTGTTGCCGACCGGCCGGCCACGCGATTCGGTCTACGTCTCGAAGCTCGGCCGCGAAATACCGGTGTCGATCGTCGATGTGGGAACGGCGTGCGTATTCATCCGCGCGGCGGATCTGGGCGTGACGGGCACGGAGCTTCCCGGCCAGCTCGGTTCCGACGTCTACGACATGGCCGAGGAAGTCAGGCGCTGGGCCGCCGAACGCTGCAACCTGCCGGCCTCGGGAATCCTCACGCCCTACCAGATCCTCATCGGCGAAGCGCAGGCGTATCGAACCATCGGCGGCAACCGAATCGTCGAGCCGTCGGAGATCGACTTCGTTGCGCGCATGGTTCTCAATGGCGGTGCGATGCATAAGGCTTTTCCAGGCGGAGGCTCGGTCTGCCTTTCCGTGGCGGCGCAGATCGCGGGGACGATTCCGGCGGAAGCGCGAGGCAGTCATGCCGGGCCCACGCGCATCCGCATCGGCCACCCCAGCGGCGTGATCGGCATCTTTGCGGATGTGGCTCGCACTGCCGACGACGAGTGGGCGGTCCAAGAAGTGCATTTCACTCGAACGGCTCGGCGGCTTTTCGATGGCACCGCCTACGTGAGGCGTGCCCTTCTCGAGGTGGGCTGATCTCGACCGAGGCTGTGTGCAAACAGCTTTGACTTGCGAGTATGCCGAACACACGGGCTTGTTCCCGTCATTGGCGCCACGGAGTCATCCAGTGGTCTTGTCGCGCAAACTCGGCGTTGCTCACGCCTCAGAGTCGCTGCACGAGTCGCGAAGGTCACCGAAGGGGCTCATGCCCCCAGCAATCTCATCGCCTTCGTCGTTCTGGCAATACCCAGGATCGCGATCACCCGCTTCAGGTTGTATGCCAGCACGTGCAGACTCATCTCGGTGTTCACGTGCTCCAGTTTCTTCGTGAGGAAGTGCGTCCAACCCATCCAGTGTTTGAGTGTCCCGAACACGTGCTCCACGGTGCATCTGCGCAGTGTCATGGCAACAGGCTTGCGGTCCAGGCGTTGCTGTACGCGCTCGAGCACTGCTTCATGCTCCCATCGCCGGATGCGCCGATAGTCGCTGGGCGTGCACCGGTCCTTCAGCGGGCAGTTGGGGCAGGCACTGGTCCAGTAGAGATGTGCTTTCAGGCCACTCTTCTCGATCGTGCTGAACCTGAAGATGGCTCGCTGCCCTGCGGGACACTGATACTCGTCGTCCTTCGCGATATAGATGAAGTCGCTCTTGTCGAAGCGCCCCTCGGCCTTGGCGTTCGAGGTCATCGGCTTGGGTACGTAGGTCGTGATGCTCGCGTCCTCGCAGGCCTTGAGCTCCATGCCGTTGAAGTACCCACGATCAGCGAGCGCTTGCAGTTTGGTCTTGCCCATCGCCTCGCGCGCAGCCTTGGCCATTTTGCTCAGTTGTGCACGGTCATTGCCGACGTTCGTCACCTCGTGCGCCACGATCAGGTGGCGCCTGGCATCGACGGCCGCCTGGACGTTGTAGCCCACCAGACCCGAGCCTTTGGCTTGCGAGTTCATCGAGCGCGCATCGGGATCGGTGAGCGAGTGCTGCCCATCGGGTTCCTTCTTCAACTCTTCCTTGGTGTCGTCGAGCCGCTTCATCTGCTCGCGCAGTTTCTTGATCTTGTCCTGCAAGCGCTCGGTCTTGGCTTCGACCTCCGTCGGCTGTGTGCGGTCGGCCGTCTCCAGGGCGTCGAGATAGCGCTGGATGCTCTGCTCGATCTGCCGCTGGCGCGCGTCGATCTTGCCGGCAGTGAAGTTGCGGTCGCGGCTGTTGACCGCCTTGAACTTGCTGCCGTCGATGGCGACGATGGCATGAGAGAACAGCTTGAGGTCGCGGCACAGGCCGACGAAGCGCTTGCAGACGTTGCGGATGCCGGGACCGTTGTCGTGACGGAAGTCGGCAATGGTCTTGAAGTCCGGCGCCAAGCGACCCGTGAGCCACATCAGTTCAACGTTGCGCTGTGCCTCGCGCTCCAGGCGGCGGCTCGACTGGATGCGGTTGAGGTAACCGTAGATGTAGAGCTTCAACAGGACCGACGGGTGGTAAGAAGGCCGACCCGTTGCCGCCGGATCAACGCCTTCGAAGCCCAGTGCGTAGAGATTCAGTTCCTCGACGAACGCGTCCACGACTCGCACCGGGTTGTCTTCGCCGATATAGTCGTCAAGGCACTCGGGCAGCAGAGTGACCTGCTGTCGGTCCTCGCCTTCGATGAATCGCTTCATGGGCCACCACCTCGCTCAGACGGGTTGGCTCAATATAGGCGACCATCGAGGGAGTTTCCACACAACCTCGACCAATTGCCGATGGGACAGTTCTGAAGACAGCGGCGCAAAGGCCTATGCTCACCAACCTGGCGCGACATGGGCCAGCCGAGAGCAAGGGCTGCCTGTGCTCTGCCAGAGATCCCATCTCATTTTTATCGAGACCAGTACGTCATGGCGCCCAGAAGTCAGACAGGAGATATCTCACATGCGCAAGCACATAACGGCTGAGGCATCGCAATGACGACGCAGAATCTATTTTCTCTGCAAGGCCGCACCGCGCTCGTCACGGGTGGCTCACGGGGTATTGGCCGCATGATCGCCGGGGGATTTCTGGCGCAGGGTGCACGCGTCTACATCAGCGCGCGCAAAGCCGCGGCATGCGATCTGGCGGCTTCGGAACTGTCGAAGCACGGCCATTGCGTCTCGCTGCCCTACGACGTCTCGACGGTCGGCGGATGCCAGGCCCTGGCCGCCGCCTACGCTCGGCATGAGAGCAAGCTGGACATCTTGGTCAACAACGCCGGCGCCGCATGGGGAGAAGACTTTGATGCTTTCCCCGAAAGCGGCTGGGACAAGGTGGTCGATCTCAATATGAAGACACCCTTCTTCCTGACGAAGGCGCTGTCAGAGCCGCTGCGCGCCGCAGCCAAAGGGCGTGTGGGAAAGATCATCAACATCTCCTCCACGGACGGCATCGCGCTCAATCCTCAGGAGAATTACTCCTACGTCGCCAGCAAGGCGGGCTTGATCCACCTGACCCGGCGGATGGCGCTGCGCTTGGCGCAGGACAACATCGCGGTCAGCGCCATTGCACCTGGCGCGTTTCCATCCGAGATGAACCGCAACGCGCGCGACCGCGGCGACGAACTGTCCGAACACATACCCGCCAAGCGCATCGGCACTCCAGAGGACATCGCAGGCGCGGCGATCTTCTTGGCATCGCGTGCAGGTGACTACGTGATGGGCGCTACCCTTGTGGTGGACGGTGGTGTAACCCACGCTCGAGCCTACAGGTGAGTGCATCTATGGGATGGGCGCTGATGTCCGGCGACGCGCTGACCTGAAATCATCTGTCATCCATCTACGCGAAAGCGGTCGTTGATGTAGGTGGCGGGAGGTTTTCCAAAAGCCTTCTTGAACATCGTATTGACGGCAGAGGGCGACTCATAGCCCAAGTCATAGGCGACCTGCTGGACAGTTGCGCCACCGGACAACTCGCGAAGCGCCACGATCATCTGCAACTGGCGCCGCCAGCGGCCAATACAGCTAACATAACCCTGTCATCGTCAAACGCGTGATCGGCGTTGACTGACGTCGCGCTCGTTCAAGGAACGGTGGCGTACTTGATAGCACAGGACGAATGCCAAGGGCCAACTGAAGACTACGGTCACAAGTTTAAGGCGATGTCGGCGATTGCAGTCGCAACGGCAGGCACGTCGGTGTATCTAAACTGCGCTGTCTGATCGTCGCAGGAGGCTTTGAGGAATGGAGGGACGCCCTGGATCTCGGCTCTGCGCAAAAACAGAAAATCTTGAATCGCCTGATTTCCCCGGGCCATCCTGATGGCCAGCACATGCGAGCTTCCAGAAGCGGGCTCATGGGCCATCCTCCACCCCGAGCACCGGTAACTGATGGGTTCGCGGTGCCGGCAGACGCGGACCTCGATGGCGAACCGGTCTGCGAAAGCGATGAGGTTCGGCGCTGTCACTGAACACTCGATCGAGCGCGCTTCAAGGGCCTGCATCAAGGATTCTTGGGTTTGCTTCCTGACTGCGGCCAAGGCTCGCTCAATGTCATAGAACCGGTATCGAGACCCGATGGCAAACCCCAGGCGTTGATATGCACCCGTCACTCCGCCAAAGTGCGCCCTGATCGTGCTCGCCGCGGGAAGATCGGGATCACGCTCAATGATTTCGACCGTGAGCTTTCCTTCTCTTTTCAGAGCGACGCGAAGTGCCTCCAGAAGTTCAGCATCCGTGTAGGCTTTGACGTTGAAGCTTCGCACGCGCGCAGCAGCCTCAAACAGATCCCGGCTGACGATGGGCACGAACGCTCCTTCGAAGCGAGTCCACTTTTCGGGAGGGTTGTTGATGTTCGGCGCGGCAAGCCGTTGGATCGTGCGCCCGAGGATGTTGACGCCGATGTACTTCTCGTTGGTGAGAATCGTCCGCACGAGATGGCGAGACCAGGCTTTGCCGAAGAAGCTGTAGCCTTCAGCATTCAGGGCCCGCGCAATCTGAAGCTCGCCCTTGCGAAGGTAGATGTAGTCGCGATAGATCCTCGCCACGACGGCGACCTCTTCCGCAGGTCCAGGAACCAGGGTCACACGATCGGTTTGAAGGTACTTGAGCTGCCCTTTTCTCAAGAGCATGCCCCGGGCTTGACCATCCTCCAGCACCTGGCGTCGAAGGCCATAGCCGGCGATCCCACCCACTCGATAACCCAAGCTTGCGATTCGAGCCTTGCCCGCCGCGACTTTCACCGACAGTTCTCGACTGAACTCGCCCGCCATAGCTCTCTTGAGGGCCTTCAAAACGCTCGCAAGGGGATGGCCGTCTGCCCCGAACTGCTCGGCACAGTAGATCACCCGTATTCCGGCTTGGCGGCAGAGAAATTCGTAATGAGCGCTCTCGTCGGCATCTTGGAACCGACCCCAACGGCTCACGTCGTAGACGAGTACCACTTCGAAATCGACCTTCCCAGCGACGATGTCGGAGAGAAGCCGCGAGAGACCAGGTCGGCTGCGAAGCGTGAGCCCGCTCTTCCCAGGATCGGCATAGGTGGCAACGATCTCCATGCGGTTCGTCTCGGCGAACACATGGATGAGGGCTGACTGGTTGAGGATCGAGTACTTCTGATGGTCCGTGGACATGCGGACGTACTCAGCTGCTCGTATGACCCTTTCCGGGTCGAGCTGAGGCTTGAGTGACTTGACCATCTCGCGCTCCCAGCGTGTCGGTAGGAAGATGGTGCGCCTTTTCCAATGCGAAGGCCAGAATTGGACAGTCACCGGCATCGAGGAACCTACCCGTCAAGGGCTGGCTGCCGAAGCATCCTCTACCAGCGCCGGGACTGTGAGTTGATCGTGCGAGGCGCCCCTTAAGCGAAACTTAGGCCTCTGAAATTCGGAGCCCGCCATGGCCGCAACACCGGAAGAAGTCGCAGCGCTTCGTCGAACCTTTGAGCAGGATCACCGCAAGCCCGCGCGGGCCCTAGCCGAGCTGCTGCTGATGGGCAACGTCCTGCTTGAGTCACACGAGGCTCTTGAAGGCCGGCTCGGCGAGCGGTTCGAGGCCTTCGTGCTTGAGAGCCTTGATGATGAGGGCGTCAGCCATGCCGAGTTTGCGCGCGCAGTGCAGGCGCTACAGGATCTCCGCGCTACGCTGGCGAATTTGGACGAACTGCCCGACTAGCTACGGCAGGCGTTCGTCAAAATCTTTCATCGCTTTTCTGACGGTGGTGATGAGGGCTGTGATTCTGCAACTCTCGCGGACTCACGCAACCCCATCGGCCGAAGCCACTCGGCGGCAGCAGCAGCCGGCGTCAACACCTGTAGCCGCTCATCCCGCCAGATTTCGGCCGCCACGCGCTCGAGTTCCGCGGGGTCCACGCTGCGCCATCGGTGCTGCAAGCGATGTGCACAGATTGCAATCCAGTCGTCTCGGTCCATGGCTTCCAGCATAGCAAAATACTGTATGCTTAACCAGTATTTTGCGCAGCCCGTCGGGGATCAGGCAACAGGGTCAGAAAAGAGCCCGGGATGAGGTGCGGGCCGATCGGAGCATGGGAGAGCTGCTGTACAACGTGTGCCGCTGGGGGCCTCGCGCCCGCTACCGAGTCATGAAGGCAATGCTGCTGGCCGGCGATGGCGAGACCTATGTGATCCCCGTTCTCGATCACGCAAGAGTAGTGGTGCGGCTCCACGGGCCTGGCATCTTGATTACTGGCACGGGGCTGATCCCACACGGGCGCAGCCCGATCAAAAACATCAAGGTCGAGCGTTATCCGCAGACGTGGTGGTGCATCCCAACAACGTGGCCCGTCAAGCGCGGCGCCCCCGATCCCGCTGTCGCACGCGCGGATGCTCGCCGGTGAGGCGAAATTGTGGGGCCTCGATGGTCAACCACTATGCCCGGCGCGGTACGTTCAATCCCCGGACAGATCAATGAATCTCCCCACTCTGCTTCGCATGCCCTCGTGGCTCGGCCTGGGCATCCATGAAGAGCACGACTTGCCATTTGCCCCTCGCGACTACGAAGTGCCCCCGGTGACGAGTCATGAGCCGCCTTTGTGACGTTGTCAGTTGTACGGAAGCGATCGGCTCAGGCCGCTTCCTTTACCTCACCCACAGGCGCATAGTGTCGTGGGCTACGCAGCGCGCGATCAATTCGCGGTACCGCGCGGGACGCCCGGACTTCTCCTTTCTCAGCGATGTGGCCTATCTGCAAGCATGCGTCGATGCAATCGACGGGATCGCGAGGATTGAAGGGCACGCCGGGTCGTATGGTGCCGAGGGTTCGTATCACCGGCTGCTGCGCGTCGCGCAGCGGAAAGCGGGCGGTCAATGATCGGCTCACAGCTCGGTGAAGTCAGTATCTCCTGTGTGCTCACGAGCATCCCATTGGACGATGAATGCCAAGCTCCGGAGGCGCAGCGATTCGATTGCTTCGTCGTCGTTGGAAAACTTGGATGCCAGCGCAATGCGGCACCTGTGTTCGCTCTTCAAATGCAGATCTGCACAGCCCGCGCAAAATCCGTCTTCTCCGCGCTTCGTCAGGCGGATAAGAACCTGCCAACCTTCGTAGTCGAAGCGATCGACCTCGCCGTCCGTTTCCATCGACCATCCTCCGCACTATTATCGATCCGCCGCAATGCGGTTTCTCCGATCCCATCGACGCCAGCTTACGACCTTCGTCAGGGCGCCGCGCTAAGACATCTGCGCAAAAAGGGGCAACCATGGTGCCCTGGTACCGCGCCAAAAGCATGCCGGCCCTGATCCACATGAAGGGTAGCAAATTGCCGCCCAGCGGCGAGCAGTTGCTGCTCGATGGCAAGACAGCAGTTTGCCTCGCTGCCAGCGCCTACCTGCGCGATGGCCCCGTCCAAGATCGTCCCACTTGCGACCGGCCTCTGTGCGAAGCACATGCGACCCAGGTCGGTCCCAACGCGCACCTATGCCCCAGGTGTCGTACCGAAGCACTCGACGAGATCGGGCAGCGCAACCTTTTCACCCACCTCGTTCAATCATGAGCACCTATTCCATGCCTGTCGTCACCACCGCATCTGGCCGCATTCCGCTGGCGCTCAGTTGAGAGCGGCTAACACAACTGCCTCAGGGATCGGGCGCAGATGACGCAGCAAGCCAAGGAGAGCAAGGCAACATGAGTGTGGATGCTTCGCTCGAAGCGCACGCGCAGCTTGCTGTGATACGAACGGCCATGGCGACATCGACGGCGACGATCACGATGACGCTGTGGCCAACCGATCGACTCAAGACGGTCCAGGGCGTGGTGAGCCGCATGGAACGCGTCAGTCATTCCAGACAGTGGTCAGCTATCGTTTCCTCGTCCGAATCCGCGGCGTCACAATTTTTTTGATTTTCGCGTGATCGGCTCCGAGGAATATTTAGCTGTGTGCGACTTCCACCGTCAGCTTGAACCCCAAGGCCCGCATAACCTTGAACAGCGTTTCGCTGCTGGGTGCTCGATCGCCCGAGAGGCCCTTGTAGAGGCTCTCGCGCGAAAGGCCGGTGTCTTGTGCGAGTTGGGCCATCCCACGGGCTCGCGCGATCGCCCCGAGCGCGCCGGCGAGTTCGGCGGGATCGTTGTCTTCGATCACCTGCCGAAGGTATTCAGCCATGTCCTCATCGTTGGTGAGGTAGTTGGCGATATCAAACTGACGGGTCTTGATCTTGCTCATTTCGCAACTCCTGAGCCATTCTTTTGGCTCGCTCAATGTCGCTCTCCTGGGCGGACTTGTCGCCGCCGCCCAGCATAAAGATGATGGTCCCTGACCGTTCAAAGTAATACATACGCCAGCCGGGTCCAAAGAACTCGCGCATTTCGAAGACACCGCCGCCGACAGGCTTGACGTCCCCCAGATTCCCGCGGCGCGCCTTGTCGAGCCTGCGCGCCAGCCGAATTCGGGTCGGGCGGTCCTTCACCCCTGACAGCCATGCCTCGAACTCCTCTGATTCGACGACCGTGTACATGCTTCGATTGTAGCCTAGTGGCTACAAAAAGCAAGTGTCACGCATGGCTTGGCGGAGCGCCAAGGGCGTCATCCATGATTTGCGCAGCGCGTGAACTTGTGGGCAGGCCATGGCCGCTGCGTTCCGAGGAGAAGCTGAATTTGTCCGTTGAGCCGCTTGAGGTAGCCGCATCTCCCTCAACACTGGGCCTTCGCCGGCTCCGCGCGATATATTTAGCTGCCCAAAAAGGTCTTCCGGTAACGCGTTGATCGGGCAAACTCATCCAGTCCAGGTAGCCTCTACCCGCCATCTATGACAACTGAAAGCACCGTATCGCCGCACAGGAAGTGGGCGCACGAGCAAGCACTTGCGAGCGCCAGGATCGAAGGCCACGAACCTTCGCCCGACTTCCTAAAAGACTGCGATGAGTTGATGGCCGAGCAAATCGACCTCGAAGAGTTTCAGCGACGCGTTGCTCGCCGCGCTGCAGCTCTTGAGCAAGCTGCAAATCCTCGCAATGGCTAAGGTGTGGGCTCGATCTCCCTTCCTTGGCCTGCTCGCCCGCGCACAAGGCCTGTGGTTGCGGATCGACTTCGGGCTTGATCGCAAACGGTCCCGCTCGTATGTCTGCATGTCGTCCATGAAGTTGGCGCAGCTGGAGAAGTGGCGCGCGGAACACGCTGCATGAATGCCGCTGATGAGCAGCAACAGAAGGTCGACCCGAAGCGCGAGACGCTCAATCGGTGGAAGTCGTATCACTACGCTGGCACTGATGTCCTCATCAACAAGCCAGGCCTGCGCGACGCCGGCGGGCTGCGCGCGTTCGAATATGAAAGCGCGTACCTGCGCACGCTGCGGCTCCGGCAGCAGCCGATCCGCGGCAACTTCGATCTGGCCCACCTTCAGGCCTTGCATGAATTCCTGTTTCAGGACACGTATGAGTGGGCCGGCCAGCTTCGCGATGTGGGCATCGCGAAGGCGCACTCAAACTTCACTGAGCCAGCGCACATAAAGTGCGAAGCCGACCGGATCCACAAAGGGCTCGCGGCGGCGAATTTCTACGAAGGATCGGACAAGCGAAAGTTCGTCGGCCAACTCGCCAAGCACTACGCCGAACTCAACCGCCTGCATCCCTTTCGCGAGGGAAACGGTCGCGCGACGCGCGAGTACCTCAGTCAACTCGCTGAGCGCAATGGGTTCGCGCTCGACCAGAGGCGCATAGACGTAGACAAGGCTGCGTGGAACGCTGCCTCGGCCAAGGCGGTGGCCGGCGATGCCAGCGGCATCGAGAAGATCTTTTCCGAGGCCATCCGGCCTTGCATGGCTGTCGCGTTCGAAATCTTCCCGCGTGATCGCGCGCTCGCCAAGCATCCTGACCTGTTGCCGGCTTACACCCAGCTCGACGGCAAGGCAGCAGGCATCGCGCAGCGCTACGCCGGCAACGAGAAGGCGCAAGCACACTTCCTGGCGCATGCAAAGGCCGAGATCATTCGCACGCTTGATAGCGGCGCAACGATCGCCGCGATTCCGACCTCTGCACCGTCGATCGCGCCGGCGCCAACTGTGCCCGCACCGCGAGATAGCTTCCGGCAGCAGGCCGAAGCCTTTGCCTTGAAGCGGTACAAAACGCCCGAAGAGCGTGAATCGTTCCTCGCGCAGCTCGAAAGCCGCTACAAGGTTCGCATGCAAGAGGCGCCTCGCCGAGGGCAGCGGCTCAAGATCTGAACGCTTGCCACTGGTGAGACGCATGAGGGTGCGTCCTGCCGGTCGCGCCCCTTTTTCATACCCCGCCCTCCCACGCCTTCGGCCGCGGCGAGTCGTGCTTGCGCACCAGCGCGTGCAACATGTTCGCGCGTGCTTCGTCGACGCCGAGCCTGCGCAGCTCCTCGAGTCCATCTGTCGCCCAGCTGTGTAACGCCTCGACCTCTCCTATCAGGCTTTCGATTCGTCCTGGGCGTCTCCTCATGCGCTGCAGGCACGCAACACCATCAGTCAGATGCGGCCTGTCTATTCCAAGTCATAGAGGATGCTGGCGCGGCTGCTCAAGGAGTGGACCTTGACGTTGTCGTGGATCGGCATTGTCATGTCGACGCTGACGCGCCACATCGGCGTGCTCATGCTCGGAAACTCTTCATCAAGATCTATTTTCATGGCGTTCAGACGCGGGCGATCGATGCCCTGAGCGCGGCCGACGCGCACGCCGCCTTGCTGCGGTCCCGTTGTGGTCTGTGCCCTCCTGGATCTTCCTGTCCCAAAGGGTGCAACCGAAGATCCACATCGAGGTCGTAGTTTGCGTCCGGGTCTCCTGGTAGACATTGGGGTCGACCTTACCGTGGAAGATGCCCTTTGCAAGCTGGTCGAGCCAGATGGGCGTGTCGTTTTCAGTACTGCTGAGCCGGCCGTCTCTCGGTTGTCGTTCTCGAGGGACTCTCGGATCTGTTTCGAGGTGATGAAGTCGAAGCTGGGCATGCAGCGGCCGTTGATGGTTCGGTACCGCGTTCTACCTTGCCCAATTTGGCGTGCGAAGACTCAGGACTCGTGGCTTTCCTCTTCGAGAAATCGGGATGCCCGTTCTTGGCGCGCGCATTCGCGCTTGGTCCTTTCGTGACTGCCGGCTGCGCCGTCCCCTTCCAGGCCACCCTAGCCCTGCGCGGCGCGTTCCGCACCTTGCCCAACAGCCATCGCTAGATGCGCCTGCGGCACATGGAGGCCCTCGCCGCGCGGCAGTTTGCGTCGCCATCGGCCGGCTGGTTCGTGCTCCCGTTCGCCTGTGTTCTCTCGCTCTTTCCGAGGACTTTGCTTCGTGCTGTCAGGGCTGGTGAGATTCCAGTTCGTGCCCGCAGCTCTTGCGAGTCGGTCCAAGGCCAACCCGCACCCCATGTCGGTCAAGACATCGATGCGGCCGCCTGATCCTGATCCGTCGTCTCTGCCATGCATGTTTACTCCCACGAACAGCTTCTTCGCGCTCTTCTGTAGCCGCGCGGCTTATCCCAACCTCCAACAGCTAGACGCACCTGGCGGTGCGTAGGGGCGCTTCCCGCACGGCGGTTTGCATCGCCATCGGCCGCTTGGTCCGGTATTCCCGGCTGTGTTCTCTCGCGATTTCCGGTGACGTTGCTACGCGCCGTCAGGGCCTGCTCGCGCAACTACGCGTTGTCGCGCCCTGTGATGGTGAGCAATGCATCCCATAAACATGTGAACAAGGGTGGAATGCCGCTCTTGTTCCTCGCAGTGATTGTTGTCGGCACCCGGAATAATCGCTGCATCATGAACGTTGACTTATCGGCGCATGACAAGTTGTCGCTCGCCGAGCTGCACTTCCATGCGCAATCCAAACTCCAACCCGGACCCGACGAACTCGCTCAGCTCGCTCAAATGATGGCGGCTGAGCGGTTCTGCGCGATCAATGCAGGCGTCACCGACGCAGAAGCCGCTTCGATTCGACTGGCTGCGAAAATCATCGTCGCTGCACAGCGCAGGCCGCCGAAGTAGGGCCGATTCGGCACAGGGGCGCGGACGCGCCGTCAGAGATAAATGCGAGCCCCTGTTGAGACATGCACGCTTCAGCTCCCGGGTCAGACGTGGACTTTCCGCAGCGCGTCTCGCAACCCTTGTTCGCTTTACCCCGACCGGTGGTGAGCGGCTCCGAGGGTTGGACTCAGCAGATCGATCCCGGCTCCCTTGCACTTGATCCAAGGGCGATTTGGATGGTCTCGGCCGTTCCATACATCGAGCGCCTCGATCGCATCCTCGGCGAACTCGTGACAGTAGCGTCTGTCGTATCCGAGCCGGAAGACGCTAAGACCGTCTTTCATGAGGTCTCGATGCCTTTTGGGGGGAGCCGCCCTATGGACCGCCTTTTCTTCGACGCATAGCGCGAACCTGCCGACTCCCTGCAGCAAGGCCTGCGGCCGCGTCCTCACCCGTTCGGTGCTCGCCTTCGGCTGCGCTCCGCATGCGGCTTGCGGGCGCGCTGCGACTCGCAGGCAGAACCCCGCTTCACATGCGTCCAGGCGGACCAAGAGGTCGCCTCTCAACCCTCTCAAAGGATCAGCATGCACGCATCAATCGACAGCACTCCCAGCGCCGAAGGCGCAGCGGGGATTCCCCGCACCCCTGACGAACGCCATGAGGAAGGCCTGGAGGTACAGGCAGCCGAATTCGAATTGCTTGGTGATGACGAAGCAGAGCCTTTCTTTGCTCCGGTCTCCTCTGACGCGATCGATTCGCTTCTCGGCCAATACAACCAGGCGCGCAGGCAGATCGAGGAATTGGCCGGCGTCGTCGCGGGCGACCTCGGCAACGCGGTTCACTACTTCATCGAAGGCAATGCCGGTGACGATCGTTTCCATCGCTCGATCTACCTCGACAAGCTCTTCAAGCTCGAAGGTGCCGTGGCAGCCCTGAACGCGGCCTATTGGTCCAAGACGCTCGCCCTGACCGATGTCGTCGACTGCATGCCGCAAAAGCGCCGCGACGAGTGGAATCAATCGATCAGGGAGATGAGCACGCCAGATTTCAATGAGGAGTCTGTGCGGCCGACGATTGCGACCTGAGCTGGCCCCTTGAATGACAGGACACGGTCCATCGCTTATCTTTGAAGATAGGAGTAGGACTGTGAGTACGAATAGGAATACGGATACCGTCGAAGTGATCATGAGGGACCAGCGCCGCAGGCGCTGGTCCCTCGCTGAGAAGTCTGCCCTCGTCAAGCGCACCTACGAGCCGGGCATGAGCGTGTCGCTGGTGGCCCGCCAGGAAGGTGTTGCCGCCAGCCTGCTGTTCCAGTGGCGCAAGCTCGAGCGGCAAGGCGCCCTGATGGCTGTGTCCGCTGGCGAGGCGGTGGTGCCGGCCTCTGAACTGGCCGCGGCACGCGCCGAGATCGCCAAGCTGCAACGTGTGCTGGGCAAGAAGACGCTGGAGAACGAAATCCTCAAAGAGGCCGTGGAGTACGCCGCCGAAAAAAAGTGGATTGCGCGCTCGCCCTTGTTGCCCGGGGATGGCCAATGATGGTCGTCTGCCAGGCATTGGGGTTGGCGCGCTCGAACGTCCATCTGCTGCGCAACCGATCGGCCTCGTGGACCGATGGCCGCACCCACCGCACGCCGCGCGGTGACGAGCAACTACTGTCAGACATCCGCGAGCAGATCACCGACTTGCCGAGCTACGGCTATCGGCGAGCGTGCGCGCTGGTCAATCGCCAGCGCGCGAGCGCCGGCACGGCGCGTGTGAATCCAAAGCGCGTGTATCGGGTCATGGCCGCCAATGCCTTGCTGTTGCCGAAGGCGCCGCGACGCCCGGAATCCAGCCGCAAGCACACCGGCACCGTCTCTGTATCTGCCAGCGACACGCGCTGGTGCTCGGACGGCTTCGAGATCAAGTGTGACTCGGGACAAACCGTCACCGCGACGTTCGCCAAGGATTGCTGTGATCGCGAGATCATGGCCTTCCGGGCATGGGAGGGCAAAGGGCTGCCGGGCGAGCCGGTGCGCGAGATACTCATCGAGGCGGTGGAGAAGCGCTTCGGCGCGGTGGAGGCCCTTCCTGCGGGCTACCTGCTGCAATTCCTGACGGACAACGGCAGCGCCTACATCGCCCACGAGACTCGACGCATCGCGAGGTCGCTGGGTTTGACGCCGGTCAATACGCCGGTGTGCAGTCCGCAGAGCAATGGCATGGCCGAAAGCTTCGTCAACACCTTCAAGCGCGACTACGTTGGACGCATGGACCTCAGCGACGCCCCAACCGTCCTGGCGCAATTGCCAGCCGCGTTCGAGCACTTCAACGAGATCCATCCGCACTCGAGCTTGAAGATGAAATCGCCGCGCGAGTTCAGGCGGCAACGGGTTGAGCAGACACGCCGCGCTCAACTTGAACAACCGGCGCTACATTGCGTATAGGCCGTGTCCTGAGATACGGGGGCAAGATCAGAACATGCTGGCCATGCGGCAGCAGTTCTTTGCAGAGCGTATCGATGGGATCTTTCGCACGCTCTCGCACGAGCACGTGACCAACGTTCCGGAGGGGTTCAACAAACGAATGATCCTGGCGTACGTGGTGAGCGAATGGGGAAGCCCGGACAGCAGTCGCTGCGGGTACATCAACGACCTGCGCGCAGTCATCGCAAAGTTCATGGGGCGCGACGAGCCGAAGTGGAATGCGACTTCCTCGGTGATCGCTGCATGCCGACGCCGCAGCGGCGAATGGATGACAGTGGACGGCGGCGCGCTTCGCATCCGCGTCTACAAGAAGGGTACCGCGCACCTTGAGGTCCACCCGGACATGGCGTATCGCCTGAATCAAATCCTCGCCCACCTGCACCCGTTTGCAATCCCTGCCGAGTTCCGCACCAAGCCGAAGCAGAAGGCTCGCGAATTCAAGATGATGAATCGCCCTCTTCCCTTTGCTGTCGTCTCGTTGCTTGCTTCCATGCGCGTTGCGCGCGAGCGGGTCGGCAGCGACTACATTGAGCGCTATGCCGAGATCCGCAACGCCCGATGCTTCGAGTACGGCGATAGGGACAAAGCCGTGACCCGCGAAGCAGAGCGAGTCCTGGAAGCCATCGGTGGCGTGCGTGCGGGCAAAGGCTGGGGATACTTTCAATTCGACTATGACCCGGACCAGGTCATCGACGAGATTGTTTCGTCGGGCTGCGTTCCACATATTCAGTCCCACCAGTTCTATCCGACCCCTGCGCGGCTGGCTGCCATCGCGGTCGAGCTGGCCGGCATCGGTGACGCGGACACCGTTCTCGAGCCAGAGGCTGGACAAGGCGGTTTGGCCGAGTTCCTGCCGAAGGGGCGGACAACGTGCGTGGAGATCTCGCCCCTGCACTGCGCTGTACTCGCAGCACGTGGCTTCAGGCATGTGGAGGCGGACTTCCTTCAGTGGGCAGAGACGGCGCCGAAGTTCTCGCGGGTGGTGATGAATCCCCCGTTCTCGCAAGACCGGGCAGCGCTTCACCTTGCAGCGGCTGCCGAGCTTGTGCAACCAGGCGGGCGACTTGTGGCAATCCTGCCTGCATCGATGCGCGGCAAGGACGTCCTCCCAGGTTGGGAAACGCAATGGTCCAGCGTGTACGCCGGCGAGTTCGCAGGCACGAGCGCGGCCGTGGTCTTTCTCACTGCGGATCGTCCGCTCGAACCCAACGGGAAGACAGACGCCGGCTACTAACCGCGCTGAGGAAACGCCCCGCATTTCTGCGGAGCGTTCACCCGCGCGGCCATAACGGAGCCAAGCAAGGCGCGCGGCCTCATGACGAAGAAGCACCAGAATCAAGGTCAAGAATCATGACGAAGATCATCATCAAGTCTCCGGGGGTCGCCCACGCGGTGGCGCCTGCACCAAGCAACCCGTCGCGCCGGCTCGCCTCGCTGCTGCGTGTGTCGTGGATCCTTGTCGCTCTCGTGTCGCCGCCAATCCGGTGGTTCCTGGGGTTCGACGTGGTGTTCCAGTTCGGGCGCTTTCTCTTCCATCAGAACCTGGCGAATGGCCTCACGTGCCTGGCGCACTTCTCGGTGTATGCCGCGCTCGCCTACTACACCGTGTTCTTCAAGCCGAGGGACCTATGAATTCCAGTTCGGCTATATCCGCTATTTTTTAGCGGCTAAAATTCTGCGCCGATGGATGTTTAGCTAAACAAGCTGTATGTGGGAGATTGGCGGACCTGCATCATCAACCGAGCCGCGGCGCAAGTTCTATGGACGAGTCATGAAGAAGCGATTGACGGAATCTCAGTTCGAGGCCGCTCTCGGACGGCTAAAGCTGAAGGATGGGCACACCCGGCAGATCGCGCGCAACGTGCTCGTAGCGGGGATGGAGCAGGCGCTGGTCGCTAAGAACCTGGATCTGACGCGCGGAGCCGTTTCCCAGGCCGTAAAGCGGGTTTGGGCGGCACACAAAGAGGCGACGCTGCCAGCGGGGTTCGAGCAAGTCTCAGTCGTCCTGCCTGGGTACATGGCATTCATCGTGAGAAAGTGGGCGAAGGACACGGCGAAGCTCATGGAAACCGCCCAATGAAAACTCATGTCGTTTCACACGAAAAGGGCGGTGTCGACAAGACGGCCGCTCGCAAGGCCGGCAAGGAAGTCCGCGCCCTCGTCGCCGATGTATCCAAAAAAATGGGGATTGCTTGATGACCGACGCAACAACGAAGGCACAACCGACCGTGACCTTCAAGACTTCCAAGTTGGCCTCCATCAAAGCATTGGCGCCGACGCAATCGCCTGGGCCCGGCCTGCCCGGGATGGGTGATCGGGGTGACGCCCTTGACGCTCCTACGGCCGCTGCGAACGCAGGTGGACCCATTGAGCTTTCGCTGGATCTGATCGACCAGGATCCCAACCAGCCGCGCAAGACCTTTGATCCGACCACGTTGGCCGAGCTGGCAGCAACGATCACGGCGCGCGGCGTCAAGACGCCGATCTCGGTGCGCCTGAATCCCGAAGCCGAAGGCCGCTATCTCATCAACCACGGCGCGCGTCGATACCGTGCATCCATCCTGGCGGGCAAGTCGACGATCCCCGGATTCATCGACAAGGAATACACGAAGGCCGACCAGGTCATCGAGAACCTGCAACGCGACGCCCTCACACCGCGCGAGATCGCCGACTTCATCGGCGCTGAGCTGTCGAAGGGCATCAAGAAGGGCGACATCGCCTTGAGCATCGGCGTGTCGAAGTCCTTCGTCTCGCAGCACGTCACTCTTTTGGATTTGCCAGACCCGATTGCGACCGCTTTCAATACCGGCCGCGTCAATGACGTCACCGTCGTCAACGAGCTGGTCAAGGCCTACCAAAAGGATGCGAGAGAAGTCTCGGAGTGGCTCGGCAACGACACTCAAGAAATCACCCGGGGGACGACCAGAATGCTGCGGGAGTACTTGGACGACAAGACCGGTGACGGGGTCGACGGGGTCGACGGTGACGGTGGTGGCGGCAGCTCGGACAAGGATCAATCCGGCAAGTATGGGAAGAGTGCACCCAAGGAAAAAGATCCCGAAACGATCAAGAAGGCGGTCGTGCAGGTTCGGCACGATGGCCGAGCTGGCCGGCTGATCCTTACACGCCGAGCGCCTGCAGAAGGCCTTGCGTGGGTGAAGTACGACGACGACGGGCACGAGTTCGCAGCACGCTTGGCTGAAGTGCAGCTCGTCGCACTGCTTGAAGGCTGACCGATTTACGCCTTCATTTTCCTGACTCCCGCCTAACCAGATGGGGGTTTCTTGAACCGAACCGGCGCCGGCGTGGATTTCTGCGCATGGAGTACGTATGTTCTAACCTCGCGTTACAAATTGGCAACCTCTCACACCTGAACGCAAATTTCAGTCGACATAATCGGCGGCCCCGCAAGCTCCAATCGAAGGCTCGATTCGCTTCTATGTCCTCTGATACCGCCGACCCTCGCGTCTCTCGTTTAGTCGTCATGAACGGACAACGCATCCTTCAGGCCTTGAAGGGAACGACCTGGGCCGTCGAAAAAGTATCCAGAGCTCAGAACGTCAAGCCAGGTTTTTACAACCTGCATGAAGCCAAGGCGGCGTCGAAGGCCGAAGCCCATGAGGGCACCATCATTCATTCGGACGAGGCCAAGGTTTACCAGAGCGTCGGCCGCGCCGTCGTCTTTCACGCGCGCGCAGATTTCAGCAAACTTCCTGAAATCGGTGCCAACTTGGTCATCAGTTACGACGACCAGTCCCGCGCTGTCGTCACTCCTGCCCTTCGTGGCTTGAAGCAATCGCGGTCCGCGAAGATTTAGCCGCTAAAAAGCGGCACGCTCATGGACCGCCTTCCCTCCCGCGTCCAAGCTGCCACCGTGGCAATCCCCTCTCCGCTTCGCGGATCTCGAACCTGGACGCGAGGCCCTTTCTTCTGAGCCTGCATCGCCTCAGGGGATCAGCGGGGCTTTGAGACAGGACCCTCCTGAGGCCGGCCTTCTTTGTCATTCCTCATACCCGACTTCCCGCTGGTGCCGCACCGCCAAGACGACCGCCGTTTCGCCATCCAAACGGTACTTCGCCACATAGCCACCGGCACCGAAGTCGATAAGCCATTCCCTGTATTCAGGCTCCATGTCGGCAATGGGTCGCCCGATGCCTGGCTGTTGCGCCACAACCATCATGCCGTCGCGGATGGTTCGGACTGCGCGTCGGGCAGCATCCGGGTTCTTCCCGCAGAGGAAGCGGTAAAGACGCTGCACGTCGCTAAGCGCGTGCGGCGACCAGATCAACCGTGGCATTCAGGCGGCTCAACGTCCTGCCCGGTCTCGAGCTTGGCCATCCAGGCATCTGCCTCCGCCGCTGTGACGTGCAAGCCGGTCAGTCGGTATTCGTCCCATGCCCTGATCGCGTCCTGGCGAAATGCTTCTCGCTTTTCCTCACGTTCGACAAACTGGAGAATGGCCTCGTGCATCACCCAATGAGGCGTACGGTGGCGTGCCTTTGCCAAACGCTGCACTCGCAGTTTGACCGAGGGTTCGATCTTGACCGTGACGGGACGAAGAGCTGAAGTATTCATAGGTAATACCTCATCTTACGTCATTCGCCGCGCCAGTGTCCAAGTCGTTCCATCATTAATCATCGAGCCTGTCGGTTTGCCGTCGCACTGACGCGCGGTCAGTGCCTGAGCACGGACCACAACACGATCACAGCGGATGCGATGGTGAGGCCTCCGGCCACGAGGTTCATGGTTGCCACGTGGCGCGCGTTTTCGATCGCTCCAGCAAACTTCTGAGACATGGTTTGAATCTCAGCGCGCACGGCCCCTGCCGCTGCCGTTGCGCTTTCGTTCATGGCTAAGGCCATCGCTTCCTTGCTGGAGGAAAGAGCCGCCGTCAGGATGCGTTCCGCCTTTTCCTTGGCGTCGCGGCCCCATTGCTGAGCAATGGATTCCAGCTCTTCCTTGTGCTGGGCAAGCAGGCTTTGCTGAGCTGCGTCAGCCTTTTCCTGCAGGAGTTGGTTGATCGTCAAGAGGACAAGGATCGGATCGTCGCGGCCAACGGCCACGCCGTTCTTCGACGCAATCTGTCGGATCGCATCGTCGATGTCATCTTTCTCGCCCATCAGAGCACGGCAGCCATGTCGAGCTGGAGAAAGAGCTGCGAGCGGATGGTCTTCAGGCGCTGTCGCGTCATGATCGTCAGGGCGGGATCCCCTTCCGCTTCCGCGAAGGTCAAGCGGTCCTGAAGCATGTCCGAGAGATCCCGGCCAAAGGTTTCGCCCTTGAAAGTCGGAAGCGTAATGACAGCGGACACGCGCTCCTTGTTTTCCTTGTACGCCCGCATGCTTTCGAAATCTTTGCCATCGTGCTCGATCGGACCCCAATACGGGTTCAACCAAACCACGAAATTCGCCTCGCCGGGGAATTGCTTCACCAAGTGGGTGAAGCCGCTGAGCGTGTCGGATTGCGCCTGACTGCCCGTCACGACGGTATGCACCACCAGCTCATGCCCCATGCTTTGGAGCAGCTCGGGCACGTGGTTCGTGACCAGGTAGTGGGAGAGCTGGACGAACGAGCTGGCGCCGTTGTCGATGACAACGTCATGCTTGGCGGGCGCGATCAGCTCGACCAGCGCATCGAAGTTGCGCGTGTTGATTTCGTCACCCTCCATCAGCTGCAGGCGCTTGACCCGCAAAGCCTTGTAACTTGCGAATGTCGCGTTGACGGGGTCGGTGTCGATGCAAATCGGCGCCTGGTTCTTGCCCAGCTTGTACTGCGCGAGGATGGTGGCTATGAAGGACTTTCCGACGCCCCCCTTGCCCTGCAGGATCATGTGGATCTTGGCCATCAGTAGAGTTCCTCCTCGTTGGGGATCGGATTGAAAGTGAAGCCGGCCATGCCGGCTTTTGTCTTGGCAACGGTCAGTTCGACCGCTGTCGGTTTCCTCGAGCCCGCCTGGCCAGACGACTTCGTCGGAACTGGCGGTTCGGGTTTGGCGTTGCATGCCGGCAGTAGCGCCCGCGATCGCCCGGGGGCGGCCCGCGCGCGGATCGCGCTGATATGCCTCACGAAAGTCGGGTACGCGAAGTCGACGATGCCCTCCTCCTTGAGCGTCTCCCAGAGCGCTCGCAGGCTGAAGCCGCCCTCAGCCGTCTCTTCGATCTCCTGCCAGTGAACGAGTACGACAGCGCGATTGGCCGCGCGTGCAACCACCGGCTCTCCCCTCTCCTGCAAGCGTTTCGCGACACGATCGACCAGACGCCCCTTTTGAGCCGTGGCTGAGCCGGGACTGAGATTTGACTGAGATTTCTTGGTACGCGGCATGGAGGACATTGCGCCCGACCCAGAGGGCGGAAGAGGCTTTTTTGTGGCCAATAGCATATCTTATATCGGATGAAATGAACATGGCTTATCTGCTTCTCACATAGACTATGGCGTATGACTCACTTGTTTTCCGGGCAAGATAGGCGAAGTACCCCTACCGCAAGCGGCAGAGCTACTTCGCCTTGCCCTTTATTCGCACTACGTGCTCAACAGGGCTCTTGCTCTGCGAGGCAGACGGCTGCCGCCTCCTTCATCGCGGCTGTGCCGCGGCATCGCCATGAATGAAGACGCGGGGACGGCGCCCCGCGCGACGAGAAAAGGCAGCACCGCCCTGAACGTCTACTGCCTGCCCGAGGAACACCAAGCGATCCATGTCCGGGCGGCGCAGTCTGGGCTCAGCACGTCTGCCTACCTTCGGCAGCTCGGCCTTGGCTACCAGCCGAAAAGCGTCTACGACCTTGACCAGGTCGAGGTGCTCGCCAGGGTCAATGCGGACCAGGCGCGGCTCGGAAACCTTTTGAAGATGTGGCTCGCCGATGACGCTCGGCTGAAGCGTTTCGATGAAGCGCAGATGCGCGCCACGATCGTTCTTGCCATGGAGCGGATTCAGGCCTGCCAAGCGGCGCTGCTGGACGCGGCGAAGAAGGCGTGACGTTTTTAGCCGCTAAATTTTTGCCTGGCCGCGGATGATCGTCCGGCGCGTCGCGATGAAGGATCCGAAGAAAAGCAGCTTCGCCGGGCTCTCCCGCTATATCACCGACTCACAGGGCAAGGCCGAGCGCCTCGGCGAAGTTCGGCTCACCAACTTCGCGAGCGATGCGGTCGATTGGGCAGTCCGCGAAGCTGAGGCTCTCCAGGCGCACAACACACGCGCCCAGTCAGACAAGACCTATCACCTGCTGATCTCGTTCGCCCCGGGCGAGTCCCCGGCCCCTGAAGCCCTGCGCGTCATCGAAGACAGGATCTGCACCGCACTCGGTTACCAAGAACACCAGCGCATCAGCGCCGTGCATCGAGACACGGACTGTCTGCATATCCATGTCGCGATCAACAAGATCCATCCCAAGCGCCACACGATCCATGAGCCGCTGCGCGATTTCAAGCTCATGGGAGAGGCTGCGGCTAAGCTCGAAGTCGAGTTTGGCCTGCAGCGGCTCGATCACGCGGGCCGCAAGTCGCAATCCGAGAACCGCGCCGATGACCTGGAGCGGCACTCGGGCGTGCAGAGTCTGCTGGCTTGGATCAAGGCGGAATGCCTGGGAGAGTTCCGTTGCGCAAAGTCATGGCATGAATTGCACGCCACGATGCGCTCGGCTGGCCTTGCGCTGCGACTACAGGGCAATGGCCTGGTCATTGAAGATGACAAGGGGTGTTCAGTCAAGGCATCGTCGGTCGCGCGAGAAATGTCCAAGGCCCAGCTCGAAAAGAAGCTCGGACCGTTCACGCCGAGCTCGGACAAGGGTGCTCAGATCCGCCAGCCCGCAAAGCGGTACGAAGCAAAGCCGATTCGCTCGCGCTTGGACACCTCCCGGCTCTACGAGGCCTACAAGGCCGAGCAGGACGCCATGGCAGTCACGAGGAGTGAGGCGACGCGCCTCGAGCGTAGTCGCTATACACAGGAGGTGGAGGCGGCCAAGAGGGCCGGGCGCTTGCGCCGAGCCACCATCAAGCTCATGGGCGATAGCCCGGCGAACAAGCGTCTGCTGTACCTCCTCTCCAGCAGGAAGCTCAAGGACGACCTGCAGAAAGCACGCAACCACAACGTGCTGGCTCGGCAACGCATTGCCAATGAAAACACCCAGCGCGCCTGGGCCGACTGGTTGCGTCTGAAGGCGGCCAATGGGCATAAAGATGCTCTTGAAGCGCTGAGGGCTCGCGAGGCAAGCCGCGGCCTGCGTGGCAACACCGTCGCCGGTGAGGGAATCCGAAACGGCCCGGAGACCAGGATGCTTGTTCAAGACAGCGTCACCAAGCAGGGGACCGTGATCTATCGCGCTGTCGGCAACGCAACTGTGCGAGACGACGGCAAGCGGATCCAGCTCGAGAGCGGCTCTCGCGCATCGGCGATGGCCCAGGCACTGAGGCTCGCAGCGCACCGCTACGGCACTCGAATCTCACTCACCGGCACCGCCGACTTCAAAGAGCTCGCGGTTCGTGCTGCCGCAGCCGCTCGCCTTCCCATCACCTTTGCCGATGCGGCGCTTGAACAGCGGCGCATCGCGCTCATCCAGTTTTTAAACCAGCGAGAGAGAAATGACGAACGCACACAACGACAACGACAGCGACGACCTGGAACTGGCGATGGCCGCGCTGGACGAAGCGCCCCGCCCCGCGAGCGCAGCACCCGAGGTTTCCGAGGTGCCCTCGGAGAACTCATGGCCACAGGAGCCTACTGGCTGGGGTCGCCCTCCCGAATCGGTAAGCCCAACATTGGCCGGGCTGGCACCCGACCTCCGCCCACAAACCAAAAGCGCCTGCGAAACCTGCATCAACTCGCTGTGGTTCGCATCGCCAGCGGAAGCGAAGTGCTACTGCCGCGTGATGTTCCTGATCACGTGGAGCAGCGCCACCCAGGACCTGATCACCACGTGCGACGGCCAGTGGATCGGCCAGGAGTAGCTGTCGGCGCTCCGAAGTCGACATCCGCCACCGCTGCAGTGGACATGTTCGTCGCCGAACGCGATAGCAAACGCCTCAAAGGAATAGATATACCGAAATACATCCGATATACTGATGATTTTGGGGCCGCTGCGCTGTATGCTGGAACTCGCAGAAGTGCCGGCGCCACGCTCGCCTTGGTGAAGCGGGGCGATGTGGTCGCGGTGTTGGAGATCGACGCGGCCACGGCTCGGCGTCTGAAGCGCATCAAGGTCGGCGATCCCGTCTCACTCACACCCGATGGAGCGATCCGGATCAAGGGAATTAAAGCGATTAAAGGACGCAGCCGATGACCGACAAACGCAACAACGCCGTAGGCCCGCAGATACGCGGCAAGAGGGAAAGGCCGAGCAGGGGCATCCCGCTTCTAGCAGGGGGCACGCTTTTGGCAGCGCTCGGTGCGTCGTCGCAGTACTTCGCTCACACCTTTCAGTACAACCCACAGCTCGGCTCAAGCCTTGGCCACGTGTATGCACCTTGGTCGATCATCGGCTGGGCCATGAGGTGGTACGGGATCTACCCAGACGCGGTCACCCGCGCTGGCGGCATCGGCATTTCAATCGCCGCCGCGGGCCTCCTGGCTCTGTCGATCACCCGCATGGCGCTGGCCAACAGCTCGAAGCCCAATCAATATCTTCATGGCTCGGCGCGCTGGGCGAACGAAGAGGACATCCGAAAGGCCGGATTGCTTCCTCGGAAGGAACCCCTCCTTGACCGCCTACGCGGCCTTGCGCCAGTTCGAAATGACGGGGTCTACGTCGGCGCATGGGTCGATGACGCCGGCGTGATGCATTACCTGCGGCACGCAGGCCCGGAGCATGTGCTTTGCTACGCGCCCACGCGTTCCGGAAAGGGCGTGGGCCTCGTGGTGCCCACGCTTTTGTCCTGGTCGGGCAGCACGATCATCACGGACCTCAAGGGCGAGCTTTGGGCGCTCACGTCGGGCTGGCGGCAAAAGCACGCGAAGAACAAGGTGCTTCGCTTCGAGCCTGCTGCGGCTGATGGCAGCGTCCGCTGGAACCCGCTGGACGAGCTGCGCATCGGCACTGAACATGAGGTCGGCGATGTGCAGAACCTGGCGACGTTGATCGTCGATCCGGACGGCAAGGGCCTCGAATCCCACTGGCAGAAGACGGCGCAAGCGCTCCTGGTCGGCCTCATCCTGCATTCGCTCTACAAGGCCAGGGACGAAGGCACGACGGCGACTCTGCCGGCCATCGATGCGATGGTTTCGGACCCCAGCCGCAACGCCGCCGAAGTCTGGATGGAAATGGCGACTTACGGCCACATCGACGGCACGAACCACCCGGTTGTCGGCGCCGCTGCGCGCGACATGCTGGACCGTCCCGACGAAGAAGGCGGCTCGGTTCTGTCGACGACCAAGTCATACCTCTCGCTGTACCGGGATCCGGTTGTTGCTCGGAACGTCGGCGCCTCGCAATTTCAGATCCGGGACTTGATGCACGCGGACTCACCCGTGAGTCTCTACATCGTCACCCAGCCCAACGACAAGGCTCGGCTGCGCCCGCTTGTACGAGTGCTCGTGAACATGGCGTTCCGACTCCTCGCCGACAAGATGAGCTTCGAGAGCGGCCGGCCCGTTGCGCACTACAAGCATCGCTTGCTCTTCATGGCCGACGAATTCCCAAGCCTCGGAAAGCTGGAGATCATTCAAGAGTCGCTCGCCTTCGTCGCTGGCTATGGCATCAAGTGCTACTTGATCTGCCAGGACTTGAACCAGCTCAAGAGCCGTGAGACGGGCTACGGTCCCGACGAAACCGTGACCTCGAACTGCCACGTGCAGAACGCCTATCCGCCGAATCGCCTGGAGACGGCCGAACACCTTTCGAAGCTGACCGGTCAGACGACGATCGTCAAGGAGCAGGTCACGACCAGCGGGCGGCGAATGTCGGCGATGCTGAGCCAGGTGTCGCGCACCACGCAGGAAGTGCAGCGCCCGCTTCTGACCGTCGACGAGTGCCTGCGCATGCCCGGTCCCGTCAAAGGCTTCCAGGACGGCAGGGACGTCATCAAGGCACCAGGCGACATGGTTGTTTATGTTGCTGGCTTTCCGGCGATCTACGGCCAGCAGCCGCTTTATTTCATGAACGGGACCTTCCAGGCACGCGCGCAAGTGCCGGCGCCAACGAACAGCGACGTGATTCGCAACATCGGCACGCCGGCAGCTGAAGCGGGCGTCACGATATGAGTGCTCTTTCCCTCACGCTCTGCGTGGCGCTTGCGGCTGCAGTTTTCAAGCTGGTCGCGCAATGGCAGACCCTGTATGAGATGCGAACGCGACTGGTGCATGCCGAGCATCGAAACTTACGTCTGCGGCCCTTGGAGGAAGAAATCCTCGAATACCGTCGCGTGCTCGGCGTGACCCTCGTGACGCAGGGCGGCGTCGGCAAGAGGATCAAGGAATGCCGCGAGATCACCGCGGCGATCCACCAGAGCGCGCCAGATCTGTTCGTGAAGGAAGAAGGCCTCATCCACTGGCTCAGCGCTACCGACCAGTTCCTGACCGAGTTACGCGCGGCCCAAATCGCTGCACAGGCGAATGTCGAGCAAGAGCCGAGCGCCATCGACCCCTCGATCTACAGGAAGATCTCCAGTCGCTTGCCAACGTCCATGGTGCCGCTTTGAGCTGGTCCACTCGGCTCGCCAAGCGCGGTGCGATCGGCGCGACCGCCCTCTTTCTGTTCGCGCTCGCAATCGGCTGCGCAGGCGCTCGCCTGAACACCACGCCGAGCATTCCCATCGGTCTCTACTGGCGCACAACGGCATCTGTCGAGCGCGGCGCCTACGTGATGTTCTGCCCTCCTGCCGGCGCTTCCTTCAGCCAGGTCAAGGACCGTGGCTATGTCGGTCCCGGTTTTTGCCCGGGCGGCTACGGCTACCTCATGAAGCGAGTTTTAGCCGCTGGCACTGACCGCATCAGCGTTCGCCTTGACGGCGTCCGCGTCAACGGCGCTCTGCTGCCTCTGAGCGCGCCCCTGCTGGCAGACAAAGCCGGAAGGCCCCTGGCGCACTTCCAAGCCTTCAACCGCACCTTGGGCGCGCAGGAGGTTCTGCCCATGTCCGATGTGAATCCGCTCTCCTATGACGGCCGCTACTTCGGACCCATCACCCGTTCCCAAATCGAGGCCGTGATCGTCCCGGTCCTCACCTGGTAGGCGCAGCGGCTTGATCTTGCGGCGCGACACCAAGAAACCATGGGAGCAGGTCGCAGGGCCGTGGTGGAGTCGTTCTGACTTTCCCACGTGCAAGCAGACCTATCCCGACATGGGCGCCAAGCCCGATGACAGCAGCAGGAAGAAAGAGAGCAAGCATGAAGGACCACCCTATCCCGGTCGGGATGATTCCGGGCGACCGTGCGAATGACGATGCGGCGTTGCGCGAGAAGCTCACCGATGCGCTGACGCCCGGGTTCGTCGCGGAGTTCGATCCGGACGAGGCCGAGCGTGCCGGTGCATTTGAAGAAGACGCCTTGAGCGAAGCCGATGCGGCCGACAGCTCCGAGGATTTGCCCGCCGCTCTCGATTCGGCCTCTGTGACCAAGGAGGCCTGACACCATGGTGAAAGCGAAGGCAGCGAAGGCAGCGAAAGAACCGAGAAAGCCGTTTCACGAGCTGGTCGCGGACAAGCTCATCGAGCAGCTCAGGCAAGGCACGGCGCCGTGGCAGCGGCCGTGGGTGCCGGGCGAGCCATCGGCGTTCATTCCGATGAACCCGACGACTGGCAAGCGCTACAGAGGCATCAACGCCGTGTTCCTGATGGCGCAGGGCCGAGACGACCCACGCTGGCTGACATTCAAGCAGGCAATCGCGATCGGCGCCCAGGTTCGCAAGGGCGAACACGGCACGCCGATCCAGTACTGGAAGTTCGCGGAAGAGCAGCAGAAGGTTGACGGGCAAGGCAGGCCGATCGTCGACGCAAACGGACAGCCGGTGATGCAACGCGTCGAGCTGGAGCGCCCGCGCGTTTTCTTCGCGACCGTCTTCAATGCGCAGCAGATCGACGGCATGCCGCCGATGGAGCGCAAGCCGGCCGAGCAGACGTGGAGCGCCCAGGAGCGGGCCGAAGCCATCCTCGACGCATCCGGCGCCGTGATTCGCCATGGCGAACACGACCGCGCCTTCTATCGCCCGTCCACCGACAGCATCCACCTCCCCGATCGCGCCCAGTTTCCTACGGCCGACAACTACTATGCAACCGCGCTGCACGAGCTGGGCCATTGGAGCGGACATGCGTCGCGCCTGAACCGCGACCTCGCGAATCCATTCGGAAGCGTCGCCTATGCGAAAGAGGAGTTGCGCGCCGAAATTGCCAGCATGATCCTCGGCGACGAGCTGGGCATCGGACACGATCCCGAGCAGCATGCGGCCTATGTGAAGGCGTGGATCCAGGTGCTGCAGGACGATCCGATGGAGATCGTTCGCGCTGCAGCGGACGCTGAGAAGATCCAGGATTTTGTTCTTGGCTTCGAGCAGACGCAGAGCCAGCAGCAGGCAACCGCGCAGGACGAATCGCAACGCCCGACCGTCGTCGAGCTCACGGCGACGCAGTACCAAACCATGAAGGCCGCTGACACGGTGCTTCATCAGGAATTGCTTCGCGCCTATGGCGAAGCCAAGGCCGGCGACGCGCGCTATCAGCTGACCCACGAAGACGGTGCCGTACAGCAAGCCGCAGAGGACTTCCGCGCCGCGACAGGCGCTTGGCACGAAGCCGTGACGGCAGCGAGAAAGACGGTCGACGGATACAAGGCGATCACACCGCAGGCGGTGCGGACGCACGCTCCCGAAGACCTCGCCGACACACGTTCGCTTCCTGTCGTCGACGGCCAACCTGGCCGTCTGGTCGACAAGCTCGAATGGAGCGGCGTCATGAGCCGGGCCGATGCAGTCCTTGCCAGTGCGTGGCGCGACCTTCACGCGGGCACCGATGCAACGCGATCGATCGACGTCCAGGCACTGCACGAGGCGTCGCAGAAGGCCTTTGGGTTCGACCTCCCCGATCGTTGGAATGGGCACTTGGAAGTGCAGCCGATGGTGCGGGTCGAGGTCGATGACCGCTGGGCACTCGTTGCCCCGACCATGGGCCAGATTTCAAACGCATGGGTTGTGGTCGCCGCGCTGGAATCCGGCGCGACGGCCGTCCTTCAACCCTGCGACACGCAAGCCCAGGCCCAGAAGGTTGTCGATCGGCTGAAACTGATCGACGCCTACGCTGAGATGAACCATCAAATGAGGGATAGCAAGATGCAGAGGATTCGCGAGGACTGGCTTAGGAACGACCCGCCGAGCACGGACCCTGAAAAGTCAGCCGCAAGGCAAGCGCGCAAGCTCTCGGAAGCGGCAGCGTTGCGAAGCGATTCGCTGCAGCAAGAAGTGTCCGAGGCGCCTGCGCGCGACTTCATCAACGTGCCGTTCAAAGAGAGGAACGAGGCGAAGGCCTTGGGCGCGAAGTGGGACCGTGCAGAGCAGTCTTGGTATGTGCCGGCAAGCGTGGATCTGACGGCGTTTTCCAAGTGGGAAAAGGGCCTAGCCAGCACTGCGGTCGTAGGCTCGGCGTCGGCGCAAGCCGCCGGTGCCGATCCAGAGCGCAAGTCGGCAAACAAACGGCAGTATCTGGCCGTTCCCTACG
Source organism: Variovorax sp. SRS16 (assembly GCF_901827165.1). Taxonomy (NCBI): domain Bacteria; kingdom Pseudomonadati; phylum Pseudomonadota; class Betaproteobacteria; order Burkholderiales; family Comamonadaceae; genus Variovorax; species Variovorax sp. SRS16. The sequence goes on from NZ_LR594668.1 coordinate 499,144, forward strand.
GCGAACGCGAGCTGGCCAAGCAGGCCGGCGCGCTGTGGGACCGCGCAGTGAAGTCTTGGTATGCCGGCGCGAACGCTGATCCTGAAATGCTTGCTCGCTGGGCACCAGAGAAGGTCCTCGCTGAGCAGTCGCCAGCGCTCGATCCGCGCACGGAGTTCACCGAGGCCCTGGTCGCTTTGGGGTTCGTTGTCGAAGGTGAACATCCGATCATGGATGGCAGGACGCACCGCGCGCCCGTCGAAGGCGACAAAAGGAGCGAAGCCTCAGGCTTCTACGTTGGGCATTTGGACGGGCACCCAGCCGGCTATATCCGCAACAACCGCAGCTCGATAGAAGTCAAGTGGAAGAGTAAAGGCTACACGTTGGATCCGGCCCAGAAGGCGGCCATGCAGGCTGAAGCCGGAGCAAAACTCGAGGCGCGTGCGGCGGCCCAGGCGCAGTTGCACGAGGCCACTGCCCAGCGCATTGCCGGCAAGCTGCAGGATCTCAAGCCCGTCGACAACCCGACGCCTTACCTCGCCGCAAAGGGCATCCGACCCCATCCAGGCGCGTTCACCGATGGCGATGGCAAGACGACGCTCATTCCGGCGATCGACACGGACAACCGCATCTGGACCATGCAGTACATCCAGGAGGACGGGACCAAGCGCTTTGCAAAAAACAGCCGCAAGGACGGGTGCTTTCACGCCGTGGGCGGACTGGACGCCCTTGCGAATGCTCCCGTCATTGTGATCGCCGAGGGCTATGCCACGGCAGCCACGCTTTCAGAAGTCCTCGGCCACGCCACCGTCGCTGCCTTCGACGCCGGCAATCTGCCTGCCGTCGCATTGGCGTTGAGAGATCGCTTCCCTGACAAGCCATTCGTGATCGCTGGCGACAACGATCAACATCAGGAGTTCACTCTTGGCGTCAATGCGGGCCGCTCGAAGGCCGAAGCCGCTGCTGCCGCGGTTGGCGGCAAGGCCATGTTCCCGATCTTCGCGCCAGGCGAATCCACCTACCCGGCCGATCTCCCTGTTGTAACGCCAAAGCACTTCCGCGCGCATTCGATCGCAAACGGCGAGCTGGAGAAGGCCGATGCAGACGGCGTTCAGCTCTCGGATGCTCGCCGGGAAGAACTGACCGCACAGCTACTTTCCGGCGCCCAGCTCGGCGCCATTGCACGGATGAAGAAGCACACGGATTTCAACGACCTGGCGAACAACAGTTTGTTTGGTCGCGAAGGCGTCGAGCGTCAGGCTCGCGCGGTCGTCGAAAGCGCGGTTGCGAAGCATGCTGCTGGCGTAAGCCAGCAGGAAGAGCAGCGCCTTGTCCAAGCGCGCGAGAAGCGTCAGGGCCAAACCCTTGACACGGACGCGCCAGAACCGCGCAAACGTCGAGCGACGGTCAAGATGTGACCGCCCTCGCCTGACGAGGAAGCCGGGATCGAGCCCGGCTTCCAATTTTCTCTGTGCAGATCGCTGCGCGTGATCTCTGCTCGCATCCTGGCCACGCCTGAACGCTCGGCGCAGCTGCTTGCCTCATATAGAGGCAATGCGCCGCGAGTCCGCGTGGATGCACGCTCTGCCATCGCTCCTTGCGAACTAGACACAGCGTTATCCACAGAAAGGAAGGACAACCTCGCAGCGCGTGCACCCGCGCAACGCGCGAAGAAGCCATGGCACGCAAACGTGCTTCCTTTGAGCAAGATATTCGAACCACAGCCCGGCGTGGTCGTCCTTTGACAGATGCAAGTCGCAGTCGCAACGGCAGGAGAATCCATAGCGTTTCTGAAATGCGAGTACGCGTTTGGTTTAAGCATCCTCCCCGAAGTCCAGCAACACCTTGCAGCTGTATCGTGGATTGCGTTCGGCGATGTCGAACGCGCCTGCCACGTCGCGGAAGTCCACCTTGTGGCTGATGATGCGACCCGGATCGACCAGGCCGCGCTCGATCCAGTCGATCACGGTCGGGAACATCGCGCAGTTCAGCCGCGACGCATACAGGGTGAGCTCTTTCTTGGTCAGCTCCTGCTGCGGAATGGCGGAAGGCGTTGCCGAGAAGCCCAGGATGCCGATGCGCCCCGCGGGCGCCGCGATCTGCACGGCTTCCTCGATGATCGAAGGGTGGCACACGGCGTCGTAGATCAGGGTCGGTCCGCCTTCGACGCCACGCTTGAGCAGTGCCTCGGCCAGCGCTTCGCGCGAGGTGTTGATGATCTCGTCCTCGGCGGCACCGCAATCCAGCGCCAGCGCGAGCCGCTCGTCGAAGTGGTCGGTGATGAAGGCGCGGATGCCGTAGACGCGCTTGAGCACCTGCATCAGGTTCAGGCCCACCGGCCCCGCGCCGTAGATCAAGGCCACGTCGCTGGGGAAGACGCCGGTGCGATGCGTCACGTTGGCCGCCACCGCGAAGGGTTCGATCACGGACGCGCTGGCATGCGCCAGGCCCTTGGGCACGACGTACGCGTTCTTTTCGGGTGCGCACGCGTATTCGCTGAAACCGCCGTCGCGGTGCACGCCGATCACCTGCAGTCGGCTGCACACGTTCTGCCGGCCGATCAGGCAGGCGTGGCACTGGCCGCAGCTGATGACGGGGTCGACCACCACCGTCTCTCCGATCCGCGAGGCGCTGACGCCGGTGCCGACGGACTCGATGCGGCCGACGAACTCATGGCCGATCACGCGCGGATAGGACACGAAGGGGTTGTGCCCACGGAAGATATGCAGGTCAGAGCCGCAGATGCCGGCAAAGCGCACGCGTACGCGCACTTCGCCGGCCTGGGGCTCGGGCATCGGCAGCTCGCGCACGGCCATGCTGTTGGGTTGATCGACAACGACGCTCAACATGATGAAGGGTTCCTTTGGGTTGGGATGCGGTGAAGCGGCTGCGTCACCAGTTCCACATCGAGCCGTCGGCGAGCCGGGCCACCGGCAGGTACGCGCGCTCGTACGGATACTTCGCCGCCAGTTCCTCGTCGATGTCGACGCCCAGGCCGGGCACCTCGTCCATCACGAGATAGCCGTCTTCGTAGCGGTAGTTGTGCGGGAAGACCTCGTCGGTGAGCGGCGAGTGCGGCATCAATTCCTGGATGCCGAAGTTGGGCACCCAGAGACCGAAGTTCACCGCCGCGGCCATGCACACGGGCGACAGGTCCGTCGCGCCATGGAAGCCCGTGCGCACTTGGTACATCGCCGCAAAGTCCGCGATGCGCCGCACGTGCGTGATGCCGCCGGCATGGACGATGGTGGAGCGGATGTAGTCGACCAGCTGTTCGCTGATCAGGTCCTTGCAGTCCCAGATCGAGTTGAACACCTCGCCGATCGCCAGCGGCGTGGTGGTGTGATGGCGGATCAGCCGAAAGGCTTCCTGGTTCTCCGCCGGCGTCGCGTCCTCGATCCAGAACAGGCTGTAGGGCTCCAGCGATTTGCCGAGCCGTCCGGCTTCGATCGGCGTCAGGCGATGGTGCGCATCGTGCAGCAAGTGCGGCTCGAAACCGACCGCCTCGCGCACCTTGCGGAACAACTCGGGCGTGTGGCGCAGGTAGAGCGAGGTGTCCCACGGCTCTTCGGGCGGCAATCCCTTTTCGGCCGGCTCGTAGTGGCCCTGGGTCTTGCCGACGCCATAGGTCTTGGCCAGGCCCGGCACGCCGGACTGCACGCGGATCGCCTTGTAGCCCTCTTCCACGTGCTTCTGCACGGCTTCGACGGCCTCGGCATGGTCGCGGCCGTTGGCATGGCCGTACACCATCAGGCCGTTGCGGCTCTTGCCGCCCAGCAGCTGGTAGACGGGCATCCCGGCGAGCTTGCCCTTGATGTCCCACAGCGCCATGTCAATGGCGGCGATGGCCGTCATCGTCACCGGTCCGCGCCGCCAGTAGGCACCGCGGTACAGGTACTGCCAGATGTCCTCGATGTTGCGCGGGTCGCGGCCGAGGAGGCACGGGAACAGGTGCTCTTCGAGGTACGACTTGACCGCGAGTTCGCGGCCGTTGAGGGTGGCGTCGCCGAGCCCGACCACGCCTTCGTCGGTGACGATCTTCACCGTCACGAAGTTGCGGCCCGGGCAGGTCACGATGGTCTGGATGCGTTCGATTTTCAAGGGAGTCTCCAGGAGAAATGAGGGATGTCGCGCATCACAGGAATCCGACCGAGAACCACGGGACGAAGACCAGCAGCAAGAGCGCGATGAACAGCGCCGCCATGTGCGGCCAGACGCGCGGCATCGCTACGTCCGGCGACACCCGGCCGATGGCGCAGGCGGCATAGAAGCCGACGCCGAAGGGCGGCGCGAAGAGCCCCAGCCCCATCGCGAAGATGACGACCATCGCGTAGTGCACCTCGTTGACACCGACCAGCTTGGCGATCGGGAACAGCAGCGGCCCGAACAGCACGATGGCCGGAATCCCTTCGAGCAGGCTGCCCAGCACGACGAAGGCCAGCGCCGACACCAGCAGGAAGCCCAGCTTGCCGCCCGGGACGGCGGTCATGATCTTGACCAGGTCCTGTGCGAAGCCCGATTGCGTGAGCGCCCAGGCCATCGCCGTGGCGCAGCCCACGATCAGCAGGATGGCGCCCGACAGCGATGCGGTGTCGAGCAGCATCGGATAGAGGCGGCGCCAGTCGAACTGCCGGTAGATGAAGAGGCCGGCGAGCACGGTGTAGAAAATGCCGATCGTCGACACCTCGGTCGCGGTCGCCACGCCCTCGACCACCGCGGTGCGGATGATCACCGGCAAGGCCAGAGCGGGCAGTGCCACCAGCAGCAGCTTGCCGATCTGCTGGCGCGTGGCCCTCGTCACGCCCGTCATGTCCTCGCGGCGCGTCTGCCACCAGACGACGAAAGCCATCAACACGAGGCCGACGACCGCGGGCATCAGGCCGCCGACGAACAGCGCGGTGATCGACACGCCGGTCACCGAACCCACCGTGATCAGCACGATGCTCGGCGGAATGGTCTCGGACATCGCGCCGGAAGCCGACAGCAATCCGATCAGGTCGCCGTCCTTGCTGCCGCGCTTCTTCATCTCCGGGAACAGCGCCGGTGCGACCGCGGCCATGTCGGCCGCCTTGGCGCCCGAGATGCCCGAGACGATGTAGATCGCACCCAGCAGCACGTACTGCAGGCCGCCGCGCACATGGCCGATCAGGCTCACGAGGAAGTTGATCATCGCGCGCGCCAGCCCCGTCATCTCGATCAGCGAACCGAGGAAGACGAACAGCGGCACCGCCAGCAGGATCAGGTGCGACATGCCTTCCTGCATCCGGTTGGGCATGATCGACATCGGCGTGCTGGTCGAGAACGCGAGGTAGGACATCGTGGCCAATCCGAACGCGAACGCGATCGGCACGCCGATCACGATGCAGCCGACCAGCATCACGAGGAAGAAGAGCACGAGGTTGAGGTTGCCCAGGCTGGACAGCGCCGGCGTAAGCAGCCACAACGCACCGCCGCCGAGTGCCACCGCCACGCCGCATACGGCGATCTGCTTCCAGGAAGCCTGTTCGACCAGCCGCGTTACTGCGGTCACCAGCATCAGGATCGCACCCGCGAACACCGCGCCCGAGCGCCATCCTTCGCTGATGCCGAGCACCGGCGTCGAGACCTCGAGTTCCTCCTGCCAATGCTCCCACGCCGGCCCGCTCAGCATGACCAGGAACGCGACCACGAGGCACATGCCCAGCGCGTCGACCCAGGCGCGCGTCGATGGCGTCAGGTCCTTGACGAAGGTCGTCAGGTGCATGTGCGCGGTTCGCCGCAGCGCGATGCACGATCCCAGCATGGCCAGCCAGAGGAACAGGATGCTCGCGAGTTCGTCGGTCCAGGTGATCGGCTCGTGCAGCGCATAGCGCGAGAAGGCGCCACCGCCGAGGATGATGATCTCGGCCACCACGATGGCGGCCGCAGGCACGTCGGTCACCCACGCGAGCAACCGGTCGAACCAGCGCGGGCTCGTCTCCGGGGCGATGTCGAGGGGGTCGACGGTGGACTGCATGGTGCCGCTCCCTCAGACCAGCTTGCCGGAGTACTTCTCCAGCTTGGCCCACACTTCGTCACCGTACTTGGACTTCCATTCGGTGTAGAAGCCGGCGCTCTTGAGCATGTCGCGGAATGGCGCCGCGTCGGGCTTGTTGAAGGTGACGCCGAGCTGGGTCAGCTGGGCCTGCGCATCGACGTTGAGCTTGGCGATGTCCTCGCGCTGCCTGAGCGCGGCGGCGTTGAGGTTCTTCGCCAGCGAGGCCTGCACTTCCTTCGGCAGAGACTGCAGCTTCTTCGCGTTGCCGAAGATGAAGTGGCCGTCCCAGGTGTGGGCGGTCAGCGAGCAGAATTTCTGCACCTCGTAGAGCTTGGCGCTCTGGATCAATGCGAGCGGGTTCTCCTGGCCATCGACCACCTTGGTCTGCAGCGACGAGTAGAGCTCGCCGAACGGAATCGCCGTCGGCGATGCGCCGAGCGCCTTGAACATCGAGATCCAGAGCGGAATGCCCGGCACGCGGATCTTGAAGCCCTTGAGGTCGGCCGGAGTCACGATCGGCTTGCTGGCGGAGGTGATGTTGCGGTAGCCGTTGTCGAGGCACTTGTCGTATGCGAGCAGGTTGACCTTGAGCAGTGCACCTCGCACGTAGTTGCCGAGGTCGCCGTCCATCGCGGCCCACACGGCGTTGTAGTCCTTGAAGGCGAAGGCCACGCCGTTGATTCCGGCCGTGGGCACCAGCGTCTGCAGGTTGGTGCCGGCGGTGGACATGATGTCGATGGCACCGGCGCGGGTCTGCGAAATCATGTCGGGCTCGCTGCCGAGCTGGCTGGTCGGGTAGACCTGCAGGTCGACCTTGCCGCCGGTGTCCTTGCGGATCGCCTCGGCAGCCTCCTTGATGCGCAATGTGCCCGGATGGTCGGCCGGAAAGGCGGTGCCGTACTTGAGCTTGATCTCGCCGTCGGCCAAGGCGAATCGGTGCAGCGTGACGGCTGCGCCTGCAGCGGCGAGCGTGGTGGCGAATTGCCGGCGGGTGGGGGCGAAGGATGTCATGACGATGTCTCCGTGGGGTCTTCGAGTGGCGAGGTGCGAGGTGCGAGGGGTTGAAGTCAGCCGGCCAGCAGCGCGGTCATGCCGCCGTGGCGCAGGGTGGACAAGTGGCCGGCCAGTCGCTCGGCGAAAGCGGGCGGCCAGGGCTGGGTGCCGAATACGGGGCCGTGGGCCAGCGCGGCGTTGGCTGCGTCGACGTCGTTGGCGGCCTGGCGCACACGCGCGGCGAGCGCGTCGGCACCGGGGTCGCTGATGACCAGTGTGGTGCCGCTGTCGCTGCGGCCTGTGGCCAGGTAGTGCAGCCAGCTCGCGAGGGCGCGCTCGAGCTGCGGACGTTCGACGCCGGCGGCCAGGCTCTCGCGCAGGGCCGGCAGCCAGCGCACCGGAATTTTCTGCGTGCCGTCCATCGCGATCTGCTGCGTACGGTGGGCCAGTGACGGATTCTCGAAGCGCTCGAGCAGGTCGTGGCAATAGGCCAGCACGTCGTAGCCCGGCGGCGGTGCCACCGTGGCGTGCAGATCCTCCAGCATCAGGCGGCGCGCGAAGCGGCCGGTCAGCGGATGGGCCATGGCATCGGCAACGGTGTCCAGTCCGCACAGCTGGCCTGCATAGGCGAGGGCCGAATGCGTGCCGTTGAGCAGGCGCAGCTTCATGGCCTGGTAGGGCCGCACGTCGCTGGTCAGCAAGGCCCCGGCATCCTCCCATGCGGGCCGAAGGCCGGCAAAGCGGTCTTCGATCACCCACTGGGTGAAGGGCTCGCAGACGATCGCGGCTTCGTCACGCAGCCCGAGGCGCGCGGCAGCCCAGTCGAGCGAGGCCGGCGTGGCAGCCGGCACGATACGGTCGACCATGCTGTTCGGGCAGCCGATGTCCGATTCGATGCGGCGAGCGAGTCGGGCGTCGAACAGGTCGGCGTACTGCACCAGCAGCCGGCGCAACGTGTCGCCGTTGCCGGCCATGTTGTCGCAGCACACCAGCGTCAGGGCCGAGCCGGTCGGGCGGCTGCGAATGCCGGCTGCCAGCACGCCGAGCGTGGTGCGGGGCGATTCCGGATGCGCGATGTCATGGCGCATGTCGGCGTCGTCGATGTCGAGGTCGGCCGTGGCCGGGTGCTGGCTGTACCCCTTCTCGGTCACCGTGCTGGTCACGATGGACACCGAAGGATCGGCGATGGCCGCCATCACCTGCCCCAGATCCCGCGGCGCGAACAGGGCGCCGCGCAGCGCACCGACGACCCGCATGCGCGCTTCGTCGCCGTGCCGTGCGGTGACGGAATAGAGGGTGTCCTGCCTTGCCAGCACGTCCGAGACGCGCGGATCGCGCAGGCTGACGCCGAGGATGCCCCAGCGCAGGTCGCCTTGCGCGATCACGGCGTCGGTGTAGAGCGCCTGGTGGGCCCGGTGGAATGCGCCGAGGCCGAGATGCACGATCCCTCGTTGCAGGCGCGTGCGCTCATAGCCGGGACGCGCCACCGCGTCGTGCGCAAAAAGCAGGCTGCTCGCCGAAAGGCGCGGGCTGTCCTGGATTGCGCTCGAACTCATGCAAGGGTCTCCGTTCTTACCACAGTACCATGGTAGTCATGGCACTTTGAGAAAGTCTAATGGGCGAGCTGCGCCCCAAATTAGCGGGTAAACCCGGCATTCCGCCAGGTATTTTTGTGCACTACCATGGTGGTCATGATTGCCACGTCCCCACCCGTGCCGCCCCGCCACCGAGGCAAGGCGGAGCCGGCACCCGCCGAAGGCCCCTTGGTCGCGGCGCTTGCCGGTTTTCAACTCGATCCGGCACGCTCCTACACCGCACAGGTGCACGACCTGCTGTTGCAGGCCATCGTGCGCGGCACGCTCCCTCCGCGCACCGCACTGTCCGAAGCCACGATCTCGAAGTTGATCGACGTCAGCCGCACGCCGGTGCGCGAGGCGCTGGCACAGCTGGCCGACGAGCAGATGGTCCTGATCTACCGGCAGGTCGGCACGATCGTGGCGCCGGTACGCATGCAACTGCTCGAAGAAGGTCGTTTCGTCCGCAGCACGCTGGAATGCGCCAGCCACGTACAACTGGCGCAGACCATCACGCCCTCGCAGCTCGAAGAGTTCGGGCAGATCGTCCAGCGTCAACGCAGCGCAGTCGAGAGTGGGGAGGTCGACAGGTTCTCAGAGCTTGACGAGTTGATGCATCGCCGCCTGTTCGAGTTCGCGGGGCGTGGACACGTCTGGGAGATGCTCGAACCCATCAAGCGGCAGTTCGACCGGGTGCGCTGGCTGCTCCTCGGCCACGTGGGCGGTCATGCGGAGCGTGCATTGCAGGAACACGAGCAGATGCTGGCGCAAATGGCATCACGCGACGTGGCAGGCCTCGGCGCGAGCGTGTCGTCCCACATCAACCACATCACCGCACACCTTGCGGCGCTTCGCGAACTGGCGCCTGAAAGCTACTTCTCAAGTTGACCGGCGGCTATAGCGTGGGCGGATGGAAAGGTGCGTGACCGCTATGCGGTTGCGGATTCAACCGGTCGTCGCCCCGCTTGCTTTCAGGCATACATGGCAGTACTGGTTCTAGTTCTAGACAGCCAGTTTTGGCGCCGGACAGCGCGCTCCCGCCGCTTCTGCCAACACGTGACTTGCTGAAAAGCGCATACCAGCTCTGTGGGAGCGATGGCTTCGTCGTGGCTGGCCCGTCACTAGACTGGCAGCACCGAACAAGACGAGCGCGTCTCGCGCCGGAAACGGAGACCATGAACGACCTGACCCAACTCAACTACGAACTGAACAACTTCGTAGCCACCCTCACGCTCAACAGCCCGCCAGTGAATGCGCTCACGCGCACGCTCAACGACGAACTCACGCTGGCCCTCGACCGCATCTCCGAGATGGACGAAGTGCGCGTCGTCGTGCTGACCGGCGCGGGCAAGGTGTTCTGTGCCGGCGCCGACCTCAAGGGCCGCGCGTCGGTCATCAAGGGGCCAGGCGACCTGCCGGCACACTCGAGGCGGACGCGCGAATGTTTCCATGCGATCCGGGAGTGCGCCAAGCCAGTGATCTGTGCGATCAACGGCGCCGCGCTAGGCTCCGGGGTGGCGATGGCCGCGTCCAGCGACATCCTGATCGCATCGGAAAAAGCATCGCTCGGCCTGCCCGAAGTCGACGTGGGGCTGCTCGGCGGCTGCCGTCATGCGATGCGTTTGTTCAGCCACTCCCGCTTGCGGCGCATGATGTTGACAGGCATGCGCGTGCCGGGCGCGGAGCTCTATCGCCTAGGCATCATTGAAGAATGCACGACGCCGGATGATCTGATGCCCAGGGCGCTGGAGATCGCGGCCACCATCGCGTCCAAGAGCCCGGTGTCGACACGCATGGGCAAGCACACACTGAACGTCATCGAGGACCTGAGCCTGCGAGACGGCTATCGCTACGAGCAGGACATGACGGCGCTGATCGGCAAGACCGACGACGCCAGGGAAGCGCAGCGCGCGTTTGCGGAGAAGCGCCCTCCGGTCTTCACGGGACGCTGAGCCATGGCGGCTACGGGTTCACCCATGCATCCCCGCGGGCCGCGCAACCTGCACCCGACCCGGCGCGGTCTGCTGTTGGCTGGCGCATCGTTCGGGTTCTCGGCGCTGGCCCTGCCCGCCCGTGCGACCGGGTATCCGGAAAAGCCGGTCCGCTTTGTCGTGCCGTTCCCCGCAGGTGGCGCGACCGACCTGATGGCGCGCACCTTGGGGCAGAAGCTTGCAGAGCGAATCGGCCAAGCCGTGATCATCGACAACCGCGCGGGTGCTGGCGGGGGTATCGGCGCCGAAGCAGCGGCAACTTCGGCCCCCGACGGCTACACGCTGCTGTTCGCCACCATGGGCTCTCTCACCATCAACCCGAGCCTGTACCAGAACCTGCGCTATGACCCGGTCAAGAGCTTCGAGCCGATCACCCTCACACACAGCACGTCGAACCTGCTCGTGGTCAATCCGAATGTGCCCGCCAAGTCGGTGGCCGAACTCATCGAGCTTGCGCGCAAGAAGCCTGGCGAGCTGACCTATGCATCGGCGGGCAACGGCACCACCAGCCATCTGTCGGGTGAGCTCTTCAAGAGCCTCGCCAAGGTCGACCTGACGCACGTTCCCTACAAAGGGAGCGCGCCGGCGATGACCGACTTTCTCGGCGGCCGCACTTCGATGATGTTCGACACCGCGTCGAATTTCGTCGAATACGTCAAGAGCGGCAAGGTACGCCCGCTGGGACTCACCGGCCGCAAGCGCCTGCCGATCATGCCGAACGTGCCCACCATCTCCGAGACACCTGGCATGGGCGACTACGAAATGTCGCTCTGGCTCGGCGTACTTGCACCCGCCGGCACGCCGGCCAACATCGTCGTGAAGTTGCATGACGAGATCGGTGCGGCCATGTCGTCGCCTGACATCGTCCGGAAGATGGCCGATGCCGGCATCGAAGTTCGTCTCAGCACGCCGAAGGAATTCGCGTCACTGATTCGCGCGGATACAGCGAAGTGGTCAGAGGTGGTAAAGCGCTCCGGCGTACGCCTCGACTGATGTCCGATCACCAGCCGTCTCGTCGCGCGCGAGACGGCTTCTTTCCATTGGCAGCGTTCTAATCTTGAACAGCAAGCGTCAGGACCGGACGCGGCCCTCAAGACTGAAGGACACACCATGTTTGCCGAACCCTCCCCCAAGACACAGGACCTGCTGCAGCGCATGCGGCAGTTCTTCGACCAGCACATCTATCCCAACGAGGGACGCTACCACGAGGAGATGGACGCCTTCCGTCGCTCGGGCAATGCCTGGCAGGTGTCGCCGCTGATCGAGGAACTCAAGCCGCTCGCGCGCGCCGCCGGCCTCTGGAACATGTTCCTGCCGCACGAGCATCGCGGGGTGCCGGGCATCTCGAACCTGGACTACGCACCTCTGTGCGAACTGATGGGCCGTGTCTCCTGGTCAGGCGAGGTGTTCAACTGCTCGGCGCCCGACACGGGCAACATGGAAACGATCGAGCGCTACGGCACCGAGGCGCAAAAGGACCAGTGGCTCGAGCCGCTTCTCGCCGGCCAGATCCGCTCCGGCTTCCTGATGACCGAGCCGGCCGTGGCATCCTCGGACGCCACCAACATCCAGTGCACCATCACGCGCGAGGGCGACGAGTACGTCATCAACGGCCGCAAGTGGTTCTCGTCCGGCGCGGGCAGCCCGCGCTGCAAAATCTTCATCGTGATGGGCAAGACCGACCCTGACGCGCCGCGCCATGCGCAGCAGTCGATGGTTCTGGTGCCGCGCGACACGCCCGGCGTGAGCGTGTTGCGCCACCTGTCGGTGTTCGGCTACGACGACGCACCGCACGGCCACATGGAAGTCTTGCTCGAGAACGTGCGCGTTCCAGTGCGCAATATCCTGCTTGGCGAAGGCCGCGGTTTCGAAATCGCCCAGGGCCGCCTTGGCCCAGGACGCATCCACCACTGCATGCGTTCCATCGGCGCCGCGGAGCGCGCGCTGGAGATGATGTGCGATCGGCTTCGTTCGCGCATCGCCTTCGGCAAGCCGCTGGCCGAGCAATCCGTCTGGCATGAACGCATCGCCGAGTCGCGCTGCATGATCGATCAGGCGCGGCTGCTGACGCTGAACGCTGCTTACAAGATGGACACGGTCGGCAACAAGGAAGCGCGTGCCGAGATCGCCATGATCAAGGTGGTCGCGCCCAACATGTCGTGCAAGGTGGTCGACTGGGCGATCCAGGCCCATGGCGCGGCCGGTCTCAGTCAGGACTTCTGGCTCGCCGAGGCGTATGCGCACCAGCGCACCGTGCGCATCGTCGACGGTCCGGACGAAGTGCACCGCAATGCCATCGCCAAGCTTGAATTGGCCAGGTGGCCTGTGGCGGCGTAAACGACAAAGGCTTCAGCGCTCAAACGAGCGCTGAAGCCTGCGAATGAAATGGCCAACTCGGCCGATCCACCGGCCGCTGCACTCAATCCATCTTGGCGCCCACCGCCTTTGCCAGCGCGCCCCAGCGCTCCGACTCGGCGGAGATGAACGCTCCGAATTCCTCGGGCTTGCTGCCGACGACTTCCACGCCTTGCAGGTCAAACTGCAGCTTCAATTCTGGCGAGCGCAACGCAGCGTCGAGGGAGGTGTACAGCTTGTTGATGATCTCGGGCGCTGTGCGAGCCGGGGCGAGCATCCCGTACCAGTTGTAGGCCTCGGCCTTGGGAAAGCCCAGCTCGCCGACCGTGGGCACATCCTTGAGCACTGGAATGCGCTTGGCATTGGTCACAGCCAGCGCGCGCAGCTTGCCCGACTGGATGAAGGGCAGCACCACCGGGATGTCGACCATCATCATGTCGACCTGCCCGCCCATGAGGTCTGTCAGCGCAGGTGCCGCACCGCGATAGGGGATGTGGGTGATGTTGAGCTTTGCTTCGCGCTTGAGCAGCTCGGCTTGCAGATGCGGCGTGGTGCCGCTGCCGGCCGACGCATAGTTGATCTTGCTGGCATCGCCCGTGGCCGCCGCCTTCAGGTCTGCGAATGTCTTGAACTTCGAGTTGGCGGACACGACCAGCACTGCGGGTACCTTGAGCGCCTGGGTCACGGCCACCAGATCCTTCTGCGGGTTGTAGGGCATCGACGGCACGATGTGCGGCACGATGGCCAGCGCGCCGGCAGAGGAGAACAGCAGCGTGTAGCCATCCGCCGGCGACTTGGCAACCGCATCGGCGCCAAGCAGGCCGCCGGCGCCGCCCTTGTTGTCGATGATGATGGACTGGCCGAGCGATACGCTCAGCCTGGAGCCTAGCGCACGCGCTGTCTGGTCTACAGGGCCGCCTGCGGGAAAGGGCACGATCACGCGGATCGGCTTGGTCGGGTAGGCCTGCGCCCATCCTGAAGTTGCGGCCAATGCAAAGACGAGCGCCGCGGCAGATTTGAAAAGTCGATTCATGGTCAGTGTCTCCGGTTCGTAGTGAATGAACTTTAGGAACATGGGCGAAGCCTGGCACCGGTCTCCGGCGCATACCTGCTATGCGGCCTGATCCTGTGCAGGTCGCAGGTATGCGGCGCGGCGCATCACAGCGTTGTCGCCGAGGGCGTAGTCCGGAACGCATCGCAATTCCAGAATCGTCTTCAACCATAGGAGACTTCGCATGACCACCGCCAAGGGCCCGCTGTCGCACGTCAAGGTGCTCGACCTGAGCCGCATACTCGCCGCCCCCTGGGCCAGCCAGATCCTCGCAGACCTCGGCGCCGACGTGATCAAGGTCGAACGGCCCGGCGCCGGCGACGACACTCGCACCTGGGGCCCGCCGTTCCTGAAGGACGCAGAAGGCAAGGATACGAAAGAAGCCGGCTACTACCTCGCCGTCAATCGTGGCAAGCGCTCGATCACCGTGAGCCTCGAAAAGCCCGAAGGGCAGAAGATCGTCAAGGCGCTGGCCGCTAAGGCGGACATCGTGCTCGAGAACTACAAGGCGGGCACCTTGAAGCGCTTCGGGCTCGACGAGGCTTCGCTGCGCGAGATCAACCCGCGCCTCATCTACTGCTCGGTCACCGGCTTCGGCCAGACGGGGCCGCGGCGCGACCAGCCCGCGTACGACTTCCTGATCCAGGCCATGGGCGGCCTGATGAGCGTGACCGGCGAGAAGGACGGTCGCCCGGGCGGCGGGCCGCAGAAGGTCGGCATCCCGATGGTCGACCTGATGACCGGTATGTACACCGCCGTTTCAGTGCTGGCCGCTTTGGCACGGCGCAACGAAACGGGCGTCGGGGACAACATCGACATCGCGATGCTCGACGTGCAGGTCGCCACATTGTCCAATCAGGCGATGAACTACCTGGTCTCTGGCGAGGTGCCGCGCCGCAACGGCAACGCGCACCCCAACATCCAGCCGCAGGACGTGTACGCCTGTGCCGACGGCGATGTGATCCTGGTGGTGGGCAACGACGGCCAGTTCGCGAAGCTGTGCGAGGTCTTCGGACGGCCGGACTGGATCGCCGACGAACGCTTTGCCACCAATGCACAGCGGGTGCGCAACATCGGCGAACTGTCGGGCATGCTGCGCGACGTGTTCGCCGAGTGGAAGCGCGACCGGCTGATCGCAGCGCTCGACAAGGTGGGCGTGCCTTGCGGCCCCATCAACACCGTGGCGGACGTGTTCAAGGAACCGCAAGTCAAGGCGCGCGAGATGCTGCGCTACGTGCCGCACCCGAGCGGGGTCGACGTGCCGCAGGTGGTCAGTCCGATGCGCTTTGCCGAGTCGCCGCTGCAGACACAGGCCGCGCCGCCGCTGCTCGGCCAGCACAGCGATGACATCCTGGCGGAGCTGGGCTACAGCCCGGCATGCGTCGAATCATTGCGTACTGCGGGAGCGATCTGATGACGGCAAGGATGAAACTTCACTGGTCGCCCAAGTCGCCCTATGTGCGAAAGGTGATGATCTGCGCGCACGAACTTGGCATGTTGCCCAGGCTCGAACTGGTGCGCTCGGTTGCGGCCATGCTCAAGCCCAACGAGGCCATCATGGTGGACAACCCGTTGTCGAAGATCCCGACGTTGGTGCGCGAAGACGGCTCGACGCTTTTCGATTCGATCGTGATCTGCGAATACCTGAACGATCAGGCCGGGGGTTCGCTGTTCCCGATGCAGGACGAAGCACGATGGCAGGCGTTGCGCTGGCATGCGCTGGGGGATGGCCTGCTCGATGTGCTGATCCTGTGGCGCAACGAGCGCGAACGCGAGCATCCGTTGCAGGCGCTGGCGGATGCCTTCGAGCTCAAGACCCGCGCCGCACTGAAATTGCTCGACGCAGAGGCCGACGCGATCGGCAGCGCGCCGTTCTCCATCGCGCACGTGACGCTTGGCTGCGCCCTTGGCTATCTCGACTACCGCTTCCACTCACTGGGCTGGCGTGCGCTGGCGCCCCGTCTCGCCGACTGGTTTGCAATCTTGCAAGCCCGCCCCTCCTTCCAATCCACGGAACCTGCCGATGGCTGATCGATACGCCTCACGCTGTGGCGATGCAGCGTTGATCCAGGCCCGCCATGGCTGGCGGTCTCGGCGCCTGCCTTCTATTCACAGCGAAAGTTGGCGGCATCGTTGATGTCCCCGGTGCCCTTGTAGCGGGCCTGGCGCGGATAGGTGCACAGCGGTCGGCTGCGTGCATCGACATTGAAATAGCCCGGATTACTGGCCTTGGCGACAACGCTCTCGGGCGCCGTGCCCCCCTCTACCCATTGCACCAGCTGCGGCAGCATGTCGAAGCTGTCGGTGGCGGGGCCGCCGCGGCAATGGTTCATGCCCGGTACGACGTACATCCGAGCGAAGTCCTGCGCATTGCCGCCCGACTGCCTGGCGACGCCCTCGTACCAACGCAAGGTGTCGTTGATCGACACGGAAGAATCGGCGCCGCCGTGGTAGACCATGAGCTTGCCGCCTCGTTTCCGGAAGGACGACAGGTCGGTGGTGTCCGTGAAGTACATGACTGCGGATGACGGTGCATAGACCGGCGTGGCGCCGGGCGCGGACGTGCTGTAGATCCTCGCCGGATCGGTGTCGAAGTCGTAGGCCAGCGAGAAGGGCAACGCATCCGCGCCGGTGAATGGGAGCTTCGGCGCGGAGGTGTAGAGGACCGAGATGGCGGAAACGTACGAAAGCTTGATCGCGTTGTTGGCTGCGGCGTTCGCCGATCCGAGCCACCAGGAGCGCCACGTCTGGTTGTAGCTGTTGTCCTTCGCGGACACACCGCCCATGCCCGGGTCCCAGGGCCAGCTCGCGTAGAGCTGCCGGCCCTTCGAATCGACGGCACCGGCATAGGCGGTCTCCAACGTCTCGATCTGATCAGCCGACAGGCAGCTGTCGGTCTTGGTCTGCGCGCATTGCATCGCCAGCAATTGCGTGTGAACACGTGGCCCGGTGCAGGCGGGCAGGTTGACGACGATTCCATCGGAGAGCCCGTCGAGCGCATCGCATGCCTTCAGCACTGCATTTCGCACGAGCAGCAAGTCGAGGTCGCTGAAGGTGAGGCCGATGGCTGGTTGCCCATCCGGAAGTGTCTTGCCCGTGCGCCGGGCCAACCCGGCAAAGAGTTTCGTGGTGTAGATGCCCGCCAGCGGCCCCAGCGGCAAGTGCAGCGTCGGATCGCCGGCAATGATGCCATCGTAGTGTTCCGGAAAGCGCTGCGACATCAGCAATGCTTCCCGACCGCCTTCGGAGCAGCCCTGGAAGTACGCATAGCGCTGCGGCTGGCCATAGTAGGTCCGCGTCAGCAGCTTGCCGACGCGCGTGACCTGATCGTAGGCCGCGTAGGCGAAGGCCATCCGCGCTTGTGGATCGAGGCCGAAAGCCGCCGTGCCGCCGGCGTCAGGTCGACTGTTGAGTGCGTTGTCATGGCCGGCGTCGGTGCCGATGGTGGCGTAACCCTGCGCCATCACGGCGACAGGGTCGACCAGCACACCGTTGGTGCCTCCACCGCCGCTCATGTAGAAGCGCCGGTTCCAGTCTTGCGGCATGCGCAGCCGGAACCGCGTGGCGTAGTGCTGGCCATCGACGCCGACCCGGTCATCGATGTCGCCATCGATGCGGCAATGCACCGGCTGCGTTGGCGTGGCCGCTTCGAACACCGCGGCAAGAATGCGCGTGTTGGGCGGCAGGGCGACGCCCGTTGCCAGCGCGCTGCATGCCTGGGGGGTGTTCACGGCCGCGCCGTCCGCAACGACGTCGCTGCTGCGGCTGCAGGCGCTCAGCGCCAGCGCGGCTGCAACGGCAGTGGCGAGGACCGACAGCGTGGCCTGCGGAAGATGCGTCGTCGCGATGGGCGCGTTCATCGGTAAAGGCTTTCCGGGTTGATGCGCAGCACCTTGTCCGCGACCGCTGCGCTCCCCGCCCAGTCCTTGAACATCGCAAGCAATTGCGCGGCATCGGGCGCGGGGGTCACGCGCAGGTGCGGCCAATCGCTCCCCCAAACCAAACGCTCGGGGTTGACTTCGATCATCCTTTGCTGGAACGGTCGCCCCGCTTGTCCGTCGAGCAAACCGAGTAGGTTGCGGTAAGCGCAAAGCTTGACCCAGACTTTGCCGGTTGCGAGCAGGTCGAGCAGCGTGCGGAACCCCGCATCGTCGACGCCGGCGTTCACGTCGAAGCCGCCCATGTGGTCGATCACGATAGGTATGGGCAAATTCAGCAACTGTGGCGCGATGGCCGGCAAGGCTTTGCAATCGGTCCAGAGTTCCGCGTGCAGACCCGCATCTGCCAATTCCGGAGCCAGCGCACACAGGTCGTCAAATGACGCGCTCCCTGGGAAGTTGGTGCTCGGGCCGCTGCGATGACTGAAGCGTGCGCCACGCACGCCGCGCTCACGCAAGCCGCCAAGTGCCAGTGCATCATCAGGTTGCACCACGACCACGCCCCGCAGGGCGGGCTGCGCGGCCAAGGCATGCAACAGCAGCGAGTGGTCTTTGCCATACGCACTTGGATGCACCAGCACGCCATGGCCAAGATCAAGTCGTGAGAGCAGCGCCAGATATGCTGACTCGATGGCTTCAGGCGGCGTGTAGCTGCGCTCGGCCGCCAGGGGGAAGGAGTCGTAAGGACCGAACAGGTGGGCATGGCAATCCCAACCCGCGACGCCACTGCCAGCGCTTGCCGAGTCGATCATTGCAATGCTGCTTTTTGAGGCAACGGGAACGCGGGCGGCACGCCTTCCGGCAGCGGAATCTCGTGGCAATTGAGCGTCATCGCGACCATCGTGTAGTAGCCGACCAGCGCCGTCAGCTCAACCACGGTGCGCTCGCCGAAGCGTGCAAGAGCGACCGCGTAGGTCGCGTCGGATACGGAGTTGTGGCGATTGAGCTCGACGGCGTAGTGGTAGACGGCCGCGTCGTCTGCCGACATGCCCGGCGGTTCGGTCTGCGCGAGAAGCGCTTCAATGATCGGGAGCTCGATGCCGGCCTTTTCTGCCTCGGCGCGGTGGGCGTACCACTCGAAAGGCGAACTGCAGGCACGACCGGTGACCAGGATCGCAATCTCGGACAGCCGCGGCTGCAGGGTCGTGCCGTAGCGCAGCAGGGCGCCGATCGCCTGCCATTTGTCGGCGAGCTCCGGGTTGTGGAGTGCGGCCCGAAGCGGACCCTGAAGGCGCCCGCGCGGACCGGAAATGATCTTGTCGTAGACGGCGCGCTGCTCAGGATTCATCGTCTCAGGCGCGGGCAGGGAAATTCTTGGCATGCTGGTGGCTCCTGTGGTCGATCGTTGCCAACGAGCTTAGGGGACAAGCACAGGCTGCGCATCTGCGCGCACCGCAACGCTGCTATGCGCGCGCGTGCAAGGCGCAGGCTACGTAGGACCGCCGAAATGCCACATGCCGGTGCGTGCGCTGTCTTCCACGATGCTGACGATCTCCGATGCGACGGCCGACACGGCCCGGCCAGGCCCCTTCGTGCGCGCCAATGCCATGGAAACGATCCGTTGCAGCGGTGGCGAAATGATCCTGGCGGCTTGCAGTCGGCCTTCCTGCACCTCCGTCCATACTGCGTGAATGGGCAAGACGGTGTAGAGCTTGGCCTCGGCGACCGTCGATCGCATGAGGGGAAGCGAATCGGCTTCCAGAGCCGGCGCGAGCATGATGTGCTCCTGACGCGCCATTGCGTCGAGCGCTGTGCGAAGTCCGTTGGGCGCGCTTGGCAGAATGAACGGCAGCTCGTGCAGCGAAGAGAAGGGGATCTCGGGCGCCTTGGTCAGCCGGTCGCCTGCCGGACCGATGAGGTAACTGTCAACGGTGGCCAGCGCTTGCTCCTGCTCGTGCAGCACGTTGCCGTACCGATAGAGGATGGCGATGTCGACGCGCGCATCGGCCAGCCATTCCTCAACCTGTCCGCTCGAGCCCTCTAGGATCTTCAGTTGAATTCCCGGGTGACGCTCGCGCAATTGCTTGAACAGGCGGCCAACGATCGGATTGGTGATCGAGGGCAACGATCCGATGGTGACCCGGCCGGAAGGCTCGCGCGCATCACCGTGGATTTCCAACTCGAGTTGCTCCGCATCCGAAAGCAGTGCCTTCACCAGCGGGAAGATGCGCTGCCCTACATCCGACAACGCCACGCCGCGGCCGGTGCGGTTGAAGAGGCGAGCCTTGCATTCCCGTTCCAACGCATTCAGGTGACGACTCAACAGCGACTGGTTGCTGTCCAGAAACAGTGCCGCGCGCGTCAGGCTGCCGAGTTCGGCAATGGCGAGAAACGCGCGCCACTTCTGCAGATCGGATGTGATGTCGAGCTGGATCTGGGTGGCTTTGCCGGATTGCATGGGACTTTGCTCGCAGCGTGGGATGCGCGCGATTGTCCCCTGTGCAAACGGCAGGCGAATGCCGGCTTTCCCTCAGAGCGCCCGTTGGTTTGTGCTTCTGATCAAGCCATCGCCCTGAGCCGTGGGCTGCTCGCCCGCACGGATCCTGTTGTGGTGACCGATCGCGATCGCGATCACGGTGACGGCGCCGACGATCATCAGTGCAGCAATGTAGTACTGTCCCGCTGCGAGGGTTTTGGTGTACTCATTCAACCAGCCGATAATCACGGGCCTGATCAGGCTCCCGACTCCCGCCAGCATGCTGACTAGGGCGTGTTAACACTAATTGAGCAACCCATGGCTGTTGCGAGATACTTCATCCATGGAGATCACCCAAGCCCAATTTGCCCAGATCGAGCACTGCTTGCCGCTGCAACGCGGCAATGTCAGCCTGTCGAATCTGAGTGTGTTGAACGCCATCCTGTATGTCGCCGAGCACGGCTGCAAGTGGCGCGGCCTGCCCAAGCGCTTCGGCAACTGGCACACCATCTATACGCGCATGAACCGCTGGTCCAAGAGCGGCGTGTTGGACCGTGTGTTCGAGGAGTTTCAAAAAGCCCAGGTGGTGCGCATCCGAATCGAGGCTGTGTCGCTGGACAGCACCATCGTGAAGGTGCATCCCGATGGCACGGGCGCGTTAAAAAAAACGGCCCCCAGTCGATCGGCAAATCCAGAGGCGGGTGGACCACCAAGATTCATATGGTTGCCGCGGATGCTCGAACGGCCGTAACGTTCTCGCTGTCGCCTGGCCAGGCCCACGATGCGCCCGAGGGGCGCGCCCTGCTCAGCCGCCTGGGTGCGCCGGATCGACCGCTTCATTTGCTCATAGACCGCGCCTACGAAGGCAATGAGACTCGGCAGCTCGCGCTTGATCTGGGCTTCATCCCCGTGGGGCCACCTCTGAAGACTCGAATCGAGCCTTGGGAGGACGACCGAGAGATGTACAAGCGTCGCAACGAGGTCGAGCGACTGTTCCGGCGCCTGAAGGGCTACCGCCGCATCTTCTCCCGCTTCGAGAAACTCGACGTGATGTTCATCGGCTTCATCAGCTTCGCGTTGATCGCCGATGGGCTCCATTTGTGTTAACAGACCCTAGTACGTGCCGCGACCATCGAGCCCATGACGACATGCGGCCAACGTCGGATGTGCCAAACCGCTTCGCATGTTCCGGCTGCAAAAGCCGGCGAACAGAGTGTCAAGGACGCGTGCAGCTTCAGGGCGTCCGCCATTGCCCCAACACCCGTCGGCATGGTCTGATGTCATGATGCCGCCAGATCTTCTATCTGGAGTACTTTGATGAACAAAGCCCTGATCGCGCTCGCGACCTCGCTGACGGTGCTCACGACCGCTTCGGTCCACGCGCAGATAGGCAAGGCCGCTTCCGAAGCGACCGATGCTGCGAAGCACAAGATCGACGAGAAGCGTGCCGACAGCGAGGCCAAGAAAAGCGGGCCTGTCGGCAAGGCTGTGAATAGCGTCAAGTCTGGTTATCACAAGAACCGGTCGAAGAGTTCGGCCGGCAAGGCCAAGCAGGCGTTGAAAAAAGCCGGTTGACCGACTGGCTCGGCCCGCTGCAATGGGCAACGACGCGCACTGAGCTTTGCCGTCCGCAGCTTCAGGTTCCCGCAGTGTCGTCCGCGGGCGCGGCGGCTTCGGGACCTGCCCGCCCGTGCGTCCAGAACCTGAAAGTGCCGCGGCCATCGTGCTTGGCCCGGTACATCGCCTGGTCAGCGTTCCGCAGTAGCGCTTCGATGTCGCGTCCCGCCTCCGGAAAGATCGCAATGCCGATACTGGCCGATGCGTTGCAGGATCGTTCCCTGATCTGGTACGGGGTCGAGGCGGCGACCATCACCCGTTCGGCCACCGCGCCGACCTCGGCCTTACCGTCGAAATCGTCGATCAGGACGACGAACTCGTCGCCGCCGAGACGGGCCGTCACGTCGGACAAGCGCAGACAGCGTCGCAGGCGCTGCGCGAAGGCGGCGAGCAGCAGATCGCCCGCGTCGTGACCCAGCGTGTCGTTGACTGTCTTGAAGCCATCGAGGTCCACGAACAGCAGCGCCAGCGGCGTGCCCTGCCGCAGCGTCTTCGCGAGCGCGTGCTGCAACAGTTGCATGAAGAGATTGCGATTGGGCAGGCCGGTCAGCGCGTCGAAGTGGGCCAGCTGGCGGATCCGGTCCTCGGCCGCCTTGCGCTCCGTGATGTCCATGACCGTGCCGCGCAGCAGCGGACTCCGACCCCTGCTCGTCACCGGCTTCGCCAGTGCGTGGACCCAGCGCACGGCGCCGGAGGGCAGCGCGATGCGGTACTCGGCGTCGAATTCTTCCAGGCCCTCGACGGCCCGGTCGATGAGCTGGACATAGCGGTCGCGGTCCTCTTCGTGCACCAGCGAGCGGAACTGGGCACCCACCATGGCGCTGTTCGCCGGATCGAGACCGAAGATGCGATAGGTCTCCGTCGACCATTCGACGGCCTGCGTCGCGGCATCGAAGGACCAGCTTCCGAAGTGCGCGAGCCGCTGTGCTTCTGCCAGCGTGCGCTCGCGGTCTTCGACCGTGTGCAGGGCGCTTTTGAGTTCCTCGCGCAGCGCACTGATGTAGCCGCCCATCAGGGCGAACCAGGGCATCGCCACGGCGAGCACGAGCAGTTGCGTGACCTCCAGCCTCAGATCGAGCGTCTCGGGCTTGAAGATCCGCAGCAGGACGATCACCCCGGCATAGCCGGCCACGACCCAGGCCGCGTAGACCAGCAGGGCGCGCGTGCGCAGGCGCAGGACGCCGAACATCAGCACCATCGTCAGCAGGACCAGGAAGACGGCGCGGCCACCGTCCGCGACGAATGCGGCTGTCAGCAGCGTGAGTGACGCCGCCGCCATCTGAGGCACCGTCAGGCTGGCATCGACGGCCTGTCGGTTCAGGCCTGTGCGAAACAGCGCGTAGAAGACGGCGACCCAGCCCACGATCAGCGTCGTGATCAGTACGAACGGACCGGTGCGCAGCATGCCCAGCAGATGCCAGGCCAGCAGCAGGACCACGACCAGCACGCTGGTGCCCGCCGCCATGAGGTAGCTGCGCACGCGCAGGATCTGCCGGCTGTCTTCGCGCGCCAGGGATTTGGGGTTCGACACGCCTGGATCATCGGTCCTCTGAGCCGCCACTCAAGGGGCCCGCAGATCAGATGGCAGCGACGATAGTGACGAAATGCTTCGTCGCCCATGTTTTCAGCTCATCGTCGATCCGGCAGACTAACGACGGTGGCTGCTTCTTGGCCCCTGCTCCTGACCGCCTTGTCCACGGCAGATACGAAAGGCCGCCTCCGAAGCCACCGACACCACCAGGCACAAGATCGGCGAGAAGCGCGCCGACCGCGCGGCCAAAGCATGACACCGGCACAGGCGCCGTCGCTCCAGGGCGGGTTGGCGAACAGGTGGACGCCGGCCTGGAAGCTGCCCTGCGTGTGGGATTCTCGACCTGCATCACGCCGCCCTGGCTGCCGGTGATGCCGCCAATCACGCGGCCCCAGGCATGCCGGTTGGCGCCGCCCCAGCCGTTGGCCGACGCATCGGCGCTGCCGGCCGTTGCCGCTGCCATGCCTCGCTCGTCGCACACGCGGGGATGCAGGTCTCCGAGCATCGCCTGATCGCCCTGGCGCAGGACGATCGGCAGCACCGCATAGAGCGGCACTTCGGCGCGGTACATAGTGCAGCCGGTGCCGCTGGCACCCCGGTCGCCGTCGCGGCGGGGCTTGAGTGCTCAGGGACCAGCTGCCGGCCTGGCCATTGGCATCGGCCGCGAAGAGCAGATACTGGAAGGCGCCGACGTCCAACTGATCGCCGTTGAGCGTGAGTGCCGTGCCGTGCCGCGCTGGTGCTGGTGCTCGTCGCGCCATTCTGTGCAGAAACGACCGCGATGCCATTGCCGATGGTCCGTGCGCCCAGGCCGCCGAGATTGATGATCTGTAGCGGGGTGTGGCCGCTTGCCACTGCGCGGGGGCCGCTCTGGAGCAGACGGTCTGAGACAGCTGTTGCTGTTAACCAGAGGCGTGCCCATCTTCAGCACACCGTTGTTGTCCACGCAGGACGCCGCTCAGGGCGAGGTCGGTGGTGCTGGCCGCCGTCAGGGCGGCATTCACTTTGGCGTTGCTGGCCAGCGTTGCGGGCGCGCTGTTGAACAGCGTCGATGCGCCGTTCCTCGAACGCGCGCCCCCCTTCGCCGTCTCGCGCTTCACATTTGGCAAGGCTGTTCATCGGCCGCTCCCAGATCTGAAAGTTCAACTCATCGACGCAGCCTGCCACCTCGATGCGACGCGCATGGCACGTGCGCTACGCCTTCAGGCCGACCAGGAGGCAAGCAGCGACCCACGTCCAAAGAGTACTGGTTCCTCGGCCGTACTCAAGCTGCTGGTACGTAGGAATCGAGATGCCAAGAAGAGCGGCCATGTCTGCTTGGGTCAATCCACGAGCTTTGCGCGCTGCGCGCAGGCGAGCACCCATTTCCTTGACGGCTTGCGATATGTCTTCAGTTTGGGTGAGACGTTTCGTCATCGAAGCCACGAGTCTACGACGTTCGGCTTACAACGCCGAGAACATAGCAAGTGCATTTGCTATTGCAATATGAGACAATCCACGACAAATTGCCATCGTCTCAACGCTAATGCGTGTTGAGAAAACAAGGCTCAACATGAAACGCATTATCATTAAATTCTTCTTCTCTTCCTTCATGCTGGTTGGTGCGGTGGGCCTCACGGATGCAAGTGCTGCGCCCGTTGGCGAGTGGAACTTTAAGCTCACGCCTAACACATTTGCGACAAACCGATATTCGGACACGAATGCCGGTTATCGTGCCGCAAAGGCTCAACTCTTTCAGGAGGGATCTGGCTACACGTTCCGACTCCTGGGGACTGGGGTTGACGAGTGCTTCGAGCGCGAGATGCCCGCCCAAGTAGAGAAGACGGTCGCGACTACTACGATCATTCCGCGGCCCTTGATGCGCGCCTGCCCTGCTGTTCGCATCATCATCTTCAACGATGGCAGCGGTGGCTATGCAGAAGCAAAGGTTGGCAGGAAAGACAACGCCGCTTGGGCGAAGTTCGAAGACGTCGACTTCGGCCTTACCCCTCGCTGAAGGCTTCCAGGCGTTTTCACAAAAGGCCCGAGGGGCCATTTCTTGACTACATCCCGCCGCCGTTGGGGCCGCCGCCAGCTTGTTCGGACGTGTATGTGCTCAGAACGTACTTGCCGCTGCCTGCAGGACAATAGAAGACGTACGACTCGCCGGGATTGCCTCCTGAGATTGGTACAGCTTCGACACCTGGCCAACTCCACACGCATGCGAACACTTCTCCGCCGGCGTTCAAACTCGGAAAAGTCGTTTTCATGAGAGCCGTTGCAAAACCGCCCCTCCCTGCCGAGTTCTGCGCATTGATGGCTCGCGCCTGGGCATCGGCGGCCAACCCGTACGCAGCCCCTGCATAGTTGCTTGCACCAACTGCGGTGTTGTAGCCCGCATCAGCATAGTTGTACGCGGCGCCTGCATAGTTGTATGCAGCGTTCGCTGTGCTTTGTGCGTTATTGACGTTGTTGGTGATCGTGGCCTGATCGACGGAGATGACAGCTCGGCGACCCGAGTCCGCGGAGCTGGCGGGAATCGTTTGCGCCGTCGTCATGCCGCAGAGGCTTGCAACCAGCACGGTCGTGGCCATCATGTATGCGATGGAGTTTCTTCTTCGGGTGATATTCATGATCGTTCTTGGTTGCTCGCGTTTGCGCCGAGAGTTCGAAAGGTTCCAGTTGGACGAGGGATTGATAGGTCGCCTTTCTCACGGGTAGTAGCAGTAGATTTGCAAGAGGGCCGAGGCCGAAGGGTTCGCGGCGAGCGCGTTGCCATGGCCGCTCGTGAGCTGCACTGTCCATGAGCCAGCGCTGTCGATCACGAAGCGGTTGAAGCCGCCGTCGTCGCTCGACTCGACCTTGGGCACCAGCAACGGGATCGGCACCGGCGTCTGGCCGGCAGCGGCCGTGCACGTCGGCTTTGCGATCACGCTGCCATGGACAACTTCGTAGGCCGTGACGAACACGAGGGACGAAGTGACGTCCTGAAGCCGGAACCAACGAGCCGGGCCACCTGAGGGATTGGCGCGACACACGAGCGCAGCAGATCCGGCGCCTGGCGTCGGGACCGTGTAGCCGATCGCGCCGGGCACCGAGCACACCGCGCCCACAGTCGCAGGAGGCAAGAAATCACTCAAGAAATTCCACGTGCCGTTGAAGCAGAAGAGCTGCCGCCCTTGGTTGTCCATCGCGCCTTGTCCAGCCATTGGGCAAGCCGCGCCTACAACTGCCACAGTCGCCAACGGCGTCCAGATGCCGCCCGCGCAGATGACCAGACCGGAGAACGCTGCATTCGAACCGGAGATCGCGTTTGGCGTCGAACAGGCGGTGCCCGGCGTGTAGGCGCCGGTTGGAGCGAGCCGATCGCCGGCGACCTGACCGGAGGTTTTCACCATCGCCTCAACACCGCCGCCGCCCGCTACGAGCTGCGCGAAGTTCGTGTTGTTGCCGGTGAACGATGCCGGTGCGTCAGAGGCGAGGACGCTGCCGCTGGAGACGACATCAATCGCGCGCACGCCGCCCGAGTAGCCGCTCGGCAAGTCAGTCGGATCGAGGCAATTGAATCCGCCCCGGCCGTCCTGCTGCAGGCGCACGCAATTGTTGACGTTCACGTCGCCCGTGAATGTCGAGGTGCCGCCTACGTTGAAGTTCTGCGCGATGGTCAAGTTCCCCTGAAAATTCGGATCACGCGGATCGTTCAATACCAAGAAGCGACCGAAGCCGATGGACCCAAAGCCAATGCGCGCGCCCACGACGCCCGAAGGAGTTCCTAGGACGGGATTGGTCAGCGGCGCGCCGTTGACGGCCATCATCGAAGCCGGGTTTGTGTTCAGGGCCACCAGCACGTCACCGCCCGCCGTGTCCATGAGCGAGCCGACCTGGACGCCGGCCATTTCGGTGGTGCCAGGCTGGCGGATGGGCTGGTCGATGTAGACCATGCCGGTCACATTGCACGCGACGCCGATGCAGCCCGCAGGGATTTTCTCAAGCCTGACCCGATATGTCCCGTCGTTGATCTGCGCCGTGGCGCTGGTACCAGGCGGCAGATACTTCATCGCGATCAAGTTCGCAATGGTCGGTGCCATGGACTGGCCGTTGGTGGATCCTGGCGCCAAGGTGAGGCCTTCGTGGGTCGCCGGCTGGTCAAGCTGCAGCTGCGCGTAAGCATCCATCGTGTAGTCGTTCGCCGCCTTTTTGATGAGGGACAGCACGTCCCCCTGCAGGCGCCCTGTAACGATCTTGCGCTGCAAGGCTTGCGCTTCGATCTGACCCGCAGCAAGGATGGCGACGATGACCAGCGCGAAAAGCGTCGACAGGAGCGCAAAGCCCGCCTGATGCGAGCGGAAGCACCTCGATGGATTGGGTCGCATGTGCGTGCCAGATGAGGTCGAACTTACTGGCCGCGACCGAACGTGAAATTGATGTCGTTGGTCGAATTCGAGTCGCAGGCCTGCGCGAGCGCGGACACGTCGACGGCCACGTCGGCAGCCTTCACCACCGTCGCGCCGACCGCCATGCGCCGCGTCATCGTGTCGCTGCCGAGGACCAGGTCCTGGCAGTCCTCTTGACGTACGCCGCCGTAGGTCACGGTCATCGAATCGTTGGGCGAGGTGATGGTCGCAGGCGTGAACTCGATGACGCCGTTGTAGACGTTCTGAGCCGTGTTCGTACCGGCCACGCGCAAGCGCGTCGGCACCACGCCCGACTGGACAGCGATGGCGGTGGTCACCGCGCCGTACTGGTTGGCGTTGCCATAGAGCTTCTGAACGCCCGCGATGATGGTTGCGATCTCGGATTGCGCCGCTTCGATGCGTGACTTGCGCTTCGAATCGTTGTACTGGTTGTAGATCACTGCTGCGACGGCCGCTGCGATAGCCAGACCAAGCAAGACGGACATGACGCTCACGCCGCGCTGCTGGCCGCTGGTGGCACGACGAAGAATGCGGTTGCGGAAAGACACTTGGGTAAACATCGAGAAAATCATTCAGAGAACAGGAGGAAACAGGAGGGGAAAGAAGTGTTTGAAAGGTGACAGGTCGCAGCCGACTAGTTCTGCTGCACCCGATGCAGAAGACGCGTGGTCGGATCGCTGCTGCTGGCGAGCGAACTCGCGATCGACATGGTTCCTATCGACAGGACCACCGCGACGGACACGAAGACGCTGAGCAAGGCCCACTTCATGGCCTCCGCGGACAGCTTCACGCGCTTTTCCAAGCTCGCGATCTCGCTGGTGCCGAGCACGATGAGGGCTTCGTCGAACGACCGATTCGAATCCGTCAAGCTCGCCAGGCGGGCTCGCACCGCTGGCGGCATGAGGCCGCGCCCGAACGCGGCGATGTAGTCGGTCGGGTTGTCTTCGATCGAACGGAGGATCCGCGCGATGTGCCAGCGCAGCCAAGGCTGGGACGGCGAACGCAGCGCTTCAAGCGCCTCGACCATCGTGCGGCCTGAGCGGATCATCATTGCGACAGCGCTCAGGACGACGGCCGCGTTGTAGTCGCGGTACAGGCTCAGCACCGGCCAGTTCTCCACCCGCAAACGGAGGTTGCCGGTCCAGCGGGGCAGCGCGTAGATCGTGCCTGCGATCGCCGCGACCGCGGCGATGGAGATCCCGACGGCATAGGTCGTCACCGTTTCCGCGAGCCAGCGAGCGAAGCCGTTGAACCCGTTCCAGACCTCAGGGTCCGACCCACCGGCAGCGATGCCAGTGACGATACCCGAGGTGATGTACGTGATCGCCGCAACGATAGGGATGGCGACCAGAGGCACGATCAGCTCGAAGCCGATGACACGAAGCGAGCGCTGCTGGAATTCAACCGCGTCGGCGCAAAGCAGCAACGCCTGGGCCTGACTCGCGCCAGCGTCGTCGACCGAGCGCATCAGGAGCTGGTCGGAGGGCGGCGCAATTCCAAGCACGATCTCGGAGAGCGTCGCGCTCTGGCCAGCTGCCAGGCGCATTGACATGGCCTGGTAGACACGCACCGCCGTGCTGTCCTTGAAGATGCGGGCATTGGATGCAGCGCGCTCCAGGAACGCACCGATGCCGACTCTGCGCGTGATGTTGTCGGACAGATCGCGGTAGAAGTGCGAGCGGTTGAAGGACCACAAAAAGCAGTGGAACTTGAAGACAAGACGGTTGAGATTCATGGCCATGTTCAGATTCATGTCCATGTTTCAGCTCGGTTGCTTGCGCCTGTTGGCGTGCAACATGAACCGATGCCACGTGTCGAAGCGCGAGCACTGACGCGCATCGACTTGGCCCGCGAGCGCCTTGTACAGCGTGTGCTCGAAGACCGTCTTGCCGGTCATGTCCGGGTCATCGAATCGACCGTTCGAGCGCGAGCGATAGACCTCGACCGCATCGGTATCGCGCCCTTCGCGGATCGGCCTCAACCACTCTTCATCGGGCATCAGCATTTCTGCGGCGACCGTGAGGCCGACCGTGCCACGCTGGCGGCATTCCGTGCAGCCGCCGATTCTCTTCCAGCGCATGGGTGCTGCGTCGATGCCCAAGGTCTTCATGTGGCCGGCGATCGTCGCAACGCTTAAATCGTGCTGGGAAGCCTCGGTCGTACCCATGCAACAGGCCGGGCAAAGCTTGGCCACCAGCGCCTGGTAGGCAAACAGCGTTGCAATGTTGGGCGCCGTGAGGATCTGCCGGCTGAAGCCGATCTCAGGGTTCACCAGGCGCGGCACGATGCCGGAGAGCAGATGCGCATGCACGGTCCCCAGCGCCATGTGGCCCGTCTCGGCGAGCTGCTGCGCCGCGTTCGCGCTGAAGTGATCGCGGATTTCGCCGAGCATCACGATGTCCGGGTCCGAACGCATGAGTGCGCCGATCGTCTCGGCGTACCGCTTGGCGGATTCCTTGCCGTCGCTCAGATCACGTTGGATCGGGATCTGATGAGCGCCTCGGATCGGGTACTCGACCGGATCCTCGATGGTCGATACGGCGCTTCGCGGCGTGTTGGGGTTCAGCTCGATGAATGATTTCAGGAGGGTCGACTTGCCGGAGCCGGTGACGCCGGCAATGAGGACCATGCCCGAAGGCGTCTGCATTGCTTGCTCCCAGAGCGCGACGTGCGAAGGCGCGTAGCCCAACTGCTCGAAGGTCAGCGTCGGTTGGTTCTCGTCGACGTGAAGCAAGCGCAGGACGGTCTTGGGGCCTTCGTTGCCCTTCATCGACTGGAAGCGCAGCTTGAGGCTCAGCCCTCTTTCCGAGTACGGCACCATGCAGTACAGGAATTTTTCCTTGTCGAAGAGGGAGTCTGACCCCGACTTGCTCTGTTGATCGTTGTTGAAGAGCGAGGCCATGCATTGCTCCATGAACTTCGCGGTGTAGCGCCCGCCATTCGGACCCTTCATCGCTTCGAGTTCGCCGTCCACGCGCACGCGGACAACGCCGATCGAGCCGCGCACCTCAAGGTGGATGTCGGTCGCCCGGTTCTGGACGGCGTAGGCCACCCACTCTGCCGACTCCTTCATGAATTCGTTGCCGGCTCGGGCAGACCGATCCACGTCACCCGCTTCTCCGGCGCCCTGGTAGATGTCCCGGATGACAACGGGATCGGCAGTGGCGACGCGAAGCGCGTAGTTATGCTCCCGCAGCTTGCCCTTGATGGATTCCAGCTGGGACCGGTCCACATCCGCCTGTACGACCAATGCGATCCGGCCAGGCTGCTCCACGACCACCACCTTTTCGCGGACCTCCTGTGGGAGCGCGATCAGCGGTCGAATCCCGGCGCTCAGCGCCTTTTGGAACTTGGGCACGTCCGCAAACGTCTTGAAGTGCGACAGCTCTTCAATGGCGATCGGCGCGACAGTGCGCGCGATCGGGGACGGCGCCAGCGCAACGCCGGCGCTCGCTGCGTCTTCAACTTTGCGGAAGAACATCAGATGGCCTCCCCGACATTGAGGGTGCGGTTGCCGCAACGCGCCTTCTCGCGCACGTCCGCAGCGGTGCAGGCCTTCGAGAGGTGGACGCCGCGTTGGTCGATCGCCACGATGCGTTGACCGTAGAGGTTCATCCCGACCAGCGCCAGGGCCAGCCGCTGCCCTTCGGCCAGCTCGGCAATCCAGACGCCGTTTCTGGCGTAGAGCGAATGCAAGACGATTTTCGGCCGCGAGGCCTCTGCCCTCTTGCGGGCGATCGCCTTGATTTCCTCCTCCGACAGCTTCACCGGTTCGGCTTGCTTCGAAGGAGCCGCCAGGAGGATCTCGGCCGCTGCCGCCTCACGGCGCAGCTTGGCGATTTCCGATTGCTGCTTGAGACGTTGGGCATCGGCCAGCTCGCCGATGGTTTGCGCGCCGCTGGGGAGCGCGGCAGCCGCACCGATGGCGACAACCAGCAGAGCGCCAGCCACCTTGGCTCGAGCACGTTCAATGGTTCGTGACATAGTAGTTTCCGGTCAGGCGCGCCTTCGCGCGGGAAAGGGGTTCTTGCTTGGCGTCGCCAACTTCGATGCGCCAGCTCGTCCAACTCACGTTGCTGGGCGCCGTGCTGATGGCCTCGGCGAGCTGCGGCAGTGCGACCGAGCTGACTTCGAACTTCCCAGCGGCCAGGGCTTGAGGGTGTTTGAAAGACTGCGGGACGCCGGGTGCCTGCGGCCAAAGCATGGGCGGCGTCAACTGGACAGCCAGCCCGGCCACGAGCCAGGTTTGCAGCTTCGAGGCATCGGCGCCTTGCAGAAACTGGCTGAGCGCCGGCAGCTGGGTGGCCGGATCCAGGCGCTCAGCCGGCAGCGCCTGCTTCCAGGTCATGCGCGCTTCGTTCAGGTTGATGTCGGACGACGGGCTGAGTTCAAGGAACGGCATCGCTGCCTGCAGGCTCTTGTAGGTGCCCGTACTGCGAAAGAACACGACCTCGCAGCCAAGGCCGAGGCTGCAGCCCACCCGAGTGATTCGCCAGCCCTCGGGTGCCAGCGGAAAGCGTTGTACCGCCTCGGCCGACGCCTGCAGCGCCTCGCGTTCGACACCTACCGACTGCCGCGCTGTGGCCAATGCGTTGAGGTACTTCGGGATCGGATCGGCCGCGCGCTGCCGCGCAATCGCTTCTTGCCGGAGCTTTGCCGCCTTGTACTTGGAGTAGTACATCCAGCCCGTGGCGGCACTGAGCACGAGGATGGCCAGGATGGAGAGCTTCGCAGCATCCGCGGGAATTGGCTTCAGCGCGGTGACCTTGCTCGTCGCCTTCGAGATCCGATCGAGCAGGTTTTGCGTGAGCTGCGACGACGGATACTTTTCCAGGTCATCAGAGAACACCGAGATCGCCGGATGCTCTCTCATGAACTGCAGCGTGCTCTCGAACGCTTGCTTGCCGTCCTCTTCGATCTTGTCGAAGATCGGCAGGCCGTTGATGACGACGACGACTGCGAACTTCCCGTCGCCCGTCTGAACATTCAGGAGGGCGGTTTCGTGCTGCCGGGACCATTGCGCAAAGGCCGCTGCCAGCGAATGCGAACCCTTCAGAGGTTTGGCGCCTTCGACGCTCGAGAACAGGCCAGCGCTCACGCGCTGGATCTGCAGGCGCTTGCCTTTGACCTGAACCCCTTCGGATAAGCGAGCCGTGGCAAGCGTCGCGTGCGTCGCGCCGCGATGCCTGGCTTCTTCGCGCAGGTTCCCGTCAACCGATCCTGACGCGGGCAGGAGCCGCCAATCGATGCCGCCGACAAGGCGCTTTCCCTGCGGAGTTTCGAAAACAATGCTCGGCATTCAGTGCCTCACAGCTGGACGGCGCGCACGACGATCATGAAGTCCTCGCGCTTATAGCCGAGCTTGCGGCTGCCGCCCGCCGCAACTGGAACGCCATTGGCCAGGGTGCGCGTGTCTCCAACGGAGACGCGGCGCGACAGGCCGGTGAGGACCATCGCCTCGCCGGGATTGAGTCGCACCGTCGTCTGGTCATCGGTGCCAGAGGTCACGGGGGTCTGGACTTTTTGGAAGGTTGCGCCCTCGCCTGCTGACACGTCGAACAAGCTGAGTAGCTCGGTCAACGAGACGCCAAACTTGAGGAGGATGACACCGTTGTCGAGGATCGCCGGTTGAACGAGGAATTTGTCGCCGGTGACGATGGAGCTGGTTTTCAGGCCCGGGGCGCCAGAGCCCACGGATGAAGCCGTTGCCGGTGTTGTTTCGGACAGGTAACCGTCCGTCTTGAGGTTGGTCTTGCGAGCCCACTGACGGTTCAGCGCGATCATCGAGACGGGCCGGTATTGCGCCGTGTCCGAGATCTGGTTGAGCAGCGTAAGAACTGCCGACGAATCTCCGAAGCGCGCCTGCGTCGCGCTCGACCCGGCGGATCCGCTTGCCGGTTGAAGGATGGAATAGCCGACGCTGCCACCGAGCGAGCCGGAAAGCGTGGCCGGCGACTTGACCGCTGCACCCCAGGTACGTGCCAGGTTCTGGTAGACCACGCTCCAGTCGACACCACGCTCGTCGTTGTCATTCGTCGTCACGCTATAGACGTCGATCTGAATCTGGGCCTGCCGCATCATGGCGGCTTCTTCATGGCGCAGCACGTCGCGCACGCGCCCCATGACATCCTTGGTCGCCGTGACCGTGAAGCGGCCCGAGCCCTCGCTGAGGACAACAGACCCGCCCGTGGGCACGACCATCCCTTCAATGGATTTGCGCAATGACTCCAGCGCGGCGATTTTTCCGCTCTCGGTCACATCCAGATTCGTCGTCGTTGAGCCGGTATTGCCCGCCGCGCCGCTGCCACCCGACTGGCCCGTATTGGTCGCCCCAAGGCTCATCTTGTAGTCCTGCGTTCCTACGAACGCGGCCAGCTCGAACGACTCGCTGATGAATCGCTCGATGACCACGACGCCGTCGCGATACGACCAGCTCAGGTTGAGGCGACCCGTGACCTGATCCAGGAACGAAGACAAGGTGCCATCCCAGCGCATATCGAGCGAACTCACATCCGTCAGAGGTTGACGGAAGGGGTTTGCTGGAGCGTTGCCGTCGAAATCTCCTGCCAATGGCGGAACAATCGACGCAACGTTGGGCGCTGGCACCGCTGGGGCGCCAGGCCCGAGCGGCCTGGGTGCGACAACCGGCGGCTGCGCGCCGTTCCGCGGCACGAGCGGTGGAACGATGACGCCGCCAGCGAAGGGTGCGACAGCGAGCGGCATTGGCCCTGCGAAATTGCCTTGAGGGTCAGAGGCGCCAGCGCCGCCGCCGTAGACGTCCTGCTTGACACGCACCGGAACGTTCGTCAACCGCGTCAGGCGCTCAGCGATGACTGCAATGGAAACGCGCCCGTTCGTCGCACGGTCATCGAAGTTGAGCTTGAACGTCTCCGAGAAAATCGGGGGAAGGACTTCATCGCTCTGGACGGCCGTCATGCGGGCACCAATCCATGCCCGCGTGGCGTGCCGCCCCACCGGCGTGTTGCGTGCGTAGGTGGCTCGCGCATCGGCGTCGGCCGGCGAACCCACCGTGTCATCGACGACGGGCATCGGCGCCTGTCGCGTGCCTCGCATCACCGTGGCGGTTTGCTCGCGAACAACGGCGCCGTCTTCTGCGATGCGCTTGGATGTGCCGCAAGCGGCGAGCATGCCCATGCCGACGAAGGCAAGAGCCAGACGAGTGAGGGTGCGCGTCATTGGCATTCCTTGGCTTGATCGCCCTTGCGCGTCACGCGGGCCAGTGGCGGGGTGTTGGGGTAGAAGCAGACTTCGAGGGGATACGAGCTGTAGGCAATGCCAGGCGACGAGAGCTGCGCCGTGACGGCGTCCTCGAACGAGCCCGTGAAGCTGTCCGGCGCTTCCACCATCACGTGCTTGTCGGCATCCCAGCGGACCTTCCAGCCCGCAACCGCGGCCCATCGTTGGAAAGTGGTCGCGAGGTTCAGGTCCTTGATCTGGACGCTCCAGGTTGGACCTGTCGGTGCCTTCACAGGCGTGGGCTTTGCTATTTGGGAGATCTTTTCTGGCTCGGGCTTGCGCTCGGCAACAGCGGGCTTCGTGACAGTCGTTGCCACATTCGTCAGTGTTGGCGCGGTTGCTGCCACAGGGCCAGGAGCGGATGTGGGTGCCATCGTCGCCACCGGTGCCGGAGCTGCTGCTGAAGTAGGCATCAAGCCCGTAGCGGCCGGGCCAGATGTGCGAGGCATCGTCACTGCTGCAACGACGGCTACGGGCGCACTGACTGGCGCAGCTGCTGCGACTGTGGGCGTAGGATCGACGGCCTTCACAGCCGGCTTGGGCCCAGGAACAACGTCGATCAGACCGGCGTCCCAGCGCGGACGCAACATCAAATTGCTCTTTGCTGCGGCTTGTTTCAGCGCGGCCATCCAGTCGACCGAGTCGTCCCATCGGAGGACGGTATCCGCAGGGATGCGCGAGTCGACGTTGACCTCGAACGGCTCTGGAACGATCTTCGCCAAGGCGCGGTGCAGGCTGTCTTGGCCTGCGGCCACGCTCTGTGCCGTACACGTGCTGCACACCACGAGTGACGCGGCGAAGGCCAGAAGGGGCAACTTCATTGAAGTGAATTCCTGGGAGAGTTATCGGCTCGCGGAGCGTTGTGGCTGAAGCGGCGGGCGCGTCGACTGAGCCGCTGCGTTGGAGACGTGCCTGACATAGCCGTTGGAAAAGCCAGTGACGTAGTTGCCGCTGTTGTAGGAAGAGATCGCTGCGCGCAGAGCGTATTGGCCAGGTCCGAACTTGCGGACTGCGCGCAGATATTCAGAAGTGAGGATTGCGCCGCCTGCGCCGATGTTTTGGCAGGGCTCGAAGGCCGATGCGGGCGTCAAGCCATAGCGCTCGAAGTTGCTCGAATTGACTTGCGCCGGGCCGGCGTCGAACCGATACCCGTTGGCGTGCATCCACGTTGCCCAGGCAATCGCCTCCTCTTTGCTCCTGGGCTGACGGCTCAGATTGAACTTGCCCTGCGGGCTGCGCACGAGATAGCCAATGACGTGAGGCTTGAAGCCCGATTCGACCCGAAGGATGGCTTGCATGGTGCTTGGCGCGACCGTCGGCGCGCACCGCGCGACCAGGGCAGCCACATCGGCCGATTCCATCCCGAATACCGGCAATGCCGCAAGGGCGCAGCACGCCAACACAGCGCGGTGAACCGCTCGGGCGCGCGTGACTTGATCCGTCGCAGATCCAAACAACTTCAAAACCCCGGTTCGTATTGCTTGCATCGCCTAGAAGAACAAGTAGCCAGCCTTGGCCATCGGGATCCGGATGAGCCACAGGGCCACGAGGTGTGCTGGGTAGAAGGCATAGAAGATCCACCACACGCGAGGTATGGCGAGGTCGATGCGCGACAGGACACCCAGGAGCGGAAGCGCGGCCAGTGCCCAGAAATTTCTGTTGATGACCCAAAGCAATGCGCAGCACGCGAAGGCGAAGATCAGATCTCGCCAAGTTGACGAACGGGCGAAGGACCAGACCGCGATGGCAAAGCCGATCGCCGGCCACCAGAATTCGACCAGCGCGCCGCCGATGACGATCACCGTCAGCGCCGCTGCGTGCTCTCCTCGCTCGAGCAAGTACATCGCGGCCGTCGACGCCAGCAGCATGAACATGATGTTCAGTGGATACGTGCCGCCGAGGAGCCCGCCCAACGCCAGGAATGCGGGCGTTGCCAGGAGGCCGACCACGGCCAGGCGCCGCATCGTTCGCTGATATGCGCCACGAGTCATCGCACCCGGGCGGGCAAGGTTGTAGGCCAGCACGAACGCGAAGAGCGGCGCGGCCAGTCGGCCCAGCTCGAAGAGGTATGGCAAGGTCTCGTTGAAGAGGTACTTGTTGACGTGATCGCCTGTCATCAGCACGAGCGCCAGCCACTTGATGGCTTCGAGCGTTCCATCGGCCACGTGCAAGCGCGGCACCGCCGTCGCCGGAGAGGCCGCGGCCTGCAGCTGAGCCGAAGCTGAGTTCATCGCTGCCACCGGCTGGTCGGCAACGACTGAGTACCCGAACTCAAAAGCGCGTTCGCGTCCTCTTGCCGGATGCGATGGTTGTACTCACTCAACGCTTGCTCGTACTGGGCCGCCTCTACCCAGTAGCCGCCCCTGTCTTGGCGTCCAACATAGCGCGGCAGCGCGATCGTCCCGCCCGTGTACGCATGGTTCATGTACGCGTCGCAGTACGATGGCAAGACGTTGCTGATGGAGATCCGCACACCATCGCCGACTTCGACCGGAGAGGTTTCGCGGTTGGCCTGATTGATCGACGCCGCATCGCATCGCCCTGCGCCATTTGCGATCGACGCAACAAACGACTGCATGGCCGGGGTCTGGCTCCCTGCAGGGCATTTGTTCAAGAATGCGGCGCGCGCTTGCACCGTCTCACCTGGCTTCTTGCCGACGATGCTCAGGTAGCGCAGGATTGCCAGGTTGCATTCATGCGGGCGTTGGCTCGTCGCCAGGCACATGATCGCTTCGCACGCGAGACGCGTGTCGCCCTCAAGGATTGCGGGGGCCTGCGCCGCCGAGGGCAAACACAGCGTGGAGAGGATGGCGCAGGCTGCGCCTGCAACGACGTGTTGGGTGTCCATGGTTTCCTCAGGACGCTTGCTTGCGATCACGGAATTCGGCGACTTCGGCTGAGCCTTCGTCGCTGCTGGAGGCGGTGGTTGGGGTATCTGGTGAGGAGCTCGGCGTGCCCTCGTCCGCTGCTTCGTTGCTTGGAATCCAGAGCTGTTCTTTTGTCGGGCTGCGAATCTCCTGGGCGAGCTGGCCAAGGGCCGTTTCCGACCCGCGTTGCTGTGCGGCATTCCAAGCAGACACCGTCTTGTTGCGTGCCATGCGCCCGACACCCCGTGCGAGTTGGCCAAGGGCCGAAGAACCACCTTGTTCGGACGCCGAGCTATCGCCTTCTTTTGCGCCGCTGCCGCCGCCCTCCCCTTCGACAGCTGACGCAAAATCACCATCCTTGACATCACTGGAGCCCGCATCGCGCTCACTTTGAGAGGACGATCCACCGCCATTCGCGGCCTTGCCCATATCGCTCATGGGTGACTGCGAACCACCGCCCGAGCCTCCCATCGCCTCACCCAGTGATGGCGCGCCGCCATCGCCGCCTGCGCCGCTACCGGCGCTCATCCCCATCGCGGATGCGCCGAAGTCCGAGCCGCTGCTACCTGCCTGTGACGCCGCCTTGAACGCCGCCGACAGCGCTTGCGATCCGCCGAGCGCTTGCGATGTGCCTGCCGAGACAGCGGCACCTGCTGCAGCCACTGCAGCGCCTGCGATCGCGCCTGCACCAAGCAATGTCCCGGCTCCAAAACTTCCCGCGTGGGCGGCACCGCCGACGCTCGCGCCGGTGATGATCCCGGCGATCAGGCCGGGGATCTTGCTGACCAACGCCAGGAGGACAATGGAAGCAACGAGCAAGACCGCGAGATCTTTCATCGTGGCGTCACCCATCTGCGCGTAATAGTCGTCGATGAACCCTTTGCCGATGCCCACCAGAAGGACCATGCCCATCAGCGAGGCCGCGACGCCGAGGACCGTCTTGTAGTAGTTGATGGCCATGTCCGAAGTCCAGCGCGATCCGCCGAAGCCGAGGAAAAAGGTCCCCGCGTAGGCCAGGATCCATCCGCTCACCAGCAGCACCACCATGTTCACGGCGACCAATGCCAGCGCACCCAGAATGATGATGCCCATCAGAATTCCGCCGAGGCTCACGGCAGGGCTGAACATGGAACTGTTTTCTACGACCTTGGAAAAGACATTGAAGCCCACGTCCACGATGCCCGACGGCGTGATACCGGCTGCGCCGGAAGCCTGGCCACCAAGCTGTTTGAGGGAATCCATGATCGAAATGGCGAAGCTCGGCCCGTTCGTCAGGATCCACAGGTAGAAGCCTGTGAAGATGGTGAAGCGTGCGAACTCGGCGAAGAACTCGCCGATGTCGGCTTTGCGCAGCGCCATCATTCCGAAGGTCCAAACCATGCTGATGACCGCGAGCGACCAGAAGAGGCGCGCCGCTGCATCCGAGATCGTGGCCGTCCAACTCGCCGCAGCGCTTTGGAACCGGTGCGTGACGTCATCCAGCACGCCGACGTTCGCTGCCGCTTGCGCGTGGCTTGCAACGACAAGCAGCGCGACGAACAACAGCAAGCCGGCCTTGTTCGAGCAGGCCTCGCGCGTCACCATGTCTTCGCCTTGCTGGCCTGACCGAACGACGACGGCCGTGTAAAGCACTTGTCGGCAAATGGCGTCCTCATCTGGTCAGGCAACGCTTTGATCGAACTCACCTTGCAGGTTTCGTCGTTGACTTCTGGCATCGCCACTTTCGATGGCGCCGGGTTGCATGCCGAGAGAGCCATCAATGCCAGGATCACAGCCGCGCTTCTTCCAAGTTGCTTTCTGTTCACGGCGTTCACCAGCTGGTCATCGGGGTGGTCCGCACGTAGCTGCCCCCGGTCTGCTTCGCGTCCGCCGCAGCGCGCAGGGCCTCAGCATCCGCTTGTGCCTGCATGCGGGTTGCCATTGCGTTTTGCTGCGCGATGAGCAGACCGCGAATCTGTAGCAGCTGATTGCCTGAGTTCGCGGCGATCATGCTGGCGTTCTGGATGGCCTTCATTTGGCCATCGGCCGTTTGGGCGCTCGACTGCAGCCGCTCCAGTTGCCGCGCGTCGGCATCGAGTGCCTCCTGCTGCTTGTCCAGGCCACGCATCATGGCGTCGTTCGAGCGCTTTTGCGCTTCCGAGGCGAAAGCCTGCTGTCCCTTGAGCTTTGCCCACTCCGCCGCGCTACACCCTGTCGGC
This sequence comes from Variovorax sp. SRS16, assembly GCF_901827165.1. Lineage (NCBI taxonomy): Bacteria > Pseudomonadati > Pseudomonadota > Betaproteobacteria > Burkholderiales > Comamonadaceae > Variovorax > Variovorax sp. SRS16. Next base: position 539,321 of record NZ_LR594668.1, read on the forward strand.
TGAAAGCAAGGGGAGGACTTGTAGTAGTTCGTGTTCTGGAACTTGGCCAGGTAGCTGTCGATGCTGCCGAGCTGGTTCTTGTAGTACGCGTACGTGTCGATGGCGCTTCGCAGGCTGCTCATCGTCGACTGGGCCTTGTCCCAAACGTACGCAGCGGGCGCCGCAGTGTTCTTCAGCATGTTCTCGTACTGGTCGAGCTGCGTCTTGTATTGCTCAATCTGCTTGGCCGTCTGCGCGACCTCTTCGGATGCCGTGATCGTGTTTTGAATCACGTTGGTGATGTCGATTGTCGGAATCCCCGCGCAGGACGAGCCCATCGCGAGACACAGCGCAACCAGCGTGGTTGCTCTTGCAACTAGTTTTCTCATGTTCTTTCGCCTTAGCATCAATAGTCGAACGAGCGATAGGGCCTCGTGAACGTCAGGTCTTTGACCGCCACGACGTTGAAGCGATACCCAGGCCGGATCTCCAGCGTGGGCGCGATGTTCAGGTTCTTTGAAATCATTTGCGAAGTGACTTGCCCCAGTTCTTGCCCGAGTGCCTGGCTGAGCACACTTGCAGCGGTCGGTGCGCTGTTTGGCGTCGTCGTGCCGCTGCTGCCTTGGCTGTATGTCACGCCCGCAATCACGCCGGACATGAGCAAAGCGGAGCTGAAGATCCGGACGTAGTGGTTGTTCACCTGATCGTTGAAGCCGGCATAGCCCGCGCTGTCGGCTCCAGGCATAGCACCGATGTCCATCGCCTTTCCGTCCGGAAAGACAATGCGCTGCCATGCCACGAGGACGCGCGACTGTCCATAAATCACGTTGTTGGCGTACGAGCCGACGAGGCGCGCGCCCTGTGGGATCAGCAGGTACTTGCCAGTGGGGGTATCAAACACGTTCTGGCTGACTTGGGCGACGATCTGGCCTGGCAGCTCCGAGTTGATGCCGGAGATCAACGTTGCGGGAATCACGAAGCCAGCGCGAAGCTCGTACTTCGTCCTCGGACGCTCGGGAGAGGAATTGAGCTTCCAACGATCCTGCGATCCGGAACCAGAACCGGAACCGAATTGAGCGATGTCGTTCGAAGGCGCCGCGCCGGCGGACGACAACGACCCAGCCGCGCCGGCGCTTCCGGCGCCGATGCCCGAGGCCTGCAGCGCAGCGACACGGGCCTTATACGCAGCGATGGGATCGCCGGCATTCGCCGAGTCGGCTTGCTGACGGAGTGCGGCCAAGCGGGCCAACTCTTCCTCGGTGGACGACGCAGGCGTCAAGCTGGACCGATCGTTCGGCATGCCATGGGCGCCGCGTTTCGGCAAATACTGGACGCCCGTCTTTGCTTTCATCGCAGCTTCGAGCTGCTGGCGCCTTTCCTCGGCCGTGCGCTCGGCAAGCTCATCGTTCCGCGTGCCCATTCCGGTTTGGGGGAACTGTTGTTCCATGGGCTGCAGCGGAGGAACGACCGGCGCTTGTCCCAGCTGCGCAGGAGGCGCTTCAGCCGCATTGGCAGGCATCGGCGGAACATCCAACGCCGAGGCCGGGACGACGCCATCCGTCCGGTCGCCCGCGATCTCCTTCGCGAACATGCTGCTACTGCCAGCCTTTTCGTTCGACTCGACGGGTTGGTCTTGCTGCTGGGCGCGATCCATCGCAACGAGCGCCATCACCAGCAGGAACATGCCGACGACACCACATGCAATGTAGACCGGGATGCTGTTCACGCGGCGAGTACCCGCTGCCTTGGATACCTGTCCCGGCGACGCGTCGGGGGACATTCGATCGGACGTCGACATTCCTATTCCTTCCGCAACCAGGCACCGGCCGGCAACGCTGTTTGGTTGTGAGCAAGGTATGCGCGCGTCAAGGTCCTGCCGCCCACCGTGAGGACGACGCGATAGATGTCGCCGGCGCCCGGCTGATCGACGACGTAGCTCAATCCGAGGCCGTCATGTTGCCCTGCCGCTGAGCGAGCGGAAGACCACAGGAACCGGTCCTCTGCGAGTGGCTTGAACTCCAGAACGGCGTAGCCCTTGGCGCGGAGAGCTTCGACAAGGCTCACGCCGAAAGCGTCCTCGGCCTTTTGCTCAAGGTTCAACTGAGTATGCGCAGGCGGATACAGAGCCGTGAGCTGGGTGAGCGAATCGACGACGAAACGTGCGTTCGCTTCGGCCGGTACATTCGGCGCGAAGTTGCCGGTCGACGGCTGCTGTAGGTTCGCGCAGCCGGCGAGCACGCCGCATAGAAAAATCCCTAGGAGGGCCCATTTCATTGCTGCTTGCCCCGGGTGATCGTGATCCGGTCCTGCGAAGCGCCGGCACCGGCAATCAGGATGGCCTTCTCGAACAGCGCATCAACCACGAATCGATCGTTCTGAACGCGATAGTTGACCATCGCGGTTTCTTCATCGGTCCAGATGCCGCCGTCTTTGCGCACGAGCAGCAGCGTTGGCGCTTCGGAAGCTGCCATTGACGTGGGCATTTGGATGAACGTCTTTTGCCCGTTGTTGTAGACGCGCACCGGCTTCCATTTCGCCGAGCCTTCGACGCGATAGTCAAAGCTCAGGTCATTCATCGATTCGTCGGTAGAAGGGATCGTTGCGTCTGCTTTTTCCGTGGCCTCGCGCTTCGTGATCGCGTCCCACTTGGCAGCAGCTTCCTCGGGGTAGATGAAGGCGATACGCGGAATGAATTCTGAGCGATGCGAGCGCAGGCGCAAGTGGTACGTGCGGCGGTTCGTCGCGACCATCAACGTCGTTTCGAGATCGACGTCCATCGGCTTGATCACCAGGTGCATCACTTCGGTGGCGCCGCTGCCAGAGACGGCCGGCTCGACCACCCAGCGAGCGGTGTCACCCAGGTGGACTGCGTTGACCGTCTCGCCGCGCTGCAGCTCGATATCGCAAACCTGAAACACTGCGCAGACGACGCTGGGCTGCGAGGCACCGAAGAGAAACCGAACAGTGCCATCCGGGCCGGCAACGGAGTTGAGGCCGTTGCTGGCGCTGCTTTCCTTCCACCGGCGAGCGATGGCAAGAGCGGCCTGCTCTTGGGCCGTCAGCGTCGGGCTCGAGCCGAGCGCCAAGCGCGCTGACGTCGAAGCCTCGGCGACCAAGGGAGGCGAACGGACATCGGCCGCTTGCGCCCTGCCACGGCGATGCGACGCCGACGCCATAGGGGCAATCCTCGGCACCTGCTGCACGGGCGCGGCATCGAGGGCCGCCGGTACGTAGCCGGCAGACGCAGAGGGTATTGAAAGGTTCGGCGTGGCGACGGCTGCTGGCGCGGCCACCATGGCCGGCACGGGTGCAGCGAGCGGGTCTGCTGACGGTCCTTCGAGATTGGGCGGAGTTGCCGCCATCGTGGTCAGGGGCAGCAGGCCGAGAGCAAAGGCTGAGATGTACTTTTTCATGATGAACGTCTCAAACCTGTTTGGACCAGGAGAAATCGCGCACGTAGATCCCCATGGGGTTGTTTCGGATCTGCTCTTCGGTCGTCTTTGTCGACGGTGGAACGGTGAACACAGTGACCAGCGCGCGCATGCGCGAAGGAAGTCCCTTGGCCACGCCCTGTCGATCGCGGGTGACCTCCCGCCAGTCGACTTGCCAGGTGTCAGGGGTTTGCGGCAGCACGGAGAGGATTTCGATGCTCACCGTCTCTTTTTCAGCGCGCTTGAATGGACTCGCATCTGCAGTGCCGTTGAGCCATTCGTTCATCTTGGCCGTGGCCGGATCGTTGGGTCCTAGGAACGCATAGAGGCGGAAGACCGCCTTGCGTTGCAGGGCGATGTCTGGCGTCACCATTCGCGCGTCAGAGACGAACGCCGCGACCGTGGCATGTACGACGCGCTCGTCCACCGGCGCGGCGCGGCCGGCTTGCTGCACTGCGACGGCCTGGCCGAGCCTGTCGACCTCTACGACGTAGGGGACGAACTTCGACTGGGCGCCGATGTGGGCCATGCCGCCAACGCCTGCCAGGGCAATCAGCATCGAGAGAATGCCTACCACCTGCCAGGTTTGGCGCGAGGACACGACCCCGCCCACGTGATCGTTCCACGTCCTGCGTGCCGCAAAGTACGGGTTCTCTTGCATCTGAGCGCGTGGAGCTTTGGTGCTCGGTGCCGTCCGTCTCTTCTTGAAAGGATTTCTCATGCTGCAGCTGCTGCGAGTTCATTCATGTTCAGGTTCTTGAGTGCCAGCCATTCGGCCACCCACCCGTCGCCATGGCGGGTTTCGAGCTTCTTGATGTCCGCCACCGACTCCTTGTCGGTGTGCCCGACGAACGCCAATGAGAAGGGCCCGAGGGCGAGGTCGAAAAGCCGTCGCCCCTTTTCCGAAACGCTGTAGTAGTGGCGCTTGGGAATCGCCGTGGCCAGGATTTCGATCTGTCGGGTGTTCAGCCCCATGCGGCGATAGAGTGCCGAGGTGTCCTCATCCCGTGCGTAGATGTTGGGCAGGAAGACCTTGGTTGCCGTCGACTCGACAATCACATCCAGGATGCCGGAATTGGCGGCGTCCGTCAGGCTCTGAGTGGCCATAAGAACCATGCAGTTCGCCTTGCGAAGCACCTTGAGCCATTCGCGGATCTTTTCTCGGAACACCGGGTGACCTAGCATCAGCCAGGCTTCGTCGAGCACGATCAGGGCGGGCTGGCCACGCAGCGAACGCTCGATGCGTCGGAACAGGTAGAGAAGCACCGGCAGCGCATACCGATTTCCGAGGTTCATCAGCTCCTCGATTTCCAGGACCGTGAAGTCCGAGAGCTCCAGCCCGTCGCGATCGGCGTCGAGCAAGTGACCCATCGCGCCGTCAGCGGTGTAGACGTGCAGAGCTTCCCGCAGAGCATCATCTTGCAGCGTGACGACGAATTCGGAGAATGTGGTCGCGCCACTCCTGCTCATGGAGACGATGGCGTTTCCGATCTCGTTGCGCTGCGTGGGCGTCGTCTTGACGTCGTTGAGTGCGAGCATGGTGTCGATCCACTCCATCGCCCAGGCGCGATCGCTCTTCGTCTCCAGAAACTGCAACGGGCTGAAGGCGAGCTTTTCATCGTCGGCCGCAACCGTGAAGTGAAGGCCGGTTCGACCGCCCGTCGCCGCCCTGACTGCAGCGGCCAAGGGATACATCGACATGCCTTTGTCGAACGCGAAGATCGACATGCCTTGATAGCGCCGGGCCTGAGCAACGATCAGCCCCAGGAGCGTGGATTTGCCGGCGCCGGTGGGACCAAAGACAAAGGTATGGCCCAGATCGCGCACGTGCAGGTTGAAGCGAAACGGTGTCGCGCCGTGCGTCACGCAGTGCATCAACGGCGGCGCCATCGGGGGATACATCGGGTTGGGCGCCGAGTTCTGACCGCTCCAAATGGTCGACGTGGGCAAGAGATCCGCCAGATTCATCGTGTTGAGGAGCGGGCGGCGGACGTTCTCCACGCCATGGCCGGGCAGGCTTCCCAGATACGCATCCATCGTGTTGATGGTTTCGATGCGCGCTGCGAACCCGAGTACGTTGATGGCCTTTTCAATCTGACGTGCGGCGATATCGAGTTTGGCTCGATCCTCGTCCATCAGGACGACAACACTGGTGAAGTAGCCGGCCGCCACCATTCCGGAATTGACCTCGGCGATGGCTTCCTCGGCGTCGTTCACCATGGACATGGCGTCCTGGTCGACGCTTCCCGTGTTCGTGTTGAAGACCTGATCGAAGAAGCCACGGACTTTTTGCTTCCACTTCTTGCGGAACTTCTCCAGATGCGAAATGGCTTCGTGCACGTCCATGAAGATGAAGCGCGAAGACCAGCGGTACTCGCAGGCCAGCTCGCCGAGCGCGGTGAGGACGCCCGGGTAGGACTCCGGAGGAAAGCCATCGATCGCCACGACTCGCACGAACTTTTTGCCAATGCGCGGCACCACCCCGCCCCACAGCTCCTGTCCGCCGATCAGCGCATCCAGGTACATGGGGTTGGACGGGAGCTGGATCGGTTGATTGATGCCTGTGATGCAGAACTGCAGCCAGCGCAGGAAGTTGTGGTGTGTGACTTCGCGGTCGTTTTCCTGAACCTTCTTTTCACCGACCAGGCGCTGAAGGCTGATGGCCGAAGACAGGCGGGACTCGATGCTCAGGCACTCGCGCTTGAAGCTTTCGACGAGCCCCGCCGTGCAGGCCTTGTGGCCGGGCGCCTTGACGTCGTCGTCGAACATGAGTTCAACAAAGCGACGCTGCGCGAGCATCGGCGGGAAGTAGGTGACGGTGATGACGAAGTAGCCTTCGTACATCGTGCCGAGCCCTTCGAACAGGCGACGGCGCTCCTCATCCATGGCCGCAGTGACGGAGTCGCCGAAATGCGAGAGGCCGCGATCGGAGTAGGCCGGTGCTGGTCGACGTACAGCGTCGACGTGGACCATCCAGCCGCTTCCAAGGCCGGCGAGCGCTTGATTGATGCGAAACGACACCGCCTCGCGTTGCTCCTCGGTGGCGCTGGCGTTGTCCTCGCCCTGGTAGAGCCACGCCGCCATGAACGAGCCGTTCTTGCAAACAACAACGCCATCGTCGACCAGGGCGGCGTAGTTCAGCAGATCGGCCAAGCCTGCATCCTTCGAACGATGCTTCTTCAGGCGAAGCTCGCTGTCGACGGCGCGAATGCGTGCCCACAGAATGAACAGGAGGAGCGCGCCGAGCAACGCGATGAAGACCGTGATTGCGGGGATCACTTGTATGGGTTCCCTTGCATCGCCGTGTTCTCACGGAACGGTGTTGCGCGTGGAGGGTAGAAGGCCCGATAGCGGCGATGGCGCAGATACACGTGACGCATCCGTGGATCGGCTTTTGCCATCAAGCGAAAGAGGAAGAGCGATGCGAACCAGAGCACCAGGCCGAAGACCGTGGCGCGGACTTCCTGCGCACTGAATACCAGCGCGAAGGCAAGCAGACCAGAGAACATGACCAGCTCACGATCCCCGCCCATGAAGAGGTTGGTTCGGTTGCCGACCCGTCGAATGGGAACAGTGCGCAGGGCCATCGCTCAGGCCTGCGTGCTGTGGACGAGAACCGAGCTCGGAGAGACTGCGCCGAGGACAGCGCCGCGCCCGAAGAATGTGCTCATCATGTTCTGGGCTCCGACGAGGAGCGAGATCACAAGCACCAAGAAAATCAGCGTGCGGAAGAAGCCATTGAGGTCGCCGCCGAAGATCAGTCCGCCGCCGGCGATGACGAGGCCGATGATGGCAAGCGCGAACGCGACGGGCCCCGTGGCCGATGCCCGCAGCTTGTCGAGCGAATCTTCATAGGGGAGCGCTCCGCCTGTCCCTGCCGAGGCGTGCGCGTGCTGCGACAGGATCATCAACAGGATGAACAGCGCCGCGACGATGCCCAGCATTGCGGTGCGGTTTGCGCGCATGGGTTGATGAGGAGGGGTGAACATGACAGGGGTCCTTCAAAGATTGCGGGTAACGTAGGCGCCATCGGCGTAGCCGGAAACCTCAAGAATTTCCTGGATGCGTCGATCGCCTTCGGGCGTGCGGGCGATGTGAACAATCACGTGAACGGCCTCGCCTATCAGCGGTTCAATGGGCTTCGGGGAATCGGGATGCATGCTCACAAGCATGGCCAGGCGCGTGAGGCCCGCGCGGGCGTTGTTCGCATGCAGGGTGGCCGCGCCGCCTTCGTGGCCGGTGTTCCAGGCCTGCAGCAGGTCGAGCGCCTCGGGGCCGCGGACCTCGCCGACGAGGATGCGGTCCGGGCGCATGCGCAGCGTCGTCTTGAGGAGCATCGTCATGCTCACGTCCACCGTGGTGTGGAACTGGACGTGATTGATCGCGGCGCACTGGATCTCGCCCGTGTCTTCGATGATGACGATGCGTTCAGTCGGATCGAGCGCCACCATGTCATCGATGATCGCGTTGACCAGGGTTGTCTTGCCGCTGCCGGTTCCGCCAATCACGAGGATGTTGCGATGCCCCCTGACGGCCGCACGGATGACGTCGCATTGCTGCGCAGTCATTGCGCCGTTCGTCACGTACTGGTCAAGCGTGAAGATCGCTACGGCTTTTTTGCGGATGGCGAACGTGGCTTCGCGCACGACGGGCGGCAGCTGGCCAGCGAAGCGTGATCCGTCGAGCGGGAATTCGCACTCGAGCATGGGTTTGAGTTTCGTGATTTCGCGGCCGTGGTAGCCCGCCACGGTCTTCATCACCGACTGCGCTTGCGAGCCGCGCATCGAGCCAATGTGGCGCATGCCCTCGCCGAGGCGCTCTTGCCAGAGCTTTCCGTCCGCGTTGAGCATGATCTCCACGGTGCGCGGATCGTTCAGGGCGCCCATGAAGACCTCTCCGAGGTCGCGCACGAGCATCGCCTTCGCCCGCGTCTGCTTTACCGAAATGTCGTCCTCTGTCACAACCTGCATCCTGATTAACAACTGGACGCATTATTACACTTAAACTAACGATATATCGTTCATTAAGAGAGATTTTTCGTGCATACGACGACCAGCATTGCGCCGTGCGGGGCAACGTAGCATTCGAATCGACGGGGTTTTAGCCGCTAAAACGCGGCTGGCGCTTACGCCCTGGTCTCTCAGGTGCGCTGGAGGCGCTTGCGGGCGACCTCGCCCCACTGCTTCACCTGGAACGCCTGCACGCTGGGGAGCACCACGGAGACGCGTTCGAAACCGGATGGAAGACTACTCTTGGTGGAGGCGCCTTTGAGGGCATCGAGGGCCTCGCGGTCGAGATCTGTTGATTCCAGAAGCAGCGGGAGCGGTGTGTCGAGTGCATCGGCAATCAGCTCCATCAGTTCGAGGGAGGGGTTGGCCTTCCCATTCGTCAGGTCCGACAAGTAGGAGATGGACACCCCTGCTTTCTCTGCAAGCTCATGCTTGGTCATGCCTTGCTCGTGGAGTAGCCGCAGAACGTTTGTGTAGAAGATGTGGATGTACACGGATGCCAGGCGCCAATGATTGAACGTGATCACAGACTTTAGCCGCTAAAGTTCTTGCGGAGGGTGACGCACGTCTTTGGCTACTTTCGCCCGCGCAATGGGTCGTCGGCCACTCGCCTCACATGACGAGCTAGCTGCTGGCCGCGCGCTGAAAGCGCGCACCTGGCGCACCCTATCGGTGTTCCGGCCGCAGATGCGTTATCTAGTCATTTATTGACAAATGAATAATTATTGCAACATACTCTAAGAATGGCACTCCGCTCGGAATCAACGCTGGAACAGGCCGCCCTGGCGCTCGCCGAGCGCCAGCCGCTGCTGCGCGCACGCGATCTGGCTGAGCACGGCGTGGCGACGATGGTCCTCAGCCGGCTGGTTTCGGCCGGCAAGCTCGAACGAGTCGCCCGCGGCATCTACAGCCTGCCGGGACGCGCGCTCAGCGAGCACCGGTCCCTGGCCGAGGTCGCCCTGCGCGTGCCGCGGGGCGTGGTGTGCCTGCTGTCGGCGCTGCGCGTCCACGACATCGGCACGCAGGCGCCGTTCGAGGTCTGGATGGCGATCCCCCATCACTCGCCCACACCCCGCCTGGACCAACCGGCGCTGCGCGTGGTGCGCATGTCGGGGGCGGCATTGACCGAGGGCATCGAACCGGTCGTGATCGATGGCGTGAATGTGGCCGTATTCAATGCGGCCAAGACGGTGGCCGACTGTTTCAAGTACCGCAACAAGATCGGCCTGGACGTGGCGCTGGAGGCGCTGCGCGATGGCTGGTCGCAGCGCAAGCTGACCATGGATGCGCTGTGGCATTACGCCACGGCGGATCGCGTGGCCAATGTCATGCGGCCCTATCTGGAAAGCATCACTGCATGAGCCGCAACCTCGCCGCTTCCATCCTCTCCCGCTTGAAGCAGCGCGCCGATGCCTCGAGGCAGGACTTCAACCTGACGCTCACCCACTATGGGCTGGAGCGGCTGCTGTACCGGCTGTCGGTCTCGCCCCATGCGCCTAATTACCTGCTCAAGGGCGCCCTGCTGTTTTCGCTGTGGTATGACCAACCGCATCGGCCGACGCGCGATGCGGACCTGCTGGGGTTTGGCCCGGACGACATCGACTCCGCAGTTTCGGCGTTCCGCGAGATCTGCGAGATCACGGTGGAAGATGGCATCGCGTTCGACCCGGCCTCCGTCAAGGGTTCGGTGATTCGCAAGGAAGCGGGCTACGGCGGTGTACGGATCGACCTGCAGGCGAAGTTGGACGGTGCGCGCATCGCACTGCAGGTGGACATCGGTTTTGGCGATGTGGTCACGCCCGTGGCGGAATCGGTGAGCTACCCGGTGCTGCTCGAGGGCCTGCCCGCTCCACACCTGCGCACCTATCCGAAATACACCGTGGTGGCCGAGAAGTTTCATGCGGTGTGCCTGCTGGGCATGGTCAACACGCGCATGAAGGACTATTTCGATCTGTGGGTGTTGCTGCACGAAGGTACCTTGGATACCACCGAACTGCGCCGCGCAATCGAAGCAACGTTTGCGCGGCGGAAACTGGCATTGCCCAGCACCCTCCCCTCGGGTTTGAGTGACGCATTCGCGCAGGATGCGGCGAAACAAAGACAGTGGGCCGCATTCCTGCAAAAGAATCGATTGGAGGCACTGGACCTCGCCGAGGTCGTCGCGTTTTTGCGCGGCGAATTCGAGAAGCTGGGAGCTGCATGAAGAGCCTGATCTGAAGAAAGGCGGGGCCTTTTTGGTTGGAAGCAAGGTAGATCGCCTTGCAGCGCTACAGGATTGATTACGGCCAGGCAGGCGTGGCGCCTCGCGCAACGGCCAAGCAGAAAGAACCCATGCTCAACGTGCTTGATGGCATGACGGGATTGCGCCAGTCGGCGGCATCGTGCCACATCAATTTACGCTAACGGCATACACTTCTTACACCTAAAACCAACGTCCGTCTCACACGTGCCTCACCGCCCCGATACATAATCAAAAGAAGCGCCGTTAGCGTATTTAAATGTCCACTTCATCCCTCCCCCTTTTCGACGAAACGCCCGCCGAGAGCCATCGTCTTGCGTTCGAGCAGTGGCTCGATGGCCAGCGCGCTTCAGGTTCATTGCGCCAGCCGGCGTCGGTCCAGGTCTATCGCGACATGTGGGGTGCGTTCGCGGCCTGGTGTCTGGGCCAGTCCCCCGCCGTCACGCTGGCATCGCTCGACTTGCAGGATCTGCAGGCCTTCCAGGCAGCGCGCTTCGGCCGCAAGAGTTCGGATCTTTCCCTCTCACCCCGCCACGCACTGAAGCTGGTGCGCCTCATCGATCGGGTGCTGCGCCACCATGCTGCAGAGACCGACATGCCGCCGAACACTGCAGCCTCAGACTGGCTCGAATCGCACCCCGAGGTGCGGTATGCCGAGTCCGCCCACGCCGATCCATTACCAGAGTTCCTGTCGGTCGCCGAGGCCAGGCATCTGATTACCTTTTTGTCGAACGCGCGGCCGCGCCCCGGGCTTTCCGCTGCAAGAAGAGATGCCCACGCAGCTTTCACATGGCAAGAGCTTCGCAACCGGACCGCGGTGGCATTGCAGTTGGGGGGCGGGCTGACGCCCGGCGACGTTCGCGCCCTGACGTTGGCTTCCCCCGTCTCGCGCGGTGGCCGCGTGCGAGATCGGCCCTGGAAGGTTGCCGTACCGGGCGACGGCAACTCGCTGGCGCGGGAGACGCCGATCGCGTCATGGGCGGGCGAGCTGCTTCAGCATTGGCTGCAGGTCCGGCGCGAGGCTGCGATCGAAGGCACCTTCCTGTTTCCGTCGACCCGCGCAGGAAAGCCCTGGGGGAAAGAGTCGCAGTACAAGTGTGCCAAAGCCGTGCTGGAAGATGCAGGGCTCGATAGCAACGAGGGCGGCTCGTTCCGGCTGCGGCATACGTTCGCCTTGCGACAGCTGCGGCGCGGCTTCGAGCCTGAGATGGTGGCTCGTTGGCTGGGTGTCGAGCCAGAGGTGATGGACAGGTACAAGCGTGTCGTGACCACACCGATCGACGTAGTCTGAACCAGGTCGGAGCTGCGAACGGTCGCCCTCCCCTGCGGGATGCCGATCAGATCTGTGTGGTCGCACAGTCGACCTTCGTGACTCTGGCTTCGCTCCATGCCACGAGCGTGCAAGCCCTTCGGGTGCCCCATTTTGGAGTGAGGAAAGCAAGAGTTTCTCGCCAGCGCCGCGTATTACCTTGAAGTGATTGTCAATTCGCGCGGAGTCGTGACTGGTCACGCGGATCTGATTCAGCAAATAATCCATCGGCATCTAAATCATCGCGCTACCGTTCGGAGACTGGCAGAATCGCGGCTGGGGAGTTCGAGTACGCTCCCCCTCAATAACTCAAGAAAGCAAGCAATGGCACAAACCTATAAGCAGATCCAAAAACAGATCGATCAACTCCAGCGCCAAGCAGAAGTGATGCGCAACGGTGAAATCAAAGGCGTGGTCGAGCGTATCAGGGTCGCTATCGCGCACTACGGTCTGACTGCGGCGCATCTGGGACTCGGCTCTGAGCCGGGCAACGCCACCGGAAAACCGAAGACTGCGGCAGCGAAGTCTTCTACCAAGTCGAAAGCGAAGTTCGGCGACGGCAATGGCAATGTGTGGTCAGGCCGGGGTCCACGTCCGCATTGGCTGCGCGATGCCTTGAAGGCAGGACGATCGATCGACGAGTTCCGGGCTGGGTCGAGCGCCAAGTCGAAACCAGCTGCTGCGGCAGCTGCGCAGGTCGAAGCGGCAGCTCCGGCCGCCAAGGCGCCCGCGAAGAAGTCCAAGCGTGCGCCATCCAAATTCCACTACAGCGATGGCGCGGGGAACTCGTGGACCGGCCGCGGTCCGAAGCCCGGGTGGCTGAAAGCCGCCATCGACAGCGGCAAGTCGCTCCAGGACTTCGCGCAATAGATGTACCGTCGCGAGAAAGGTCGCTGATCGTGGGGCCCAAATCCCCACTCGATTGCCAAGACCTGCTCGCTTTACGTCGGCCAGACTGAGTCAACTCCGAGGCCCGCGCGGCGCGCTTCCGAATTGCCTGCCAGCCATTCATGCGCCGCAACCGCATCGCTAGCACCTGCATTTACGGTTATAGATGCGCTGGTGGTTAAGCAGCGAAAGCTGCGCTGGCTTGCTGAATGCTTAACAAAGCGCAGGGTTCAGCAGATCGATGCCTGCGCCCTTGCATTTGATCCATGGCCCGGACGGATGTCCGCGACCATCCCATGCCAACAGCGCGGCCCGGGCATCGGCCTGATGCTCATAGCAGTATCGGCGCTGATATCCAACGTCGTCCAAGCCGACGACCACAGCCGTCGTGAAATTGAATCGCTTGACGGCGCAGACCTGATCACCGATCGCACGGACGTCTGCGTATCCACTGGCGATCAGCATCTGAACCAGATTCGACGAAGCAGCGGGCGGCTCGAGCGCTTGAGAACCGACCGATTTGCGGGGACGCGCGGTAGCAGTGATGGACGGCATGCCGTTATTGTGGGTTTTTCTTTGTGGCGAAACGACATCGCGTTGCACGACACGTGGCGGTGCTCAGTGACCCCTGAATCCAGCTCACCCTTGGATAGCCTTGGCCGCACGACGATAGATCAGGATCATGGTCGCCAAGCCAACCGATGACACCAGCGTCGATGCGAGCGTAAGCACATAGACCAAATCCGGAATCTCCTCGCCTGTTGCCGAAATCACGAGGAATATCGTCAAGGCCCAAAGCGCACCCCATCGCAGAATGTAAATGTCCATGTACGTCTTCAACCAGACAGCATTTCGATAGTTGATCTCTCCCGCCTCTTCAGAGGTCGCCCCGCCGGGCACAACCTCCAGAAAAGTACGAGGCGACCAAAAGCGCCTCCAGACGGAGGTATCTTGGGCTAGCTGGTGAGAAACGGTCATAGGAGTGCAGCCTATCCTCTTCGTGCAGGGTGACGGCGCCATGCTTCCATCATCTTGCCATGCCAGAAGCCTTGGATATCGGTCTAGCCACGGACGCCTGCGATCTCGATGGTTCGGCAGTGAGCTTTCGCTGTGCCGCCGCCGATACGTCCGCCGAGACATTCAATTTCCCCACACCATATGGCGTCGGCCTCATCGTCGAAGGGACGCCGCCGACCTGATTCACGGCTTGAGAACCGCGCGTCATTTCGACTTCTACCTCTCTATGGTCCGCACGGTGCGCGGCTCGGAAAGAGGCGCCCCGTCCGCGCCCAAATGACGGCGCCGCACCTCGTTCGCCGCTTGTTCAGCGGCCAAGATGAATGTCGTTTGACCGGCCATGCTGCTTGACGCCATCCAGCGATCGCGCACGTCGCCATAGACGAGCCGATCGGCACCGTCGATCACCGAAACACCCACCGCGATCTCAAGACGTTCTGAACGAGGAGCACCAAAGGCGTCGCCACCTGGCGATGCCAGCGTCACTGCACCACCCAGCTTGTACATGTTTGACGGCCCGGACTTCACCGCGACGGTGTCCATCGTGGCGAAGCCCAAAGCCCTGGACAGCGGACCGTGCGAGCTATGCGTCGATCAAGAGGTGGCTCTGAAAGCAGGTCCACCGCGGCATGCGCGGCCCACCCAAGACGCGCCAGACACCCCACCCTCCACAAGCACCACGAATGCCTTCGTTCCGGTTTCCGCGTCGGAGATTCGGAAGGCGCCTGCGTGTCGTCCCGCACGAATGAGCGCGACCGCGCGAACCTGGGGCAGCCCGACCGGCGCAGCCGGGCAAACCCAGCCGCGAGGAACGTTTCGCTCGCTGCGAGTTCAGGATTTCTCATGGCCAAAGAGCAGGATCTGGACCTTCACCCAACGGTGGGAGACGCACCATCGCCCCACGGCGATTCGTCGATCATCTGAAATGCCGACTACGCTCGTGTGAAACAGCGACTACGCTCGCCTGAAATGGCCGACGACGATGACCTGAATTACGCATCCAGCCGCTCGCCCGCGCTTGTGGTCATGTGGAAATCCAGCGCCACCTTGGACCCGATTTGGCGGGCGCAAGCAGAGGTGTTGGTGGTCAATATTGAATCGGCGCCGACACTGTTCACCTCCAGGGGCCAGATGGAGGCCCGCCACGCTGCGCTGCCGAAAGACTTGAGTGGGCAGGTGCAGATGCAAGGCGAGTGCTCGCGCAACGCGTGGCTCGCGGAGCGCGGCCGTCGCGTTGCGCGCGGCAAACGCAGCATCATCTTCGGGTTGCAATCGTTCGGTGAAGGCATCGACTTGCCGGGGCCGCTGTGTGAGCACGTGGTGATCGACAAGCTCCCCTTCACCCCACCCCAACTCCGGTGGAGGAAGCGTTGGCCGAATGGTTGAGTGGCCAGGGACGTGACCCGTTTGTCGCGATCGCCGTGCCGCGCGCGGCGATGAAGCTGGCCGAATGGGCCGGCCGCGGCGTGCGCACCGTGACCGACCGTGCCGTGATCACCGTGTGCGATACGCGCGTCGTGACGATGCGATACGGGCGCGAAATCCTGGCTGGGCTGCCGCCATTTCCCGTGGTGCGCTCGAAAATCGTCGCACCAGCCACGACAGACTCTGGCTCAGGTGTTGGCGCTCCGCTGACCTGAGGTGGCGATGGCGGCTGTCGATCAGCCGTCGACAGTGAGCGGCGAATGAACATCGGCGCCGCCAGATTTCGCGCACCCTAGTGACTGGCGGGCGCCAATCAAAGGGCCGAAGCCCCGCGCGCTATACAAGCCGTGCGGGCGGCGAGGATCCGGCGCGTGGGTCATTTCCGGACCGGCCGCAACAACGGCATGATCGCTTGCAGCCGGGCCACCGGCCCTGGGCACCTGCCCCGGACGAGGCGCTTGCCATTTGGGTAACCTATACGTCACCATTGGATATGGGCATTCAAGTCGACGAGTATCTGCGCGAGACGGATCAAGCCCCTACAAGACATGGTTCGATGGCCTGGATGCGCAGGCTGCAGCCAAAGTGGTGACGGCCAAGCTGCGACTCGAACTCGGCAACACCTCGAGCGTGAAATGGTTCGATGGGCTTGGTGAGTACGTCATCGATTGGGGGCCCGGATACCGCATCTATCTGGCCAAGGACGGTGACCGGTTGATCGTGCTCTTCGGCGGCGGAACAAAGCGCGGTCAGCAGCGCGACATCGACAGAGCCAAGATGCTGCAATCCGAATACAAGGCCAGAAAGAAAGCCGCTACTGCAGCCGCAAGGAAGTTCGGCAAACACAAGAGGTGAAACAGATGGCACTGACCCGCAATTTCAAACACACGGTGATCGAGCGCGTGGAGCGAGATCCTGCCTTCGCCAAGGCCCTGCTGGACGAAGCGGCTACGCTGTTCCTGAACGGCGAGGCTGAGACCGCACGCCTGATCCTGCGCGACCTGGTCAACGCGACCCTCGGTTTCGAGCAGCTTGCGCAGGCGACTCACAAGCCAAGCAAGAGCCTGCACCGCATGCTGTCACCCCAGGGTAATCCGAGCATGGACAACCTGGCCGCGATCTTCAGCGCTGTTCGTCAGCGCCTCGGCGTGGGATTCGAAGTGCATGCGGTGCAGGCCCACGCATAGAGGCACCGTGTTGATGGAGCGGGCGAAAGTGGCCGGCGCCAACTACGAAGGCTTCTGAATACGGCAATGGGGGTCGGCAGACCCGCGGCAGACGGCCATGATCGCAACAATTGGATGCAATGACCACCCGCCCGCTCGGCATGCCGCGCGGGCGGTCGAAGCAGGAGACCATGAGGGCGGCCAACTAGCGGCCTTGGGCCTTGCGATCTCACCCTGTATCGGATCCCTCCCGAACCCCTTTTGCAAGCCATGGGGGAGTCACCTTGATGCACGGGTGATCCGGATGCAACTCGACATCTTCGAACACAGCCGCGAGGTGATGCTGAGAAACGACGCTGTGCATGCGCTCGAGCGGCGCGACGCGTCGGCCGCTCTGCAAGCTTGCGATCGCCTTTCCTCGGAATATCCGGCCGACGAGTCCTTGCCGTCGCTGCGCGTTCTCACCGGCCACATCGAGGCCGCCGAAGTCGGCCGGCACGAGGCGTTTCGCGACCACGTATCCCTGCGCGAGGCGCGACAGATGTTGCAGGAGACGATCCGTCACGCCGCACAGCGCACAGTCAGCGAGGCGGTGCCACCGTCTGGCTCGCTGCGAGCTGGCAGGAACTCGCAGGCCGCGCCGGATCGCTGGCCTTCGATGCCCGGGATCCGCAGACCCATGCGGCGAAGATGTGGCTGCGTGCAGGCAACTGGGAGGCCGCCGCGCAGGCGGTCGCCACCATCGAATCGTGGCGACGGAAACCGGCGCCGCTCGCCTGGATGGCCGAGGCCCGTTTGCACCTGCTCGGTCTGCGGGCGACCTGGCCGCTGCTCGCGGAACTGGGGTGGCTGTCGCCGGCGCTGCTGGAAGACATCGTGCAACGCTCGCCCGACCCGCTCTTGCCGAAATTGATGCGCAGCTTCGAGGCGAACTTCGACGCGTCCTCCATTTACCTCAACCAGGTGCTGGCGCGCGCCGAGGTCGACAGCGGCTACAAGCCGGCGCGCAAGCTGTGGGCTCGCACCCGCAACGGCCACTATCTGCCCAATCCCGCGATGCAGCTGCGCCGCGGCGACGGCTGGCAGCCGGTCTACGAGGCACTCAAGCTGGACTGGGTCGACCGCGGGACCGGTACGGACGATACGTTCAGGACGCGGCCAGCTTTGGCCGTGGCGAGAGCGAGCGAGCGTATGGCGGGGCGTCGCGCAAGAGTTGTTCTGAGCGCCGAGGCTTGAGGTGATTGAAGCCAGCGATGCGTCGATCAAGAGGCGATAGTGCTCGATCGGCCGGCGCGTCATGCCGCGCACCGCGGCAAGCTCACACGAGGTTTCTGATGGAACGTGCTTTGCCCTACGACAGCGTCATTTCCAACTGCACTTCGCGGTAAGGCACCTCGGGGCGAAGTCGGCCGTGCTCACCCTTCTTCAGTCGCACCAGGCCGTAGCGCTCCATCGTCTTCAGGGTGCGCGAGAGGTTGCCGGGCGTGCGACCGGTGCTGACGGCCAACTCGTGCAGGGATGAAGGGTGCGTGTCGGCGATTTGCGCCAAGAGCGCGCGGTTGCGGTTAGACAGCAGCTTGGCAAAGCTTTCGGGCGAGGTAAACCACACCTTGGGATCGCTTGCCTTGGAGCGCAGTTCGCCCCTCGCGATGGCCATCGTGCGCGCCTTCATGTCCTCATACGAGGCGATTCCGACTTTCAACGTCTTCATGTCCAAACTCCTTTTTCTCGCATCACCGATTCGACTTCCTTCCAAAACGCAGCAACCAGGGTCGCGGCATCCGTGTAGTCATAGGGTTTGACCGTGCGCAGCCGGTGCTTGTGGTCCTTGGCCTTGTGCGCCCTTCCTTGCTGGGCCGTCACGTGGTGAGCGTTGTCGAAACCAACCAGGCGTTCACCATCGGGGCCGTGCATGGTTAGCGTGTAGTCGAGGCCATGCGGCTTATCCCTAGTGGCTGGCACCTGATGCACCGCGAACTTCACCCAGTAGCCGGCCTCGTCGATCACCAACACCTGGCCGTTCAGATCCAACAACGTGTCTAGAGAGGGATCGCGGCGCGTCATACTTATCATTATCACATACTGATAACAATGTGCTCCCTTTGTCATCCAAGGCGGGGCACCGGCTCCTACAACTGGGCACGACGTACTCGGTGAAGTCGAGCATGACAACACCAAGCGCGTACTGTGGGTGCAGCGGTTGCGACACATCCCGGGGCAGTTCAGTTGCACCACTGCTTAGCAAGACGATCTGGCCAAGCGCTATCTCGCCAACGGGCTCTCGCGCAGAAACCACCTTAAGCGCTCGTTGCTCTCATGGTTCAGGAGGACGGATGATCGTTATTTCGTTTATGACGAGGCGTCGGCGCTGGCCTGCAACCTCAAATGGGATCGGCTGCGCTGACCGGTCATGTGCTGTATAGTTTTTTGAAAGCGACCGAACCATGGGCACTCTTTTCGCACACCCTGATTTTCCGGAGCTGCCGTTGTCTTCGCACCCCGCTGAGCGCAGCGCGCAGCTGCGAGTGCTTGACGACGTACTCGCGGTGGTCGAACGTCGTCATCGTGAGGGACGTGTGGGCAATTGGAGCGCCCTTCCCCGCTTTGCAGAATCGCCAGCGGTAGTGGAAGCGACAGCTGCTCACTTGCGCAAGGTGCCCTTGGAAATACGGACTTCGGCTCCTTCGAGGAGCTGAGTGGATAGTCAAGCAGCATGGCCGGACAGGATGAGTGTCGCCGTCCAGGCAGATCGTCGCCGAAGTTACCGGCGTTGTCGTGCGTGGCGCCCTTCACCCTCACCCATGCCGAGCGATCCTCAGTGCACCCCCGCATCGCCGAGCCGCGCGGCGACCGTGAGCAGGTCTTGATCCGTGGGAACGTTCCAAGCCTTGCCGATGGTCGCCTCGGCGTACATCGCAAGGAATCTGCGTTTGACTAGGTCGTGCGTCCAACCGTCCGTCTTCAGACGCTTGATCATCTGTGGATGAACCGGTCCTGCGCCTTGGCGCACCAACTCTTCCATCGCCCGGAGGATCTCGCCGGCTATCTGGAATTGCTCAGGCGCAGAAAGTTTGCGGAAATCGTCCTCGACCGCCTTGAGCCGTGACGCCCTCCAAGCCGTTTCGTACGCCTCGCGCCGCCGACCCTGAATGTCTTTCGACTCTCGACTTTCTGGATCATTGCGGGCCTCGGCTGCCACGGCCCGCGCGCTAGCGCGCTCAGCGTGCCCGGGCATCAACGAAAGCAGGTAACGCTCCGGATCGCGCACTGGCTCAGGAAATGGGGTCTCAATTCGTCGCCGCAGATCCGGGAGCGCCGTGGCCAACGCCTCGGCGCCAAACGCGTCGACGATCTTCTCGACTCGAGCGTCGCTGATGCCCAGTTCCCGGGCCTGTCGAACCGACTCGAGATCCGCTTTTTCCGGGGCTTGCTCGAGGGCCAGTTGGCGCTGCTCGTTGGGTCGAATAAGAAATTGGATCTCGTGGATGAAGCGGCCCTGCTTGTGCTCCTTCAGCTCAATCTGAAGATCGGTCACCGCGTTGATCTCCGCGATCGCTGGCTTCAATACGTCGCGCTTGAAGAAGGAGTAGTCCAGTTTCTCCAGGCGAACGGCGTCAGGCGACCTGCCTGTGATCGGGTCGTGCCACCAACGCCATTCCTTGCGCGGACTCTGCCCTACGTTCTTGTAGCGGTTCGCCACTTCGTAAAGGCACACGGCCGCATAGGTGCGCAGCTGCGCGATCATCGCCAGGTTCATCCGCGCGAACACGCGCGGATTCAGGAGTTCGTGTCGAAGCGCCGGGGCAAACGCCCAAGAAATCCACACCTGCCCGCGGACCTTCTCAATCGAGGCCTGGGCGAGCAGGCTGCAGCCGATCCATTTGTCGCCCTCTCCTGTCGTTGGTGACTGCCATTCCACCGTGGTCGTTAGCATCGCCCGGAAGTGCTTCTTGATCAGCTCGAGATCGTTCGAGTCGTACTCGAGAATGTGAACGACTTCGCTCAGCGGCGCGCGGTGCACCTCGACGTCCTTTCCCTTCCTCAACTCCTCCTGCGCAAGACAGAGGAGGACGTTGTATGTCTTCCGGCCCAGCACGGTGATCGGCTGCGACCGTGCCGACATCGCAAGTGTGCTGACAGGTTTTTTGAAAACCCGGTCGCCCTCTGGCCGATCCTGAGCTTGGACCTCGTCTGACGATTGGAGGGAAATCGACGTCTTCTGCACAACCAATTCCTTGAATGCGCGTCAATGTAACCCCGATTCCGCTCAGGTGAACGCATGATTTCATGTGTGGACCGGTCACCTCCGTGTTTCGAGTCTCCCAGCGAGAAGCGCGCAACCGCACCTTCGGCAGCTTCAAAATCCTGTTGAAGCTCATGTCAAGTTGCATGTTGGAACGGTCGCAGGAGGCTCGGAATCCCGTCGGAGCTCATGTGACGCGCTCTTGAGCGGTATTCTCCTGCCGGCGAAGTCCCTGCTGCGTGCCCTGCGTGGCCTTCTGCTCACTCCCGAATCCACCCTGCTGGGCGCCTGAAGAGCCTCATGCATCGTCCTGAATCGACTCGACCTAGCTCCTGTTGAAGCTCGGCTTTCTCCTGTATCTGCTCGCAAAAATGACATAAGTCTTTGATTTATAACAAGAAAATCGCCCATAAATGCATTAGAGGGTATTCAAGAGTGTTAGACAAATGAAACCCATGTGGCTTTTCAGAAAGAAGTCCGAGAGGAGTTCGGAGTGTGACATGAGCTAGATCAGGAGTTTGCTTTGCAGATTCTGTGTGATCGGGGACAATTCGCGCAAATCGCACAAACTAATTTGTGCGGCAGCAATCTGAGCGAAGGAGCCCC
>NZ_LR594669.1:0-478848 GCF_901827165.1 Variovorax sp. SRS16
ATGACTCTGGCGCAGGGGCTGACGTTGCTGGGCCACAAGGTACTCGTGATCGACACCGATCCCCAGGCCTCGCTAACCACCCTCTTCGGCATCCTCCCCGATGTCGAGATTAGCGCCAAGGACACGATCATGTCGTTGGCCGATGGTTCATCCATGACCGTGCGGCCGATGATCCGAAGCACGTACTGGGACGGATTGGACCTGGTGCCAGCCGCGAGCTCGCTCTTCGACGCTGAGTTCATGCTGCCCTCCCGGCAAGGCAAGGAAGGATTGTCGGGCTTCGAGTTCTACAGGGTTCTGGATCTCGGGATCGATGACGTGCGGGCGGACTACGACGTCATCATCATCGACAGCCCCCCTGCCCTGTCCTACCTGACGATCAACGCGCTGATGGCGGCCAACGGCATCATCATGCCGCTACCTCCCGAGACGTTGGACTTCGCCTCTTCCACCCAGTTTTGGTCTCTGTTCTCCGACCTGACCCAAACGATGCTGGAGGGACGCGGACAAACCAAGAACTTTGATTTCATCAACATTCTCCTGTCTCGTGTACCGCCCAAGGCGGGTCGCGGTGCATCGACTACCGCGGACGCCGTGAGGGAATGGATTGGCGCCACCTACAAGGAGAAGGTGTTGCCATTGGAGATCCCGCGCACGTCGATCGCCTCCCAAAAGTCCTCCGGGTTCGGGACCGTCTACGACAGCGAGGCGGGTGATGCCAAGGACAAGACGTACAAGCGTGCCCGGGACGCCTATGACCTCTTTGTACAGCACATCGAGGTCTCGATCCGCAATGCCTGGGCAAGGCAGATGCCGGCCCAGGCAGGGGGTTTGTACGGTACAAACCCCCTGCGGGTAGAGGCCTAGGGGGCCAGCATGTGCATGAATTAGGCCCGACCAGTTTCCCAAGCGCGGGTTGCCTCAAGGGTTTTGTACGGTACAAACCCCCTTGGTTCCCAATGTCGAACCGAGGCTTAAATATTCGTTGTGCAGCAGTGGGATACCGCGAGGAGATCTTCATGCTGCCATGGGCTGCACGCAATCTCTCCTACCTGAACCGCGGCGCAACGCGCTGGAAACAACTGAACAAGGAAATCGGCAATGGCGAATAAAGACTTGGTGAAGCGCGCGTTCAGCGTCACGGCGAATCTCCCAATCCCCAGCCAGCAGCGGCGGGACGGCACATCAGCGTTGGGAGCAGCGGAAGAGGGCGCAAAAGCTTCCGAAGCTCCCGCCACCATCGCGCCGTCCGTATCCAACGAGCAGCTTGCGGCTTCCACGGCGCCAAAGACCGGGCCTGGCTCCATGCTGGCCTTCATGACAGAGCAGTCCGAGGTTCACCGCGAGGTAGTGCACCTTCGCGAGCGGCTGGGCGAATTCGACGGCGCGCAAGCGACGCGGCGTATCGATCCGAAGCTGATCAAGGCCTCCAGTTGGGCCAACCGGGATAGTTCGCACTTCAAGACGCAAGCTTTCTCCAGTTTGAAAGAGGAAATCGCGAGTGCAGGCGGCAATGTTCAGCCGATCAAAGTACGCCCGATCGAGGGTGCGGCTGCAGGATCGCCGAGCTTCGAGATCGTTTTCGGCCATCGGCGGCATCAGGCGTGCCTGGAGCTGGGCCTCTGGGTGTTAGCGCTCGTGCAACCTGGCATGAGGGACGCTGAGCTTTTTGTCGAGATGGAGCGCGAGAATCGCGAGCGCGAGGACCTGTCTGCCTGGGAGCAGGGCGTCATGTACATGCGTGCACTGGAACAGGGTCTTTTCCCATCCGCCAAGCAACTGGCCGCCGCGATCGACCGGGATATGGGCAACATCAGCAAGGCGATGGCCTTGGCCAAATTGCCGGGCGAGGTCGTCCGCGCTTTCGGCTCGCCCTTAAACCTCCAGTTCCGTTGGGCTACGCCACTCAAGGATGCGCATCAGCGCGACCCCGAGGGTTTGCTTGCCGCATCGCGTGAACTTGCAGCCCGGGTGCCGCCGCCTTCGCCGGCGGAGGTCTTCTCGGAACTCACCACGCAGGGCGGGACCCAGAGGCAAGCGCCAAGATCCACGACCGAATGGAAAGATGACGATGGCAAACGCCTTGCGTCACTTGTTGTGGACCGGAAAGGGAGGGCGACCCTATCCTTTGACCAGCCCATG
Source organism: Variovorax sp. SRS16 (assembly GCF_901827165.1). NCBI lineage: Bacteria > Pseudomonadati > Pseudomonadota > Betaproteobacteria > Burkholderiales > Comamonadaceae > Variovorax > Variovorax sp. SRS16. The sequence goes on from NZ_LR594669.1 coordinate 2,143, forward strand.
GGGGATGCTCAACGCCGAAAGCTGACCAAGATGATCGACACCTTTGTAGGCAGCAAAGCCTGAGGGGGTGCACCTAGGACGGCATCGGCGTTGCCAAAATAAAGTGTGTGCTTGCATACTATTCTGAACGGTGAACGAAGGCTGAGGCATCAGAGAAGCGGAGCAGATGCTTCAGCGCATTCCTAAAAACTTCAACACCATCAAAGACTTAGGACGATGAGCTCACAAATGTTGTTGCGCGACCAGCTAAAATCGCATTGATGATTATGACCATTAGGGCGATCGCCGAGCATCAACATCCGCTGGGCTTGAAAGCGCATGGCGTGCGTGCTCGCATGCACTAGTTGCGCTGGAACCGTCCAGCTTTTGATCGGCTATCTTCATCGCGAACATGAACACCCGGCCTACGCCGTCTCAGATGGCAAGCCTCGATAACGAGCGCCTCGAGCAGCTCGGTGCTGAGTGGCGCGCGCAGGCGCTGCGCGGTGACCGGCGGGCCTTCGGCGTTGCCCACGCTTTCGAAGTCGAACGGCGGAGGCGCCTGCGCGAGAGTCAGCTGCAGCAACTCGAGCCCCAGGAGCATGTCTCGCCGTGCAACCCGTGGTGGAAGTTCTGGTGACCAAGCATCACGGCGCGCCTGCAAACCCAAAGAAGGGGAGGTTGCGGCAGGACCGAAAGCTGCACCGCGGCCATTTCGCCTTCATGCGGGCGCTGGCCCAGGGCCTGGACGAGCGCGCGAGCTGGGACCGGTACCTCCGGCTCGAAGGCGAGCACGCCGATCTCAGAACCGTGCGGCGCACGATCGCCTGGATCCGTGACGAATTTGCGGCGGCTGCCAAACGCGAGCACAAGCCGGGCACCGCGCGGCTGATCCTGCTCGATCCCGATCGCTTCGCCTCGGCGCCGGCGCTGCCGAGCTTGGCCGAGTTCGCTGCTGCCCAGGGCCTGGAGGACTTCTCCGAAGCCGAGCAAATCGAGGCCTATGAGGCGGCTTACCCGGCGGGTGGCGGGGGAGGGCGGGGCGGTGCACGGCCGTCGCGTCGCGCCCGCGTCATCGACCACCAGTTGCAAGCGTTGCGATGGCTCGAGGGCCTAGTGGTCCAGGATCCGCGGCCTAGTGACGGCGTGGCGGCCTGGCTCAACCCGTCGCTCGCGGCCCGGCTCGAGCGCGCCGGCGTGCCGACGCTTGCCGCCCTGGTCGACCGCATCAACGGCATCGGAGCGCGCTGGTGGGTCGGAGTGCCCGGCGTGGGCGAGCTCAAGGCCGCCCGGATCCTGGACTGGCTTCAAGCCAACGAACAAGTGCTCGGCCTGCGCGTCGGTCTGCATGTCGCGCGGCCGCGTGCCCAGCTGACACGGGCCGCACTGGCCGCGGTGATGCCGGCGGCCACCGCCATTCGACCCTACGAGAAATTCTTGCTGCCGGCAGAGCTCAACGGCAGTGCAGGGCGCTACCGCGCACCGCGCGAAAGGTGTTTGCTGTTGGCGGCCAATGACCACGAGGCAGTCGGCGCGTGGCTGGCCTCAAAGTGGCACTCCGCCGCCGAAGGCGATCTGTCGTCGACGCAGCGCTCGTACCGCAAGGAGGCCGAGCGCTTGCTGCTATGGGCGATCCTTGAACGCAAGAGGGCGCTGTCGTCGTTGTCGATGGAGGACGCGACGGCGTACCGCAGCTTCCTCGCCGATCCGCCGCCGGGCTGGTGCGGACCGCGGCACCACCAGCGCTGGTCGCCGATGTGGCGGCCACTGGAGGGGCCCTTGACGCCGACAGCGCTGCGGCAATCGCTGATCATCCTGCGCAGCCTGTTCGCCTTCCTGATGAGCCAGGGCTATGTGATGGGCAACCCGTTCGCGGCAGTGACGCTACCGCCGAGTCTGCAGCGCCCGCTGGGCGCGAGCCGGACGCTGAGCTTTGCGCAATGGGACCGCATCGATGCCTTGCTGCAGGCCCACGTCGACACCGAGCCGGGACGACGGCTGCGGCGCGGCATGCGCTGGCTCTACGCGACAGGGCTGCGTCTGGCCGAGATCACGCGCGCGAGGTGCCAGGACCTGGAGCAAGTCGTCTACGAGACCGCCGATGGATCGATGGCGACCGGCTGGCTGCTGTCGGTGGTCGGCAAGGGCGGCCGCAGCCGGCAGGTGCCGGTGTCGATCGAGCTGGTCGACGAGCTTGGTGATGAGCTGGCGCGGCATGGCTTCGAGCGCCAAGTCGGCGCCGTGGGCAACCAGGGCATCCATGTACTGGCGCGCTTCGACTCAGAGCGCGAGCGGCCGGCGCCGTGGTCGGCTTCGGGTCTCTATCAGGCGATCAAGGCGTTCCTGGCGCGGGCCGCGGACGGCCTCGAGGGGGTTGATGCACAGCAGCTTCGAAAGGCCAGCACGCACTGGCTGCGCCATTCGCACGGGTCACACGCGCTGCAGGGCAGGGCAGCGCAGGCGCCGGTGCCGATTCACGTGGTGCAGAACAACCTGGGGCATGCATCTATCGGGACGACATCGATGTACCTGACGACCGAACGAGAAAGCAGGCTGGCAACGATGCGGCGGTTCTGGAGCGAAGCGAAGTTGACTTCATGACCGTCTCGCAGAGGGCGGGACTCGATGCCCCCTCCACGAGCTGATTTACAGTCACGCGCAAGGACAGCCTGTTTGGATGGGGACCATGCAGCCGCAACAACTCGACATCTTCGATCACAGTCGCGACACCGTGCTGTGCAACGACGTCGCGACCGCCCTCGAGCGTCGCGACCCGAGCGGCGCCAGATTGGCGCAGGGCACATTCGCAGAAGAATTCCCAAAGCATGAATCCCTGGCGCCGCTTTCCGTGCTCGTGGATGCGCTCGAGCAGCGCGTGGCTGCACCGCTCCAGGATCACGAGTCCCTGCACGAGGCGCGCCGTGCATTGAGCGAAGTGATCGAACCCGCAGCGCTGCGTATTTTCGGGAAGTGCGCCGCTGCGACCTGGCTCATCCCGCTGTGGCGGGAGATGGCGCAGCGGGCCGCGCATCTTGCGTTTCGCTCCGACCGCAACGATGACCACGCCGCCGCACTGTGGCTGTGGGCCGGCGATTGGTCCGCGGCGAACGACGTCGTGGCACGGATCGCGTCGTGGTGCCGAATTCCGGCGCCGCCGGCCTGGATGGCGGAGGCGCGTTACCGCCTGCACGATCTCGACGGCGCATGGGGCCTGCTCGCAGAACTCGCCTGGCTGTCGCCCGATCGATTTGACCAACTGACGAAGAGGCTCGCCGACCCGCTGCTGGAGCGACTTCGCAAGGCGTTCGACGCGAGCTTTGACGGGCACGGCGACGTGCGCGACCTGGCCTGGTTTCCAGCCTGGGTGCTCACGGAAAAACCCAGCTTGTCAGCCCTGTTGGATCAAGCGCAGCGTTCTCTTCACACCGAGGCGAACAGGCGATGCGACTGCTGCTGGAACTTCTGGGTCTGGAGCGGCAGGGCCGGCACCACGACGTGGTCGCGCAACGCAAGGCGCTGCGCGATGCCCATGCGTCGCTGTATGCGGCCTATATGAGGACGTCGTCCTCGTACATTCATTTTCGGCGCGCAGTGAGAGCATTGAGCCCACTCCGACGGAGACGCTCCACGCGAATCTCGATCCAGGCCTGTATTGAAGGAGAGGGCCGGAGCCTACGAAGATCATTGCGGAAGGGGCGGTCAATCGGTGCCGGCCCTTGAACAGTTTGTCCATGCCTTGAACCTTCTTCGCCATCAGCCCGCACGTGGTGCACAACGCGGGCCGCCTATACCGCGGCACGGTTTGCACCAGAACCAGCCGCCGTCGAATCAGGAACCGACGGCGGCTTGCATCGATTCGCGGATGTGCGCCCGCTCAACGATCTGTTCGAAGTCGGCGGGCCGCGGATAGCGCCGATCGGCAGACCCTGCACGCCAGACTTGTCCGCGGATCGCCATGGTCGCGCAGGCGCGCGGCCTGCATCACGGTCGATCGGCTGGCCGAACTGCCGACGCTGCTTCAAGCAGTCTGTCGTGCGCAACAGAACTTCGTCGGCCATGCCTGCCAGCTCGGCCGCCAGTGCCAGGCGGCCGGCGTCCAGCACGTCTTCGAGCAGCGGCCACGCCTGGCCGACTTTGCCGATCACGTCGTCCGGACCTGCGCGAACGCCGTCGAAAGCGACAGAGGCCGCGGCACGGCTGTCGATCATGTCCAGAGGCTGCACCGCAACGCCGGGCTGCCCGGCCTCGACCAGGAAAAGACTCAGGCCTTCTGTATCGCCCGCGCGCTTCGACGTCCTGGCCGCCACGACGAAGGCGTCGGCAGCCTGACCGTCGACGACGAAGCGCTTCTCGCCTCGCATTGCGATCGCGCCCATCACCGCCGTCGATACGAATGGCGAGGCCGACAACTGCCGCCCCATCTCCATGCACAGAAGGCTGCTGCCGAAATGACCGAAGTCCGAGCCGCCATGCTGCTCATCCACCAGCATGCCGGCCCAGCCCATCGCAGCCATCTCCTGCCACACCTCGCCGCGGAACGCGGCCGTCAAGCGCTCGTCGCGCAGGGCGCGCAAGTCCCGCGGCGAAGCGCGCCGCGCAAGAAACTCGCGCGCGCTCGCTGCCAGCATCGCCTCTTCATCTGTCGGTGTCAGTGACATCGTTTATCAACTCACCGGAAGATCGAGCAGTCTCTTGGCCACGATGCCGAGCATGATTTCGGCCGTGCCGCCTTCGATCGAATTCGCTCTCGACCGAAGCCAGTCCTGCGCCACCGGACCGCCGTCGCGACGCTTGAAATCCCACCGCAATCCGTCCATCCCGGCCGCTTCGACGATAAGCCCCTGGCGGCGCTTGGCGATCTCGGCGTTGCAATACTTGAGCACGGAAGAGCGATCGCCGATCTCCTGACCGCGGGCCGCCTCGTCGACGAAGCGCGCGATGGTCGCTTCGAGCGCCATGGCATCGATCTCCGCATGTGCGACGCGTGCGCGCAGTGCTGGATCGGCGATCCGGCCATCCTCGGCGCCTGTGAGTTCCTGCACGATGCTGTGCAGCGCGCGGCCGTCGTGCAGTCCGCGCGCACGGCCCGAGATCATCTCGCGCTCCTGCGTCAGCAGGTACTTGGCCACCGTCCACCCGCCGTGCAAGGGACCCACAAGGTTGTCCTTGGGCACGGCGACGTCGTCGAAGAAGGTCTCGCAGAAGGGCGACTTGCCCGATATCAGCTTGATCGGGCGCGTCGTCACGCCCGGGGTTGCCATGTCGAACATCAGGAAGGAGATGCCCCGGTGCTTCGGCGCAGCACTGTCGCTGCGCGCGAGGCAGAAGATCCAGTCGGCCTGGTCGGCATAGCTGGTCCAGATCTTCTGGCCGTTGACGACGAAGTGCTCGCCGCGGTCTTCGGCCCGCGTGGACAGGGACGCGAGGTCCGATCCGGCCCCAGGCTTCGAATAGCCCTGGCACCAGCGGATCTCGCCCCTGGCGATGCGGGGCAGATGCAGACGCTTCTGCGCTTCCGTGCCGAACTTCAGCAGCGCCGGCCCGAGCATCCAGATGCCGAAGCTCTCCAGCGGCGAGCGCGCATCGATGCGCATCATCTCTTCATCGAAAACGCGCAACTGCTCCGGCGAGAGGCCGGCGCCGCCATAGGCGCGCGGCCAGCCCGGCACAGTGAAGCCGACGGTCGCCGCTCGCTCCGATGGCTCAATGCCAGCCTCGCCCAGTCGTTCGGTGTACCGGATGCTGACGTATTGGGCGCATTCAACCGGTCGTCGCAACGCACTCAGGAAGTCGTTCGGCCGAGCGGAGAACTTGCAACAGGGCCAGCGCAACGGCGTACGGGCCGTCTCATGATTGCCCTCCGTCTTCGTCGTCGTCCCCGGTGGGCGCAGTGTAAGTTCAGCCGTCTGTGACGTCCGACGCCTTCGAGAACCGGGGCACGGGCGCGGTTTGCAGCAACCCCCGCCTCTCAACAAAGCTGCCCCGCGCGATCAGGTGCGGATCGGACGCAAGCTCCGCCAGCGACAGCACGGGCGTCACGCACGCGTCGGTCCCCGCGAAGACGCTTACCCAATGTTGTCGCGGGTGCGATGCGAAGGCTTGCGCGAAAGACTCGTGCAGTTGCGGCCATTGGGCGCGGTCGTTCTGCTCCGGGAGCGTGGCGGCGTCAAGGGCGAGGCCTCTCAGCAGCGCGGCGTAAAAGCGCGGCTCGATCGAGCCCACGGCAACGAATTTGTCGTCGGATGTCCGGTACGTGCGATAAAACGGTGCGCCGCCGTCGACCAAGTTGCTTTCGCGCGCGTCGATCCAGCGGCCCTGCTGCAAGCGGGCGAATGTCGAAGCCATCAGCGCGAGCGTGCCGTCCACCATCGCGGCATCGACGACGCTGCCTTCGCCGCCGGGCGCTCGTGCCTGGTTGAGCGCCGAAAGGGCGCCGACGAGCAGGAGCATCGCGCCACCGCCGAAGTCGCCGACAAGATTGAGCGGCACCGCGGGCGCATCGCGGGGCCCGATGGCATGCAGCGCGCCCGTGAGCGCAAGAAAGTTGATGTCGTGCCCCACCACCTGTGCGAGCGGCCCTGTCTGGCCCCAGCCGGTCATGCGGCCGTAGACGAGTCGCGGCTGCTGCGCGAAGCATTCCTTCGGCCCGAGGCCGAGACGTTCCATCACGCCCGGCCGCAGGCCTTCGAGCAGGATGTCGGATTGAGCCACGATGCGCAGCGCGTCGTCGCGCTGCGCCGCATCTTTCAGGTCGGCCGCAACGTTCGTGCGGCCGCGCAGCAGCGGCTCGGCCCATGGCCCGTCCGACGACGGACGCGCGATGCGCGTGACCTGCGCGCCCAGGTCGGACAACATCATTCCCGCCCACGTCACCGGCCCGGGTGCTTCGAACTCGACGACGCGAACATCTTGCAGCGGTTTCATGCGGCAAGCTCCAACACGCCTTGGTCGATCGCGACGACGTCGCGCTGCGGCACGCGTACCCGGAACGAACCGTCGTCCCACGCCTCGACGAGCAGCCGATTGCCGGGAAACACAGGCGCGGAAAAACGTAGGCTCACCCGGCGGAATCGGCGAGGCTCGCCTTTCGCGAGCGTGCGCAGCAGCACCTGCATCGCAATTCCCGCCGTGCACATGCCATGCAGCAGGGGCCGTTCGAAGCCGGCATCGTGCGCGCGTTGCGGGCTGCTGTGTAGCGCAAAGAGATCGCCGTTCAATCGGTAGAGCAGCGCCTGTTCAGGGCGCGTGTCGACGTGCACTTCGACTGCTGGCGCCGCGTCGGGAACATTGCGCGTGACAGGCTTCGGCGGCGGCTCTCCGCCAAAGCCTCCGCCCTGGCGCAGCACGTGCGTTTGCGCAAGCGTTGCCAGCGCCGCGCCCGAGGCGTCGTGCAGCACCCGCTCCGAGCGAATGAAGGCGTGACCGCCCGCGCCCTTGTCGTAGATGCCGGTGACGCGCGTCGTGCTCGTCACGCGGCCCGACGTCGCGATGGGCGCGTGCCATTCGATCTGTTGCTCGACGTGCATGAGGCGGGCGGGGTCGGCCGTGGTGCCCGAGCGCGCGAGCCAGAAGCCCGGGTACGCCAGCACGAGCGCCATCGAGGGCAGCGCGACATGGTCGCTGCGTGTTTCGTCGGCAAAGCGAAGCTGCGATTCATCGAGCGGGTCATGGCCCATGCCGCACGAGACGGCATAGAGCGCGCAGTCGCGGGGACGCCATTCGTGCTCGACGCGCTCGATGTCGAACCGGCGCAGCGCCCCGGGGTCGAATGTGGTCACGGCGCTTCGAGGATCGTTACCGCGCACACGGCTTCTTCGACGCCGTAGAAGCCGCCGCCGTTCTCGGCCAGGCCCAGACGCGCGCCACTCACCTGTGCCGTGCCCGCTTCGCCGCGCAACTGGCGAACCAGGTCGTGAATCATCAATGCCCCCGTGGCGCCGATGGGGTGGCCCTTGGACAAGAGGCCGCCCGACACGTTGATCGGCAGGCGCCCGCCGAGCCGTGTCGCGCCGCTTTCCACCAGCGCGCCGCCCGAGCCCGTGTCGCAGAAGCCGACATGCTCGGTGTGGATGATCTCGGCGATGGCCGATGCGTCGTGCATCTCGGCCAGCGAAATGTCCGATGGGCCCACGCCCGCGCGCTCGTAGGCCTGCGTGGCGGCCAGATGGGTGATGTGATGTTCGTCGTCGTCCGGCGCGCGCGCCATACCCGATGCGATCGCGATGCCGCGAATGCGAACCGCCCGCTTCGTGGCGCCCAGGCGCTGGACGGCTTTCTCGCTCGCGACGACCAATGCACCCGCACCGTCGCTCATCGGCGCGCACATCGAGCGAGTCATGGGCCAGCTGATCATCTTGTCGGCGAGCACTTCGTCCACCGTCATCGGCATGCGGTACTGCGCGAGCGGGTTCCACTGCGAATGCCAGTGGTTCTTGGCGGCGACGCTCGCGATCTGCCGCGGCGTGGTGCCGAAGCGCCGCATGTGAAAGCGCGCCTGCGCGGCGTAGATGTCCATGAAGACCGAGCGCTCGGGCGCGGATTCGACACCCGCCGGCACATCCACGCCTTCGCCGAGCGCCAGCAGCGCGGCGAGGTGTTCGTCGGCGAGGTCGCGGTCCCAACTGCCCTTGAACGCCTCGAACATCTCCTTGCGGCGCTCGGGGTAGTTCATCTTTTCCGCGCCGACGACGAGCGCGATGTCGGCCAGGCCCGCGCGGACGGCGGCATAGGCCTGGTACAGCCCGGCCGTCGAACTCGCGCAGGCGTTGTCGGTGTTGAAGATCGCCAGGCGCTCGAACCCGTCGGCCCGCAGTGAGCACTGGCCCCGAATGCCGTGCTGGCCTTCCAGCACGCCCTGGCGCGTGTTGCAGAACCACGCGGCTTCGATGTCGCGGCGCTCGACGCCCGCATCGGCGAGCGCGTCCGCGACAGCCTGCGCGCTCAACGATTTCACCGTGCGGTCCAGGTGTTTGCCCAGCGGCGTCGCCGCCGCGCCGATGACGAATACATCGCGCATCCTTCGCCTTCCTTGCTCTTTAGTTTCGCCCTGCGGTTTCCGCTGCGGGCGCCGTGGCGCGAGGATGCGATGCTGGCCGCCCGCGCGGGAACCGCAGGGCGAAACACAACGGCGAGCAAGCGCCGATTTCACTGGAAGAAGCGATGGACCTGGGGCTGAAGAACAAGGTGGCGCTCGTCACCGGCGCGGGCAACGGCATCGGTGCGGCCATCGCGCGGGCGCTGGCGGCTGAAGGTGTCCACGTGGCCGTGGTGGACATCAACATCGAGGCGGCGGAGCGCGTGACAAGTCAGCTGCGCGAGCGCGGCACCGCCATCCGCTGCGACATCACCGATGAGGCGCAGGTCGCCGCAATGGCCGAGTCGGCCGCTTCGCTCGGCCCGGTGGGCATCCTCGTGAACAACGCGGGCTTCACACGCGACACGCGCATCACCAAGATGACGCTGGGCGAGTGGGACGCGGTGGTCGACGTGATCCTCAAAGGCGCGTTCCTGTGTGCGCGCGCGCTGATGCCGGCAATGATCGAAGCGGGCTGGGGCCGCATCATCAATATCTCATCGCGTGCGCACCTGGGCAATCGCGGGCAGGCCAATTACTCGGCGGCCAAGGCGGGCCTGATTGGGTTTACCCGCGCCCTGTCGCTGGAAAACGCGAGACACGGAGTGACGGTAAACGCCGTCGCGCCGGGACTGATCGACACAGAGATGGTGCGAGCGCTTCCCCACTACGAAAGCGTGCGTTCCAGCGTGGAGAAGAATACGCCCATCCCGCGCATGGGCCGGCCCGAGGACGTGGCGGATCTCGTCGTCTTCCTGGCCTCCGAACGCGCGAGCTACATCACCGGTGACCTGATGCACGTGAGCGGCGGGCGTTATTGAGCGTTTCGATGTGCGGAACCGACGCGCCTGTGTTGCTGCCTAGGATGGTTGGGAACATCCAACAGGAGACATCGCCATGCTGAATTTCAACGCGCGCCGGCTCGCGCTGGCGTTGCCGGTCGCCGCTCTCTCGGCGGCGCTTCTCGGGGCGGTGCCAGCGACGGCCGCGGGCGAATTCCCCACCAAGCGCATCACCATGCTCGTGGGCTACCCGCCCGGCGGCACGGCGGACCGCACGGCGCGCGTGCTGGGCGAGATGATGGGCAAGGACCTGGGTCAGCCCGTCATCGTGGAGAACAAGTCCGGCGCGAGCCAGACCATCGCGGGCACGGCGCTGCTCGCGGCAGAGCCCGACGGGCACACGATGCTGGTGGTCGCCGAGATCGATTTCGTCTCGGCCGTCGTGACCGCGAAGGGGCTGGCGTACAAGCTGTCCGATTTCAAAACGGTGTGCGGCACAGCCACCACGCCCTACCTCGGCCTCGTCGTGAAGGCCGACTCGCGCTTCAAGACGGTGGACGACGTTGTCGCCGAAGCGAAGGCCAAGCCGGGCTCGCTCTCGTGGGGTACTGCGGGTCTGGGGACGGGCCACTTCTGGACGATGGAGCTGTTTCGCCGTGAAGCCGGCGTGGAGATCCTGCATGTGCCCTACCAAGGCGGTGGCCCTGCCATCACCGCGCTGCTCGGCGGCCAGGTGGACCTGATGGGTGGCTCGTACGCGCTGTGGCGCCCGCAATTGCAGGCGGGCAAGGTGCGCGTACTTTTGATCCAGGGACCGAACCGCCTGGCGGATCTGCCCGGCATCCCCAGCTACAAGGACAAGGGCTGGCTGCCCGCGCTCAAGCAGGGCTGGATGCGCGTGCTCGTCTCGAAGCGCACGCCCGATGCGGTGGTGGAGCGCCTGTCGAAATCGTGCGAGCTGATCAAGACCGATGCGCACGCGCAGAAGATTCTTCGCGATGGTGGCGCCGAGCCGTTGTTCTTCAGTGCAGCGGAGGCGACCAAGCTGGCGCAAGAGGACGAGAACGAGATCATCCCGCTCGCGAAAACCGCGCAGATGCAGTGACGGCGGCGCCCATGACGACGAACGATGCAGGCGAAATGCAGTGGGGCTTTCAGTTTCCCGCTGACGTGGAAGCACTGCGCGCGCGCGTTCGCGAGTTCGCGCGCGCTGAGATCGCGCCCGTCGCGGCTCCCAACGACGCCAAAGAGGTCTTCCCGATCGAGACGCTTCGCAAGATGGCCCGCATCGGGCTTCTGGGCGTGATCTCGCCCAAGGCGCTCGGCGGCCTGGGCATGAGCAATGTCGCGCTCGGCGCGGCGGTCGAGGAGATTGCGAAGGTCGATTTGAGCTGCGCCATCATCTGCTCGATGCAGAACACGCTCGGCAACTTGCTGCACGGTTGGGGCGACGGGCTGCGCGCTTCGGTGAATCGCGCCGACGACATCATCGGACTTGCGACATCGGAGCCGGACTCGGGCTCGGACATCTCGCAGATCCGCACGACGGCGGTCAAGGACGGCGACGAGCTCGTCATCAACGGCACCAAGCGCCACGTGAGCCTGGTGCCCGGCGCCACGGTGCTGGCGGTGAGCGCGACGATGGAAGTCGAGCCTGGCCGAAATGCCACGACGCTCATCAAGGTGGAGGCGAATCGCCCCGGCGTGAGCTGGGAGGAGATTCCCGAGATGGGTCAGCGTGCCCACCAGCTCGCGGAAGTCCATTTCCGTGACGTGCGCGTACCGATCTCGAACGTGATGGGCGAAGAAGGCCAAGGCATGGCGATGAACTTCGTGCGCTGGAACGTCTCGCGCGCGGTCAGTGCGTTGATCTCGCTGGGCACCGCCACGGGTGCGCTCGACCTGGCGACCGAATACGCGAAAAAGCGCGTCGTGTTCGGCAAGCCCATCGCGCGCTTCGAGGCCGTGCAGTTCCCAATCGTGGAGCAGTACACACGCGTCGAAGCAGGCCGGTGGCTGGCGTACCGCGCGCTCTGGGGCGCGGACAACGGCATCGCTTCGGCCAAGGAAGCCTCGATGGCCAAGCTGTATGGCGCGCGCACGGCCTTCGAGGCTTGCGACGTGGCGCTGCAGACGCACGGCGCCGACGGCTACACGCGCGAGCTGCCGCTGGAGCGCATGCTGCGCGACGTGCGCGGCATGTATTTCTCGGGCGGCACGCCGCAGATCCACTCGATCAACATCGGGCGCGAAATCTTCGGCAAAGGCTACGCGCCGCACAGGGATTGACCGGGTGCACGCGCAGGCACTTTCGCTCTCGCCCGATGCGCTGCACGAGCTGCGCATGCGCAAGCTGCAAAAGCAGATTGCCTATTGCTGGGAGCGTTCGTCCCTTTATCGCGCGAGCTTGCAGGCAGCGGGCGCGCAGCCCGGCGACATCCGCGAGTGGAGCGACTTCCGGCGCCTGCCGGTGCTGATGAACAAGCAGATCGAGCGCGAGAGCCAGGAAGAATCGCAAGCGAAGCTCGGGCATCCGCTGGGCATGCACCTGTGCGCCGACCCGGCGGATGTCGCGTGCATCTGCGGCACCTCGGGCTCCACCGGGCAGCCGACTTTCACTTACCTCTACACGCGCGAGGACCTGAAGGATGTGCGCATGCTGTGGGGTCGCATGCTCGCGTGGATGGGCATGAAGCCCGGCGAGCGCGTGCTTCACGGCTTCGGCATGAGCATGTGGGCCATGGGCGCGCCGCTGACGAGTGCCCTCCTGGACAACGGCTACAACCTCATTCCCGCAGGAGCCGAAGCAGGCGCCGAGCGCATGTTGAAATTCGCCGAGCTCTTTCGCCCGCGCCTTCTCATGGGCACGCCGTCGCTGGTGGAGCACCTGATCGAGCGCGCACCGCAGGTGCTCGGCAAACCCGTGAGCGAGCTGGGTATCGCACGCATCTACTGCAGCGGCGAGCCGGGCGCGAGCATCCCGGCCGTGCGCAAACGCGTGCAGGACGCATATGGCGCGCAGCTTTTCGACGGCATGGGGGGCGGGTGGGCACGCGCTGCGATCACCTGCGCGGGCGAGCATTCGCGCGGCCTGCACGAGCTCACGCCCGACTACATGATCTGGGGCGATGACCTCGTCGATCCACAGACGCACGCGCCGATGGAGGTGACCGAAGGCGCCATCGGCAAGGTGCTGACCACGGCGCTGGAGCACCGCGCGCGGCCCGTGCTGAAGTACGACACGGGCGATGTCGCGCAGGTGTACACCGCGCGCTGCGAATGCGGCTTCGAAGGTCGGCGCGTGCGCATCATCGGCCGAGCGGACGACATGGTGATCGTGCGCGGCGTGAACGTGTACCCGGCGGCGGTGCGCGGCGTGGTTGCCTCGTTCGTGCCCCGCTGCACGGGGATGATGCGCATCGTGCTCAAGGAGCCGCCGCCCCGCGCCGCGTCGCCGCTGGACATCAAGGTGGAGCACGACGCGGCGCTCGGCGAGGGCGAGCTCATCGCGCTGAAGGAAGAGCTGGCTACCGAGATCCGCTCGCGCCTGCGTTTCACGGCCAATGTGCTGCTGGTGAAACCTGGCGAACTGAAAGTCACCGACAAGGGCAAGAGCCCGCTGGTCGAACGCGCCTACTGAACTTGTCGAACAAAAGCCCATGGCCTTCCCACGCTCCATCACCGCGCTGGAACTGAAGGCGCTCACGATCGACCACGCCTTGCTGGACATTCGCGACCTTGGCGAATACGAGAAAGCGCATCTGGGCGGCGCGACGCCGCTGCCGCGCGCGCGCATCGAGAGCGATCTGGCGGCGATCGTGCCGGACACGTCGGCCTGCTTGGTTCTGTACGGCGAGGACGACGTGCGCGCACGCCTGGCCGCCCAGACGGCGAAGTCGCTCGGCTACACGGACGTGCGCGTGCTCGAAGGTGGCATCGCGGCGTGGCAGGCGTCGGGCGGCGCGGTGCACAGCGGCACCAACGTGCCCAGCAAGGTGTTCGGCGAAAGCCTGTTGCATGAAGATGGTGTGCCCGAAGTGACGGTGCAGGAGCTGGCGCGCGAGCTGGAAGATGCGGGCCATGCGCCGCTCGTCATCGACGTGCGCACCGGCGCGGAATTCCTGCGCGGGTGCATTCCGGGCGCGGTGAACCTGCCGGGCGGCGACCTCGTGCGTGCCGCCAGCGAATTGAAGGCCACGGGCCGCCCCATCGTCACGCATTGCGCGGGCCGCACGCGCAGCCTGGTGGCGGCCGCCACGCTGCGCAAGCTCGGGATCGACAACGTGCGCGCGCTGCGCAACGGCACGATGGGCTGGCTGCTCGATGGCAAACAGGTGGAGACGCCTGCGAAGCTGCGCCGCTTCGAGTGGCGGGACGTTCCGTCCACCGATGCGGCCACGCCGTCGCCGTTCGAATCGGCCGGTGTCACGGCACACGAGCTGCATGAACGGATGGCGCACCTGCTTCGCGACTTCTATCTTTTCGACGTGCGCGGCACCGCCGAATTCGAGGCGGCGCACGTGCCGGGCGCGAAGCACGTGCCCGGCGGTCAGCTCGTGCAATGCGCCGACGACCACATCGCGCTGCACCGTGCCGACATCATCGTCGTCAGCCTGCGCGCTGAGCGCGCTGCTGTGACGGCTTCCTGGCTGCGCCGCATGGGTTACTCGCGGGCGCAGGTGTTGCAAGGGGGCATCGCCGCATGGCAAGCAGCGGGCTATGGCGTGGAAAAAGGCGCGGCCGCAACGCTGCGCGTGCCCGATCGCGCGCCGTACGTCGATGCCGCAACGCTCGCGCGCGAAATCGAAAGCGACGCGCAGCCCGTCGTCCTCGACCTGGGCTCCAGCATCCGGTTCGACAAGCGCCACATCCCCGGTGCGCACTGGATCAGCCGCGGCTGGCTCGAGATCGAGATGCCCCAGCGCATTGCCGTTCGCGGCACCCCCATCGTGGTCAGCGGCACGTCGCACGAGCAGGCGCAACTAGCCGCGCGGACGCTGCAGGGCCTGGGTTACACGCACATCCGCGTGCTGCACGAATCCATCGACGAATGGCGCGAGGCGAAGCATCCGCTCGAAGCCGGCCGTACCAGCGCCTGGAGCCGCGTGAAGGATCTGGCCAATCTCGCGATCCTCAATCGCGACTTCGAGGCCATGCAGCACTACCTGGATTGGGAAGTGGCGCTGGCGGGCAAGCACCGCGGCTGAATCGCGAAAAGCCGCAGTGAGTTTCAACGTGCGGAACCGCCTCCGCACACCGGCTGCCTACGATGGACTCACATCAAGGTACACGCCACAAGGAGAGCCATCTTGGATTTCAGTTTCACTCCCCAGCAGCAGAAGGTCTACGATACCGTGGGGGCCCTGGGCCGCGAACGTTTCGCGCCACGCGCGGCGGAACATGACCAGGCCGCGACGCTGCCGGTCGAGAACATGACCGACCTGAAGGACGCGGGCCTGCTCAAGCTCACCGTGTCGGAAGACCTGGGCGGCATGGGCAGTGGCACGGCCGGCACCGACCCGCTGATGTACCTGGTGGCGGTCGAGCAGACCGCGCGCTATTGCATGTCGACCGCGCAGTGCCTGCACATCCACTGCCACGGGTCGCACTTCATCGACAAGGCAGGCAGCAAGTACCTGCGCGAACTCGTGGGCAACGACGTGGTTAAAAAGGGCGCGACGGTGAGTTTCACCGGCAGCGAGCCTGGGCGCACCTCGCGCGGCCTGTACACGCTGCTGACCACAGCCGAGCGCGTGCCCGGCGGCTTCAAGGTGAACGGCGTCAAGAACTACGCGACGCTCGTCGACATGGCCGACTACAACATCGTCGCGGCAGGCATCCCCGACGTGCCGCCGGCCGAAGGCCACGTGAATCTCGTGATCCCCAAGCGCACCGAGGGCCTGTCGATCGTGAAGGGCTCGTGGAACCCGATCGGCATGCGCGGCGCGGTGAGCCCCGTCATGCAGCTGCAGGACTGTTTCGTGCCGGACGAAATGTTGCTGGGCGATCCCGGCATCTTCCCGCGCGAGCGCTGGCAGGCACGCTTCCACCTCAGTTTCGCGGCGCAATACCTGGGCGGCTGCGAAGGCATCTTCGACCTGCTCAAGGAATACATCCCGCATCGCGGCACTGCGGACGATCCGTACGCGCAGCTGCGCATGGGAGAGATCCGCGTGGGCATCGACTCGGTGCGCTGGCTCATCTACCGCGCTGCGTGGCTCTGGACGCAGGGCGACCGCGTGAAGGCCGAACTGGAGTCGATGGGCGCCAAGCACCGGGCAATCGAAAACGCCGTGATGGTGATGGACAAGGCCGCGCAGATCGCGGGCTCCAGCGCCTTCTGGGCCGACAGCGTGCTCTCGCGCTTCGTGCGCGACCTGCGCATCCACACGCTGCACGAAAACCTCGACAAGAGCGCTGCGACACTGGGCAAGTTCAACCTGGGCCAGGCATTCGACACCACGGCGCGCCTGTAAGGACCGCAACGTGAAAGGCCGCGTCGTCTGGATCGTCGGCGCCACGGGCGTGGTGGGGGCGGCGCTTGCGCCATTGCTCGCCTCGCGCGGTGCGGTGCTTGCGCTGACCGGCCGCAAGCAAGAGCAGTTGGCCGAGATCGCCAAGGCCGTCGCGGATGCGGGCGGCACCGCGCACACCTATGCGCTGGACATTTCAGACGACAGGGCGATCCGCGAGATCGCCGAGCGCATCGCAGCGGACTGCGGCGGCATCGACGCGCTGGTCAACACGGTCGCCGCGCGCACCTTCGGCGACTTCATGAAACTCACCGACAGCGACTGGCAAGAGGTGCTGGACACCAAGCTCATGGGCTACATCCGCACCATGCGCGCTTCGATCCCGCACATGCAGCGGCGCGGCGGCGGCAGCATCGTCAACGTGTCCGGGCGTGGTGGGCGCCAGCCCACGCCCGCGCACCTGCCGGGCGGATGCGCGAACGCGGCGGTCAATCTTCTGTCGAAAGGCGTGGCCGACGTCGTGCGCGCCAACGGCATCCGCATCAACGTCGTTGCGCCGGGTCCCATCGAGTCCGACCGATTCAAGCTCATCGAGCGCAGCAATGTCGCGGCCTGGGGCGGCGACAACAAGCGCGCGGCCATGGACCACATGGCGCAGCCGCTGGATATCGCGAACGCCATCGCCTTTCTTCTGGGCGATGCGGCGCGCCACATCACCGGGACCGTGCTCGCGGTCGATGGGGGCGGAACTGCAACGGTCTAAACTGGCGGACGCGCCGTCTGCTGGGTCTGTGTTCCGGCACCTGAGCGCCTTCGCCATGGATACGCCGGATACTCCCGACGCGGCGGCAGAGGACAAGGACCGCCAGTTCGCCACCTCGCTTGCACGCGGCCTCGACGTGCTGCGCTGCTTCAGCGCGCGCCAGCCTGTGCTGGGCAACGGCGAAATCGCGGAGATCACGGGCCTGTACAAGTCCACCGTCTCGCGCCTGACCTACACGCTGACGCAGCTGGGTTACTTGCGCAAAGTGGCCGACAGCGCCAAGTACGAGCTGGGCCCCGCCGTCGTGTCGCTGGCCTATCCGCTGGTCGCAAGCATCCAGATCTATCGCGTGGCCGTGCCGCAAATGCGCGAGCTCGCCGACTACGCGCGCGGGTGGGTCTCGATCGGCGTGCGCGAACGCACCAACATCGTCTACATGGAGACGGTGAGCTTCGATGCGCAAGCGCTTTCCAAGCGCGACATCGGCCTCACCTTTCCGATCATCTCGTCGGCCATCGGACATGCCTATTTGGCCGCGCTGGACGAAGGCGAGCGTACGAAGCTCTTGAACCAGATTCGCCTCAAGACGCCGCAGGACTGGACGCGCTATTCGCAAGGCGCGGCCGATGCGCTGGCCGAATTCGCTCATCGCGGCTTCTGCCTGCGCCGGGGCGGCTACAACCCCGACGTGCACACGGTGGCCGTGCCGCTGCGGCTGCAGGACGAGACCGTGGTGTTCAACTGCGCGGTGCCCGCGCGGTCGCTGTCACCGGGCCAGCTGGAGATGGACATCGGTCTGCGCCTGGTGGAGCTGGTGCGCAGCGTGCACGAGCGGCTGTCGTCCGATCCGGAAGCGGCCTGAGGCCGGCCGCTTCTTTCGCGCTTTATTGCACCTGCACCTTCGCGGCCTTCGCCACGTGGGTCCACTTCTCCGTCTCCGCCGCCAGGTACTGCTCGAACGCATCGGGCGTGCTGCCCACGGGGATCAGCGAGTTCTTCTCGAACTTCTCGACGACCTCAGGCATGTGGATCACTTCGGCGATCGCCGTGCTCAGTTTTTCGACGATGGCCTTGGGCGTGCCGGCGGGTGCGACCACGCCATACCACGAGCGCAAATCGAAGTTGTCCAGTCCGGCTTCGGTCAAGGTCGGCACGTCGGGGCTCGTCGCGAGCCGCTTGACACCGCCGTAGGCAAGCATGCGGATGCGGCCGCTTTGCACCTGCGGGCCCGCGCTGGCGACGGTGTCGAACATCGCGCTCACGTTGCCGCTCAGAAGGTCGGTCATCGCGGCCGAGCTGCCCTTGTAGACGACGGTGGGCATGTCGACGCCGGTGCGCTGCTTGAAGAGCTCGGTGGCCAGATGCCCTACGCTCGCCAGTGCATTCACACCGAGCGCGTAGCGCCCGGGCGATGCTTTCGCGGTGTCGATCAGCTCCTTCACGTTGCGCGCGGGCACGGCCGCGTTCACGTACAAACCCATGGGCACGTCGGCCACGAGCGAGACGGTGGCCAGCTCGCGCAAGGTGTCGAACGGCATCTTCTGCATCACCGCCGGATTGACCGCGAGGCCTGAGTACGCCATCGCCAGTGTGTAGCCGTCGGCCGGTGCGCGTGCGGTCGTGAGATTCGCGATGTTGCCGCCCGCGCCGGGACGGTTCTCGACGACGACAGCCTGCCCGAGCTTCTTCGTGAGTTCGGTCGCGACGATGCGCGCGACCAGGTCCGAGCCGCCGCCGGCGGTGGCGCCGACGAGCAGGTGAATCGGCCGGCTCGGGTATGCGTCCTGCGCTCGGGCAGTGGGTACGACGGCCGCCACCGATGCGATGGCGGAAAAGAGGATTGAAGCGAATTTCATGTCATTTCTTCTTCAGTCTGCTTTCACGCCGGTCTTCTTGACGATCTCTGCCCAGCGCACGGTTTCGCTGCGAATCTTGTCGGCGGCCTGCTGCGGCGTGCCCGGCACGGCGTTGGCGCCTTGCTTGGCGAGCCATTCCTTCGCATCGGGCCCGGCGAGCGATGCGTTCACGGCCTGGTTCAACTTGCCGACGATGGCAGCGGGCGTGTTCGCGGGCGCGACCAGGGCGAACCACGGAGCGGCGACGAACTCCGGGTAGCCGAGCTCCTTGAACGTGGGCACGTCGGGCAGCTGCGGGGCACGTTCGGCACCCAGGGTGGCAATGGCGCGCAGCTTGCCCAGCTTCACGTATTCGGCCACAGCCGGCAGGTTCTCCACGTCGAGGTCGATGTGGCCGGCGAGCATGTCCATGATCGCGGGGCCCGAGCCGCGGTAGGGCACCATCGTGAACTTCGTGCCGTTGTGCGTGGCGAACATCTCGGTCATCAGGTGGTGCATCGAGCCGGTCGCGTTGATGGCGGCGCGCACTTCCATCGGCTTGGCCTTCGACAGGTCAACCAGTTCCTTCAGCGTATGCGCCTTGAATTCGGGGTTGCTCACCAGCACCATCTGCGCTTCGGCCACCATGGCGACCGGGGCGAAATCCTTCAGGATGTCGTAGGGCACTTTCGGGTACAGCGCCAGCGCCACGCCCAGCGGTCCAGCCGAGGACATGAGCAACGTGTAGCCGTCGGGCGCTGCCTTGGCGACGAAGTCGGCGCCGATCAGGCCGCCCGCGCCGCTCTTGTTTTCGACCACCACGGCCTTGCCCAGGTGCGTGGACAGGCTCTGCGCCAGGAAGCGACCCAGGATGTCGGCCGTGCCGCCGGGCGGGAAGGGCACGATCATCTTGACGGGGCGGTCGGGCCACGCGCTCGCCTGCGCGAGGGCCGCGGGCAGGGCCAGGGCGAACACGGCCGCGGCAAGCAGGCCCTTCAAATAGCGCATCGCTTGTCTCCTGTGTACTTCTGATCAGAAAGCCGAGGCCAGTCTAGGAGCAGGCGCGCGCGCGAAGAATTCGCTCTGCGAAACATTGGGCCGCGCCGCGCTGCCACCATTGCATGGCATCAAGGAGAGCACCCCGATGGCACTGGATTATTCGTTTTCGCAAGAGCATGAGTCGTTTCGCGCTTTCGTCCGCGGCTTCGCGCGGGAGGGGATCCAGCCTTACGTGGTGGAGTGCGACGAGAAGGAACGGTTTCCAGTGGAGGCCATCCGCCACATGGGCAAGGCGGGCCTTCTGGGCATCATCGCGCCCAAGCGCCTGGGCGGCATGGAAGGCGACTACATCATGCTGGGCATCGCGGTCGAGGAGATCGCGCGCGTGGACAACAGCTGCGCCATGATCTGCTCGATGCAGAACACGCTGCCCAACCTCGTGCCCGGCTGGGGCGAGGAGGCCGCGCGCGGCGTCATCAGCGGCGAGCGGCTGGTGTGCATCGCAACATCCGAGACCGAAGCGGGCTCGGACCTGTCGAACATGTCGACCATCGCGTGCGTGGAAGACGGCCACTTCGTCATCAATGGCGAGAAGATCCACGTGAGCCTCATGCCCGGCGCCGCGCTGATGGGCGTCACTGCGAAGGTGCAGCAGCCCGACGGCAGCTCGCGCATCACGTTCATCCGCGTGCCGGCCGACGCGCCCGGCGTGAGCTGCGAGCTCATGCCCGAGATGGGGCTGCGCTCGCACCAGCTCGGCATCGTGCGCCTGAAGGACGTGCGCGTGCCGGTGGAACACACGCTCGGCGGCGAAGGGCAGGGCAAAGCCGTGCTCTATGCGCGGTGGAACGTGTCGCGGTGCCTGTCCGCGCTCAACGCACTGGGCGCAGCGCAGCAGGTGCTCGACGACACGATCGAGTTCGTCAAGAAAAAAGAGGTGTACGGCAAGGCCATCGGCCACTACCAGGCGATCAGCTTTCCCCTGGTGGAGCACTCCACGCGTGTGGAGGCGGGCCGCATGCTGGCCTACCGAGGGCTGTGGATGAACACGCGCGGCGAAAACGCGGCGCGCATCGCCGGCATGGCCAAGTGGAGCGGCATCACTGATTCGATCGCCGCCATCCAGGACTGCCTGCAGATGTTCGGCGCCAGCGGCTACCTCAAGGCACTGCCGCTGGAGCGGCGGCTGCGCGACGTCCTGGGGCTTACGTTCACCGGCGGCACGATCAACGTGATGAAGCTCACCGTGGTCAAGGAGCTCCTGGGCGCGAGCTTCATGGACATTTCCGGCTGACCGGCTTCGGGTAAATCCCCGGTCCCGCAGCCGCTGGGTTTCACTCCGCAGAAATGCACGCTGCGGCGCGGGGACGTACGATGGCGCGTGACCCGAAACCCGCCCGATCTTCCGGAAGAGCCGTTCGACGAGGCCGGCGGCGCGCATGTGGGCGACCGCCAGTTCGCCATCACGCTCGCGCGCGGCCTGGACGTGCTGCGCGCGTTCAGCGCCGAAGCGCCTGTGCTCGGCAACAAGGAAATCAGCCAGCGCACGGGCCTGCCCAAGGCCACCGTCTCGCGGCTGACCTACACGCTCACCAGCCTGGGTTTCCTGCATTTCCTGCCCGAGGCGGGCAAGTACGGCAAGTACGTGCTCGGCCGTGCGGTCCTGTCGATGGCGCATCCGCTTCTGGCCAACATCAAGCTGCGGCAGGCGGCCCGCACGCCGATGCGCGAGCTGGCCGACGCGGTGGGCGGCGCGGTGTCGCTCGGCGTGCGCGACGGCCTGAACATGGTCTACGTGCACACGGCCAAGCGCGTCGAATCGGCAGGCTGGATCTCGGACATCGGCAAGACGTTCGCGCTCGGGCGCTCGTGCATGGGCGATGCGTTCCTTGCCGCGTTGCCGCAGGGCACGCGCGAGTCGCTGCTGTCGGACATCCGCACATCGATGCCCGACGACTGGGAGGCGACGGCAAGCCGCATCGAGCGCTCACGCGAACAGGTCGCGCGCCTGGGTTTTTGCGTGCACGAAGGCCTCGTGCGACCCAGAGTGCATGTGGTGGCCGCATCCATCTACTTGCCCGATCAGGGCGAGCCCTACGTCTTCAATTGCGCGATCACCGCGGAAGCGTCGTCGCACGCTCGCTTGTTCGACGACATCGGCCCGCGCTTGGCGGAGCTGGTGGCGCAGATGAAAGAGCGGCTGGCCAACGCCGAGGCCGAGCCCCCGCAGCCGCTGCCCGACGCGTGGGCACGGCGGCACTGAACGCGGCTTGCCCGCAGTTCAGGGCTCCACGACGATCAGCTTCGCCTTGCTTTCCGTGCGGTCGAGCGAGCCGGCCGCGACGCATTCCACGCGCACGCGCACATTGAGCTGCTCGCGGCATGCGTTCTCGAAGGCCGCTTTCAATGTCTCGAGGCTGGCGCCTTCGATGCCCGCGCTCACCTCGGCGCGCACCTGCAGCGGCGGCTCCACTTTCGGCCCTTTGGCTTTCAACACGATTTGCATCGACCCGGCCAGCTGTGGCTCGAACTGGTTGACGACCGCCTGCACCGCGGACGGGTAGAGGTTCACGCCGCGCACGATCAGCATGTCGTCGGTGCGGCCGACGATGTCCATTCGAAAGCCCGTGCGCCCACAGGCGCAATCGCCCACGCGCACCTTCAGCACGTCGCCGCTGCGGTAGCGCACCAGCCCGCAGGCGTGGCGGCTGAGGTGCGTGAAGATGTACTCGCCCTCGGCGCCGTCTTCCAGGGGCAGCAGCGTGCCGGCTGCAGGATCGATGAGCTGCACCAGCGCCATGTCGGGCGTGGTCTGGTGCTTGCCCTCGCGCACGTGGCAGTGCGAGAAGTTGTTGGGCTGCGCATCCGACGATGAGGCGAAGTCGTACACGTGCGGCGTGCCCCAGGCCTCCTCGATGCGGCGGCGAAACTCCGGTACCTCGAAACCCGACTCGCCCCCGCCGCAGATCACGCGCACGCCGAGATCGGCCGGGTCCATGCCCAGCACGTCGCGGCAACGCTCGGTCAGGTAGGCCATGAACGAGGGCGTTCCGATCCACGCCGTGGCGCGGATCTCCTTCATCATCCTCAGCATGCCTTCGGCGCGCTTTTCCGCGCCCACCGGAATGCTGTTGGCGCCCAGGTGTTCGATCGACGTGCAGATCGGCACGCCCGCGTTGAACATGCTCAGCGCAAAGCCGTTGACCACGCGGTCGCCGGGCCGGACCCCGAAGGACCACAGCGCCCGCGCGATGCTCTCGCTTCGCATCAGCACGTCGTGGCGCGTGTACGCCTGGAACACCGGCTTGCCCGTGGTGCCTGACGTGGCGGTGGTGCGGATGATCTCGCTGTCGGCCGCGGCCTGGTGCAGGCCGAACGGCGGGTGCGATTCCTGCCCCGCGCGCAGCTCGGCCTTCGTGGTGAAGGGCAGCTGCGCGAGTTCGTCGATGGTCTGGAGGTCCTTCGCGCGAAAGCCCGCCTGCGCGAACTTGCGCTGGTACAGGGCCGAGTGGCTTTCCAGGTAGTCGAGCTGCACGCGCAGCTTTTGCAACTGCACCTCGCACATGAGCCCGGCGGGCATGGTCTCGCGCCCGGTATTCCAGTAGGGGCGCCCCAGGTCGTCGCCCGGCTGTGCGAAGTGAATGTCGGGCCCGAAACCGGCACCAGGATCGATTGGCATGGACCGACGATAGCGTGCGGTGCGCCGCTTGCGGTTTCGCAGGGCGGAACGCGCGCGGGCAGGCGCTGGTTACGATGGAGGGGACCAGGACCGGACATGACCGACACACTCGCCCAGGCCCTCTCGCGGCACGTCGCCATGCGGCGATTCGAGGACTTGCCACCGGACGCCATCCAGGCCACGCGCCTGCTGCTGCGCGACACGCTGGCCGTCGGCTGGGCGGGTTCGGCGTTTGCCGGGCTGGAGGCGATGCGGGGCGGTACGCTGGGCGGCGCGGCCCTGGGTCCATGCGATGTCTGGGGAACGGGCGGGCGGGCCCGCGCGCTCGACGCCATCTTCCTCAACGGTGTGGCCGCTGCCGCGCTGGAATTCGATTCGCTGCACGACGCCGGGCTGGTGCATGCGGACCTGGTGTGTGTGCCGGCGGTCTTCGCATTCGCGCAGGAGCGCCACGCCAGCGGCCGCGAGCTCATTGCGGCAGTGGCGCTCGCGTGCGATGTGACCTGCCGCCTCGCACTCGGCGCAGCGGAGCACACGGGCTGGTGGCACAGCTCGATCTATGGCGTGTTCGGCGCTGCCGCCGGTTGCGCACGCCTTCTCGGGCTGGACGAACACGGCATTGCGCAATCGCTGGGCATTGCGCTCGGACACACGGGCGGCACGCAGCAGGCGATCGTCGAGCAGACGGGGCTCAAGCGCGTGCAGTCCGCCATCGCCGCGCGCGGTGGGGCGCATTCGGCGCTGCTTGCCGCGTGGGGTGTTAGCGCGCCGACCGAACCTTTCGCGGGGCGCCACGGCCTGTACGCGCGCTTCGAACGCGGCGGCGACGAAAAAATCGTGCTCGATGGACTGGGCAGGCGCTTCGAAGGCATGCTGTCGAGCTACAAGAAATTTCCCACCTGCGGCTGCGGCCACGCGGCCACGGAAGCGGCGCTGCAACTGGCAGTCGAGCATGCGCTGGACGAGTCGATGATCGAAAGCGCGGTGATCCGCATCTCGCCCTACATGAACGGCATCGTCGGCGCGCCGTATTCGCCCGCGGACAACCCCACCGTCGCCGCGCAGTTCAGCGTGCGCTACTGCGTGGCGAGCGCCGTGGCCCGCAAGCGCGTGGGGCTGCAAGAGATCGAGCCGGCCAGTGCACTCGATCCAAGGCTCCTTGCGTTCGCGAACCGCATCGCCATCGAGGTGGACGAGACGAACTCCGGCAAGCTCGCGCCCGCCGAAGTGCGTCTCACCCTGCGGGACGGCCGCGTGCTCGCCCGCCGCGTGGAGGAGGTGCCCGGTACCCGCGCGAACCCCATGACCGAATCGGACTTGCGGGCCAAGGCGCGCGACTGCCTCGTACGCGGCACACGGCCCCTCGATGCCGCGCAGTGCGATGAGTGGCTGAGGCGCCTCGATGCGCTGGAGATCTGCGCCGACGCGGCGGATCTTTTCGCTCCGTTTCACTCTGCCGAACCGGGCGGCATCCGGCAGGAATAGGATGGCCCGATGGACATGAAGGCGCTGCGCAACTCCCTCGGGCGCGTGCCCACGTGCGTGTGCGTGGTGACGACGGTCGCTGTCGATGGCACGCCCGTGTGCATGACTGCCAACTCGGTGCTGCCGGTGATGTCGGCACAGCCCCGCATCATCTGGAGCCTGGGCCGCTCATCGCGGTCGCGACCGGCTTTCGAGGCCGCGGGACGCTTCGGCGTGTCGCTGCTTGCCGAACACCAGCAGGCGATTTCGACGCAAATGGCGTCGCCCGTGGCGGACCGGCTTGCCGGCGTCGACTGGCATCGTGGCGCTGCAATCGGCATGCCGCTCATTGCGGGCAGCATGGCGCGATTCGAATGCTCGAACATCATCGTGCGCGAGATCGGCGATCACGTCACGTTCATCGGCGACGTGGTGGCGTGGGACGCGGACCCGAACCTGCGGCCGCTGCTCTACGTGGATGGCCGCTACGCCGCGATCGAGCGCATGGCGTTGGATGCGCAGGCCTCGCGCGCCGCCTTGGCCGAGGGCCTTGCCGCATGAACGCCATGCCCATCCTTGCGCCTTGCCCGCCGCTGCCGCAGGGCCTTTTCGCCACGGGCCGGGTTCTGATCTCGCTGCGCGGCGACAACGGGCGGCCGCGCGCGACGCAGGCGCTTGCCTTCAACTCCGTGTCGCTCACGCCTGCCATCGTCGTGTGGGTGCTGGGCAAGGACGAGGAACTGCACTTCAGCCTCGACAGGGCGTGCGGTGTGAGCGTGCTCGCGGGCGGACAGCCGCCCAGCCTGTTGCACTGGCAGCCGGGCGAGGAACTCGGCGCGCCGCTGGCGACAGATTCGCTCGCAAGCTTCGAGGCGGTGGTGTTCGACCGCATCGACTGCGGTGACGAGGTCGTGCATTTCGCGCAGCTCGCAAGCTTCCGCCGCGGTACCGGCGAGACCGGCGACGTGGCCTTGCGCGGGCAGGTGCACGGCTGCCGTGCGCTCTGAGCCCGTCGCTGGGCCATGTATCGCCGCCACGCGGCGGCGAAGGCGGGTGCAGCCCTCTCGGCTTTGTCACGTTAGCGATGGCTGTTTTCGGCGCGGTTGTCCACGCGCGCACAGGCCTTCACGAACACCTGTCGCACGGTCGCAAGCTCAGGGATCTCGGATTCAGCGCAGCCAACTACCGCGACAACACCTTCACCGCAACCGAGGCGGACCGCTTCGGCCAGGACCGCCTGACGCAGGAAGACGCCGCGATCACGCTGTCGATGGGGCCGGTGTATGACCGCACCGCCGAGCATCTGGTTGCGGCCGACGCGGCGATCGTGAAGCTGCGCCAGCGTCTGCTCGAATCGCTGGCGATCGAGGAGTCCGGGGGCGACCCGATCGGACTCAATCTCGCAGACCTCGGGAGGATGAGGGCATTGGATCAGGATATTGCCACGCGTGATTCGGTCAGAAACTTGACAGATGGTCATGCGCATTTCCGAATGTGATCGGATTCTTCATTCGGCCTTGATGTTGGACTTGTGCACGACCTCGGCCCATTGCCCGAGCTCGGTGTGAATCAACCGGCCGAACGCGTCGGGGTCGCTCGCCACCGACTCGATGCCGTAGGCCTTGAGCTGCTTCAGATAGTCGTCCTGCTTCGCGAAGCGCGCGATGGCCTCGTGAAGCCGACGCACCACCGCAGCATCGGTGCCCGCGGGTGCCAGGATGCCCATCCACAGGATGCCCTGGTAGCCCGGCAGGCCGAGTTCGGCAATGGCCGGCACGTCGGGCATCAGCGGCGAGCGCTGCGGGCTCGCGATGGCCAACGCCTTGAGCCGTCCGCTGCGAATCTGCTGCGCCGAGGTCGCGATGGTGTCCATCTTGATCGCCACCTGGCCCGCCAGCAGATCGTTCATGGCCGGCGCCGCGCCCTTGTAGGGCACATGCGTGACGACCACGCCGAGTCGCTGTAGCAGCAGCTCCATGGTGACATGCGGCAGCGTGCCGTTGCCCGCGGAGCCGTAGTTCAGCTGGCCCGGATGCGCCTTGGCATAGGCCACGAAGCCCTTGAAATCGTTGTACGGTTGCGCGCTGTGGGCGACCAGCAGCTCGGGGATCTGCATCACCAGCGAGATCGGGACGAAGTCCTTTTCGGTGTCGAACGGCAGCTTCGTGAACAGCGCCGGGTTGATCGTGTGGTTGGGCGTGGTGAAGAGCAGGGTGTAGCCATCGGCCGGCGACTTGGCCGCGCGACCTGTGGCGATCACGCCGCCCGCGCCCGGCAGGTTGTCGACGATCACCTGCCCGCCGAGCTCGGCGCCGAGGCGGCCCGCCACCAGCCGCGCGGCGAAGTCGACGGTGCCGCCGGCCGGGAACGGTACGATCAATCGGATGGGGCGCTGCGGGTAGGCGGATGCGGCCAGCGCCGGCGGCGCGATCAGCGCAGCAGCGAATGAGCCGAGCGCAGCGAGCAGGAGGGTACGGCGCAGTCGGCGAAGCATGTCTCGATTTTTTCTCATGGGTGGGCGGCAGTACACCATCGGCGCTGCCGCATCACAAATGATTTGTTTGCACCGGCCGATGAATCGGCTTCATTCATTCACTCTACGAACCTGAGCATGCAGATCGACTTCCTGGGCATCCAGGCCTTTTTGGCCATCGTCGAGAACGGCAGCTTCCAGCTTGCCGCCACGCAGCTGAACCTGTCACAGACGGCCGTGAGCCACCGCATGCGCAAGCTCGAGGAAAGCCTGGGCGTGCGGCTGATCGCGCGCACCACGCGCGACGTGACGCTGACCGACGCGGGCCGTGCGCTGCTGCCCAATGCGCGCAGCGCGGTGCGCGAGCTCGGTGTCTCTTGCGACGCGGTGCGCCGACACGGCCAGAACGCCAACGACTGGCTGGCCTTCGCCTGCCTGCCCACGTTGTGCACGGGCATCCTCGCGCCGTTGCTGCAGGCCTGCCGCGCGCAGTGGCCCGACACACCGGTGCGCGTGTTCGACACCTCGATCCGCGAGATTGCCGAACTGGTGGCGTCGCGCACCGCCGCGTTCGGCCTCAGCGTGCTGCAGGCCGGGCGCACCGAACTCGGCGTCGAGCGCCTGGCCGATGAGCCCTTCGTGCTGGTCTGTCCCTCGGGCCATGCGCTTCAGGGCGCACGCAGCGTGGCCTGGCAGGCGCTCGAGCATGAACCGCTGATCCGCATCAGCCTGCCCTCGGGCAACAGCATGACCATCGACGACGCACTCGGCCCGCTGCGCGAGCGGCTGCGCTGGCGCTACGAGGCGCAGCACAACGCGATGGCGCTCGAGATGGTGCGCGCAGGGCTGGGCCTGACCATCGTGCCCCAGCTTTCGGTGGCCGAGGGGCAGGGGCTGCACGTGGTCGAGATCGAGGCGCCGCGCGTGCTGCGCACGCTCTCGCTGTTGACGCGGCGCAACGAGGACCTGAGCGCGCAGGACGCGTGGCTGCGCGACCGCGCCGTGGCCCTGCTGCGCGAACGGCTGGCACCCGCGGGCTGAGCGGCCGAGCGCGGATCAGGGACCGCCCCAAGATGAACGGGGCGAATGGATCGCGCAGAACAATTCATTTGTTGCTGTCCCCTGCGCTCCCTAGACTTCGGCGCGAGATCGAAACAACAGGCTGCGCCAGGCGCGCAGGCGCCCCCTCCGGAGACAGTCCATGCATTCCCCCTTTCTTTCCCCGCGCGGTCGCGAGCGGCGCGCACTGCTCGCGCGCCTGGGCGCTGTCGGCGCGGCCAGCGCGTTGCCTCTTCAGGCGGCCTGGGCGAGCGACGGCTACCCCACGCACCCGATCCGCGTGGTGGTGCCCTTCGGCCCGGGTGGCCTCGCCGACATCTCGATGCGGCTCATCGCGCAGAAGCTCAGCGAGCGGCTGGGCCAGCAGTTCGTGATCGACAACCGGCCCGGCGCGGGCGGCGTGGCGGCTGCGACCGGCACGCTCTCGGCACCGCGCGATGGCCACACGCTGATCATGTTCACCAACGGCACGGCAATCGGCAAGTCGCTCTTCAAGCTGAGCTACGACCCCGAAACCGACTTCACGCCGATCTCGAGCCTGACCTACTTCGACCTGATCCTGATCACGCGCAAGGACGGCAGCATCGGCGACCTCAAGGCCCTGCTCGCCCAGGGCCGGCAGCGCCAGCTGACGCTGGGCACCATCAACCCCGGCAGCACGCAGAACCTGTCGGGCGAGCTGTTCCGTTCGGTTTCCAGAATCAAGGCCGAGCTCGTACCCTACAAGAGCACGCCCGAGGTGCTCACGGCACTGATCCGCGGCGACATCGACGTCGCCTTCGAGTCCTATGCGGCGCTCAAGGGTCCGGTCGATTCGGGCCAGGTCAAGGTCATCGCCACCACCGGCCCGACCCGCACCGCCTGGCTGCCGCAGGTGCCCACGGTGCGCGAGGCCGGCCTGCCCGGTTACGAGGTCACGGGCTGGAACGCGCTGTATGCCGCCGTCGGCGTGCCGCCCAAGGCCGTGGAGGTGCTGGACCAGGCCGTGCGGGAAGTGATCCACCTGCCCGACGTGCGCGAGCGCCTGCTCAAGCTCGGCACCGAGCCGAAGGCGAGCACGCCGGCCGAACTGGCGGCCGTGTTTCGGCGCGACGCCGCGAAGTGGGCCGAAGTGATCCGCGTCGCCGGCATCAAAGTGCAATGAATCCTGAAGAAAGAACCGTCTTGAATCCCGCCTTGTCGCTCCCCGATCGGCCGCTGGTCGATGCCCACGTCCACGTGTTCCGCAGCAACATGCCGCTGGTGCCGAGTCCGCGGCACAGGCCCAGCTATGAATTCACTGCCGAGCAACTGCAGGGCACGCTCGATGCGCATGGCGTGCAGTACTGCGTGATCGCCGCGGCCAGCCCATGGGGCGACTGTAACGACTACGTGATCGACTCGCTGCGCACGCGCCCGAACTGGCGCGGCACCGCCATCCTCGATCCCTCCACCGACCGCTACATCCTCGAGCAGATGGCGCGCGACGGCATGGTGGGGGTGCGCCTGCCCTTCATCAGCATGAAGCAGCTGCCCGACCTCGACAGCTGGGACTACCGCAAGTTCCTCTACCGCCTGGCCGACATGGACTGGCACGTGCACCTGCACCTGGATGGCCCGCGCATCCCGCAGGTACTGCCGCAGCTCGAACGCTCGGGCGTGAAGATCGTGCTCGACCACATCGGCCGGCCCGACCCGGTGGCCGGCGTGGAGAGCGAGGGCTTCAAGGCCATGGTGCGCTCGGTCGAGAAGGGCCGCACCTGGGTCAAGCTCTCGGGCGCCTACCGGCTCGGGCCGCAGGCCACCGAGCACGCGCGCGAACTGTGCCGGCAGGTCGGCTACGAGCGCATGGTGTGGGCCAGCGACTGCCCCTTCGTGGGCGACGAAGCCACGCTCTACCAGAGCACCATCGACTGGCTGGCCGAGGTCGTGCCCGACGCGAACGACCGCCGGCGCATCGGCGGCGAGAACCCGCTCAGGCTCTACTTCTCCTGAGGTACCGCGGCTGCCGCGGCTGTTGGCCCGGTACGTCCTGCCCGCCTGGACAGCTCGGCAAGCCGCGCGACATCGACCAGCGCGGAAAGCTCAGCGCCGCTGTCCGCGCGCCGCTCTCCGGAATTCGGTCGCCAGCAGCTGGGCATGCGGCGTCAACGGCCGGGTGGCCGGCGTCAACAACGATTGCACGGACACGCCCGGCGGGGTGCGCAGCGGCACCCTGTGCAGCAGCCCGGGGCGGCAGAAGGGTGCGACGGTCGCCTCTGTGGCGACGGCCACGTAGTCCGACTGCAAGAGCAGGAAGACCAGTGCGCTGAAGGAATCGCGCTGAACGGCGAAGACGGGCTGCGGCAATTGCGCCTTTCGGAATGCGGTGCTGATCGCCGGTTCCAGCGCGCCGGGACGCGCACCGTGGATCCATTCGCAGCCGCCGAGTTGTGCCAGTTCCGAAGCGCCCGCCTGCGGATGGCCGTCGGGGCATGGGGCCTGGCGGTCCAGTGCGCTGATCCGGCGGTCCATTCGCCCGTGCTGACCGGCGTCATGATGCCCAAGGGCATCGATGCAGACGCGGTGCGCCGGCTCATTCATCAGCGCTTCGACATGTCGCTGGGGACCGGCCTGGGCAAGGTGAAAGGCCGCATGTTCCGCATCGGCCATCTGGGCGACAGCAATGAC
Source organism: Variovorax sp. SRS16 (assembly GCF_901827165.1). Taxonomy (NCBI): domain Bacteria; kingdom Pseudomonadati; phylum Pseudomonadota; class Betaproteobacteria; order Burkholderiales; family Comamonadaceae; genus Variovorax; species Variovorax sp. SRS16. Next base: position 33,371 of record NZ_LR594669.1, read on the forward strand.
CTCACGCTGCTGGGCGCGCTGGCCGGCAGCGGCGTCGAGGCGGCCATGGAATTCTTCGCCGCGCGTCCGTCCCATTGACCGGCTGCCCGCGGGGCGCGACCATGCCGGCGGGTAAGATCGCCGCAGGCTGATCAGTTCACCAGGAACCCCGATGCGCGAGGCACACTTGCGAGACTTTGTCGCCGTGATCGGATGCGGCAGCGTCAGATTGGCAGCCAGGAGCCTGGGCATCAGCGAAGCGGCGGTCAGCAAGAACCTCACCGCCCTCGAACGCTCGGTGGGCGTTCCCCTCCTGATCAGATCGTCCCACGGCGTGGAAGCCACGGAACATGGAAAGCTCGTGCTGCGTCGCGCCCGCGTGATCGACGCGGAGTTGCGCAAGCTCGACGAAGAACTCGCCATGCTCTCGGGCGCCGAGATCGGCACCAACGTGTCGATCGGCGTTTCCTCGACGGCGGAGGCGATCATCATGCCGCGCGCGGTCCGGCGCTTTCGCGAGTCGGCGCCGCACACCACGGTGACCATCATCAGCGGTCCGCCGTCCGCAACCGTCTCCGCCTTGCGAGAGGCCCGGGTGGATTTCGTGATCGCGCCGGCATCCGAAGGCGTGGTGGGCCCGGACATTCATGCCGAGCGCCTGCTCAGCACCGACATGGTTGTCGTCGCCCGACGGGGACATCCGCTCGAACACAGCAGCGACATCGATGCGCTGGCCCGGTGCGAGTGGGTGCTTGGCGCCAGGCGCAGCGAAACCGAACGCGCATTGACGCACGCGCTTCGTGCACATGGGCGCCCCGAAATCCGCTTTCCGATCCAGCGCGATTCATTCAACGCACTCCTTCATCTGCTCCTTCAGAGCGACCTGCTGGCGGTGGCGAGTCTTCCGACCGTCGCGGTCTTTCGCGACGCGGGCATCCTGTCCATCGTTCCGGCGCCGTTCACGCTCGAACCGATGGTTCAGCATCTGATCACGGCCAGCGGAAGACCTCTTTCCCTGGCAGCCAGGATGCTGGCCGACGAGTGCCGACGCACGTCGAGGGCCTGCCGCCGTTGAGGTGGCGTGCACCGCCGTCGGCATGCCCTGTTCAGGGCGCGACCGCGACGTCGCCCTGGCCGCTGTTCTTGAGGGCCTTGGCCACAAGGCCGCCCGATTTGGCATGCGCGATGAAGTCGTCGAGCCAGCGATGCGCCGCAATCCGGCCCTTCGGCGTGCCGATCGCCTGGTCGACTCGCATGTAGGCATCGTCGATCACGCGCACACCGGCGTGCGCAGCGGCCAGCGCCGCCAGCGGCTGCCGGATGGACGCCATGGCGTCGAGCTTCTGATCGAGGAACAGGCGAAAGGACGCCACCGGTGAATCGGCGAGGACCAGTTCCGCTTGCCGCAGGCTTCTTTGCAGATGGAGCGCATAGGCCGACCCGCGCGAGGCGGCGATCCGCACGCCGGGCGAATCCAGTTCGGCCGTGGTGCGCAAGCGCGCATCGGCGCGGACCAGGTACGTGCCCTCGATCGAGAGGTAAGGGGCGGTGAAATCGATCTTCGTTCCGCGCAACGGGTCGAGCGCCATGAAGGCGACATCCCAGGCGCCGTCGTCCAGCGCCTCGAAGACCTTCCCGGCCGCGTCGAAGCTCACCAGCTCGAGCGCGAGGCCCAGCCGTGCCGCGATCGCCGTGGCGAGTTCCACCGACACGCCCAGCGCCTGGCCGTCCGCGGCGCGCTGCGCCAGCACCGCGTTGCCGAAGTTGATGGCGGCGCGCAACCGACCATGGGGCGCAATGCTGTCGATGAGCTGCTGCCGTTGAATGTCGTTCATCGCGATGTCCGAGAGGGGAGGGGATGCGAATTCTCCGCGCCCGCGCAGCCCGGCAGCCATCGATCGGCGACTAGCAGCTATGCACGGCGCGGGGACCGCGAGACGGCCGCTCGATGCATAGCAGCTAGTCTGCACATGCAAATCCGCAATGGCTTGCGGCCCGCAGAATGTCAACGGCCCGCGGCCATCCCGGCCCTCCCTGCCGTCGCGAACGCGGGCGTTGCGTGCGGCCAGGAAATACAACGAGATCACGAGATGCGAAACATGCGAGGCAAGCTGGCCAGGATGCTGGGAATTCTGGGACTCATCGTTGCCGCCCACTCGGGCGCGGCGCAGACGGACGGTATCCCCGAGGGGCCGATTCGCATCGTCGTTCCGGTGTCGGCCGGCGGCACGGTGGACATCGTCAGCCGCAGCGTGGCGGCCGGCCTGCAGCAGGCGCTGGGCCGCAGCGTGATCGTCGAGAACCGCACCGGCGGCTCGGGCGTTCCGGCAACGCTGAACGTGGTGCACGCCAAGCCCGACGGCACGACGCTCTACATGGGCACCATCGGAACCGTGGCGGTCAACCCGCACCTGATGCGCAAGCCGCCCTACGACCCGCTGCGCGACCTGGTGCCGATCTCGCTGGTGGCCGACGTGCCCGGCGTACTGGTCGTGAGTGCTTCGTCGCCCTTCAACACGGTGGGCGACCTGATCGCGTACGCCAAGAAGAACCCCGGCAAGCTGAACTATGGCTCGGCCGGCAATGGCACCTCGTCGCATATGTCGGCCGAACTGTTCAAGCAGGAGGCCGGCGTCGACATCCTGCATGTGCCTTATCCGGGTGCGACGCCGGCAGTGATGGATCTGATCGGCGGCCAGGTGCAGATGTTCTTCGACAACATCATCACCGCCTTGCCGCAGATCAAGGGCGGCAAGCTGAAGGCACTGGCCGTCTCGGCGGCGAAGCGCTCGCGCTACCTTCCCGACGTGCCGACCATCGCCGAGTCGGGCGTGCCGAAGTACGACGTGACGGGCTGGCTGGGCCTGATGGCACCGGCCGGCACGCCGGACGCGGTGGTGCGCAGGCTGAGCGCGGAAGTACAGAAGTTGATGCGTGCGCCGGCCACGCAAGCCCGGATCGTCGGCGCCGAGACCATCGGCAGCACGCCCGAAGCGTTCGCGACCTTCCTGAAGGCGGAAAACGAGCGCTGGGCTGCCGTCATCAAGGCCTCGAACATCCCGTTGAACTGAGGCGGCGACCGGACGTGGTGAAGACCCGCACACGGCCGCGGGCCGTGTGTTCCGATATGCTCGGCGCGCGTGTCGGTCGATGGTGCGGCGCTCGATGCCGACCACGGACCGGCCCGCACAACGCGTTGCAACGCACGAGAGGCGGGATCAGTGGAAATCAGGCAGCTCGAATGCTTCGTGACGGTCGCCGATCTCGGCAGTTTTACGAAGGCCGCGTGGCTGCTGCAGGTTCCGCAGCCCGCGCTCAGCCGCCAGGTGCGCGCGCTGGAGATCGAGCTGCGGCAGACGCTGTTCCATCGCAACGGACGCGGCGTGAGCCTGACCGAGCCCGGCAAGCGTTTCCTGAGTCATTGCCGCGGCATCCTGGTCCAGATCGAGCGTGCCCGCACCGAGCTGGACACCGGGCGCGACGAGCCCTCGGGCGAGGTGGTGATCGGCCTTCCGCATTCGATCGCGCGGTTGATCACGATTCCCTGCGTGCTCGAATTCCGGCGCCAGTTTCCCCGGTGCACCCTGCGCATCACGGAGGGCCTGACTTTCCACCTGCAGGAATGGCTGCTCGCCGGCCGCCTGGACATGGCCCTGCTGCACGATCCGCTGCCGACGCCGATGCTGGAAACCCTGCCGCTGCACGAGCAGAGCCTCTATGTCATCGGCGCCGTCAAGAGCAAGAACGCGCTGCCGCCGACGATCGAGCTGGTGCGGCTGGCGGACCTGCCGCTGGTGATGCAGGGCCGGCCGCATCCGATGCGCATGTTGATCGAGACCCAGCTGGCGAATGTCGGCCGCAGGCCGCAGATCGTGCAGGAGCTGGACTCCGTCGCCGGCATCGTCGACGTGGTCGAAGCCGGACTCGGCTACGGGGTGCTGAGCAGCAATGCCATGCCGACCGGCGGCGCGCGGCGCTTCACGAGCCACCAGCTGGTGGCGCCCGAGTTGAAGAGCGTGCTGACGCTCGCCCACTCGGCAGAGCGGCCAGTGACCAGCCTGGCGCGCAAGTCGATGCTGATGCTCAGGCAGGTGCTGGCGATCGAGATCGCCCGGAGTTCGTCGGGCGCCGCTATGCAGCTATCGGATAGCAGCTAGTCTGCCAATGCCCCGGCGCCCCGCCGGTCGCGGCAGAAAATGGGCGCCATGTCGCAATACCTCACGCCGCCTCCCGACTTCAAGCCACGCAAACCCAGGATGAAAGTGCCGGCGGGCGCCTGGGACACCCAGATCCACCTGTTCGGCCCGGCGGCCGAATACCCCTTCGATCCCGACAGCCCCTACTACTCGGACGAAGTCTCGGCCGAGGCCGCGATCGCCATGCAGGATCAGCTCGGCCTGTCGAAGTCGCTGCTGGTGAGCGGCGGTGGCTACGGTCTCGATTACCTGCACATGGAACACACGCTCGCACGCTATCCCGATCGCTTTCGGGGCGTGATCTTTGCTTCGGCGCAGACGAGTGACGAAGAGCTGGCACGCCTGCACGCGATGGGCGTGCGCGGCATCCGTTTCGTGAGCGACCGGCGCGCGAAGAACCTGCCACGCATCCAGCCCGAGGTCGCGGCGCGCGTGCGCCAGTTCGACTGGCCGGTCCATTTCTACCCGCATGGCGAAGATCTGCTCGACTATGCCGGCGCCTTGATGGCGCTGGACTCCGACAAGATCGTGATCGACCACCTCGCCAGCGTGCCGGCCCAGGGGGGTGTCCGGCAGCCCGCCTTCAGGAAGCTGCTCGAGATGCTGGACAGCGGGCGCGTCTGGGTCAAGCTGTCGGGGCCGATGCGCTGCACCACCGAAGAACCTCCCTATCCCTCGGTGACGCCGATCGCCCGCGCGCTGGTGGCGCACGCGCCCGAACGGATGATGTGGGCCTCGGACTGGCCGCACGTGAACATGGTCGGGCGCACCATGCCCAATGACGGCGACCTGCTGGACCTGCTCGCCGAATGGGCGCCCGATGAAGACGATCGTCGCAAGATCCTGGTCGACACACCCGAGGCGCTTTACGGTCGATGAGTACGCCATGCGCCCATCTCCAGCGATCGTCATCGCCGATGCGCAAGTGCATTTCTGGCAGCCGCACAGCGAGGCCCGTCCCTGGCCGCCCGAGCAACGCGGCTCTCCCTCCTTTCTGACCGTCCCCGGCGCCCGCCCCCATCGCGCCGAGCCGATCACGCCCGAGGAATTCCTGGCCACGATGGACCGGAACGGCGTCCAGCGCGCGGTGATCGTGCCGCCTTCACCGGTCGGCGACAGCAACGCCTATGCACTCGAATCGGCCGCGCTCTGCCCGAGCCGCCTCGGCATCATGGGCCGCTTCGACCCTTCGGCACCGGGCGGGCGCGAGGCGCTTCGACAGTGGCGCGCCCAGCCGTCCATGCTCGGCATTCGCATGACCTGGTACAAGCCGAAGTGGGGCCAATGGCTCGACGGCGACGCAATCGATTGGTTCTGGGAAGATTGCGAGCGGCTGCGGATCCCGGTGATGATGCTGATGCCCGGCCTGCTCCACAAACTGCCGCCGCTGGCATCGCGCTACCCGGCACTCACGCTGATCGTCGACCACCTGGGCCGCAGGAGCGAACTGCGCGACGACGCGTGCTTCGCCGACCTGGACGAGATGCTCGCGCTCGCGCGTTTTCCGAACATCGCGATCAAGGCCTCCGCCGCCCCCTGCTACAGCACCGAACCCTATCCCTTCGCCAATCTTCGGCCTTTCCTGCGGCGCATCTTCGATGCCTTCGGTCCGCAGCGACTGATGTGGGGTTCCGACTGTTCCCGGCTGCCCTGCAGCTACCGCGAATGCATCGACCATTTCATGCACGGTCTGGACTTCCTGGGCCCGACGGACAAGGAATGGGTGATGGGGCGGACGCTCGAGACGCTGCTGCGCTGGCCGGTCGAGGCCGCGCTGGCGCCGGCGGCACCCTGAGCCGCGGGCGGCGAGAACAACTGCGAAAGGAAGCGCCATGAACGACAGCATTCGACCGAGCCTTCGGCGCCGCGCCCTGGTCGGCAGCCTCGTGCTGGGGGGCGGCCTGCTGGCGGGCGCGCAATCCGCGACGGCGCAGGTCTATCCGGACAAGCCGATCCACATGGTCATTCCGTTCCCGGCCGGTGGCGCGCTCGACATCCTGGGCCGACTGATCGGCGAGCGCCTCGCACTGCAGCTCAAGCAGCCCGTGCTGGTCGAGAACCGGGCCGGCGCCGGCGGCAACGTCGGCGCCGAATACGTGGCGCGCGCCGCACCCGATGGCTACACGATCCTGCTCGGCTCGAACCCGCTGGCCACGACCGCCCTCTATCCGGGTCTGAACTTCGACGTGCTCAAGGACTTCGCGCCGGTCGCCTACATCGGCTATGCGCCGCTCATCCTCGTGGTGCCCGAGAACTCGCCTGCCCGGTCGCTCAAGGACATCCTCGACGCGGCGCGGTCCGATCCGTCGAAGGTCTCCTTCGCCTCCGCCGGTGCGGGGAGCTCGGGCCACATGGCGGCCGAGCTGCTGAAGTCGGTGGCCAATGTGAGCATGCTGCACGTGCCCTACCGCGGCGGCGCGCCGGCGCTGGTCGACCTGATCGCCGGACGGGTGTCCTTCATGCTGCTCGATCCGCCGCAATCGCTGCCTCACATCAAGGCCGGCCGGCTCCGCGCGATCATGGTCGGCAGCCCGACGCGCTTCGCGCTGCTGCCCGAGGTCCAGACTGCGGCCGAAGCCGGGTACCCGAACCTCCAGGCCGTCGTCTGGTGGGGCTTCGTGGCGCCGGCAAAGACGCCCAGGGAGGTCGTGCTCCGGCTCAACGCCGAAATCCAGAAGGCACTCGCCGATCCCGCCGTCCGCGCCCGGCTGGCCGAACTGGGGGTCAGCTCGGAACCGAAGACGCCGGAGCAGTTCGGCGACTACGTCAAGACCGAGACGCTCAAGTGGAACGGTCTGATCAAGAAGGCCGGGCTCCGCGCCGAATGAGTCGTGCCGCCGAACCGAGCTAGGCGCAGTTGACGACGTTCGAGCCAGCCGAACGCCGAGGTGCTCAAGGAACGGATTGTCTATCGAATGCATGAGCGACTCACTTCAGCGCAACAGCGGTCGCCTTGTCCGACTTGGGATTGAAATCATCGATGAGTGGAGCTGCCCCGCCTGGCATGTTCAGATGCCGATTGAGAGATTCGCGTTGTCCCTCAGGCAAATGAAGATGCGGGCTTCTAGACTTGGATTTCGCAGAGATCCAGTATCGAGCACGTTTCTGGATCGGCGGCCTCAGTCTTCAAATCTTCGGCGCCTGCCTGGGCTCGCGTTCGACACGAGGTGGAACATGTCATTGCAGACCATCGACAGAGCAGCGCAACTACTGACGGAGCTTGGCAAGGTAGAAAGCATGCGGCTGATCGACATGCAGCGCGCGTTGTCGCTGTCGAAGCCGACGGTGCACCGGCTGGTTCAATCGCTGATGAAGCACAAGCTTGTGGAACGCGCACAGGACGCACCCCTCTACCGCCTGGGCTCAACCTTGCCGAAACTCGCCCAGCGCGGGATGCCACCGATCAATGGATGGCACGACGCGTGTCGTCCGGCTCTGCGGCGACTGGCAGCAAAGGGACATCCTGCGTCATTGTTGGCGCGCATCGGGTTGGAAACGCTGTGCATCGAAACCCTGGGCGGCACTTCGGCGACGCAAGCTGCTCTGCATGTCGGCCTCATCGTGCCACTCGGTGCAGGGTCCGCAGGTGTGTCGATCCTCGGCGATATGGAGGACGACGACATCGCCTATGTTTTGCGAACCATGGGACCACGCATTCGGAGCTTGGCCGCCGGACGGCCGCGCGATCTGCCAGAAGAGATCCATTGTGTCCGGCGCCAGGGCTACGCGGTCGTGCCGGACATGCTTGTGAAGGGGATGGCAGGCGTCAGCGCCGTGCTTCACGATGGCGCAGGGCGTCCCCTGGGAGCATTCGGATTGTTGCTCCCGTCGTCGGGCCTCCATAGTCCGTTGGGGCGCGGGTTGATCGACACGCTGCGCCGCGAGAGGGATTGGGCGGAGCGCGCGCTGTCTGTGAGGCTTCAATAGGCCGGGTGCTCGGCCTTCACCGTGGCGCGGAAAATCCGTTCAGCATTCGCGTGGAAGACTTTCTGCAGGATCTCGTCGCTGTAGCCGAGCGCTCGCCAGTCTTCGACCAGCCGCTCGTAGGTCAGCAGTGGATAGTCGGCGCCGAACATCACCCGGTCCTTCAGGCGCCGCGGAATCTCGCGCTTGAGCGAGTCGCTGAAGTACCTGGGCGACCACCCGTGGAGTTCTGCCGAGACGTTGGCCTTGTGGAGCAGGATGGCGATCATGTCTTCCTGCCAGGGCCACGCCGGCCTGCCGGCGATGATGTCGAGCTCGGGGCGGTCCGCCGCGAGTGAGTCGAGGTGCCTGGGATGGCACAGGTCCAGCTTCAACCCGCCGCCACCGCGCTGGCCTGCGCCGGCAGCCGTGGTCCCCACCAGCACCAGCACGGGGCGCCCGACTTCCGCGCAGACGTCATGGAAGGGCGCGTAGATGGGGTCGTCGGCGGGAAAGCCCGTGCCGGAAGCCGAGACGCAGAAGCCGATGAATCCGCTGCTCGCCTCCATGCACCTGCGCAGCTCGCGCGCACCTTCGGCGCCCGTGCGCGGGTCGATCTGGATCCAGTTGCCGAAGATCACGTCGGAGTGGCTTCGCTGGGTCTCGATCGCGTAGTCGTGGAAGGGTCTCGCCTCTTCGACGGACATGCTCTTGGTGAAGCCCAGGTCGAGGATTGTCTTGACGTTGTTGCGGCGGAACGTGTCGGTCATCTCCTGCTCGGTGACGAACTTCGCATCCGAAGAGAAGCTGTGCCTCTGCAATGCAAGCGATTGCGCGTCCCTGAGCGGATACCCTCGTTCGGTGCCCCAGTGCGAGTGGATGTCGAAAATGCGTGGATGTGAGGACATGTCCGTTCCATGGCGTGAATGATTCTTGCGCGCTCTGGCTTGTGCTCAAGGGTTCAGGACGCAGCTGCCGACAACATCGCCATTCAGCTTCCTGCGCATGGCCTCCCTGAATTCTTCGAGAGGGTACGCGTGGGAAACGAATGGACAGACGAGTCCTGCTTCCGCCCAGCCGAAGATCCTGGCCAGGCGCTCCTCTCGCAGCTGGGGGTCGCGTTCGGCGTGCTCGAGGGTCGGTGAACCCATCACGTAGAGCCCCTTCAACTGAATGATCCTTGTCGGGAGTTGGTCCGCATTCCGGGGCGCGTGCCCACCGTCGCCGCCGCCATCGGAGATCCAGCCCACGATCACATGGCGACCTGCAAAGCGCAGCGAGTGCATCGACTCCAGCGAGACATCGCCTCCGACCGTGTCGTACACCATGTGCGCGCCTTCTGCGCCACAGAGCGCCCGCACTTCATCGCGAAAGCGCGCGACCGATCCATCGGCGCGCGATGTCGCGATGAAATGGTCCGCGCCGAATGCCATGACCAAGTCACGCTTCGCGTCCGAGCGTCCGGTCGCTATGACCTTGGCGCCCAGGATCTTCGCCAGCTGGACAGCGGCCATGCCGGTGGCTCCTGAAGCGCCATTGATCAGCACGGTTTCGCCGGGCTTCAGCTGCCCGCGGGTGACCAGCGCGTAGTAGGCGGTCTCATAGTTGACGAGAAGATTCGCCGCCTGGTCGAATGACAGATTTCCGGGCATTCGATGCAGCCCGTGCTCGGGCGCAACGGCAAACGAAGCCCACCCGCCGGCGGCGCGATATTCACCGCGACTGCGCGGTCCGACCCGAAAGAAATCGCCGAGGACGGCGTCGCCGACTCGCATCTTCGAGGTGTTCACGTTCGAGCCGACCGCCGTCACAGTTCCGGCGTAGCTCAGGCCGGGCGTGCCGCCGAGCGGGGGCATGAATCGGTACTGGCCGCTCAGCATGAGCAAGTCGGCGAAGGCGATCGCCGCGCTTCGGATCCGAACCAGCACTTCGTCCGGCTTCAGCGAGTCTGCCCGCGGCGGATCGATCTCTTCCAGCACGAGAACACGATCGACGGCTTCACGCTGCGACTGCGCATACCGGGGCAGAACGATCCGCCTGCCCGCGGGGTTGGCTTGCGACACTCGATGCATTGCGGCGGGTCCTTGGGATCGAAGCCGCGGCCTCAGTCTGCCTTGATACCTGCCTTGCGGATCACGGCACCCCAATGATCGAACTGCGAATTCACGAAGGTGGTCGCTTGCTCGCGCGTGTCGCCCACGATCTGCACGCCCTGTTCATCGAGAAGTCTGGAAACCTCCGGATCCTTGAGGGCCTTGACGATCGCGACATTCAGCTTCTCCTGAACGTCGACCGGTGTCTTCTTGGGCGCCATCAACATGTACCACGCGCTCACTTCGAAGCCGGGCAGCCCGCCTTCGATCAGGGTCGGCAGGCGCGGCAACGCGGGCAGGCGCTGCGCCGTCGCGACGGCCAATGCCTTGAGCTTTCCTGCCCGGACCATCGGATAGGCAGTGTTGATCGTGTCCCACATCACCGGGACATGTCCGGCCATCACGTCGACGAGGGCGGGCGCGTTGCCTTTGTACGCGATGGGTATGACCTCCACCGAGGCCGTGATTCGGAACAACTCGCCGGCGAGATGGCTGCTCGCGCCGGTGCCACCGTGCGCGTACTTCAACCCGCCTGGCTGCGATTTCGCGTAGGCAACGAGTTCCGACACCGTGTTGGGAGGAAAGCTCGGGTTGGCCACCAGGATCATCGGAATCCTGCCCACGAGAGACAACGGGGCGAAGTCATCTTTCGTGCTGTAGAGGACCTTCGGGTTCAGATGCGGATTGACGGCCATGCCCGAGAATCCCATGAGTAGGGTGTAGCCGTCCGGGGGCTGCTTCGCCGCGTATTCGATGCCGATCGTGCCGCCCGCACCACCTCGGTTGTCGACGATGACCGGCGTCCCGAGTTCCACCGCCATGCGCTGGCCGATCGTGCGCGACAGGATGTCGATTCCACCGCCCGGCGGAGCCGGCGCGATGATGCGGATGGGCCTGTCGGGGAATCCCGCGTGCGCAAGGCTTGCCAGACCCGCGGCGAGGCTCAGCAGCGCCATGCGGGTCGTATTTCTGAAGAAGTGCGTCATGGCGTCTCCGATACTCTCCATTGGCTGATGTCTGGCTTGGCGGTCCAAGGTCTCAGGCGTGCATGCCCCCGCTTCACGTTTTGGGGCGCCTGTCCAGAAGCCGCTTGATCTTCGAATTCCGCGAGGTTCCGGTGAACGCATCGAGCTCTCCCTTCTCCTTGGGAACCACACGGATGCGCAGACCCAGGGATTCCTTCAGGCGCTGCTCCAGATCGGCCGTCACTGCGTCGTGATCGTGACCCGGCTCCACCTCCACCCAGGTTTCCATGGTGTCGCGGCCGGTCTGCGCATCACGGTCGACAAAGCAGAAGAACTCGGCGTTGCAGCGCGCATCCTGTGCGATGACCGTGCCCAAGGCCTCCGGGAAGACATTCACGCCCCGCAGTTTGATCATGTTGTCCGCGCGGCCGAGCGGCCGGTCGAGGCGCGAGGTCGTGCCGCCACAGGTGCACGCCGCCCAGGGCAGGATGCGAGTGATGTCGTTCGTGTTGAAGCGGATCTGCGGCGCGCCGTACTTGTACAGCGTGGTCACGTGCAAGGCGCCGGCGGTGCCCTCCGGCCTCGGCGCGTTCGTGTCGGGGTCGAGAACTTCCAGCCAGAAGGCGTCATCGCTCACATGCAGGCCGTTGTGCGCCTCGCATTCGGCCGCGACCATGCCGCTGTCGTGTGCACCGTAGGCGTCGAATGTCGGTGCGCCCCAGAGTTCTTCCACGTGCGTGCGCTCTTCCGGCGTGCCGTGCGCTCCGATGAGGCGCACGCCCAGGGTCTTGGGGTCGATGCCCATTTCGTCGCGCGCGACCACGCCCATGTGCCGCAGGTAGGGGGCAAAGCCGAGGATTGCATTGATCTTCCATGCCTGGATGATCTCGATCTGGCGGCGAGTCGGCGTACCGCTTCCGCTGCCGGTCGTCACCGGAATCGCGCCGGTATATCCCCACAACTGCTCGCGCGGCCCGAAGCCGCCATTGCTCAGGTTGAAGGAATACGTCAGCAGCACCAGATCGCCGGGGCGGATGCCGTGCAGGAGCATCCGGCGCGCTCCCAGGATTGCCATCGTTTCGCGCTCCTGCGGTGCATAGAGCATGGGTCGCGGAAGCCCGGTGGTGCCGCCGCTGGTCTGCAGCACCATGGGCATGCGATGCCCATCGGCAGGCGATATCCCCATGAAGTCACCGAACGGAGGATTTCTCTCGATGCTCTTGCGCACGTCATGCACGTCGTAAGGCGGAATCCTGGGCAAGTCGTCCAGCCCCCGGACATCCCCCGGTTCCAGGCCCGCCTCGCGCCAGTGCCTCTGGTAGAACGGAATGTCCCACGCACGTTGCATGGTCGCCTTGAACCGCTGCTCCTGCAGCGCACGCAGTTCGTCGCGCGGCATTCTGAAGTGCGTATTGAAATAATCCGGCGGGGGCGGATAGTCGCGCGCGAGCTTCTCGAAGTCCAGCGAGCGCGAATACCAAGGCACCTGTACGTTGATGTCCATGACAGCTCTCTCGTCAGATCAGGCTGGCGCGACGGCCGCCATCCACGTGGAAGACATGCCCGGTGATGTACCCAGCCCAGGGTGAGCAGAGGAACGCCACGAGGGCTGCCAGTTCGGCCGGATCACCCAGGCGCGGAATGGGAAAGTCCTTGGACATCTGCGCCATCTGTTCCGGCGTCAGGATCCCCGTCGCGGCATCCCCCGTCGCGAAAGTCCGGGCAACCCGGCCCGTGGCGAAGCGCCCCGGGCATATCGAGTTGACGGTCACGCCATGCCGCCCTGCCTCCAGGGACAAGGTCTTCGCATAGGCCAACACGCCGGCCCATGTCGAGGCGGAAAGGCCGAAGCCTGGAAGAGGCTGGAGCACGGTGAGGGCCGTGACGTTGATGATGCGGCCCATTCCCGCCTGCTTCATGTAAGGCACCGCGCCACGCGACAGGCGCACGACGCTCATCAGGTTCTGCTGGACCGCCTTGTCCCACGCCACGTCGTCGAACTGTTCGAGTTCGCCGAGAGGTGGCGCGCCGTCGTTGTTCACGAGGATGTCGATGCGACCGAATGCGGCAACAGCCTCTTGAAGGATCCGCCCGCAATCGTCGGCTTTGCGAATGTCAGCCTGGATTGGAACCGTGAGTGCGCCAGTTTTCTCTCGAATGGCGGTGCATGCTTCCTGAAGCGGTGCGAGATGCCGCGCCACCATGGCCACGGCCGCGCCTTCCTGAGCGAGCCGCTCCGCGATGGCATAGCCCAGGCCCTGGCTCGCGCCGCCGACGACGGCGAATCTGTTGTGAATCTGCAAGTCCAATCCAGTCCCTTCCTGCCAGGCCGAACAGGCGCCCGGCGTTTCGATGAAATAGCTTTGCTTGGAATCTTGGGTGCAGCGGATTCTTGGAGAGTGCTCGGCATGCCGTCAAACTCGTGATGAAAAGGTCCGCAATGCGGACCTTGAACGGTGGGTTTCGACGACTCGGCCTGCATGAGTGCATAGCCAATCAGATCGCCATCAACTCGCCATGCTATTTCCCAACGACCTCTAAACTGACCAATTAAGTCAGGTAGTGAGAGCCGGAATTGAATGCTCCGGAGTTGCTCGATGCGGTCATCGTCTTGCCATACGGCGCTTTTAGATTGAGCGCCGCTGCGGACCTCAAACCTTGGCTGCGATTTCGACAGTTGTCGTCGGCGGCGAATAGATCAACTTGTCCAACCAATCAAGGATCCCCCGTGATGAAAAGAAGGCACCTGAATCTCGCCGCGGTGGCCGTCGCAACAGCCATGCTTGCAGGCGGCTTGCTCACTGCTGTTCCCGTTCACGCGCATGAGCGTGAAGATGGCCCGAGGCATGTCCTGTTGATCAGCGTGGACGGAATGCACGAAGCCGATCTGGCGAACTACATCAAGGCACATCCCGCGTCCACGTTCGCGAAGCTGGCGAGACACGGCGTTCAGTACACCCACGCCTCGACCTCCAAGCCTTCCGATTCGTTCCCCGGGATGCTCGCGTTTGCGACTGGCGGCACGCCGGTCACGCATGGCGTGTTCTATGACGACACCTATGACGCGACCCTCTACCCGCCCGGCAGCAACTGCACCGGCGCACCTGGAACCGAAGTGTCCAACTTCGAAGCCCTCGATTGGGATCTCACCAAGCTGGACGGCGGCTCGGCACCCGCGGGCGCGCACTTCGACCCGCGAAACCCGCACATCAACCCGGACAACCTGGCACTGCGCAAGACAGCGAGCGGCTGCGAGCAGGTCTGGCCGCACCAGTACATGAAGAACGGCACCAACACGATCTTCGAAGTCATTCATGAAGCCGGCATGCGTACCGCATGGTCCGACAAGCACCCGGCCTACGAGATCCTCAACGGCCCGTCCGGCCGCGGTCTCGACGAGCTCTATGCGCCCGAGATCAATTCGACCTCGCTCCAGGCCAACGGCTATCCGGGCGCACCGGCGGCAGCCGACTGGACCACCGACCCGACCTATACCCGGACCTACGACGGACTCAAGGTCCAGGTCGTTCTGAACTGGATCAATGGCCTGGATCAGACTGGTACCAAGAAGGTTGGTGTACCCGCGATCTTCGGAATGAACTTCCAGGCGGTCAGCGTCGGACAGAAGGTGACCTTGGCGATGGAGAGCGGCTCCGCCGCGCGTGGCGGCTATCTCGACGCGAATGCCACACCGACGTTGCCGTTGAAGCAGTCGCTGGACTTCGTCGATGCTTCCCTGGGTCAGATGTATGAGGCGCTCGAGTCAAGGCATCTTCTGAACTCGACGCTGTTCGTCGTCGGTGCAAAGCATGGCCAGTCGCCGATCGATGTGACCACGTTGCACATGCTGAAAGGTTCGACGAACCCGTACGCAACCGCTGACGTGACGGACCCCGCCACCCTGCTGAGCAATGGCGGTGTACCAGTCGCACAGGAAACCGCCGACGACGTGTCGCTGCTATGGCTGCAGAGCCACGGTGACGCAGCCAAGGCCGTTTCCATCCTCAGCGCCGATCAGGCCAATGGGAACTCCACCAGGATCCAGACCCTGTATCACGATGGCGCGTTGAAGAGCATGTGGGGAGACCCTGCGGGTGGCCGTGTTCCCGACATCATCATTCAGCCGGTCCCGGGAACGATCTACAGCAAGAGCGCCGCGAAGCAGTCCGAGCACGGCGGCTTCGCCGCTGACGACACGAACACGCTGCTGGTCGTGTCGAATCCGAGGCTGGAGGGAAAGCGGATTGACACGCCGGTGACGAACATGCAAGTGGCGCCGACCATCCTCCGGGCGCTCGGTCTCGATCCGAACAAGCTGGTCGCCGTTCAGCGCGAAGGCACCCGGATCCTTCCGGGCCTCGAGGAGACCGGCGCGCGCGAAGATCGATCGGTCGGCGCCGAGTGAGTCCGCTGAACGCCGGGCGATCGGGGCCTGCGTCGACCTGGACATCCGGCACACCGCCGCTGATGTGGATCGGCACATTGCTGGTGGCACTCGCCGTGTGTCCGATCGCGTGTGCGGAGTCGAACCATGCATCGAACGTGCGGCCGCTTGCAAGACCGGCCATTCATGCGGTCGAGCCGTCAGCGGCCGCGGCTTCGCCGCAACCGGAGGTCGGCGTCGCGGCGGATCTCGGCGGTGCCATCTACAACCCCTTCGCGCAGACATCGCGATCCGACGACCAGGTGCCTGCCGCCAATGTCCGATCCACCCACACAGACGATCCGAGTCCGATCGCCGCCATCCTGACAGCGCTCGGTTGCCTCGCGGCGTTCGGCTATCTCCTGCGTCGGATGCTGAACGGGTTCTGATGTGCGATCGACTGCCTGTTCACTTCACGGTCACACAACATGCCAAGGATGCGGAACCCCGCTGGATCAACCAACTGAGAGAGAAAAAGATGAAACCTGAAATGAAACCTTCAATGCACTTGCGCACGGTGTCCTTTCTCGATGTCTGCTCCATTCGCCCCGTGAGCCTCGCGGCGATGCTGTGCCTGGCGCTCGCCAGCGCATCGGCCGTGGCCGACTCCGATCATGATGCGACACTGCTGGTCTCGTCGAGCCGCTATGCCGGCAATGTAGCCACCGTGATCCCGGGCGTGACCGTCACGGGCGGCGTGACAGCCGCCTATGACGGCTCTTTGCCCAATGTTTTCTTGAACGAGATTGCCGATCCCAGCTTCGGCATTACCTCCGGAATATCGCTCGAGGCCTTTGACATCGACGACCCTTCTCGAGAAGGCCGCGCGCCCTTCCGTGCGCCTCGTCTTGTCGGCGTGCTCGATATTTCCGCCGCCGCCAAGGCGCTGGGCACACCCATGTCCACCAGCTTCCCATCAAAGTCGGAACTGGCACTTCACGTCTCCACCGACGGGAGATTCGTCAGCTTCATGGGTTATGGCTCGCCCATCAACCAGTTGGACGTTTCGAACTCGAACACCCCTGGGGTCCTTGATGCCAGCAACCCCGTGACATCGACGGTGCCGCGGGCCATTGCCGACGTGAGCCTGGACGACGGCGCGCTGGCGATCACCTACGTGAACGCGTACAGCGGCAACAACGGACGTGGCACCGTGCTCGCCAACGGCACGCACTACATGGTGGGCAACGCAGGAAACTCGGGCAAGAATGTGAGCAACAGTGTGCTCGACGAACTGAGTGCCAATACCGGCGTGCAGGCGCTCGACAAGAAGTCGGCAAGTTCGACCGGTGGCGTGTACGCCACGAGCGTCGTGGGGCAGCCAAGCTGTTCAAGCTGTGCCGGCACCGGCAAGGGCTATCAGTTCGGCTTTTCCATCAGCCAGCTGGGCCTGCCGGCCGACAAGACCGGCAAGGACGACAACTTCCGCGGCCTGACCGTGTTCAACGGCACCCTGTACGTCACCAAGGGCAGCGGCAGCAACGGCGTCAATACGGTCTATCAGGTTGGTCCCGCGCAAGCGCTGGCCGGCGGTCATGCCCTGGTTGCGCAAAACGCTCTGATCTCCATCCTGCCCGGCTTCAACACCACCCTGGCAAAAACGGCGGTCGGCGGCCCCAACCCCTTTGGCATCTGGTTCGCCAACCCCACCACGCTGTATGTGGCCGACGAGGGCGATGGCGTGATCGCTGATGCAGCCACCAGCAGCTTTGCAGGCCTGCAGAAGTGGACATTCGACGGGACCCAGTGGAAGCTGGCCTATGTCCTGAAGAACGGCCTCAACCTGGGAGTGAACTACACGGTGACGGGTGGCCTGAATGCCGACGGGAGCGTCAACCCTCGCGGCAATCGCAATACCTATACGACCGCAACCGACGGCCTACGCAATATCACTGGCCGGGTCAACGCCGATGGCACGGTGACCCTTTACGCAGTGACTTCGACCGTCAGCTCCGGCACGGGAGACCAGGGCGCGGATCCGAACAAGTTGGTCAGGATCACCGACAAGCTGGCCTACACCAGCGCGGGGCAAGCACTCGACGAGCGCTTTGCCGAGCTGCGCACGGCCGAATACGGGCAGGTATTGCGCGGTGTCGCCGTGGCTTCGCTGCGTGCCGAGAAATGGCGTGGCCATCTCGGCGAGGGGCGAGACGCCGGCGAAGATCGGTCACGAGACTGATCGGATGGCGCATCCGGTCGCGGAGGCCATCCTGATCTGCGACCGCAGTCAACGATGCGGGCGAATCAACGGGCCCTAGAACGTGGCGCGCGGCAAGTCGCGTTCGTCGAAGGCGAGCGAGGCTTTGGCGTCAGCCGGGATGGGAGGAAGTTCACGTTCCCATTCGGTCCATTGCGCGCGCAGTGCGTTCGCGATCTCCGGCTCTCGCTCCTTGAGATTGGCGCGCTCACGGGGATCCCGCTCAACGTTGAACAGATACTGCTGCTGGTCGATCTCCAGCCACTTCCAGTCGCCGCGCAGGATTGCGCGCTGACCGCGGTGCTTCATGCGCCAGTACAGCCTCCGGTCCGGATTCCAGGAAGGATCTTCCATCAGCGGCAGAAGGCTGAGCCCATCGAGGGGATAGTCCCTGTGCGGCGGCACACCTGCTGCCTCCAGGAACGTCGCCACCCAGTCCATCGTGATGACCGGTGTCTTGCTGCGAGTTCCCGGCCGTATGCGCCGGGGCCACCGTGCGATCAGTGGCACCCGCAGGCCACCTTCGAGAAGGTCCATCTTCTGGCCGATGAATGGCCAGTTGTTGGCGTAGCGTTCGCCGCCGTTGTCGCTGGTGAAGACCACGACGGTGTCCTGTGCCATTCCCTGCCGCTCGAGTGCATCCATCACCCAGCCGATGCCTTCATCCATATGGTGGATCATCTTGCGATAGACGTCGAGCGAACCGCCATCCACGTGCTTTCCGACACCTGCGATACGGCGCGACTCTTCTCGGTCCTCTCGCGTCAGCCACGGCCAGTGCGGCGCGTTGTAGTGCAGACTCAGCATGAAGGGTTGCTGCTGCGACTGACGCTCGATGAAGGAGACTGCCTCGCGGCTGAAGAGATCCGTGAGATAGCCGTCCTCGGAGACCGGCTTCTCGTTTCGCCAGAGGTCCGGCTTACCGCGCGGGTCGGTGTGCCCGAAGTAGTCTGCACCGCCAGAGTGGAAGCCGAAGAACTCGTCGTAGCCCGACAAGCGTGGGCCACTCGAAGGCGGGTGTCCCAGATGCCATTTCCCGATCAACGCGGTGGCGTAGCCGCCCGCCTTCAGGAGCGACGGGAGTGTCGGATGCGAGGGCGGCAACCCCAGAATCTTGTCACCCATCGCCGAAGGCAGCGGCTCCTCTGCGCCCCCACGCAACCGGTACTGCCATCGACCTGTGATCAGGGCAAAGCGGGTCGGCGAACACACCGCTGAGTTGGCATAACCTCGTGTGAACAGCATGCCCTCTGCGCCCAATCGGTCCAGCCGGGGAGTGACGTCCACCGGATCGCCGTGCTCGTCCCTCGCCCCCATGCAGCCCAGGTCCGCATAGCCCAGGTCATCGGCAAGGATGAAGATGAAATTCGGCCGCCGCATATCGGCCTGTCATTCCATGGCCACGAAGCCGGTCGACTTCACGATCGCGGTCCATCGCCGACGTTCCTTTTCCAGGCGCGCGGCAAACGCCGCGGGGCCCTCCGCAGAAATGTCGAAACCCCAGTCCGGCAGCTTCGCGAGCAGTTCACGCGAAGCCAGGGCCCGCTGCGTGGCGGCATCCAGACGGGCCACATCGTCCCGCGGTGTCCTGGCCGGTACGAAGGTGCCCAAGCCGATCTCCGCGACGAGGTCGGTATACCCCAGTTCGAGGAATGTCGGAACGTCGGGCAGCGCCGTTGTCCGGCGCGCACCGGAGGCCGCCAAGGCGCGAATTTTTCCTGCCTTGACCATGGCGAGGCCGTCGGAGACGGATCCGAATCCCATCGGCACCTGACCGCCCACCAGATCGACGATGGCCGGAGTGCCTCCCTTGTAGTGAACGGGTTGCAAGTCCAGGCCGGTCACCCGAGCCAGCATGGCCCCGAGGAAATGCGGCACGGAACCTGCGGCCGGCGTGGCGTAGACGGCGCGCTTCGGGTCGGTTTTCGCCCACGCCACGTAGTCAGCGACAGTCCGGACCGTCGCAGGTACGCCAGGGCCGACGAACATGACCAGCGCCATGTTGACGAGCCGCGTCACCGGGATGAAATCGCGAACCGGATCGTACTTGAGAGTCCGGTAGACAGAGGGATACAGCATCATCGCGCCATCAGGCACAAGCAGCATGACGCTGCCGTCGGCCGGGGCATCCTTCACATGCTCGACCGCGATCCTCGATGCGGCACCGACCCTGTTATCGACGATGACATTCGATGCCATCGTTCCCGCGAGACTCACGGCCAGCATGCGTGCGAGTACGTCCGCGGCGCCCCCCGGCGGAAACCCGACGACGATCCTGCCCATGGCCGGCTGAGCCAGAGCGGATTGGGAGACCATCGCCCCCAAGCCAGCCAGCAGCAGCGTACGCCTGCACACGCAGGCGGATGGGTGGCTTGTCAGATGGGTCATCGTGCAGGTTTCCAGATGGGTGTGTCTATCGTTTGAAGTGCAGGTCGATTGGATGAGTCATTCAATATGTTGTAAATCGAAATAACTTCATTGATTCATGAAGAAACGTCATGTCGATCACGGTCTCGTCAGCACGCGGCCCCCAGGGACGCGCCGCCATCGATGACGATCTGTTCGCCCGTGATGAAGCCCGAGGCGCCGGACGCCAGCAGGAGTGCCAGCCCCTGGATCTCTTCCGGCGCTGCGACCCGTCCCAGCGGAACCGCGGCGGTCTGCGCGGCCCGGAAGTCGGCCGCATCGGCCCGGTCCGCGGAGATGTTCGTGGCGAACGGTCCAGGCGCGATGGCATTGACCCGAATCCCGTAACGGGCCAGCTCGAGGGCACAGGTTCGCACCAGATGTGCCGCACCCGCCTTGGCTGCCATGTACGCCATGCCCACGGCCGGCGCCGGCCGCACGGCCGAGATCGAGGTGGTCACGATGATCGAGCCTCGACCCGCGGGCTTCATCAGGCGTGCCGCCGCGCGGATGGAATAGAAGGCCGCATCGAGACTGATGCCGACCACCTTGTGCCAGCGCTCGTCGGAGTAGTTCTCGATCTGTTGTTCGGGAACGCGCGTGCCTCGATGAGCCACCGAAACGAAGCCGGGACCGGGATCGATGCCGGCATTGGCAAAGACGATGTCGAGCCCTCCGTGTGCGGCCGCAGCCGCGTCGAACGCCGTGTCCAACGCCTGTCGGTCGCTCACGTCGAGCGCGGCAGCCCGCACCTCCAGGCCTGCCTGCCGCAGTCGTCCGGTCTCGCGCTCGACGGCCGCGCCGTTCAGATCGAGGAGCGTCACACGGGCACCGCCGCTGGCCAGCGCCTCGGCGATGGCCAGTCCGAGGCCGCTGGCCGCGCCGGTGACGATGGCAGCTTGCCCGCGCACCGAGAACAGTTGATTCATGTCCACCATATGTCCTTTCGTTGAATGAGGCCGCGAGCATACGCATCCGTTCACGCGCGCGCTTTGCGTGCTTGCGTGCGGATGACTTCGTTCAGGGTCTCGATGAAGGCCGCGGCTGCTGGCGACGGTCCTCGCCGGACAACGCGGTAGACGGACACCCGGCGCTTGAACACCGGCGAGCCGAGCTCGATCATTCGCAGACCGTAGGCGCGCACCAGCCGGGCCGCATAGCTCGGCCCGACGGTGATTCCCTGGCCCGCCATCACGAGCCCGAGCGCCGTCGTCAGATAGGAAACGTCCTGTGTGCCCGCCGCGGCAATCCGCTCGCGGGTGCGCACCTCCAACTCTGGCAGCAGCCGCTGGCGGAAATCGCGCGTGGGTCCGATGAAGGTGCGAGATGCGATGTCGGTCCACGCCACCCTGCGCCGGCGCGCCAGAGGGTCGTCGGAACGGCAGATCAGCCAGAAGGGGTCTTCCAGGAAAACCGTGCCTTCCACGCTCTCGCCGTGAGGCAGCTCATGCCCGAACACCAGTTCGGCACGACCCGATGCCAGTTCTTCGAGCAGGTTCTCCGGCAGGGTGTCCGTCAGCCGCACCTCGATGCCTGGGAACTTCTTGCGATACACGGCGATGACCTCGGGAAGGACGGCCGAGGCAATCAGCTGCGGTGCGGCCAGGCGCACGAAACCCTTCTTGCGCGCGCCAAGCTCCGCGACGCTGCTCAATGCCTCGTTCAGGTCCGAGAGCAAGCCTCTCACCCGGGGTTGGAACTCGCGGCCGGCCTCGGAAAGCAGAACACCGCGTGTATGCCGATCGAAGAGCCGGACACCGACTTCCGCCTCCAGTTCGCGAACGAGTACCGACAGCGCGGACTGGGTGAGGTTCAGCTGCGCTGCTGCGGCGGTAAAGCTGCCAGCCTCCGCGACGCCGGCGAATGCCCGCAGTTGTCGGATCGTCACAGACATATGCATCCTTCATGAATCAATGAATTTATTTCCTTTTACAACATAGCGAGAGGCGGCGTCCAATCCGCGCCGGAACACGATATTCGCAGGAGAAAAATGAACACGTTGCCACCATCGGGCATGGATGCCGACCGCCTCGGCCTGCTGTGCGCTGCCATCGAGGCTGACGTCGAACGCGACCTCTATCACGGTGCGGTGATCCGTGTCGGGCGAGGCGGACAACTGGTCCAGGAGTCGGCCATCGGTACCGTCGGCGGCCCCGGCACGCAAGGCCTGACGATCGATTCGGTCTTCAGCATTTTTTCGCTGACCAAGGCCTTCACCAACGTACTGGCGCTGCGCGCGATCGAGCTCGGCCGGCTCTCTTTCACGAGCCGCGTCTCGGACGTCATCCCCGAATTCAGGGGCGCCCCGCGCGAGGCCGCCACGCTCTTGCACCTGCTGACCCACACCGCGGGCATGCCCGGTGTCTGGACGCCCAAGCCGGACATGTACGAGGACCGTCTCGACGAGCTGCTGCAGGCCGTGATCGACAACGTGCCGGGCGTGGCAACGCCGGGCAGCCGCTGCGACTACGCGCCCGTGGTGAACCATGTGCTCATGGGCGAGATGCTGCGTCGCTCGGACCCCAAGGGACGCGCGTTCCGCGATATCGCGCGCGAGGACCTGTTCGAGCCGCTCGGCATGCGAGACACCTCCTTCGGCGTCCGCCCCGACCTGAAGCCGCGCAAGGTGGTCCCGGACGTTCGAGGCGTGATCCCGATCCCGGTGCGCGGGCGTGACGATCCGGGGCGGCACGGCCTGTTCGAGCAGGAATCGAACGAGGCACCGCACGTCGGCGCCTGTTCCACGGTTTCCGACCTGTGGCGTTTCACCGAGATGCTGCGACAAGGCGGGGCCCTGGATGGGGTGCGCATCCTGTCGCCGCGCATGCTGCAGCTCGCGCGCCGCAACTGGACCGGCGACATGCCCAACGAGCTGTATCAGGCGGTCGCGTTGCGGGCCGGCTGGACGCCGCCGCCGGCTTACATCGGTCTCGGCTTCAGCGTGCGCGGCGAAGCCATCGTGCACCACCAGTTCGGCACACTGACATCGCCGGAGACCTTCGGCAACTACGGCGCCGGGTCTTCCATGTTCTGGGTCGACCCCGCGCTGGACCTGAGCTTCGTGTGCTGTACCACGGGCCTCTTGCCGCAGGCACCGAATATCGAGCGCTTCCAGCGCCTGTCCGACATGGTGGTCGGCGCCGCGCGATGAACCCATGACAACCCGGAGACGACAACCATGAGCATGAACCGAAGATCCTTTGCCCTGAGCAGCGCCGCGATGACGGCCGCGCTGGCCTTGCCCGCCGCCGCGCAGTTGCAGCGCACCACGCGGCTGATCGTGGGGTTTCCGCCCGGGGGTGCGGCGGACGTGCTCGCGCGCGCGTTGCTCGAACCCATGAAGACATCGCTCGGCGTGCCGTTGATCGTGGAGAACCGGCCGGGTGCCGGCGGGCGCATCGCGGTCGACGTGGTGGGTCATGCGCCTGCCGATGGCAGCGTGTTGCTGGTCTCGCCAGGTTCGGTCCTCACGCTGGCACCGCATCTGTACAAGAGCGTGCGCTATGACCTCGCGCGCGATTTCATGCCGATTGCGCCGATCGCACGACTGGATCTCGGCGTGTATGCCGGACCTGGGACGCCCGAGAACCTGCGTACGCTGCCGGAAGTCGTCAAGTGGCTCAAGAGCGAACCCAGCAAGCGCAGCTGCGGAATCACGGGCCTCGGGTCCACGCCGCATCTCGCGGCATTGCTGCTGGGCCGCGCGAGCGGGGCGGAATGGCAGACCGTGCCCTATCAAGGAGATGCGCCGGCTTTCATCGCGCTGCTCGGCGGCGAGATTCCGGTGTGCGTCGCGTCGCTGGCAGGTGGCATGGAGCACGTGCGCGCCGGCAAGCTGCGGCTGCTGGCGCTCACCGGCAACGAGCGCTCCACGTTCATGCCGGACGTTCCGACCTTGACGCAGATCGGCTACGACGTGGTCGTGGCAGACCGCCACAGCCTGTTCGCTCCGCGGCAGACGTCGGCTGCGGCAGTCGCATCCATCCGGGCGGCCCTCGAGCAGGCGCTGGGCAGTCCGGGCGTTGGCGCTGTACTGGAGCGCATGTCGCTGCAACGTGCCAGCGCCGTCGCGGATTTCCCCGCGCAGCTCAGGACTGAATCCGAGTCTTGGGAGAAAGCCGTCAAGGCTTTCAACATCACGCTCGAGGGCTGATGGATCAGGCGACGATCACGCTATCTGTCTCGAACAAACGATGAAAGACTTGAACGGCCGGACGGCCTTCGTGACAGGCGGTGCCAGCGGCATCGGCCTGGCGATGGTGGAATGCTTCCTGCGCGAGGGCATGAACGTGATGTTGGCGGATCTCTCGGAGGAGCACCTCGAGCAGGCACGCGCCAGGTTGCATGCGCACAGCGGCTCGCTGCGCTTTTGCAAGGTGGATGTCGCCGATCGCGGAGATATGGCGAGGGCGGCGGACGAGACCGAGCAAGCCTTCGGGAAGATTCACGTCCTGTGCAACAACGCGGGCGTGAGCAGTCCCATTCCGATGGACGAAGCAAGCTTCGAGGATTGGGACTGGATTCTCGGCGTGAACCTGCAGGGAGTGATCAACGGCATCGTGACCTTCCTTCCCAGAATCAGGCGCCATGGCGAGGGCGGGCATATCGTCAACACGTCTTCCATCGCCGGCTTGGTGCCGGCACCGGCCTGGGGCGGCATCTACACGACGAGCAAGTTCGCCGTGCACGGCCTCTCCGGCTCGCTGCGCCTGTCGGTCGGCAAGCACAACATCGGGGTCACGGTGCTGTGTCCCGGCGCGACCCGGTCCGACGTGCGCCGATCCGAACTCTTGCGGCCGGAGCGCTACCGGACGCACGCGCCCGCATCCGCGTCCTACGCCATGCCGTCGCTGCAGGAAATCGGCATCGAGCCCGAGGTGCTGGGGCGGCGCGTGGTTCGCGCCATCCGGCACAACGAGTTCTACGTGATTGCCCACGCGGAGAACAAGGCGCATGTGCGCGCCTTCGCCGAAGCGATGCTGAACGCCTTTCCCGATGAAGTGGTGACCGACGAGGGACGTCTGAGCTACATCCATTGGTTCGACGAGGCCACCGCACAGGCCCTGGCGCTGCAGCCCGCTTCCGACGCCTTTGACATCGACCCAGCGCGGCTCGACGGCGCACACAACTGAAGGAGACGACATTGTCTGAACTCGCAATTGGATTCATCGGTCTGGGCCGCATGGGCAGACCGATGGCAGGGCGGCTGGCAGCCGCCGGCTTTCGCCTGCTGATCAGCGACCCTTCCCTGTCTGCCGACGACGACCTGGAGAAGCGCGGCGCCGTCGTTTGCACCACGCCTCGGCAAGTCGCCGACGCGGCGGACGTGGTCTTTGCGAGCCTGCCCACGCCCGACGTGGTCAGGCAGGTCGCCTTGGCAGAGGACGGCGCGGTGCACGGCCGTCGCATGAAAGTGTTCGTGGACCTGTCGACCACGGGTCCGAGGGTGGCGGCCGAGGTTGCGCGGGCCATCGCCGCGGGCGGCCTGGCGGAAGTGCTGGATTGTCCGGTAAGCGGCGGCGTGGCGGGCGCGGAGAAAGGCACGCTGACGCTGATGGCGGCCGGATCCGCAGCCGCGATCGAGCTGTGCAGTCCCGTCCTGCAGCATCTGGGAACACTTCGCCACTGCGGCCCGGTGCCGGGACATGGGCAGATGGTCAAGGTCATCAACAATCTCCTCTCGGTCGTGGCCATTGCGGCCAGCAGCGAGGCGGTCGTGCTGGCGGAACGAGCGGGGCTGGATCCCAAGCTCATGTTCGACGTGATCAATGCGAGCAGCGGTGCCAGCAACGCCTCGCAGACGAAGATCCCGAAGCACATCCTGCCGCGAACCTACGACTTCGGCTTCGCCCTCGCGCTGTCGCAGAAGGACGTTCGACTGTGCCTGGAGGAAGCCGATGCGCTGGGCGTTCCGATGCTGGTGGGCAGTGTCGCCCGGCAGATCCTCACCATGACGGCGGCCCGCTTCGGCGATGGGGCCGACTTCACCACCATGCACCGGATGCTCGAGCAACTGTCCGGCGCGGCAATTCCAAAGGAGTAGTTGTATGTCGGCATACGAAGACAATCCCGCGTTCCAACGTGGTTTCGAGAACCGCAAGGCCGTGCTGGGCGGCGTGCACGTGGAGCGGTCGTGGGCTGCGGCGGACGATTTCAATCGTCCGATGCAGGACCTGGTCACCCGCTATTGCTGGGGCGAGGTCTGGGGTGACGACGCACTGCCGTTCAAGACGCGCAGCCTTCTCAACATCGTCATGCTGACGGCACTCAACCGTCCGCACGAACTGAAGCTTCACCTTCAGGGCGCGCTGCGCAACGGCTGCTCGCAGGAAGAGATCCGAGCGGCCTTGATGCAGACGGCCATCTATGTGGGCGTGCCGGCAGCACTGGAATCGTTCCGGGTGGCGAGCGAGGCGATCAAGACTTTCGAGGGCTGACGGCGGTGGCAGATGCGGTCCCCGTTTACGAGGTCTATGCCGTCAAGTACGCCGAGCACGCACGCACGGCCTCGGCCAACTTCATCGGCGGCGACGGCCATGACGGGCCCATGCCGATGGACTACTTCGTCTGGGTGCTGAAGGGACCGGACGCGCAGTGGGTCGTCGACACCGGATTCAACCAATCGGCGGCCGATGCGCGTGGCCGACGGCTGTTGCACAACCCGGCCGAGGCGATCGGGCTCGTCGGCCTGCGGGCGGAGCAAGTCCGCAACGTGATCATCACGCACCTGCACTACGACCACGCGGGCAACTGCGACCTCTTCGGCGCTGCCACCTTCCACTTGCAGGACCGCGAAATGCAGTATGCGACCGGGCGCTACATGGCGCATCGCTGCATGCACGAGGCCTACAGTGTGTTCGACGTCATCGGAATGGTCCAGAACGTCTATGGCGGCAGGGTGCGCTTCCACGACGGCGACGCGGAGCTCGCCCCGGGTATCAGCGTGCACCTGATCGGTGGCCACACGCTCGGCCTGCAGGTGGTGCGGGTGCACACCGCACGCGGATGGATCGTGCTCGCCTCGGACGCCAGCCACTACTACCGCAACATGCACGAGGAGCGGCCCTTTCCGATCGTGGCGAACGTGGGCGAGATGGTGGAAGGATGGCATCGGCTGCGACAGCTCGCGGATTCCCCGGAACACATCATCCCGGGCCACGACCCGCAGGTCCTCGTGCGATTTCCTCCGGCCACGGCGAGCTTGCGGGGTCGGGTCGCACGCGTGGACCTCGATCCCATCAACTTCGAGTCGAGCAGCGACTGATACCAGCTCGCGTTCAATAGATGGGCCTCCGATTGCCGCGAGTGTGACCCAACAAGGGTTCAGGGTCTCCTGCCCGGCCGCCACGACAGCGATGGCCGGCGTCACTCAGGAAGACTTCCGCACTTCCTCTTGCGAATCCGGCCGCGTGTCAACCGATGAGCCGCACGTGAGCTTCGGGCAGATAGCCGGTGTCCAGGCGAATGCCTTCCATCTCCGGCAGCTCGAACTCGACCAGCAGGCCCGGGCTGGGCATGAAGTTCCTGCTCGGATTTTCGGCATAGACGCGCACTTCGACCGCATGGCCTTTGGCTGCGATGCGTGACTGCGCGAACTCGTCCTGCAGGCGCTCGCCCATCGCAAGGCGCAGTTGCGCGCCCACGAGGTCGATGCCCGTGATCATCTCGGTGACCGGGTGCTCGACCTGGATGCGCGTGTTCATCTCGAGAAAGTAGAAGGCCTCGCGCTCGGTGTCGTAGAGAAACTCGACCGTATCCGCGCCCTGGTAGCGACACGCGCAGGCGATCGCGGCGGGCAAGTGCCGGGTGGCCCTGATCACCCTGGCCGGGCGCCCGCGCAGCGACGGTGCAGCGGGCTTGCCCGGGCGCAGTCCGGACCTGACCGCGCCGGACCTGCCGTGGGAGCAGCCTTTCAAGGCCTCGATCCTCAATCTGTATGGCCTTGTTGCTGCGCGCCATATGCATGAATTCGGAACGACCGGCGAGCAGCTGGCCTGGATCAAGGTCGCTGCGTCGACCCATGCGGCCCTGAATCCGAGCGCGATGCTGCGCAAGGTGGTGACCACCGAGGAAGTGCTGGCGTCGCCGCTGATCTCCGGGCCCCTGCACAAGCTCGATTGCTGCGTGGTGAGCGACGGTGGCGGTGCGCTGGTGGTCGTCCATCCCGACGTCGCGCGGTCCCTGCGGCGCCCGGTGGTCAATGTCCTGGGCGCGGGAGAGGCGGTCAAGGGATTGCAGAACGGTCAGGTGGACCTCACCTGGTCGGCCGCCGCCATTTCCGGTCCGCGGGCCTTCGAGGAGGCAGGCGTCAAGCCGGCGGACATCCAGTACGCATCGATCTATGACAGCTTCACCATCACGGTCCTGATGCAGCTCGAGGACCTGGGATCCCGCCACGGCAGCGGCACCCTCATCCTCGAAAGGCAATGACACGATGACTGCAACCCAAGCCACGCCGGGTACACGTGTCCCGTACAACGACCTGGCAAACCAGGCATTCTGGGCCGGCATCCGGCGAGCAGAGCTCCTGGTGCGGCGCTGCCGGCATTGCGGCTCGCTGCATTGGTACCCGCGGCCGCTGTGTCCCTACTGCATGGGCGAAACCGTGTGGGAAAGGGCGCGCGGCGATGGCGAGATCTATTCGCTCGCCATTGACAGGACCGCGGCGCCCGCACGCGCCGTTGCCCATGTTCACGCCGAGCTGACGTGACCCGAGCCGTGCTTCGTCACCTTGCATGAAGCCGGCGAATTTCAATAGATCAGAGGAGACAGCATATGTTTGAGAAAGTCTTGAACCCGTGGGTGCTTCGCCAAACCGGAATCGGCGCATTGACAGCTTTGGCTGTCCTTGCATCCGTCGCCGCAAGCGCCGAGGACGGCAACACGGCCACCGAAGTCCAGCTCGGGTTGATCGGACTCTAGACCCACGCGCTACGAATCCCCGGGGGCAGCGCACCATCTGCTGCGCGCATCGCCCTACCGCAAGCAACTGGCCGCGCGCTTCGACGCCTGGCGCCTTTTCACCGACGTCGCCCAAACTCCGTGCGCCGCCTTCTGAAAAATCCATCTCCAGCCATTTTTCAACCTGCCATCGCGAACGTGACAAAGCCGTACCAGGGCTTGCCGTCGCCGTCCGCCTCGGCCACGCATGACGTATATTCATGCGCAACACGAGGGCACGGATGGCAAGCGGCAAAGCAGCACGAGGCACGAAAGCAATCAAGGTCGACGCGGTGGAAGATCGCCCCACGCAATTGATCGAGATTGCGTCGCGCCTGTTTGCAGCTCGCGGATACGCCGGAACCTCGCTGCGCGACATCGCGGAGGAAGCGCGCGTCACCAAGGCCGCGCTCTACTACCACTTTCCCAACAAGGAAGCGCTCTACGAGCAGATCGTGGTCGACAGCCTGCAGGCCCTGATCGACCGGGTCAGCGAGGCTGTCGTGCAGGCCGGGAGCGCAACCGAAAAGGTATGCGCCTTCATGCTCAGTGCGGCGGACGTGTTCGCCGGCGCGCCCGATGCATGGATCGCCGGATCGAACGTGTTCTGGTCCAGCATGGGGCCGCAGATCCGCGCCGCCGCGGTCGGGCGCCGCGACAAGTTCGAGAAGCTCTTGCGCTCATGCATCGCGGAGGGTGTGGCGTCCGGCGAATTCCGCAAGGTCGATCCGGCCATCGCGGGCCGCCTGCTGCTTTCCACCCTCAACCAGATGACGCGCTGGATCAAGCGCGACGGGCCGCTCACGCCACGCCAGGTGATCGAGCAATACCTCGAGATCATCCTGATCGGCATGAGGACACACGAGGCGCAGACGACTTCGCGGCGGCGCGACTCGGCTGTGACGACGATCCGGTCGGTCGGCCCATCGAGGAAGACGCCGAAGGCTGGCAAAGCCTGACCTCGGGCTTGTGAACGGCCGCGTGCGCGGACTCCCGTGCGAGGCCGCTGGCGAGCCAGCGGATGGCGCACGGCCTGTTTGGCAGAGAGCGATCGGCCGAACTGCGCACGCGTCGACATGTACTCGGCCGCCCCCGTCACCGGCGCGTCGTTCGTTCTGGCGGACATCAGTTGCCGGCATCAATCCGAGCGGGTGGCTGGCGCCATTCGCATCTCTGCCAGCAACGCGTAGAGCGGATCGTCCGGCTTCGTGCCACCGATCGGCGTGCGCGGGCCGAAGCGCTCGGCCTCGCTGCCCTCGGCCACGTCGAGGGGGCGCATCCAGTCATAGACCACGGTGCGCGCCGCGATGCGCCATTCGTCCGCGCGCTTCTCGAACCGGTCCACGTAACGCCCGGCCAGGAAGACGGCGCGCGGTCGGCCCTCGTCATCACGGTCGCGCTGGAGTGCCAGGAAGTAGGTCTCGACCGCGGCCTGCCTGCCGTGCAGTTCGATCGACAAATTGGTGATGTTGTGAATCGAGCGTTCGCCCCGCGTGGCGAGCGTTTCCAGCGCACGGTCGATGAAGCCGGCGGCGCTGCCCTGGTAGGCGCCGTGACGGTCGGTGGCGTCCGGCCAGTAGGCACTGCGCAAGGCTTCCTCGTCCTGGCGGTCGATGCCGCGGCAATAGCGGTTCATGCACTCGCGGATCGCCTCTCGGTCCATGAGTTCGCCGACGCGGCGCTCCAGAACGTTTGCATTCATAGGGTATCTCCTAGGTGATTGTGGATCGCCGACTTACTAACCGGCCGGTAGAATTTTGCACAGAAAGCGGGAAACAAGCATGACCTCTCGAATGGCTGGCAAGGTTGCACTGGTCACTGGCGGCGCGCAAGGCATCGGCCGCGCGATCTGCGATGCGTTCGCGGCAGAAGGCGCGGCAGTGGGCGTGCTGGACATCAAGGCGGACAATGCCGAACGCGCTGCGCAGGCGATCCGCGAGCAGGGCGGCAAGGCCGTCGCGTGCAGCGGCAATGTGGCCGAGCGCGGCACCTTCGAAGCCGCGGTAGACACGATGGAGCGCGAGTTCGGCCGGCTCGACGTGCTGGTCAACAACGCGATCTGGGTCCGCTACGGGCCGATCGACGCGGTCACGCCACAGATGCTGGAACGCATGGTCGGCACCGGCTTCAACTCGGTCGTTTGGGGCACCCAGGTCGCGGCACCGCTGATGGAAAAGAATGGTGGCGGCTGCATCATCAACATCGCCTCGGCCGCGGGCTATCTCGGCATGCCCAACGGCGTGATCTATTGCGGCGTCAAGGCGGGCGTGCTCGGCCTGACGCGTGCGCTCGGCGTGGAGCTGGGTCCGCGCAAGATCCGCGTCAACGCGATCTCGCCCGGCACCATCATGACCGAGGGCGTGAGCATCAACGTGGACGAGGCCGGCATCGCCAAGCGAATCGCGCGCACGCCGGTCGGCCGGCTCGGGCAGGTTGAAGATATCGCGCGCGCTGCACTCTTCCTGGCCAGCAGCGACAGCGGCTTCATCACCGGCGAATCCTTGCTCGTCGACGGCGGCGTGACGCACGCCTTTCTCTGATCCATCCGGCATGCATCCCCTTCATCCGCTTTTCTTTCCGTCGTCGGTGGCGATCATCGGCGCGTCTTCTGACCCCGAGCGCATCGGCGGCCGTCCGCTTCGCTTCCTGGTCGAAGCCGGCTTTGCCGGTGCCATGTATCCGGTCAACCGCAGCGGTGCCGCCGAGATCCAGGGCCTGCCTGCCTATGCAAGCCTGGCCGACGTGCCGGGTCCGGTGGACCATGCGATCGTCGCGGTGCCGGTGTCCGGGGTGGAGGCCGCATTGCAGGACTGTGCTCTCAAGGGTGTGAGGGTGGTGCAGGTCTTCACCGCCGGCTTCGCCGAGGCGAACGCAGCCGGTGCCGAACTGCAGGCGCGGCTGGTGGGCATCTGCCGCGAATCCGGCATGCGCATGGTCGGACCCAATGCGCTCGGCCTGCTCAATCCCTCCGCCAACTTCTACGCCACCTTCTCCACCGCGCTCAACGGCTTGCGGCCCAAGCCGGGCGTGATCGGCATGGCGACGCAGAGCGGCGCATTCGGCTCGGCCGCCTATGGCATGGCGACACTGCGCGGCATCGGGCTGAGCCGGGTGATCGCCACCGGCAACGAGGCCGACGTCGACGTGGCCGAATGCATCGACTACCTGGTGGACGACGCCGACACGCGGGTGATCTGCGCCGCGCTCGAAGCCTGCAAGGACGGCGCGCGCCTGCGCGCCGCGCTGTGCAAGGCGGCGCAGGCGGGCAAGCCGGTGGTGATCATGAAGATCGGACGCACCGAGGTCGGTGCCGCCGCGGCGGCCACGCACACCGGTTCGCTCGCCGGCAACGATGCGATCTACGACGCAGTATTCGCCGAATGTGGTGCCCATCGCGCGAGTTCGATCGAGGAAATGCTCGACATCGCGCATCTCTGCGCCGTCTGCGGACATCTGCCTGCGAACGAGCAGATCGGCATCATGACCGGCTCGGGCGGCATCGGCATCCTGATGGCGGATGACGCTACCGACTTGGGTTTGACACTGCCGCCGCTGACCGCCCAGTCGGAGCAAGCGCTGCGCGAGCTGTTGCCCTTTGCTG
The DNA here is from genome assembly GCF_901827165.1 of Variovorax sp. SRS16. Classification (NCBI taxonomy): domain Bacteria; kingdom Pseudomonadati; phylum Pseudomonadota; class Betaproteobacteria; order Burkholderiales; family Comamonadaceae; genus Variovorax; species Variovorax sp. SRS16. Next base: position 66,074 of record NZ_LR594669.1, read on the forward strand.
TTCCGGCCAATCCCTACGACACGACCGCACAAGTAACGTCCGTGCCCGACGGCGTGCCGCGCACCCTCGAAGCCATGCTGCTGCCGGGTTCGCCATTCGGCAGCCTGTTCGCGTACCTCGCGCACGTGGGCCTCTCGCCCACTCGCTTCGCAGCGACCGAGCAACACCTGATCGAACTGCGCGCGAAACATCCGCAGCAACCGCTGGTACTCGTGATGTTGTCCGACCCGTCGGTGACCCAGCGGCTGGAGGCCGCCGGCGTCGCGGTTTTCGCCGACCCGTCGCGCGCGGTGCGTGCCGTCGGCGGCGCGGCGCGCATGGCGCGCCTGCGGCGCCAGCTGCGCCGCCTTGTCGCTCCCACCGCCATCGCCGAAGCGTTGCCGCCGGCCGCCACCGAAGCCGAGGCGAAGGCCATCCTCGGCGCTGCCGGAATCCCCGTGCTCCCGGAGCAGATCTGCAACAGTGCCGAGGCCGCGGCGCGCGCGGCCGATGGCATGGGCTACCCCGTGGTGGCGAAGATCGTGTCGGCCGACATTCCGCACAAGACCGAAGTCGGTGGTGTCCTGGTGGACCTGCCGGACCGGCCGTCGGTCCTGGCCGCTTACGACACGCTCATGTCCCGCGCCGCCGAACGCGCGCCGCAGGCCCGGATCGACGGCGTGCTGATCGCGCCGATGGTCAAGGGCGGCGTCGAGACCATCATCGGCATTCACATGGACCCGGTGTTCGGCCCGATGGTGATGTTCGGCCTCGGCGGTACCGCGGTCGAGTTGTTCAAGGACGTGGCCTTCGCCTCCGCGCCGCTGTCGCCCGCGCAAGCGAACTCGCTCGTGAATGCGGTGCGCTCGTCGGCCCTGTTGAAGGGCTGGCGCGGGGGGCCGGCCTTCGACACGGCGGCCCTGGCGGATGCGCTCGGCCGACTGTCGGAATTCGCGGTGCGTCATGCAGACCAACTGGCCGGTATCGACATCAATCCCTTCGTCGTCAAACCCCAAGGCGCGGTGTGCCTGGATGCACTGATCTCCACTCGCCAGGCCGCCGTCTTTTCCCACTAGTAACAAGGAACGCTCATGGACAGCTTCAAGACCCTTCTCTTGACCGTCGAAGACCGCATCGCGGTGGTCACGCTCAATCGCCCGCCGGTCAATGCGCAGAATGCCGACCTGCGCAACGAGCTCATCCAGGTGTTCGACGAGCTGAGCGACCGTGATGACGTCAGCGTGATCGTGTTGACCGGCGCCGGCAAATGCTTCTCGGCGGGCGCCGACATCCGCGAGCGGCCGAATCTCGCCGCCACGCCGGGCGCCTATGGGCGGCACAACCGCATCGTGCGCGAGTCGTACTACGCGGTGGTCGAATGCTCGAAGCCCGTGATCGCCGCAATCAACGGCGCCGCGCTCGGGGCAGGCTTCGGCCTGGTCATGGGTTCGGACATCTGGGTCGCCTCGGAAGACGCGTATGTCTCGATGCCTGAAATCAACGTCGGCCTGGCCGGCGGCGTGACCTTTCTGCAGAAGCATTTCAGCCAGTCGCGCGCACGGCGCATGTTCTACACCGGCATGCAGGTGACCGCGCAAGAACTCTATCGGCTCGGACTGGTCGAGGCTTGCTTGCCGGCCGCCGAACTGATGCCCTACGCGATGGACATCGCGCGCGAGATCGCATCCAAGAGCCCGATCGCGGTGCGCCTGGCGAAGGAGGCAGCCCGCTTGACGCTGACGATGCCGCCGCGCGATGCCTACCGCTACGAGCAGGGCAACACCGTGGCCCTTTCGAAGACCGAGGACACCAAGGAAGCTCAGAAGGCGTTCTTCGAGAAGCGCAAACCGGTCTTCACCGGCCGTTGAGCTTCGATCCCTCGCTTCGCTCGTCACGCTGCCATGCAACTGCACCGAATGCCCGCCACGTCGATCGGCCCCGCGGCGCTCGAATCGCGCGAGAGCCAGTTGCTGGCCATCGCCAGGCAGCTGTTCGCGCGCGACGGATTCGAGCGCACCTCGCTGCGCGACATCGCGGAAGCGGCGGACATCACCAAGGCCGCGCTGTACTACTACTTCCCCAACAAGGAAGCGCTGTACGAGCGCGTGGTGGTCGATTCGATGCAGGCGCTGTTCGACGACGTGTGCGGCGCGGTGGCGCTGGTGGATTCGCCCACGGCGCGCATCCGCGCGTTCATGCTGGCCTCGGCCCACGTGCTCGACCACGCGCGCGACCGCTGGATCGCAGGCTCCCGTGCCTTTCACGAAGGCGGCAGGGGAGGGCAGCATCTCGCGGCGATCGCGCTGCGTGACCGCTACGAGAGCCTGCTTCGATGCTGCATCGCCGAAGGTGTCGAGAGCGGCGAGCTGCGCGCGGTCGATCCGGCGCTGGCCGGCCGCTTCCTTCTTTCGGGACTCAACCAGATGAGCCACTGGCATCGGCCGGACGGTCGGCTCTCGGCTGCGCAAGTGATGGCGCAGTTTCTGGACATGGCGCTGCAGGGCTTGTGCGTCGAGGCACGCGGCAATGCGGAAGCGTCGGTCTCCGACGCACCGGTTACGTCGTCCATCACCACGCCGCGCGCGCAGAAGCGGCGCCGCACGGTCGGAACGACATCTGCCTGAATCATGAAGAAGTCTCTCGAGCCGAAGCGCAATATCGGTACTTACCGGTCGGCCGGACGAACGAGTTTCGCCGCGCGGCTGCTGCATCGCGCGGCCGCTTTGCTCGCGGCGGTCGCGCTGCTGTCGCCGCCGGCTTCGTTCGCGCAGAGCGCGGCGGATGCACCCTTCCTGCACGGCCCGACGACGCTCATCGTTCCCTACGCGGCTGGCGGGCTCACCGACAACCTGGCGCGCGCGTTGAGCCAGCGCCTGTCCGTGCGCTGGGGCCAACCGGTGATGGTAGAGAACCGCGCCGGCGGCGGCACCGTGATCGGCACCGCTGCGGCGGCCCGCGCTCCGGCCGACGGCCGGACGCTTCTGGTGACCAGCTTCGGCTACACGACCAACCCTTTTCTGATGCCGGACCTGCCCTACAAGGAAGGCGCGTTGGAGCCGCTGGCCATGGTCGCGGTGGCGCCGGCCATCCTCTTCGTACATCCCTCGGTGCCGGCGGATGACGTGCCTTCGCTGGTCAAGTACATGCGAAGCTCGGGCAAGCCGTTCACCTTTGCCTCATCGGGCAACGGCTCCAGCCCGCACATCGGCGCCGAGCTGTTCGCTTCGCAGATCGGCGTTCAGATCGTGCACGTGCCCTATCGCGGCAACGGGCCCGCGCTGACCGATCTGGTCGGTGGGCAGGTGCAGGGCATGTTCGACTCGAAGGCCTCCTTGTCGTTCGTGAAGGCGGGCAAGCTGAAAGCCATCGGCGTCAGCTCGCTCAAGCCTTCGCCCCTCGCGCCGGACCTCAAGCCGATCGCGCAATCCGGTGTGCCGGAACTCGCCAACTTCGCGACCGCCAGCTGGTTCGGCGTGCTGTTGCCCGCAGCCACGCCGAAGCCGCTGCAGGCGCGGCTGTATGCCGAGATCCGCGCGGTGCTCGAGACCACCGAAATGCGCGAAGCCATCGACCGCGCCGGGGTCGAGCCCCTGCTCCTGACGCAGGCCGGATTCGCCGCCTACCTGAAGGCGGAGTCCGAGCGCTGGGGTCCGGTGATCCGCAGCAAGAACATCAAGGCGAATTGAGGGCCATGCCCATGCACACACCCGTCGACATCTCGGCCGTGCAGGTTGCCGGCCGGCTGGCCGGCAGACGCATCCTGGTCACCGGCGCCGCCTCGGGCATCGGACAAGCCGTGGCGACGCTGTTCGGCGCGGCCGGCGCGCGTGTCGCTGCGCTGGACCGTCAGCGCCCGACGGCGCTGCCCGCCGACGCGATCGGCCTCGAAGCCGATGTCACCGACGAAGCCGCGGTCGAGTGTGCCGTGGCCGAGGCCTGCGCGGCCTTGGGCGGCATCGACGGCGTGGTGAACGCGGCAGGCATCGCCAATACCGACTGGGCCGATCAGGTGAGCCTGGCCGACTGGCGGCGCGTGCTGGACGTGAACCTCACCGGCAGCTTCATCGTCTGCCGCGCCTGTCTGCCGCATCTGCGCGACGCCGGCGGAGGAACGATCGTCAACTTTGCCTCCGGGCAGGGCCTGTCGCCCTTCAAGCAGCGCAGCGCCTACGCGGCATCGAAGGCCGGCGTGATCTCGATGAGCCGTTCGCTCGCGATGGAATGGGCGCCGTTGGTGCGGGTCAACACGGTCTGCCCGGGAGCGGTCGATACGCCGATGGTGCGCGGCGGCTATTCGCCCGAGGCGCTGCGCGAGCAGGTCGGCCCGCGCTACGCCCTGGGCCGCATCGGCGAGCCGCACGAGATCGCGCTGGCCGCGCTCTACCTGAGCAGCGCCGAGTCGTCCTTCGTCACCGGCATCGTGCTGGCGGTCGACGGCGGGCGCAGCTACCACTGACAGGCGTCGGAAAAGGAACAAGCCATGCACGGCCTGATGCAACAACGACCACTGCTGCTCTCCGGGCTGATCGACCACGCTGCCGCCTACCACGGCGACCGCGAGATCGTCAGCCACATGGTGGACGGCAGCATCCATCGCAGCGACTGGCGCTCGGTGCAGCAGCGCGCCAAGCGACTGGCGAACGCCCTGGCCCGGCTGGGCGTGGAGCCGGGAGACCGGGTCGCGACGCTGGCCTGGAACACGCATCGGCATCTGGAGCTCTACTTCGGCGTCTCGGGCATGCAGGCCGTCCTGCATACCGTGAATCCACGGCTCTTTCCCGAGCAGATCGCCTATATCGTCAACCATGCCGAGGACGGCTACGTCTTCTTCGACATCAGCTTCGCGGCCACGCTGGCCGAGCTGGCCCCGCAGCTTGGGCGCGTGAAGGGCTTCGTCGCGATGTGCGAACGCGCGCAGATGCCCGATGTGCCGCTGCCCCACCTGCTGTGCTACGAGGACCTGCTGGCCCAGGCATCCGCCGACTGCGAGTGGCCGGTCTTCGACGAGAACACCGCCTCGTCGCTTTGCTACACCTCCGGCACCACGGGCAATCCCAAGGGCGTGCTCTACAGCCATCGCTCGACGGTGCTGCATTCCTTTCTCGCCTGCGCAGCCGACGGACTGGCCGTCTCGGCACGCGACAGCGTGCTGCTGGTCGTGCCGCTCTTCCATGTGAATGCGTGGGGCGTGCCCTATGCCGGCGCGATGTGCGGCGCGAAGCTGGTGCTGCCCGGCCCGCATCTCTCGGGAGAGAACATCTACCGCCTGCTGCGAGACGAGCGTTGCAACTTCTCGCTGGGCGTGCCCACGGTGTGGCTCGGCCTCTTCGACTACATCGAGCGCCATCGCGATTCGCTCGACCTCTCGCAGATCGTGCTCAAGCGCCTGGTCGTCGGCGGTTCGGCCGCGCCGCGCGCCATGATCCAGAAATTCGAAGAGCTCTTCGGTGCCTATGTGATCCATGCCTGGGGCATGTCCGAGACCAGCCCGCTGGCCACCATCGGCACGCCGCTGGACAAGCACCGCGATTTCAGCCTCCAGCAGCGCTACGACATGCAGGCCAGGCAGGGCCGTGCGATCTACGGCGTCGAGATCGAGATCTTCGGCGAGGACGGCCAGCCGCTGCCGCACGATGGCAAGGCCTTCGGCGACCTGAAGGCGCGCGGCCCGTGGGTGGCATCCGGCTACTACCGCGCCGATGCGGATGCGGTGGACGACCAGGGCTGGTTCCCGACGGGTGACGTGGCCACGCTCGATGCCGACGGCTTCGTCCAGATCACCGACCGCTCCAAGGACGTGATCAAGTCCGGCGGCGAATGGATCTCGTCCATCGATCTCGAGAACGCGGCGATGGGCCATCCCGAGGTGCAGGAGGCGGCCGTGATCGGCGTCGCCCACAGCCGCTGGCAGGAACGGCCGCTGCTGCTCATCGTCGCGAAAATCGGCGCCCGGCCGACGCGCGAGTCGATCCTGAACTTCATGAGCGGCAAGGTGGCGAAGTGGTGGATGCCAGACGATGTGGTCTTCGTCGACACCTTGCCTCACACCGCCACCGGCAAGCTCCAGAAGCTCATCTTGCGCGAGCAGTTCCGCGCCCACCCGCTGCCAACGGACGAAGTCGCCATCGGTCGTGGCGCCTAGCTTCACGCCACTTCATTTCATGACTCATCTCGACGAAACCCAGACGATGCTGCGCGATAGCGTGCAGGACTTCCACGAGCGACAGCCGGGGCCCGAGCGGGTGCGCCGGTTGCGCGAGCAGCCGCTTCCCGTCGACCGCGCCGTCTGGCACAACATGGCCGAGGCCGGATGGAGCGGCGTGCTCGTGCCCGAATCGCTCGGCGGTCACGGACTCGGCGCGGCCGAAGCCATGTTGATCGCCAGCGAACTCGGCCGAGGCCTCGCACCGGAACCCTTCGTGGCCTGCGGCCTCATGGTGGTGCAGGCGCTGGTGCCGCTGGCCGCGCAGTCGCAGGCTGTGCGGTCCTTGCTCGACGGCGTGCTGGCGGGCAGCAAGCTGGTGGGGCTGGCCTGGCAGGAGACGGCGGGCGCGCTGTCCGTCGACGATGTGCGACTGCGCGCCGTGCGCAGCGATTCGGGCTGGCGTTTCGAGTCGGACGACGCGCAGGGCGCGGTCAAGCGCTTCGTGCCGCTGGCCGATGCCGCCGACGGCTTTCTGGTCTATGCGCAGCAGGATGGCGGCCCTGCGCTGTTCTGGGTGGAGGACGCCCCGGTCCGCAGCATGCGCACGATCGACGGACTGAATTTCGGCGACCTGGATCTTTCGGGCGTGAGGCTGGAGACGCACGCCTGCCTCGCGCGCGGCCCGGCGGTGCGCGACGCGGTCGCCGACGCGATCGAACTGGCGCGCCTCGCCAGCGCCTTCGAACTGGTGGGCCTGGCCGAGCGTGCCCTGGAAATCACCGTCGCCTACACGTCGCAGCGCGTCCAGTTCGGCAAGCCGATCGCCTCGTTCCAGGCGCTGCAGCACCGCATGGTCGACATGTGGATGCAGTGCCAACTGGCGCGTGCCTCGGCCGAGAACGCGCTGCTCGACTGGACCCGGCCCGCGGACGACGCGACGCGCGTTCAGTCGCTGCGCGCAGCGCGTGCCCGCGCCGGCAGCGCTGCGCTCTTCGTCGGCAAGAACGCCATCCATCTGCATGGCGGCATGGGCATCGCCGACGAAACCGACATCGGGCTCTACCTGAAGCGCGCGCTGGCGCTCTCTGCCTGGCTTGGCAATTCGCTGTGGCAGCGTACGAGCTTTCTCGGCGAGTTGCTGAAGACCGGGCGCGTGCGCAGCGCCGACAGCGAGCCGCTCACGGTGGCGGACGGCGTCGACGTGGCCGATCTGTCCGACGAGCAGTTCCGCCGCGTGCTCGCCACCTGGATCGCGTCCCACTACCCGCCCGAGAAGCGCTTCATGAAGAAGCGTGCCTATTACGCCGACATCTCCGACTGGTACCAGTCGCTCTCGAAGAAGGGCTGGCTCGCGCCGGCCTGGCCCAAGTCGGCCGGGGGCATGGGCCTGTCCGCCATCAAGCAGGTGATCTATGCCGAGGAGATCGCCCGGCATGGCTGCGCGCGCATTCCCGACCACGGCCTCGCGATCGGCAAGCTGCTGCTGATGCATGGCACGCCCGAGCAGATCGGCTATCACCTGCCGCGCGTCCTGAGCGGCGAGATCATGTGGTGCCAGGGCTACTCCGAACCGAACGCCGGCTCCGACCTCGCGAGCCTGCGCACGCGCGCCGATCGCGATGGCGACGACCTGGTGGTCAATGGCCAGAAGACCTGGACCACGCTCGGCCCGGGTGCCGACTGGATGTTCGCGCTGGTGCGCACCAGCAAGGTCGAAGGCGCCAAGCAGCGCGGCATCACTTTCCTGCTGATCGACCTCAAGACGCCCGGCGTGAAGGTCCGGCCGATCGTCAATCTGAAAGGCGAGGGCGAGTTCAGCGAAGTCTTCTTCGACCACGTCCGCGTCCCGGTCTCGAACGTGGTCGGTCGCATCGACGATGGCTGGAGCGTGGCCAATTCCTTCCTGCGCGAGGAGCGCATCTTCTTCGGCACGCCGCGTCAGTGCGAGTACGCGCTGGCCCAGCTCGACCGGCTGGCCCAGGCGACGCGCGCGCTGCAGCTCGCGGACTTCCGCGACCGCTACGCGCAGCTCGTGCTGGACGTGCGCGACCTCAAGTCGGCCTTCGAACTCTTCATGGGACGCCTGCGCAGCGGCGAGGAGCTCGGGCCCGAAGTCTCGTACCTCAAGGTCTGGGGCACCGAGACCTACCAGCGCATCACCGACGAACTGGTGCAGCTCGCGGGCGATCACGGAGGTCAGATCGACGACGTGCAAATCGACGGCATCGCAGTGGACGTGATGAACCAGTACCTGGATTCGCGCATGCCGGCGATCTTCGGCGGCTCCAATGAAATCCAGCGAAACATCCTCGCCAAGCAGATCCTGGCGCTGCCTTCGGGCCGCTGACCCTTTCAACCAACGACGACAGCAGGAGACATCAAGATGAAGAGACTTTGGCACTCCCTCACGGCATTGCGTGCCGTCTTCGCGACAGCCGCGCTGGCCGCGGCCGGCTTCGCCCATGCGCAGATCTCGGACGACGTGGTGCGCATCGGCCTCATGGCGGACCTGAGCGGTCCCTACTCGGGCAATGGCGGTCCCGGCTCGGTGGTGGCGGCACGCATGGCCATCGAAGATTTCGGCGGCAAGGTCAATGGCAAGCCGATCGAGCTGGTGACGGTCGACGACCAGAACAAGCCCGACGTCGGGCTCAACGCGGCGCGCAAATGGCTCGACACCGACAAGGTCGACGCGATCGTCGGGGGTTCGGCCTCGTCGATTGCGCTCGGCGTGCAGACGCTGATGAAAGAGAAGCAGAAGCCCTATCTCATCGCCGGCACCGTGACCTCCGATCTCACCGGCAAGGCCTGCTCGCCCATGGGCTTCCAGTTCCTGGTCGACACCTACTCGTTGCCGAAGGCCGGCGTGAAGACGCTGCTCGACAAGGGCGTCAAGACCTTCTTCTTCGTCACGGTGGACTACGCCTTCGGCGCCGCACTGCAGGCCGAGGCCACGCGCTTCATCGAGCAGGGTGGCGGCAAGGTGGTCGGCTCGGTCAAGCATCCGTTGGGCACCACCGATTTTTCCTCCTACCTGTTGCAGGCGCAGTCGAGCGGCGCGAAGGCCATCGTGATCCTGAATGCCGGGCTGGATCTTTCCAACTCGCTCAAGCAGGCGGCCGAGTTCCACATCACCAAGGGCGGCCAGATCGTGAGCGTGTTCGGCATGACCATCAACAGCGTGTCGGCGATGGGTCTGGACACGGCGCAGGGGCTGAACATCACGGTGCCTTTCTACTGGGATCGTGACGAGGCTTCGCGCGCCTGGAGCAAGCGCTTCATGGAACGCAACAACGGCGTGGTGCCCACCTACATCATGGCGGGTGTCTACAGCGCGGTGACGCACTACCTGAAGAGCGTGCAGGCCACGGGCACCGATGCCGGCCCCGCGGTCGTCGCCAACATGAAAGCCACGCCGGTGAACGACTTCATGTCGAAGGACGTGAAGATCCGCGAGGACGGCCAGGTGATGCGCCCGGTCTATCCGGTGGAAGTGAAGACGCCCGCCCGGTCCAAGGGCAAGAACGACTTCTACACGGTCGGTGCCGCGATCCCGCCGGAGCATGTCTTCCGTCCACTGTCCGAAGGCGGCTGCGACTTCGTGAAGAAGTGAGCGACACCCGAGCGGCATGACCATCCGACACGAGATCATCGGCGAGCAGCGCGACCGGCTGGGCGAATGCCCGCTCTGGGACGTGCGCGACCAGTCGCTGTACTGGATCGACTCCAAGGCGCGCCGGGTGCAGCGCCTGGCCAAGGGTGCGTACCGCGAGTGGGCCACGCCGAGCGATGTGGGCTCGATCGCGCTGACGCGCCGCGGCCGCCTGGTGCTGTCGCTCGAAGACGGTTTCCATCTGATGGACCTCGGAAGCGGCGCCACGCTGCGGCTGGCCGAGATCCATCACAAGGGGCCGACCATGCGCATGAACGACGGCCGCACCGATCGGCAGGGCCGATTCGTCGTCGGATCGATGGTCATGCATCGGCGCGATCCCGACGGCGGCTTCTATCGATTGGAAAAGAACGGCGATGCGACCGCGCTCTTCGACGGCATCGCGCTGGCCAATGCCACCTGCTTCAGCCTGGACGGCCGCAGTCTGTACCATGCCGACAGCCTGAGCGGCGCGGTGAGCGTGGCCGATTACGACCCGGTGAGCGGCGCGGTCGGCCCCCGGCACACGCTGTTCAGCACCGAGGCTCAGGGCTCGCCGCCGGACGGTGCCACGGTCGATGCCGAGGGCTGCCTGTGGATCGCGCTGCCGCTTTCCGGCAAGCTCGGCCGCTATCAGCCCGACGGCAAGCTCCTGCTGCTGCTGGATTCGCCGGTGCCGTACCCGACCTGCCCCTGCTTCGGCGGGCCGGAGCTCGACGTGATCTATCTGACGAGCATCAGCAACTCCGGCAATCTGCTGCGCAGCGACCATCCGGATGCGGGTGCTCTGGTGGCCTTCCACGGCGTCGGCGTGCGCGGGCTGCCGGAAGTGCTCTTCGACGACGAGGCGCTGGGATGAGCGCGGAGGGCGACTTCATTCTGCGCACGGAGGGCCTCAGCAAGTCCTTCCTGGGTTTCTATGCCGTGAAGAACGTGTCGCTGTGCGTGCGGCGTCATGACATTCACGCGTTGATCGGCCCGAACGGCGCCGGAAAGACCACCTGCTTCAATCTGCTGACTGCCTTCATCCCGGCCAGCGCCGGCCGCATCCACTACAACGGTCGTGACATCACGCGCAGCGATCCGGCCGGCGTGGCGATCGGGGGCATGGTGCGATCGTTCCAGATCTCGGCGGTGTTCGGCCAGATGAGCGTGCTCGACAACGTGAGGGTGGCGCTGCAGCGCAAAGCCGGCGGCACCTACGCCTTCTGGCGCAGCCATCGGGTGCTGGATCGCCACACTGCGCGCGCGCGCGAGCGGCTGGCGGCGGTCAACCTCGAGCCTTATGCACAGCATGTCGCCGCGGACCTGTCCTATGGCCGCAAGCGCGCGCTCGAACTCGCGACCACGCTCGCGCTGGAACCCGAAATGATCCTGCTCGACGAGCCGATGGCCGGTCTGGGCCACGAGGACATCGGCCCGGTCACGCGCCTGATCGCGCAAGTGGCGAAGGGCCGCACCGTGCTGATGGTCGAGCACAACATGAAGGTCGTGGCTGAACTGTGCGACCGCATCACCGTGCTGCAGGCCGGCGAGGTGCTTGCCGAAGGCAGCTACGACGAAGTCTCGAACGACCCGTTGGTGCGCGAAGCTTACGTGGGAGGTGTCCATGCCTGAAATCTGTCTGGACGTGCGCGGCCTGACCGGCTTCTACGGCGAAACGCAGGCGCTGCATGGCGTCGACTTCACGGTTCGATCCGGCGAGGCGGTCTGCCTGCTTGGCCGCAATGGCGCCGGCAAGACCACCACGCTGCGCGCGGTGGTGGGTCTGTTGACGAAGCGCCACGGCCACATCGCGATCAACGGCCGTCCGACGCAAGGGATGGCGCCGGAAGACATCGCGCGCCTGGGCGTGGCCTATTGCCCCGAGGAACGCGGCATCTTCGCAAGCCTGGATGTCGAAGAGAACCTGCTTCTGCCTCCGGTGCTGATGCCGGGTGGCATGAGCCTGGACGAGATCTACACGCTCTTTCCCAATCTCAAGCTGCGGCGCAAGAGCCCCGGCACGCGGCTGTCGGGCGGCGAGCAGCAGATGCTGGCGATCGCGCGCATCCTGCGTACGGGCGCCAAGTTGCTTTTGCTGGACGAGCCGACCGAAGGCCTTGCGCCGGTGATCATCGAGAAGATCGGGCAGGCCATCGGCATCCTGCGCCAGCGCGGCTTCACCATCCTGATGGTGGAGCAGAACTTCCGCTTCGCCTCCCGCGTGGGCGATCGCTTCTACGTGATCGAGGAAGGCCGCGTCGCGGAGGAGTTCGACCGACGGACATTGACCACCGACCAGGCGCGCATCGAAGCGCTGCTGGGCGTCTGAAGACCGGAGAGCTTCATGCCGGACACCTTCTTCGGATTCCCGCTCGCCGCCATCGCCGGGCAAGTGCTGGTGGGCATGATCAACGGCTCGCTCTACTCGCTCATGAGCCTCGGGCTGGCGATCATCTTCGGCCTGTTGCGCGTGGTGAACTTCGCTCACGGCGCGCAGTACATGCTCGGTGCCTTCGTGGCCTGGGGGCTGCTGGAGTATCTGGGCCTGAACTACTGGTGGGCCCTCCTGCTGGCGCCCTTGCTGGTGGGCCTCTCCGGCATCGCGCTGGAGCGCACGCTGCTGCGGCGGCTCTATCACGTCGACCACGTCTACGCGCTGCTGCTGACATTCGGGTTCGCGCTGATCCTCGAAGGCGCATTCCGCTACAAGTTCGGCGCCACCGGCGAGCCCTATCCGAACCCGATCGGCGGCGGGCTCGACACGCCGCTGGCCTTCTTCCCCTGGTATCGGCTGTGGGTGATCGCCGCATCGATGGGCATGTGCATCCTGACCTGGTTCGTCATCGAGCGCACCAAGCTCGGTTCGTACCTGCGCGCCGCCACCGAGAATCCGAACCTCGTGCGGACCTTTGGCGTGCGCGTGCCGCGCATGCTGATGTTGACCTACGGCCTGGGCGTGGCGCTTGCGGGTTTCAGCGGCGTGATGGCGGCACCGATCTACCAGGTGAATCCGCTGATGGGCTCGCAGTTGATCATCGTCGTCTTCGCCGTGGTGGTGATCGGCGGCATGGGTTCGATCATGGGTGCCATCGTGGCGGGCTTCGGCCTCGGCGTGATCGAGGGCATCACCAAGCTGGTCTATCCAGATGGCGCCGGCATGGTGGTTTTCGTGGTCATGCTGATCGTGCTCGCGGTCCGGCCGCAGGGCCTGTTCGGCAGCCTGCGCTGAAGACGCCGGAAGGAGAAACGACATATGTCCCCAGCCCCTACCTTTTTCGAGCGCCACCGGCTGCTCCTGCTCGGCGGTGGCGCGATCGTGCTGCTGGCGGCGCCGTGGGTGGCCTATCCGATCTTCCTGATGAAGCTGATGTGCTTCGCGCTGCTGGCCGCTTCGCTGAACCTGATGGTCGGCTATGTCGGGCTGCTGTCGTTCGGCCATGCCATGTTCTTCGGAGCGGCCGGCTATGCGACCGCGCATGCAGTCAAGGTCTGGGGCTTCGATCCGGCGCTCGGCGTGCTGTTCGGGGCTGCCGTGGCAGCGGCGATCGGCGCGCTCACCGGTGTGCTCGCCATCCGGCGCGCCGGCATCGCGTTCTCGATGATCACGCTGGCCTGCGCGCAACTCGTCTATTTCATCGCCTTGCGTTCGCCCTTCACGGGCGGCGAGGACGGCATCCAGAACGTGCCGCGCGGCAGCTTGTTTGGCCTTTTGAAGCTCGACGACAACCTCACGCTCTACTACGTGGTGATGGTCGCGGTGGTGGCCGCCTTCTGGCTGATCTGGCGCGTGGTGTATTCGCCCTTCGGCCAGGTGCTGACGGCGATCCGCGACAACGAGCCGCGTGCGATCTCGCTGGGCTACCGCGTCAATCGCTACAAGCTGCTCGCCTTCACGCTCTCGGCCGCCCTTGCGGGGCTGGCCGGCGGCATCAAGAGCATCGTGTTCCAGATCGCCACGCTCACCGACGTGAGCTGGGTCACCTCCGGCGAGGCGCTGTTGATGGGCATCGTCGGCGGCCTGCAGACCCTGCTCGGCCCGGTGGTCGGCGCGCTGGTCGTGGTGAGCATGGAGAACGCGCTCTCGGGTTTCGCCGAGGTGGTGCTGATCGTGCAGGGCGTGGTGTTCGTGCTGGTGGTGATGCTGTTTCGCCGCGGCATCGTCGGTGAGATCAATGCAAAGTTCAAACGCCCCCCTCTGTCGCCTTCGGCGCCTGCGCCCGAGGTGGGCGGCAGGGGCCCCGCGGACGCCGCTGCACACCCATTTTCCTGATTCGAAACCGATGGAGATTCGCATGAACGCCGAGACATCCCGAGCCATTTCCGATCCCCTTCCCGCGAAGGCCGGCGCGCAGCGCGTCGATGTGCTCATCATCGGGGGCGGCTTCGGCGGCATGTATGCCGTCTATCGCTTCCGCGAGATGGGCCTGCGGCTGCAGGCCTTCGAGGCCGGCGGCGACGTCGGCGGCGTCTGGTACTGGAACCGCTATCCGGGCGCCCGCGTCGATCTGCCCAGCATTGACTACAGCTATGCCTTTTCGCCGGAGATCGAGCAGGAGTGGACCTGGTCGGAACAGTTCGCGGCCCAGCCCGAACTGCTGCGCTACATCGACTTCGTCGCCAACAAGCTCAGCTTGCGGCCCCACTTCCAATTCAACACACGCGTCGATCAGGCCACGTGGGACGCGGCCCGCGAAGTGTGGGTGGTGACGACCGATCGCGGCGAAACCTGGGAGGCGCCTTTCTGCATCATGGCCACCGGCCCGCTCTCGATTCCGAAAGCGCCGGACATTCCGGGCGTCGAGCGCTTCAAGGGCCGTTTGATTCATGCGGCCAGATGGCCGCACGAGCCGGTCAGCTTCGCGGGCCAGCGCGTGGGTGTGATCGGCACCGGCTCCACCGGCATCCAGATCGTGCAGGACGTCGGACCGCAGGCGGGCGAGCTCTATGTCTACCAACGCACGCCGAGTTTCACCATGCCGATGCGCAACGTGCCGCTGGAAGCGGACTACGTGGCCGAGGTCAAGCGCAACTATCCCGGCATCCGCGAGGCCGCCCGCAACAGCGCGGTCGGCGGTGTACGACCGCAGTCGACCCGCGCATTCTTCAGCGTCACGCCGGCACAGCGGCGGTCATTGCTTGAAGACGCCTGGAAGCAGGGCGGGCTTGCGATGCTCGGCACCTTCTCGGATCTGATGCTCAACGAGACGGCGAACGAAGAAGTGGCCGAATTCGTCCGCAGCAAGATCCCGGAGATCGTGAAGAACCCCGACACCGCCGAGCGACTGAAGCCGAAGGGCTACCCGATCTTCGCGCGCCGGCCCTGCCTCGATTCGAGCTACTACGAGACCTACAACCTGCCGAACGTGCACCTCGTCGATTGCCTCAGCGATCCGATCGTCGAAATCAGCGAGAAGGGCGTGCGCACCGAATCCGGCGAGATCGAACTCGACATGCTGATCCTCGCCACCGGCTATGACGGCCTGACCGGCGCGATGCTGGCCGTCGACGTCGTCGGGCGCGATGGGCGCCGGGTGACGCAGAAGTGGAAGGATGGCGCACGTTCCTGCCTCGGGCTGATGATGGAGGGCTTTCCGAATCTGTTCATGACCACCGGCCCCAACGGTCCGGCGGCATTGGCGAACATCATCCGGATCAGCGAGCACGACGTGGACTGGATCGCCGCTGCGATGACGCACATGAAGGCGCACGGACGTTCGACCATCGAACCCACCGCCGAGGCCGAGGAGAACTGGATGGGCATCGTGCGCACCCTGGCCAAACGCTCGCTGATCACCAAGGCCAAGACCTGGTGGGTGGGCACGAACGTCAAGGACAAGCCGTCCGGCCTGACCATGTTCGTTGGCGGTTTTCAAGCCTACCGTCAATACGCGGCGGCGGCGGCGGATGACGGTTATCGCAACTTCAGGTTCGGCCCGACATCGGCGCCGCCGACGTGCGAGCCGCGCATCGCGGCGGCGGATCCGGTGACCGGCGTCTAGCAAGCTCCGAATTTTCATTCGTGGTGCGGGAATCCCGAAGCCCGCTCTTCGCCGCATACCTGCCGTCGAACCTTAGAAGGCTACGGACAAGATCGACGACGCGTCAAGGCTCAACGACGCAGCATCCGAAGTACCAGCTCGGCGTAGCACTCTCCTAACTCCTCGGGTGACGGCGATTTTCCGATGCTGTACCAACGGGCAGTATCGATGCCGAGCGAAAGGACCGCGATAGTGCACATGGCGATTCGCGACTCGTCCGGTACCAACTGGCGCAACTCATCCGCAGCGAACTGCTCGGTCTTTCTCCGAATGGCGGCAATGACCTTGTAATGCGCGGGCTCGAGTGCCCTCAGTTCATATTGAAGGACTCTTGCCAGAACATGGTGCATGGCGTGCCAACGCGTGAATGCGCGCACCATCGAACGAACGCGTTCCTTGGGCGCCGAAATGCCTTCGATCGAGAGATGCATCGCATCGAAGGCCGACTGGTGGCCGACGCGCGCGATCGTGAACAGCAGATCGGCCTTGGATGCGTAGTGCACATACATGCCGGCCGGGCTCATGCCGACGCACTCGGCTATGTCGCGCGTCGTTGTCGCGTGATAGCCCCGCTTGCCGAATTCCGAAGCAGCTGCCTGGGCCAGCTGCCTGCGCGGGCCGACCGGCAACAGACTCCAGGGGTCGTCGTTGCTGACGGTGCCGAGGTCGCCAGTCGTTCCGGATCGAGAAGGGTTGGTATTTCCCATTGACTGAGGATTGAAAGTTGATCAGTATAAGCGGGCGCTTAGTTAGCACAATGCGAAGATTGTCGAGATCGATCGAGACAACGATTTACTTGAGCGGAACACCTCACCCCATGCAAGGATCCATAGATTCAATTTCGCCAAATGCAGGACCATCCGACGCCTCGTCCGATGTCCGCGCTGACCATGATCGCGCGCACGCGTGCCATGGCTGGTCCCGGAGGCGCTCGACATGAGCATGCTCGGGCAATTGGTCTTCAGCGGTCTGGCGATGGGCAGCCTCTACGCGCTGGTCGCGCTGGGCCTGATCATGGTGTTCAAGTCCACCAACCTCATCAACTTCGCGTATGGCCAGATGGCCATGCTCTCCACCTTCTTCGGCTACACGCTGCTCGCCCAACTGGGCGTCGGCTATGCCTTCGCATTCCTCGGCGCGCTGGTCTTCTCGGCGCTGCTGGCCGTCCTCGTGCAACAGATGTTGCGACCTGCGAAGAGCGGTTCTTCCGTCATCGTGGCCACGCTGGCGCTGTACATGATCTTCTCGGCGGTGGCGGGGCTGATCTGGGGCTGGGATCCGCAACCGTTTCCGACCGTGTTCGAAGGCAAGCCCTTCGGGCTGCTCGGCATCGTCGTCAGCCGGGAAGACCTGTTCAACCTTGCTGTCACCGTCCTGTTGATGCTGCTCCTGTTCGGATTCTTCAAGTTCACGATGACCGGCATCGCCATGCGAGCACTGTCGCAGAACGTGACCGCGTCGAGCCTGATGGGCATCAGCGTCGATCGCATGTTCGCGATGACCTGGGGGCTGAGCGGCATCCTGGGCGGCGTCGCGGGCTTCCTTGTCGCGCCCACCACCTTCCTCGACACCAACATGATGGCGGTGCTGTTGCTCAAGGCATTCACCGCGGCCGTGCTGGGTGGCTTCACCAGCTATCCGGGTGTCGTGATCGGCGGTCTCGTGCTGGGCATCCTCGAGAACCTGGTGGCAGGCTATGTGTCGACCGATCTCAAGGACACTTTCTCGTTCGTGCTGCTGCTGGCCGTGCTCTGCGTTCGGCCGGAGGGCATCCTCGGCAAACGGGTCAGGATGCTGGGAAAGAAGTCTTCCGACGATCATTCGCCTTTCGACTCCAGCAGCACGGGTCTTTCCACGGCGCGCAAGGCGGCCCTCGTGACTTTGGCGGTCGCGTTTCCGCTGGTATTCCAGGACAACAGCTACGTTCTGTATTTCGCCTGCCTCGTCGGGATCTACATGGTCGTCGCGATCGGGCTCGACTTCCTGATCGGCTACACCGGACAGATCTCGCTCGGCCATGCCGCTCTCTTTGCGATCGGCGCGTATTCGTCGGCATTGCTGACGATCCGTCTCGGCCTGCCTTTCTGGCTCGCGCTGCCTGCTGCCGGCGTCGTCGCCGGACTGGCCGGGCTGTTGCTCGGGCTCTCGGCACTTCGGCTGTCGGGGCTGTACCTCGCCATTGCCACGCTGGGACTGGGCGAAGCGTTGCCTCAGATTCTCCTGAAATGGGATGAGGTCACCAATGGCTACAACGGGCTGAAGCCCGCGAAACCAGCCTTCGGCTCGTTCGTGCTCGACAGCGAATTCAAGCTCTACTTCTTGATCCTCGCGGTTGTGGTCCTGGCGGTGTGGGTCACGAGCAATATCCTGCGCTCCAAGATCGGTCGCGCTTTCATCGCGTCGCGGGACAGCGAAGCGGGCGCCGAAGCGATGGGCATCCCGATCGCAAAGTACCGCATCCTGGCCTTCGTACTCAGCGCGTTCTTGGCCGGCGTGGCGGGCAGCCTCTATGCGCATGTGGTCGGTTTCATCAGTCCGTCGGACTTCAACAGCTGGGTCTCGTTGACCTTCCTCTGCATGGTCTTCGTCGGCGGTATCGGAAGCATTGCGGGCGCCATGCTCGGCGCGGCCTTCATGACCGCCGTTCCCCAGATCTTCGCCGGCAGCAAGAGCCTTTCGGGCATCCTCTTCGGCGGCGCCCTGCTGATCATCATCCTGTTCTTTCCCAAGGGCCTGGCCGGCATCTATCAGCTCGGGGCCAGATTCGTCGAACGCTTCGTTCCCGCGAAGGTCGCTGCAAAGCGGGTCGAGTCATGACCCGCGGTACTGGGCAACCACTCCTCGAGATCGCCGGTCTGTCAATAAGCTTCGGCGGATTGAAGGCCATCGATTCGCTCGACCTCGTCGTCGACGAAGGCGCCATCGTGGGGCTCATTGGCCCGAACGGCGCCGGCAAGACGACCGTGTTCAATTGCATCGCGCGCTATTACAAGCCCGACAGCGGTCGCATCACGATGGGCGGCTTCGATCTGCTTTCCGCGCGTCCGCACGAAGTCCTGCCGCGGGGCATCGCGAGAACCTTTCAGAACATGGAACTCTTCAAGAGCATGACGGTTCAGGACAACCTCCTGGTCGGCCAGCACGGTGCCATCAAGACCGGCTTCTGCAGTGCAGCCTTGTCCCTCGGCAAGTCGCGTGCGAGCGAGGCGGCGGTCAGGCGCAGGGCGGCCGAGGTCATGAACCGGTTCGGCCTTTCGCCCTATGCTCATTCGACGGTGACTTCCCTGCCCTACGGCGTGCAGAAGATGGTGGAGTTCGGTCGCGCATTGGTGTCTTCCCCGCGGCTCATTCTCCTGGACGAACCGGCGGCCGGTCTCAACCCGAGCGAGACAAAAGAACTCACGAAACTGATTCGTCAACTGCGAGACGAAGACGGCATCTCCGTCCTGCTCGTGGAGCATGACATGGGTCTGGTGCGCAGTATCTGCGACGAGATCTGCGTCGTCGACTTCGGCAAGCGCATCGCGTACGGCACACCCGAAGAGATCAGCCGCGACGCCCGCGTCATCGAGGCCTATCTCGGCAAACAGAACGAGGAGGAGGTCGCGCATGCTGGTGCTTGACGACATCCACGCGAGCTACGGCAGCGTCAATGCGCTCAAGGGCATTTCGCTGCGGGTCGAAAAGAGTGCGGTCGTCGCGCTGCTGGGCGCCAACGGCGCGGGCAAGTCCACCATCCTGAAGAGCATCAGCAACCTGCTGCGCCCGCGCAGTGGTGCGATCAGCTTCGAGGGCGAACGCATCGAGCGTTCGAACCTGAACGCATCGTCGAACGCGGAATCGTGATGGTGCCGGAGGGCCGCCAGGTCTTTCCGGAGCTGACGTGGCAGAGAACCTCAGGCTCGGCAGCTATACGCGCCGGGATCGCGCCGAAGTCGCGCGCGATCTCGACGACGTGCTGCAACTCTTCCCGATCCTGAAGAGCAAGCTCGCGAGCATGGCCGGAACATTGAGCGGCGGCCAGCAGCAGATGCTCGCCATCGGCCGCGGCCTCATGGCCAAACCCAAGTTGCTGCTGCTGGACGAACCTTCGCTGGGCCTGGCCCCGATCCTGGTCCAGAAATCTTCTCGATCATCCGTGCGATCAACAAGCGTGGAACGACCATCCTGCTGGTCGAGCAGAACGCCAACATGGCGCTCGATGTCTCCGACTACGCGTATGTCCTCGAGACGGGCGAGATCTCCTGCGAAGGCCCGGCAGCCGAACTCAAGCGCAACGACGAGGTGCGTCGTTCCTATCTCGGCGGGTGATCCGTGGCGCGACCGATCTTTCAATGACAAAGGAGACAGGTATGAACTTCCAGAAATCGTCGGTACGACGGGCCGTCCGCTGCTGGGCGGCGGCATCCGCATGGGCGCTGTCGGGCCTTTGCGCCGCGCAGGCGCCTTCGACCGTGCCAGGCGTCACGGCCGACAGCATTCTCATCGGCGCGAACGCGACGATCACGGGTCCCCTGGCCGCTGCCGGCGGCGTGATCTACCCGACGATCGATGCTTACTTCAAGAAGACGAACGACGAGGGCGGAATCAACGGGCGCAAGCTCAAGTTCGTCTACTACGACGATGCCTACGATCCGTCGAAGACCGTCGGTGTCGCGAAGAAGCTGGTGGAAGTCGACAAGGTCTTCATGATGAACACACTCGGCGCCGGCACGACCGCGGCCATTGCCGACTATCTCGCCGAGCGCAACGTTCCCGTCGTGCCCGCGATCACCGGCAGCAAGAAGCTGCTCGCCTACAAGAACATCTTCCAGATGTACCCCGACTACGGTACCGACGGCAAGACGCTCGCGCGCTACGCGATCGACAAGCTGCACGCGAAGTCGGTCGCCATCTGGTATCAGAACGACGACTTCGGCAAGGACGAAGTGGCCGCCGTGACCGAGGAGTTGAAGAAGGACAAGATGCAGCCCGTGGTTGCGTTGCCCTACAACCCCACCGACATGGACTTCAGCTCGGCGGTCCTGAAACTGAAGGCCGCGAATCCCGACGTGGTCATCCTTGCGCCGGCGCAGAAGCCCGCGGCGCAATTCCTCAAGGATGCCGCCAAGCTCGGCCTGAAGACGCAGTTCCTCGTGAGCTATGCGGCCGCCGACATCTCGGTCAGCAACCTGGCCGGACCGGCGGCCGAGGGCGTCATCTTCTCCTCCTATCAAAAGACGCTGGTGGCCGAACCGAACGATCCCAAGATGAAGGAACTCAAGGAATTCGCGGCCAAGTACCTGCCGGGCAAGGAAGTCAGCCACTACATGTTCCTCGGGACCTACGTTGCCCAATTGACGGTGGAGGCGCTCAAGCGTGCCGGCCCGGACCTCACGCGCGAGAAGGTCATCAAGGCGATGGAGGAGATGAAGGACTGGAACGGCGCCTGGATCGTCGACAACGTCAGCTACGGGCCCGACCAGCATGGCCTGGGCGCGACGGCCATGTACTTCATGAAGATCCAGAACGGCAAGTTCGTCAAGATCCAGTGATCGACAGGGTCGACGCATCTTCAACGTGAACACTTCAGGAAAGATCCAACAGATGGCAAATCAGGTGAGCGGGCGCTTCAGTCCCGAGAATTTCGGCTTCACGATGCCGGTGAGCAATCCGCCGATCGACCGGCCGCCCTACTATTTTCGCAATGTCGAGTCGATGAGCTTCGTCTACGAGACCTCGACCGAAGCCGCCGCGTCGATCCTTCCTCAAGGCCTGATGCTGCCGGAGAAGAACGCGACCGCGCTGGTCACGTTCAATCGCTTCCACTTCAGCACGGTCGGTTGCTACAACGAAGCGATCTTCGGCATCAATTGCTTCTGGGAGGGCGAGGCCGTCATCTATTACGACACCATCCTGGTCGACAACGAGGTAGGCCTGATCACCGGACGCGAACCCTACGGCTTCGGCAAGCTCTTCGCCAATATCAAGTTCGAACGCGAGAACAACCTGATCGTGGCCTACGCCGAGCGGCCGACGGGGAAGCGACTGGTCACGGGTGTGGTCCGGCCGCGGGATCTGCTTCAGCCCGGGCCGAGTGCGCCGGCCGTCACGCTCAAGGTCATCCCGAGCCCGGAGGAGGGCGCGCCGCCCGAGGTCTGCGAACTGGTGATGGTCAGAACCGAGAAAAGTATCGTGACCGGCTCCGATGGCAAGGTCGAAGCGTTCACCGGTCCGGGCAATGTGAGCTTCGATTCGGACTCGGTGCTCAATCCCTGCTTCAAGCTGCCCGTGGAGAAGATGGTCCGGGCTTCGTGGGGCTACTACAACTTCACCCTGCCTTACGGCAAGGTGTTGAAGCGCTACCCGCCCTGCGTGGCCGCGACCTGCGACGTCAACGGGGTCCCTCGTGCCTGACAGGCAACCCGGCGCGCTGGACTTCACCGCGAAGACCGTGCTCGTCACGGGTGGGGGCGGCGGTATCGGCCGCGCCGCGGCACTGGCGTTCGCGAATGCCGGCGCCAATGTCGTGGTGGTCGACGTGAACGCCGAGCTCGGCGAAGCGGCGGTCGCCTCGATCACGGGCCTGGGCGGCATGGCCGTCTTCGTGCAGGCCGATGTCTCGAGGGCGCAGGATGTGGTCCAGTACGTGCGCGCGGCGATCGGGGCCTACGACCGCATCGACGTCTTCGTCAACAACGCTGCCTGGGAGGGCGAGGTGCGCAGCCTCGTCGACTACCCGGACGATGTGTTCGACAAGGTCATCGCCATCAACCTGCGCGGCGTCTTTCTGGGGCTCAAGCACGTGCTGCCCGTGATGTACGCGCAAAGGTGCGGCGCGGTCATCAATACCGCGTCGATCGCGGGCCATGTGGGCTCACCCGGACTGGTCGCCTACACCGCCAGCAAGCATGCCGTGCTGGGCATGACGAAGACCGCCGCGCTCGAGGGCGCGAGGTTTGGCGTCCGCGTGAACGCGGTGTGTCCGGGCGCGGTCGACACGCCGATGCTGCGTTCGCTCGCCAAGGGCAAGGAACCGACGCAGGTGGAGATCGCGATGCAGAAGTACGCCGACGATTCGCCGAATGGCCGTCTCGCGGAACCCCTGGACATCGCGAATGCGATGCTCTTCCTGGCCTCCGATCTGTCAAGCCACATGTCCGGACAGAGCCTTCGCATCGACGGCGGCCGGGTCATGCTCTAGGAGGCCGCATGGTCGTCAGGATGAGCATCTTCCGGAAGAAGACCGCGCTCGGGACCGAAGCGTTCCGAACCCATTGGAAGAAGATCCATGCGCCGATCGCGATGCGCATCCCGGGTCTGCAGCGCTACGAGCAGAACGTCGTGGTTGGGCGATTCGCTTCGAACGCGTCGTCGGGGCAGGAAAAGGCGATGGTCATCGACGGCATATGCAAGCTGTTGTTCCCGGACCCTTCGGCGATGCAGGGCGTGTTCTCCCCCGAGATGAAGCAGCAGCTGATGGACGACGAGGCGAAGTTCATCGAAGCGCTGCGGACCTTCGTCGTCGATCAGGAGGTTGTTGTCTCGGCCGCGGAAAAGCCACTGACGAAGATCGTCGCCTTCGTCACTCGCGGGCCCGGCGTGGGCGCTTGCGACTTCACGATGCGCTGGAAGCGCGATCGTGCCACCTGGGCCGCCACCGTCCCCGGCCTCGAAGGCTACACGCAGAATTTCGTGACCAGCCGCACGATCGAGCGCGGTGAGGCCACCTACGAGCAAGTCCCGATCGACTGCATCGACGAGATCTGGGTCGGCGACCGTTCGCCGCACACGATGCGCGATGCGATCGACCGTCTTCACGCGCGGGCCGGGGCACTGGAAGCGTCGGTGTACAGCTTCATCGTCGACGTCCATGTGCCGACGCGAGTGGAAGTCGGAGTGCAGCCATGACCGACGCGCAAGCATTGCACGCAGCGCACGGAACGCAGGACAGCGCGAGCAGCTCTTTGGCCGGCAAGACCGTGCTTGTCACCGGTGCTTCCAGCGGTATTGGCCAGGGCATCGCAATCGAGTTGGCGCGCCTGGGCGCGGATGTCGCGGTCAACTACGTTCGCAACGCAGCCGGTGCGCAAGAGACGGTCGGCGCCGTGCGTGCGCTGGGCGTCCGAGCCGAGGCGTTTCGATGCGACGTCTCCTCCCGCGCCGATCTCTTCGGGATGATCGAGAGCATCGACGCGGTCCTGGGCGGACCGGACATCGTGGTGTCCAACTCGGTGGAGGTGCTGACCAAGCCGCTGATGGACGTGACGGAGGCCGAGTGGCAACGCGCGATGGAGATCACATGCTCCGCATTCCTGTACCTCGCCCAGGCGAGCGCGCCGATCATGCGCCGTCGTGGCGCGGGCTGGCTCATCGGCATCACGTCACTCGGCGCGCATCGGGTCCTCGACGACTATGCACTGCTCGGCGTGCCCAAGGCCGCGCTGGAGCACCTGATGCGCTACCTGGCCGCAGAGTTGCGGCCGCAAGGCATCCGTGTCAACGCCGTGTCGCCGGGTGCAGTCAAGACGGCAGCCATGCGTGCCGTGCGCGGCGATGAGCTTGCGGAAGAACGCATGGCAATGTTTCGCGCGACTGCACCCGCGCGCCAGACGGCGATGCCGGCGGACATCGGCCGTCTCGTCGCCTTTCTGTGTTCGCCGCAGGCCGACCTGGTGGTCGGTCAGACGCTCGTCATCGACGGCGGCATGAGCTTGTATTGATCTCGGCATGTTGCGTGTGACGTCGATGGTCTTCATGCCGGCGTCCGCGCAGAGTGCGCTTCTCGTCCTTGCCTAACTCGCGCCAGCCGCCTTGAGCCTGTCCGCCATTGCCGCATAGCCGCGCGTACGCGCCAGCTGCAGCGGCGTATTTCCCTGCCGGTCGGCCAGTTGCAGGTCGGCCCCGGCATCGACCAGCAAGCCCAGGGTGCGCTGATGCCGCGCGCCGCCGTCGCCGAGCACGATCGATTCGATCACTGCTGTCCAGTGCAGGTTGTTCACATGGTCCAGCGGCGCGCCGGCCGCGATGAGCTGGCGCACGACCTCGTCGTGGCCGAGGTGCGCGGCCGCGATCAGCGCGGTGCCGTCGTAGCGGCTGGTGGTCTGCTTCGCACTCGCGCCGAGCGACAGCAGCAGCGCCAGCGTCATGGGGTCGTCGGCGACGGCCGCGATGGTCACTGCGTCGTAGCGATCGTCGTCGAGCGTATCGAGCCTGGCGCCCGCCTGGACCAGCACGCGGATGGCCCCGCGCTGGTGCGCATGCGTGGCCACGTGCAACGCGGTGCGGCCGCGGCCATCGCGCGCCTGCAGATCGGCGCCGTGCCGGATCAGCGCGCCGAGTCGCGGCAGGTCGCCGGACCATGCGGCCCGGTGCAATCCGCCGTAGGCCTGCACCTCGCCCGGCGATGGGGCCACCTGTGCGTTCGCCTGCGTCGCCGCCGCGGCCATCGCGAGCAGCCACAGGCCCAGATCGCGCCGCCGCATGATCAGCCCAGCAGGCCCTTGACCTTTTCGAGCGCTGCGTTGGCGCATTGCTCGTCGAGGTTGCCGCCCGGCGCGCCGCCGACGCCGATGGCGCCGATGACTTCGTTGCCGGCCTTCACCGGCACGCCGCCGCCGAGCAGCAGGACGCCCGGCAGGTAGACCAGGTTGGCCCCGCCCGGATTCTTCTGCGCGCCTTCCATCATGGCTTGCGTCGGCGACTTGGCCGAGGCCGAGGTCCAGGCCTTGCGTTCGCTCGACGCCAGCGTATGCGGGCCGGCGTTGTCGGCGCGCTGCACGGCGCGCACGGTGCCGGCGCGGTCGACCACGGTCGCGGCCACGTTGTAGCCGTTGGCGGCGCAGGCCGCGACGGCGGCGGACGCGAGCTGGTTGGCCAGATCGAGCGACATGTTCTTCTCTGTGCGGACGGCTTGTTGGGCCTGGGCGCCGAAGGCCGCGAATGCCAGCGCGAGCGCGCCGAAACGAAGGGTGGAATGCATGGGGGAATCTCCGATGTGAAGGATCGTGCCGGCGCTGCGCCGACCGCTTCACGACTATAGAAATCGCCGCGTCCGCTCGCCATCCGTACGGCTACACGCTCCGCTGCGTAGTTCTACGGAGCGTCTTGTTCCGCCAGCGCGGCGTAGCGCCGGATCAGCTGTGCCAGCGAATCGCAGCCGAGCTTGGCGAACAGGTTGGCGCGATGGGTTTCGACCGTGCGCGGCGACAGGCCCAGCGCACGGGCGATTTCCTTGTTGGTGAGGCCCGCCACGATCATGCCGAGCACTTCACGCTCGCGGTCGGACAGCTGGCCGAAGCGCTCGCGCGCGGATTGATCGGCCTGGCCGCGCTCGCGCGAGCGCACGTGCTGGTGCACGGCCTGCTGCAGCGCTTCGAGCAGCTGTTCGTCGTTGACGGGCTTCTCCAGGAACTCCGCCGCGCCGGCCTTGAAGGCACGGCGGCACATCTCGACAGTCCCGTGCCCGGTCAGCATGATGATCGGCTGGTCGACACCGTCGGCGATCAAGCGGTCGAGCACCGCGAGGCCGCTGATGCCCGGCATGCGCACGTCGAGCACGATCGCGCCGATGCTGTTGCGGTCGAAGCCCTCGATGAAGGCCAGCGGTGCAGCCCATGTCTGCACGCGCAGCCCGACCGTGCCGATCAGCAGCGCCAGGCTGTCGCGCACGGCCTGGTCATCGTCGATGAGGTGGATCAGCGGAGACAGGGGCGGGTTCATGGCGTGGCGCCTGCCAGTGGCAGGCTCAGCGTGAAGCGTGCGCCGTGCGGTGGGGCGAGGCCGGCCGCGAGCGCGCCGCCCATGCCGCCGGCCAGCGTCTCGCTCAGGCTCAGGCCGAGGCCGAGCCCGCCTTCGCGCGTGCTGAAGAAAGGCTCGAACAGGCGAGGCAGCGCGTCGGCCGGGATGCCGGGCCCGTTGTCGCTCACCACGAGGCGGCCCGTCGATCCTTGCGCCGTCACGTCGATGGCGATCCGCCGCGCCCCCGCCGGCATCTGTTCGAGGGCCTGCAGCGCATTGATCAGCAGGTTGTGAACGATCTGCTCCAGCGCCACCGGATCGGCCAGCACGCGCACCGGCGACGCTGCGTCGAGCGCGACGTCCACGCCGCGCCGCGCGCACTCGGGCTCCAGCAGGTAGAGCGCGCTGCGCACGGCGTCCTGCAGTGTGACCGGCTCGCCGCGGCCCTCGGTGTCGGGCCGTTCGATCGCGCGCCGCAGCCGGCCCACCACGTCGGCGGCGCGGCGCGCCTGCTCCACGGCCTGACCCATCGC
The DNA here is from genome assembly GCF_901827165.1 of Variovorax sp. SRS16. Lineage (NCBI taxonomy): Bacteria > Pseudomonadati > Pseudomonadota > Betaproteobacteria > Burkholderiales > Comamonadaceae > Variovorax > Variovorax sp. SRS16. Next base: position 93,125 of record NZ_LR594669.1, read on the forward strand.
GCCGCGCGCGGTCTGCAGTTCCGGCGGCTCGTCGTCGAGCAGGCGGTGCGCTGCCTGGGTGTTGGCCAGCACCGCGGTCAGCGGCTGGTTCAGTTCGTGCGCCATGCCGGCCGCCAGTTCGCCCAGCGCATTGAGCCGCGCCACCTGGCCCAGGCGCAGCAGCTCTTCTGCGCGCCGGCGTGCGCTGCGCTGGCGCAGCAGCATGCGTGTTCCGCCGAGCAGCAGGCCCATGACGAGCGACCAGCCGATCATCCCGAGCCACGGCAGCTCGTCCCAGCCGACACGGCGCTCGGCCACGACGTCGAAGGGCTGGCTGTCGGAGGCCAGCACCTTGCGGAATCCGAAATGCCAACCGCCCGGCGCGAGCTGCCCCGGCTGCACGACGAACTGCTGCGTGCCCTGTTCGATCGCGACGCGGGCCGGGCTCGTCAGCGGGTCCGATGGCCAGTCCCGCGAGGGCACGGTCGCAGCCAGGTCGATGTCCAGTTCATAGCTCACCGGATCCGCCGCCATCACGAGGCGGTAGCGCCCATGCGGAAGATCGACCTGCGCGAGCGCGGCCCGGCGCAAGCTGCGTGAAAGTGTTTCGGCTTCCGTCGCGGCCGGGTCCGGCCAACTGGCACCGCGCACGCGTCGCTGCACCGACAGGATGGATGGATAGACCGAGCTCAGACGTTGCTCGGGCTGGTCCACTGCATCGGCCTGGCCGAGCAGTGCGAGCGTGGCCAGCACGGCGTCGTACTGCACCACCTGCTGGCTCAGCAGGCGATGGGCAATGCGGGCGTCGGTGTCGAAGGCCTCGTGCAGCTGCTGCAGTTCGGCGCGCGCGATCCACACCGCGCCGGCTGCGCTCAGCAGCAGCCACGCGATGCACCAGCCGGCGAGTGCGTGCAAGGGATGCTTCATGGCGCGGATTCTGCGCCAGCGCGCGAGATGCGGCGGAACTTCTCGGAGGCCGGCATGGCCGAGAATCTCGCCGTGCCGATCCTTGATCGCGCCCCGACCCTCCATCGCTGCCTGCGCCATTGCCGCGACGAACTCGCGGGCCCATGCGAACTGTTCGCGTGTCGGCGAGAAGACCGTCGCTTCGCGCCCTCCCACGCCATGGGTGGCTTATTGCGAAAGAGCCGGATTCGTCGGGTCAGTGAGTGCGCAGTTTTTCCTGCAGCCAGACCTTGATCGAGTCCAGCAGGTGTTGAGGCAAGCGCAGCGAGATTGTCTTGGTCGTGGGTTTCAAGTTGGGCTGCGTGACCTTCCTGGCCTTCGACCCGTCAAGGTGGTCCGTGGAGTCATGTTTTTCCCAGTACGCACGCTCTTGTGCTTCGGTGGTGAACTTCGGGATCGCTTGAATCTGCTCTGCAATGCGCGCCATCGCGCGGCTCTGATTCGCGTGCGCCCGCAGGGTTCGTGAAATAAGCCGCTGTTGCGGGGCCGCTGGTGTGGCCGAATCGTCACCAGGGCCGGCAATGGCCTCGCAGGACGCTACCATCGCGCCGCCCTGGACATTGTTGGTGCCCGCCCCGCGCGTCATTTGTTCAGTCCATCAGCCATTGGCTCAAGGCAGAAAAGAACAAATGAGTGGAAGCTTGACGACGCAATTCCTGGCCCGGTGCCTCGCCCCTCTCCTGGCGCTTGCAACCGCAGCAGCCATGGCGGCGACGCCGGACGTGCGCTTCGACATTGCGCGCTTCCAGGTCGAAGGCAACACCTTGCTGACGCCCGCGCAGATCGACCAGCGCGTCGCCACGCTCGCCGGGCCGGGGCGCGCCTACGGCGACATCCAGCTGGCGGTCGAGGCGCTGCAGGACGCTTACCGCGAGGCCGGCTACACGACCGTCACGGTCTCGCTGCCCGAGCAGGAACTGACGGGCGGCGTGGTCCGCATCCAGGTCACCGAGCGCGTGATCGCCTCGGTCACCGTCACCGGCAACCAGCACTTCGACGCCGACAACATCCGCGCCAGCGTGGCGCCGCTGCAGGTGGGCCGTGCGCCCGTCCTGCGCGCGATCTCGGAATCGATCCAGCTGGCCAACGACAACCCGGCCAAGCAGATCGGCGTGACGCTCGCGGAGGGCGCCGCGCCCGGCACCATCGACGCCAAGGTGGCGGTGACCGACTACCAGCCGCTTCGGCTCACCGCGACGCTCGACAACAGCGGCACGCCGGCGACCGGCCGCTGGCGCGCCGGCGTCGCGCTGCAGGATGCCAATCTGTTCGACCGCGACCAGGTCGGCACGCTGGCCTACACGACCTCGCCCGACAAACCGAACGGCGTGCAGATGGACCTGTACTCGTTCGGCTATCGCATTCCTTTCTACGGCATCGGCGACAGCCTGGACTTCGTCTACGGCAAGTCCAACACCAACGCACCGGCCGCATCGCCCACGCTCGGCGGCGTGCTCGGCTTCACCGGCAAGGGCGATGTGTTCGGCGTGCGCTGGAACCATTTCCTGGGCCGCGACGGCGAGAGCTTCGCCAAGCTGGTGCTCGGCATCGACCACAAGAACATCGATTCGCGCTGCAGCGTCGGCGGCCAGCAGGTGAGCATCGACGGGCCGACGCCGCCGATCGCTTCGTGCGTGCCCTACCAGACGACGCCGCTGAGCCTCACATACATCGGCCAACGTGACGGCATCGGCCAGAGCCTGAGCTACAGCGCCGGCGTGTCGCGCAACATCCCGAGCGGCAAGAGCTTCACCAACATCGACGGGCGCACGGACCGGTATTCGTACCTCACTTCCGGCAACCGCGACACGCGGGACGGCTTCATGGCCGTGAACGGCGCGGCTTCGTTCTCGAAGGCCTTCGCCGGCGGCTGGCAGGCGCGCCTGGCGGGCGTCGCGCAGTACAGCCACTCGCCGCTGGTGAGCAGCGAACAGTTCTCGCTGACGGGTGCGGCACTGGTGCGCGGCTTCGAGGAGCGCGCGGTGGCCGCCGACAGCGGGCTGGTCGTCAATGCCGAGCTCTATACGCCGGAGCTGGCGGGCCTGGCCGGCATTCCCGGCCAATTGCGGCTGCTGGCTTTCGTCGACGCCGGCCATGGCAACAACAACCGGACCGAAGGCACGGTGGTGCCGCGCAGCGTCAACGTGTCCAGCGTCGGCGTCGGCATGCGCTACGTCTGGACGCGCGACTTCGGCCTGCGCCTCGATGTGGCCCGCGTGCTCGATGCCGGCAACTCGGCGACCGAGAAACGCGGCGACTGGCGTGCGCAGTTCAGCGCCGTGCTGTCGTACTGAAGACAAGAAGAAGGAAACATCCCATGCGCTTCAGGCTCCGCCACCTCTCGCTCGCCCTCGCGGCGCTGTGCACGGCCATCGGCCTGCCGCTGCACGCCCAGGTCCTCCCGGGCGCCTTGCCGACGGGCTGGAACGTCACGTCCGGCGCCGCTGCCATCAGCCGCAACGGCGCGACGCTCAACATCCTGCAGACCACGCCGCAGGCGCTGGTCAACTTCCAGACCTTCAATGTGGGCTCGGGCGCGCTGGTCGACATCCAGCAGCCCGGCGCCAGCGCGGCACTGCTGGCGCGCACCACGGGTGGCGACCCGTCGCAGATCTACGGGCAGATCAAGGCCAACGGCGCGCTGTGGCTCATCAACCCGGCCGGCATCATGGTGGGCGCGGGTGCGCGCATCGACGTCGCGCGCTTCGTGGCCAGTACGCTCAATGTCAGCGACGGCGATTTCCTCGCGGGGCGACTCACATTCACGAGCGGCGCCACGGCAGGCGAAGTGCGCAACGCCGGCACCATCCGCGCGGCGAGCGGCGGCAGCATCTACCTGGTGGCGCCGAGCGTCACCAACACCGGCACCCTGAATGCGCCCAACGGCGAAGTGCTGCTGGCCGCCGGACAGAACGTGCAGCTGATGGACACCGGCACGCCGGGCGTGTCCGTCGCGATCACCGGTGCGCAGGGCGAAGCGAAGAACCTCGGGCGCATCGTCGCCGAGGCCGGACGCATCGGCCTGGCGGCGGGCCTGGTCAGCAACAGCGGCCGCATCGATGCCGACAGCGCGGTGAGCGAAGGCGGCCGCATCTTCCTGCGCGCATCGGGCGACCTCAGGACATCGGCGGCTTCGGACATCAGCGCCAGCGGCACCACCGGCGGCCGCGTCGAACTCATCGCCGACGGCGCGGCCTCGATCGACGGCCGCGTCGCTGCCACGGGCAGCGCAGGCAAGGGCGGCTACGTCGACACCTCGGGCCACGGCTCGCTGGACGTGGTCAACGTGCCATCGGTCGGACGCGGCGGCGAGTGGCACATCGACCCCTTCGACATCGAGATCGTGGCATCGGGCAGCGGCGGCGTCTCCGACAGCGGCAATGCCATCGTGTCCAACGAATCGGGCGCGCACATCGGTGCCGACACCCTCACCGCGCAGCTCGACCTCGGCACGAACGTGAGCATCACCACCGGCCCCTGGAGCGGCCCGTCGCTGGGCAACATCACGGTGTCGGCGCCCATCGCCAAGACCGGCAGCATCGATTCGACGCTGACGCTGAACGCCAGCAACAACATCGTCATCAACGCGCCCATCACCAGCAGCAACAGCGCGCTCGGGCTCAACCTCAACAGCAACTACGCGGGCGGCTACCCCGGCGCCGACCACGCGGTGCAGTTGAATGCGAACCTGAACCTGCATGGCGGCGTGCTCAACGTGTCGGAGGGAGATGGCGGCAGCGGCAACGGCACGATCGACATCATGAGCGGCACGACCTCCCTCGGCGCGGCCACGTCGGCGATCCATGCCGCCGCCGTGAACGTGGCGTCGGGCGCCACCTTGTCGGTGAGCAGCGCGGGCGCCGCGATCTCGGGCAGCCTGAGCAATCAGGGCATGGTGCAGATCGGGCAGGGCGCGACACTCGATGCGCGCTTCGGCGAGGCGAATCCGAACAACGGCGCCATCGTGCTTCAAGGCGGCGGGCAACTTGGCACCGGCGGCACCAGCATCTACAACAACGGCAGCATCAGCGGCACCGGCACCCTCGCGATGGGCGGCTCGGACGGCGCCACGCTGTTCAACAACGGCACGGTGGCGCCGGGCACGGCCGGCACGACGGGGACGCTCGCCGTGCAGGGCAGCTACACGCAGGGCAGCAGCGGCGTGCTCGACGTCAAGCTGGGTGGCCTGGGAACCGGCCAGTTCGATCTTCTCGACGTGGACGGGTCTGCGCGCCTCGGCGGCACGCTCAACATCAACGCGTTGAACGGCTTCGCGCCGGCGAATGCAGCGTATGCCGACTTCATCGTCGCGCGCGGCAGCAACAACGGCGGGACTTTCGACCAGGTGGTGGCGCCGGCCGCCTCATGGTCCGGCGGCGTGGCCTCGCTGTCGGTGAGCTATCCCGCGCAAGGCACGGCCGCGGCGCGCGTGAGCGCGGCGGTGGTCCCTTCGCTGGGCGCCTGCACGACCACGCCGTCGATCGCCGGCTGCATGCTGGTGCTGCCGACCCTGGCCTCCTGCACCACGACGCCATCGCTCGCGGGTTGCTCGGCGGTGTTGCCGACGCTGGCTTCGTGCCAGGTGAGCCCGTCACTGCCGGGTTGCGCGGCGGTGCTGCCGCCCCCGTCCACGGCCACGTTCACGCCGCCGCCCTCCGCGGACATCTGCACCATCGCGCCCAATTCGGCGCTGTGCCAGGTGCTGTCGCCGCCGACCGCGTCCGAGCCGGTGAAGCCCATCCAGCAAGCCAGCAACGAAGTCATCAAGACGGTGACGACGATGCAGTCGACGCCGGTGAGCAACCAGCCGCCGGCTTTCCTGGACGCTTCCTCCGGTTCGTCCTCCGGTGCTTCGTCCAGCAGCGGCAGCGACAGCAAGACCGACGCCAAGAGCGACGCCAAGACGGACACCAAGGAAGTCGCGGCGACCAATGTCGCCAGCAAATCCGAGCCTGCCAAGAAGATGTACTGCAACTGAGGTGCACGCGATGCCATTCGACCAACGACAACGACTTCCGATTCTTCTGCTGCCGCTCGTGGCCCTGCTGCTCGCGGCCCCGGCCGCCCATGCACAGGCCGTCGGCTCGGTGCAGGACCTGAGAGGCACCCTGGTGTCCCGCGGCGCCGATGGCGTGAGCCGTGTGCTGGCGCTGAACTCGCCGGTGCGCGAGGGCGATACGCTGAGCACCGAACGCAACAGCTACGCCCGCGTGGTCTTCAAGGACGATGCCGACATCACGCTGCAGCCCGGATCGGTATTGGTCGTCACGCGCTACGCCTACGACGCCGACAAGCCGCAGCAGGACAAGGTCGAGCTCGGCCTGGCGCAGGGCGCCATGCGCAGCAACATCGGCAAGCTGGCACGGCGCAGCACCGAGGCCACCGTGATCCAGACGCCCATGGGCGTGCTCAAGGGGAGTGCCAGCATGGTCGTCTCCCTCGATCCGAACGCGCATTGATCCGCGAGAAACAAGAGAACGCCATGAACAAATTGCTCATCGTCCTGCTGTTCGGATGGCACGGCGCCGCCGCCCTGGCCCAGTCGCCGAAGCCGCCGAGCCCCGCGCTGCCGCCGGGCCTGTACGTGCAGGTCCTCGACGGACTGATCCACGTCACCAATCCGACCGGTACCTCGAACTTCGCCGCCGGGCAGTTCGGCTACACGGCTTCCATCCAGCAACCCCCGGTCGTGGTGCCGAAGAACCCGGGCATCCAGTTCACGCCGCCGCCTGCATTCAGCACCAGCACCGGTCCGGCAACGACATCGGCCAGCGCCAAATCCAACGCGGTGGATTGCGAAGTGCGCTGAGCGGCCGTACTCATCGCTTCCTGTGCAGCAGCGCCAGGAACTGCTGCGCCGGCAGGCTGAGCGGCCGGTCGTTGCGCACGATGCTGCCGTAGGTCGAGAGCTTGTGCCGGATCGGATAGCGCACGATGCTGAGCACGCCATGCTCGGCGTCGCGCCGCGCGACCGTGGCCGGAATCACGCCGATCATGTGCGACTTGCGGATCAGGTTGATGGTCGTGAGGATCGAGCCGGTCTCGATCAGGCCGCGCGGCATCGGCGCGTGATGCACCTGGAACTCGCGCGCGATGACGTCGCGCATCGGGCTGTTCGCCGGCTGCAGGATCCACGGATAGCCCAGCAGATCGGTGAACGCCACACGTGACTGTGCGGCCAGCGGATGCGCGTTGCCGACCACCACGGCCAGCGATTCGTCGGCGATGGCCTTGAAGCTGCACAGCGCCGCCTCGGTGCCGACGGGCCGGCCCACCACCACCTCGAGCACGCCCTCGTGCAATTGGGCGAGCAGCTTGTCGCTGGTGTCGACCGCGATCTCCATGGCCAGCAGCGGATGCGCCGCCTTGAGCTCGGCGAGCGCATCGGTCAGCCGGCCGGGCGAGGCCGCCATGATGCTGCCGAGCGAGAACTTGCCGATGCTGCCGAGTTCGAACTCGCGCAGTTCGCGATTGAGCGCTTCCATGCTGCCGCGGATGCCCCTGAAGTAGCCCATCACGCGCTCGCCCGCGGGATTGAGTTGCAGGCCGCGCCCCACGCGATCGAACAGCGGCTGGCCCAGCGCGCTCTCGAGCTCATGCAGCATCTTGGTGGCGGCCGGTTGCGTGAGGCCCAGTTGATTGGCGGCCGCGCGCAGCGTGCGCCGCTCCTCCACCGCCAGCATCAGCGCCACCTGCCGCATGCGAATCCGGTTGAGCAGCCGGGGGGTCGAATCCTGCCTGTCGATGGAACCCATGATTGATTACCTCAGGATATTGATCGATAGATAGCTTTCAGTTTACCGGGATCAATCGCGTCCCTACGATGGCACCACTCGACAGATATCGACCACACCCCGGAGACACGGCATGAGAAAACGAATGGCCATCGCGGCCGCGGCGATGATTTCTGCGCTCTGCGCGGGCCCTGCGCTCGCCCAGGACTGGCCCACGCGCAACATCCGGATCCTGGTCGGTTCCGCGCCCGGCGGCGGCACCGACGCCATGGCCCGTGCAGTGGCCGATCGCCTCGGTCCGCTGCTCAAGCAATCGGTGGTGGTCGAGAACCGGCCCGGTGCCTCCAACACCCTGGCGGCCGACGCGACGGCCAAGGCCACCGACGGGCACACGATGGTCATGGGCGTCGTCACGGCCCACGCGATCGCGCCGCACCTGCTCAAGCTCAACTACGACAACAACCGCGACCTGGTGCCGGTGGCCTTCGTCGGCGCCGTCCCGAATGTGCTGGTGGTCAACAACGACGTGCCGGCCACTTCGGTGAAGGCGCTGGTGCAGCTGGCCAGGAAGGAACCGGGCCAGCTCAACTACGCGAGCAGCGGTTCGGGCAGCACCCAGCACATCGCCGCGGAGATGTTCAAGGATGCAGCCGGCGTGGACATCGCGCAGGTGCCGTACAAGGGCAGCGGCCCGGCGCTGGTCGACCTGATCGGCGGCCAGGTGCAGATGAGCTTCGACACGTTGCCGGCGGTGATCGGGCAGATCAGGAACCACAAGATCCGCGCGCTCGCGGTGACCACGGCGAAACGCAATGCGCAGCTGCCCGACGTGCCGACGCTGGCCGAGGCGGGCGTGCCCGGTGTCGAGATGAGCGCCTGGTACGGCATCTACATGCCGGCCTCGACGCCGAAGGCGGTGCAGGCCAAGGTGCACGACGCGGTGAACCAGGTGCTCGCGATGCCCGAGACCCACACCCGCCTCGCGGCCGTCGGCGCCGAGATCACGCCGATGACGCAGGCGCAGTTCGTGGAATTCCAGGCCGCCGAATACAAGCGCTACGGCGAGCTGATCCAGAAGAAGAACATCCACATCGATTGACGCCATGAACCCCACGTCCCTGCCCGTTGTCGCACTCACGCTCGGCGATCCCGCGGGCATCGGCGCCGAGCTGATCGCCCGCCTGCTGGCCCGGCCCGAGACCACCGCGCTGGCCAATGTCGTGCTGGTCGGCGACCGCTGGCTGTGGGAAGACGGACAGCGCATCGCGGGCGTCCGCGTCGCCACCGATGAGGTGCGAACGCTCGCCGAGGTGCGGGCGCGCACGGACATCACGCGCCCCGCGTTGCTCGAAGTGCGCAGCATCGATCCCGCAGCGGTCCATCGCGGCCAGGCCGGGGCGCCGGGCGGCCGGTCGGTGCTGCAGGTGCTCGACCAGTGCATGGACGCCACGCTCGCCGGCGACATCGACGCGATCTGCTTCGCACCGCTCAACAAGCAGGCGATGAAGATCGGCGGCCTGCAGCACGAGGACGAACTGCATCATTTCGCCGAGCACCTGGGCGTGACCGGCTACTTCTGCGAGTTCAACACGCTCGGCGATCTGTGGACCTCGCGCATCTCCTCGCACGTGCCGCTGAAGGATGTCGCGAACTACCTGAGCATCGAGCGCATCGAGCAGGCGGCCGCGTTGATCTACCGCTCGCTGCGCGACAACGGCGTCGCCGAGCCCCGCATCGCGATCGCCGCCTTCAACCCGCATGCCGGCGACGGCGGCGTGTGCGGGCGCGAGGAGATCGACATCATCATCCCGGCGGTGGCGCGCCTGCAGGCCCGCCGCTGGCCGAGCGCGTCGCCTTTCCACGGCCCCTTTCCCGCCGACACCATCTTCCTCAAGGCGCAGGCGGGCGAGTACCAGGCGATCGTGACCATGTACCACGACCAGGGCCAGATCGCGATCAAGCTGATGGGCTTTCGCCGCGGCGTCACGGTGCAGGGCGGCCTGCCGATCCCGATCACCACGCCGGCGCACGGCACCGCCTACGACATCGCCGGCCAGGGCAAGGCCGACGTCGAAGCGACGTGGCAGGCCTTCCGCATCGCGAGCCGCATGGGCGCCGCGCATCGCCTCGACTTCGTCGAGCCCTTCTGAACTTCCGCAGAACCCGAGACCGCACCATGAAGATCCAATCCGTCCGCGCCCGCGTCTTCCAGTGGAAGGGCAAGACCGTTCCGCCGCAGGGCAACTTCTGCTCCAACGCGATGGACCTGCTCTACTCGCCGGCCGAGACCATGAGCACCTTCCGCTTCCACGCCTGGACCGTGGTCGAGATCGAGACCGACGACGGCATCATCGGCCTCGGCAACGTGGCGCTGGCGCCCGGCATCGCCAAGGCCATCATCGACCAGTACCTGGCGCCGCTGGTGATCGGCCACGATCCGTGGGACTACGAATACCTGTGGCAGCGCATGTACCGCGCCACGCACGCGTGGGGCCGCAAGGGCGTGACCATGGCCGCGATCTCGGCGGTCGACCTCGCGATCTGGGACATCCTGGGCAAGTCGGTCGGCAAGCCGGTGTTCAAGCTGCTCGGCGGCCGCACCAAGGAGAAGATTCCCTGCTACTACTCCAAGCTGTACCGCACCGACCTCGATGCGATGCAGGCCGAGGCGCAGAAGTACCTCGACGAAGGCTTCACGATGTTCAAGTCGCGCTTCGGCTACGGCCCGGCGCACGGCACGAGGGGCGTCTCGGAAAATCTGAAGGCGGTCGAAGCCCTGCGCGAGGTGATCGGCTACGACAACGACCTGATGCTCGAGTGCTACATGGGCTGGAACGTCGAATACGCCAAGCGCATGCTGCCCAAGCTCGAGAAGTTCCAGCCGCGCTGGGTGGAGGAGCCGGTGATCGCCGACGACATCGACGGCTACGCCGAGCTGAACCGGCTCACCCCCATTCCGATCTCCGGCGGCGAGCACGAGTTCTCGCTCTACGGCTTCAAGCAGCTGCTCGAACGCAAGGCGGTGAGCGTGGTGCAGTACGACACCAACCGCGTCGGCGGCATCACTGCGGCGCACAAGATCAATGCGCTGTGCGAGGCCTGGTCGGTGCCCGTCGTTCCGCATGCCGGCCAGATGCACAACTACCACCTGACGATGAGCACGCTGGCCTCGCCGATGAGCGAGTACTTCCCGATGTTCGACGTCGAAGTGGGCAACGAACTCTTCTATTACATCTTCGACGGCGAGCCGGTGGCCGAGAACGGCTTCGTGCAGCTCGACGACGACAAGCCCGGCCTCGGCCTCACGCTGAAGACCGAGTACCTCGAGCACTTCGACATCATCGAATAGCCGAGAGACCGTGATGACCCGTCCTTCGGCCGCCCGCCATCAGGGCCTGTTTCCCGTCGTGCCGACGCCCTTCACCGAGCGCGGCGAGCTCGACCTCGCCAGCCAGAAGCGCTGCGTCGACTTCATGATCGACGCGGGTTCGGACGGCCTGTGCATCCTGGCCAACTTCTCCGAGCAGTTCCTCCTGGCCGACGACGAGCGCGAGCTGCTCACGCGCACGATCCTGGAACACGTGGCCGGCCGCGTGCCGGTGATCGTCACCACCACGCACTTCAGCACACGGGTCTGCGCCGAACGCAGCCGCCGCGCGCAGGCCATGGGCGCGGCCATGGTGATGGTGATGCCGCCTTACCACGGCGCGACCTTCCGCGTGCCCGAGCCGCAGATCCACGCGTTCTACGCGCGGCTGTCCGATGCGATCGGCATTCCGATCATGGTCCAGGACGCACCGGCCGCCGGCACGCCGTTGTCGCCTGCGTTCCTCGCACGGATGGCGAAGGAGATCGAGCATGTGGCGTACTTCAAGATCGAGACGGCCGGTGCGGCCTCGAAGATCCGCGAGCTGATCCGCCTGGGCGGCGATGCGATCGAAGGGCCGTGGGATGGCGAGGAAGCGATCACGCTGCTGCCCGATCTCGAAGCCGGTGCCACCGGCGCGATGACCGGCGGCGGATTTCCGGACGGCATCCGGCCGATCCTCGATGCCTACCGTGCGGGTCGGCGCGACGAAGCCATCGCAGCCTACGAGCGCTGGCTGCCCTTGATCAACCTCGAGAACCGCCAGTGCGGGCCGCTCGCCGCCAAGGCGCTGATGAAGGAGGGCGGCGTGATCGCCTGCGAGGCGCCGCGGCATCCGTTTCCCGAATTGCATCCGGCCAGCCGCGCGCTGCTGATCGAGACCGCGCGCCGTCTCGGCGCGAAGGTATTGAAATAGCTCGCCCCCAGGCTGCGCGCACTTCGTGTCGCTTCGCCTACCCCCTGCCGGGGGCAACACCGGCGGCCCGGCGGAGCCGGTTCCGCGGTGTTTCTTGAATGGACCCTGAGCCGATCTGGCTTTTTTTCCTGCGTTGCGAAAGGCGCATTGCGCCAGGGAGGACCATGGATATGCGACGACACGACAACCTCATCAACGGCGAATGGCACGCCGGCGCCAGCTACAGCGCCAACACCAACCCGAGCAACCTGGGCGACGTGCTGGGCCACTACACCCAGGGCGATGCCTTGGCGCAGGGCACCGACATCGGCCCGGTCTCCAGCGGCAGCCAGCTCCAGCAGGATCTTGAATACATCGAGATCGGCGGAAAGGAAGGCGCCACGCTGGCCGCGGGCGGCGAGCGCCTGAAGCTAGACACCGAGTTCGGCCTCTCGGCGGGCATCGCGACGACGAGCCTGAAGTACGCGACGCACTTCAAGCACCACAGCCAGGCGGGGATGGTGATGGTGAACCTGCCCACGGCAGGGGTGGACTACCACGTGCCCTTCGGCGGGCGCAAGGGCTCGAGCTACGGGCCGCGCGAGCAGGGGCGCTATGCGCAGGAGTTCTTCACGGTGGTCAAGACGGCCTATGTGCAAGCCGGCTGAAAGACATGACTGCGCGTCCCGCATGCTTCATCGCGCTCACGGGCCTGCTGGCCGTGCCGGCGGTCGCGCATGCGGCGCTGGCGCAGCCGTGGGACTGGCTGCTGACCCCGCTCTCGGGTGCCGGCGAACACCACATCGCGAGCCGCACGGCATGGCATGCGCGGCTGATGGTGCTCGGCTGGGGCGTCCTGCTGCCGCTCGGGGCATTGGGCGCGCGCTTCTTCAAGATCCTGCCCGGACAGGACTGGCCGCGGCAGCTCGACAACAAGACATGGTGGCACGCGCACCGTGCATTGCAGTACGCCGGTGTGTGGGCCATGACCGTCGGACTGGGCCTCGCATGGGGACTCGGCAGCGGCCACGGCAGCGCCGCGCGCGTGCACGCGTGGCTCGGCTGGAGCCTGTGCGCCGCAGGCTGGCTGCAGATCGCGAGCGGCCTGCTGCGCGGCAGCAAGGGCGGGCCGACCGATGTCCGGCTGCGCGGCGACCACTACGACATGACCCGCCGGCGCATCGGCTTCGAGCGGCTGCACAAGTCGCTGGGCTGGCTGGCGATCGTGCTGGCGGTGGTCAACATCGTTCTGGGACTGGTCATCGCCGATGCGCCGCGCTGGATGGCGGTCGTGCTCGCGGGCTGGTGGTCGGGTTTCGGCATCGCATTCATCGGCCTGCAACGGCAGGGACGCTGCATCGACACCTACCAGGCGATCTGGGGACCGGGCCGTTCGCACCCGGGTCATCGACAAGCCCCCATCGGTTGGGGCGTGCGGCGCTACTGAGGGAGACATGATGTCCGGGCTGGAACTCAACAACGTGGTCAAGCGCTTCGGCGACGTGACGGTGGTGCAGCAGATGGATCTCGTCATCGAGGACGGCGAGTTCGTCGTGCTGCTCGGTGAATCGGGCTGCGGCAAGAGCACCACGCTGCGCATGATCGCCGGGCTCGAAGAGGTGAGCGAAGGCCGCATCGCGATCGGCGGGCGCGACGTCACGCGCGCGGCGCCGATGGCGCGCGACATCGCGATGGTGTTCCAGAACTATGCGCTCTATCCGCACATGGACGTCGGCGCGAACATGTCCTTCGCGTTGCGCCTGGCGGGGCGTCCACGGGCCGAGATCGACGAGAAGGTGGCCGCCGCCGCCAAGGTGCTGAACATCGGTCATCTGCTCGCGCGCAAGCCCAAGGAGCTGTCGGGCGGCCAGCGCCAGCGCGTGGCGATCGGCCGCGCGATCGTGCGCGAGCCCCGCGTGTTCCTGTTCGACGAGCCTTTGTCGAATCTCGATGCCAAGCTGCGCGGGCACATGCGCGCCGAGCTCGCGCTGCTGCACGAGCGGCTCGGCAAAACCACGGTCTACGTCACGCACGACCAGGTCGAGGCGATGACGCTGGCCTCGCGCATCGTGATCTTCGACCAGGGCCGCGTGCAGCAGGTGGGCACGCCGTCGGAGGTGTTCACGCGGCCGGCCAGCCTGTTCGTGGCCGGCTTCATCGGCACGCCGACCATGAACTTCTTCAAGGCCCGCTGCGTCGAGGAGGCCGGCCGGCGCCTGCTGCGCGGCGAGGGCTTTGCCTGGGAACCGCCTGCATGGCTGGCGGCGAGCCCGCCCGGACCCGAGCAGGGCCTGACGCTCGGCCTGCGCCCGCAGGCGCTGCATGCCAGCCCCGGCGCCGCGCGCCTGCGCGTGAAGGTCGATGTCGTCGAGTACCTGGGCACCGAAAGCCAGATCGTCGGCCACATGGTCACGCCCTCGGGCCAGCGCGTGGCCACGATGCTGCCGGGCAAGGCCCACGCGCTGCTGCACCACGACCTCGATCTCGGCTTCGACAGCGAAGACCTGCATGTTTTCGACAGCGACAGCGGGCGCTCCCTGCGCCGCTGATCGCTTTCCAACCACAGAGAGGAAAAGAACCATGAAAAGAAGAGACTTCGTCAAGGGCGCCAGCGCCGCGCTGATCGGTGCCGGCCTGCCGCCCGGCCGCGCGCTCGCGGAAAGCCGCCATGCCAGGTACGCCGGCCAGACCGTGACCTTCAACATCCCCGCGCATCCGCACTACGACGCGATGCTCAGGATCCTGCCCGCGTTCACGAGGGAAACCGGCATCCAGGTCGAGATCGACAAGCTCTCGATGGCCCGCATGAAGGACAAGCAGCTGCTCGAGATGGCCAAGCCGCAGGGCGACTACGACCTGGTGTCCTATGTGGTGATGTGGAAGGGCGAGTACGTCGCGAAGAACCTCATTCATCCGCTCGAGCCCTTCTTCAAGAATGCCGCGCTGGCCGATCCGGCCTACGACATCCAGGACATCATCCCGATCTACTTGGAGAACATCGGCCTGGTCGGCGGCCCGAAGGGCTACCTGGCCGGGCCTGGCGCCGGGCTCTACGGCCTGCCCTATGGCGCCGAGACTTCGGTGCTCGCCTACCGGCGCGACATCTTCGCCAGGCACAACCTGCAGCTGCCCACCAACTACGACGAGTTCGCCAGACTGCTGCCGGTGCTCAAGGACAAGGAAGGCATCGGCGCGCTGACCTCGCGCGGGCAGGCCGGGCACCAGTGCGTGCATGCGTGGCTGCTGCACCTGAACCCGCTCGGCGGCAGCATCTTCGACGATCAGTGGAAGCCGCGTTTCAACGACGAGGTGGGCATCAAGGCGCTGAAGTTCCTGCAAGAGGTGGTGGCCACCGGGCCGGCGGGGATTCCGGCGTACGGGCAGGGCGAAAGCAACACCGCGTTCCTGCAAGGGCAGGCCGCGATGTACCTGGACTCGACCTTGATGTCGGGCCTGGTCAACGATCCCGCGCAATCGAAGATCGTCGGCAAGGTGGGCTGGGCATTGCACCCGATGGGCGTGCGCCGCGCATCGCAATCCGGCGGCCTGGGCCTGGCGATTCCGAAGAACGCGAAGAACGCCGACGCCGCCTTCCTGCTGATGCAGTGGCTCACCGCCCGAGCGCAGGACAAGGCCTGCAGCCGGGTCGGCGGCACGCCGGTGCGCAGCTCCACCATGCTCGATGCCGAACTCGTGAAGAAGTATCCCGAGTTCGTCACCTTCAGGGAGGCGCTGAAGTACGCCAACCCCGACTGGCGGCCCATCGTTCCGATGTGGGACAAGATCAACGTCCAGGCATTGGGCGTGGGCATCTCGGAAGCGCTGACGGGCCGCAAGACGGCCGAGCGCGCGCTCGACGACCTGGTCGCGCCGGTCACGCAGATCATGCGCGAAGGCGGCTACAAGGTCTGACGATCATGTGCCGCCGCGCCCACGCCCGTTCGCCGTCGCCGGAGGCCTGATGCGCAGGCCTGCCTGGGTTCCGGCCCTCTTTCTCGGCCCGGCCGTGCTCATCATGGCGGCGGCCTGCCTCTATCCGGTGCTGTCGGCCTTCCGGCTCGGCTTCTTCGACTGGAACATGGGCACGCCGTGGCACGATGCGCGCTGGGTCGGCTTCGACAGCTTCGTCTCGGCCTTCTCCAATCCGCGCGTCTGGTCGTCGATGGGGACCACGCTGCTGTTCGCGGCGGTGTGCGTGAGCGCCGAGATGGTGCTGGGCATCGCGCTCGCACTGGCGCTGGAGCGGCCGGTGCGAGGCACGGCCTTCTTCCGCACCCTGTTCATCCTGCCGATGATGATCGCGCCGATCGCGGTCGGCCTGGCGTGGCGCTATCTGTTCGATGCGCAGTTCGGTCTGATCAATGCGGTGCTGGGCCTGTTCGGCATCGCGGCGCGCGGCTGGCTGGCCGACCCGACCCTGGCCTTCGCGGCGATCGTCGTCGCCGACATCTGGCAGTGGACGCCCTTCGTCTTCATCATGATGGTGGCCGCGCTGGCCAACGTCGACGGCGCGGTGATCGAAGCCTCGCGCATCGACGGCGCGGGCTGGTGGCAGATGACCTTCCGCGTCAAGCTGCCGATGGTGATGCACGTGATCGCCATCACCCTGATGATGCGGCTGATCGACGCCTTCCGCGTGCTCGAAGTGATCTACGTGCTGACCTTCGGCGGACCCGGCGATTCCACCGAGATCCTCGCGCTGCACATCTACAAGACGGCCTTCGTCGGGCAGCAGCTCGGCGCCGCGGCGGCCATCTCGGTGCTGCTGCTGGTGGTGGTGGCGCTGCTGTCGTGGGGCGCGCTGCGGCTGTCGAACCCGCTCGAGAACGATTGAGGCACGGGCATCATGAAACGTCCTCCCCTGATCGTCGCGCTGCACTACGGCATGCTGATCGCGCTGGCCGTGCTGTGCGTCGCGCCGATTGCAATCATCTTCGCCACCAGCCTTCGCCAGCAGGTGCAGATCTTCGCCGCGCCGCTCGACTTCATCTTCACGCCGACGCTGGAAAACTACCGCGCCGTGCTGCAGGAAGACAGGTTCAGCAGCTATCTGATGAACAGCCTGTTCGTCGGCATCGTCTCGACGGCGGTGACGCTGGTGCTCGGCTGCATGGCGGCCTATGGCCTGGCGCGCTTTCGCTTTCCGGGCCGGCGCGCGGTGGCCTGCACCACGCTGCTGTTGCGCACCGTGCCGCTGGCGGTGCTGGCGATTCCGGTCTTCATGATCTGGAGCCAGTGGCACCTCGTCAACAGCCTGTGGGGGCTGGTGCTGCTGTACGTGGCGGTGAACCTGCCCTTCACCATCTGGCTGCTCTACGGCTTCGTGCTGCAGGTGCCGATCGAGCTGGAAGAGGCCGCGGCCATCGACGGTTGCGGCCCGGTCAAGGTGTTCGTCAAGGTGCTGCTGCCGCTGATGGCGCCGGGGCTGGCGGCGGCCTCGATCTTCACCTTCCGCATCGCGTGGAACGAATTCATCCTGGCGCTGGTGCTGACCGACCGCCACACCCGCACGCTGCCGGTGGCGGCCTCGCTCTTCATCACCGATCTCGGTGTGGACTGGGGCAAGGTCATGGCCATGGGCAGCCTGATCGCGATTCCGCCGCTGATCTTCACCTTCGTCGCTGCGCGGCAAATCATCACCGGGCTCACGGCCGGTGCAGTCAAGGGATGACGACATGCCGAACCCGCCCGCCACCTTGCGCCGCAGGGCGCTGATCCAGGCCGCTGCCGCCTACGGCGCGATCGGCTCGATGCCCGCGGCGCGCGCACAGGGCGTGTGGGACAAGCTGCGCGGGCAGACGCTGCGCGTGAGCTATCCCGGCCCGCATCCGCACTACGACGCGGCCGAGCAGCTGTTCGGCGACTTCACGCGCGCCACCGGTATCAAGATCGAGCGCGACCGCGCGCCCTACCTCGACATGAAGGCGCGCCAGCTGGCGTCGATGCGCAAGCCCGAGGGCGACTACGACGTCGTCACCTACCTGATCGCGTGGAAGACCGAGTACGTCAAGCAGGGTCTGCTGCGACCGCTCGACGACATGCTGGCCGATCCGCGGCTGGCGATGGCCGACTACGATTTCAAGGACCTGATCCCCGCGTACGTGCAGGCCATCGGCCTGGTCGGCGGCCCGAAGATGTACCTGCCCGGTCCGGGCGCCCGGCTGTACGGACTGCCCTACGGCGCGGAGACCAGCGTGCTGGGTTTCCGGCGCGACATCCTCGAGCGGCAGAAGCTGCAGGTGCCTTCCACCTACGACGAACTGCTGCGCGCCTGCGAGCTCATCCGCGACAAGGAAAAGATCGCCGGCGTCGCCTCGCGCTCGCAGGCCGGCCACCAGATCACGCATGCCTGGCTGCTGCACCTGTCGCCCTTCGGCGGCCAGGTCTTCGACGCCGGCTTCAGGCCGGCGCTGCACGAGGACGCCGGCGTCCGGGCCGCCGAGACGCTGGCCCGCCTGGTCGAGACCGGCCCGGTCGCAGCCGGCAAGGCCGGCTTCGACGAGATGCAGGCCGCGTTCCTGAACGGCGAGTGCGCGTTCTATCTCGACACGCTGGCCGTCATGGGTCCGGCCAAGGATCCCAAACGCTCGAAGGTGGCGGACAAGGTGGCCTACGCGATGCATCCGAGCGGCACGCGCCTGTCGGGCCAGACCGGCGGCTTCGGCCTTGCGATTCCGAAGAACGCGCGCCATCCCGAGGCCGCCTGGGTGTTCCTTCAGTGGCTCACGAGCAAGGCCAACGACCTGCGGGTCGCGACGCTCGGCGGCAACACGGGCCGCTGGTCGACGCTGGCCAA
Organism: Variovorax sp. SRS16; assembly: GCF_901827165.1. NCBI lineage: Bacteria > Pseudomonadati > Pseudomonadota > Betaproteobacteria > Burkholderiales > Comamonadaceae > Variovorax > Variovorax sp. SRS16. The sequence continues at coordinate 111,862 of NZ_LR594669.1, forward strand.
TGTGGACTTCAAGATCAGGAATCCCGAGCAGGGCATCCTGCCCTTTGCGCTGCGCGCGGCCAATCCCGACTGGCGGCCGCTGATTCCCGAATGGGACGAGATGAGCAAGGACATCATCGGCCAGGCCTTGCCCGATGTGTTGACGGGCCGGCGCACGGCGCGCGACGCGCTGGTTTCCACCGTGCCCCGGCTCGAATCGCTGCTGCGAAGCGGCGGCTGGATCGGGCCGCCCGAGGCGGCGGCGCGACGAACGCCCGCGCGCGAGCTGGAGAAGCGGACATGACGCATCCCATGCTGGAAGCGGTTGCCGGCATCGAGGTGTTCGATCCTCGCCTGGCGCCCATCGTCGCGGGCGCACGCCTGGAGCAACTGTGCACCGGCGCGCGATGGAGCGAGGGTCCGGTGTGGATGCACGAGGACGGCGCGGTGCTGTGGAGCGACATTCCGAACGACCGGATGCTGCGCTGGTCCGAAGCCGACGGCATGAGCGTGTGGCGCACCGGTGTCGAGTTCACCAACGGCCACACGCGCGATCTCGGCGGCGACCTGCTGCACTGCTCGCATGGCCAGCGCGCCATCGTGCGCACGCGCGTGTCGGCTGGCGGCGTGCGGGCCGGCGCGCCCGACGAGATCGTGGTCGACCGCTACCTCGGCAGGCGTCTCAACTCGCCCAATGACATCGTCGTGAAGCGCGACGGAACGATCTGGTTCACCGATCCGCCCTACGGCATCGCGAGCGACCACGAAGGCCACAAGGCAGAGCGCGAACAGCCGGCCAACTTCGTGTTCCGCTTCGACCCGTCGAGCGGTGTTCTCGACGCCATGACCGGCGCCGTGCAGGAACCCAACGGACTGGCCTTCTCGCCCGACGAATCGCTGCTCTATGTCAGCGACACCTCGGCCGCGATGCGCAGCGACGGCCGTGGCCAGCATCACCTGATGGTGTTCGACGTGCGCGGCGGCGCGCTCGCCAACGCGCGCGTGTTCGCCGAGGTCGCGCCCGGCCTGCCCGATGGCTTCCGCCTCGACGCGCAGGGTTGGATCTACACCAGCAGCCTCGACAGCGTGCAGGTCTACCACCCCGACGGCGCGCTGCTGGGCAAGATCCGCGTGCCCGAGAAGGTGGGCAATCTCACTTTCGGCGGCGCGCGGCGCGACCAGCTCTACATCGCGGCGAGCAGCTCGCTCTATCGCATCACGCTTCGTACCGAAGGAATCCAACGCCCATGACACGCGAGATCCTGTTGCTGGTGGAGAAATGCAGCCACTGCTTCAGCTACTACGACATCGGCAGCGGCGAGCGGCTGCACAGCATCCTGCTCGACGAGTTTCCGCACGAGTTCGTGGTCGATGCGGCGACGCGCTACGCCTATGTCGGGCACTACGGCGTCGAGACCTCGGGCCACCTGGGCGCGGGCGGCACGCGCATCTTCCAGATCGACCTGGCCGCGCGCCGGCTCGCGCGCAGCATCGACATCGCGCCTTTCAACCGCCTGCACGGCATGCAGATGGACGCGCAGGGCCGCCTCTACGCCCTGAGCGAGGAGCGCGCGCAGCTGGTGGTGCTCGACCATCCGGAGCGCGACAGCGCGCCATCCCGCGCGGTGCCGACCGGCGGCATCAAGAGCCACCTGTTCGCGCTGACGCGCGACGGGCAGACGGCTTACGTGATGAACCTGCTCTCGCACACCGTGACCCGGGTGCGGCCGCACGACGCCACCGTCACGCCGCTCGCCTGTTCGCCGGGCCAGAAGCCCGAGGGCTATGCGCTGTCGGCCGACGAGAAGACGCTCTACGTCACCAACCGTTGGAGCCACACGCTCGCCGCGATCGACACCGCGACGATGAAGGTGCTGCGCGAAGCGCCCTCGCGCGAGGATGCGACGCGGCTCTATCTGCATCGCGACGGCCGGCTGCTGGTCACCAACTACGGCGAGCGCAGCCTCTCGGTGGTCGATCCGGCGAGCCTGAAGGAGATGGCCTGCATCCCGATGGCGGCACGCGCGATCGCGCTCAGTTTCCATCCGAGCCGGCCGCTCGCCTTCGTGAGCCAGGACGATGATCGGATCGGCTGTTTCAACATGCAGACGCTGGCCTTCGAGCGCTTCATCGCCACCCAGCGCGAGCCGGATGTCTCGCGCGTGGTGATGCTATGAACGCCGCGGCTGCAGGCACGCGGGTCGCGCGCGCTTCGATGCCATCGAAGGTCGCATCGAATGCTGCCTATCGGCTGGGCCCGTGCGCCGCGATGGATTCTTTGGCGCCGCTCTTTCTCATCGTGATCGCATGGAACGGGCAGACCACGGCGCAATCGCTGCAGCCCGTGCACCGATCGGCCTCGTGCAGCACCGACGACTTGCGCCATTGCACGACCTCCAGGCTGAGCAGGTGGATGTCGCAGGCGGCGACGCACCAGCCGCAGCCCGTGCAACGCGCCGTGTCGACATCGGGCAGCCAGCCGGGCCGGTGCGGCCGGGCCGGCGGGCGAAGCGATCCGGCCGAGTCATCGACGGGGGCGCTGCGCATGGGTTCGTCCATCGTTCAGGTCCGGTTGCGATGGCCCGCGTGATGCTTCACCAGAAGCGCCACCACGGGCGCCGCCGCAGGCGCAGCGCCAGCGGCCGTGTGTCGAGGCGATCGAGGAGGTCGGCCGCGGCGCCGAAGCGGCTCTGCGCCGCATCCTCGGGCGCGCGGGCGAACTCGGAGGGCCGGCCGTCGGATCGAACGTTGCCACGGGGCCGATCGGCAGGCGCGAGCGCATCGTGGGCGGAGAGGGTGCCGAAGTCGGTCATGGCCCTATTCTGGCGCCTGTTCCGGCAGGACGCAGCGTCATGGCCGGATGGGCGGCGCGTCATAGGGAAAATACTTTCCGCATGGATGGCCGATACTCTCGTTCGACCGACCCACTGCCCACCTCATGACCCGACTTGACGACCCCCTGCACGATGCCGAGATCGGCTCGCGCGACAGCACCCTCGACACCACCCGCATCGACGACGTGCGCATCGGCGCGGTGCGCCCGCTGATCACGCCCGCGCTGCTGCAGGAGCGCGTGCCGGTGCGCGACGACACGCTCGCGCTGGTGGAAGCCAGCCGCGCCGCGATCGCCGACGTGCTGCACGGCCGCGACGACCGGCTGATCGTGATCGTCGGACCCTGCTCGATCCACGACCACGACCAGGCGCTCGAATACGGCCAGCGCCTGAAGGAGGTCGCCGATGCGCTGCAGGACGACCTGCTGATCGTCATGCGCGCCTACTTCGAGAAGCCGCGCACCACGGTCGGCTGGAAGGGCTACATCAACGACCCGCACCTCGACGGCAGCTTCGCGATCAACGAAGGACTCGAGCGCGCGCGCCGCCTGCTGCTGGCGCTGACCACGATGGGCCTGCCCACCGGCACGGAGTTCCTCGATCTGCTCAGCCCCCAGTTCATCGCCGACCTGATTGCCTGGGGCGCGATCGGCGCCCGCACCACGGAAAGCCAGAGCCACCGCCAGCTCGCCTCGGGACTGAGCTGCCCGGTCGGCTTCAAGAACGGCACCGACGGCAGCATCAAGGTCGCGGCCGATGCGGTCCTCGCGGCACGCGCCGCGCACGCCTTCATGGGCATGACGAAGATGGGCATGGCCGCGATCTTCGAAACGCGCGGCAACCAGGACTGCCACGTGATCCTGCGCGGCGGCAGGGCGCCCAACTACGCGGCCGCCGACGTGGCGGCGAGCTGCGAGACGCTGCAGGCCGCCGGCCTGCGCCCGCAGGTCATGATCGACGTCTCGCACGGCAACAGCAGCAAGCAGCACGCGCGCCAGATCGTCGTCGCGCACGAGGTGGCGGCGCAGATCGCGGCGGGCGAGCATCGCATCACCGGCGTGATGATCGAGAGCCACCTCGAAGAAGGGCGGCAGGACCTCGTGCCGGGCACGCCGCTCAGGCACGGCGTGTCGATCACCGATGCATGCATCGGCTTTTCGCAGACCGTGCCGGTGCTGCAGGCGCTGGCTTCGGCGGTTCGGGCGCGGCGAAGTTCATCGCCTGCGCCCGGACGCTGAGTCCGGGCCCGGCGCTTTCCCGCGGCGACGGCTACTTGAAATAGTAGCTCTGGAGATTGCGCCGATAGCGGTCCGGCGATTCCACCCACATCGTGCTCGATGCGACCTGCGGGTCGGCGAGGAAGTTCAAGGTGGTGCTGACCGTGCCGGCCGCGGCCGGCAGCACCGAGGTCTCGACCTGATCGACGGGCGCGAACGCGGCATCCTGGCGCCGCATCTGCACGGTGGCCTGGCTCAGCGGATAGACGTTGCTGGCCGAGAAGGCCAGCGTTCCCGACGTGAAGCTGTTGAAGGCGGTGACCGTGTCCGGTGCGATGACCGGGAACACCCCGGGGGCCGCGGCCTCGGCCAGGGTCAGCGGGCGGCGCTGGACCTTCATGCGGTAGGCGCCGTCGGGGGTGCCGGTCGGCATCACGACCTGGGTGCCGGCACTGTCGTAGGCCTTCAGCGTGTAGACCGAATCGTCCGGGATCGCGGCAATGGCCGCATCGTCGAGAACGGTGGTCGCGCCCGGACAGTCCGAGGCCATCACATAGGTCTCGATACCACGGCCGACGATTTTCCATCGTTCGCCCGGCACGGGCTCCTCGTAGCGCAGCCCGCCGGCGGGCAGGCCGGCGCCGGTCACGAGGATGTACTTGATCGTGCCGCCGTTGTTGGCGTTGTTGCGGTCCACGATGTTGAACTCGATGCCGGTGTCCGTGCAGGTGACCGCGCTCGCGCCCGGCATGCCATGGTGGAGCGACGTGGTGGCGAACCAGTCGAGGTCGAGGTCGCGCTGGTCGCCGTGCAGCCGCCAGATGCCGTCGGTGCCCTTGCGAATCTTCCAGTCCTCGATGCGGCCGAGTTCGATGCCCTGGCCGGTCTTGGGTGTCAGCGAAACGTGCGCGGTGATCTTGGCCGGGTCGCTGTAGTCGATCTGGTGAATCTCGATGTCGGTGAACGAGATGCCGATGAAATCCGAAGCCTGGATGAATTGATTGAGCCAGGTTGCGCGGTTCTGGTCGTTCCACATGAAGGTGCTGGTCATCAGCGGCGAGAGATCCGACGAGTTCGGCAGGCCGGTCGCGAACTTGGCGGAGAAGTCTTCCAGCACCTTCTTCACGAGCGCCTGGTCGGACAGGCCGGTGACGACGTTGTCGCTGCTCAAGGTGGCCGGCGAGGGCTCGGCGGCCGCCTGCTTCGACAGGTCGTCGAGCACCGTGATCGCGTTGAGGATGTTGGAGATGGTCGCCGTGTTGGCCGCCGTGTCGTACTGCACGCGGATCACGTCGAGCGCCTTGTCGATCGGGTCGGCGAGCGGCGTGAAGGTGCCGTGCAGCAGATCGATGGCCGCGTCGACGCCGAGGGCGGTCAGCACGGGCAGCAGCTTCTCCTTCAGCTTGCTGACCTCGGCATCGACCAGCGCCTTGCTGGCCAGGCCGGCATTGCCGCTCTGCTCGAACTTGTCGAAGTAGTTCGCCGCGATCTGCCCCGCGATGTTGGAGACGACCAGGTTGGTCAGCTGCGTGATGTTGATCTTGCCGTCGATGTCGGCCTCGGTCGCGACCGAGTGGACGGTCACGGTCATGCCGTTGACCGTGCCCTCGGCGCGGAAGACGAAGGGCGCCGTCATCCCGCCGACATCGACCGTGTAGGCGCCATTGGTGCCGATCGGGGACATCCGGGTGGCACCGAGGGAGTCCTTCACCGTGACGGAGCCCACCAGCGGTGCGCCCATCGCGGCGACGCCGGAGATCTGCGCGCCCGTGGCGGCAACGCCGCCTGCGTTGTCGCTGTTGCCGCCAGTGCCCGTCCCGGTTCCATTGCCGCCGCCGGTCTCTGCGAGACTACCGAACCCGGCGAGGCTGCCGCTGCCGCCATTGCCGCCGCCTCCGCCGCCGCAGGCGGCCAACGATGCCGCCAGCGCCAGGCTTGCGTATTTGAACTTCCAACGTGCTGCTGATTTCTTCAATTCCTGCTCCAGTTTCCAAAAGATGCTTGTGTGCGATCGATGCGCCTTCTGAAGGGCACGGTCGGCGCCCCCTGGAAACTACCGGCAGCCGAATGCAGGGACATCCGCAGTTCATGGGGTACCCCATGTGCATATGTCACGATCGGGCGTGCGAACATTCGATGCCTGCCCCAGGAGCTGTTGTCTGCCGATGCCGATCCCCCGAGCCCCCGTCAGCGTTGCCCTCGTCGAGGACGACCCGGGCATGCGCGCGCGTTTCGAACGCGTCATCCGTGCCGAGCCCAGCCTGCGCTTCGCCTTCGGGGCATCGACGGCCGGCGAACTGCTCGAGTGGTTCGCGAACAATGCGGTCGACGTGCTGCTCGTCGATCTGGGGTTGCCGGACTGCTCGGGCCGGGAGGTCATTCGGCGCTGCCGCGATCTGCAGCCGGCCTGCGCGATGATGGTTCTCACCATCTTCGGCGACGAGATGAACATGCTGAACGCGTTCGAGGCCGGCGCCGGCGGCTACCTGCTGAAGGACGGGACGGAAGCCGACCTGGCCGCGCACGTGCTGAGCCTGCATGCGGGCGGCTCGCCGATGTCGCCGATCATCGCGCGCCAATTGCTGGTGCGGTGGCAGGGCCGCACCGAGACGCCGAAGGCCGATGTGCTGCCTGCGAGCGACGCCCTGTCGCCGCGCGAGAGCGAGGTGCTGGCGCTGGTCGCGCGCGGCTTCACCTACGCCGAGACGGCCGAACGCATGGGCATCCTGCTCTCCACGGTGCAGAGCCACGTGCGCAACATCTACGGCAAGCTGGACGTGCACAACAAGGCCGAGGCCGTTTTCGAGGCCAGGCAACTCGGCCTGCTGCGCTAGTGCTGCCGCAGGCCGGTTGCCAGGTGATGCGGCGCATGGCGCGCGCCTGTTCGATCCTGATGCTCTGCGCCCTGATGGCGCTGCCCGGGTTCACGCCGGCGTTCGCCGCGACCGATGACGGGATCATCACGCTCGAAGCGGCCCACGCGCGGCTGGAGCCCCGGGGTGCCGCGCCGCGCGAGGGCGAGGTCGACCTCGCGCGCCGCTGGGACCGCGACTTCCCCGGCCTGGGCGGCCGCGCGACCTACGACGTCGCACTGCCGCCGCGCGTCGGGTCGGAGCCCATGGCCTTGCTGTTCTCGCGTGTCGGCAACCAGGTGCACGTGCTGGTGAACGGAACCACGGTCCAGCGCTGGGGCGACCTGGGCGATCCGCTCTACGACGCCAGCAAGACCATGCGCATGGTGACACTGCCGGCGGCCCTGCTGCATGCCGACCGTCCCAACGCGTTGCGCGTCGAGGTCACGATCCAGCCCCAGCGCCTGGGCGGCCTCTCGGTGCTGCGCTACGGTCCGCGCGAGGCGATCGAAGATCTGTACGACGCGCAGATCCTGTGGCGGGATCTCGCGATGCTGCTCTTCGCGGCCGGCCTGGTCGGGATGGGCGCGCTCACCGCACTGCTCTGGTGGCGGCAGCGCGACCCTTTCTATGGCTGGTTCAGCCTGTCCGCGTTCCTGGGCGTGACGCGCGTGATCGATCGCTCGTGGGCCGACCTGCCGCTGCCCTGGCCGCTGCTGGGCGCCGTGGCTGCGATTTGCTATTCGGCCCATATCGCGTTGATGTGCCGGTTCGTGCTGATGGCGCTGGGTCCGGTCCCGCGCGGCATGCAGCGCGCCATCGATGGGGTCATGGCGGCGGCGGCGATCCTCGACATCCTCGCCTTCGCGCTGCACCTGCCGCTGCTCATGACCCTGGGACTCGTCCTGCTGCCGATCCTCGGACTTGCCACGCTGGTAGCGATCACGCGCGTGGCATGGGTTCGTCACAGCACGAAGGCCTGGGTTCTCTCGGCGGCCATCGCCGGCGCAATGGCGACGGGCGTGTATGACATCGTCATGATCCGGATCGCCGGCGCGAGCGGCTTGCGCAATACCTATTCGCAGCATGCGCTGTTCGCCTTCGTCCTGCTCATGGCCTGGTTCATCGCCGAGCGGTACAGCCGTTCGGTGGCGAACTACCACGCACTCAATGCCGACCTGGCCCGCCGCGTCGAGGAGCGCGAGCGCCAGCTGCACGAAGCCTTCGATTCGCTCAGGGAGCAGCAGCACCATCAATCGGTGTCGAACGAGCGGCAGCGCATCATGCGGGAGATCCACGACGGCGTGGGTTCGCAACTCGTCGGCCTGCTGAACATGGTGACGCAGAAAGGCGCGGATGCCGCCGCGCTGAAGGACCAGGTGCAGCTGGCGCTCGATGAAATGCGCATGGCGGTCGATTCGCTGCAGCCGGCGCACGACGACCTCTCCACCTTGCTGGCGACGCTGCGCTATCGCCTGCAATCGCGCCTGCAGGCCGCAGGCGTCGCCGTGGTCTGGGACGTGGCCGAGCTGCCGGAGCTCCAGCAGCTGCCGCCGCATGTCGTGCTGCATGTCCAGCGGATCCTGCTGGAGGCATTCACCAACGTGCTGAAGCACGCGCGGGCGTCGCAGGTGACGGTGCAGGCTCGCTGGCGCGACGAGGACGCGCCGTGCGTGCTGCTGCGCATCGCCGACAACGGCATCGGACTTCGCACGGACGAGGGTGCCAGCGAGGCGCAGATTCACGGCCGCGGCCTGGACAACATGCGCGCCCGGGCGGCCGCCATCGGCGCCGTGTTTCGTCTCGAGCCGTCGGCAGGCGGCGGGACCTGCGTTGCGCTGGAATGGCGGGTCGAGCGGCGAAGAACCCGGGCCGACACCGCCGGATAGCCGGCACCGCATGCGGGCGCTGCGCCGAAGTCTTCGCCGCCCGGTCCGCGTTCGCTCGGTTAAGCTCATCGGACAAAGGAGCCGACGGCGCGGACATGAATCAGAAGCCCTCCGACCCTGAGCGCAGCCCCGCCCAAGCCAAGGCCGTGCCCGACTTCCTGGCCGCCGGCGGGGAGATGGGCGCGCTGATGCGCGCGCACGACTGGCGCGGCTCCTCGCTCGGGCCGCCCGCGCTGTGGCCGCAGGCGCTGCGCACCGTCGTTCGCCTCATGCTCAACAGCGGGCATCCGATGTACATCTGGTGGGGTGCCGATCGGGCCTGCCTCTACAACGATGCCTACCGCGAATCGATCGGGCCGGAACGCCATCCCGGATCGCTGGGCCGGCCCGCGCGCGAAGTCTGGGACGAGATCTGGCACGTCATCGGGCCGCAGATCGAGCAGGTGATGTCCGGCGGCGGCGCGACCTGGCACGTCAACCAGCTGCTGCCGATCACGCGCCACGGCCGGCGCGAGGACGTGTACTGGACCTACAGCTACAGCCCCATCGACGACGAGCACGCGCCCGGCGGCATCGGCGGCGTGCTGGTGGTCTGCACCGAGACCACGCAGCAGATGGTCGCGGCCCGCCGGCTGGCGACCGAACGCGATCGGCTGGCCCAGCTCTTCGAACAGGCGCCGACCTTCATGGCCCTGCTGCGCGGTCCGGATCACCGGTTCGAGATCGCCAATCCCGGCTACCTGCGCTTGATCGGCCACCGGCCGGTGCTGGGCCGAACCCTCGCCGAGGCGCTGCCCGAGGCCGTCGAGCAAGGCTACCTCGCGCGGCTCGACCAGGTCTTCGCCAGCGGCGAGGCCTTCGCGGCCAGCGGCGCGAAGTTCAGCGTCGAGGCCGTGCCGGGCGGGCCTGTGGTCGAGCGCTTTCTGGACTTCGTCTGCCAGCCCATCAAGGATGCCGACGGCACGGTGACCGGCATCTTCGTGGAGGGCGCCGATGTCACCGAGCGCGAGCAGGCGCAGGAGCAGCTGCGGATCGAGCGCGAGCGCCTCGACCTGGCGCTCGGCGCCGGCCGCATGGGGGCCTACGACATGAACCTCAGGGACGGCACCCTGTGGTGGTCGCCGCAGATGTACCCCCTCTTCGGCGTCAGCGCCGAGGACTTCGTGCCGACGCCGGAGGGCGTTCTCGCGCTGATCCATCCCGACGAGCGGGACACCTTCCTGCGCCTGCGCACGCAGGCCATCGCCGAGCGCCGGCCTTTCTTCCACGAGTTCCGCATCCAGCGGCCGGACGGCACGCCAGTGTGGGTCGGCCATCGGGGGCAGGCCGAATACGATGCCGAGGGCCGCCCCCTGCGCAGCTTCGGCGTCACCATGGACATCAGCGAACGCAAGCAGGTCGAGGACATGCTGCGCGACGCGGACCGCAAGAAGGACCGCTTCATCGCCGTGCTCGCGCACGAGTTGCGCAATCCGCTGGCGCCGATCCGCAATGCGATCTATCTGCTGCGCCGCATCGACGCGGCCGATCCCAAGGTCGGCTGGTGCCACGACGTGATCGATCGGCAGGTGATGCAGATGGCACGCCTGCTCGACGACCTGCTGGATGTGTCGCGGTTGACGCGCGGCCAGCTGCGGCTGCGTCTGCAGCCGCTCGGCCTGGCCAGCGTCATCGAACAGGCGGTGGAGATCGCGCAGCCGCTGATCGATGCCGGCGGCCACGCGCTCACCATCACGCTGCCCGCGCAGAGCCTGGACCTGGAGGGCGATCTCACGCGGCTGGCCCAGGTCTTTTCCAACGTGCTGATCAACGCCGCCAAGTACACGCCGGCGCGGGGCGCGATCGCGCTCGATGTCCAGCGCCAGGGCGACGAGGCGGTGGTGACGGTGACGGACAGCGGCATCGGCATCGCGCCGCAGCACCTGGCGCGGATCTTCGAGATGTTCGGACAGGTGGAGTCGGCGCTGGACCGCTCGCAGGGCGGGCAGGGCATCGGCCTTTCGCTGGCCAAGGGACTGCTGCAGATGCACGGCGGGACGATCAGCGCCTTCAGTGAAGGCGTGGGCAAGGGCAGCCGCTTCGAGATCCGTCTGCCGCTGACGCCGCAGACCGCGCCGGCGGATTCGGCCGAAGCGCGCACCGAGCCCGGCGCCTTGGCCGAGCCCGGCTATCGCATCCTGATTGCCGACGACCTGCGGGACACGGCGGACAGCCTGGCGCTGCTGCTCGAGGCCATGGGCCACGTCGTCGAGGTGGCCTACGACGGCGAACAGGCCCTTCGCGTGGCCGAGGCCATGCAGCCCGAGGTCGTGCTGCTGGACCTGGGCATGCCGCGGCTCAACGGCTACGAGGCATGCCGGCAGATCCGCGCGACGCCATGGGGCGCCGCGGCGATCCTGGTCGCGCAGACCGGCTGGGGCCAGGCGCATGACCGCGAGCGCACGCGCGAGGCGGGCTTCGACCACCACCTCATCAAGCCGGTGCAGCCGGAGGCGCTGGTGGCACTGTTTCGGCGCCGGGCCTGAGGCGAGAGAACCTTCAGGCCGAAGCCGCGCGACCCAGCGAGTCCAGTGTCCTGAAGTCCACGTCGGACAACTGGATGCCTGCGCCGGCGACGTTGTCGTCCAGATGCGCCACCTTGCCGGTTCCCGGAATCGGCAGCATGACCGGGCTGCGCCGGAGCACCCATGCGAGCGCAACCTGGCTCGTCGTGGCGCCGGCCTTGCGCGCGATCTCGTCGAGCTTCGAACCTGGCTTGGCCAGATCGCCGGCAGCGAGGGGGAACCACGGGATGAAGCCGATGCCGTTCTCGCTGCAGTAATCGAGCACGGCCTCGCTGCCGCGGTCGATCAGGTTGTAGCGGTTCTGCACCGTGACCACCCGGAAGATCTTGCGCGCAGCTTCGATCTCCTCGATGCCGACTTCGCTGAGCCCCACGTGGCGGATCAGTCCTTCCTTTTGCATTTCGCGAATGACTTCGAACTGCTCCTCGCGCGGCACCTTGGCGTCGATGCGATGGAGTTGCCACAGATCGATGCGCTCGACGCCCAGCCGTCGCAGGCTCATGTGCACGCACTGGCGCAGGTATTCGGGACGGCCGACCGGCGCCCACTGATCGGGCCCGGAGCGGGTGAGTCCGCCCTTGGTGGCGATCAGCAGTCCGTCGTAGGGGTGCAGTGCCTCGCGGATAAGGTCTTCGCTGACATAGGGCCCGTAACTGTCGGCGGTGTCGATGAAGTTCACCCCGAGCTCGGGCAGGCGTCGCAAGGTGCGCAGTGCCTCGGCCCGATCGTCGGGCTCGCCCCAGATGCCGCGACCGGTGATGCGCATCGCGCCGAATCCGAGGCGGTGGATCTGGAGATCGCCGAGGGTGAACTGGCCGGCTGAAGAGGCGTTGGTATGAGACATGGGTCAAAGCCTGGTGTTTGGGGGATTGCTTGGGGCTCGGAGCAACCTTAGTCGATGCGTCCAAGGCCTGGTGCCGACGGGGCCTTTGGGGCGCTGGGTGTGCGTGACGCCGGTTGCTCGGGGCCAGAAGATCCGCACGCGTGACCGCGGTAGTGCCGCGCAGCCCAGCGAAGCTAGGCCGCCGTCTGCCGCTCAAAAGGCCAGCGGGTAGAACTTCGCTGCTGCGGGCGGATTCGAGTGCTTTGGCGAAGAATTCTTCCAGTTTGGATCGCGAAGAGCCGCCATTTAGAAATCCTTTCGCGGAGCATCCCACCTACACTTTTTTCGTCGGGCCTTCGCATCCCGCGACAAGCCGACAACGTGTCGATGTTCAATCCCAAGGAATCTCCATGAGTACCTCACCGAGTGCCGTTCAGGAAGCGCCTTCCAGCGAGGCGGCGAAGAGTCTTCGAATCCGGCGCAGCTTTCTGGCGGCAGGCGGCACCGCGCTCGCCGGTGCGGGCGCATTCGCGATGGCAGGGCAGGCCGCGGCGCAGGGCGGAAACGGCACGCAGGAGTCCCTGCTGGACGTCTGGGTCAAGACCGGCAAGGCCCGCATCGGCGTCGACCTCAACAACAAGCCGCTGCGCTTTCGCGACACGGCCGGCAAGCCGACGGGGCTCGGCATCGAGTTTCTCGAACTCCTCATGAAGGACATCGGCGCCACGCCGGAATACATCGAGATGCCCTTCGGTCAAACCTTCGCGGCACTGGCCGCCGGCAAGTTCGACATGATCGGCACCTTCGTCACCATCCTGCCGAGCCGCGGCCTGCGGGGAACGTTCGCCGGATTTCCCGCCTACTACCAGCAGAACGTCGCGTACCTGAAGCCCGGCTCCAGGGTCAAGACGCTGGCCGAGCTGAACCGCAAGGACGTCAAGATCGCCTGCCAGCAGGGCTCGTCCGAAGAGACGACGCTTCGCTCGGTGTTCCCGCTCGCCGCGATCCAGACTTTCCCGCAGGTCGCCGATGCCGCGAGTTCAGTCGGTGGCGGCCTGGTCGATGCGCTGATCACCGACGCCTTCTTCGTCACGACGATGTCCAAGACCTTTCCCGAGGTCAAGGTGCTGGGCGAGTCGGTCAACGCGATTCCCAACACCTTCTTCATGCCGCACAACGATTTCAAGCTGTGGGCCTATGTCACCAACTGGCTGCGCTACCAGGGCAGCCTGCGAACCATCGTGGGCCTGCAGAACAAATGGTTCGGCACCGAGGCGCGCGACAAGTACGGCATCCCCGGCATCGGCGTCGGGTCCGGCGGCGAGCCGCTGGTCATCAAGGGCTGAGCATCGCCGGCCGCTGCGCGCGATCCACGGAGACAAGGGATGCAGAACTACGACTTCCAGTGGCAGGTCGTCGTCAACCATTTGCCCGTCCTGCTGTTGGGGGCCTGGGTTGACGTCTGGGTCAGCCTGTTCGGCTTTGCGCTCGCCTGTGTGGCCGGCCTGCTGATCGCGATGGGGCGGCTGAGCGGTCTCAAGCTGCTGACCGTGCCGACCTTCGCCTTCGTCCAGGCCGCGCGTGCGATCCCGCCGTACGTGCTGCTGCTGTGGGTCCACTTCGGCGTTTCGCGCCTGGCGGGCGTGGCGTTCACGCCGTTGCAGAGCATCGTCGCCGTGCTGACCATCACGGGTGCCGGCTATGCGGCGGAGATCTTCCGCTCGGGGATCCTGGCGGTCGACAGGGGCCAGTTCGAGTCGGCCACGTCGATGGGGCTGAGCCGCTTTCACACGTACTGGGACGTGATCTTTCCCCAGATGGCGGTCGTCGTGGTGGCGCCGCTGGGCAATGTCCTGATCGGCCTGCTCAAGAGCGCGACCCTGATGGGCGTGATCGCGGTGCCCGATCTGCTGCATGCCGCGCAAAGCCTCAACATGAACAGCTTCGTGCCTTTCGAGGCCTTCACCGCGGTCCTGCTGATCTTCGTGTCGATCGTCTTCGTGCTGTCGCTGGCGATCGCGGCGACGGAAAGACTGGTGGCGCATCCGTGAGCTATCAGATGGATTGGGAGGCCGTCCTCCCGCACCTGCCGTCGATGATGAAAGGCGTGGTCTTCACGCTGCAGATCTCGTTCACGGGCTTCGCGCTCTCGCTGCTGTTCGGACTGGCCATCGCGCTGATGCGGATGTCGAGCCTCAAGGCGGTCTCGGCCTTCGCCTTCGGCTACACCCAGTTCTTCCGGGCGATCTCGATCTACATCTACATCATCTGGATCTACTTCGGCCTGGCCGTCTCCACCGGCATCAACCTCTCGCCGTACGTGGCGAGCGTGATCGCCATCACGCTGCTGCACAGCGCCTACCTGTCGGAGATATTCCGCGCCACGATCAACAGCGTCGGCGGCGGCCAGCTCGAAGCCGCGCGCAGTCTGGGAATGAAGCGCGGCGCCGTCTTCTACGACGTCGTCATGCCGCAGGCGCTTGCCACGGCGGTGCCGTTGCTGATCAGCCAGTTCGCGATGATCGTCAAGGATTCGGCCGTGGTCGCGGTGATCGGCGCGAGCGATCTGATGTACGAGACCATCCGCGCCGCGAACCTGGAACTGCGGTCCTTCGAGTTCTATTCGGTTGCCGCCGTGATCTACCTCGCCATCGTTCTGGTTGTCTCCTGGATCGGGAACGTCCTGGAGTACCAGCTCAACAAGCACATGAGGCAAAGCGCATGAGCATCGATCTCGCAATGCAGCCAGAGGACGCCGTCGTGACGGGCAAGTCCGCATCCGACGCGCCCGTGCTGACGCTGACGAACATCAACAAGACCTTTCCCGGGCGCAGGACCGGACTCTTCGGCAAGGCGGGCAAGCCCCACCACGTGCTTCGCGACATCAATCTGTCCGTCGACAAGGGCGAGGTCGTCGTCATCATCGGCCCGAGCGGGTCCGGCAAGAGCACGCTGCTGCGCTGCATCAACATGCTGACAGTTCCGGAGACCGGCACGGTCGAGTTCGGCGGCCAGACCATCACGGCCGGCCACCGCAAGGGCCTGAGAGAGCGGCTGCAGTTCGAAAGAGAACTGCGCCAGCTGCGTCGGCGCATCGGCATGGTGTTCCAGCATTTCAACCTCTTTCCGCACAAGACGGCGCTGAAGAACGTCATGCTGGCGCAGATCCGCGTGCTGGGCCGTTCCGAGGGCGAAGCCAGGAAGATCGCGCAGAGGGAACTGTCGCGCGTGGGCCTGGGGACCAAGACGGACGCCTATCCCGCACAGCTCTCCGGCGGCCAGAAGCAGCGCGTGGCCATCGCGCGATCGCTGGCGATGAATCCCGAAATCATGCTGTTCGACGAGGCCACCTCGGCCCTCGATCCCGAGATCATCGAAGAGATCCTGATTCAGATGAAAGCCCTGGCCTCGGAGGGAATGACGATGGTGATCGTCACCCACGAGATCGCCTTCGCTCGCGAAGTGGGCGATCGGATCATCTTCATGGACGACGGCGAGATCGTCGAGCAGGGTCCCGCCATGCAGATGGTGTCGGCCCCACGGCATCCGCGCACGCAGGAGTTCCTGCGGTCGATTCTCTAACCCTGCGTCGACGGCGTCGCACACCTGGAGCCTCTGTCTTGAACATCGAAAGAATCGAAGCCATCCCGCTTTCCGTGCCCTTCAGCAGCCGCTCGGACATGCCGGCGTGGCGCGGCCGCGACTACGGCGCGCTGGAGGCGCTGCTGATCAGGGTCGAGACCCGCGACGGCATCACGGGTTGGGGCGAGGCTTTCTCGTACAACTGCCAGGCGCCGGTCAAGTCGGCGGTCGACACCATGCTCGCGCCCCTGTTCGTCGGGCGCGACTCGCGCAACATCAACGGGCTGTCCCACGAGGTTCAGAAGTTGATGCATCTGTACGGGCGCTCCGGCATCCTCAACTTCGCGCTGTCGGGCATCGACATCGCGCTCTGGGACATCGCGGCCAAGCGCGCCAACATGCCGATGGTCGATCTGCTCGGCGGCATGGTGCGCCCCGCGGTGGATGGCTATGCGAGCCTGTTTCGCTTCGGCGATCCGCAGCGCGTGGCGCGAGCCGCGGCCGATGCCACCGCCGAGGGCTTCCGGCGCGTCAAGGTCCATACGCGCGACCTGGAAGACGTGCGCAGCACCCGGGCCGCGCTTGGAAGCGAGGCGACATTCATGGTCGACACCAACTGCGCGTGGAGCGTGTCGGAGGCGTTCGACATGGCGCGGAAAATGCGCGAGTTCGATGTCAAGTGGCTCGAGGAGCCGCTGTACCCGCCCGAGGACTTCGAGACGCTCGCCAGGATCGGCCGCCAGACCGGCATGCCCCTGGCTCTGGGCGAAAACGCATGCACCTCGCACGAATTCCAGAAGATCCTCGCGTCGGGTGCCGCCGCCTATGTGCAGCCGAGCGTGACCAAGGTCGGCGGCATCAGCGAGTTCCGCAAGGTCATCGCGCTGGCGGAGGCGAAGGGTGCGACGCTGGCGCCGCATTCGCCGTACTACGGCCCCGGCTTCCTGGCGACGCTGCATCTGATCGCCTCGCAGCCGGAGCCCTGCTTCATCGAATACTTCAACATCGGCCTGGAGGGCCGGCCCTACGGCGATAGGATGGAACCGCACGAGGGCGCCTTCGCCGTGCCGCGAACGCCGGGACTTGGCTTCGATCCCGACCCGGTCTATCTTGCGCAGTTCGCCGTCAAGGCGGCTTGACGCTTCGCCATTTGGTCCGAGATGGCGCTGCATCCACGGGATCCTGCCTGAGGAAGAAACTTGCTATTCAACAAACCTGAAGAACTGGACCGCGGCGAGCTGGCGATTCTGGCCGCGCTTCAGGTCAACGCCCGGCTCAGCACCCAGGACCTGGCCGATGAGGTCGGGCTTTCCAGCTCCGCGACATGGCGCCGTGTCAAGGCGCTCGAAGACCGCGGGATGATCCAGGGCTACGTCGCCATGCTCGACGCCGAGAAGCTGGGCTTCAAGGAGTGCATCTTTGCGCACGTCACGCTCGCCAAGCACGACGTCAAGAGCATCGAGGAGTTCGAGAGAAGCGTGGCACGGCGCCCTGAAGTGCTGGAGTGCTTTTCCGTGGCGGGCCAGTCGGACTACGTGCTGCGCGTCGTGGTGCGAAGCAATGGCGAATACGAAAAATTCCTGAAGGATGCGGTCTTCTCCTGCGCAGCGGTGGGGCACATCCGTTCGAGCTTCACGTTGCGCAAGGTCAAGTTCTCGATGTCGCTGCCGGTGGCGACCTGATTCGAGGGCCGGCACTTCGAGCGCAAGATCATCGTTCCGTGCGTTCGCTGATATCTGCGCTTCAAGTCCTGTTGGGCGATGGATCAGGCCATCGTCACGGGAGGGCGCAACACCTGCAAACCCGCGTGGGCGTCCAGTCAGGAGCGCACGCGTAGGATGTGAGCCCACCCCAGAAAGCGCTTCCATGTCCGGTACCCAGATACTCGTTTCCTTGGCCCTCTGTGCCTTGGTCGTCATGATCGTCATGGCGGTCCGCGAGGGCCGCCGCGCCCCGACCGCCAAGCCCGACCGCAAGCCTTGAGGCCCAGCGCGATCGAGGCCGGCAACGCCGGGGCCCGGCTGAACGACAATTCGTCGATGCGATTCCTGATTTTCATCCTGGTAGGCATGGCGCTGCTCGCCTCCATACTCTGGCTCGGTGACAAGATCACGCTGCAAGGCGAGCGCACCGTCTACACCGTCGACTGCCAGCAGGGCAGCTGGCAGGGGCAGCGCTGCAATGGGCGCATGGTCGCCGCGCACCGGGTGCGCTTTCGCATCCTCAAGGCGCACCGCGAAGTGCTGGTCTGGAACGCCGGCGGTTCGGAGACCTCGGGCAAGTTCACGGACTGCGAGATCAAGGACGGCCGCAACTGGAAGTGCCAGCTCCATCCCGATGCACCCTCGACGGTCACGCACCAGATGGTCCACGGCCAGCCGATCCCCGATCCGGTCAGCGGGAAACCCCTCCACACCGTCGCCAAGTGGCACTGGTGGCTGTTGCGTTGGGGGCTGTCGCTCGGCCACGAAGCCGGCCCTTGAATCGTGCCGGGGCTCGGATTCAGCCCTTCACTCAGGCCGTGGCCACCTTGCGCTTGCGCGCCGGCGCAGCCCCCGGCGGCGTGATGAGCTGCGCGACGATCAACCGGACGCTGGCCTTCATCGAGGCGATCGCCTTCCTGTCGCCCGACAGGTGCCGCAGCAGGGCCTGCTGGAACACGCCGTCGAACATCGCGTAGGTCAGGTCGCTGGGCGCACCCACCGGCGCGCCGGCGAGTTCGGCCAAGCGCTGCATCACGCGCCAGATCATCTTCTCCAAGCTCTTGTCGATCGCCGCCACGTCGGCGCGGAAGGCTTCCTCGAACAGGGACTGCGAGCGCAGGTCGTACCAGAGGCGATGCATCGAGGATTCGGTGCGCAGCGTGTCGCCGAGCGCATCGGCGAAGCCTTCGAGCAGTTCGTCGAAGCGGGTCGCGGTGGCCGTCACCTCGTCGTAGCGCGTCACACAGCGCGCCTTGTACTGCCGCACGCTGCACAGAATCAGGTCGATCTTGTCGGTGAAGTAGTAGTGCAGCACGCCATGCGAGAACGCCGAGTTCTGCGCGATCTCGCGCAGGCTGGTGCGCGCGTAGCCCAGTTCGCCCAGGGTCTGCAGCGCGGCTTCGCCGAGCTCGGTGCGGCGCTCGGCGAACTTGTCATCCGGCTTGCGTAGGGTCTTGTCCATGCCGGGATTGTAGAGAGCCGGAGCACGGCTTGCCTAGGGCGCCGAGCGCGCCGGATTCGTGTGCTTGACGGTTGCCCAGTATTTTCTTGACAGTCGTCAAGACGACTCCTACGATCCATTCGCGCTCCTTGACGGGCGTCCAAAAATCACAGGAGACAGACATGACGAAGTTCGATCTGACGGGCCGCAGGGCCCTGGTCACGGGGGGCGCACGCGGCCTCGGCGAAGGCATGGCCCAGGCGCTGGCGGCGGCCGGTGCGTCGGTGATGATCGGCGACGTGCTCACGTCGGTCGGCCGCGACACGGCCGGCAAGCTCTCGGCCGGCGGCGCGAAAGCCGGCTTCGTGAAGCTCGACGTGACGCTGGAAGACGACTGGCTCGCCGCCGTCAAGGCCACCGTCGAGACGCTCGGCGGATTCGACATCCTGATCAACAACGCCGGCATCGAGGTCACCGCGCTGGTGGCCGACATCGACCCCGCCACGCTGCGCAGCATGCTCGACGTGAACATCGTCGGCACGGCGCTCGGCCTGAAGCATGCATTCCGCGCCATGCGCCCGGGCGGCAGCGCGGGCAAGGGCGGTGCGGTGGTCAACATCTCGTCGGTCGCGGCCACCATCGCCTTCCCCGCGATCGCCGGCTACTCGGCCACCAAGTCGGCCGTCGACCGCCTCACGCGCGTGGCCGCGATGGAGGCCGGCAAGCTCGGCTACGGCGTGCGCGTGAACTGCATCTACCCGGGGCTGGTGCCCACCGAGATGGGCATGAAGCTGGCTGCCGACGTGGTCGCCGCCGGACTGTTCCCGTCGCCCGAAGCGGCGGTCGGCGCGATCGTCGAGCAGACGCCCGCGGGCCGGCTCGGCGAGGTCGCGGACATGGCCGACGCGGTGGTGTTCCTGTGCTCGGATGCGGCGCGCTTCATCACCGGCGCGGGCCTGCCGGTGGACGGCGGCATGGGCATGTGATCCGCGACAGCACGCACAACTTCACAAGGACCGAACCATCATGAGCAACACGAAGAAACCCGTCGTGGTCTACGGCGCTTCCGGCTACACCGGCCGGCTGGTGTGCGAGTACCTGCGCGAGTACAACATCCCCTTCATTGCCGCGGGCCGCAGCGCGGACAAGCTCAATGCCGCGATGAAATCGAACGTCGCCGGCATCGAGACCGCGAGCTACGAAGTGGTCGAGGTGCCGCACACCGTCGAAGCGCTGACCGAGCTGTTCCGCGGCGCGTCGGTGGTGCTGAACACCGTCGGCCCGTTCGCCCGATTCGGGCCCGAAGTCGTTGCCGCCTGCCTGGCGTCCAAGTGCCACTACACCGACACCACCGGCGAGCAGGACTGGCTCATCACGCTCGACGAGCAGTTCGGCGCCAAGTTCGCCGAAGCCGGCCTCTTGCTGTCGCCGGGCCTCGCGCAGATGTACACCATCGGCGAGATCGCCGCGCAGCTGTGCCTGGAGACGCCGGGCCTGGACACGCTGGACATCGCCGTGTTCTGGGGCGGCAGCCCGACCATCGCCTCGACGCAGACCATCCTCGTCAATGCGGCGACCTCGAAGGCCTTCTACCTCGAACAGAATCGCTACGTCGAATGGCAGCCCGATGCCGGCCTCTACAGCCTGTCGATCCCGGGCCAGCATGAAGCCGCATTGGCGCTGCCGTGGGGTGGCACCTCGCACCCCGTGTGGTTCAAGAAGGATCCGCGCGTGGCCAACGTCAAGGTGCTGGGCGGTGTGTTCAACAAGCCGCTGATGCTGGGTGTGCCGCAGATCGTCGCCGCCGCGCTGAAGGCCACCGAAGGCATGAACCCCGACGACCGCTACGCCGCGCTGGCGCAGACCGCGGCCGGCGTGATGAACACCATGCCGCCGCGCGAGAACCCGCGCATCAACAAGTCGGTGGATTCGGTCCATGCGTCGGGCCCGCTGGGGCGCGCGCACTGCGTGATCTTCGGCAACTGCAATTACAAGCAGACCGGACTGCTGCAGGCCTTCGCCGCCGCGGCGCTGCTGCAGCAGGCGCCAAGACGCGTCGGCTTCGCCTCGGGTTGCCAGGCCTTCGGCCATCACGAGTTGCTGGGCGCGCTGCGCGGCTTCGGCCTGGTGCAGGCGCCGGTGCTGAGCGTGCACCACTGACCGGAGCCCGCGCATGCGCCTGATCGACTACCTCGACAAGGGAGCCATGCTCGGCGAGGACGCGCCCTGCCTGACGATGGGCGCCACGGACCATTCGTACGGCGCGGTGCAGCGCATCAGCCACCGCGTCGCGCGGGCGCTGCAGCGCGCCGGCATCGCGCCGGGCGACAAGGTGGCCGTGCTCTCGAGCAACGATGCGCTGGCCTTCGCCTGCGTGTTCGGCATCTCGCGCGCGGGCGCGGTGTGGTGCCCGGTGAATCCGCGCAACGAAGCCTCCGAGAACCGCTTCGTGCTCGATGCCTTCGACTGCAGCTGCCTGATCTTCCACAGCGCCTATGCGCCGATGGTCGAGCAGATGCGCGCGAACCTGCCGAAGGTGCGGGTGTTCGTCTGCCTCGATGCGGTGCAGCCCTTCGCGCCGTCCTGGGCGCAATGGGTCGAGGGCGTGGGCGACGCGCCGCTGGAGATCGCCACGGTCGACGATCTGGCGATGATCGCCGGCACCGGCGGCACCACCGGCCAGCCCAAGGGCGTGATGCTGTCGGGCCGCAACCTGGAGACGATGTCGGCGCTGACCCTGATGGGCTACCCCTTCGACGGCCGCCCGGTCTATCTCGCGCTCGCGCCGCTGACGCATGCGGCCGGCGTGCTGTGCCTCCCGGTGATGGCGCTCGGCGGCCGCGTGGTGATCATGCCGAAGGCCGATCTCGGCGAGTTCCTTGCGCTCGTCGAACGGCACCGCGTCACCCACACCTTCCTGCCGCCGACGCTGATCTACATGCTGCTGCAGCACGAGAAGCTGGCGGCGACCCGGCTCGATTCGCTGCAATGCTTCTGGTATGGCGCGGCGCCGATCTCGGCCGCGCGGCTGGAGGAGGCGCTTTCGAAGATCGGCCCGGTGATGGCGCAGCTCTTCGGTCAGACCGAGGCGCCGATGATGATCTCGATGATGGCGCCGAAGGACCACTTCCACGCCGACGGCTCGGTGGCGCGCGAGCGCCTCTCGTCGGCCGGCCGCCCGGGTCCGCTGGTGCAGGTCGCCGCGATGGATGGCGATGGCCGGCTGCTGCCCGTCGGCGAGACCGGCGAGATCGTGATCCGCAGTTCGCTCGTGATGAGCGGCTACTACAGGGACGCCAAGGCAACCGCCGAGGTCGGCCGCTTCGGCTGGCACCACACCGGCGACATCGGCCGGCTCGATGCCGACGGCTTTCTCTACATCGTCGATCGCGCCAAGGACATGATCATCACGGGCGGCTTCAACGTCTATTCGGTGGAGGTCGAGCAGGCGCTGATGCAGCACCCCGACGTGCAGGACAGCGCGGTCATCGGCCTGCCCGACGACAAGTGGGGCGAGAAGGTGGTCGCGGTGCTGCAACTGCATGCGGGCCGCAGCGTGCAGCCCGACGAGATCGTTGCCTTCGTGAAGGCGCGCATCGGCAGCGTCAAGGCGCCGAAGCTGGTGGAGATCTGGCCCGACCTGCCGCGCTCCAAGGTCGGCAAGGTGATGAAGAAGGACATTCGCGCCGAGATGCTGGCCCGGCAGGCCGGCCAGGCGCATTGAGGAACCCATGGCAAACAAGGACAAGGCATTCATCGCAGGCGTCGGGATGATTCCCTTCGTCAAGCCCGGCGCCAACGAACCATACCCCGCCATGGCCGCGAAGGCCGGCCAACTCGCGCTGGCCGACGCGGGCATCGGCTTCGACGCGATCGAGCAAGCCTATGTCGGCTATGTCTACGGCGATTCGACCAGCGGCCAGAAGGCGGTCTACGCATTGGGCATGACCGGCATTCCGATCTTCAACGTCAACAACAACTGCTCGACCGGCTCCACTGCGCTGTTCCTCGCGCGCCAGGCCATCGAGAGCGGCGCCGCGGACTGCGTGCTCGCGCTCGGCTTCGAGCAGATGAACCCCGGTGCACTCGGCACGGTGTTCAACGACCGGCCGAGCCCGTTCGAGGATTTCGACCGCGAGGCCGCTGAACTGGTCGACATGCCCGAGCTGCCGCTCGCGCTGCGCTACTTCGGCGGCGCGGGCCAGAGCCACATGCGCAAGTACGGCACGCCGCTCGAAGCCTTTGCCAAGGTGCGCGCCAAGGCCAGCCGCCATGCGGCGCGCAACCCGCTCGCGCTGCTGCGAAAGGAACTCACCGTCGACGACGTGATGAACGCGCCGATGCTCTGGCCCGGCGTGCTCACGCGGCTGATGGCCTGCCCGCCGACC
Organism: Variovorax sp. SRS16; assembly: GCF_901827165.1. Taxonomy (NCBI): domain Bacteria; kingdom Pseudomonadati; phylum Pseudomonadota; class Betaproteobacteria; order Burkholderiales; family Comamonadaceae; genus Variovorax; species Variovorax sp. SRS16. The sequence continues at coordinate 135,134 of NZ_LR594669.1, forward strand.
TGCGGCGCCGCGGCTGCGGTGCTGGTGTCGAAAGCGTTCGCCGCGCGCCATGGACTGCGCGCCGATGTCTTCATCGCCGCGCAATCGATGACCACCGACAAGCCCGATTCCTTCGACAGCCGCGACATGATGCAGCTCGTCGGCTACGGCATGAGCCAGGCCGCGGCACGCAGCGTCTACGCGCAGGCCGGCATCGGCCCGCAGGACCTCGACGTGGTCGAGCTGCACGACTGCTTCGCGCAGAACGAGCTGATCACCTACGAGGCCCTCGGCCTGTGCGCGGAGGGCGAGGCCGCCGCATTCATCGACGCGGGCGACAACAGCTATGGGGGCAAGGTCGTCACCAACCCGTCGGGTGGTCTGCTGTCGAAGGGCCATCCGCTCGGTGCCACCGGCCTTGCGCAGTGCTACGAGCTGACGCACCAGCTGCGCGGCACGGCCGAAGAGCGCCAGGTGCCGAACGCCCGCAACGCGCTGCAGCACAACCTCGGGCTGGGCGGCGCCTGCGTCGTGACGCTGTACCAGGGCGGTTGAAGGAACCGCGGGTTCCGAAAAGGCACCTGCTCACCCACACGTGCGCCACGTCACTTGACCACTTCGTAGGCCGCGCGAAACGCATCCTCCACAGCGAGGATCCTCCGGTCCTCCTCGTCCGCCCGCCGTGCCAGCAACGAGATCTGGCGGGTCGGCGCCTTCGGCCCCAGATCGATCTCCCGCAGCGCGTAGGACTCGCGCAGCCGTTCGCGCAGGCGCGGGACGACCGAGACGCCGAGGCCTGCCGCCACCATCGCCGCAATGGCGTCGGTTGACGCGATCTCGAAGCGGCAGACCGTTCCCGGACAGGTCCTGCGTACATAGTCGGCCGCGGCCCGGCCGCCGGTGAGCGCGACGTCGTAGCGAATCCATGGGTACTGGCGCAACAGCTGCCGCGGCGTCGCGCCGGTGGAATTGCCGGGCGCCAGCAGAACGAAGTTCTCCCGTGTCAGGTCGCACCAGTGGAGCCGTCCCGAGCCGCCGGTCTTCGGGCGGACCAGGATTGCCGCGTCGATGCGTCCGGCCTTGACCGCTGTCTGCAGCGTGGCCGACACGTCCAGCATCAGCTGGATGACCAGGTCGGGATGGTCGTTCTGCAGCACGCGCAGCGCGTGCGGCATCGCCATCTTCTGGACGCTGGGAATGACGCCGAGCCGGAGGACGCCGCTCGCCGATGGCGCCCTGCGCGCGCGGAAGCCTTCGATCGTCGCCAGCGACTGCCGCACGGCCGCGGCCATCTCCAACGCGAAAGGCGTCGGCTGCACGACCCGGCCCGAGCGATCGAAGAGCGGCTTGCCGAAGAATTGCTCCAGCTGCTTCATCTGCAGGCTGACGGCGCTGGGGGTCAGGCCCAGATCGCCTGCCGCCCGCACGAAGCTTCCGGTGGCCAGCACCGTCTGAAGGCTTTGGAGTGCCTCGATCTTCATAAGAAAAACTCACTTCCGATTTATCGATTCCTCGCTTTTCCTGATGCTAAGCGGCTTCTACGATGCGCTGCAAGCACGCTTTGAAAGGCTCTTCCATGTTTCGCAGACAGTTCCATGTCCTGGTCGCCGCCCTTGTCGCCGGCGGCGGGCTTCTTGCCACAGGCGCCGTCGTCCATGCCGAGGCGCACTGGCCATCGAAGCCGATCCGGATGATCGTGCCCTTCGCGCCCGGGGGCAGCAACGACGTCATCGCGCGCAAGCTGGCGCAGCGCCTCAGCACGACGCTCGGAGAGTCGGTGGTGGTCGACAACCGCGGCGGCGGCGGCAGCACGGTGGGTTCGAACCTGGTGGCGAACGCGTCGGCCGACGGCTATACCTTCCTGTTCGTGTCCGGCTCGATCGCGACCACGGCGGCGGTGCAGAAGACCCCCTACGACCCCTTAAAGGCCTTCACCGCGATATCGCGCGTGGCCAGCGCGCCCTTCGTCGTGCTCACGCGCGAAGGCTTTCCCGCCAAGACCATGAAGGAGTTCATCGACTATGCCAAGGCCAATCCGGGCAAGGTCAACTACGGCAGCGCAGGCCTGGGCGACAGCACACAGCTCGCGAGCGAACTCCTGAGTAACGTGGCCGGCATCAAGATGGTGGGCGTCGGCTACAAGGGCATCTCGCCCGCGCAGATGGACCTCATCGCGGGCCGGCTCGACATGATCATCACGACCGTCGCATCCATCCGCGGCACGCCGACCGAGAAGCTGCCGATGCTCGCGTTCACCACGGCCAAGCGCGAGCCGGAGTACCCGAACGTGCCGACGGTGCGTGAGTCCACCGGACTCGACTATGTGGTCGACGTGTGGTGGGGCGTGTTCGCGCCGCAAGGCCTTCCGGCCGCGATCCGGGACCGCATGAACCGGGAGATCGGTGCCATCGTGGCCGAGCCGGAGTTCGCCACCTTCCTGAAATCCGCCGGCGCGGCGCCTGCGCCCTCGACGCCGCAGGCGCTGCAGGACCAGTTGGCGACCGACGTGGTGCGATGGACCGACACCGCGAAGCGCGCAGGCATCCAGCAATGAGCGTGTTGACATCCGGCCCGCTCGACGGCATCCGAGTCCTCGATCTCAGCGCGTACATCGCGGCGCCCTATGGCTGCACCTTGCTCGCCGACCATGGCGCCGAGGTCATCAAGATCGAGCCGCCGCAAGGCGACAACCTGCGCCACTATCCCTCGACGCTCGCCACCGAGGGCCGGGCCTTCCTCGGCGTGAATCGCGGAAAGCTGGGGCTGTCTCTGGACCTCAAGCAGCCGCAGGGGCTCGAGGCGCTGCGCCGGTTGCTGCGCGATGCTGACGTGCTGGTGCACAACTTCCGGCCCGGTGTGCCGGAACGGCTGGGCATCGGCTTCGACCAGTTGCGCGCGGAATACCCGCGGCTCGTCTACTGTGCGGTGACTGGCTACGGCGAGACCGGGCCCGCGCGCGACAAGGCCGGCTATGACCAGGTGCTGCAGGCAATGAGTGGCATCTGCGCATTGCAGGGCACGGCGGCCGAACCGGAGATCGTCTATGGCTCCGCGGTCGACTACTACGCTGCCGCGCTGGTGGCGGGCGGCGTCTCGTCCGCCCTGTTGGCGCGCGAGCGGACCGGGCAGGGGCAGTACGTGGGCGTATCGCTGTTGCGCAGCGCGCTGGCGATGCAGTCGGCGCGCTTCGTCTGGGCCGACGGCGAGGCGCGCGAGGTGAACCGCGACATGCGCTCCGGCGGCGTGACCGGGCTGCACCCGACCGCCGACGGCGTGCTGTACCTCTCGGCCAACACAGCGCATTTCTGGGCCGCCTTGTGCGAGCTGACCGGCCTGCAGGCGCTGGCGTCGGATCCCCGCTATGCCACCGTGCGGCAGCGCGCGCAGCATGCGGCGCAGATCGTGCCGCAACTGAGGCAAGCGCTGCTGCAACGAAGCGCGAAGCAATGGGAATCGCTCTTCGGCGAGCGCGTACCCTGCGCGGCAGTGCGCGAGATCGAAGACATGTTCGACGATCCTCAGGTGCAGGCCGAGAACATGGTCCAGACCTTCGAGCATCCCCGAGCCGGCCGCTACCGTGGATTGGCGAGCGCGGTGAAGTTCGGCACTTCGTCGAAGCCGCCTGCGGCGCGCGCCGCTCCGGCCTTCGGCGAACACTCCGATGCGATCCTCGCGCGGCTGGGCTACGACGCCGCAGAGATCGTCGGATTGCGCGAAGCCGGAGCCGTCGCATGAGTGCCGCCGGCCCGACGGCATCGCCGTCCCCTGCCGAGGACGACGTGCAGCGGATGACAGCCGCACTGACCGACGTCGCGCCGCGGCTGCATGGCATCGAGTCGCGCACGCAGACCGGACAGATCGCGCGCGAAGTGCTCCGTCTCAACGACGCGGTTCGCGAAGCCACCACGCCCGGGCGCCTGCACTACGGCGCGCAGCCCGCCGACTTCATGGCGGCGCTGCTCGTCTTTGCCGATACATCGAACCAGGCCGGCGAATGAATGCGCGCGAATGGCTGGACCGACCCCTGTCCGAGGTCGCTGCGGGAATGCGTCGGCGCGATCTCGGCGCGGAGGAACTCGCCGCCGCCGCCATCGAGCGCGCGACTGCATTGCAACCGACGCTCAACGCCTTCATCCGTCTTCGCACGGACGCGGCGCTGGCTGAGGCGCGCGCCTGCGACGACGATGCCGCCAGCGGCCGATGGCGCGGTCCCCTGCATGGCATTCCGTTGGCGCACAAGGACTGCTTCGACCGCGTCGGCGAGACCATGACCGTGGGTTCGCGCGTCCCGGCGCTCGGACCCGGGCGCGAGCGGGCCGCTGCATTGGACCGTCTTGCGGCCGCCGGCGCCGTGGACCTGGGCGCGTTGAACCTCAGCGAGATGGTGGCGGGGCCGACCGGGCAGAACCCGCACTTCGGCGACTGTTGCAACGCGTGGGATCCGTCGCGCATCTCGGGAGGCTCGTCAAGCGGTTCCGGCGCTTGCGTCGCGGCCGGCGTGGTGTTCGGCTCGCTCGGCACGGACGCCGGCGGCTCGATACGATTGCCGGCGTCCATGAACGGGCTGTTCGGACTCAAGACCACCTACGGCCGCGTTTCGCGCCGCGGCTGCTTTCCGCGCGCCTTTTCGCTCGAATGCATCGGGCCGCTGGCGCGCAGCGCCGAGGACTGTGCATTGCTGTTGCATGCCATCGCCGGCCACGACCCGGCCGACCCCACGAGCCTGGATGCGCGCGTGCCCGACTACACCGGCCTGCTTGCGTGGTCGGCCGAGGGCAGCCGCATCGGCGTGCTCGCGCACGATGCCGCCATCGATCCGGGCATTGCCGAAGTTTTCGAGCGCTTCGTGCAGGCGGCCGAGGCGCGTTATGGCATCGCGCCGCGCACGCGCTTCGACGCGCTGCCGGCCTGCTACGCGATGGCCGACGTGTTCTCGAAGGTCGAAGCCGCGGCGCTGCATGGCCCCTGGATGCGCGACCATGCGGCCGACTATTCGCAGGCCGTGTACTCGCGCACCGAACCCGGCCTGCATGTGCCGGCCGTGCGTTACCTCGAGGCGCTGACCGTGCGGGCGCAGCTTCTGGCCGAGTTCGTGCGCGGGCCGCTGTCGCGCGCGGACGTGCTGCTGCTGCCTACGGTGCCGGTTCCGGTGCCGACCCGCGCCGAGGCGGACATGGAATCGGGTCATCGCGTCTTCGGCGTGGTGGCTTCGCTCACCGCGCTGACGAGGCCCTTCAACTACCTCGGCCTGCCGGTTCTGAGCATGCCCATCGGCCACGATGCCGCCGGCATGCCGGTCGGCGTGCAGCTGGTCGGCCGCCCGCTCGCGGAAGCCCGGCTGCTCGCCATGGCGCACGCGCTGTCGGCGGACATCGGTTGGCAGCCGCGCACGGCGGCCGCCTTGCATCACACGCATCTCCACAGAGAAAGCCTTCAATGACTCCCTGGGACTCCTATCTCTCCGAAGAAGATCGCGCCGTGCTGGCGCGCGGACGCTTCGGCCGGCGCATGGGCTTCGGCCAACGGCCGGCCGTGGTCGTGATCGACGCACAGAACTACATGGTCGGCGAGGCCGGCCACGATGCCGACTGGCCATCGAGCTGCGGCGACGCCGGGCGCCTGGCGGTCGCCGCCATCGCCCGCATCGTGGACGCGGCGCAGGGAGCGCACATTCCCTGCTTCTTCAGCCGCTTCGAGCTCGCGCGGGACGGCTCGGACATCGGTGTCTACCAGCGAAAACGCGACCTGCTGCAAAGCGAGCACTGGTGCCTGGCCGATACCGTCGGCGCGGCGCTGGTACCGCAGCTGCGGCCGGCTGCCGGCGACGTGGTCTTCGTCAAGAAGAAGCCCAGCGGCTTTCACGGCACGCCGCTGCTCGGCTACCTGGTCGAGCGCGGCATCGACACGGTCGTGGTCGTCGGCGGCGCCACCAGCAACTGCATCCGCGCCACCGTGTTCGACGCGGCGTCGTTCAACTTCCGCGCCATCGTGCCGCATGAAGCCGTGTTCGACCGCATCCCGGTGTCGCACGCGATCTCGCTGTTCGACATGGACCGGCAGTTCGCGGACGTCGTCGCGCTCGACGACGTGCTCGCGCAGTTCGGCGCGATCGCATGAGAAGCAAGCTCTTCGTTCCGGCGTCGCGCCCGGAGCTCTTCGCCAAGGCGCTGGCGAGCGAGGCAGATGCGCTGTCCTTCGATCTCGAAGACGCGGTCGAGGAAAGCCGGAAGCAAGAAGCCCGCGAGCAGCTGGCGGCGTTCCTCGACGGTGCCGCATCGAAACGGGGCGCCAAGCGCATCGTGGTTCGCGTGAACGGCTTCGGCACGCGCCACTTCGCACAGGATCTGGAAGCGGTCGTGCGGCCGGGGCTGGACATCCTGAACCTCCCGATGACCGAGGACGCCGAACAGATCGTGCGGGCCGCAGCGGTGCTCGAGCGGCTGGAGCGGGCGCGCGGCATCTCGCGGCCGATCGGCATCCTCGCCAACATCGAATCGCCCCGCGCCCTGCGAATGGCGCGCGAGATCGCGATGGCACATTCCAGGGTGATCGGATTGCAGATCGGCTACGGCGACCTGCTGGCCCCGTTGGGCATCTCGTCGTCGGAGCCGTTCGCGACGCAGGCGGTGCGCTTCGCGGTCCGCATGGCGGCCGGCGAAGCCGGCGTGGACGCTTACGACGGTGCATATGTCGCCATCGACGACCCGAACGGCTACCGTCGCGACGCCCTGGCGGCCAGGCAGCTCGGCTTTGCCGGCAAGAGCTGCATCCACCCGAGCCAGGTCGCGCTGGCCAACGACGTCTTTCGGCCGAGCGAAGCGGATGTGGCGCATGCCGCCCGGGTCGTGGAAGCCGCGCGGGCCTCGCTGGCGCGCGGCGTCGGTGCCTTCGTGGTCGACGGGCGTCTCGTGGACGGGCCGTTCATCACGCGCGCGGAGAAGCTGGTCGAGCTGGCGCGTCGTCTCGGCATGCCGGCCTGAGACGCGCCGGCCCGCGTTAGACGCGCTCGAAGATCGCGGCGATGCCCTGGCCGCCGCCGATGCACATCGTGACCAGCGCGTAGCGCCCATTGGTGCGGTGCAGCTCGGCGATCGCCTTGGTCGTGATGATCGCGCCGGTCGCGCCCACCGGGTGACCGAGCGAGATGCCCGAGCCGTTGGGGTTCACCTTGGCCGGATCGAAGCCCAGTTCCTGGATGACCGCGCAGGCCTGCGCGGCAAAGGCCTCGTTCGACTCGATGACATCCAGATCGCCGACCTTCAGGCCGGTGCGCTCCAGCACCTTGCGCGTGGCCGGCACCGGGCCGATGCCCATGTACGCCGGCTCGACGCCCGCATGCGCGTAGCCCACGAGACGCGCCAGCGGCTTGAGCCCGAGCGCTTTCACGCGCGCGCCCTCGGCCAGCACCACGGCGGCCGCGCCGTCGTTGATGCCCGAGGCATTGCCGGCGGTGACCAGGCCGTCCTTCTTGAACGCGGGCTTCATCTTCGCGAGCGTCTCGACCGTGGTGTCGGCGCGCACGTGCTCGTCGGTGTCGAACACGACGACGCCCTTGCGCGTCTTCACCTCGACCGGGACGATCTGTGCCTTGAAGCGGCCGGCGGCGATGGCGGCCGCGGCGCGCTGGTGGCTCGTGGCCGCGAGCGCGTCCTGCTGGTCGCGCGTGATGCCGTAGCGTGCCGCGACGTTCTCGGCCGTGATGCCCATGTGCATCTTCTCCCACGGGTCGTGCAGGATGCCGAGCATGTAGTCGACCAGCACCGCGTCGCCCATGCGCGCGCCATAGCGTGCCGAGGTATCGAAGTAGGGGCCGCGGCTCATCGATTCGGAGCCGCCGCCGATGGCGATGTCGCAGTCGCCGAGCGCAATCGCCTGCGCGGCCGACACGATCGCCTGCAGGCCCGAGCCGCACAGGCGGTTGACGTTGAAGGCCGGCGTCTCGATCGGGCAGCCGGCATCGATCGCGGCGACGCGGCTGAGGTAGGCGTCCCGGACGTCGGTCGGGATCACGTTGCCCATCACCACGTGGCCGATCGCATCCGGCGCGACGCCGCTGCGTTCGATGGCGGCCTTGACGGCGGTGGTGGCCAGCTGGGTGTTGGGCACGTCCTTGAGCGCGCCGCCGAAGGTGCCGATGGCGGTGCGGGCGGTGCCGACCACGAAGATGTCGCGTGAGGTCATGGGAGGTCCTTTCAACGCGGGAATTTTAACGGGCCCCGCCCGGTGCCAGCTCAGCGGCGCATGTCGATGACGGTGCGTCCGCGAAGCCGGCCCTCCAGCATGCGGTCCAGGTGTTCGGGCAACTGGTGCATGCCGATGACGCCGGCAATCTCGGCCAGACGGGCAGGGCGGTATTCGTTGGCGATCTTGTTCCAGACTTCCTCGCGCAGCGGCATCGGCGAGTTGGCATTGACACCCAGCAGCCGGATGCCGCGAAGGATGAAAGGAAGCACCGTCGTGGCCAGTTCGGCGCCGCCGGCGTTGCCGAAGGCGGCGATCACGCCACCCGGCTGCATCGTGCGGGTCAGCCAGGCCAGCGTGGCGCCGCCCACGGAATCCACGGCGCCGGCCCACCGGGCCTTTTCCAGCGGCTTGGGCTTGTCCTCCGGCGCCATGCGGCCGATGACTTCGCTGGCGCCCAGGCTCTCGAGATACGGCGTCTCGGCGATCTTGCCGCTCATCGCGGTCACCTGATAGCCGCGCCGCGCCAGCATGTCGATTGCCACGCTGGCCACGCCGCCCGTCGCGCCGTCGACCAGCACCGGACCTTGCCCGGGCGCGAGCCCGTTGAGCTCCATCAGGTGCAGCGACAGACCCGCGGTGTAGCCGGCTGCGCCCAGCGCGGCGGCATCGAAGAGACTCAGTCCGTCGGGGATGCGCATCACCCAGTCGCCCGGTACCCGGGCGACCTGCGAATGGCCGCCGTCATGGTCGACGCCGATGCCGAAGCCATGGACGACGACTTCGTCGCCGGCCCTGAAGCGCGGATCGGCCGATTCGCGCACGGTGCCCGCCAGATCGATGCCGCCGATCCGGGGCCACGCGCGGATGATGGCGTTCAGGCCTTTGGAGGCGAGGGCATCCTTGTAGTTGATGCTGGAGAAGGCGACGTCGATGACGACATTGCCGGGGCTGAGATCGTCGGCGGACAGCTCGGCAAACTGGCGAATCGGTGCGTTGTCACCCGCCAGCAGGCGAAAGGCTTTGAACGTGTGCATGGACTCATTCCGGCTTGATGCCCGCGCTCGTGACGACCTGGGTCCACTTCGCGGTCTCTTGCTGGATGTGTGCAGCGAATTCCGCCGGTGTGCTGCCGACCGGCTCGATGCCTTGCTGCAGGAGGACCTCGCGGATCTTCGGGGTCTGCAACACCTTCTGGATCTCCTTGTTGAGCCGTTCGACGACGGGTGCGGGCGTGCCGTGCGGCGCGAGGATGCCCCACCACGAATAGGCTTCCATGGGGTAGCCCAGTTCCTTGAGGGTCGGCGTGTTGGGCAACAGGCTGGAGCGTGCCGGCATCGCAATGGCCAGCGGGACCACTGCGCCCGACTTGACGTGTGCCAGCATCGGAGCCAGGTTGTCGAAGCTCACCGGCACCTGCCCGCCGATCACCGCGGTCGCGGCCTCGGCACTGCCCTTGTACGGGATGTGTTCCAGATGGCTTTTCGACTCCACCTTGAACAGCTCGCCGGCCAGATGGGGAATGCTGCCGTTGCCTGCCGTCGCATAGGACAGGCCGCCCGCCGTGCTCTTCGACTGCGCGATCAGATCGGCGATGCTCTTGACGGAAGACTTCGCGTTGGCAAAGACATAGACGGGCACCTTGGTCACCAGCGACACCGGCGCCAGATCCTGCTGCGCGTTGTAGGGCAGCTTGGCGAACAGCGGGACGTTGGTCGCCAGATTGGCGGTTCCCATCAGCAGGGTGTAGCCGTCGGGCGCTGCCTTCGCGACGTAGGCGGTGCCTGCCTGCGTCGATGCGCCCGGTCTGTTCTCGACGATCACCGGCTGGCCGAGCAGTTCGCCGAGCTTTTGACTCATGGCGCGCGCCGCCGTATCGGTACCGCCGCCGGCGGCGTAGGGCACGATCACCTTGATCGGCCTCGACGGATAGGCCTGCTGCGCCACCACGGGCTGGGTGGCCAGCAGCGTCAACGTCCCGAGGATGGTCAGCAGATTTCTTGGTTGCATGGCGATGTCTCCGTTTTTTTCGAGTCAGCTCTTGATGTCGTATCCCGCCTGGCCGAAGGTGCGCCTGGCGATGTTGATCTGATGGATCTGGCTGGTGCCTTCGTAGAGCCTGAACAGCCGCACGTCGCGGTAGAAGCGCTCGATGCTGTTGTCCGCGATGAAGCCGTAGCCGCCGAGCATTTGCACGCATCGGTCCGCCACGCGGCCGCACATCTCGGACGCGAAGTACTTGCAGATGGACGCTTCCATCGTGACGTCGATGCCTTCGTCGCGCTTGCGCGCGGTCTCGAGCACCAGCGCGCGCGCGGCGTGAATCTCGGTCTGGCAGTCCGCGATCATGGCCTGCACCAGCTGGAAGGCGCCCACGGGCTGACCGAACTGCGTGCGGTTCGCGGTGTGCTGCACGATGTCGTCCAGCATGCGGATGGCCGGGCCGATGCACAGCGCCGCGAGATGAATGCGCTGCTTGTTGAGCACCTTCATGGCGATCTTGAATCCCCGGCCTTCTTCGCCGCCGATGAGGTTCGCCGAGGGTACGCGGCAGTTGTCGAAGTGCACCTCCGACACCGGCGAGCCGGCCTGTCCCATCTTCGCGTAAGGCGTGCCCGTGCTCAGGCCCGGCGTATCGCGCTCAACCAGGAATGCGGAGACGCCGGCCGCGCCCGGATTGGCCGGGTCGGTGCGGGCCATCACGGTGAACAGGCCGGCGATCGGTGCGTTCGTGATGAAGCATTTGCTGCCATTGAGCAAATAGCTGTCGCCGCTGCGAACGGCCGTCGTTTTGAGTGCTGCCGCGTCCGAGCCCGCTTCGGGTTCGGTGAGCGCAAAGCAACCGGTGAGGCGGCCGCTCGCCATGTCGGGCAGGTAGCGTTGCTTCTGCGCTTCGGAGCCTTCGATCACCAAGGCTTCCGAACCGATGCCGGTGTTGGTGCCGACACGGGCGCGAAAGGCCACCGAGCATTGGGACAATTCGATCGCCGCGAGCACCAGCTCCTCGGTGGTCATGCCGGCGCCGCCGTAGGCTTCCGGGATCGAGTAGCCGAACAGGCCGCCTGCAGCCATCTCGGCCACCACGTCGGCCGGCACTTCGTCGAGGCGGGCCACCTCGGCCTCGCGGGGCACCAGACGGTTGCGAACGAAGTCGCGCAGCTTGCCGAGAAATATCTCGAAGCCCTGAGGATCTCGAATCACTTTGTCTCCTGCTTGCTCTTCCGCGCCGAGCGCACGGGTTGGAAGAACTATAAGGAGGAACCGTCGATATCGAGGCTTGTGTTTCGCTATATTAAACTCCGAGCGAACCCGTTGATCCGATAATCCAGGCGGCAACTTGCTGCTGTTCCGTGTCCCGATCAACTGCGCATGAACACATCGCCACCCCAACCCCCTCGCCACCAGATGTTCGCCACCAGTCTGGCCAACGGGCTGTTGATTCTCAAGAGCTTCAAGGTGGGGGAACCTGCGCTGGCCAATCGCGAATTCGTCGAGCGCACCGGGCTGTCCAAGGCCACGGTCTCGCGTCTGACCTATACGCTGGGCGAGCTGGGGTTTCTGAGGTACGACGCCGAGCAGCGGCGCTACCGCCTCGGCTCGGCGACGCTGGCGGCGGGCTATCCGCTGCTGGCGAGCCTGACCATCCGGCAGGTGGCGCGCCCCTTCATGAAGGCGCTGGCCGACCACGCGCGCGGCTCGGTGTCGCTGGGCATGCGTGACCGCTCCCATATGGTGTACATCGAGACATGCCGCGGCCATGAGGCGATTGCCTTTCGCCCCGACATCGGCGGCTCGCTGCCGCTGCTGACCACGGCCATGGGGCGGGCCTGGCTGGGCGGCACCAGCGATGAACTGCGCCGTCAGGCAGTCCAGCAGATTCAGGCCGAAGACCCGGGCGCATGGAAGAAGCACCGCGGTGCCGTCCAGGCGTCGCTGCGCAGTCTCGAGGCGACCGGCGCCTGCGTCGCGCGCGGCGACTGGCAGCAGGATGTTCACGCGGTCGCGGTGCCGATGCAACGCGTCGTCGACGGCGAGACACTGGTCTTCAATTGCGGCGTGCCCGCGGTGCTGCTGGGCCGCCGCACGCTCGAGACCGATGTCGGCCCGAGGCTCGTGCGCATGGTTCGCGACGTGGAGCGCGCCTACCTGGCACAGCAGCGCACCGCGCACTGACACCGACATTCCATGGCCATGCATCCCCGCGGGATTCCGCAAGACAAGCAGTTCGCCGGCACCCTTGCCAGGGGCCTCGAACTTCTGCTGTGCTTCAAGCCCGACGAGCCGTTGCTGGGCAACAAGGAATTCGTCGCCCGAACGGGGCTCGACAAAGCCACCGTTTCACGTCTGACCTACACGCTGGTCCAGTTGGGCTATCTGCGCCACGACACGCGACTGGGCAAATACCGCCTCGGTGCGCCGGTCCTGTCGATGGCCTATCCGTTGCTGGCCAGCATGAACCTGCGCCAGATCGCGCGGCCGTTGATGAACGAGCTGGCCGACGAAGTGCGAGGCACCGTGAGCGTCGGCATTCGCGATCGCGCCGAGATGGTCTTGATGGACACCTGCCGGTCGGAGGACGGCGATGCGCCGCTGATCGATATCGGGGCGTCGATGCCTTTGCTCGCGACCGCCATCGGCCACGCGTGGCTGGCCCGCGCCGAACCGAAGGAACGGGCGGTAGCGCTCAACCAGATCAAGGTGCGCTATCCGCAGCAGTTCGCCGAACATGCGCAGCGCCTGCCGCAGGCGCTGCGTGATTTCGCATCGCGTGGCTACAGCACGAACCCGGGCTACTACCGCCGCGATCGGCTCGCGGTCGCGGTGCCGGTGGCCACGGCGGTGAACTCCGAGATCGTGGTGTTCAATTGCACGGTGCCTGCTTCTCAGGCGCCGGCGCGGGAAGTCAGGCAGCGTGTGGGCCTGCGGCTCGTCACGCTGGTGCGCAGCGTGGAAGTGGCACTGGGTCTGCGCTAGGCGCCCGGCTTGGCAGCTTCGCGCGCGGCGAAGAACCGGCGGCGCAATTCCCTGGATTCCGGGCTGTCCACCAACACCTGGATCTTGGCCCTCTCCAGCATCAGCGCATCCTCGAAGGGCATCGTCAGCGAGGCCTCGAGACATTCGAGGCATGCCAGAGGCGCAGGGAGGCTGGGACAGGTTTGCGTGATGCGCGCCCGCTGCGCCTCGAAGTACGCCGGGGCATCGCCGTCGAAGCGCACTTGGCGCGCCGAAGTCACGGGGAGCGACCCGGAGCCTTCATCGGCCGCGGCGCGCGCCAGCGACAGCGCGGCGTCCAGCAGATCGCCGGACGCCACCGAGTCGAGCAAGCCGCATGCGCGCGCCTTGTCGGCGTCGATCGCCTCGCCCGACACGATCAGGTCCAAGGCCGTCTCGACGCCGACGAGGCGCGGCAGACGCTGCGTTCCGCCGCCGCCGGGAAGGATGCCCAGCTTGACTTCCGGCAGCGCCAGTCGCGTGCCTGTCGCCGCGATGCGGTAGTGGCAGCTCATCGCCAATTCCAGGCCGCCGCCGAGCGCGTTGCCGTGGATGGCCGCGATCACCGGCTTGCCGGCGGCTTCGATCAGGCGGTTGATGTCTCGCAGCATCGGCTGCGTGGTCGCTTTCGGTGTGCCGAACTGGCGGATGTCCGCGCCGCCGCAGAACATCCTGCCGGCGCCGGTCAGCACGATGGCGCGCACTTGCGGGTCCGCCAGGGCTTCTCGCAGATGGGTGTGCAGCGATTGCCGCACTTCGTGCCCCAGGCCGTTGACGGGCGGATTCAGCAGCTGGATCTCGGCGACATCGGCGTGGCGCCGGTAGGTGGTGATGGGTGGGTTCGTCATTCCTGGGGCAGGGCAGGTTCAATATCGACAGGGAAGTGAAGAATCAGATGACGCGCGCGTCCTTGAGCCGCTGCAATTCGGCGCCGTCCAGCCCCAGGGCCGCGAAGACTTCGCCGTTGTGCTCCCCGACACCCGGACCCGAACGCGGCACGGGACTGGGGCTGCCGGAAAAGCGCGGCACGACGCAGGGTGCCGGCACGCTGCCGAGGTCCGGATCGGGCAGGCGGATGATCGCTTCCCGCGCCTGGAAATGCGGGTCGGCAAGAACGTCGTCGATGCCATAGACCTTGCTGAAGGGAACCTCGTGGCGGCTCAGCGCCGCGGCAAGCGATTCGAAGGATTGCGCCGCGCACCAGGATGCGATGATGCCGTCCAGCGCGTCGAGGTGGCGCAGCCGATCGGGGTTGGTGGTGAAGCGCGGATCGTCGAGCAGTTCGGGCCGCCCCATGGCCTCGCAGATCCGGCGAAAGATGGACTCGGAAGAGCCCACGACCGTGACCCAGACCTTGTCCGATGTCTTGTACATGTTCGAGGGCGCCGTGTAGGTGGCGCGCGTGCCTGCACGCTGCCGCACCTCGCCCAGCTGCTCGAACTCCACCGCCAGCGGCTCCAGCAGACGCAGCATGGCTTCCGTGGCCGACAGGTCGATCTCGCGACCGGGCAGGTCCGGGCGCCGGCCGCGCTCGGCCATCGCGGCGGCAATGGAAAAGGCGCCGAACAGTCCGGCGACCACGTCGCCGAGCGGATAGTTCATATGCTGCGGGCTGCCGTCTGCCTCGCCCGTCAGATGAGCGAATCCGCTCATCGCCTCGAAGATGCGTGCGAAGCCCGGGCGCTGGGCGTAGGGACCGGTCTGGCCGAATCCGGTCAGGCGCAGCACGGTCAGGCGCGGGTTGACCGCGTGCAGCGTGGCGAGATCGAGTCCCCACCGGTCCATGGTGCCGGTGCGGAAGTTCTCGACCAGCACATCGAACTGCGGCAGCAGCCGCAGGAACAGTTCCCGCCCTTCGGGCTTGCGCACATCCAGGGTGATGCCGCGCTTGCCGCGATTGGTCACCTTCCAGTAGAGCGCGTTCCCATCCTTGACCGGGGCGAGCATTCGCAGGGAGTCGCTGCCATCGGGCAGCTCGAGCTTGACGACTTCAGCGCCCAGGTCGGCGCACAGGGTGGCCGAGAAGGGCGCGGCGATCACGGTTGCCATGTCGAGAATGCGGATACCGGCGAGCGGCCCGGCGTTCGCGGCAGGAGCGCCAGGGGGCGGCGTGGAGTGGGTCATGGCACATCGATCCGTTGGAAGCTGAGTGCCCCGAGTTTCATGGCGCGTCGCATATGCCGCAATCCGCGTTTTGACATGTTAAACATCGACCGATTGCAGGTGCATCACGAGTGCCTCGGATGGCGCTTGCGAAAGGCGGCCGGCCGCTTCGCACATGGTTCACATGGTTGACTGCGCCCGTGGTTCTTTCCAAACGCGGCACAATTCCGGCTGGCAATCAGCATGCGATCGCCAGCCGGCGTGCCCGGCTGTCGCGCCGTTCGCGTGCTCTCTCCCGATGACGATGGATGGTCGCGCGTCCCCATCATGAACGGGCGGCTTCCGGCCGCCACAACGGCCCGCATGTGACTTCGATATCCAAGCTTGAATCCGCGTACTCGGCGCGGCAGAGACTCTCGAACCGGGATTCGCTGATGGCGATGCTGGGCCTGTGCTTCGTGGCCACCCTGGTGGCGCTGGACCAGACCGTGGTGAGCACCGCGCTGCCGGCCGTCGTCGCCGAACTGCACGGCTTCGATCTCTACGCCTGGGTCGCGACCTCGTACCTGCTGACTTCGGTGATCACGGTGCCGGTGGTCGGCCGCCTGGGCGATCAGTTCGGCCGCAAGCCCTTCGTGCTGACCTCGATCGTGATCTTCAGCGTGGCGTCCGCGCTGTGCGGCCTGGCCAACAGCATGGACGCGCTGGTGCTGGCGCGCGCGCTGCAGGGCCTGGGCGGCGGCATGCTGGTGGGCAGCGCCTTCGCCTGCATCGTCGATCTGTTTCCCGATGCCGTCGTTCGCCTGCGCTGGCAGGTCATGATGGCGTCGGCGTTCGGCATCTCCAACACGCTGGGGCCGTCGCTGGGCGGCCTTCTCACCCAGTACCTGGGCTGGCGCTGGGTGTTCTACATCAACCTGCCGGTGGGCCTCGTCTCGCTGTATTCGGTCTGGCGCTTCCTGCCGCACTTCCGCCATGGCATCGCCGGCGCCAAGGCCCGCATCGACTGGCCCGGCGCGCTGCTGATCGCGACCGGCCTGGGGAGTATGCAGCTGCTGGTCGAACTGGTGCCGCAGCGCGGCTTCACCGTCTCGATGATCTGTCTTCTGGCCGCGTGCGGCTTCGCCTTCGTCGCGCTCTACTGGTGGGAACGCCGCGCCGCGCATCCGCTCATTCCGCTGGAGCTGATGCGCAACCGGGCGCTCGCGAGCATGTTCCTGCTGGCGGCCGCCAGCGGCTTCATGATGTTCTCGCTGCTGGTCTACGTGCCCCTGATGTTCCAGGGCGGCTTCGACCTGTCGGCGCGCACGGCCGGGCTGCTGGTGACGCCGCTGGTGGCCTTCATCGCGGTCGCCAACATCGCCAACAGCCGCATTCTTCTGCGGTTGCCGCATTCGGCCATGATGGTCTACCTGGGCTTTGCCATGACGACCCTGTGCGGCCTGTGCATGCTGCTGGCGCGTCCGGTGTCCTCGCATGGCTACCTGCTGGCCGTCATGATGTGCGGCGGGCTCGGAATGGGGCTGATGATGCCGAACCTGACCATCTCCATGCAGCAGTCGGCGCCGAGAGAGCATGTGGGCATCGCGATCGCGCTGCTCCAGTCGCAACGCATGGTGGGCGGCATGCTGGGGACGGCGCTGACCGGCGCGGTGGTCAACTGGGCCTATCGCAGCGGGATCGGGCGCGCGCTGGAAGACAGCGCGGATGGCGCGTGGCGGCAGCAGCTGGCGGACCCCGAGGTGCTGCTCAACCACGACATGCAGATGGCCCTGCTGAGCCACTTGGCCGCGGCTGGCAGGGACGGGACAGTCCTGATCGGCATGGCGCGCGAAGCGCTGGTCAGCGCCATCCACACCGGCTTCTGGCTGACCATCGCGGTCGGTCTGTTCGGCTTGCTGGGCGTGCGCCATATGCCGAAGATCAGCTTCCGCTCGAAGTCCAGGATCCAGCCCCAGGAGGGCTTTCACGAGCTTTGACGCGTGGTCGCCGCCGACCGTCGCCGATCCCGAGGGGCCGCAGGCTAGACGACCTGCTCGGGTCCGGCGACCACCCGCCGGTACTTGCCCATCGCTTCGACTTCGATGCCCAGCCAGCGCGCCACCTGGTCCGCGTCGGTGCCGCGGCGCAGCTGGCGCAACGCGAAGGTATGACGCAGGCGGAACGATCCGCCATCGGCGACGTCCAGTCCGGCGTCCGCGAGCACCTGCCTGGCTGCCAGGTACTGTGCTTCCTTGCTCCACGGCTTGCCCGTGCGTGTCGACGGAAACAGGAAATCGCCGGCGATCTTCGACTCGGCACGCACCTGCAGCCAATGCTGCAGCAGCTCGCCCGCCCACGGTGCGATCGGCGTCTCGCGCGCCGGTGAATTGCCGTTGCCCGGCACGGCGATCTTCCAGGGCCGATGCCGCGCGCGACCACCTTGCGAGGTCGGCGCCTGCAGGGTCAGGACCCGGACATCGCCCGGCGTCAGCCCGGCGCCGAGCTGCAAGGCCACCGCGACGCGGTTTCTGAGTTGCTGCCAGCTCAGGGCGGTCTGGCCGTCACGGCGCGTGCCCGTTGCGGCCGGGCGAGGGCGCGCGTCCGAAAGGAAGGTGATCAGGTGCCTGGCCTCGGAGACCGACAGAAACTCGGGCAATGGGTCGGCATGCGCGGCCTCCGCATAGCGAACGTGCGGCTGCGCCGCGATCCAGTCGGCCGCGGCCGTGTTGGCGCGCGCGCCGGTCGCTGCCGCATGGTGGCGCAACACCCGGTCGATCAGCCGCAGCAGCCGCAGCGCATGGCGCGGGGAGAGCGACAGGTCTGCGCTCTTCATGCCGAAGCGCGCCTGCTGGAATGCGCGCAGATCGCCAGTATCCAGCGACGCGAGCGTCACGGTAGGCGACTGCCGCAGGCACCATGCGGTGAAGCTGCTCCACATGTCGCGATAGACCTGGATGGAGGAGGGCTGGCGCAGGGCACCGGTGTCGCGCTGGTCCGTGAGCCAGCGCTCGAACGCGGACTGGTGGGTGGCGCTCGAGGCCTCATCGAACAGGGGCAAGGACTGCATCTAAAAATAAGCTAACGGCAAGCCATTGTGAGGCAGGGCCTGACAGAGTGAGAAGCTTGGATTGAAAGCCTGGGTGGCAAGCGTTGTGAAATTGGAATCGGTATGCCGTTAGTGTATTTGCATCCATCTCCATCAGCCACGCTCTCGCATCGCGAGCCGCGTGAGCACCCGCGGCAGGATCTCCTGCCAGTCGCCCACCAGCCCCACGTCGGCCATCTCGAAGATCGGCGCATCGGGGTCGCTGTTCAGCGCAATGATCGACGACTCGCTGGAGACGCCCGCCAGATGCTGCGGCGTGCCCGAGATACCGACCGCCACGTAGGTGCGCGGCGCCACGAACTTGCCCGACTGGCCGACCTGGCGCGCGACCGGCAACCACCCGGCATCGACGGCCGGCAAGCTGCCGCCCACGGCGGCATCGAGCTCCGCTGCCAGCCGGCCAAGCAGATCGAAGCCTTCGGGGCCGCGCATGCCGCGTCCTCCGCTGACCACCACCCGGGCGCCGACGAGCGCGCGCTGCGCATCGCCGCTGTCGACGGGCTGCGTCGCGAAGTCCGCGGGCAGCGCGCCGTCCAGCGTGATCGAACGGAGCTCGCCCGAGACTTGCATCGTCGGCAAGGCTTTCGTGCGTTCGGGCCGAAGTGCAGCAAAGCAGGGCCATGTCGCCGATCGCAGCGCCGCGACCACGCGTCTGCCGAATACCGCCTTGCGTGCGAGCACGACGTTGGCCTCGACGCTCAGATCCTGGCAGCGGCCCAGCGACACGCCGCGGCAGCGCACCGCGAGGCATGCGGCCAGCTCCACGCCCAACGGACCGGACGGCAGCAACACCAGCGTGCGGCTCGGCGCCGCAATGCCGATCCGATCCAGCGCCTGCATCGCAGCCTCGGCCCACACCGCAGCGGATGGATCGGCGCCGAGTCCCGGATGCGTGACATCCCAGCAAATCGACAGGCCCGCGAGCGCGGGCGTCGACGCAGGGCCGACGCCACGCAATCGCATCAACTCCACGCGCCCCCGCAATGGCTCGCCCAGCATCGACCGCGCCGCTGCGATCAGGGCTTCGCGTTGCCCATCTCCGTCGCCCGCGTCCCCACCCGCGAGCAGCACGACGATGCGCAGCGACCCTGCTTCCATGTCACTCATGCGGCCTCTCCCAGGCGCGACAGGATGCCGGCCAGTTCGTCCGCCTGCTGGTCGACCGTGCCGCCGAGAAAACGGCACGCCTTCTCGCGCGCGCCAGCGGTGGCGGCCTCGATCGACGCCAGCGCGACGACCCCCGGTGGCGCGTCGGACAGCGCGGCCTCGAAGCGCATCTTCCGCGTCGCCATCACGTTCTTGAGCAGCGGCTGCCGCAGACGGTTGTGCGAATCGTTCGTCACGCTGGCCAGCAAGGGCAGGGTGGCGTCCACGCGCTGCAAGGTCTCGCCACCCTGGCGCACGATGCGAAGGCCGGCGTCAACGCGCTGCATCGACAGCGCCAGGCTCACATGGGGCAACGCGAGCCACTGCGCGAGATGCGCCGGCACGCTGCCGTCGTCGTGATCGCCGAACTCGCGCCCGATGAGCAGCAGATCGGGCAACGCATCGATCGATGCGCGCAGCGCCGCCGCCAGCTCGGCCGGGCTCCACGGCGCAAGGGCCGCCGGATCGAGCCGCACCAGCGTGTCGATGCGAAAGCCGGCGACCTGGCGCGCCAGCGCCTCGTCGCCCACCACGATCGCGCGCAACTGCATGTCTGGCGCGGCATCGCGCAGCTTGAGCGCCACTTCCAGCGCGGCCTCGTCGAAAGGCCCGAGCACCTGATGCTGCGCCTGATGTGCGCGCAGCGCATCCGCCGTCAGCGGACGCGGCAGCGGCCATTTGGGATCGGCGATTCCCGCCAGCAGCACGAGCGTATTCATTGCATGGATTCCTTCGGCGGCCGATTCTCCGGAGCGGCCCGGCCCGGGCAAGCAGCGCCGTCCGAAAACACAATTTGGCATCCGGCCGCGCCTTCGATGCCGCGACGGGCGCGAAGGTGCGGCGAGCCCGTCGCTACAATCGCGCCCCGGGATCGGCACCGCCGATTCCTTCAACAGCGTGCAGGGGTTCGACATCGACAGGCTCTGGGCCATGGAAGTTTTCGTCCGCGTCGCCGAATGCGGCAGCTTCTCGCGCGCGGCGGACTCGCTCAACCTGGCGAATGCCACGGTCACGACCTGCGTGCGCAATCTCGAACGCCATCTCGGCGTCACGCTGATTCATCGCGACACGCGGCGCCTGCGGCTCACCGAAGAAGGCCAGCTCTATCTGCCGCGTGCGCGCGAGCTGCTGCACTCCGTGGCGCAGACCGAGGAAGAAGTCCGCACCTCGATGGGCGAGCTGCGCGGTGCCCTGCACATCGAGATGCCGATCTCGATCGGCCACGCGCTGGTGTGTCCGGCACTGCCGACCTTCGCGCAGCGCCATCCCGCCATCTCGACCGCGATCACGCTGACGAACCAGCCGCACCACATGATCGAGCGCGCGATCGACATCGCGATCCGCATGGACTCGGTGGAAGACGCCGACCTGATCGCGCGTCCGATCTATGAAGCGCGCTACGTCGTCTGCTGCGCGCCGCGGCTGGCGGCTTCGCTGCCTGCCGACCCGGCGGCACTGGATCCGCACCGCTGTCTCGGCATCCTCGCCGAGGAACGCAGCCACGCCAATGGCTGGAAGCTCGAACGCGGCGAAGAGAAGGTCGAGATCAAGCCACAGGGCCCCTTGCACTTCAACAGCAGCGACGCGCTGCTGATGGCCGCGCGCGCAGGTGTGGGCGCGGTGCACGTGCTCGACATCTTCGCCCACCGGTTGCTCGACGGCGGCGAGCTGGTGCGGCTCTATCCCGAATGGACCACGGCGGTGAAGACCTTCTACGCGGTGACGGCCAAAGCCCGCAGCAGTTCGGCGAAGGTGCGCGCCTTCACCGAATTCCTGGTCGAGGTGCTCGATTCGGAACGCCGGCCCAGCGCCACGCGCGCGGTCGCGGTGCGGGCGCTGGGCAAGCGTTAGCTGTTGAGTTGCAATGGGTTGTTCCCGCTCAAGCGGGAAGCTGGAGGCCTCTAGCCCCAGGCCGAGCACGGCCTCCTGGCGTTAGTAGCTCAGGAAGGACGGCAGCCAGGCGAAGCTCGGTCAAGTCGGCCGTCATGCTCTGCAAAGCAGAGAACAATTGTTCAGATTCGATCTGATCAGGGTGAACAAAAATCACCGGCCGCGTCTCCGCCACGCAATTGCAGCCGCGCTGCTCATCAGAACGTTGCGTGCAGGGCTGCGCTCTTTGTTCCCATCTGCTCGCTCGATGAATAAGAACTGCTTTCGTATAGTCTTCAACGCAGCGCGCTGATGGTGGTGCAGGAAACCGCCACCTGCATGGGCAAGGCCAAGGGCATCACTTCGGCAGCGGTGGGTATCGCGCTTGCACTGATCATCGGTTCGGCCTCGGCACATGCCCAAATCGTCGGTGCATCCAACGTTCCAGGCACATTGCGCCCGACCGTGCTGGTGGCACCCAACGGAGTGGCCGTGGCCAATATCCAGACTCCCAACTCCCAGAGGGTGTCCACCAACATCTATAGTCAGTTCGATGTCCCGAGCAGTGGCGTGGTGCTCAATAACTCACGCAAGACAGTCCAAACTCAACTCGGGGGCTACATTCAGGGCAACCCGTGGCTCGCGACAGGACCGGCCAGGATCATTCTCAACGAGATCAACAGCGGCAACCCCACCCAGATACGCGGCTACATCGAGGTCGGCGGATCGAAGGCGGAAGTCATCGTTGCCAACCCGGCCGGTATCGCCGTGGACGGCGGCGGCTTCATCAACGCCAGCAAGGCCACGCTGACTACCGGCGCGCCACAGCTTAGTGCCACCGGGACCTTGGACAGCTACGCAGTGCGTAGCGGCACCGTCACCGTCAATGGCGCGGGCCTCGATCTGAGTCACACCGACTACGCGGCCATCCTCGCTCGCGCAGTCCAGATCAACGGCGCCATCCATGCGACCGACCTTCAGGTCGTCACAGGTGCAAATCAAATCTCGGCTGATGCCACCCAGATATCACCCACAACGAGTACCGGCGTAGCGCCCACGTTCGCCTTCGATGTGGCCGCGATTGGCGGCATGTTCGCCAACCACATCTTCCTGGTCGGAATGGAAGCCGGCTTGGGCATGCGCAATGCGGGAGCCATCCAGGCCACTGCAACCGGGGCGCCGTCTGGGCTCATGAGTGCCGGGCAGTTCGTAGTCAACTCGGCCGGCCTGTTGCAGAACAGCGGAACCATTCAAGCAGCGTCTGATGCAAGCCTCACCGCATCATCGGTCGTGAACACCGGTAGCGTACTCAGCGGTGGAAGCCTCAAGGTCGCATCCACCGGCGACCTGTCGAACATCGGCGGCACGCTCGAAGGACAGCGGGTCGACCTTTCGAGCACGGCCGGGAACATTGTCAATTCGAACGGGACGATACGTCAGAGCAGCTATGCAGCTTTGACCCTGGCCGCACCTAGCCTGATGAACACGCAAGGCGGCACGATCGGTGCTGAGCCGGTGCCCGCTACTTCCGGCGACAGCGGTAGCGGATCGTCTGGCGCGGGTGCTAACGGCACTGCCGGCGGAGGTTCGAGCGGCAATGCGGGAACCGGCAGTGGTAGCGGTACAAGCAGCGGCACATCGACCGAGCCCTCTACCACGCCAGCCAGTGCACCGATTGCCCCGGGGACCGTTTCCGCGGCCGGCGCCATTCAGAATGACGGAGGCCATATCTATGCCTCCGGTCCCATTTCGCTTCAAACGCCCAATGCGTCGAACGTTGGCGGCACGCTGAGTGTCGACAGCATGGCGGTCTCGGGGCCGGCGTTCAGCAACGCGGGCGGCCATCTCAACGTCAACAACGCCTTCAGCGCCAATGTCGGCAGTTTCGACAACTCTGCCGGAACCGTGCATGCGGGCAGCATCGGCGTCACCACAACGGGCGACTTCAACAACACGGCGGGCATCCTGACCAGCGACGGCGATGCGAACATATCGGCCGGGGGTACAGCGAACAACGCCCAGGGCACGATTTCCGCTGCTGGAGCCCTCTCGGCCAAGGTCAGTGGCGGGCTCTCGAATGCTTCAGGGACTTTGCTTGCAAACCAAGCAGTGACGATCAAGAGTCAGTCCCTGGAAAACACGCTCGGCAGCATCCAGTCGGCAGCGGCTGGCACGTCTTTGACAGTCATCCATGCGCTGATTAATACCGGCAGCATCGGCGCGGCGACCGATTTGAGCGTACAGGCCGGCTCGCTCGTCAACGGCTCAAGTGGTTCGCTTCGCGCTGCCAATGACACGAGCATGTCCGTCGCAGGCGCTGCATTCAATGACGGCGGCATCACATCGGGCCGTCACACCACGATCGCTGCAGACAGCTTGGCAGGCGCTGGCACTCTCGGAGCCGGTATCCATGCGGACGGCAGCCTGGGCACGGCAGGCGACCTGTCTGTTACCACCACGAATGCTCTGGCAGCGACAGGCACCAACCTGGCGGCCGGCAATGCCAATCTGCAAGGCGCGAGCGTCGATCTCACGAACAGCAAAACGAGCGCATCCAACATCGCCATCACCGCCACGCAGGGCAATGTGACGACGAGCAGTGCCAATGTTGTCACACCCGGCACGCTGGCGATCGCGGCCAATACACAGTCCGCTCAGACCCTGATCAACGATGCCGGTGTCCTGAACGTCAACGTGCTTGACCTGCGTGCGTCGAATATCGCGAGTACGAATGGCGGCCAGATCGTTCAGACCGGAACACAAGCCAGCACGATCGCCGCTTCGGGCACTATCGTCAACACGGACAGTCTGATCGCCAGCAACGGTCAGGACTTGACGCTGCAAGCTGGGTCGATCACCAACACGAATGGCCGGATCGAGCACGCGGGCGCCGGCGCGCTTGGCATCACGGGCGGCAGCTTGAGCGGCGCGAACGGTCAGATCACGACCAACGGCGCACTGGCTGCCAACTTCAGCGGCGTCTTCGACCAAGACGGCGGCACCACGACCGCCAAACAAATCAACCTGAATGCTGGCTCACTGAGCAACCGAGGCGGCCAGATTGTGCAGACTGGCGCCGGCGCGACGAACATCAACGTGGCTGGCGCCATGGACAACAGCGTAGGCGGCACGATCGCGAGCAATGGTGCCACGACGATCGCTGCGGGCACCTTGAACAACCAAGGCTCGACCGTTCGAGCGGCCGGCACTTCGGACTTGTCCGTCACCACTTCGGGGCTGCTCGACAACAGCGCGGCCGGCACGATCGCCGCAGGCGGCAACGCCACCGTCAACGCCGGCGGCCTCAAGAGCGAAACGGGCGGCCTAACCGCAGTTGGTAACTTGGCGGCAACGATCATGGGCGCAGCAACCAATGTCGACGGCACGTTGGCCTCGAACGGCAGCACGACGATTTCGGCAGCCAGCCTGGATAGCACCAACGGCCATGTGGTCGCCGTCACCGGCAATCTGGGCGTCACGACCAGTGACGCCACAACCAACACAGGCGGCTCGTTGGAAGCCGCTGGCACCACGACGCTTAATAACGGCGGGCTGATCAATGATCACGGTACGGTTTCCGGCAACGCCGTCTCGATCGACGCCCACGGCGGCACGCTCAACAACGCCCAGGGGACCATTGCTGCCACGACGACCGTGGGTATCAACTCCGGTGCCTTGATCAACGACGCAGGGTTGATCCAGTCGGGCGCGGCGATGACCGTCAACACCCATGGTCAAGCACTCGACAATAGCAACGCTGCGGGGTATGCGAGCACCGGACCGGCCGAAGGTCAGGGCGGCATCGCCAGTGCCGATACCTTGATACTTAATTCGGGCGCGCTCAACAACTCGGCTGGCTTCATCGGTTCAAAGAATGCACTGGCAGCAACGACCGGTGCCGTTTCGAATATCCATGATGGTGTGATCGTTGGACAGGCAGGCGTCACGATCAACACCCAAGGTGCAGCGTTCAACAATACTGGCGGTCAAATTCAAGCCGTTGGTGACTTGAGTGTCAACGCCGGCAATGTCATCAACAATGCTGGCTTGCTTCGGGCCAACGGCAATACTTCCGTCGTCGCAACATCGATCGACAACAGTTCGACCTCTGGCACGAATCAAGGCATCGAAGGCCAGAACGTCACAATCACGACAGGAAACCTCAACAACACGGCCGGCGCCATTCGCAGCGACCGTGCGACCGGCAATACGACGATCACGGCAAGCGGCATAGTCGACAACTCATCCGGTCTGATCTCGGCTGGCGACACGCTGGCCATTGTCGACCCAAACGCTGCGAACCCCGCAGCCAAGACTCTTGCCATCACAAACGCAGCGGGCACGCTGACGGCAAACAAGAGCCTCAAGCTCGATGCAGCCAGGTTCAGCGCCGATGGCACCTTCACTTCGGGCCAGAACCTCAGCGTTGCCCTCACCCAGGACGTCATCAACAACGCTGATATCGAGGCCGACGGCAACCTCATGTACACCACCACTGGCAACCTGACCAACAACGGGAAGCTCATTGCCGGTGGAACCCTCACGGCTGGCGGGAACGTTGTCGAGAACACCGCCGCCGCTGAGATGAGCGGCACGGACACCCAGATATCTGCCACGACTCTGAGCAACAGAGGGTTGATCGATAACCAGGGCCAAACCCGAATCGACGCAGGAACGGTCAACAACATCGGCACAGGCCGTGTCTACGGTGATGCAGTTGCGATTGGTGCAGGCACGTTGAACAACAGTGCCGAGAACGTCTCCGGCACTATTACAGCCGCGACCATCGCCGGCCGATCCAGCGTCGATATCGGCGCCGGCACGATCAACAACAGCGACGATGCGCTGATCTTCAGCGCCGGTGACATGTACATCGGGGGCGCCTTGAATGCCAACGGATATGCCACTGGACAGGGCAGCACCCTCAACAACCACAGCGCCATGATCCAGTCGCTGGGGGACATGTCCATCTCGATGGCGGCCGTCAACAATGTGGACATGCATCTGACGGTGACTCAGGGCACGACATCGAAGACCGATGACTATCTTGCTACGACGGCGGACAACAAGATCTGGAGCATCACCGACACCACCGGCAATCCGATCACAGGCCAGGTCTGGCACACCAACCCGAATGGCACCCAGACCTTGGTCGGCATCGGCTACGGCGACTGGCACGTCACGACCACGACGACCGGAGACATCGCGACGAACCAAGACCCCGCGCAGATCATCGCGGGCGGCAATCTGTCGATCAACGGCCATCTGTCCAACAAGGACAGCAAGGTCATTGCCGGCGGAACGTTGACCGCGCCAAGTCCCGACAACGAGACGACCCAGGGTACCGCCGTCAAGACCTATTTCGGCTACACCTGGGCCTTCGATGGGAGCGGCAATGGCGCGTACATTCCGCTCGTCAAGCCAGCGGACCCGCCCGCCACCATCTCGCTGGGCACCTTCGTCTACGAAGGCAACACGAATGCGACGGGCGGCTTCAATGCTGGCGCAGCGCCGGACGCGAATGGAGCCCGCGGCAGCGCGGCAGGCACCGGCGCGGTCAGCGCAAAGAACGGTCCTGCAACCATCATGGTTGTCGCGAACGTCGGTACAGTGATCAATGCGAGCGGCAGCTCGGCCGGGTCTGCGAACGCTGCGGACGGCGCATCGGGCACAAGCGCCAGCCAGACCGTCTCGACCGTGGTTCGCACCAGCACGCCGAACGCGGCGCTGCCGCGAGCAAGCCTGTTCTCGCTGGAACCGGGTAGCACCAGCCACTACCTGATCGAGACCGATCCCCGATTCGCCGACTACCGGACGTGGCTGTCCAGCGACTATTTGATGAACAACCTCGGGCTCGATCCGGACAACACCGAGAAGCGCCTAGGCGATGGCTTCTACGAGCAGCTGTTGATCGACCAACAGGTCATGCAGCTGACCGGCTACCGGTACGTCAGCGGCTACTCGGATGACGAAAGCGAGTACACGGCGCTGATGAGTGCCGGTGCGACGTTCGCGAAACAGTATGGTCTGACAGTCGGCGTGGCACTCACGGTCGCGCAGATGGCGCAACTTACCAGCGACATCGTTTGGCTGGTGTCGCAGACGGTGACACTGCCCGATGGCACCACCCAACAAGTGCTCGTGCCTCAGGTCTATGTGCGCGTGCAGCCGGGGGACATCGATGGCTCGGGGGCATTGCTGTCGGCGGACAAGACTGTCATCAATGCCGCACCGGGCACCGGCGATGTGACCAATACCGGAACGATCGCCGGACGCACGCTCGTATCCATCACCGCCGACAACGTCAACAACTTGGGCGGCCGCATCTCCGGGGGCAGCGTCGCCGTGACTGCGGTCAACGATATCAATGACATCGGCGGAACGATCGATGCGAAGAACTCGATGACGCTTCAGGCAGGGCATGACATCAATGTCCAGACCACGACCAGCAGCACGTCGAGTGCGATGGGGGCTAAAACCGTCGTCGATCGCGTCGCAGGCCTGTACGTGACCAATCCGGGCGGAACCCTCGTCGCGAGTGCCGGCAACGATGTGAACTTGGCCGCCGCTATTGTGAAGAACCAGAGCGGAGATTCGGCGAGCGGCCTGACGTCGATCACCGCCAAGCACAACATCCATCTGGATACCGTCCAAACGGGTGAGCGGCAGTTGATGGCCTCCAGTCCGGGCAACTACATCGGCTATTCGAACAGCCAGGAAGTCGGCTCGACCCTCTCCACCAATGGGACCACGGCCCTGTCCGCGAACAACGATATCAACGCGAGGTGGGCCACGGTCAGCAGCGGCGATGGCTTCCTGAGCGTTCACGCGGATCACGACACCAACATCAGCGATGGCGAAAGCTCGCAGATGACGGTCCAGGGTCGCCAGTCCAGCAAGAAGAACATTCTCAGCAGCTCCACCACCAGCAGCACGATCTATTCATCCAGCACGACCAGCGTCGGCAGCAGTTTCTCGGGCGGTCTGACCGCGCTGACAGCGAACCACAACATCAATATCGAAGGCTCGCAGATCAGCGGGACCGAGGGTGTTCTCGTTCAAGCTGGCAACAACTTGAATGTCTGGGAGGGACGCAACACCACAGACACGTCGATCTCATCGGCGACTTCCAGCAGAACGTTGGGCCTGGGGAGCGCGCTTGTTGGGCTGCCATCGGTGGGGCCTTCGTCCAAGTCGAATTCAACTGAGCTCGAAATTCGAACCGATACGGCAGCACCGAGCAGTATCCAAAGCAACCAAGGCGGAGTCCTCCTTCAAGCGGGAGGAACCGTCTTCCTCGAAGGCGCGCAAGTCAGCGCTGCCAAGGACATCTCGATCATTGGCACGGAGGTTGGGATGAAGGCGGCCGTCAACAGCACCAGCATTGAAGGAACGAGCAACTCCAGCAGCAAAGGGTTCACCAGTGTTGGACAAGCCATCTATGCCGACCCGAGCACAGGCTTCAACGCCAAAAAGACGACTGATACCACCATCGACGATTCGTCGCTCACGCGCACGACGCTGAGCGGTGCGAATGTGAGCATCACGGCCACGGACACACTGGCGATGGCTGGCACCACGGTCAATACGCCCGGTAAGCTCAGCTTGAATGCGGACAACCTGGTTCTTGGGACGCAGACGACGGAACGCGATACGCAGGAGACCAGCCAGGGGCGAGACCTTGCGTATCAGAAGATCAAGGACAAGGGCCAGTCCGACCAGACTACGAACTACAACCAATTCAATGTCGGAACACTTGCCGTTACGGCCAACCACATTGACGCGAGCTTGGGTGCGAAGGACAGCTTGGCGGCCTTGGCCCAGCAGCCGGGCATGAGCTGGGCGCAGCAGCTCAACAGCGATCCGGCGTTGCAAGGCAAGGTCAACTGGTCTGCGGTTGAGGAAGCCCACAAGAACTGGAACTCCGAGCAGCAGGGCCTGACGCCTGAGGGTGCGGCGATCGTGACGCTGGTCGTGGCCTACTTTACGGCCGGGGCGGCCAGTGAGCTTGGCGCAGCAGCGGGAACATCCGCAGGGACGACGGTCGCCGGCGGAACGGTTGCCACTCTTGGTGAGGGCGGATTCATTGCTGCTGGCGGCGCTACAGCATCATCTATTGTTGGCGGTGCCGTGACGGCGGGGCTCTCGGCGTTGGCAGGGGAGGCGGCCGTTGCGTTGATCAACAACCAAGGCAACATTGCGGCAACGCTGCACGATCTCGGATCGAGCGCAAATGTAAAGAGCTTGGCAACTGCGATCATCACCGGCGGTGCGCTAGAAAATTTGGGCTTAAGTCCCATAGGTCTACCTGGTGGTGGCGACCAGGCCTTCTTCACCCAGCTCCAACAGAATGTCGCTGCAGCGGCAGCCAAGGCCGCTACAAATACTGCAATCAACGGCGGAAGCTTTGAGAAAAATCTTGCGCAGGCGCTTGAGACGGGGTTGATCGACACCGTTGCGGCGCAGACCGCATTTGCGATCGGTGACAGTCGCGTCGGGGCGAATCCGGCATTGACAGGCTTTACGACAGAGATTGCGCACGCGATTGCTGGATGCGCAATTGGAGCCGGACGCACTGCAGTAGCAAACTCAAGCGGCGGCAGCAGCTGCGGCGCGGGCGCAATTGGTGCTGTAGTTGGAAATTTGGCCGCTAGCTTTGCCCTAGCGAATGAGGCTCAAAACACGACCGCGATAGTTGCATTTTCTCAAATGTTTGCTGGTCTCGCCGGTGCAATGATAGGTGGAAACGCTTCGGACATAAATATTACTGCTCAAGCTGGGGCAAATGCTGCTGCAAACAATGAGCTGCTGCATCTTGGCAACAGTGTCGAGGCATTGACCCGCAGTGGATATACTTTGGTTCCAATTTCCCTGCCTGGATACGGCGATGCGTATGTTGACCCTCGCATGGCGACGGCATTGGAAGACTGGATGGGATTGGCGGCCGACCAGGGCGTAACTATCACCTTTAATAGTTCGTTTCGTGTGTCTGGGCAACCGGTTAGCGGCGCTGTCTATACACCAGCCGGCGATAGTAGTTTGCATAATGCAGGTCTCGCAGTTGATGTCCGCTACGGAAAATTGGAAGACATTTCCGGTGGGTTGACAGCAGATCAACAGCGGGCAATTCTAAGAGATACTGCAGCTCAAGCGGGACTCTCATGGGGTGGAAATTTCTCGAAACCAGACGATGTTCATTTTTATATCGACCCTTACGGCGTTGCAGGAATTGGTCGAATTGGGCTGATTCAAACACAGCAATCAGCCTTTAATTTTCTTATTGGAAAATAAATGTATAAATTTACCTTGGCGATTTTTTTGACCATCGGCGTGCCGCTTGCGATGGCAAATCCTCGTCAGGATTGGGCCAACGCGACATACGCAAGCATTCGGGTGTCAAAAACGGAGGGTGATTTGGTAGGGCTACGGGTTCAAATAATTCACTCAAATATTCAAAACTTCATCTTAATTCAATCATTTGAAGGCGAACCGTTGGCGCCGTGTTTGGCAAAGGCAGAAATAAGTAAAAATACGATCTACGCAAAATTTCCCGAAGGATGTTTGTTCAAGGGAGAGATGCTTGGCGAAATAAAAAAAAGCACTCTCTCAATTATATTTGCGCCCGAACAAGGAAAAGACAATGGAAAGGTGATGGTGTTGAATTTAATTAAATGATCTTTGATCGTTGCGACCGAGTCGTGCAACTAACGTCTTGCAGCTCTCAGAATGCACAAAGACCGGGTAGCATGTTGGACAATGCGGCAAACAACTGGCTGGCTATGCAGCAGATTGCTCAAATGAAGAAGGAGCTTGCCGCCGCGAGTACGCCATTAGAGAAAGCTCAGATGATAGATAAATGGGCACTCGTAAATGAGAAGCAGGATTATCTCACCGCGATTGGTATCGGCCTTGGTCTCACTCAAGCGAGGATTAGCGATCTAGCTGGGCTTGTCAATTTTTTGACCAATCAATTCATTTCAGGCGGCGGAAAGGCTCTTCAATAAAAGAGATTGAGCATTTCACTCGTCACAGTGAATCTGGCGTCAACGCGCTTGATGCCAAATATATTAATTGACTGAAAACACATGATCTAAAGGAACTCAGGTCAAAGATCATTGCATACAGTTGGATTGTTGAAGGTCGGTCGCATAATTTTTCCATTGACATAGCTCATCAGGCTTGGCGTAAACTTCCTGATTCAAGCGATTTCATTTGCTTTGAAAACTCTTGGATGCCGAATAATTGCGTGCTGTTGGATGCTTTTGGACAGGAGCGCATACGACTAACTGTGCCTTGACAGTTAATCAAGGCCAAAAATCCAGATTCAAATCGACCGCCAACTTCCTTTTCCCGCATTTGCGTGCCATTGGTGAATCCCGTGAATGGCATTCAGGGGAATTTCGGCGTTGAAGCCTGGGTTGAATTTGCGGGGTAGTGCTATTTTGAGCTTGACTATTGGGTTGGTCGATTTCTTTGGGGCGTGGAAATTCGAGACTGATCCGTGTCTGTAGAGAACGGTCTGGAGCTGAACCTTGCGAATGTGAGCATCACGGCCGCAGACACGTTGGCGATGGCTGGTACCACGATCAATGCGGCCGGCAAGCTGAGCCTGAACGCGGACAACATTGTTCGCGGGACGCAGACCACGAAACGCGATACGCAGGAGACCAGCCAGGGGCGAGACCTTCATCAAAAGGCCAAAGACAAGGGAAATCCGACCAGACCACGAACCACAACCAATTCAATGCCGGAACACTTCCCGTTGCGGCCAATCACATTGACGCGAGCTTGGGTGCGAAGGACGGTTTGGCGGCTTTGGCTCACTATTAGATTCTTAAAACGCAGATCTTGGCTTCGCATCAACTGCGCGGCAAACCTCTTCCAACCTTTCAAATGTTTTGCTTGTATTCGCACTCATCGCCAGCCGCATTGGCTTGCGCGATCCTTGCTCTTCCAATCGCCGCTTCGGCTCAAATCGCCAGCGCCCCGCAACCATTTGGGGAATAGCAGCTCCAGCAAGAACGCGAGCGAGCATTGCGCGAACAGAACGCGCGCAATGCTGATGTGCGCGGGCCGGCCGCGCCGAAGACACCGAATGCTTTGCTCCCCGCGTCCGAGTCGTCATGCTTCCGCATTGATGCTGTTCTTTTGATTGGCGACGAGTCCAAGTCTTTCCAGTGGCTGCTTTCCCGGCTGACCGCGCCGGGCGGTTCTGACTCCCCGGTTGGTCGCTGCATTGGTACGAACGGCGTCAACGTTGTTCTCGCACGTGCCCAGGCGGCGCTTGTGGCGAAGGGGTGGGTCACTTCTCGCGTGCTCGCTGGCGAGCAAGACCTTTCGACCGGTGTTCTGACGCTGACGCTCGTGCCGGGTCACATTGCAGCGATACGCCTCACCGCCGATTCGACGGTGCCGTTGCTTGGCGCTGCTGCTTTACTCACCACGGCCATTCCTGCGAAGCCCGGCGATCTGCTCAACTTGCGCGATATCGAGCAGGGTCTGGAAAATCTCAAGAGCGTGCCCACCGCCGAGACAGACATCAAGATCGAGCCTTCCACTGCGGCGAATGCCAAACCAGGCGATAGCGATCTGGTCGTGAAGTACGTTCAGGCCCGAAAGGTCCGATGGGGCCTTACCCTGGATGACAGCGGCACCAAGGCAACCGGCGTCTATCAAGCCGGCGCCACAGTGTCACTCGACAATCCCCTGGGCTTGAACGACCTGTTCTACTTCAATGCCATGCACAGCGTGGATGGCGACGGTTTCAGTGACCGTGGCCGCGGTACCGAGGCACAGACCGCTCACTACTCCGTGCCCTACGGTGATTGGCTGGCTGGCTTTACTGCCTCGAACAACCGCTACCACCAGAGCATCGCGGGCCTGACCCAGAACTACATCTACTCGGGCGAGACATCGAACGCAGAAGCCAAGCTCTCGCGGCTGCTCTACCGTGACCAGAGCCGCAAGGTCATAGCGTCCGTCTCGGGCTTTCGCCAGGAGAACCACAACTATGTGGACGACGCCGAGATCGATGTGCAGCGCCGCATCGTTGGCGGCTGGACTGCTGGCCTGAGCGACAAGGAGTTCATTGGCGATTCGACGCTGGAAGGCAACCTGGGCTACACACGCGGCACCGGAGCATTCGGTGCCATCGAGGCTCCAGAAGACCCGTTTGGGGAGGGCACGGAGCGCATGAAGCTCTGGACCTACTCGTTCAACTTGAACGCCCCATTCAAGCTTGATCTAGGCGGCAACTCGCAAAGCTTCAGGTACACGGGGCTGATTCGCGGTCAGTGGAACGAGACGCCACTGACGCCCCAATACCGCTTCTCGATCGGCAGCCGGTACACGGTGCGCGGTTTCGACGGCGAGAGCATGCTGATGGGTGATCACGGCGTTCTCATCCGCAACGACTTGGGTTGGGCGATTCAGCAGACCGGAGCCGAACTCTACCTGGGCGCAGACTACGGCCAAGTCGGTGGCCAAAGCACAGCCCAGCTCATCGGCAAGCATTTGGCCGGCGCTGTGGTGGGTGTTCGAGGGAATTGGTCGAAGGTCGGCTACGACTTTTTCGTTGGCACTCCGCTATCCAAGCCCGCAGGCTTCCAGACCGCCAATCTCAGCGGAGGCTTCAGCTTGAACGTGAGCTTCTAGGCGACCGGCCGCCCGTATCGCATGAAGGAGGCCGCCCGACCAGATAGTCACGTCACCTCTTTTACCTTTCATCAGAACTAATTCAACAAAACCATGAAGTTCAACGTTGCGCCGGGTACGCACAAGATCTACGCCAAGGCGGAGAACTGGGCCGACACGGAAACTCCAAAGGAAGCCCGAATCCTGCGCCGATATACGGCACTCGCCATCTCGATCGTGGGCTAGCTCTGCGCCGCGGCCTTCACCGCACCGCGGGCGGCAAGACGTCCGAACACCGCCGCCTTGCCGAGAGCCGAGCCGGTCATGTAGGCGCCGCCATGAAAGCCGCCGACGACTTCGCCTGCCGCGAACAGGCCGTCGATGGCCTCGCCGAACACGTCGATCACCCGCATGCGTGCATCGATGCGCAATCCGCAGTAGGTGCCGAACACGGCCGCCGTCGACGGATAGGCATAGAAGGGCGCAGTCTCGATGCGCAGCAGGCGGCCATGGTTGTGCACCAGCGCCTTGCGCCCGAACGCCGTGTCTTCGCCCGCGTCGACTGCGCTGTTGTACGCATCGACGGTCGCGCGCAGCGTTTCGTACGGCACCTCGATCTGCTGCGCCAGCGCCTGCAGGCTGTCGGCCTTCATCATCAGGCCCTCTTCCATGCGCCGGCCGAAGTCGAGGATGCGCACACGGTCGTCGCCGCTGTCGAAGATCGGCTGGTCGAAGATCTGGAACGCGCTGTGGTACGACTGGCCCATCACCGCATCGCCCAGCAGCTTGTACGAGAGCGACTCGTCGACGAAGCGCCGGCCTTCCTGGTTGACCGCGATCGCGCCCTTGTAGACCGCCAGGCAGCTGTGGTTGTTGAGCGTGTCGACCGGATGCTTGCCGAAGGTGCCCTTGATGCAGGCCATGTCGCGCATGTCGGCGCCGAGCTTCCAGCCCATCAGCAGGCCGTCGCCGACATTGCCTTCGCCGCCAACGAACACCGCCTCCGCGTAGTGCGGCGCGAAGCGGTTCACCAGCTCGGCATTGCGGCAGAAGCCGCCGCTGGCCAGCACCACGCCGTCGCGCGCGAGGATCTCGAATGCCTGGCCGCTCGCATCCACCGCCGTCGCGCCGCGCACCGGCGCGCGCTCGTCGCTGCGCAGCAATCGCTTCGCGGCGGTCGACATCATCACGCGGACGCGGCCCGTGGCCTTGCACTTGTCGGCCAGCGTGCGCACCATGTCCGCCGGATCGACCGTGTGCACGCGCGGCACCGATTGCCCCGACGAGGCCTCGATCACCGGACTGAATTCGACGCCGTGGCCCCGCAGCCAGTGGTAGGTGTCCAGCTGCTGGGCGACATACACCTCGACCAGCGAGGCGTCGTTCTGCGACTGCCCGACCTCGATCAGGTCGCGCCTCAGCAGTTCGTCGGAGTCCTCGATGTCGTTGCGCTGCTGCAGGTCGGTGCCGGCAAAGGCGAGGCAGCCGCCACTCATGGCCGAGGAGCCGCCGGTCGTGGCCGTCTTCTCGATCAGCAGCACCTCGGCGCCATCCTCGGCCGCCTGCAGCGCGCAGGCGAAGCCGGCGAGGCCGCCGCCGATCACCAGCAGCTGTGTCTGCACCGTCTTCGTCATGACGCCGCGGCCGCGGTCTGCGAGCGGCCGTAGAAATCCAGCAGCTCGAGCACGCGTTCGCGCGGCGGCGGCTCGTTGTAGTAGCCGTTCTGGCAACGCTCGACGCCGCTCTGGCGCTGGAGGTCGACCAGCATCTCCGCATGCTTGATCCAGCACGAGAGCGAGTCGAGCACCGGCACGCCGTCCACGCTGGAAACGCCCTGGCTCGCCAGCAGCACGCACAGCGGCGCCTCGCCCGGAATGATCACCTCGGCGCCGCGCGCGATCTGCGCCCGCGCCGCGGTGCGGAAGCGCTCGATCAGCGGCGCCGGCTCCGAGAAGCCGCGCAGCACATCGTTGAAGACGAAGCCGACATCGGAGACGCCGGCCAGCCGTTCCGACAGGCCGTAGCGCTTGGCGTTCTCCGCGATCAGCGGCGTCATCTGGCTGATGAACATCACCACGGCGAAGCGCGCGCCCAGCAGGCAGGAGGTCAGCATCGCCGATTCGCCGTAGCCGACGACGGGGATGCCCAGCAGCGAACGGATCTCGCGCAACGCGGGGTCGGGCAGCGTGCTGATCGCATAGGCATCGAAGCCTTCCTGCTCGGCCGCGATGCCGGCCTGCATGAACTGCGTCGCATGCAGGTGCTGGACCGCGGCGTAGCGGATGTCGGTGCCCGGGTAGTTGGTCGGGTAGGTGCCGGCACGCATGCCGTGCATGACGATCTCGGTGTCGGGGCGCGCGACCCGCTGGAAGTGGGTCTTCAGCGCCGCGTCGTAGGCGCCGAGGTCCGACAGGACCGTGAAGCTCTGATGCCAGATGCGAATACTCATGGTGCGCTCGCTCGAAGATTCAGGACTTGAAGTCCACGGTGCCGGAATTCACGACGCGGCAGAAGCGCGCGATGCTGCCCATCGAGTTGCGGTGCTCCTCCTCGGAGTGCGCGCAGCAGCCGTCCTCGATCACGACCACATCGAAGTCGCGGTCGTGGGCGTCGCGCACCGTGGCCTGCACCACCGCCTGCGTCGACACGCCGGAGCAGTAGATGCGCTCGATGCCGGCCGCGCGCAGCTGTGCCATCAACGTGGTCGAGTAGAAAGGGCTCACGCGATGCTTGACCACCTGCACGTCGCCCGGCTGCTCCGCCAGGTCCGGATGGATCTCGGTGCCCCAGGTGCCGAGCTTGTAGATGCCGGCCTTGGCCGCTGCACCGAACACAGGCGAACTCTTCGGGCACTCGTGGTAGTCGGCGGAGAAGCCGACGCGCACGAAGCCGACCGCGATGCCGGCATCGCGCGCCTTCCTGAGCGCGGCGGCGGTGTTCGCCACCACCTGGCGCGCACGCACCTGCTCGCCCATGGGCGATTTCCCGTTCGGACCGTCCGCGTGGACGAGGTCGTTTTGCATGTCGAGAACGAGGTAGATTGATTTCATGAGAACTGATTTGCCGTTGGAAGAAAAAGAGAGACTGCGCTCAATCGCAGAACATGCCGCCGTTGACGTCGAGCACCTCGCCGGTGATGAAGCCCGCATCGCGCGCGCCGAGAAACAGCGCGGCGCGAACGATGTCCTGCGCCGTGCCCATGCGGCCGACCGGGATCAGCGATCGGAGCTGCGCCGGAAAATCGGTGGTCATCGGCGTCGCGATCGGCCCCGGCGCGATCGCATTGACCGTGATGCCGTGCGCCGCGAGTTCCTTGGCGAGAAAGCCGGTCATCACGTGCACGCCGGCCTTCGAGACGCCATAGGCCACGTTGCCCGCGCGCTGCTGTTCGGCCACGTCGATCCAGGGGCGCGCGTTGCCGGCGTTCTTGCCGACCACCGAACCGATGTTGAGGATGCGGCCGAACTTCAGCCGCTTCATGCCGGGGATCACCGCCTGGCAGGCGAGGAAGCTGCCTTTCAGGTTGATGTCGATGACGCGGTCCCACTCGGCCTCGGCCAGGGTCTCCGCATCGCCGAAGGAGACCACGCCGGCCACGTTGACCAGCAGGTCGACCGGCGCCAGCTGCTGCGCGATGCGCTGCACCAGGCCGTCGATGGCCTGCCGGTCCGTGACGTCGAGCCGCACGGCCTGCACGGCGAGCGATGCGGCATCGGCCTCTTGCCACGACCCCGCGGCCGCACCGTCGGCCGTGACCACCGTGGCGCCCTCGGCGCGCAACGCGGCCGCCACGGCGCTGCCGATGACGCCATTGCCGCCGGTGATCAGCGCGACGCGGCCGACGAAATCCTGCGCGCCGCTCATCGGGCCCCCGCGCGACGGCCGGCCGACAGCGTGCCCGCGATGCGGCCGAAGACCAGGCCCTTGAGCACCGAGGTCGCGCCGGTGTAGTTGCCGTAGTAGAGCCCCGCGGTTTCGCCTGCCGCATAGAGCCCGGGAATCGCATCGCCGTCGCCATTGACCACGCGGGCCGATTCATCGACCTTCAATCCGCCAAAGGTAAACACATTGGCCGAGATGATCGGATAGGCATGGAAGGGCGCCTCGTCCAGCGCCACGGCCCAGTTGGACTTGGGCGGTGACAGGCCGCGCGTGGCCAGGCCGTCGAGTTCGAGCGGCCGCGACGTGCCGGGCACGCAGGCCTGGTTGTAGCGCGCGATGGTCGCTGCCAGCCGCTCGGCCGGCACGCCGATCTTCGCGGCCAGCGCATCCAGGCTGTCGGCCACCACCGGCGGCTGGTCGGTGCGGATGCCGAGCCGGTAATTCGGAATGCGCTGGTGCTTCGCATCGAGCACCACCCAGGCCGTGCCTTCGCGCTGTTCGTAGATGCGGCGCGTCACGCGCTCGTAGTGCGCGTCGACCGTGCCGGGCGCTTCGTCGGTGAAGCGTTCGCCATCCAGGTTGACGAGCACGCCGTAGGGGAAGATGAAGATCGACGGCTCGGCGACGCCGGAGCGCGGATCCACCGGCTCCGCGTGGTAGCTGCCGAAATCGCCGCAGGCCGCGGCGCCGATGTCCAGCGCCATGCGGATGCCTTCGCCGCGGTTGTAGTAGCCGCCCTTGCACACCGGCCGCAGATGGACCGAGCGCGGTCCGATGTAGCGGGTCATCATCTCGGCGTTGCCTTCGAAGCCGCCGCAGGCCAGCACCACCTCGCCGCGCAGCACGAAGCGCGCGTTGCCGCGGCCCGTGACCTTCAGGCCGGTGACGCGGCCGTCGTCGGCCTGCACCAGCGCCGAGGCCGTGGTCTCGTAGAAGAAGTCGACACCCAGCGATTCGGCGCGTGCCGCCAGCGCCTCGACCAGCGCCCGGCCGCCGCCCACCGGCAAGAGCCGCGGCTGCGCCTTGGTGAGGAACTGGGTCGGCAGGAAGTCGAAGCGCACGCCCATCTGTTCGAGCCACGCGATCGTGTCGCCGGCGCTGTCGGCCAGGCGTTCGATGACGTTGGGGTCGGCGATGCCGAGCGCGCGCACGAGGGCAGGGCGGTGCGCGGCCTCGGTCGCGGCTTCGGCCACGAGCTCGGGGTCGACGCTGCCCGAACCGTTTTCCGCCAGGTGCGTCTCGAAGTCGTCGCTGACCTCGGTGTGGCTCTTCATGCGCAGGTAGGCCTCGGTGTAGCGGCTCTGGCCGCCGCGCTCCTCGCGCGTCGCGCGCTCGATCACCGCGACCCGCGCACCGGCCTGCGCCGCCGCCACCGCCGCCGAAAGACCCGCCGCACCGCAGCCGGCCACCACCACATCGAATTCCTTGTCGTTCACGCGCATCGTCTCCATCAGGTCCGACGATCATTTCCCAACTTTGGCGATCCCGGCGTCGAAGAAACTGAATTGATATTTTGGCTTCGGCGAATGGGCGCGCGGCGCATGGCATCCAGAATCGTCGAGCTTCATATCGACCCCGAGGAGACACCCATGATTTCGATCCGCCGGCACATGCTGGCCGCGGGCCTGCTGGCGCTGATCGCCGGCGCGGCCGGCGCGCAAGCCGCCGACTACCCATCCAAACCCGTGCGCATCGTCGTGCCCTTCGCGGCAGCGGGCAGCACCGATCTGCTGGCACGCGTGCTGGCGCGTGCGCTGTCCACCGAGCTCGGCCAGAACGTCCTGATCGACAACCGGCCCGGCGCCAGCGGCAACATCGGCGCCGACATCGTCGCCAAGGCCGCGCCCGACGGCTACACGCTGCTCTACACCTCGACCAACCTCACGGCCAATCCTGCGCTGATGCCGGTGCCCTACGACGTGGTGCGCGATTTCACGCCGATCAGCCGCGTCGCCTTCCTGCCGCTGGCGCTGTTCAAGTCGCCGACGGTGCACACCCAATCGGTGGCCGAACTGGTGACGCTGATCAAGGCCCATCCCGGCACCTTCAACTTCTCGTCGAGCGGCAAGGGCGGCGCGCCGCACCTGGCGGGCGAGCTGTTCCGCATGAGCTCCAAGCTCGACATGGTGCACGTGCCATACAACGGCGCCGGCCCGGCGCTCAACGACGTGGCGGCCGGCACGGTGCAGCTGACCTTCACGACCTACACCTCGGCCCAGGCATTGATGGCCGCGAAGAAGGTGGATGTGGTGGCGGTCGCCAACCGCACCCGGCTGGCCGTGATGCCCGACGTGCCGACCTTCGAGGAGGCCGGCATCAAGGGCATGGAGATCGGCACCATGAACGGCCTGCTCGCGCCGGCCCACACGCCACCGGCCGTGGTGGCGAAGATCTATGCGGCACTGACCAAGGCCGGGCAGAGCCCCGAGTTCCGCAAGCAGTTCATCGACCAGGGCGGCGAAGTGCTGCTGGAGAACCCCGCGCAATTCACCATCTACATCCGCGACGACCTCGAGCGCTGGAAGACGCTGATTCCGAAGATCGGCGGGCTGCAATGAGCGCCATGGACAACGACGAGGCCGTCGACGTCATCGTCGTCGGCGCCGGCAATGCCGCACTGTGCGCCGCGATCTCGGCAGCCGAGAACGGCGCCCGCGTGCGCGTGCTCGAGCGCGCGCCGGCGGACAAGCGCGGCGGCAACTCGGCCTTCTCGGGCGGCGCCTTCCGCGTCGCCTACGACGGCGCGGCCGACATTCACGCGCTGGTGCCCGACCTCTCGGCCAGCGATCTCGCGAACACCGATTTCGGCAGCTATGCGCGCGATCGCTTTCTCGACGAGCTGATGGAGATGAGCAGCTTTCGCGCCGACTTGCCGCTCGTCGAGTTGATGGTCGAGCGCAGCTTCGAGACGCTGCAGTGGATGCGCTCGCACGGCGTGCGCTTCCTGCCGAGCTATGGCCGCCAGACCTACAAGGTCGACGGCCGGCAGATCTTCTGGGGCGGCCTGACCATCGAGGCCGCCGGCGGCGGCTTCGGACTGGTCGAATCGCTGTTCGCGCGCGCCGAGCGCCTGGGCGTGCGCATCGACTACGAGCACCGCATCGAGGATCTGCGGGTGGAGGACGGCGTCGTCACCGGCGTGCTCGCCATGCATCGCGGCCTGCCGCGGCCGCTGCGCGCCGGCGCGGTGGTGCTGGGTGCGGGCGGCTTCCATGCCAACGCGGCGTGGCGCGCGAGCTATCTCGGCAACGGCTGGGACTTGGCAAAGGTGCGCGGCTCGCGCTACAACACCGGCGACGCCATCCGCATCGCGATGGCCCACGGCGCGCGCGCGCATGGCCACTGGTCGGGCTGCCACGGCGTGTTCTACGACGCCAATGCGCCGCAGTTCGGCGACATCGCGCTGCTCGACCAGCAGAAGAACTACTTCACGCTCGGCATCGTGGTCAACACGCGCGGCGAGCGCTTCATCGACGAGGGCGAGGACTTCCGCAACTACACCTACTCGCGCATGGGCGCCGAGCTGCTGCGCCAGCCGGGCGGCCGCGGCTGGCAGATCTTCGATGCGCAGACCGTGGGCATGCTGCCGCAGGAATACCGCGTGAAGCATGCGAGCCGCATCCACGGCGACACCCTCGAGGCACTGGTGGCCAGGCTCGAAGGCGTGGACCGCGCACGCCTTTTGCGCACCATCGCCGACTACAACGCGGCGATCGACGACAGCAAGGCTTTCAATCCCGCCGTCAAGGACGGGCGCTGCACGCGCGGCCTGGCGATCGACAAGAGCAACTGGTCGGTGGCGCTGTCGCAAGGGCCCTTCGTGGCCTACGAGGTGACGACCGGCATCACCTGCACCTACGCCGGCCTCGCGATCGACACCGAGGCGCAGGTGCAGTCGGTCGAAGGCGAGGCGATGCCCGGGCTGTACGCCGCCGGCGAGCTGGTGGGCGGCCTGTACTACACGAAGTACCCGGGCGGCGCGGGACTGACCTCGGGCTCGGTGTTCGGCCGCGTCGCGGGCAAGGCCGCGGCACTGCATGCGCGCAGCGCTCGTGTCGCTCAGGCGTAGACGAAATCGACGCCAGCCTCGGCGTCGAGCGTGAGCAGGCGTTGCCAGAGCACGGGTGCCTCTGCCGCGCGCCCCGCTTCGGCAAGGCAGCCGTCGAACTTGCGGCGCGCCTGTTCGGGCGATGCGCCGAAGGAATGCGCTGGTGGACTCTGCAGCACGCGGCCGTCGACGCGCATGCGGATCTCGGCCGGCGGATGGCCCGGGTTGTCGGGCAGGTTCTCGACGATCTCGACGCGGTCGGCGAGCGCGTGGATGTCCCGGGCTGCAAGCGCGCGATCGTTCAGCGTCGCCAGGTCGACCGTGCCGCGCGAGAGCGTGAAGGCGACCATCCACGGAATGCTGTATTTGGCGTCCTGCAGCGTGGCCGGCCGTCGCCGGTCGTCGATCGGCCGGCACAGCCTGGCCGCCGATGCGTTGACGCCGACCTCGATGCGGCCCGCCCTGTCGAGCGCCAGGCCCGCGTCCGCCATCCGTTCGCGCAAGGCCAGCGCCGCGGCCACGTAGGGATGCGACAACCTGCAACTCGGCCAGGGCTTGATCTCGACCTGCTCGAAATGCCATGCATCGGGATCGAGCAGCAACGCACGCTGCGCAGCGGTCGGCGCGCTGCCGAGATAGATTCGGAACAGCCCGGCCGCGCCATCGAGAGACAACTCCGGTCCGTCGATGCCGGCCGCGCAGATCAGACCGGCCTGCACGCCGCCCATCGCGGCGAACGCGGGATAGATCGCCCGCGCGGTGGAGCCGGTGCCGAAACCCGCCTGCTTGCCGCCCGCCGCCTGCATGTAGGCGAGGCCGAGCGACGCGACGATGGCGTCCTCGCCGTCGCCGCGCACG
This sequence comes from Variovorax sp. SRS16, assembly GCF_901827165.1. Classification (NCBI taxonomy): domain Bacteria; kingdom Pseudomonadati; phylum Pseudomonadota; class Betaproteobacteria; order Burkholderiales; family Comamonadaceae; genus Variovorax; species Variovorax sp. SRS16. The sequence goes on from NZ_LR594669.1 coordinate 177,913, forward strand.
ATGCCGGCCGCGAGCGCCGCACCGAGATAGCCGAAGAGCTGCGTCAGGAACCAGTCGGAGCCCGGTCCCTCGCCCGATGGCGACACCATGACGCCGAGCCGGCACATCAGCTCGTCGCCGAGCGCGACCGCTTCGACCACACGCTGACCCGATGCATCGCACATCGAGGCGGTCGCGAGCGCCGCGGCCAGCGTGACCGTGGTCGGATGCAGGCGCGCGCGATCGTGGATGTCGTCGAAGTCGAGGATGTGCATCAGCGCCGCGTTGGCGAACGCGGCCTGCGCTGGCGGCATGCGGCGCGCAGTGCCGAGCACGCGGCAGGCGCCGCCGTCGACGCCGGCCGCCATCGCCTCCAGCACCTGCGCGGCCAGCGGCGTGCCGTGCGCGGCCAGGCCCATGCCGACCGCGTCGGCGATGTGCAGCCGCGCCTTGGCGAGGATGGAAGGCGGCAAGCCTTCGCGTTGCCGCCGCAGCAGCAGCCGCACCAGCTCACGGCCGAGGGATGGCGTGCTCAATCGACGTGGATCCCGGCCGACTGCACGACCTTGCGCCACTTGGCGACCTCGCCCTTGTAGAAGCTTTCGAAGGCCTCGGGCGTGCCGGTGCTCGGCTCGGCACCCAGTTCGAGCAGCCGCGCGCTGACCACCGGATCCTTCACCGCCTCGACCACCTCGTGGTTGAGGCGGGCGATGATGTCCCTGGGCGTGCCGGCCGGCGCGAACAGGCCGAACCATGCGGTGGCATCGAAGCCGGGCACGCCGCTTTCGTCGAGCGTCGGAATGTCGGGTGCGACGCGCGAGCGCTTCTTCGTGCTGACCGCCAGCGCCCTGAGCTTGCCCGCCTTCACCAGCGGCAGCGTGGTGATGATGTTGTCGAAGGTCAGCGATACCTGGTTGCCGAGCACGTCGTTCATCGCCGGCGCCGCGCCCTTGTACGGCACGTGCGTCAGCTTGATGCCCGCGGTGCTGGCCAAGAGCTCGGTGAACAGGTGCGAGCCCGAGCCATTGCCGGCCGTGGCGTAGTTGATGCTGCCGGGCCTGGCGCGCGCGGCATCGAGCAGCGCCTTCGTCGTGGGGTAGGGCGCATTCGGATTCGTGACCAGCAGGAAGGCCGTCGACGAGATCATCGAGATCGCCGTCAGGTCCTTCACCGGGTCGTAGCTCATCTTCGGATAGAGGCTCGGATTGACCGACAGCGAGATGGTGCCGAGCAGCAGCGTGTAGCCGTCCGGCGCGGCCTTGGCGACGACATCGGCGCCGATGTTGCCGGCGCTGCCCGGGCGGTTCTCGACCACCACGGCCTGGCCCATGCGCTCGCCGATCTTCTGGGCGACGATGCGGGCCGCGACGTCGGAGGCGCCGCCGGCCGGGTAGCCGACCACCAGGCGGATCGGACGCGTGGGATAGGCCTGCGACCAAGCAGTGGCCGAGGCCATCGTCAGGGCGGCGAGAAGGAATGCACGGCGGGGAGAGAAGAAGGTCATGGCTTGGCTTGTCGTTCGATCAGTCGGCGGTGGTGATGCCTTTTTCCTTCACCAATTTGCCCCAGCGCTCGTACTCCTGGCCGACGAATGTCTGGAAGGCGGCCGGCGAGGCCATGGACGAGGGCACGACGGCAACCTTCAGCAGTTGCTGCCGCACGTTGGGCTGGGCCACGGCCTTCTCGAGCGCGGCATTGAGTTTGTCGATGACGGCCTTCGGCGTCTTCGCCGGCGCGAACACGCCGACCCAGTTGCTGACGTCGAAGCCCGGCAGCACTTCCTGTGCCGTCGGCACGTCCGGCAGGAACTCGACGCGCTTGCTGCTGGTGACCGCGAGCGGCTTGAGCCGGCCGCCCTGGAACAGCGGATAGAGCGGCGGCACGTCCATCACGATGCCGTCGACGTGGCCGGCCACCGCGTCCGCCGCGGCCGGCCCGGCGCCCTTGTAGGGCACGTGCACGATGTTGCCGTTGGCGGCCTTGATCAGCAGCTCGATGGTCAGGTGCGGCAGGCCGCCGGTGCCCGACGACGCGAGGTTGACCTGGCGCGTGCGCGCCAGCGCCAGCAGGCCCTTGAGGTCGCTGACGCCGACCTGCGGCCCGACCGCGATCGCCTCGGGCGTCAGGCCCACGGTATTGATGGCGATGAGGTCGGTGAGCGTGTTGAAGGGCACCTTCGCCAGCGTGTGCGGCGTGATCACCAGCGGACTGGCGCTGGCCGCGAGCAGCACGTAGCCGTCGGGCGTCGCCTTGGCGACGTAGTCGGCACCGATCACGCCGCTCACGCCAGCCTTGTTCTCGACCACCACCGCCGTGCCGAGCGCCTCGCCGAGCGCCGGCGCGATGATGCGCGCGACGATGTCGTTCGAGCCGCCCGGCGGATAGCCGACGATGAGGCGGATCGGCCGGTTGGCCGGATAGTCCTGCGCCGCGCTGAGGCCGGCTGCGAGCAGCGAACAGCCGGCCAGCGCCGCGAACGCCAGCCGGCGGGTGAGAAGATGGACCGCGCGCGAGGACCTGGGCATGAACTTTGTCTCCGAAGAATGTCGTGGCACGCGACAGCGCGCCTTGCAGCATCCGGCAGTCTAAAGAGCGCATCGCGGCACCGGACGCTCCGGCGGCGAAGGCACTTTTCGTATTTCATGAATCTGCGCGCCCTGGCACGCGGCCTACGATCGCAGGCGCTGCTTCGCTTCGCCGCGCCACCGGAGGACATCCTGAAAATCTGGCATCAAAGCTTCACCGACCTCGACGCCTTTCCGCTCTACCGCGAAACCCTTCAGGCGCATGGGCGCGCCGTGATGGGCGAGGACGCGACGGTCGTCGTGCATGGCCTGCGCCCCGGCACCTACCCGCCCGGCATCGCGCCGATGGAAGTCAACAGCCGCGCCGGGCTTCGCCTCTTCAACGACCCGCAGGTGTGCGAGGCCGCGCTGGCGGCCGAGCAGGCGGGCTACGACGCCTTCGCGCTCGGCTGCTTCTTCGACCCGGCGCTGCATGCGGCGCGTTCGCTGGTGGACATCCCGGTCGTCAGCCTCACCGAGAGCTGCATGCTCACGGCCTGTTCGCTGGGCCGCAAGTTCGCCGTCATTTCGCTGACCGCTTTTCAGAAGATGCTGACCGAGGATCTGGCGCAGGCCTACGGCCTCACGAGCCGCCTGGCCGGCGTGGTCGCCATGGAGCCCGCGGTGCGCCTCTTCGATCTGGAGGAGGGCAGTGCGGCCACCGAGACCATCCGGCAGAGCTTCGCTGCTTCATGCCGCGAAGCGCTTCGGCTGGGCGCCGAAGTCATCATCCCCGGCGACGGCGTGCTCAACGAATTCCTGGTGCGGCACCGCATGCTGGAAGTGCAGGGCGCGGTGGTGCTGGATTCGCTCGGCGTGCTGTTCCAGCATGCAGCCTTCCTGGCGCGCGCCCGCGCGAGCCGCTGCCTGGACACGAGCCGCGCGCTGCTCTATGCGAAGCCGACCGAGGCCATGCTGGCGCACCATCGGCAAGTGCTGGGGGTACTCGACCGCAAGGAGGGCGATTTCTCGGGCGGGCCGGTCGCGCCGGCTGCGCAGCCGCCCGCTTCGTCCGCCCGCTGAAGGAAAAAGCGCTGGCCGCGGCGTCTCAGGCCGTCACGGCAAAGGATCGCACGGTCTGTTCCAGCATCTGCCGCGCATCCTCGGCCTGGCCGGCCATCGCGTCCACGCGCCCTTGATCGGCTTCGAGGCTCTTCGCGAGCTGCACCAGTTCGCTCGCCACCGCGCTCGGCGCCGGGCCGCCGTAGAGCACGCGGCGCTTGACGAAGGTCGCCGGGTTCATCGCGGCAGCGAACGCGGCGGCCGAAAGGCCGGGCGCCGCATGGCCGAGCGTCTTCGCGGCCGCGTCGAGCTGGCGGCTGGTCGCCTTGGCGGGCGCGATGCCGGCCTCCTTGGCCTGGCGCACGAACACGGCGACGATCTGATGCGCGGTGCGCCAAGGGATGTGGGTGTCGCGCACCAGCGCGCCGGCCAGGTCCGTCACCTGCGCCCAGTTGGCGCCGGCGAGTTCGAGCATGCGGTCGTCGTGCACCTTGAGGTCGCGCAGGAGCGGCCCCAGTGTCTCCAGCCGCACGGCAAGGTCGCGCCCCAGTTCCCAGAGGATGGCCTGGCTGCTGCGGCGCTCCATGATCGGGAAGCCGGTCGGTCCGCGCTCGGCCACCATGACCGTGGTCACCGCACCCATCGCGCGTGCCGAGATCGATTTCATGTCTTCGAGGCCGTCGGGATTTTTCTTCTGCGGCATGATGCTGCTGGTGCCGCAGTAGCGGTCGGGCAGCTCGACCATCGCGAACTCGGTGGTCGACCACAGGAACAGGTCCTCGGCCATCCGCGCCAGCCCCTGCGCCAGCGTCGCGAGCACGCCCACGTACTCCATCAGGATGTCCTGGCTCAGGATCGCATCCATCGTGTGCGGCAGAGGCTGGTCGAAGCCCAGCAGCTGGCTGACGCGATGGCGGTCGATCGGGAAGTCGCTGCCGGTGAGGATCGCCGCGCCCGCCGGCGAGCTGTTGAGCCGCAGGTGGAAGGACATCAGCCGGGCCGTGTCGCGCGCGAACACCGCCTCGAACATCGTGAGCCAGTGCGCGAAGGTGGTCGGCTGCGCATGCTGGCCGTGGGTGTAGCCGGGCATCACGGTGTCGCGATGGCGCCCGGCGAGTTCGATCAACGCCTGCCGCACCTCGCAGAGCGCGGCCATCAGCCGGTGCACGTGGTTGCGGACAGTGAGGCGCCGCGCGACCTCGGCCAGGTCGCCCGAGCTGCGGCCGATGTGCAGGTAGCCGCCGACGTCGTCGCCGAGCGTGCCGATCAGGTAGTGCTCGCCCGAGTGCATCCCGCCGTCGACGCGGTTGCGGGCTTCTGCCACGCCTTCTTCTTCCATCGTCAGCAGGCCGCCGAGCAGCGCGGCACCGATGTCGCGCGGGATGATGCCGGTCTCGGTGAGCATCACGGCATGCGCCTTGTCGAAGGCGTGGATCGCATGCACCGATTCGCCCAGCAGGCTCGAACGGTGGAAGTCGAGGTGCGCGAGCGGCTCCTCGGTCAGGCGGGTGCCGGCGGAACGAAAGCCGCGGTAGCCGGTGTCGGGTTGCTTCATCGGGTGGGTCCTCGCGCCGCGCTCAGGGCTGGCGCGGCTGGGTGTTGATGGTCACCTGATCGACCTTGGCGTAGCCGAGGTTCCAGGCACTGAAGATCTTCGCGTAGCTGCCGTCCCTGATCATCGAAGCCAGCGCCTCGGCGACCACGTCGCGCAGTGCCGCGTTCGACTTGGCGAAGGCCAGGCCCGCGAGATCGACGGTGGCCGGCTTGCCGATCAAAACGAACTTGCCCTTGTCCGGCGACTTCGGATCCTCGTTGAGGAAGCGCACCGAATCCACGCTCGCCGCGGCGGCCACGGCGCGGCCCTGCATCAGGTTCATGCGCGCGTCGGCCGTCTTGTCGGTGAGCGAGAACTGCATCTCGGGCCGGCCCTTGCCGACGCACACGCTCTGGTTCACTTCCTTCAGGCGGATGAAGAAGATGCCGTTGCGGTTGACGGCCACGGTCTTGCCGCACACGTCCTCGACCGTCTTCAAATCCTTCGCGCGGTCGGCAAACGCGAACAGCTGCGTGCCGGTCGCGAAGTAGTCGACGAAGTCGGTCTTGTCGCGGCGTGCCGCGATGTCGGCGATGACCGAGGCGCCGATGTCGATGCGGCCGGTGTCGATCGAATTGATGATCTGGTCCAGCGATTGCGATTGCCATTCGACCTTCAGGCCGAGGCGCTTGCCGATCTCTTCGACCAGGTCGATGTCCAGGCCCATGAGCTTTTGCGTTTCCGGGTCCTTGAACTCGAGCGGGATGTAGGTCGGGCTGGTGCCGACCACGATCTTGCCGGCCTGGCGGAACTTCTCCGGCACGCGCGAGGCCAGCGTGGCGAGCGCGCCGGCGCTGTTCGCGGCCGCAGGCGCCGGGTCGGCGGCGTAGACGGCGACGGCTGTCGACAGCCCGAGTGCGAGGGCCAGCAGCTGGCGGCATGGGAGCGCGATGATGTTTTTCATGATGACCTCAGTGGGAAAGGGATGCGGTGGGAATGACAGGTGACGTCGCGGCCGCGGGCCGATGCAGCCGCTGCAGGAACTCGCGGGTGCGGCTTTGCTGCGGATTGCCGAACAGCTGTTCCGGCGGCCCGCACTCGACGACGCAGCCGTCTTCCATGAAGGCCACGCGGTCGCAGACCTCGCGCGCGAAGGCCAGTTCGTGGGTGACCAGGATCATGGTGCGCCCCTCGGCGGCCAGGTCCTTCATCACGGCCAGCACTTCGCCGACCAGTTCGGAGTCGAGCGCCGAGGTGGGTTCGTCGAGCAGCAGCATCGTGGGTTCCATCGCGATCGCGCGGGCGATGGCCACGCGCTGCTGCTGGCCACCGGAAAGCTGCGAGGGATAGCGATCGCAGAAGCTCGCGAGGCCGACGCGATCGAGCAGCCGGCGCGCCTGCGCCTCGGCTTTCGAGCGCTCGGTGCCCTTGACGATCACCGGGCCGCTGGCCACGTTCTCGAGCACGGTCATGTGCGGGAACAGGTTGAACTTCTGGAACACCATGCCGACCTGGCTGCGCTGCGCGGCGATCTTGCGGTCACCGTGCTGGTACAGCTTGCCGTCGCGCAATGCATAGCCCACCACTTCGCCGTTGACGAAGAGCTCGCCGCGGTCGATGGTCTCGAGCTGGTTGAAGCAGCGCAGGAAGGTGCTCTTGCCGCTGCCCGAGGGACCGACGATGCCGAACACCTCGCCGGCCTGCATTTCGAGGGAGACGCCGCGCAGCACCTGGACATCGCCGAAGGATTTCCAGACGTCGCGCGCCACGGCGATCGGGTTCATGCGGTCACCTCCACGATGACGGGTGCGGCGGTGCCGGCGCGTGCCGGGTTGACGCGGTTCAGCGAGCGCGCCAGGCGCTGTTCCAGCTTGCGCTGCAGATAGCTCAGCACGGTGACCGTCACCAGGTAGTAGATCGCGCAGATGCACAGCAGCTCGATCACGCGGTTGTTGACGTAGTAGATGAGCGAGGCCGAATGGATCACTTCCTGGTAGTCGATCGCGGCCGCCAGCGAGGTGGTCTTGAGCATGCTGATCACCTCGTTGCCGAGGGTCGGCATGATGACCCGCAGCGTCTGCGGCAGCACGATCTTGCGCATCACCTGCGTGCGGCGCATGCCCAGCGCCTGCGCGGCTTCGTACTGGCCGGCGTCGATCGACAGGATGCCGGCGCGGATCACCTCCGCGGTGTAGGCGCCCTGGCAGACGCCGAGTCCGAGCAGGGCCGCGAGAAAGGGCGTCATCAGCGTCACGGTGCCGATCTGCCAGACGCCGGGCAGGCCGATGGTCTGGAACACCAGCGCCAGGTTGAACCACAGCAAAAGCTGCAGGTAGATCGGCGTGCCGCGGAAGAACCAGATGTAGCCCGAGGCGACGAAGCGCGACACCGGGCTGGACGACAGCCGCATCAGCGCGACCAGCAGCCCGAGCGCGATGCCCAGCGCCATCGCGCAGACCGTGAGGATCAGCGTGTTGAGCACGCCGTGCAGGATGGCCGGCGCCGTGAGGAAGCGCCGCACGTAATCCCATTCGATCTTGCTGGTCGCGAACGCGTGCACGAGGAACACCAGCACCGCCGCCGACAGCACGCCGGAAATCCAGCGGCCGGGATGCCGCAGGGGCACGCGCGGAATGCCGGCCAGGGAGGGCAGGGCTTGCGCGGCGCGAGGATCTTTGTCCATGGGTTTTGTCTCCTTGTCTGCGGTGGGTCGTCAGGCCCGCTTGATCTTGCGCTGGTGCATCACGCGGCCGATGGTGTTGAGCAGCAGCTGCGCCGCCAGGATCGCCGTCGAGCCCGAGTGGTCGTAGTCGGGCGCGACCTCGACCAGGTCGATGCCGACCACCTCGCCCTGCTGCGCCAGGCCGGCGAAGATCTCCAGCCCTTCGTAGTAAGTCAGGCCGCCGTGGCTCGGCGTGCCGGTGCCGGGCGCGATCGAGGGATCGAAGCCGTCGATGTCGATGGTGAGGTAGTAGCGCACGCCCTTCGGAATGCGGTCGAGCACGCCCTGGACGCCGAGCCGGCGCAGCTGGCGCACCGAGATGATGTCGGAGCCCATGCGCCGCGCCTCTTCGTAGCCTTCGCGCGCGGTCGACGAGACGTTGCGGATGCCGATCTGCGTCATGCCCGAGACCACCGCCTTCTCGGCCGCGCGCCGCAGCGGATTGCCGTGCCCGTGGCGAACGCCGTGGCGCTCGTCGACGAAGTCCAGGTGTGCGTCGATGTGGACCACGTGGAAGGGCGCCTGCCCCTCGAAGGCCGCGATGCAGGGAATGTTGATGGAATGGTCACCGCCCATCACCACCGGCAGTGCGCCCGCGGCCAGCATCTTGCGCACGCCGTACTCGATGTTCGCGTGGCACTTCTCGGTGTCGGTGTGGACCATGTCGGCATCGCCGATGTCGACCATGCGCACTTCGTCGGCCGGCATGTAGAGCACGTCGTCCTCGAAGTCGTAGGCCCCGCCGTGGCCGAAGGCGAACAGCGTCGAGGCCTCGCGGATCGAGCGCGGGCCGAAGCGCGCGCCGGCGCGCCACTGGGTGCCGCAATCGAAGGGCGCGCCCATCACGGCGACGTCGGCGTCGATGGCGTCCCAATCCAGGCACAGCGGCGATTTGCCGAAGGTGCAGATGCCCACGAAGGGCAGGTCCAGGCGGCCCTGGTCATAGCGGTTCTTGTCGGGGACGTGGCTCACGGGCTTCTTTCGGGACGTTGAATGGCCGAATTCTGGGCACAAGCTTGCTCCGGTAAAATCCCAAGTTCGAGATCTTCATTTCCGGAAATCCGGAAGTATTCGAAACGCCCCATGCAAGTCCAGGACGCCGACCTCAAGCTGCTGCGCGTGTTCGACACCGTCGTGCGCTGCGGCGGCTACGCGGCCGCCCAGTCGGCCCTGAATCTCGGCGGGTCGCGCATCAGCGAGTACATGTCGCAGCTCGAGACGCGCATGGGCGTGCGGCTGTGCGAGCGCGGCCGCGCCGGCTTCCGGCTGACCGAGGACGGCGCCCATCTGCACGAGGCCGCGCAACGGCTGCTGGGCGCGGTCGACACCTTCTCGCTCGAATCGGGTGCGCTCAGCAAGCAACTGCGCGGGGCCTTGCGCTTCGGCGTGATCGAGGCCACGCTGACCGACGACCAGTCGCCGCTGTTGCCAGCGATCCGCAGCTTCGTGCGCGTGGCGCCCGACGTTCATCTGCAGATCGTGATGGACACACCCGCGGGCATGGAGCAACGCGTGCTCGACGGCAGCCTGCATCTCGCGCTCGGACCCTTTCCCGATCGCGTCGCGGGCCTCGACTACAAGACCCTCTACCGCGAGGAGCAGCTGCTGTACTGCGCCTCGCCGCACCCGGTCTACTCCTGCCCGCCGGGCCCGCGCCAGCTCGAGGAGATCAGCCGCTCCAAGCTGGCGGCGCGCACCTATCTCGGCGGCCAGGAGCTGACGCTGCTGCAGATCGCCGAAGCGGCTGCCTCGGTCGACAACGTCGAGGGCCGCGCATTGCTGATCCTGTCGGGCAACTACCTGGGCTTCCTGCCGGCGCACTATGCGCATCCGTGGGAGCAGAGCGGCCTGCTCAAGCGCATCAATCCGCATCGCCTGCGCACGCATCTCGAATTCAAGGCCATCCGGCGCCACAGTCCGCAACCGGCTCGCGCAGTCCAGGGCTTTCTGGACCACCTGGTGTCCGCGAGCCAGCAGCGCAAGAGGACAGCTGGCAAGCTCTGAAAAGCGGCCTCAGTCCGGCCGCAGCATCCGTGCCACCTGCTCGGCCAGCGCGAGCGAGGCGGTGATGCCCGGGCTCTCGATGCCGAACAGCTGGACCAGCCCTGGCAGGCCATGCCGCTCGGGACCGCTGATCTCGAAGTCGTTGGCATCGAGCCCCGCACCGCCGCGCGCGAGCTTGGGACGCATGCCCGAGTAGGCCGGCTGCAGCGCGCCATCGGGCAGGGCAGGCCAGTAGCTTCGGATGGCTTCGTAGAAGACATCGGCGCGCCGCGGATCGACGCGGTAGTCGGGCGCGTCATGGATCGCTGCGTCCGGATCGACGGATTCGGTGTCGGGACCGAAGCGTGCCTGGCCGCCCATGTCGAGCGTCAGGTGGACGCCGAGGCCGCCGCCCGAGGGCACCGGATAGATCAGATGGCGAAAGGGCGGCCGTCGCCCGGCGACGGTGAAGTAATTGCCCTTGAGCCAGAGCGCGGGCGGCACGTGGCGCGCGTCCAGTTCCTCGATGCCGGCCGCCACGTGCTGCGCCTGCAGTCCGGCGGCATTGACGAGGTGCGTGCAAGCCAGTTCGAACTCGCCGTCGGCGCCGCGTGTGCGCACCCGCCAGCCATCGCCATCGCGGCTGGCACCGACGAAGGCGGTGCCGGTCGACAGCACCGCGCCGTCGCGCTCCGCATCGCCCAGACAGGCGAGCATGAGCGCATGCGTGTCGATGATGCCGGTGGCCGGCGACCACAGCGCCGCGAGGCAGCGCAGTTCGGGCTCGAGCGCGTGCGCTGCGTCGGCGGCCAGCCATTGCAGCGCTTCGTCGGGCGCGGTGAGTCCGTTGGCGACGGCGCGCTCGGCGATCGCCCCGAGCGCATCGACGTGCGCCGGCTCGGTCGCCACGATCAGCTTGCCGACGCGGCGATGCTCGACGCCGTGCGTGCGGCAGTAGTCGTACAGCATGCGCCGTCCCGCGACGCAGCTGCGTGCCTTGAGCGTGCCCGGCGCGTAGTACATGCCGGCATGGATCACCTCGCTGTTGCGCGACGAGGTGCCGGTGCCGATGGCATCGGCGCGCTCCAGGATCAGCAGCTCGCCGGCCTGCGGCGCGAGCCGGCGTGCGATCGCGAGGCCGACGATGCCAGCCCCGATGACGATGGTGTGGATGCGCTCGGCCATGGACTCCTTCGATGCAGCGAAGCCTTCTTCGCGATCGGTATTGGATCAGAAGCCATGCGGCGCTTTCGCATCAGGGCGAGGGCTTCACGACGGCCAGGTTGTAGGGCCGTGCGCCAACGTTGAACGGGCTTCCGGGGAGGCTGGTGAGCGCGCCCGTCAGCGGGTCGACGTGGGCCAGTGCAACGGTGATGCCGATGTAGTTCCCCACATAGGCCAGGCTGCCCGTCGCATCGAATGTGGTGTAGTACGGGCCGGAGCCGTTCAGGTACGAATCGGCCAGCACATTGGTGAGCGCGCCCGTGCCGGGATCGATGCTGAAGACCAGCACCGGACCGCCGTTGCCGGTGCTCGCATAGGCAAAGGTACCGGCGGGATTGACCGCGATCGCCTGCCATCCCCAGCCAGCGTATGCGCCCGTAAAGGGACTGCCGCCCATGGCCGTGAGCGCGCCGGTGGCGGGATCGATGTTGAAACCCGAGACGCTGGCTTCGTTGTTCGCCACATAGGCGAATGTGCCGGCCGGATTGACCGCGACGGAGTAGGGGCTGCCGTTGGTGGCGAACGGACTGCCCACGATCTCGGTGAGCGCGCCCGTGCTCTGGTCGATGCTGTAGCCCGAGACATTGCCGCCGTTCTGGTTCGCAACGTAGGCGAAGGTGCCAGCCGAATTGATGGCGATGCGGATCGGAATCACGCCCGCGGTGAACGGACTGCCCACGATCTCGGTGAGCGCGCCCGTGCTCTGGTCGATGCTGTAACCCGAGACGTTACCGCCCTGTCTGTTGGCCACATAGGCGAACGTTCCTGCCGGATTGATCGTGATGGAACCCGGCTGCGCGCCGCCCGTGAACGGACTTCCCGACAGCTGCGTGAGGGCGCCGGTCGTCATGTCGACGCGATAGCCCGAGATGTTGTTGGTGGCCTGGTTCGTGGCATAGAGGAAGGTGCCGCCCGGCGTGGTCACGGTCGAGACCCAGCGGTCGTCAGTGCCGGCAGCGAACGGGCTTCCCGGAATGGTGGTGTGCGCACCGGTGACCGTATCGACGCGATAGCCCAGGACCCTGTTGTTGCCATAGTCCGGCACATAGACGAAGACCGGTTGCGGCGTGATCACGCACGTGACGCCGACATTGGTGACATTGACCGCCACGTTGGCACCCGAGCCGTTGGTCACCGTGCAGGTCTGCCCGGCGGGCTGCGTGTTCACGGTGACGTTGTAGGTGCTGGACCAGGCGACCGGCGTTGCGAAGGTGAAGCTCCCGTTGGCGTGGACGACGAGCGTATCGGCGCCGTTGTTCTGCAGCGCAAGCGTGCCGGTCAGGCCGCTGACCGTCCCGCCGATGGTGTAGGTGTTGGTCGAGCAGGTGACATTGACGTTGGTGACGTTGGCCGCCAGATTGGACTGCGTGCCGTTCGTGACCGTGCAGGTCTGGCCCGCGGGCTGCGTGTTGACAGTGACGTTGCTGCTGCCGTGCCAGGCCACCGGCGTGGCGAAGGTGAAGGCACCATTGGCGCTGACGGTCTTCGTGTCAGCGCCGTTGTTCTGCAGCGTGAGCGTGCCGGTCAGCCCGGCGACCGTGCCGCCGACCGTGTAGGTGATGGCGGAACAGGTGACGCCGATGTTCGAGACGCTGGCCGTGATGCCGGCGCCCGTGCCGTTGGACACCGTGCAGGTCTTGCCCGCAGGCTGAGTGCCCACGGTGACGCTGTAGTTGCTGGCGACCGGCGTCGGGAAGGTGAAGTTGCCGTTGGCGTTGGTGGCGAAGGCATGGCCGCCGTTGAGCAGCAGCGTGACCGAATCGCCCGGCGAGAGTCCCGAGACCGTGCCGCCGATGTTGTAGGCCGTGGTCGAGGTCACGGCAGAGCCGCCGCCTGCCGTCGTCGGCAACGTGACCAGCACCAGCGGGCCGATCGATCCCGGCGCCTGAAGCTGCACGCTGGTCGGGGTCGCCGTGAACAGGTAGGCATCGAAGAAGGCGTCCAGGCCCTGGCCGTCCGCGGCGAAGGTCGAGGTGGTCGGATCGAAGCCATTCGTGCTGACACCATAGGTGGACTGCAGCACCTGCAACAGCGGCGCGATCAGCAGCGAGGTCCTGGCCTGCTGGTATTGCGCGGCGCTGACCTTCGACAGCAGCGCGAGCACGTGGGCGTTGTCGGCCGGCGCCGAAGTGTCGAGCACGAGGCCTGCGGCCGCATAGGCGAGCATGGTGGTCAGCGGGTCGACGTTGACCACGCCATCGATGACCGGCGTACCCTGCGGCGGAATGGCCACGGCTTCCAGCGGCGCGCCGGCGGGCGTGGTGTAGCCCGCCAGAAAGACCGCGGCGGACCCGGCCGCACAGGCTGTGGTGTCCATGGAATAGCTGCCGTCGCTGGCTGTGGTGGTCGACGCGCAGACCTTGCCGGTCGCGTCCTGCACCTGGACCGTTTGTCCGGCCACGGGATGGCCATAGGCTGCGGTGCCGCTGATCTTGTAGGTCGGCGCGGGTGTGCTCGGTGCCGCGGGCGCGATCAGCGGGAACGACGCGCCGCCGCCTCCTCCTCCGCAGGCGGCCAGCGTTAGCGTCAACAAGGTACCGGCCGCGAGGCCCAGGAGTTTGCGTGGGTGCATGAGGAAGAGGAAAGAGACTGGGGAATGAGGTGCCGCTCGGCCGTTCCTCCCTGCGGGTAGCATCGACCACATTGCGCAGCCGGAGCATGCGCTCCATTTTCAAATGTCAAAAAAGCTGCACGCGGCCAGCGTGAATTTGTTGGGAGTTCGCAGGACTTCAAGCAGAAGCAGTCGACGGCAATGAATAACTAAGTAGTCATGCTGCGTGGCTCCGACGCGACGCGCGCCGGATCGGGCGGTGGAATGGCCGCCAAGCTCGCGGGCTTCGCCAGAGCGGGTTGCGCAAATGGGGCGATCTGATCCAGCAGGCGGGCATCGAGTTGGAGTGATGCCTGGGGTTCGTTTCATTGAAAATACAATCTATCTTATGTCAAATTGTTAAGAGGATTGCGCTCGACACCTCTGTAGGTAGCGAGGTTGCAGTTCCTCCAGCCCCATCCCCGTCATCCATCCAGGGGCCGCCTCCAGAATCGGCAGGAACTGCGCCGTGCACACCTCAGTCAGCCGATCGGGGGCGCGCGCGCCATGTCCGCGCAAGGCTTCTGGAAGGAAGCACAACGAACGAATCGAGATCCGGCGCGCGGCGTTCAAGACAATGTCGTCGGCCATCATCAGCCCAGCAAGGTTCGACAAACCGCGATCGATATCAAGGAGTTGCGGCCACCCGGTGTCCGCAGTGACCTTTCACTCATCGTTCGAGATGACCCGCCCCATAGAGCGAAGCCAAACAATGGTTGCAGCCAAGTCAGACTCCAAGATCGCTCGTTGAAGGCGCCGCAAGGGCGTCTCATGCACCTGGACCTGTAGCGATCGCGTCAGTTCGAGGCGCTGCCGCACAGGCGTCCCATCCAACAGGACTTCAAGGTAAACCGCGTCGACCATTGGGAATGGCTGCGTTCGAATCCACGCCGGACACTGACCTTGATCGACAAATCATCGCGATCTCATTCTGGATGCGAGCCGCCGATCTCGAGGTCCCCTCCTCCTCATCCGCAAAGAGCTCGCAAAACAGCGGCTCGCGTCCCGCGAAGGGTCGCGCGCATATGGCAGCAAAGCGGACGCCGCAGGTACTCAGGTCTGCCGTCCAGAAAGATCTTCTTTCCACAGCCCGGACGGGACGAAACGAACTCGACGCCGTGAAGCTGGCACGTTCTAAGTCCTTCGATCTGATGGATGCTCGAATGAAACCACCCATCCAGACATACGGCGCGCCGAAGAGTTCGTCCTGCGTATGAGCCCGCAGCACATCGTGTCGCCCGTCGGACCTTTTCCCGTACCGTCGTTTCTCGGCGATGCGGTTGAAGAGCCGCGCAGGTGAACTCTTGGGTAGTTGCTCACTGCTTGGGTCGATGCTCGCCAAGACGCGGCCGAGGACTCTTCCGTAGATGCCGTTCAGGAAGCCGAACTTGTGCGCTGTCAGCCAAGCGCTCTGCGAAGGCCGCCAATACGAATTGGGCCAGATCCAAATCGAGCGCGTCAGTAGATCTTCTTGGGACACAGCAACTCCAGGCCCTTGGCCCAGTTCAGTGGATTGGTTCCGGGTTTGCACTGCGGATTGTTCAGGCGGTATTTCGCTCAGGCGGCTTACGACAGGGGTTGACGCCTGGCCATCGAGGCGGACTCGTATTGGCAGGCACTTTGCACCCACTCATGCATTGACAACCTTGGAGATGGACGCGGCATCTGCATGGAGTGGGTGGTCGACCCGATCCACTATGTGCTCAAGGGCCATTGCACATCCGGAAACACGAGCTTCTCGTCAAATTGAGCCAACAATCGAGTGCCTCATGGGCCCCAAGGGCGCACCGAATGCCACATCGGCGATGCAGTTGATCAACGCGGCGCTCGATCCGCAAGCCCAGGCCCGGTCCGCGAAGATCATCGAGTACGGGCCAACGAACCTGAAAGCGCTCAATACCGGCGCGATCACGCCTGCCCGCATGGCGAAGCTCCCGACCGCGCCCCAGAACCTGTCCAAGCAGCTTCTCACCTCGCCCGAATGGTATGCGTCGGCGCAGGGCACCGCGGCCATGGAGCGGTTCGCGCGATTCCTGCAGAGATAAGAGAACTGCATTGGACGCCACTGGCGTCCGCATCAGCCGCTGCAAACGCGGCTGGGGACGTCAAGGACGACGACAGAGCCGGGGCGAACGCACCGGTTCTGCGGCCGGCGTCCTGCGGCCACTCGTTGATGCATAGAGCGCTCAAATAAGTGCAAACCCTAGGTGAAATGCGCTTGACGCTGTTTTATTGAAAACTACAATTTCTAATATAGATTAACTGAAATATCAGATGATGCAAACCGCAGAACGCACAGCGCCAACCCGCAGCGACACGGGGATTCTTGACTCGAAGGCACTTCGTTCTGCACTCGCCTGCTTCGCGACGGGTGTCTGCGTGGTGACCACCCAAAGTCCTGAGAAGGTCGATGTCGGGGTGACGGTCAATAGCTTCACATCGGTCTCTTTGAGCCCTCCGCTCATCTTGTGGAGCTTGGCCAAGTCCTCTTCCGCGCTCGAAGCGTTCCGGCAGGGCGAGCACTTTGTTGTGCACGTCCTCGCCGCGGACCAGGAGCATCTGTCCACACGCTTCGCGAGCCGCGGAATCGACCGATTCGCAGGCGTCCCCATCCAGCGAAACCTCGAAGGCGTGCCCGTGCTGGACCACAGTGCGGCGCGTTTCGAATGTCGAGTGGCACACCAGTACGAAGGCGGGGATCATCTGATCTTCGTGGGAGAGGTCCTGCGCTTTCAGGCGGACGCAGCGCAACCGCTCGTCTTCCATGGCGGGGGCTACACCGAAGTGGCAGCAATGCCCAGTCCTCTGCCGCCCGGCAACCGCGAGGGATGCCTGGTCACCACTGACCTGAGCTATCTGATCTGGCGAGCGTTCATGCAATTCCGCCGCCGCCACTATGAACGGCGCGTGGGATTGGGCTGGAGCGAGTCGGACGCCTACATCCTCCAGATACTGGCCATGGACGAAGGCCAAACGGTTTCGGAGCTTGCGGAGGCGATCTCTTTCACGGGCGAACGTTGCAATCCAGAGTGCATTCGCAACCTGGTTCAGCGAGGCTTGGTCGAGGCTGAGTGTCCTGTCGGACCCGCAACGTGCCTCAAGCTCACCGACATTTCGCGCTGCAGCGTGCGAGAACTCAGCGCACTCGCGCGGACGGCGGAGGGAGAACTGCTGGGAAAGATGACCGCCACGGAGGGTCGGCGCCTGAAGCATGTGCTCGGCCTGATGATCGAGAGCATGTGCTGCAACGTGGAAGGTGCCAGCGCATGACCACGCTCTCGGCCGAGCCGTCGATCCTCGCCTTGGAGGAGGTCGCGTCATGGCGGCACGACCTGCACGCGAACCCGGAGCTCCTCTACGACTGTCACCGCACTTCGGGGAAGGTGATGGACCTGTTGCGCGGGTTCGGCTGCGACGAGGTGGTCGGCGGAATTGGTGGCACGGGCGTAGTGGCTGTCGTGCGCGGCCAAGAGGACGGGCCGACGACGATTGGGCTCAGAGCCGACATGGATGCGTTGCCGATCGAAGAAACGGGTCGGCTCCCGTACCGGTCCGTCTGCGCCGGCCGCATGCATGCGTGCGGGCATGACGGCCACACGTCCATGCTTCTGGGCGCGGCGAAGGCCCTGTGTGCCACGCGTCGCTTCGCCGGTTCCGCAGTGCTGATCTTTCAGCCCGCCGAGGAGGGTGGAGCGGGTGCGCAAGCCATGGTCGACGATGGCCTGATGGAGCGATTCGGCATCCAGCAGGTCTACGCGATGCATAACTGCCCCGGAATGCCGGTGGGGCATTTTGGCCTGCGCGCCGGACCGATGATGGGTGCGGTGGACTACCCCACCATCGACATTGAAGGAGCGGGAGTTCATGCGGCAAGCCCGCATCTCGGCGTCGATCCGGTGCTGATCGGCGCCCACATCATCACCGCTGCCCAAGGCATCGTTGCGCGCAATGTGGATCCCCTCGCCTGCGCCGCCGTGTCGATCACCACCTTCGAAACGGGGACGGCGCGCAGCGTCATACCCGCGAAGGTGCGACTGTCAGGGACGGTCCGTACCTTGTCCGAGCAAGTGCGAACTCGGGTGGAGCAGCGTCTGCGAGAGCTGGTCGCCGGCATCGCGCAGGCGCACGGCGGCAAGGCCACGCTGTCGTACCAGAGAAGCCAGCCCGTCCTCGTCAACGACCGTTTGGCGAGCGCGGTTGCCGCCGCGGTCGCCAAGCGCATCGTCGGTGATGCATGCGTCGATACGGAGTTCACCCCAGTGCTGGCGGGCGAGGACTTTGCCTTCATGCTGAATGTGCGGCCGGGGGCGCTCATCTGGATCGGCAACGGCGACAGCGCGCCACTGCACCACCCCGCATACGACTTCAATGACCGCGCCCTGTCCTACGGGGTGTCCTTCTGGACCCGACTGGTGGAGACGCAAATGCCCATCACGGCGTCGACCTCGGATTCGTCCGCCACTGTCACTTCCCGACCACTGCTCCAACCCACGTCATGAAACAACTCATCTCCACACCCCACGCCACCGATTGGGGGGATATTCCCCACTCCCAAGGTGTCGCGGTCCCCGGCCTGGTCTTCGTTTCGGGCCAGCTCGGCGTCGACCTGGAAACCGGCAAGCCCGCGCAAGGCATTCATGCACAGACGGAGGCGGTGCTGCGCCAGATCCAGGCCATCCTGGAAGCCGCCGGCTGCGGCATGGCGGACGTCGTCAAGACCAACTGCTATCTGACGGATCGAGGCCGCGACTATGCCGGCTTCAACGAAATCTACCGGAAGTTCTTTCCGGACCCGTCTGCGTATCCCGCGCGCGTGACCGTCGAAGTATCGGCGCTTGCGCCGGGCTGTTGCATCGAGATCGACGCCATTGCGGTGCGCAAGATCAAGGAACGGTGATGGCTTTGAGCATTGAATCCAAAGGACCCATCCCACCTGCGAGCACGGCGCAGGACTGCGTGCAAGACACTCCCGCGCGCAAGGAATGGTCAGCGGGCTGGCGCAAGATGTGGGCAACGGCCATCGTGTTCGTGATCTTCATCCTGCTGATCGAGATCGGTCACCGCAGCCTGCCCCCCTTCCTGTTCCCCTCGTCCGTCGAAATCTGGCGCGCGCTGGTGCGCGCGGTGACTGAGCAGTACGCCCACATCCTGATAACAGCAGCGCGGTTCTTGTTCGCACTCGCAACGGCGACAGTTATCGGATGGTTCCTGGGCCTGTTGATGGGTGCGTTCCGCAACACATTGGGCGCGCTCGCGAATCCCGCGCTGTCCATCCTGCAGGCAGTGCCGGCCGTCTCGTGGGTGCTGGTCGCCATCCTGTGGATGTCGAACGTCGAAGCGCGCGTCTGGTTCATCTGCTTCATGGTGGGTGTGCCGCTGTACGCCGTCAGCGTGTACGAAGGCGTGCGCGACATCGATGCCGACGTGGTCGAGGCCATCGACCAATTCAGGCCCAGCCGCTGGCAGACCATCCACATCCTGCTGGTTCCCCAGTCGCTGGTGCATCTTCTGGTGTCGATGCGTTCGGTCTCTTCGTTGGTGTTGCGCATCCTGGTGTTTGCCGAACTGATCGGTGCCAGCACCGGCGTCGGCTCCCAGATGAGCGACGCCCAGACCAATTTTCAGATGGCAATGATCTTCGCGTGGACAGTCATCATGATCGCCGTCAACTTCATCATCGTGCTTCTGATCGACTGGTCTGAGACGAAGCTTCTCGGCTGGCGCAAGGAGGCGACCGTTCGATGAATACCGCACCTACCGCCGATCGCGTTGTCGGCCTCACCAATGTCTCCGTCTCCTTCAACGGCCGCACAGCGGTCGAAAACCTCAGCCTGAGCATCGATCGCGGTGAACGGGTCGCGGTCCTCGGCCGCACCGGTGCCGGCAAGTCCACCCTCATGAATTTGCTGGTAGGCAACCTGCGCGCCACGCGAGGCCAGGTGCGCGTCTCCGGCATGGACCCCTTCGTCGAGCGCAAGTTGCTGCAGGGTCACATCGGCATGGCATTCCAGGCACCACGGCTGCTGCCATGGCGTACAGCCCTCGGCAATGTGGTGGTGGGCCTGGAGATCCTCGGCAAGCCGCCCGAAGGACGGCGAACGATTGCCGAGAAGTGGCTCAACCAGGTCCACCTCGGGCACGCAGGTCACTTGTATCCGTCGCAGCTGTCCGGCGGCATGCGGCAGCGGGTCTCCCTCGCGCGCGCATTCGCCATCGAGCCAGACCTGATGCTCCTGGACGAGAGTTTCTCAGCGCTTGATGAAGTGACCGCGGATTCGTTGCGGGACGAATTCCTGCAGCTGTGCCGCTCCACCAACATGACCGCGCTGATCGTCACGCACAACATCGAGGAGGCGTTCCTCCTCGCCGAACGCGTCATCGTGCTCGGGCGCCCCGCCCGCATCTTGCGGGAATTCCAGACGTCAGCGTGTCCCACCCCGGGTACGGGTGAATTTCTCGAGTTCCGCCAGAGCATCCACACCCTGATCGGCAGTGACTCGCACGCGTCGACAGCCTCCCTTATCGCTTAATACCAGGAAAAAAATTCATGCAAATCGGCATCCTCACCCAAGGTTACGTCCGCACGGACGCGAATGCGCAAGAGCGCGTGGCACAAGTCGTCGAGTTGGCTCGCATGGCTGATGAAGTAGGGCTCGCCTCTTTCGGCGTGTCGGAGCAGCACTTCAAGTTCCCGACCAACTCCACTGGCGGGATCATCGCCATCATGTCCGCGATTGCGCAGGCGACGAGCCGCATCCAGATCACCCCTGGCGCCGTCATCCTTCCGTTTCACCATCCCCTCAACGTAGCCGAGGAGTGGGCCACGGTCGATATCCTCAGCAAGGGAAGGCTGTACTTCGGCTTCGGCAAGGGCAACACGCCGCTCACCGCCGACGTCTACAAGTTGCCCGTCACCGATACGGATGCTCGCACTCAGGAGTCGCTGGAGATCATCCTCAAGGCATGGACCCAGGAGCGTTTCAGCCATGAAGGGAAGTTCTTCAACATTCCCGAAGTGGCACTGTGCCCCCGTCCGGTGCAGCAGCCAGCGCCGCCTATCGGATTCGCGGCGACCTCCATCCATGGCGCCCAATATGCAGGCGCACACAAGCTCGGCTTCATGACTGGCGCTGTGGCCGCCGATTGGGAGGAAGCCGACGGCCTGCTGCGCGCCTACGAGGCTGCCTGGGAAAAGGGCAGGCCTGTCGGCAGCGCCAAGCCTTTCAAGTTCACGAGCTTGCTGGTGCATGGCCATGTGGCACGCCATATGGATTTCGTTCGCGACCAGGTTGCCTACGGTGTCGTGAAGTACGTGAATCGCTTCATCGAATACAAGCGCATCTTCGCGGAGCGTGCCGGAAAGCCGAACCCGACGTACGGCGAGCAATGGCTCGACAACTTCGACAGTGTGGTGGAGCGGATGCCGAGCGTTTTCGGCACGCCGGACCAGGCCATCGAGCGCCTGCTGCGGATGAAGAAGCTTGGCCTGGACCGCGTGGACATCACCGTTGACTACGCGAAGCAGGAAGACCTGCTCGAATGCATCCGGTTGCTGGGCACGGAAGTGGCCCCCGCCGTCAAGTAGGCCGACCGTGAATCTCACAACGCTCAGCGCGCGCGACATGCTCCGGGAAATGGCCGCACGCCGGCTGTCTCCGGTGGAGTTGATGCAGGCGACGCTGGATCGAGCCGAGGAGGTGAAGCGAGACTACGCAGCGTTCATCACCATCGACGCGGACACGGCACTTGCACGCGCGCGCCACGTCGAACAGGAGATGGGTTCCGCGAAGCCGCAGCCCCCTCTTGCCGGGATTCCTATCGCGTTCAAGGACACCGAAGATACGGCCGGCCTCAGGACGACATATGGCAGCCCGCTTTTTGGCGATCATGTCCCCACGCAGGACTGCGCGGTTGTCGATAACGCGAGAAAGAGCGGGGCGATTGTTTTCGCGAAGACCAACACCCCGGCTTTCGCACACAACGATTCGAGTGACAACCTGCTTGGGCCCTCCGTACGAAACCCACGCGTACCCACTCATTCGTCCGCAGGCTCGAGCAGCGGGGCCGCCGCCGCTGTCGCGGCGGGGGTGTCGCCGTTCGCGCATGGCACGGACGGCTCCGGCTCGGTACGCATTCCGGCCAGCGTGTGCGGCATCGTAGGCTTCAAACCCAGCTACGGCCGCGTTCCGGCCTGGCCGCATCGCGACCTGTGGGCGGCACGAACCCATCATGGCGTCCTTGCGCGCACCGTGGAGGACGCGGCTGTCGGCATGCTTGCGCTCGCGGGCGCAAGCGACTTCGATCCGCTTGTCAATTCCAGTCCCGTGGACTGGCTCGGCTACGGCCAGCAAGACGTGCGCCGGCAGACGGGCGTCTATGTCGAACAACTGGGAGTGGACGCTGTCGACCCGGACGTTGCCCGTTGCTGCCGTCGCGCTGTCCAACTTCTGCAGCGTGAGGGCCTGGCCATCGACGAGCGGCACTTGGACCTCGAACCCACGCACGATTGGTACTGCGATCTCTGGCACCCCCCCGTCGCTCGACAGCTTGGCTCGTTCCTCGAGAGCCGCCCGGATGCGGTCGACGAGACGCTCAAGGACATCATCCGCCGCGGGCAGGCCGTGAGCATCGAGCGTTTTCTCGCTGCGCGCGAAGCGCGGTCGCGCTTCCATACCCAGTTCACGCGCCGTATGGCCGGAGTTTCGTTCATTGTTTCGCCGACTTTGCCGTGCGCAGCCTGGCCTCTCGGGCAACTGCCCACGATCGGCGGCGGCACTGCGCCCGCCTTCGGGATCTCAGGGTCACGCTGGGAAAGCGTGTACCTGTTCAACATCCTCGGATGGCCCGCGATATCGATTCCTTGCGGCACGACCCCGGACGGTCGTCCTGTCGGACTGCAGATCGTCACCCGCAAGGACCAAGACCTGTGCTGCCTCAAGATCGCTGATCTCCTGGAGCAGCTTCTTCTCTCGTCACCCCATCCGCAACCTTAACCCGGAGTCACCATGAGGCATCGCCACACTCGCACTTTCATCGCCCGCCGCTCAATTCTTCTGGGTGCCGCATGCTTCGCCGCGGCTGCCGCGTCTCCTGTTCTTGCGCAGTCATTGCCGCGAGTGACCATGGGCGTCATCGCAAAGGACGGCTCCGCGATCGTGCCAACTTTGCTGACCGACGACAAGGCTCTCCAGCAGCAGTTCGGTGTGCAGGTCGAGGCAAAGGCCTATCCCAGCGTTACCGCGGTGTGGACCGCCTTCGCCGCGGGCGAGTTCGACTTCCTGATCGGCGGTCCCGCGGGTTTCGTCGGGCTGGTGGAGAAAGGCGTGCCGATCCACCTGATGGCCACGTATTCGATTTCCTCGGCACAGATTTTCGGCGCGGGCAAGCGCATCGAGTCGGCCGCGGACTTGCGAGGCAAGCGTGTCACGGCGGTCGTGGCAGGGCTTTGGAAGCTGACGGAGGCACAGATCAAGGCGAAGTGGGGATTGGCTCCCGGCGCGGGCTACGAACTCATCCCCGTGCCGAACCTGATGGCGGGCGTGACGCAGGTACTGGCAGGGACTGCTGACTATGCGATGGGTTGGGAGCCGGACGCGACTCGTGTGCGCCAGACGTACCCCACCCTGAAACTCGCGCTCTCCAGTGAAGACCTCCGTCCCGCGGGCGAGCCCAGCATCATCCAGGTCATCGGATCGAAAAACTCCATAACCGCGGATGTCCAGAAAAAAGCCGCGGACGCCCTCGCGGCCATGTCCGACAAAGTGACGAAGGATCCGGTTGCGGCCGAAGCGAAATTCGCCTCCATGACCGGCGCGGAGAAGGGTGCGTTCGCCGAAGCAGTGAAGACCGGTCGCTACCAGCTTACCGTGCGCTTGCTCAACGCGCCCGACAAGGCACTGCTCAAGGCCGATATCCTCAAGACGATGCCGCCCAACGCGGTTGTTCCGCCGAAGCTTCTCGATCGCAGCTGATCGGTTCTCGACCACATAGGAGACATGGTGCACTGGAAGGAAAAACTAAGAGCCAAGGCTGCAGCGCCCGGATCCCGCCCGGTGGCGCGGCCCATGGTGTTGACCTCCGCAGCGGGTGGTATGGTTACCACCGAGGCCGGGCGCATGGTGAACATGTCCAGCAACAACTACCTGGACCTCGCCAACGCGCCGCCGGTTCGCGCCGCCGCGGCCGAGGCCCTGGAGCGCTATGGCCTCGGACTGGCCTCCGTGCGATTCCTCTCGGGGACGCATGCGTTGCATCTGGAGCTCGAGCGTGCAACACGCGAACTGCTGCACGCCGACGACTGCATCGCGTTCGGCTCTTGCTTCGATGCCAACGCGGGCATCTTCGAGGCACTTCTGGATGACGGAGACCGGATTGTCTCGGACGAATTGAACCACGCCAGCATCATCGACGGCGTGCGGTTGGCGAAGGCCAGCCGACTGCGCTACCGGCATTGCGATCTCGAAGACCTCGAACGCCTGTTGCGGGAAGGGCCTGGAACAGGTATCACGATGATCGTGACGGACGGGGTCTTTTCCATGGATGGCTCGCTCGCCCCTCTTGCGGATCTCGTGCGCCTGGCGGGCCGCTATGGCGCCCTGCTGATGGTGGATGACTCACACGGCATCGGGACGTTGGGCGCAACCGGGCGAGGCACAGCCGAGCATTTCGACATGCTCGGCCAAGTCGACATCATCACAGGTACATACGGGAAGGCGTTGGGTGGAGCCATGGGCGGATTCGTCGCGGCCGGGCGCGAAATCATCGAGCTCCTGCGGGCGCGCTCGCGGCCGTACCTCTTCTCCAACCCGATACCGGCCTCTCTTGCGGCAGGTGTGATCGCCGCGATGAAGTTGATGCAGAGCGAACCGCTGCGTCTTGGCCGCTTGCGCGAGTCGACGCGCTTTCTTCGCACGCAGTTGGCTGAATTCGGCTTCGACGTTCCCGCTGGGGTGCATCCCATTGCACCTGTCATGCTGCGAGATTCCCATCGCACACGCAGCCTCGTCGCCCACGCGCGAAGCAATGGCGTACTGGTCTCCGGCATCGAATACCCTGTCGTGCCACGCGGCACGGAACGCATTCGCCTGCAAGTGAGCGCGGGGCACACGCTCGAGCAGCTGTCCACGGTCATACAGGTCCTTGCGCGCGGGCTTGGGGAAATGCGTACAGCATGACAAACCGGTGCCTTGCCGCGATGTTTAGAATCCAGCGTAAGCCGGTCCTGCACAGGGAGTGCACCGCATGACCAGTCTCGCCTTCAGGAAACCGGCGTTTTGGGAGACGACGGGAATGTCTTTGGATGTTGTACCAACGAGCCGCCGCGAAGACGCCTACGAGCGAGTGCTGGCTGCGATCATCTTCGGCGACTTGGCGCCAGGCTCTGCCGTCGATGAAAAAAGCCTGGCGCGTGGGTTCGAGCTCGGCGTAGCGGGTGTTCGCGAGGCCTTGGGGCGCCTCGAACTCGAAGGACTGGTCGAACGGCAACCCCGGATTGGCACGAAGATCGCGACACTTGGCGTTCGTGAACTCCAGGACGTATTTGAAACCCGCCTGATTCTCGAACCATCCTGTGCCGCGATTGCGGCGAACCGCGCAGACTCCGAAGACCTTGCGAAGTTTCGTCGATTCGCCGAGGAGTACATGGAAATCGCACGGACGCGTGACCTCCGCAAGCTGGTGAGACTGGACCAGTATTTCCATCGCGCCGTGGCAGCTGCGACCAAGAATGCGTTGATGGAGCGGCAAGTGACCGTGCTTCACAATAACGCCTCGCGCTTCTGGTTTGCCAATGCCCCACGATTGAGCGACGAGGCACTTCAGCAAACACTTTCCGAGCACATGAAAGTGAGCGCAGCCATCGAGCAGCAAGATTCGGCCGCCGCCGAGAAAGCCATGCGCAAGTTGCTCGGAGACTTTCCTGGCTTTGTTGACTTTTATCGGAGCAACTGGCCGACACCGGCAAAGTGAGAAGCGACATGCAGATCAGTGTGAAAGACAGCGGAACGCCTCAACTTGTGCAACCGGGAACCTTCACTCAATTCGAAGCCGTCATTCGGCGAGGCGAGCAGGACCTACCCGCAATGCTGGCGCAAGAAGGCGAGCAGCACGTTTGGGTTGACGAGTCGTGGCTGCGACGTGAGTTGGCACGTGCAAGTCCAGTGCCCGACTGGGAGCAGAAGTACGAAAGCATGCTCGCTTACGCGCGCAGCAAAGGCTGGGTGCGGGAGCGCCCCCTCGCGATTCGTGCCCACATTGTGTGGAGGGATTGAGCCAGCCTCCCTGCCACGCCTTGATCGGGAAACCTTCAAGTCTTTTCGCTGCACGCGAGCACTCATTGCCGGCATCGAGACGATGGATATGATCAGGAACGGGCAGTTGTTGGACTGCTTCAAAGGTCAAGACTCGTCCGCCGCAGCGAAGTTCTACTCACTGGCCTTCTGGGCGACACGCGCGACGCGCACTTTTTCGAGTCAGCGCTGCTATTGCGACAGAGCCGAATGGAAAGCGATGAGCGACAAGCAGGATGCAGCACCGGACAGCACCGCAGCGCGGGTCGCCCTGTGGCGCGCGCTGCATGTGGAGGCCGATCCGCCGCCGCATGTGCTGGAAGATGACATCGGCCTCCAGTTGCTCGCGCCCGACCCGGACTGGCGCCGCCGCGGCGACATGGACCTGCAGTTCACGCGGCCCTTTCGCGCCTCCATCGTGGCGCGTGCGCGCTTCATCGAGGACCTGGTCGTCGAACAGGCCGGCCGCGGGCTGGCGCAGTATGTGATCCTCGGTGCCGGTCTCGACAGCTTCGCCCAGCGCAGGCCGGAGATCGCGTCGCATCTCAGGGTGTTCGAGATCGACCCGCCAGGCCCTCAGGCCTGGAAGCGCCGGCGCCTGATCGAGCTCGGCTTCGGCATCCCGGACTGGCTGCGCTTCGTGCCGGTCGACTTCGAGGCCGGAGAGGCCTGGCGGGACAGGCTGGTGGCGGCCGGCTTCGACGAGCACAAGCCGGCCATCGTGGTCTCCACGGGGGTCAGCATGTACCTCAGCAAGGAGGCGAATGCGGCCACCTTGCGCGAGGTCGCGGCCCTCGCGCCGGGATCGACGCTCGCCATGACCTTCCTGCTCCCGCTTGAACTGGCGGACCCCGCGGTGCGTCCCGGGCTCGAGATGGCAGAGAAAGGTGCGCGCGCCAGCGGAACCCCCTTCCTCAGCTTCTTCACCCCGCCCCAGATCATGACGCTGGCCCGCGAAGCCGGCTTTGCCGAATCGCGTCACGTCTCGGCGGCCGACCTGACCCGGCGCTACTTCATGGGCAGGACCGATGGTCTGCGCCCGCCGAACCATGCGGAGGAGCTGCTGGTGGCAACGACATAGCCTTCGCGGCCGGCGCAACGGCTGCAGCGGCCGATGTGAAAACGCACTTGGTACGGCGCAAGAGTAGGTCCAAAATCTACATATCACTGGACCCCGTTGCGAGCATGGAACGTTTGCGAGCCATTGCGACCCCGGACGAGCTGGACCCATCGTTCTCCGTACCCTGCAGGCGATGCGCTAGGCTGCTGCAGGAGGGGAACCGGTTTTGCCTGTTCTGTTTCGCGGACCAGTTGGCCCCGGTCGCTGTCGACCATGCGCGACCGGCGATCGAGCCGCGAGACGGCATCCCGGCCAGCGATGAAGCGCCCTCCCCCGAGGGCTTCGACTTCATGGACACCGTGCAGCCTGGCGCGCAGGAAGGTGCAAGCGCCGCAGCAGCAGGGTCGGATTTCGAAACGGGCCTTGTCGGATTCGATCCGTCCCGGGCCAGCGCGCCGCAGGCAGGCGGCGCAAAGACGCATTGGACGGCGCGTTTCGCGACCTCCCGGCATCTGGCGATCGGCGCCGTGCCGGTGCTGGTCCTGATCGGGCTTGCTTTTCCGGAACTCGGCCGGATCGATGCCGATGATCGAAAACCGGCGGCCAGGCCGCAAGCGCCCGCGCTCGCCGCCGAACGCGTGCAGGCACCATCCGTCCCGCGTGTTGAGCCTCCGCAGCCGCTGCCTGTGCCTCAGCCGCAAGCTCTGCCTGCGCACGACGCGCGGGCGACCTTCAGCGCACTGGGACTGGACGAGACCGCTGCACGCCCATCGCCGCCACCGGCAACGCCACCGCCCGTCGTTTCGGCACCTGCCGCCGCGGCGACGGTGACCGACGGCAAGGCATGCAGCGATGCGCTCGCGGCGCTGGCCCTGTGCACGCAGAAATAGAGGGGCGAACAGAGACAGAGCCAGCAAGCCCGAGCCGCAAGAATGAGCCAGCATCACTGGCGGTATCACCAACCCTGGATGGAGCCAGCATGCCAATCAGATCCCTGCTGACAGGACTCTTGTGGACGGCCTGCCTCGCGTGCGCGGCAGCAGCGCCCCGGGCGGAATACAAGATCGTCACCGCGACGAAAACAGGCACCTACATCCAGATCGGCCAGGATCTGGCCAAGTGGGTCGCCGGGCCCGCCGACATCGGGTTGGAAGCACTCGATTCGAAGGGCTCGGCGGAGAACGTCCAGCGCCTGCGCTACGAGCCCGGCGTCAAGCTGGCCCTGGTGCAGTCCGACGTCTACCAGGCCTTCCTGGACGAGGCGAAGGCCGGCAACGCCGATGCCGGCGACATCATCCGTCCGCTGCGCCTCATCATGCCGCTCTACGACGAAGAGATCTACTTCATCGTCCGCGCCGACTCGCCGCTCAACAGCATCCACGACATCAAGAACAAGAAGATCGCCGTCGGACCGCTGGGCAGCGGCACGGCCCTCACCTCCAGGACGCTCTACCAGCTGATGTTCGGCGAGCCGCTGCCACCCGCCAACACGCAGTACCTCAGCAACGAGGAGTCGCTGGCCCGGCTCACGGTCGACAAGTCGATCGACGTCGCCATCATCGTCGCCGGCCAGCCGGCCAAGCTGTTCACGGACATGAAGGCCGAGGCGCGCAATTACATCAAGATCCTGAAGCTCGACGAGGCGGCGCCCGAGACGGCGCGCGCGAAGAAGGCCTACTTTCCCGCGGTGATCCGTTCCGCCAGCTATTCGACCTGGCTCAAGGACGACGTGCCCACCCTGACCGTGAAGGCCTACCTCGTCACCTACGACTACGGGCTGCAGTCGACGGTCGGAAACCTGATGCGCTTCGCCGATTCCCTGTGCGCGAACTTCGACAAGCTGCAGGCCAACGGCCATCCCAAATGGAAGCAGGTGCGACTCGAGCTCCCTCCCCTGAACCAGGGATGGCGCTACTACCCGCCGATGGAAAAGCGCCTGCGCGCCTGCATCGCCCAGCGGGCACCCTTCGGCGCCCCGACCGCGGCGCAATCATCGAGGACTTGCACGGAGCAGGAGCTGGTGCTGGGGATCTGCAAGCGGTGAATCTTCGCCACCTGCAGGACGACCCCTCATCTGTGATTCGACTGCGCCGCGTTCAGCCGGTCGTAACCGCTCAGCTCCAGGAATCCCTGGCCGTCGATGCTGCCCGTCACCTTGACCGGCCCTTCCCAATAGACATTGGCGGTGGTCCGGCCCGCATCGAATTCGCTGTCGGCAACGAAGGGCTTGATGTTCAGCACGCCCGACGGGAGCCGCACGCGCCATTCGACGACATAGGGGATCCGGGTATGCGGGCTGGTCCATGTCGTGACCGGCGTCAGTTCGACGTCTTCCGGTTTCAGCGGCACGGAGCCCTTCGCATTCGAGACCGTGCCGGCCGTCATGACCTTGTGTCCCTGCGCATCGAAGAGCTGGTAGAGCATCACGTCGGAACCGTCCGCCAGATGCAGCGCGAACCAGTTCCAGCCGAGGCTCAGCACATCGAAGTCGCCCCACTGGTGATCGAACCACACGTCGCCGCTGACCTGGGCCGGCTTGCCGCCGACCGTGATCTCGCCTTTCGCCGCCATGCGGGGGCGCGAATAGTAGTAGCTGATGCCGCTCTGGCCGAAATCGAGCAGCCCTGGCGTGGCCGAGCCCGCGGCGCGATGCAGGACCGGTGCATGCGAATCGGTCAGGTCGAGCGCGATGGAGACGCCTTCGAAGGCGGCGCGAAGCTTCTGCGAAGGGCCGGATCCGGCGACCTGCCAATCGTCCTGCCGGAAGTCGAATCCATTGGCGACATGCTGTGCCGGAAGACCGCCGGTGCGGCCCTGGTCGGCATAGCGTTGGCCGGTCTGAAGATCGGTCAAGGCCACGTGCATGACCGTCTGCTTGACCAGTCCGTTGGCGACGAAGACGGCGACGTGGAACGCATAGCGCTGGCCCGTCGTCGCATCGAGGATGCCGTTGTAGTACCACCATTCCATGCCGGAACCGTGCGGCGCATCGTCGGCCGGCAGGTTCACGGGCGCGAGTGCCGCGGTGCGTTCGGCCGGCTTGCGCGCCGGGTCGAGCGATGCGGCCGATGCGAGGGCCGGCCGGTCCGGCGCGGACATCCCCGCGTACAGCAGTCCCGCGACGACGGCCACGATGGCCACGGCGAGCAGCGCGGCGAGGTAGGACCGCGTCCTCTTGCGCCGCGCCGAGCGCGACCGCGACCTGCGCGGCGAGTGCGGGGAGCGCGACCCGCTCCGGCTGGACCGGCTGCGGCTTCTTCTGGGCTGATCGTCGGCATTCATCTGCGGTGCATGGGAGAGAAGCAAGAACAAGGCCGGCATTCACAACGTCGGCCGATTCCGAGATGATGCCGCATTGTTCTTTTCCAACCCCACGGAGCCAGAGCTTGACCACCGCCCTCCTCGTCATCGATGTCCAGCAGGGCCTGTGCGAAGGCGAACACGAGGCCTTCGAATCGCAGGCCGTCATCGGACGAATCAACCAGGTCGCGGCCAAGGCCCGGGCGGCGGGCGCGCCGGTCGTCTTCATCCAGCACGAGTCGTCCTTCGAACTCCAGCACGGCACGCCGGCGTGGCAACTGGCGACGGGCCTGGTTGTGCAAGCGTCCGACTTGCGCATCCGCAAGACCACGCCGGATGCCTTCCATCGCACGGCACTCGACGCCGTGCTGAAGGCGCATGGCGTCACCGAGCTGGTGGTCTGCGGCATGCATACCGAGTTCTGCGTCGACACGACGGTCCGGCGGGCGCTGGCGCTGGGCTTTCCCGTCGTCCTGGTGGAGGATGCGCATACGAGCGAGGGCAACGCGCATCTGTCCGCGCCGCAGGTGATCCGCCATCACAACCTGACGCTCTCGAACATCCGCAGTTTCGGGCCGCGGGTTCGTGTCGTCCCGGCCGAAGCGCTGCAGGTCGCGGCCTGAACGACAACAGGACCGCCCCTCGCGAGCCGCTCAATGCGCGATCGAGAGCGCCTGCGAAAGCTGGCGCAGCAGCGACGCGCCGTCGCCCTGCCAGGCGCTGCCGTGCATGCATGCGAGCGTGCGGGGCTCGTGGCTCGCGAGGCCGGCCAGCAGCGCGGCCGTCTGCGGCGAATGCGCGTAGTAGTCCATCTGGTGGCGGAACGCCTCGCTGGGGCCGAGGATGTCGGCATCGGTCAGCGCCTTCTGGCTGTCGCCCGGCTGCGTGAAAAGGTCGCCGCAGAAGAAGGTGCGCGTCTGCGTGTCCATCATCAGCCCGCATTCCCAGCCGTGCGGCAGATGGGGCGTGTCGAACCAGCGCATCGTATGACGGCCGAGTGCCAGTTCCTCGCCGTCCGCGAGCGCGCGCGGCGGCCGGTCGGCCAGGTCGCCCATCGAGGTCATCGCGGCGATGCCGCCGCACAGCGGCACGGCCTGCGGCGCCGCCGCCAGCAACAGGTTCATCGCGCCGCATTCGTCGGCCTCGACATGCGACAGCCCGATGTAGCGCAGGCGTTCGATCGGCATCAGGCTCGCGATGGCTTCGCTCACCATCGGAAAAAGCTGGCGCGGCCCGGTGTGGAACAGCAGCGGCTCATCGTCGACCACCAGGTACTGGTTGAAGCTGAACCACTGGCCGCCGGGCAGCGGCACCGGCGTGTTGATGCGGAAGATGCCCGCCGCGATTTCCTGGACGTTGGTGCCGGATTGCCGATTGGTGATCATGCGCGTCTCCTGTGTCCTGTCGAATAACCGAAGATGGGTCGCCGAAGGTCCGACCTTACACGGCCGGGCGCTCGTGCGCCATCTTCATTCGCGCAGCGTGAACACGATCGACAGATAGGAAACCGGCCCTTCGCGCAAGACCTCCGCGCCGTGCAGCGCGCGCGCATCGAACAGCAGCGAATCGCCCGGCCGGACTTCGAAGGTGCGGCTGCCGTCGCGGTATTTCACGCGGCCCGACACCATGTAGATGAACTTCACGCCCGGGTGCTGGAACGCGGGATAGGGCCGGGCTTCGTCGGACAGCGTGATCAGGTAGGGCTCGACGAGCAGGTTGCCGGACAGCAGATGCCCCAGCAGCTCGTAGTGGTAGCCCTTCACGGCATCGACGCGCTCGACCTTCAGCCCCTTGCCGGCCGGCACGTGCGACATGTCCAGCCGCCGGACCTGATCGACGAAGAAGCGCGACATCGGCACATCGAGCACGGTCGCGATCTTGTCGAGCATCCCGGCCTTTGGCACTCACATCAGCTTGAACGGAAAGTACTTCGCCGTGATGCGGTCGTACGTCCCGTCGGCGCGGATGGCCGCCAGCGCTGCGTTCACCTTGGCCAGCGTCGCCGTGTCGCCCTTGCGCACGGCAATGCCGTTGCCGTCGCCGAGCAGGCCGCCCTTGAGGTCCGGGCCGACGAACGCGAAGTGGGCGGCGTCCGGCGTCTTCATGAAGCCCACGAAGTAGGTCACCATGTTGCCGAGGATGTAGTCGACGCGGCCGGCGAGACGTCGGCCGGCGTGCCCTTCTTCGCGACGAAGCGCGAGATGGTTTCCTTGTACTTGTCGGAGAAGTCCACGCGCTGGCGCCGCTGTTTGGTGATCGCCATGCTGGCGACGATCAGGTCGAACTTCCGGGCCACGAGGCCCGGGATGATGCCGTCCCAATCCTGGGCCACGATCTCGCACCGCGCCTGCATCTTCTCGCACGGGTGTTTCAGAAGCGTCGCAAGTCTTGCACCTCGTGCAAATCGCCCCGTGCCGGCGGCGGATTTCCCATGGAGGCCTGGCGCTCGCGCTGTTGCATGTCATGCAAATCCGTGCATTGCGGACATTCCGAGCGCAAGCCCGGCAGAATGCGGACATCCGCCATGACCCCTGCATCCGACTCCCGACGCGACGCCTCGCCCTCGTTCAATGCGACAGGTTCGAAGCGCGCCCGTCGCCCGCTGCTCGAATCCGTGCTGCTGTGCGCCTGCCTGCTGGCCGCGGGCTGCGCGACCCGGCCGCCACCGCCGCCCTCGATCCCCTACACGCCGCTATCGGCCGGGCAATCGGACGATATCGCGATCCATGCGATGGGCCTCGTCGGCACACCGTACCGCTACGGCGGCAACACCCCCGAAGGCGGCTTCGACTGCAGCGGGCTCATCGGCTACGTGTACCGCGGGAGCGTGGGGACAGCGCCGCCGCGCACCGTGGCCGCGTTGTCGCGCTTCGGCCAGCCGGTGAGCGCGAGCGATCTGCGTGTCGGCGACCTGGTGCTCTTCGGCGGCAATCCGCCTTCGCATGCGGGCATCTATGTGGGCGACGGCCGTTTCGTGCACGCGCCGTCGACCGGCGGCGAGGTGCGGCTCGACCGCCTCGACGGGATCTACTGGTCGCGCCAGCGTCTCGAGGTCCGCAGGCCCTGACAGGCGTCGGGGCAGCCACTCGCCTTCAGCTCGGGCTGCGCGCACCACCACCCCGGCGAGTCGTTTCCTGCTCGCGTAGCATGGCGCTTTTGCCATGCCTCTCATCGATCGATCCCTGTTCGCGGCCCTGCTGCTGTGCGGCGCCCTTGCCGGCATCGCCGCGGATCCGGCCCACGCCGACCCTGGTCCCAGCTGGGGCGCGATCGCGTCCAGGGACGCCGGCGGCTACGGCTACTCGTTCAACCACCCGTCGCGCGCCGCGGCGGAGCTTGCAGCGCGCGCCCAGTGCGATCGTGCGGCGGGCCGCCCGGGCACCTGTGCCATCCGCGCGTACTTCGATCGCTCCTGCGGTGCGCTCGCGACCGGCAACTACGGGGAATGGGGCACCGCCATCGCCTCGACGGCGGCCGCTGCCGGCAAGGCGGCGGCCGTGCAGTGCGACAGCCATCTGCCCACGCAGCCCTGCAAGGTGGTCGTCAGCATCTGCTCGCCGCGCTGAGCGCCGGCGCATGAACCATGGCTGCGCCTGAACCCTCCACGCGAACCCTTCCGATCCGCCTTCGCCCCGGCGACGACCTGAGGCGAGCCCTCGAATCCGTGGTGGCAGCAGAAGGTGGGACGGCCGGCTTCGTGCTGTCGGCCGTCGGAAGTCTTCGCCCCGCCGAGATCCGCATGGCCGGCGCGCACGACGCGCTGAGGATCGATTCGGATACAGAACTTCTCACCCTGTCGGGCAGCATCGCGGCCGGCGGCTCGCACCTGCACATGAGCGTGAGCGATGGCCAGGGTCGCGTGCTGGGCGGCCATGCCTGCTATGGCTGCATCGTTCGCACGACGGCCGAGGTGCTGCTGGTTCTGCTGCCGCAATGGCACTTCTCGCGCGAACCCGACCCGAGCACCGGATGGGCGGAACTCGTCGTCCGGCGGATTCCCGACGCTTGAAAGAGCGGACTTCACCGCCCGGCGTGGTAAGTATGATGAGGCAATGCCAAAGCTGCAGATGACGTCGGCAGGAGAAACCCGGCACGTCGACCTCAAGCCCCACGAGAACACGCTGGGCAGAAACATCCACAACGACATCGTGCTCAATTCGCGCTTCGCGAGCCGCCGGC
Source organism: Variovorax sp. SRS16 (assembly GCF_901827165.1). NCBI lineage: Bacteria > Pseudomonadati > Pseudomonadota > Betaproteobacteria > Burkholderiales > Comamonadaceae > Variovorax > Variovorax sp. SRS16. The sequence goes on from NZ_LR594669.1 coordinate 212,337, forward strand.
ATGCGGTCATCGTGGTCGAAGCCGCGTTCACCACCATCCGCGACCTCGCCAGCCAGAACGGCACCTTCGTCAACGGCGTGCGCGTGCAGACCCAGTCGCTGGCCGATGGCGACGTGATCCGCATGGGCGAGTGCGAACTGCACTTCATCGCCGGCGACCAGGAGTTCAGCGAGGTCGTGGCCCAGCGCCTGTCGTCGGTGCCGAACTGGATGCTCGACGAGCATGCGCCCACGGCGCCCGATGCCGCAGGGCCGGACGAGGATGCGCGCCGTCCCAAATCGACCTAGTTCGGATGCCAGGTCGACACGACCGGCGGCGTCTTGTCGGTCGCCCCGCCGGCCAGTGCGTACGAGAGATGGTTGGCCGCTTGAATCACGGTCTTGGCGTGCCCGACCAGCTTGCTCTTGGACAGCCGGTCGGCAGGGCCGGAAATGCATACCGACCCCAGCAGCGTCCAGTGAAGGCCGAACACCGGAGCCGACACAGTCGCAACGCCCTTCTCCCGCTCGCCGATCGACAGGTGATAGCCACGTCGGCGGATCTCTTCGTAGAGCTTGCCCGGCTCCCCCGAGAACGCAAGGATGACCCGGCCTGGCGAGCCCTTGTCCAGCGGAAGCATTTCCCCCATCCGCGCATGATGCCGGATCGGCTGCGGTCCTTCGACCCGGACGAGGCAGGTGCGAAAGTTGCCCTCGCGCACATAGAACGCGGAGCTCTCACCGGTCTTGTGCGATAGCGCCCTGAGCATCGGCTCGACAACGTTGTTGACGTCGAAGCTCGATTGGTAACGCGCACCCAGCCAACCGGCCGCGGGCCCGAGCCGCCACTCGCCGTCGTCGCGCTGAACCATATAGCCGGACTGGGCCAGCGTGCGCGCAAGGCGCAGTGCCGTGGTCTTGTGCATCCCGCTGCGGCGGCTCAGTTCCGCGAGGGACAGGCGCGTCTCGGCCATGCCGAAGGCTTCGAGCAACTGGAGCGCTCGCGTGACCGCGACGACACCGCCCGAGCCGGCTTCAGCTTCGTTCGAGGGGGCTTCGGCGATCTTCCGCATCTTGTTTCATACCGTGGTTGATGGTTCACTGCATGCAACCCCATTGTAGCTGGTGGAACGCCCCTCTAAAGTCTCGGCCAGCCCCGAACGCAGCCCGCGTCGAGGACCTTCAACAAGACAGAGACACGAGATGCAGATCAACCGCATGACCCGCCGCGCGAGCATCGCCCTGGCGCTCGCACTGGCGTCCGGCGCCGTGCTGGCGCAGGCCTATCCCTCTCGGCCGATCCGATTGATCGTGCCGTTCCCCCCGGGTGGCGGCACCGACACCATTGCGCGCGAACTGGTCAACAAGATCGCCACCGAACAGGGCTGGACCGTCGTGATCGACAACCGACCCGGGTCCGGCGGCAACCTCGGCGTGGATGCCGCTGCCAAGGCCGCGCCCGATGGCTACACGCTGGTGATGGGCCAGACCAGCAACCTCGCGATCAACCCGACGCTGTATCCCAAGCTGCCCTACAACCCCGTCAAAGACCTCGCCGCCATCGGCCTGGTGGCATCCTCGCCGCTGGCCATCGTGGTGGCTGCCGACTCGCCGTACAAGACATTGGCTGATGTCGTGGCCGCAGCCAAGGCCAAACCTGGCGTGCTCAACTTCGCTACCTCGGGCAACGGCACGGTCGCGCACCTGGCCACGGAGATGCTGCAGCGCACTGCCGGCGTCAAGCTCACGCACGTGCCGTACAAGGGCGCGTCGCAGGGCGTGACCGACGTGATCGGCGGGCAGGTTCAGCTCTACGTGTCGTCGGTGCCGACGCTGATCAGTTTCGTCAAGGGCGGCAAGATGCGCGCGCTGGCTGTCACCTCGGCCAAGCGCGCCGAGGATCTGCCCGGTGTCCCGACCGTGGCCGAGTCCGGCTACAAGGGTTTCGAAGCGGTGACTTGGTTCGGCCTGGTGGGCCCGGCCGCGATGCCCAGGGACGTCGTCGTGAAGTGGAACGCGGCGTTGAACAACGCGCTGGCCGCGCCCGACCTGCGCAAGAAGCTTGCGGCCCAGGGGGCGAATGTGGAAACCGGCACGCCGGAAAAGTTCAGCGCCTTGATCCGTGACGACATCGGTCGCTGGGGCAAGGTTGTCAAGGCATCGGGCGCCACGATCGACTGAACGGCTCGACGCCGAACGCATGGCGCGATGAACACGATGGACGACGAAGTGCTCGCGACGCCGTTCTCCGCCGGGCGGGGCCGCGCTGCGGTCGCGGTGCCGGCAGGCGCCTGCGATTGCCACATGCACGTGTACGACGCGCGCTACCCCGCGGCGGTGGGCGCGCGGCTCACGCCGCCCGATGCCGGCGTCGACGATTACCGCCTGCTGCAGCGGCGCACCGGTACCCGGCGCGTGGTGGTGGTCACGCCCTCGACCTACGGCACCGACAACCGGCCGATGCTCGACGCGCTGTTCGCGTTCGGCTCCGATGCGCGCGGCGTGGCCGTGATCGACGAAGGCGTCGACGACGCGGTGCTGGAACGGCTCCATGCAGCCGGCGTGCGCGGCATCCGTTTCAATCTGTCGCTCGGTTTCATCGGCGCGATCGCCGGGCTCGAGTTGCTGGCGCAACGCATCGCAGCACTGGGCTGGCATCTGCAACTGCTCGCGCCGCCCGACCTGCTCGCCGGCCTGGCCGACGTGCTCGGCCGGTTGCCGGTGCCCGTCGTGTTCGATCACTTCGGCCGCATAGCGCCTTCGATGGCCGGGCATCACCCGGCGCATGCGCTGGTGCTGCGCCTGCTCGGCGCAGGCCGGGCCTGGATCAAGTTGTCGGGCGGCTACATCGTCACCGAGCAGGGCCCGCCGCACTACGCCGACGTAGCGCCGCTCGCCCGCAGCTACCTGCACGCCGCGCCCGAGCGCGTGCTCTGGGGCAGCGACTGGCCGCATGCCTCCGCCTCGGCCGGTCACCAGCCGATGCCCGACGACGCGCGGCAGATGGCGCTGCTCGCCGAATGGACGGGCGATGCAGGCACGCTGCGGCGCGTGCTGGTCCACAACCCCGCTGCGCTCTACGGCTTTTCCAACGCAACTCCTCACGAGGCGACATCATGAATTCAATCCGCCGGCGCACGTTGGGCGCCCTCGCGTTTTCGCTGCTCGCGCTGGCCTGCATGCCTGCCGGCGCGCAAGGCGGCTGGCCGGGTGGCAAGCCCATCACCTGGGTCGTGCCCTATCCGCCCGGCGGCACCACCGACATCCTGGGTCGCGCCATCGCCGCACGGCTGGGCAGCGCCCTGGGCACGACGGTCATCGTCGAGAACAAGGCGGGCGCCACCGGCACCATCGGCTCGGCCTTCGTCGCCAAGGCAGCGCCCGATGGCTACACGCTGCTCGGCACCTCGATCGGTCCGCAGGCGATCGTGCCGAGCCTGCTGCAGCACATGCAGTACGACCCGGTCAAGGCCTTCGAGCCCGTCACGCTGATCGGCAACATCCCGCACGTGCTGGTCGTCGGTGCCGGCTTGCCGTTTCGCACGGTGGCCGATCTGCTGGCGGAGGCGAAGGCCAGGCCGGACACCCTGTCATTCGCTTCGGGCGGCAACGGCACCATCCTGCAGATGCAGGGCGAACTGCTGTGCATGCAGTCGCACACCCGCATGACCCATGTCCCCTACAAGGGCGACACGCCCGCCATCCAGGACGTGCTGGGAGGCCATGCCAGCTTCATGTTCGCGCCGGCCGCCGCCGCGCTGCCGCACGTCGAGGGCGGCAAGCTCAAGGCATTGGCCGTCACATCGGCCAAACGCCTCAAGTCCTTGCCCGATGTGCCGACCATGGCCGAGGCCGGCATTCCCGATTTCGTGGTCGAGCAATGGCAGGCGGTCTATGCGCCGGCCGGCACGCCGCAACCCGTGGTGCAGCGGCTCAACGCGGAGATCGTTCGCATCCTGAAGGAGCCCGACCTGGTCGCCATGGCCGACAAGCTCGGCGTCGCGCTCGTCGGCAGCACCCCGCAGCGACTCGCCGACACCCAGAGAGCCGACCTTGCCAAGTGGGGCAAGGTCATCAAGAACGCCGGCATCAAAGCCGACTGATCAACCCCCGCCTTCTCTCCAACGAAAGAAACCTCATGTCCTCCATCCTTCCCGACATCATCCGCGACTTCGAACGCGTGCCTGCCGACATCGTCACGCAGGCCGCCGCGTTCCAGCCCGCGATCCTCGCTGACGTGGCTGGTCGGCGCGGCGCGTTGCACGGCCGCATCAAGGCCTTGCGTCCGCGCATGAAGCTGGCCGGCACCGCCTTCACGGTCGAGGTGCGCCCGGGCGACAACCTCATGATCCACGCCGCCATCGCGATGGCCCGACCGGGCGACGTGCTGGTGATCGACGGCAAGGGCGACCAGAGCTCGGCGCTGATGGGCACCATCATGATGACCGCCTGCCGGCAACTGGGTCTTGCCGGCGTGGTGATCGACGGCGCGGTGCGCGACAGTCTCGAGCTCGACGAGATGGACTACCCGGTGTTCTCTGTCGGCACCAATCCGAACGGCCCGACCAAGAACATCGGCGGCCGCATCGGCCATCCGGTCACGGTCGGCGGCGTGACGGTGCGGCCCGGCGACTTCGTGATCGGCGACGGCGACGGTGTGGTCGTCGTCGAGCGCGAGAAGATCGAGGCCCTGTTGCCGCTCGCCGCGAAGAAAGTCAAGGACGAGGCCGCGCGCATCGCCGCCATCAAAGCCGGGGACACCGCCGCGAAGTGGCTGTCATCCGCACTGCGCACCGCCGGCGTGCTGAAGGAAGGGCAGACCCTGTGAGCACCATCCTCGTGACGGGCGCCGACCTGGCGCCCGAGGCGCTCGCGCTGCTGAAGGCGCATGAGATCGTCTTTGCCGGCAAGGCGCCGACCGAGGCCGATCTCGTGGCCCTGTGCGGCGCGCACGACCCGGTGGCGATCATCGTGCGCTACGGCAGGATCGGCGCCGCGGTGATGGACGCTGCACCCGCGCTCAAGGTGATCTCCAAGCACGGCAGCGGCACCGACACCATCGACAAGGCCGCGGCCAAGGCACGCGGCATCGAGGTGGCTGCCGCCGTCGGTGCCAACGCGGCTGCGGTGGCCGAGCAGGCGCTCGCGCTGCTGCTGGCCTGCGCCAAGTCGGTGGTGCCGCTTGACGCGCGCATGCACGCCGGCCACTGGGACAAGGCCACGCACAAGAGCCTGGAGCTGGGCGGGCGCTCGGTCGGCGTGGTCGGCCTCGGCGCCATCGGCCTGCGCTTTGCGAAGATGGCGGATGCGATCGGCATGCGCGTGATCGGCTTCGATCCGTTCGCCGGCAGCCTGCCGCCCTATGTGCAGCGCGTGGACCTGGAAACGATCTGGCGCGAATCCGATGCGGTTTCGCTGCACTGTCCGTTGAGCGAAGAGAACCGCGGCCTCGTCAACGCGAAGACGCTCGCGCAATGCAAGCGCGGCGTGATCCTGGTGAACACCGCGCGCGGTGGCCTGATCGACGAGGTGGCGCTGCTCGACGCCGTGCGCTCGGGACAGGTCGCAGGTGCGGGCCTCGACAGCTTCGCCATCGAGCCGATGACGCCCGGCCATCCGTTCCAGGGCGAGAAGAACATCGTGCTGAGCCCGCACATCGGCGGCGTGACCGGCGACGCCTATGTGAACATGGGCGTCGGCGCGGCGAGGAATCTGCTGGATTCGCTGGCGCGCCAGCCGGCCGCTGCGGGCGCCTGAATTCCGGAGGCCGCATGCCGCAACGTTGGAAGCACGCACCCGCCGGCAGCCACTGGGGCGAATTCGGCCCTGACGACCAGCGCGGGCGCATGAACCTGGTGGATGCCGCGAAGGTCCTGCAGGGCATCGCCGAGGTGCGCGAAGGCCGCACCTTCTGCCTGTCGCTGCCGCTCGACGTGCCCGGCGGCCGCGCGCTGAACCCGCGCCGCATGCCGCCACGCACCTTTGCCACGCTGCGCGATGGCGCGAGCGACGGGCAGCAGGGTTTCTGCTGGTCGTACCAGTCGGAGGATCCGGACCTCAGCGACGTGGTCTGCGACGACGTGGTGCTGATGAGCCTGCAGTACTCGACGCAGTGGGACAGCCTCGCCCACATGGGCAGCCGCTTCGATGCCGATGGCGACGGCGCGGCCGAAGCCGTGTTCTACAACGGCTTTCGCGCCGGCGAGCAACTGCAACCGGCTGCCGAGGATGTGCACGCGGTCGAGCCCTGGGCGCGCTACCCCGGCCCGCGGGCCGGTGCGCTCGGGATCGAGCAACTGGCCGCGCACGGCGTGCAGGGGCGCGGCGTACTGATCGATCTTGCGCATCACTTCGGCCGCCGGCGCCAGGCCGTCGGCTATGACGCGCTGATGCGCGTGCTGGAGGCCGACGGCGTGGAGATCGAGCCCGGCGACATGGTCTGCGTGCACACCGGCTTCGCCGACACGCTGCTGGCGATGAACCGCCAGCCCGACGTGAAGCACCTGCACGAAACCGGCAGCGGCCTCGATGGCCATGACGCCAGGCTGCTGAACTGGATCGTCGACGTGCGGCTGGCCTGCCTGATCGCGGACAACCCGGCCGTCGAACTGGTGCAGCCCAAGCGGCTCGGCGAGGGCGGCGCGCCGATGCGCCAGCCGCGCCTCGCACTGCACGAGCACTGCCTGTTCAAGAACGGCATTCACCTGGGCGAGCTCTGGTACCTGAGCGAACTCGCGCACTGGCTGCGTGCCAGCGGGCGCAGCCGGTTCCTGTTGACCGCGCCGCCGCTGCGCCTGCCGGGAGCCGCGGGCTCACCGGCGACGCCCATCGCCACGGTCTGAGCAGCGGCGCGGCTCGCGATCCAAATTCCATTCCTGCAAGGAGACAAACATGAACCCTCTGTTCAAGCGCAATCGCCGCGCAACGCTCGCGGCATCCGCCGCCGCGATGGGCTGGCTCGCGCTCGGTGCAGGCACTGCCTGGGCACAGAACGCATGGCCGCACCGGTCCATCCGGCTCGTCGTGCCCTATCCGGCCGGCGGCAATGCGGACAGCACGGCGCGCCTGCTGGCCGCGCAGTTGTCGGAACGACTGCAGCAGCAGGTGATCGTCGACAACCGTCCCGGCGGCGGCGGCACCATCGGCGCGGGCCTGGTGGCCAAGGCCCCGGCCGACGGCTACACGCTCTTGCTCGACGCGACTGCCTTCACCGTCAATCCGAGTCTGTTTCCCAAGCTGGCTTACGAACCGGCGAAAGATTTCGCCCCGATCTCGCAAGTGACGCGGGTGCCCATGCTGCTGGTGGTGCCGGCCGCGTCACCATTGCGATCGGTGGCCGACCTGATCCGGTCCGCGCGCGCCGCCCCAGGCAAGCTCAGCTACGCATCGGCCGGAAACGGAGGAGCCCAGCATCTGGCCGGCGAGTTGTTCAAGCAGGGCGCGAAGTTGTCGATGACGCACATTCCCTACCGCGGCGGCGCACCCGCGCTCACCGATCTGGTCGGCGGGCAGGTCGATCTGATGTTCAGCGCCACCTCGGCGTCGGGACCTTTCGTCAAGAGCGGCAAGCTGCGGGCGCTGGCCATCACCTCGGACGCGCGCGTGCCGGAGTGGCCGCATCTGCCCACCGTGGCCGAGTCCGGCGTTCCGGGTTTCGAGGTGAACGAATGGAACGGGCTGTTCGCGCCGGCCGGAACACCGAAGGCCGTGCTGGACCTGCTCGAAACCGAAACCCGCGCCGCCCTCAGGACCGCCGAACTGCAGCGGCGGCTGGGCGAGCTCGGCGTGCAGCCGGTCGGCTCGAGTTCGCAGGAGTTCGCTCGCTTCGTCGAGAGCGAGTCGTCCAGATGGGCCGGCGTCATCAAGGCCAGCGGCATCCGGATCGATTGAGTCCGCAACCCTCTCACCACGAGACAAGACATGCCCTCATGCCATCTTTCCCATCGCCGCGCGGCGCTCGCCGCCTCGATCGCGCTGGCCGCGCACTGTCTGGGCTTCGCGGCCGGCCCGGCCGAGGCACAGGACGTGTGGCCGGCCAAGCCAGTTCGCGTGGTCGTCGGTTTCGCCGCCGGCGGCCCAACCGATGTGGTCGCGCGTGCCTTCGCGGATCACGCCAGCCGTGCGCTCGGCCAACCCTTCGTTGTCGACAACAAGCCCGGCGCCAACACCATCATCGCGGCCCAGGCGGTGGCCGGCGCGCCCGCCGACGGCTACACGCTGCTCTTCGGTGCGACCAACCACACGATGATCCCCGCGCTCTACAGCAACCGCGTCAAGTTCGACACCGTGCGCTCTTTCCAGCCGATCTGCACGGTGGCGTCGAGCCCGACGGTGCTCGTGGTCGGCCACGGCCTGCCGGTGAAGACGCTGGCCGAATACATGAAGAAGGCCCGTGCCGAGCCCGGGCACGTGACCGCGGGCACGGCCGGCATCGGCAGCTCGGGACACTTCGCGACCGAGATGTTCGCGCGTGCCAATGGCCTGTCGCTGAATCACGTGCCGTACAAGGGAGCCGCGCCGGTGGTGACGGATCTGATGGGCGGCCAGCTCGACAGCTCGTTCGCCACGCTCGGCTCGGTGCTGCCGCAGATCCAGAGCGGCCAGCTGACAGCACTCGCCGTGGCCTCGAAGAATCGCTCGACACTGCTGCCCGACGTGCCCACCTTCAAGGAGGCCGGCGGTGGCGAGTATTCGGCCGACGCCTGGTACGGCGTTCTCGCGCCGGCCGGTACACCCGAGCCGATCGTGAAGGCACTGGAGCACGTCTCGACCGGGTTCGCGAAGAGCGCGTCGACCGCCGAGAAGCTGCGCAAGCTCGGCCTCGATGCCGAATCGGTCTGCGGCTCGGCCTTCGGCGCCCGGATGCAGCGCGAAGTGACGACCTACACGCGCATCGCGCGCGAACTCGATCTCAAGGCCGATTGAAGCCGACGACGAATTCAACAGAATGGACCCCATGAACCCCCGTTTCATCCTCGATCGACGCGCCGCGCTGGCCTTGTGCGCAGTGACCGCTTTCACTTTCACCGCGCCCTGCGCGCTCGCGCAGACCCCCTACCCCGACAAGGGCGTGCGCATCGTGGTGCCGTACCCGCCTGGCGGCGCCGTCGACCAGGTCACGCGGCGCATTGCGCAGAAGCTGACCGAGCAGACCGGCCACAGCTTCTTCGTCGACAACAAGGCAGGGGCCACCGGCACCATCGGCGCGCAGCAGGTGGTGCGCGCGGCGCCGGACGGCTACACGCTGCTCGCCAACGACACCACCTACTCGATCCTGCCCTACGTCTTCAGCAAGTTGCCTTGGGACCATGAGAAGGACCTGGTGCCGGTGGCGGCCTTCAACTTCGCGCCGGTCGCGCTCGTCGTTGCGGCCGATTCGAAGTTCAAGACCTTCGGCGAACTCGTGGCGTACTCGAAGGCCAACCCCGGCAAGCTCAACTACGGCACCGGCGGTGCCGGCACCATGCCACACTTCGCGACCGAAGCGCTCAAGAGTGCCACCCGCCTCGATGCGACGCATGTGCCCTTCAAAGGCGCGGGCGAGGCCACGCTGGCGCTGCTCGGTGGCAGCATCGACTTCCAGATCGCCTCGACGCCCGGCGTCATGGGCCAGGTCAGGGGCGGCAAGGTGCGCCTGCTGGCGATCAGCGGCAGCAAGCGCCTGAAGGCCGTGCCCGACACGCCGACCTTCGCCGAGGCGGGCGTCAAGGACTACAGCGTGATCAACTTCACCGGCCTGTGGGCACCCAGGGGCACGCCGGCACCGGTGGTCGCGCGGCTGGAGAAGGAGATCGCGATCGCGATGGCGAGTCCCGACATCCAGGCCTTTGCCGACGACCTCGGCTGCGTGCCGACGGTGGTGAGTGGCGCGGCCTTCGCGAACCTGCTGCGCGAGAACGCGCGCTTGTGGGGCAAAGTGGCGGCGACCGCGCAGGTCGACAAGCAGTAACGCAACACAAAGAGAAAGCGCATGCCATGTTCTTCGTCCAGCCGCCCGAAGTCCGTGAACTCGAGATCTTCAGCCGCATGCCCGAGCGCTTCCGGCGCAAGGAACGCAGCGCCTGGGCCGATGCGAACCGCGGTGGCCAACCGGTCGACTCCTTCCTCGAAGGCCCGGTGTTCGACGCCACCGGCAACCTGTACCTGACGGACATTCCCTTCGGCCGCATCTTTCGCATCGACGCGGCGGGCGCGTGGGAACTGGTCGCCGAATACGACGGCGAGCCCAACGGCATGAAGTTCCTCAACGCGCGGGAACTGCTCATCACCGACTACAAGAACGGCCTGATGCGGCTCGACATCGCGTCGGGCCAGGTCACGTCCTTCCTGGAGCGCCGCAACAGCGAACGCTTCAAGGGCGTCAACGACCTGGTGTTCGACGCCCATGGCAATCTCTACTTCACCGACCAGGGCCAGAGTGGCCTGCACGAACCCACCGGCCGCGTCTATCGGCTCTCGCCCGAGGGCCGGCTCGATCTTTTGCTGGCCAACGTGCCGAGTCCGAACGGCGTGGTGCTCTCGCCGGACGAGAAGGTGTTGTTCGTCGCTGCCACGCGCGGCAACTGCGTATGGCGCGCGCCGTTGATGGACGACGGCAGCGTGGCCAAGGTCGGCCAGTTCTTCACCTCCTACGGCCCGAGCGGCCCCGATGGCCTGGCCATGAACGAGGAAGGTGGTCTTCTCGTCGCCAACCCCGGGCTGGGCTATGTGTGGGTTCTCAACCGGCGCGCCGAGCCGATGCTCGTGCTGCGCGGTCCGGCCGGCGCGTCGACCACCAATCTCGCATTCGGCGGCGCCGATCGGTGCATGCTGCACGTCACCGATTCGACGCACGGCCATGTGTTGAGAGCGACGCTCGAGGTGCCCGGCCAGCGGCTGCATCGAGGGCCGGGGGACTGAGACTTCCGGCGGCAGAGCTTCGCGCGATCCAGCCATGACCGGCCGTCGACGAACTATCGAGGCCGCAACAGCCTGTACAGCACGTCAGAACCGTCACACACGCCGCACGCGGCCTCCGCCAAACCGAATGGGCCTCACCGGCAAGCCTTCTCTTCAGGTCTCGACGATCGCCACGACCTGCCCCTCATCCACCGCGTCGCCCTCGCCGGCGCGCAGTTCCACGACGACGCCACCGGCCTCGCATTGCACCGGGATCTCCATCTTCATCGACTCCACCACCAGGAGGGTGTCATCGGCATCCACCCGCGACCCGACGGGCAGCAGAACCTTCCAGATCTTGCCGGTGACTTCGGCCTTCACTTCGATGCGTGCCATTTCTTCTCCATTTCGGATTTCGTGATCGGAACCTCGTGGAACAGGGTCCGCCTATTCCAGCTTGATCCCTGCGGATCGAATCAGCTCGCCCCAGCGCGCCGTGTCCGCATGCACGAACGCCGTGGACTGCGCCGGGCTCATGCTCTCGGCGAAACCACCGAAGTTCGCGATCTGCGCCTGCACCTCGGGCAGGCGCATGACCTTGCGCACTGCATCGGCGAGCCGTTGCTGGATCCCGGCCGGCACGCCCGCGGGCGTGACCACGCAGAGCCAGCCCTCGGCCGAGAATTCCGGGTAGCCGCTCTCGGCCACGGTGGGCACGTCGGGCAGCGCCGGCAGGCGCTGGGCCGAGCTGATCGCGAGCGCGCGCATCTGGCCGTTGCGCACGTAGGGCACCGCGACGCTCGTCACTTCGAACAGCACGGGCACATGGTTGCCCAGCAGCAGCGCAGCCGCCTGGCCACTGCCGCGATTCGGCACATGCACGAGCCGGGCGCCGCTCACATGCTGGAGCAGTTCCGCCGTGAGATGCTGCGAGGATCCCGCGCCGGGCGTCGCATACTCGATCGATGCACGCTTCGATTGCTCGATCAGATCCTTGAGCGACCGGTACGGCGACCTGGGGTCGACCAGCACGACGATCGGGCCGCGATAGACGACGGAGATCATCGAGAAGCCGTTCTCCGCGTCGTAGGGCAGCTTGGGATAGAGCGCCGGATTGAGTGCCAAGGGCCCGATGGCACTCAGGCCGATGGTGTAGCCGTCGGGCGCCGCCCGCCCGAGGGCCGCCATGCCGATGCCGCCGCTCGCACCGGCCTTGTTCTCCACCACCACCGCCTGGCCGAGTTCCTGCGACAGCCGGTCGGCGATCAGGCGAGCGATCGAATCGGTCACGTTGCCCGGCGCGAAGGGCACGATCATCGTGATCGGGCGGCCCGGGTAGCGCTGTTGCGCGAAGGCCTGCGGCAGCGCCGCGGCGAATCCGATGCATGCGATGGCGGCCATCAGCGAGCGGCGTATCGATCCGGGTGTCATGGGTCGTCTCCAATCGGTATCACAAATAGCAGGGCCAGCTCTGCATCAGGTGCCGTCCCACGCCCGCCGTGCCGCGCGCCTGATGGACCTCGAGCATGCGCACCAGCCAGTCGCGTGTTTCATGCGGCCGGATGACCTGCTGCACGTGAAAGTTGGCCGCCATCACCCACGGGCTGGTCTCGCGCGCCAGTTCGGCCAGCCGGTCGTCGAAGCCCGGATCGCCGGGCGACAGGCCATCGACCACGGTCACGCCCGCGGCCGGCGCCATGAATCCGATTTCCGCCGTGGGCCACACCGCGATCTCATCGGAGTTACGGCCGCCGCCCATGTTCAGATAGGCCTGTCCGTAGAGCTTGCGCAGGATCACCGTCAGCTTCGGCACCGTGGCGAGTTGCAGCGCCGTCATGTAGTTCATGATGCGCGCGGGTGCTCCGGCCTGCTCGGCCTCGAGGCCGATCGCGAAGCCCGGCACGTCGACCAGGTTGACCAACGGGATATTGAAGGAATCGCACAGGACGATGAAGGATGCGATCTTCCTGCAGGCCGCGATCTCGAGCGCGCCGCCCTTGTGCAGCGGATTGCTGGCGATGATGCCGATCGCGCGTCCGCCCAGGCGGGCGAGTCCCGTGATGCCGGTCTTGCCGAAGCGCGCCTTGAGTTCGAAGAAGCTGTCGCGATCGACGATCGCGCGGATGATCTTCTTCATGTCGTAGACCTGCGTCTCGCGCTCGGGCAGCAGTTCCAGGATGCCGGGCATCTGCTCGCCCGAGCCGCGCGGCACCGGCTGCAGCGGCGGCGTCTCGGCGTTGTGCGAGGGCAGGTACGACAGGAAGCGGCGGATCGCGTCGATCGCTTCTTCGTCGCTGTCGACCACCTGATCCACCAGCCCGGTGGTCTCAGCATGCAGCAGCCAGCCGCCGAGCGCCTCGGGCTCGAGGGTGGCGCCGGTCGCCTGCTTCACCAGGGGTGCGCTCGAGACCGACAGCAAGGCGCCCTTGCGCATCACCTTGAAGTCGCTCAGGCACGAGTACCAGCTCGACGACCCGTAGCAGGGGCCGAGGATGGCCGCCGCCCAGGGCGTTTCGCGCAAGCGCAGGTACTGCGCCGGATCGCTGCCGCTGGCGCCCATGCCGGCGGCACCCATCGTTTCCGGAATGCGCGCGCCCGAGGACTCGCCGAGGAAGACCAGCGGAAGGCCGCGCTGCGCCGCCACGCGCTTCATGTGCGCGATCTTGCGGCCGTTGACCATCGTGCTCGATGCACCCATGACGGTGAAATCGTTCGACATCGCCGCCGCCTCGCGCCCGGCGATGCGGCCGAAGCCGGCGATCTTGCCGTCGGCCGGCGCCTTGCCTGCATCGGGGCCGGAGAACGCGAACAGCCCCACTTCGGCGAAGCTGCCTTCGTCGAAGAGCGCGGCCAGCCTGGCGCGTGCATCGAGCAGGCCGGCGTCGCGCCGGCGCTGGAGCTTGGCCGCGCCACCCATCGCCAGCGCCTGCGCATGGCGGCGTTCGTAATCGTCCGAGATTTCTTTCCGGTCCATCAATCTTGTTCCTTGTCTCTCGTCATGGCGCCGACCCGGCTCATCGCATGCCGCGCAGCTTCACGCCCAGCCGGGTCGCGCAGACCGCGTAGGCATCGCGCACCCAATCGCACAGCAAGGGTCGCGTGGTCGCAGGCTCGATCACGTCGACGACGCCGAAGCGCTCCGCCGTCCGCAGCGGCGATCCGATCTTGTGGAACAGCGTCTCGAGTTCGAGCCGGCGCGCCTCGGGGTCGGCGGCGGCTTCGAGCTCGCGCCGGTAGGCCGCCGCGACGCCGCCTTCCACCGGCACCGATCCCCAGCGCGCCGATGGCCACGCGAAACGGTGCGGCAACGCCATGCCGCCCGGCCCGACCCAGGGACTGAGCATGCCGCCGGCGAGGCCGAAGCAGCGGCGGATGACGATCGCGATCCAGGGGATGGACGATTGCTCCATCGCGGCCTGGGCGCGCAGCACCGCGGCCAGGGTTCCTTCGCGCTCGGCGTCCGGGCCGGTCATCGAGCCGGGTTGGTCTACCAGGTTGACCATCGGCAGGTGGAAGGTGTCGCAGAGATCGATGAAGCGCTCCATCTTCTGCGCCGCCGCGCGCGTCAGCGCGCCGCCCATCACGACCGGGTTGTTGATCATCACGCCGACGGCATGCCCGTCCAGCCGAGCCAGGCAGGTGACGAGCGATCCGCCGAACTGCGGGGAAATCTCGAACACCGATTCGCGATCGAAGACCGCAGCAAGGATCTTGCGCGGCTCGAAGACCTTGCGCCGCTCGGCGGGAATGGCGTCGTTCAGGGACGGCTCCGACCGCGCCGCAGGATCGGTGCATGCCACGACCGGCGGCTGCGCGAAAACGTTCTGCGGCAGGAAGGACAGGAAGCGGCGCGCCTGGTCGAGGGCCTCGGCCTCGGTCGCCGCGCTGTTGTTGATCACGCCACTGGTCTTGTGGACACCCCAGCCGCCGAGCTCTTCCTTGCCGACGGCCAGGCCGAGTGCCTGCTTCACGACGGGCGGCCCGCCGGCGAAGACCTGCGCCTGGCCGCGCACCATCACCGAGAAATGCGAACTGCAGGCCCGGATCGCACCCAGCCCCGCTGCCGGGCCCAGCACGATGCCCACCACGGGCGCCAGCATCAGCAGTTGCGTGGAAGGCAGCAGCGCATAGCCCGGGATCTTCGTGAAGCCCAGCTGCTGCGTCAGGTTCACGCTGCCGCCCGCACTGTGCACCAGCCGCACCAGCGGCAGCCGGTATTCATGGGCGTAGCGATCGGCGTAGATCCATTTCTCGGCCACGGTCGCTTCCGAGGAGCCGCCGCGCAGGGTGAAGTCGTCGGAGGCCACGACGGTCTTGCGCGCGCCCACCTGCGCCAGCCCGATGACGTGCGCCGAGGGCGTGAACGATTCGAGGTCTCCGGACGCGCCGTAGCGCCCCTTGCCGGCCAACGCGCCGAACTCCCGGAAGCTGCCTGCATCCACGAGGCGGTCGATGCGCTCGCGCGCATTCAACATGCCGAGCTCGCGCGTGCGCGCGAGATGCTCGGCCCCGCCCATCCGGGCTGCGGTCGCGCGCCTGGCGTCGATGTCTTCGAGCTCGGCATTCCACTGTTGAGAAGGAAATTGAGGCATGGCGCGATCGATCAGGCGCACGCGGGCTGGAAGACGACCCGGCGTGCGATCAACTCGCCGATGGCCTCGGCGCTGTAGCCGAGTTCGCCGGCCAGTATGCCGGTGCTGTCGGCGCCCGCCTCGGGGCCGGCCCATCGAACGCTGCCCGGCGTCTCCGACAGCTTCGGCACGATCCCTTGCTGGCGTGCCGACCCCAGCACCGGATGGGGCACGTCGATCAGCATCTGGCGCGCCTTGAAGTGCGGATCGTCGAAGACGTCCGGCAAGGTGAAGACGCGCGAGCAAGGCACCTCGGCTTCGATCAGTCTGCGCTCCACCTCCGCGCCGGTGTGCGGCCGCGTCCACTCGGCCACCGCCTCGTCGAGCTCGGCGGCGTGCTGGCCGCGCAGGCGAACGCTGGCGAAGCGCGGGTCGACCGCCAGCGGCTCGCGCCCCATGGCCCGCAGCAAGCGGGCGAAGGTCGCGTCGTTGTTCGCCGCGATGAGCACATAGCCGTCGGTCGTCGGATAGAGGCTGTTGGGTGCGACGTTCGGCAGGCTGGGCCCCTGGCGCGCAGGCACGTGCCCGAGCTTGTCGAAGGCCGGCACGAAACCTTCCATCATCGAGAAGGCGGTCTCGTACAGCGCCGCGTCCACCAGTTGGCCGCGGCCGGTCGACTGGCGATGGAACAAGGCCATCATGGCGCCGAAGGCGCTGTAGATCGCGGTGAGGTAATCGGTCGTCGCGAGCGCGACGCGGCTCGGCGGACGATCGGGGTCGCCGGTCAGGTCGCGCACGCCCGCGAAGGCGTCGCAGATGGCCCCATAGCCCGGGCGCGATGCGTAAGGCCCGGTCTGGCCGTAGCCGCTGATGCGCACCATCACCAGCCTGGGATTGGCCGCATGCAAGCTGTCGTAGTCGAAGCCGAGGCGCTCCATCACGCCGGGGCGGTTGTTCTCCAGCATGACGTCGGCCTTGGCCAGCAGCTCGTGCAGGATGCGCTTGCCGTCGGGCGTCTTGAGGTCCACCGCGATGCTGCGCTTGCCGCGCTGGATCGAAATGGCCTGCAAGGACACGCCCTCCGAGAACATGCCCATCTGGCGCACCGGATCGCCCTCCGGCGGCTCGACCTTGATCACGTCGGCGCCGAAGTCCGCGAGCAGCCTGCCGCATGCCGGGCCGGCGAAGGTGTTGCACAGCTCGATCACGCGCACGCCGGCCAGGGGCCCGCGCGTCTCCTTCATGGTGTCGCTCATGTCAGTTCTGACCCAACTTGAGCTCCTTGACCAGCGGCGCCAGTTCCGTGCGCTCGCGGTCGAAATAGTCGATGGTCTTGGCCTGGTTCATGTAGAGAGGCTTGGCGCCGTTGCGCGCGAGCAGCGCCTGCCATTCGGGGTCGTTGGAAAGTTTCTCGATCGCGCCTTCCCAGAAACGCACTGCCTGCGGCGGCACGTCCTTGGGCAGCATCAGGCCGTACACCGAACTGAAGCTCGAATCCACGCCCTGCTCGCGCCACGTCGGGACATTCGCGAACACGCCATCGAGGCGCTCCGCGGACGACACCGCCAGGGGCCGCACGCTGCCGGCCGACACCATGCCCACCAGATTGGGCGTGCTGGCCGGAACGGCGTCCACGTAGCCGCCGAGCAAGGCCGTGAGCGCCTCCGCCGAGGAGCGGTACGGCGCGAGCGTCAGCTTGCCGAGGTCGACGCCCGCCGCCTTCAGCGGCTTGGCCAGCGAGATCAGCACGTGATGCCCGAGATAGCCGAAACGCACGCTCGCGGGATCCCGCTTCAGGCTGGCGACCAGGTCGCCGGCGCTCTTGAGGCTGGAATCCGATCGCACCGTGACCGCCATCGTCTCGCGCAGGAACAGGGCCACCGGCGTGAAATCCGAAAAGCCCAGCTTCAACTCGCCGGTGAGATGGGAGATCGTGATGCCGGTATAGGACAGGGTGAGCACATGCGGATTGCCCGGCCGCTGCTGCAGGCTTTGCAGCGCGATGACGCCCGTGCCGGACGGCCGGTTCACGACCACCCAGGACTGGCCGTTGAGCATGTCGTGCTTCGCCAGCAGATGGCCCATGGCCCGGACGTACTGGTCTGCCGCGCCACCGGGACCGGAAGGCACGACGAATTCGATGGGCGCCGTCGGCTTCCACTCCTGCGCGTGTGCCGATACGCAGCCCCACGCGAGGCCGAGCGCGGCAAGCCCTGCCAACTTGATCATCTGATGTCTCCTGCTTGTACTGCCCTGCGCCGCGCCTGCAAGTTATCTGTCGCCCTTCGCGCATCCGACCACTCTAGGCAGCAGTGCCGCAGCCCACAAGCTAAAATTTCTTAGCGATTCACAAGGAAACGCTTATGAATTCCAGCGAGCCCCTCGCCCGCCCGAGATCCATCGACGTGAGTCTTCGGCAGCTTCGCGCTTTCGCCACCGTGGCTCAGCTCGGCAGCTTCGTGGAGGCCTCGCGCGCATTGCACGTCACGCCTGCGGCATTGAGCATCGTGGTCGCCGAACTCGAGGCCTCGCTCGGCTTTCGCGTCTTCGACAGAACGACACGGCGCGTGCGCCTGTCCGGCCCCGGCGAGCAGTACCTGCCCTTCGCCGAGCGGATCCTCGCGGACGTCGAAGGCGCGCGCCGATGGGCGAGCGACCTGCGCGATCAGAAGACCGGCGTGGTCCGCATGGCCACGAGCCAGGTCGTCACCTGGGCCCTCATGCCGCCCCTGTTCGCCGCCTTTCGGCAGTCGCGGCCGGATGTGCGGCTCGAGCCGATGGACCTGGGCGTCGACGAGATCTTCCCGGCCCTGGAGCAGGGACGCGCGGACATCGGCATCACGCTGAGCACGTCGGTCGGCCCGGCCCTGCGTGCCACGCCGGCCTTCGATTCGCGCGTTCACGTGGTGTGCCGCAGCGACGGCCGCTGGGGCAGGCGCAAGAGCCTGCGATGGTCGGAACTGGCGGGCGAGCCGCTCGTCTTCACCGGCATCGACACCCCGGCGCGCATCAACGCCGAACTCGGCGGCACGCCGGTCCTCGAGGCTGCCTGGCAGGTCGCCCACACCGGCACCGCCCTGGCGCTGGTGGCCAGCGGATTCGGCAGCGCCATCTGTGCGGGCTACGTGCGTCCGATGACGAACATCCACAACCTGCGCATGCTGCCGATGACCCATCCGGTGGTGGTGCGCTCCATGAGCATCTACACCAGCCGCGCGCGCACGGGCGTGCCGGCGGTGGAGGCGATGCGGGAGTTCCTGCAAAGCCAGTTTTCGCGGGCCCGCGGGGGCTTCGTGGAATCCCTGCTGCCGAAGCTGCCCGGCGCCTAGAGATGCGCGGTCGATCGCCTCAGGCCCGGTCGGCGCCCTTCGAGTCCGCAGGCTCGCCGCGGTAGGCAATCATGGACAGCGCATCGCGCACGACGGTCATCTGCTCGTTGCCGATCAGCCGCGCGTACTCCCTTTCGATCTGGGCAATGCATTTGTGCATGTGCGTCATGTATTCCAACCCGGCCTCGGTGAAGCGCACGAGCGATGCGCGTCCGTCGGCGCCGTCCGCGTCGCGGCAGAGCAGGCCTTCGTCCTCGAGATCCTTCACCATGCGCGCGACCGCCTGCTTGGTCACGCCGAGCCGGCGGGCCAGATCGATGCTGCGCGTGCCGTCGACGTCGATATAAGGCAAGAGGCGTCCGCGCGCCTGGAGCGCCGCGTTGTCCGGGCCGTTCATCTTCTCGGACAGGCGGGCGATGAAGTCCTGGCGCGCCAGCAGCAGCAGCCGTCCGATGCCATGGCGCCGCGATTTCTGGAGGGCGGTGATCTGGGCGCGGGTGAACATGCGCGGCAATATAGCATCGCGCCGCCGTACCGAATCCGGGGTGTCGGCGATGCCTCCGGCGCTGTCCCGCACCTCAGCGCATCGTTCGCGGCCGGGGCCCCAGCGCGTGCAGCGTGAGCGCGCGCGCGTCCTCGGCCCAGCGGCACAGAAGCGGCCGCGTGCTCGCCGGCTCGATCACGTCGACGATGCCGAAGCGCTCCGCGGTGCGGAACGGCGAACTCAGCTGGTGGTACTCGTCCTCGAGGCCCGAACGCGTGGCGATCGGGTCCGGCGAGGCTTCGATCTCCCTGCGGTAGGCGGCCGCGACACCGCCCTCGATCGGTATCGAACCCCAGCGCGCCGAGGGCCAGGCGAAGCGGTGCGGCAATGCGGTGCCGCTCGGGCCGAACTTGGGGCTCAGCATCGCGCCGGCCAACCCGAAGCAGCGGCGCAGCACGATCGCGCACCAGGGCACCGACGACTGCTCGATGGCGGCGCCCGCGCGCAGCGTGGCGTACATGGTGCCGTCGCGTTCGGCCTCCAGCCCGGTCATGGTGCCCGGCTGGTCCACGAGGTTGACGATCGGCAAGTGGAAGGTGTCGCAGAGATCGACGAAGCGTTCCATCTTCAGCGAAGCCGCGCGCGTCAACGCGCCGCCCATCACCACCGGGTTGTTGATCATCACGCCGACCGCGATGCCGTTCAGACGCGCGAAGAAGGTCAGCAGCGAGGCGCCGAAGTGCGGCTGCATCTCGAACGCCGATTCGCGGTCGAACAGCGCCGCGACGATCTTGCGCGGTGCGAAGATCTTGCGCCGGTCGCGCGGAATGGCATCGTTGAGCCAGGCATCGGCGCGCTCCGCCGGGTCGTCGCCGGGCGTGCGCGGCGGCGCTTCCCAGACGTTGGCCGGCAGATAGGAAAGAAAGCGCCGGGCCAGGGCAAAGGCCTCGGCTTCGGTGTCGGCCGCGTTGTGCACAACGCCGCTCACGCGATGGACCTCGTAGCCGCCGAGCGATTCCTTGTCGATGTCGTGGCCCAGCGCCTGCTTCACCACGGGCGGTCCGCCCGCGAAGACCTGGCTCTTGCCCTTCAGCATGATCGAGAAATGCGCCTGCGCGGAACGGATCGCACCCAGGCCCGCGCACGCGCCCATCGCAATGCCCACCACCGGCGAGCGGCCGAGCAGCTGCGCGCCCGGCAGGAAGGCATAGCCCGGAATCTTCGTGTGGCCCGTCTGCTTGAGCAGCTTCACGCTGCCGCCGGCGGTGTCGACCATGCGCACGATCGGCTTGCGGTACTCGTAGGCGTAGCGGTCGGCATAGACCCACTTCTCCGCGACCGCGGCCTCGGAAGAGCCGCCGCGAATCGTGAAGTCGTCGGAGATCACGACCACCGAGCGTCGATCGATCTCGGCCAGGCCCATCACCTGCGTCGACGGCGTGACCGCGTCCAGCGTGCCGTCGGCGTGGTAGCGCCCCTTGCCGGCGAGCGCTCCCATTTCGCGGAACGAGCCGGCGTCGACCAGTGCGTCGACGCGTTCGCGCGCGTTCAGCCGCCCTACGGCCTGCCACTTCGCGATGGCGTCGCTGCCGCCCATCTGCGCTGCGAATCCGCGTCGCACCTCCAGCTCGGCCAGCTCCTGGCCCCACTCCTTGCTTGCATTCATCGGTGTGGGTCCTCAGAGGCTTTCGACCGTCGACGTGGTTCTCACCACGCCGGCGTCGACGAGCGCGGCGATGACGTCCGGCGCGAGCGCCAGGTCATCACGCAGGACCGATTCCGTGTCCGCGCCGAGTTCGGGCCCGGTGTGCCGGATGCGGCCCGGCGTGACCGAGAGCTTCGGCACCACCCCGGTCTGCCGGACTTCGCCGAGCACCGGATGCGGCACACGCGCGATCATGTCGCGCGCCGCGTAATGCGGGTCGTCGAAGATGTCCTGGATCGTGAAGACCCGCGATGCCGGAACGCCGGCGTCCTGCAGCAGCTTCTCGATCACCGGCCCATCGAAGCCGCGGGTCCAGTCGGCGACCATCGCGTCCAGGCTTTGCATGTTCGCCTTCAGGCCGCGGCTGCGGATGGTGGCGTAGCGCGGATCCGTCAGCAGCTCGGGGCGGTCCATCACCTGGACGAGGCGCTCGTAGGTCGATCGGCTGTTGGCAGCGATCAGCACGTAGCCGCCCTCGCGCGTCGGATAGAGGCTGTTCGGCGCCATCGACGGCAGGTTCGGACCCTGGCGGATCGGGACGTTGCCCAGCTTGTCGTAGGCCGGCACGACCGACTCCATCTGCGAGAACGCGGCCTCGTAGAGTGCGACGTCCACCACCTGCCCGAAGCCCGTGCGATCCCGGTGCCGCAGCGCGGCCAGGATGCCGAAGGCGGCATAGACCGAGCTCAGGTAGTCGGTGGTGGCCAGGGCGACCCGCGACGGCGGGCGGTCCGGGTCGCCGGTGAGATGGCGCACGCCGCCGAAGGCTTCGCAGATGGCGCCATAGCCGGGCAATTGCGAACTCGGGCCGTCCTGGCCGTAGCCGCTGATGCGGGCATAGACGATGTCCGGCTTGATCTTCTTTGCGGCCTCGTAGCCGAGCCCCATGCGCTCGAGCACGCCGGGGCGGTTGTTCTCGAGCACCACGTCGACCTGCGCGATCAGGGCCAGCGCCAGCGCCACGCCTTCGCTGTTCTTGAGATCGATCACCATCGAGCGCTTGCCGCGCAGGATCGAGGCCGCATAGAGCGCCACGTCGCCGACATGGTTGCCGAGCTGGCGCACCGGATCGCCATCGGGCGGCTCGATCTTGATGACGTCGGCGCCGAAGTCGGCGAGCAGCCGGCCGCAGGCCGGGCCGGCGATGGTGGTGCAGATCTCGAGCACGCGCACGCCATCGAGGGCGTTGGGGGAGGAAGCTGCCGCCGCGTTCAACTGACCATCCCCAGTGCGTGCAGCAGGCGCGACGATTCCTCGAGTTCGCTCGCCACGAAGGCCCGCGCCTGCGCGTGGTCCATGAAGCGCGGCGTCACCTCGTATTCCTGCAAGGTCGCCGCCCATTCGGGCGAGCGCGAAAGCTCGCGAAAGCGCTCGTCCCAGAAGGCGATCTGCTCGGCCGTGATCCGGGGCGGAAAGAGAATGCCTTCCACCGAGGTGTAGACGCTGTCGATGCCCTGCTCCTTCCATGTGGGCACATGGGCCAGCGCGCCCGGCAGGCGCGCGGCGGACGACACGGCGATCACGCGCAGCGCGCCGCTCGTCACGCCGGTCACCAGGTTGGCCGCACTGGCGGAGACGACATCGACGTGGTCGCCGCGCAGCGCGACGACCGACTCCGCCGAGGAACGGAAAGGCGCGACCGTCAGCTTCTCGGTCGCGACACCCGCCAGCTTCAGCGGCTTCAGGATCGCGATGTGGATGTGGTTGTTGAGCCCCGGCGCCACCGCGATGCGCAGCGACCCCGGATCCTTCTTCAGGCGCGCGACCATGTCGGCGGCGTTCCTGATCGGCGAATCGGCTTTCACCGCGACCACCAGGGCCTCTTCGAAAAGGATCGGCCCGATCGTGAAGTCCTTCAGCAGGTCGTGCTTGTAGTCGCCCAGGATCTGCCCGAGCATGAAGCCGGTCGAGAGCATCGTGAAGATGTCCGCGTCGCCCGGGCGCTGCACCACCGGCGCGGCCGCGATCATCCCCTGCCCGCCGGGCCGGTTGGTGATGATCATGGCCTGGCCGCCGAGCGAACCGTGGGTGTCGAAGAACTTCTTCATCACCCGGCCATAGATGTCGACGGCGCCGCCGGCGGCCGAGGGGATCACGTATTCGACCTGGCCGGTCGGCTTCCACGCGGCCGCGCGCGCATTCGCGCCCAGCAGCGAGCCGAGCAGCACGGCCAGGATGCCGCGCCGGTTCAATGCGGGGCCGGTGGCGAGGGTGGGCGAATGCGTCATGTCAGGCCTCGACGATCGCCACGACCTGGCCGTCTTCGACCGCATCGCCTTCGGCCACGAGGACTTCGACCAGCGTTCCTTCGTCCGCGCTGAACACCGGGATCTCCATCTTCATGGATTCGACCACCATGATCGATTCATCGGGCGTGACCCGGCTGCCGGGGCTCGCTTGCAGCTTCCACACCTTGCCCGTGACTTCGGACTTGATTTCTATTCTGGCCATGGGATGAAGGTTCCTTGAATGCGTAGTGATGAGACAGTGATCAGGCGGCGCTGCCTTGCAGCACTTGCGCCGCCAGTCCGGTATGGACGTGGCCCGAACGGAATGGGGCGGACATCAGCATGCGGCGCAGGAACGGCAGGTTGTTCTTGACGCCGGCGATCTCCGTCGCGTCGATGGCCTCGACCAGGCGATCGATCGCGGCTTCGCGATGCTCGGCATGGACGATGAGCTTGGCGATCAGCGGGTCGTACCAGGGCGTGACGACGCTGCCCTCGGCATAGCCGGTTTCGACGCGCAGTCCCGGGCCGCTCGGAAAGCGCAGGGTCCGCAGCGTGCCGGGCGACGGGAAGAAGCGCACCGGGTCTTCCGCATAGATGCGCACTTCGATGGCATGCCCGCGCACGGCGATGTCCGCGGGCAGCACCGAGGCCAGCGGCTCGCCGGCCGCCAGACGAATCTGCGAAACGACCAGGTCGATGCCCGTGATCTCCTCGGTGACCGCATGCTCGACCTGCAGCCGGGTGTTCATCTCCAGGAACTGGAACGCGTCGGCGGCGCCACCGTAGAGCGTCTCGACCGTGCCGATGACGTCGTAGCGCAGCGTGTGCAGGATCTCGGTCATGCGGTCCGCCGCCTTCAGGATCGCGGCGCGCGGGATCAGGGGTGCGGGAGACTCCTCGATCAGCTTCTGGTGGCGACGCTGCACCGAGCAATCGCGTTCGAAGAGATGCCGGATGTGGCCCTGCCGATCGGCGAGCACCTGGAACTCGATGTGCCGCGGCGAAAGCATCAGCTCTTCGAGGTAGAGCTCCGCGTTGCCGAAGCTGCGGGCGGCGAGCGTGCGCGCGCGCTCGACCGCGACGCGCAATTCCTCGGGCGAATGGGCCGCCAGCATCCCGATGCCGCCGCCGCCGGTGGCCGGCTTCACCAGCACCGGGAAGCCGATGCGCTCGGCGGCCCGCAGCGCCTCGTCCATGTCGTCGGCCAGCAATCCCGAGCTGCGGGCCATCGGCATGCCGTGGCGCGCCATGAGATCGCGCGCCCGGGTCTTGTGCCCCATCGCATCGATCCAGCGCGGGCTCGGGCCGATGAAGGTCGCGCCGCTGGCATTCACGCGTTCGGCGAAGCCCGCGTTCTCGGAGAGAAAGCCGTAGCCGGGATGAAGCCCGTCCGCGCCCGAGCGGGCGAGCACGTCGAGCAGCTTGTCCTGGTTCAGGTAGCTCGCCTGCGGCTCGGGCGCGCCGAGGCAGTAGCTTTCGTCGGCCTGTGCGAGATAGGGCAGATGGGCGTCGGCCTCCGAATAGACGGCGACGGAACGCACGCCGAGTTGCCGGAGGGCGCGCAGCACGCGCGCGGCGACGGCGCCGCGGTTGGCGACGATGACTTTGCTGAACATGTCAGTAGCTGGTGGGCCAGGTCCGCATGAGGTGCTCGCCGACGCCGCCGCTCATGCGCATTTCATGGATTTCGAGCAGGCGCGTCAGGTAGGCGCGGGTCTCGGTCGGATCGATCACGGCGTGCGCGGCATTCGCCGCCGCCGCGTCGTAGGCCGTGGTGCCCTTGGTCATCTCGGCGAGCAGCTCGGCATGGCGCTCGGGATCGTCGGCTTGCGTCACGCCATGCACGATCGGCACGGCGGAGCGCGGATCCATGAAGTTGATCTCGGCGCTGAACCAGCACACGACCTCGTCCGCGTTGCCGCCGCCGCCCATGTTCAGCACCGCCTGCCCGTAGGACTTGCGCATCACCACCGAGATCTTCGGCACGGTCACCAGCGAGAGCGCATTCATCCAGTTCATGACGCGGCCGATGGCGCCCTTGCGCTCGCCCTCGACGCCGATCAGGAAGCCGGGCTGGTCGACCATGAACACCAGCGGGATGTTGAACGAATCGCAGAGCACCAGGAAGCTCACCACCTTCTCGCAGGATTCGGGATCGATCGCGCCGCCCTTGGCCATCGGGTTGCTGGCGACGATGCCGACCGATCGGCCGTTCAGCCGCGCGAACGCAGTGACGATCGATTTGCCGAAGCGCGGCTTGAGCTCGAACACGCTGTCGAGGTCGTAGATGAGCGCGAGGATCTTGCGCACGTCGTAGACCTGCGTGCGCGACTCGGGAAGGATCTCGAGGATGCGGTGCGCGTTCTCGCCCGAACCCGGCGGCACCGCGGCCACCGGCGGCGGCTCGTTGCAATGCGATGGCAGGTAGGAAAGGAAGCGCGCGACCGCGGCAAGCGCTTCCTGGTCGGTGTCGACGGCGAGGTCGACCATGCCGGTCACTTCGGTGTGCAGCTTCCAGCCGCCCAGTGCCTCCGGGTCCACCGCCTCCGAGATGGCCATCGAGGTGAGCTTGGTGCTCGATACCGCCGTGATCGCGCCCTTGCGCATCACCACGAAGTCGGCGAGCGCGGCATACCATGACGACGAGCCGTAGCAATGGCCCAGCACCGCCGAAACCCAGGGCGTCTCGCGCATGCGCCGGTACTGCGTCGGCCTGTCACCGGCGCCGATGTTGGCTGCGCCCATGACGTCGGGCATGCGCGCGCCGGTGGATTCGCCGAGGAACACCATCGGCATGCCGCGCGTCGAGGCCACGCGCTTGACGCGGCCGACCTTGGCGGTGTTGACGGTGCTGCTCGACGCACCCATGACGGTGAAGTCGTTGGACACGATTCCCACGTCGCGGCCGCCGATCTTCCCGTAGCCGGTGATCTTGCCGTCGGCCGGCGAGCGGCTGCGGACCTCTTCGCGGACCGAGGTGGCGAACAGGCCCGTCTCCAGGAAGCTGCCCGGCTCCACCAGCGCGGCGATGCGTTCGCGTGCATTGAGGATGCCTTCGCTGCGGCGCTCGGCCAGCTTCTTTTCTCCGCCCATGGCGAGTGCCGCCCGGGTGCGCTGCGCGTGCTCCGCGATCTGCTTGTCGAATTTCATGAGGGGCACGTTCCTACTTCTGCTCGCTGGCCAGGAGGCTCGGCACCCGCACCGCCAGCTTTTTCCAGGTGGCCAGGTCCCGCACCATCTGCTGGCGCAGCTCGCCCGGCTCGCCGGACACGGCCTGGGCGCCGATGGCATCGAGCTTGGCGACGAACTGCGGATCGGACACCACCTTGCGCGTCGCGGCGTTGAGCCGGCCGAGCACCGCGGGCGGTGTCGAGGCCGGGGCCAGCAGCCCGTACCAGATGTCGATGTCGTAGTCGACGCCGACCTCGGAGAAGGTCGGCACATTCGGCAGGATCTTCTGCAGTCGCCTGGCGGACGTCACGCCGATGGCCTTGAGCTTGCCGCTCTGCACCTGGGGAAGCAGCACCGGCGTCAGCGCATAGACCATGTCGACCTGGCCGGCCACCGCATCGGTGGTGGCGGCCGCGCCGCCCTTGTAAGGCACATGCAGCACGTTGATCTGCGCCTGCGTCTTCATCAGCTCGACGTAGACGTTCAGCTGCGCGCTCGAGATGCTGAACTTGCCCGGCGATTTCTTCGCGGCAGCGATCAGCTCGCGGGTGTTCGAAAAAGGCGCCTTCGGATTCGCCGCGACCATGAACGGCACGCGCGCGATGAGGCTGACCGGCGCCAGTGCATGGATCGCATCGAAGTTGGGCTTGGGCCCGAAGACGCTGTTGAGCGGCGTGCCGCCGCTGCCGAAGAGCAGCGTGTAGCCGTCGCGCCTGGCCCGCACGACGTCCTCGGTGCCGATGTTCGTCGCGGCGCCGGGCCGGTTGTCGACCACGATCGGCTGGCCGAGTTCCTTGCCCAGGCCATCCGCATAGAGCCGGGCGATCAGGTCGGTCGATCCACCGGGCGGGTACGGCACGATCATGCGGATCGGCTGCTCGGGATAGGACTGTGCATGGGCAGCCCAAGGCCCGAACAAGGCGATGGCCGTCAGCCATGCACCCACGCGAAAGTAGTTGCGCCTTCTCATACGTCTCCTGATGCTTCGGGAAAGCAGTCCATGCGCGGCCGCAAGGTGACAAGGCACGGTGCGCGCATCGGCTGGCAGGAGTGCGATGCTACGAGCGCATTCGCAAATAGTCAACATTGTTGACTTATAGAGCGTGTTTCTCTGCGACGGCCTGGCTCACCAGGACAAGGGTGGCGGCCTGATCGGCCATAGCTTCGGAGCCGTCGACCGTCGCGCCCGGCTATCCGCCCATGATGGCGTTGAGTTTTTCCGCCGCTTGCTGAAGATGGGGCTTGTAGCGTTCGGCTTTGAAGCGTTCCGCCGGTGCGACGACCGAGATGGCAAAGATGCAGTGCCGGACGGCATCGAAAACCGGCATGGCCAAAGTCCGAGCCCCCGGCGTGTCCCTGCCAGTAGAGATGGCGTAGCCAACAGAACGGACCTCGGCCAAGACTGCCGATGACGCCAGCGCGGCATTCATCCGCTTCAGGTTCTGGAGATGGACGCGAGTTGCAAAAGCTGTCAGCACGCGACCAGATGCGCTCTCGTCGAGTGACAGTTGAGACCCGACCCGCACCTGGGCACGGACCGCGACGTCCGCCTCGATGCGGCGGACGATCCGCACGCTCGGCCCGCTGAACTCGGCCAGCGAAACCGACTCGCCCACGGCGAGCACGAGTTCCTGGAGGATGGGGGTGGCGCGCTCGCCGATGTTGGCCTGCTCCAGCGCCGCCTGCCCCATCAGCACCGACAGGAAGGTGAGTCGATAGCGCGTGTCCTCGGTCGGCTCGACCCACCCACCTTGCACCAGCGTGACCAGCTTCTGGTAGGTGGTGGCGCGACTTTCTCCGCAAGCCTTTGCCAACTCGGTCAAGCGCATGGGGCGTTCCGCACGGCCGATCGTCTGGAGGAGCGCCAGAGTCTTCAAGGCGGAGGCAATCGGTTTGACCCCGCTGGTCGCGGCGGGTCCCACGTTTTCTGGCATGTCTGCTTTCAGGTCCATGTGCAAATCCTACCGAGCTATCCGACAAATTCCGGGCACCCCTTGCCGTGCATCGTGGGAGTGTCTAGAATTATTCCACAACAATACACTATATTCTATAGGAATACATTCAATGAGCATCCAGCCAATGGATCTTTCTGAACGACAGCATCCGCAAGACGCTCCTCAGCCGCGGCCGGCTTCCGTGTTGATGAAGCCGGCACGGCTCAGCGTGATGCAGGCAAGCAGGCTGAGCACCACTCGCCTTCTGATGGCCAAGGCGATTCGCGGACGCTGGAAGTTCACTTGCCTCGACTGGGACATTGACGAACGGTCCAGTGGCACGGCGCTGTACCGCATCGACACCGGCGAGATGGCCTTCGACTTCATCGTGCATTCTTTCGAGCCCGCCAAGGAAGGGCGAAACGGCCGGATCATCGGCGGCGTGTGGGACATGATGGCCGCCCTGGTCGAAGGGCCAGTGTCCGCCGAGGACGTGCGCACGACGGGCAAAGAAATCAAGAAGCTGTACGCGGGGCGTGCCACGCCGGGCACCCTCGTCTGGGCACGCTCGAACCGGAGTTCCCGTGTGTTCGAACACACGGTCGATGCGCTTGCGCACGGCCGCCAGCCCGACATCGGAACTCTGGCGGAGGTGTGCTATCTCATGCGCAACACCGGCCTGGATGGCAACGGCACGTTCGGCACACGGAGTTTCCGCGCACTGGAACCGAATCATCCACTGCGTCGCCCGCTGGATGCGCAGATGCTGAGCGCTTACATGATGCGGGTCTTCTCCATCGACCTGGTCAACCACCTGGCCCGATGCAGGAACGTCAATGCGGCGAAGCTGGCTCCGGAGATCCAGCGCTTCCTCGGTGTCGGCAACGGCTCCGCGTTGGGCCTGGTGCTCTTCGTCAACAACCATCCGCACCTCGTTCATCACTGGATCGCCAGCCGCGAGAAGGCCATCGTCGCGGCAGAACGGCTTCCGGTGGGTCGCGGCGATGCGAGACTCGCGCATCTGCTCGCGCTCCTGGATCGGGCGATCACCTTCAGAGCCCAGGACAGGATGGACTACGAGCGGTTCGCCGCCAGCAGGGACATCGCCAGCGAGTTGCAGAAGATTCGCCACGCCGTGCAGGCGCTGTACAGCACAGGCCTCGTGAACGGCGTTGCCCGGCGGTTTCCGTTGTACGCGCTGGCCCAGTCATTCGAAGAAACGATCCATGAGGAGGCCGTCGAAACTTTCCTGGGGCTGCTGACCGAGCTGACACCCGAGCTGTGCGACCAACTCGCCGAGCAGCTCGGCGTGGACGAGGAGTTCACCACCGAGCCGCAGATGACGGTAGGGCATCTGCGCAACCTCTTGCACGACCAGTACGGCTGGTCCTTCGAGATCGACATCGATTCCCCCGCTGCCAGCAAGTATGTCTGGTACAAGTCCGCGACCGCCGAGGAGCCTCGGCGCGGCCCCAAGGAAGAAGCGGGTGACGTACACAACCTCGCGCTCGATCTTCCGCGCCTGGTGCGCGAACTTGACGAAGCCCTGGCTGTGCTTCCGCCCGAAATGACGACCGCACGTTTCCTCCTCGAGCGGCCGGCACTGCGTTTCATCGTGAGCCGGGTGCAGACGCTGGACGGATTGGCCTACCACTCCCCTCAAATGAACATGATGGGCGAGGACCTGATTCCCTGCGATATCACCCGCTTCATCAACATCGGGATTCATGGCATCGACAAGACCCGCGACTACCAGCAACGCGCCCTGCGCGGCGTCATGTACCAGGGGGCTCCCACCGTCGAAGACATTGCCAGCGGCACACACACCGACTGGTTCCACCCTGAAGAGCCGCAAGCATGACCACGCCAGACTCCACCGATCACACCACCATCCATGTGTCAGTGCGCGAAGCGCGCATGGCCGTCGAACGCATCCTGATGACCTGCGGCTTGCCCAAGGGCTACGTCCCCGCGGTACGCGAGTGCATTCTGTTGTCCCAGTCGCTTGGCCTGGCGGGCTTCGACGGCATCCGCGATGCGCACGACGCGCTGACCGGGGCGCGGCTCGAACGCATGGCCATCGTGGAAGAGGCGGGAAGCGCTCTCACGCTCGATGCGGGCCAACTGCATGCCTGGCTGGTCCTGCCCACCATGGTGGACCTGGCGGTCGATCTCGCCCGACGCCGTGCAGGGGCGACCGTGCGTGTCGAGAACGCGCTGCAGCCCGATGAGTTGCGGATTGCCACCGCGCTCGTCAGTCGCTATGGCGCCGTGGCCTCGTTCGGGAGCGACGGTACCCATGGCGTCGTCGAAGTCCGCAATGCTGCGCGTCCCCGGAGCATCCAGGAGTGGGACCCGAGGCTTCAGGCAGCACTGCGCGATGGCTATTCATTCGAGAAATCCCGCTGGCGCGAAATCTACGCACTGTCCAACCGGGCTCTCGCGCCGGATTCGGTGACGTCGCGCCGGCACGCCGGACCGGTGCTGGTCGATGCACAGGGTCGGATCGTCGGCCGCGCGCCCGTGGACGATGAAACCGACCTTCGGACGTTGACCTGCGTCAACTAGCTCTTCCCTTCAACCTTGAAACGTATTTCGGAGTCTTCCGTGACAGCAGCAAACACAAAGCCAGCAGGAATTTTCGTCGACGGACTCACCATGCCGGCAATGGACCGTCAATGGTTCGAAGAGTGGCGGGCCGCGCGCCTGGGGTGTGTCAACATGACCGTCTCGGTCTGGGAGAACTCCCAGGAAACCCTGGGACTGCTGGCGCGATGGCGCGAAGTCATCCGCGAGAACAGCGACCTGGTGGAGAGCGCAAGCAGCGTCCAGGACATCGAACGCATCGCGGCTTCGGGGCGGACAGCCATCGTCTTCGGCTTCCAGAACACGGCGCCCATCGACCACAATCTCGACCTCTTCGGCACATTCCGCGAACTGGGCGTGTGCATCATGCAGTTGACCTACAACCTGCAAAACTACATCGGTTGCGGATACTGGGAAGAAAAGGACACGGGCATCTCGTCACGGTTCGGCCGCAAAGCCATTGCCGAGATGAACGATGTCGGCATCCTCATCGACTTGTCGCACTGCGGCGAGCGCACCACGCTCGAAGCCATCGACCTCTCGAGCAAGCCGGTTGCGATCACCCATGCGAACCCGCGCGCGTTCGTGGCCTCGCCTGTCTATGGTTCGGGCCGCCTGAAAACGACCGAAGCGCTCAAGGCGCTCGCTGCGAAAGGCGGAGTGATAGGTCTGACGCCGAATCGGAACATGACAGCCCATGGCTCGGAGACCACGCTGGCGCAGTTCGGCGACATGGTGGCATGGACCGTGGACGCGATCGGCATCGATGCCGTTGCGATCGGCACCGACTATTGCCCTGGACATCCGCGTTCCGTTCGCACGTGGTGGCGCTATGCGCGCTGGTCTCGTGAGAGCGCGCCGGCCGAGCACATGAAGGTCGCGCCGCATGAGGGTTGGTCGTCATGGATGAGCACCCAGGCCGGCATTCACAACATTTCCGCAGAACTCGATCGCCGCGGATTCAAGACGGATCAGATCGCGCAAATCATGGGCAGAAACTGGATGCGAGTCTTCCGCGAGTCGTTCGCAGCCCGCGCCTGACGCGCCGCAGGCCATCCCGCATCGACCAAGGAACGACCATGACAATTCTGCGCATCTGCCTGCTCGCACTGCTCGCGATCTGCTCTCACGCGAGCGCACAGGAAGTCCCCTATCCCACAAGGCCGGTCAAAGTCATCGTTGGCTATGGGCCGGGAGGCGGAACCGACATCATTGCCCGCATCCTCGCACCGGCGATGGCGCAAGAGATGGGGCAGCCCATCATCATCGAGAACAAGCCAGGTGCCAGCGGCATCATCGGTGCGTATGCGCTCGCGAAGGCGCCGCCTGATGGCTACACATTGATGATGGGCGTGGTTTCGCTCAATGCCCTGATGCCGAGCCTGAATTCCAACCTGCCCTACGACACCGCGCGGGATCTGGTCCCTGTCACGCTCACCGCGTCGGTGCCGCATTTCGTGGCGGTCAATCCTTCATTGCCGGTCAAGACGCTGCAGGAACTGATCACGTATGCCAAGGCACATCCGAATGAACTCAGCTTTCCCTCCGCCGGCAATGGAACGACACCGCACATAGCGGGAGAAATATTCATGAGCCTCACCGGAACACACCTGCTTCATGTTCCCTACAAGAGCACGGGGCAGTCGCTGCCCGATTTGATGTCGGGCATGCACAAGGTTTCGTTCGATACGTACCCGACCATTGCGAATCTGGTGCGCACGGGCCGATTGCGGGCGCTCGCGGTCACCGGCGCCAAGCGACTGCCCGACTTTCCCGATGTGCCCACGGCCGAAGAGGCGGGAGTGAAGAACTTCCGAATCTCGACATGGTATGGGCTCTTTGCGCCTCGAGGGACGCGTCCGAGCGTGATTGCCTACATCCATGCGAAGACCGCGAAGGCACTCCTAAGCCCTTCCACTGCGGCCAATCTGAAAGAGGCCGGCGTCGACGGCACGGTCACGCATTCCCCGGAGGAATTTGCCAGTCTCGTTCAACACGACACCGAGCGCTTCGCCAGGATCATCAAGGCGGCCAACATTCATCTCGAATGAGCGTTGTTCAGTGCGGCGGCGGCGCGGATGAGCGCCTTGAACGCATCCTCGTCGATCGCATCGCCCTCATGGAGATCGATCGCGCGCCGGGTATTGCCTTCGAGGCTCGAGTTGAACAGCCTCGAAGGATCCTCGAGCGCAGCGCCCTTGGCGAAAGTCAGCTTCACGGCGCGCTTGTAGGCCTCGCCGGTGCAGATGATGCCGTCGTGCGACCATACCGGAACGCGCCACTTCCATTCCTCGACCACCTCGGGATCCGCCTGCTTGATGAGTGCGCGCACGCGCGAGAGCGTCTTGCCGCGCCAGTCGTCCAGTTCCTGGATCCTCGCGTCGATCAGCCGGGATGGCGATTCGTCCTGGGTCGTTGCGCTCTTCTTCATGAGGCCGGATCTCCTTCGGATGTGGGTCCGTCCAGTCTATCCGCGAGCCCTAGGCCAGGTAGGCCTCCAGCACGCCGGCGTCGGCACGCAGCGCGGCCACGGTGCCCTGCATCACGATCGATCCGCGCTTCATCAGGTACGCGTAGTCACAGACCGACAGCGCGATCTCGGCATTCTGTTCCACCAGCAGGATCGACTGGCCCTGCCGATGCAGCGTGACGATGGCCTGGAAGACAAGGTCCACGATCGATGGCGCCAGGCCCATCGAGGGTTCGTCGAGCACCAGCATGCGCGGCTCGGTCATCAGCGCGCGGCCGATGGCCAGCATCTGCTGTTCGCCGCCGCTCATCAGGCCTGCGATCTGGCCGCGCCTTTCCTTCAGACGGGGAAAGAGATCGTAGACGCGCTCGATCAAATCGCGCGCGACGCCGCGCCCCGCGTAGCTGCTCAGCTTGAGGTTCTCTTCCACCGTGAGCGGCGCCACGATCATGCGGCCCTCCGGCACCAGGGCGAGACCGCGGCGCACGACGCGATGGACCGGCAACGTGGAGATCTCCTCGCCATCGAGCCTGATCGAGCCGCGCACCGGCCGATGCAGGCCGGCGATGCTGCGCAGCGTGGTCGATTTGCCGGCGCCGTTGGCACCGAGGATGGCGACCATGCTGCTCGCCCCGACCTCGAAGCTGAGGTCGGTGACGGCGCGGATGGCGCCGTAGCTAGCGCAGAGCGCGGATACGGTCAGCATCGGCAGTGTTCCCGAAATAGGCGGCCTGCACATCGGGATGGGCGATGCAGTCGGCCGGTGTGCCATGGGCCAGCAGCCGGCCGAAGTTCATCACCGTGACATGGTCGCAGAACTCCTTCACCAGGCGCACGTTGTGTTCGACCATCAGCACGGTCAGCCCGCCGTCGCGCAGGCTGTGCACCAGGCTGCCGATCTCGTTCGACTCCTGCACGTTCATGCCGGCGGTGGGCTCGTCGAGCAGCAGCAGCCGCGGGCCGGTGCCCAGCGCACGGGCGATCTCCACGCGGCGCTGTTCGCCATACGACAGCGTCTCCGCCAGCAGATGCGCCTGCCGGCCGAGCTGCACGCGTTCGAGCAGTTCGAAGGCGTGCCGCTCCACCGCCTTGCGCGCCGCGCGCGCTTTCGGCAGGCCGAGAAACGAGGCCCACAGCGACGCGCCGCGCCGCACATAGCAGCCGGCCATCACCTGCTCGAGCACCGTCATGCCGCTGAAGAGCCGCACGTTCTGGTACGTGCGCGCGATGCCGCGCGCGGCGATGTCGTGGGCCGGCGAGCGCTGGATCTCGGCACCGGCGAAGCGGATCGCGCCGCTGTCCGACGGCAGCAGTCCGGTGATGAGGTTGACCAGCGTGGTCTTGCCGGCGCCGTTCGGGCCCATGACGCCGGCGACACTGCCCGTGCGCACGCTCATCGACAGCTCGGAGACCGCGGCGACGCCGCCGAAGTTCTTGCCGAGGGCTTGCACGTCCAGCAACAGCGGCGCGGCTGCCGCCGATTCGCCTGCGGCCGTCAAGACGCGTCTCCGCTCGTGCGCGCCGCGCGGCGCAGCCGGATCGCGCGCGGATCGACCAGTCCGCGCGGCAGGAAGATCATGATCAGCAGCAGCACGACCCCGTTCGCCACCTCCTGGAAGGCAGGAATGACCGCCTGCGCGATCACCGGCAGCGCGGTGAACACGGCCGCGCCGATGATCGCGCCGACCCAGTGGTAGGACCCGCCCAGCACCACTGCCGCGATCATGGTGAAGGCGATGTTGACGAAGTAGGTGTCGGGCGACAGGAACTGCAGCACCAGCGCCAGCAGCATGCCGCCCAGGCCGCCGACCGCGCCCGAGATCACGAAGGCGATCGTCTGGATCCGCCGTGGCGCGATGCCCAGGCTGGAGGCGACGGCCGGGTCTTCGCGCACCGCGCGCGCGGCGATGCCGTACCACGACACCGACAGGCGCCAGAACACCGCGACGGCCACGGCCAGCAGGATCACCAGCACGCCGAGCGAAACGCCGACCGGCACGCTCAATCCGTTGACGCCGCCGGTCACGCCCGGCACGTTGATGACGACCACGCGCGTGATCAGGATCAGCGCCAGGCTGGCCAGCGCCATCCAGTGGCTCTCGAGCCGGAGGAAGATCAACGCGATCACATAGGCCAGCAGTGCGCCCGCGGCAGCCGCCACGGGCAGCGCGATCAGCGGATCGATGCCTGTCTGCAGCACCAGCCGCGCGCCCACGAAGCCGCCGATGGCCGCGTAGGTCACGCTGGCGAAGCTGAGGATGCCGGCCGACAGCACGGCATAGGTGCTGAGGCCGAAGAAGGCATTGACGATCGCGAATGCGAGCGTGCTCTGGTACGCCCGCCAGAAATCGACGACAGCTTGCATCGCTTCAGGCCCGCGAGAAGCCGGCACTGCCGAACAGGCCGCGCGGACGCAGCAGCAGGAAGCTCAGCAGCAGCACGTAGGTGATGCCGTCGCGCAGCCCCGACGAAAGATACTGCGCCGACATCACCTCCAGCACGCCCAGCCCCACACCGGCGACCGCGGTGCCGCGCACGTCGTCGTAGCCGCCCACCACCACCGCGGCAAAGCCCTTGAGCAGCAGGCCCTCGCCCAGCAGGAACGAGACGTTGTGCGTGGTCACGCCGCCGAGCACGCCGGCCAGGCCCGAGGTCGCGCCGGCGATGAAGGCGGTGATGATCACCACGTAGCGCGGATTGACGCCGCCCAGCGCGGCAGCCGTCTGGTTCCAGCCGACGGCGCGCATGGCCGCGCCGAAGCGGCTGCGGCGGATCAGCAGATGCAGGCCGAGCGTGACGGCGAGCATGACCGCCACCGTGATGAGCTGCATCGCCGGCAGCGGGATCGACCCGAGATGGAACATGGTCCCCGGATAGCTGCCGCGCGGAAAGCTCAGGCTCTGCTGCCCGGTGGCAGTGCCGGCCAGGCTGTCGAGGATGATCCAGAACGCGATGCTGGTGATGAGCGCACCCAGCATGCCGCTGCCGCGCCGGCGCAGCGGCTGGAAGGCGATCTGGTCGACCAGCACCGCCAGCAGTCCGCCCGCCAGCACCCCGACCCCCAGGGCCGGAATGAAGGGCAGCTTCAACTGCTCGACAGCCGCCAGCGCCGCGATCGCGGCCCAGCTCGCATAGCTGCCATGCGCCGCGTTGAGGATACCGAGGGTCGCGAAGACGATCCCGAATCCGAGACCGAACAGCGCATACAGCGAGCCGAGCGCGCAACCGTTGATGAGTTGCTCGAGGAAGAGCTCCATTGCTGGCGTTGCTTACTTCGGCGGCGTCCAGGGCACGATCTTGCCGTCGGCCGACCAGGCCACGACCAGCGTGCCGGTGGTCTCGGCCTGCCCGTCCTTCATCACTTCGCCGCCGTAGACCTGGTGGTCGATCTTGCTCACCTTCGAGAGCGCCGTGGCCAGCGATTCACGCGTCGGCGCGCCCGAGATCGACTTCAGTCCCTGGGCGATGAACCAGATCACCTGGTAGCCCTGCGCCGAATAGATGTCCGGCGGTGCATTGAACTTCTTCTGGTAGGCAGCGACGAAGGCCTTGGCTTCGGCAGACTCGACGATGGAGTCCGAGAAGCTGACCGGGAACGGCACACCCACCACCGAGTCGCCCATCTTCTTGAAGATCGGCGCCGGCGACAGCACGTCGTTGCCGACGATGGTCTTGGCATAGCCGCGATCGTGCAGCGCGGTGATAGCGCCGGCTGCCGCGCCCTGCGTCGCGTAGACCAGGATCACGTCGGGCTTGAGGCCCATCGCCTGCGTCGCGGCGGCGGTGAAGTCGGTGTCCTTGGTCAGCACGTTGACGACGCCGGCGGTCGCCACGCCCTTGGCCTCGAGCGCCGTGCGCGTCGCATTCATGCGGCCCTTGAAGGCGTCGTTGTCGGCCGCGAGGATGTAGGCCGCGGTCTTCGGCTTGACCGCATCGACGACCTTCACCGCGGTGGCCGTGTCCTTCGGTCCGGGCAGGATCGTCATGCTGTAGATCCACGGCAGCTGCGGCAGGCCGGCGGCCGTCGCGCCGAAGATCACCAGCGGCGTCTTGGCCTCGGTCACGATGGGCTTCAGCGAACCCGCGACCGGCGACAGGATGCAGCAGCTGATCGCCAGCACCGAGCGGTCGGCGATGAACTGGTTGGTGTTCTGGATCGCCCGCGCCGCGTCGCTGCCGCTTTCCTTCGGATCGAGCACGATCGAGGCGCCGCCCAGATACTTGCTGGCCTTGACCTCCTCGGCCGCGAGCTGGGCACCGTTCCAGTAGGACTGGCCGGCCGAGGCGATCGCACCGGTGTTCTCGGTGATGAAGCCGACCTTGTATTCGCCCGCCGCCAGGCCCTGTGCGGACGCTGGTGCGCCCTGCACGGCCAGCGCGATCAGCGCCGCGAACATCCAGGAACCATTCTGTCTGCGCCAGCTTCTCATTGCTTGCTCCTCGGTGGTGGTTGTCTTTTGATGATGATGCGAAGCGCAGGCTTCAGGCCTGCTCGCCGCCCATGTATTGCTTTTGCAGCGCATCGATGCGCGGAAAGCCGATGAAGTTGTTGAAGTCATGCAGGCCGGTGACCGCCAACGGCAGCTGCCTGGACGATTTCGTTTCGGCCAGCGCGCGCAGGTTGGTGCGCATGGCCTGGGTGGCGCTCATCAAGGCCACCAGCGGATAGGTCGCGATGGCGGCGACCTCTTCGATCTGCTGGCGGTTCAGATCGGTCTCGAGCCAGGCCAGCAGCTGCAGCGACAGCGGCACGCCGCAGCCTTCGCGCATGGCCTTCAGGCCGGCGAAGTCCTTGAAGCACTTGGAGATCGGCTGGATGATGTCGGCGCCCGCGGCCACATAGGCCCGGCCACGGCGCACGGCCTCGGCGCCGTCGACCGCGTCGGTGCGCGCGATGATCAGCACGTCGGGATTCTTGCGCGCGGCGACCATCGCGCGGATCTTGCCGATGTGGTCTTCCATCGGAACGATGTCGATCTGGTCGGACGAACACGGGCAGCGCTTGGGCGACACCTGGTCTTCGACGATCACGGCCGATGCGCCGGCGTTCTCGAACTCGCG
This sequence comes from Variovorax sp. SRS16, assembly GCF_901827165.1. Classification (NCBI taxonomy): domain Bacteria; kingdom Pseudomonadati; phylum Pseudomonadota; class Betaproteobacteria; order Burkholderiales; family Comamonadaceae; genus Variovorax; species Variovorax sp. SRS16. The sequence goes on from NZ_LR594669.1 coordinate 250,735, forward strand.
CATCGTACGCATCGCGCTCACGGCGTTGCCGTAGGCGGTGTCGATGTCGGCGATCACCGGGATCGTCACCGCATTGCAGACGTTGCGCACCACCGAGAGGTTCTCGGTCATCGTGTAGAACTCGGTGTCCGGCTCGCCCAGGAAGGAGGACGAGACGCCGTAGCCGGAGGTCAGCAGCGCATCGAAGCCGGCCTCCTGGATCAGGCGCGCGCTCAGCGCATCGAAGGCGCCGGCAGCCCAGACGGTCTTCTTGGATTGGATCAGTTGCTTCAGGTGGGTCATGGCGAGAGGTCCTTGGGGGTGTCGTTCAGGAATCGCTTTTTCAGGTAGGTCTCGAGGCCACCGGCCTCGAGCATTTCCAGGTCGGCCTTGGGCAGCGGCTCGAAGGCGAGCACGGTGCCCTGGGTCAGGTTGCGCACGCACTGCGCGGACCAGTCCACTTCGATCTCGTCCCATCGCTCGACGAAGGCGAGGATGCCGGGACACGGGATCTGCGGAAAGCCCATGCTGATCTCGCCGCGCCAGTAGCCGGGCGAGAAGGACTCGGCGATCACGCCGGCGATCCCCATGTGGCGCATCGCCTTCATCGGCGGATAGTGCGGATGGCCGTAGCCGAAGTTGTGGTTGCCCACCAGCAGGTCGCCCGGGCGCACCGCACTGGCGAAGCCGGGGTCGTATTCCTGCATCGCGGCCTTGGCCAGCTCGTCCATGTTGGTGGTCTTGATGTTCTTGACGCCGACGATCTGGTCGACGTCGAAGTCGATCTCGTCGAACTTGAAGGCCACGCGGCCGCGCAGGTTCTGCATTGCCATGGTCGCTCCTTCAAGCTCGAAGGTATGGACGCGGGTCCGCGATCCTGCCTTCGACCGCCGAGGCGCCGATCACCGCCGCGTTGCACAGGTAGATCTCGGAATCGGGGCTGCCCATGCGGCCGCGCACGTTGAGCGTGCCGGTCGATACCGCGCGCTGGCCCGGTGACATGGTCGCGATCCGGCCGAAGCAGTAGTCGCACGAAGGCGAGGAGACGAAGGCGCCGGCGGCGGCGAAGACCTCGATCAGGCCTTCCCTGGCGGCGGCCACCATGATCTCCTGGCTGGTCGGCACCACGTGCAGCGCGAAGCCGTCGGCGATCTTGCGCCCGCGCAGCACGTCCGCCGCGGCGCGCAGATCCTCGATGCGGCCCGAGGCGCAGGAGCCGAGGTAGCCGGTCTGCAGGGGCAGGCCCAGGTAGTCCTTGAGATCGCGCGTATTGGCCGGGCTCGGCGGGATCACGATGATCGGCTCCAGCGTCGACAGGTCGATGGTGTGGCGTGCCGCATAGACCGCGTCCTCGTCGCTGTACACCGGCTCGAGCTGCTTGCGCGCACGCGGCAGCGCATAGGCCAGGCGCCTGGCGTCGGGATTGACGATCGCCGTCACCGCGCCGGTGAACATCGCCAGGCCGGTGATGGTCTGCAAGGCATCGTTGGACATGTCGGCCACCGCGGGGCCGCCGATCTCCAGCACCTGGAAGCGGCACGACGCCGAGCCCAGCACCCGCACGAGGTGATGGAACACATCGCGCGCCATCACGCCGGGCTGCAGCCGGCCCACGAGGTCTACCCGCGTGGTCTGCGGCACGCGCATCGACACCTTCTCCATCGCGAAGGCTTCGAGCACGTTGCGTCGGAGGCCGATGGCCAGCGCGCCGAAGGTGCCGAGCTGGCTCACATGCCCGTCGAAGTGGACGACGAAGGCGCCCGGCGTCGCGTAGCCCACTTCGGAGGAGACCTGATGGCCGATGCCCTTGCGCTCATAGAGCTTCACGTCGTTGATGGCGGTCCACTCGCGCGTGCCCTTGTGCAGCTCTTCTTCCGCCGGGCTAACCGCCGGGACCATGTGGTCGATGAAGATGCCGAAGCGGTCGGGCTCGGCCATCTTCGTGATGCCGAAGTCGTTCTTCAGCTGCTTGAAGATCACGTCGGTGTAGCCCGGGAAGTCGTAGGCCAGCACGAAGTCGGGCTTGGCCATGACCTCGTCGCCGGCCTTGACGGAGGGCAGGCCCGAGACGCGCGCGAGTATTTTTTCGGTGATCGTGGAGCCCATGGGTCTCTCCTGTTCGAGGATGTCTGTTCAGGCGCGCGCCGCTTGGCGCAGCCCGAGCGAGCCGGGGTTCATGAGCCCCTGCGGATCCAGCGCGGCCTTGATGGCCGCCAGCATGTTCCAGGTGTCGGGCTGCATCACCTGCTGCAACGGATAGTCGCGGCCGATCTGCCAGTTGACGCCGCCCAGACCCAGGTAGACCTGCTGCACGCCACGGCGCAGTGCGATCACGGCCTCGCGCGCGGGCAGGTTCGCGGGACGATCGAGCCAGGGGCCGACGACCTCGTCGCCGAGGCTCTTGCGATGCAGCGGCGTGATCTCGTCCTGCCAATAGAAAGCCGGTTCGAGAAAGAACTCGTTGCCGACGGTCATCGTGAGGTGCGACAGGATGATGCCGTGCGCTTTCATCATCGCGGCCTGGCTCTTGAAATAGGCGGCGCTCGCTTCCACCACGCGCGCCGCCTCGCTGAGCGGGAACACCGCGTGGATGGGCACCCAGCGCTGGCCGTCCGCGCCCAGCATGCCGCGCACCGGGTTGAAGGGGCGCGAGCGCATCACGCGCGCCGCCGCGTTCTCGATCTCGATGCCGTACCTGTTGCCGATCGCGCGCAGCGCGGCGAGGTCGGTCGCCAGCGCCTCGGCCGTCTTGCCCTCGACGACCAGGTGCAGCGAGCATTCGTGGTCGGCCAGGTAGTTGGCGCCGGTGGTCGCCACATTCACCGCATCCTTGATGCCTTGCAGCAAGCCCTTGGACGAGCGCGCGACGCTGCCCAGGATCTTCACGCCGTCCGACAGCTTGTTGACGCTCGCCGAGTTCAATGCCTTGGCGCGGTCGATGCCAAAGCCTTCGGAGATGGCCTGCACCGCGCTCATCTCGGCCTGGGCCAGCGCCATCGACTTCATGTCCCCGAAGCCGAAGCCGAGGTAGTCCAGGTGCTGCGGCGCCGGCGAGAGCTGGAGCGTGGCGCCGAGCTTGAGGCCGAAGGCGCCGGTGTCGCCGAGGAACAGGCCGGTCATGTCCGGGCCCGCATAGCGCGAGAAGGGCTTGGTGCCCACGCGGCCGCCCGAGCCCGTGGTGACCACCTCGCCGCCGGCCAGCAGCACCGTCACGCCGAGCACGCTGGCCGCGACCGTGCCATGCCGGGTCGAGCCGAAGAAGGCGCTGTTCTGCGACAGCGCGCCGCCCACCGTGGCATTGATGCCCGACAGCGGGCCCCAGTAGCCGGTGTTCATGCCGGTCGCCTTCAACGCCTCGTGCACCTGCGCCCAGGTGCAGCCGGCCTCGACCGTGATGTAGCGGTCGGGCACGTTGACTTCGAGCACCTTGTCGAGCTTGCGCGTGTCGATCACGATCGTCTGCGCGCTCTCCGGCAGGTAGCCCTTGGTATAGGACATGCCGCCGCCGCGCGGCACGATGGCGATGCCGTGCGCCGCCGCGGCCTTGACCGCAGCCACGGCCTGTGCCTGCGTCTGCGGCAGCACGACGCCGAGCGGCGCGATGCCGGGCTGCCAGAAGATGTCGTTGGCGTAGTACGCGCAGGTCGCGCTGTCGGACAGCACTTGCTCGGCACCGACGGCGTCGCGCAACGCAGACAGGAAGGATTCGTTGGGCATGGGAACGTCGGGGGCGAGTGCCTGATGAAATGAAAGCGACCGGACTCAGCCGGCCACCACGAGGTCGTCCGCGGGCGCGAAGTCGTAGCCGCCCGCGTGGCGCGTGACGTAGCCGCCATGCGGCGCACCGAAATGCGCGGGCAGCAGCAAGGCACGGCGATCGCTGCAGTAGTCGAGGATCGAACGCCGCGTCGTGCGCGCCTGCGCGGCCTGTTCGCAGAAGCGGCTGTTCCAGTCCGGGCGGAACACCTGCATCGGCTGGTGCAGCGAATCGCCGGGAAAGATCGCCGCGTCGTTGCCGGACTCGAGCTTCAGCATGCCGTGGCCCGCGGTGTGGCCGAACGCATCCTGGAAGAACAGGCCCTCGATGATCTTCGAGCCGTCGTCGATGAACTCGACCTGCCCCGCCTCGATCACCGGCAGCACGCTGTCTTCGATGACGGCGATGTTCTCGGGCAGGGTCAGATGGCCGCCGGTGGGCGACTGCCAATGCGCGAACTCGCGGCGCGAGAAGATGTACTTGGCGTTGGGAAAAGTCGGCACCCATCGGCCGTCGACCAGCTTCGTGTTCCAGCCCACGTGGTCGATGTGCAGGTGCGTGCAGATCACCAGCGTCACGTCCTCGGGCTGCACGCCGGCCTCGGCCAGCCGCTCCAGGTACGGCAGATGCAGTTGATGGAAGCGCTCGAACAGCGGCAGCGCGCGGGTCTTGTCGTTGCCGCAGCCCGTGTCGATCAGGATCGTGTGCCGGTCGTCGCGGATCATCCACGAATGCATGCTGGACATGACCTTCTGCGTGGGCTCGTCCCAGAAGCGCGGTCCCGACAGCAGCTTGTGCTCTTCGAAGATGTCCGGCGTGTAGTCGGGAAACAGGAAGGCCGGCTTGAAGCCCGGCGTGAGCATTTCCTCGATACGCGTCACGTGGTACGAACCTACTTGGAATGTCTTCATCCGCTTCTCGCCGTGGCGCCTTTCGAGTGGCGATGTTAGGCAGGCGGCCATCGGCGGCCTCACAGGGTAAACGTCCATATCCGCCACAATGTGGCGCCAACATGATGGCCTCCTTATGAGCAAGAAGTCCGAGAACAAAGACAAGGCCGCAGCGACCACTCCACAAGGTAGAGCCCCGCGCTCGGGCACCCAGAGCATCGAGCGCGTGATCGACGTGCTGCGCGTGATCGCGTCGCGCGGGCGCCGCGGCATGCGCGCCGGCGAGGTGGTCGCGACCTCCGGCCTGGCCGAGGCGACCTGCTTTCGCATGCTGCATCGCCTGGAACGCGAAGGCATGGTCGACCGCGATGCGCACACGAAGAAGTACTTTCTCGGGCCGCTCCTGCACGAGTTCGGCTTGCTGGCGCGCCCGCGCTACCGGCTCGCCGAACTGTGCGATGCGCCGCTGCACCGGCTGGCCGATTTCACGCAGGACACGGTCTACCTGAGCGAGCGCAGCGGCCTCGAAGCCGTCTGCGCCAACCGTGCGCTCGGCGATTTCCCGATCAAGTCGCTGTCGCTCGACATCGGCATCCGAAGGCCGCTGGGCGTCGGCTCGGGCGGACTGGCGATCCTGTGCTCGCTGCCCCCGGCCGAGGCCCGCGCCATCGTGGAGGCGAATGCCCACCGCTACGAGAAATTCGCCACCTTCACCGCCGACTTCCTGTACGGCGCCATTGCCGAGGGCCGGGCACGCGGCTACTGTTTTCTGGACAGCGCAGTCACGCCCGGCACCGCATCGATGGGCGTCGCGTTCCCGCCCCACAACCCGGTCGCGGCGATCAGCATCGCGGCGATCTCCGGACGCCTTCAGCCCGAGCGCCGGGAAGTGATTGCGCAGCAGATGCACCGCGAGGTGCGCAAGATCGTCGCCGCGATGGAGGCTGTTGCGCCTTCGGGCGAGGCATCATGAAGCCGATGACGATCGAAGCCTGCATCGCATCCGCAAGGACCGGTTCCATCCGGGCCGGCGCGACTACGCCGCGTCCTGCGCAAGATAGATCTTCGCCAGCCCCTGCCTGATCGCCTCGACGATCTGGTCGCGCCGCAGGCCGATGTGCGCGCGCAGGGCCTTGTCGCTCGCCTTGCGGTCGCGCGCCTTCAGCGCCTGCAGGATTTCGGCGTGTTCGCGCTGTGTGAAGTCGCGGCCCGCGCTTTCCATGTCGATCCAGCGGATGAAGCGAATGCGCTCGTTCAGATTCACCAGGATGCGCTTGAGCTCCACGTTGCGCGCCATGTCGGCGATGCGAAGGTGAAAGCCTTCGTCCAGTTCCACCAGCTGCTCGATGGGCGTGGTGCGCGGCACTTTGCGACTCTTCGCCAGAAAGGCCTGCGCCTCGGCGATCTCGTCGTCCGTCGCGCGCTCGATCGCCATGGCCAGGCACGACGATTCGATGGCGACACGGGCCTCGTACAGGTCCAGGGTCTCCTGCACTTCGAGCGGACGGCGCATGAAGCCGCGCGTGGTGGGCGTGAGGAAGCCGTCGTTCACCAGACGCGTGAGCGCCTCGCGCACGGGGGTGCGGCTCACGCCCAGCTGCTGCGCCAGTTCGATCTCGCTGACGCGCTCGCCCGGCTTCAACTGGTACGAAATGGCCATCGCGCGCAGCGTGTTGAACACGCCGGAGCCGCGCTCGCGTCGGGTCTTGGAAATGTTGTGGCGTGGGACGGGATGCATGACCTTGGTTGTATTTGACCGCCTTCTCATTTTAAGTATACTGAACTGCATTCTCAACCACGTCAGCTGGAAAACCGATGACCCAGATGAGCGGCGCGGACGCGCTGGTGCGGATGCTCCAACTCAATGGCGTCAAGCACATCTTCGGGCTGTGCGGCGACACCACCTTGCCGCTGTACGACGCGCTGGCGCGGCTGGATCACGGCATCGACCACATCCTCACGCGGGACGAGCGCAGCGCCGCCTACATGGCGGACGCGTATGCGCGCGTCACGGGCAAGCCCGGCGTGTGCGAAGGACCGAGCGGCGGCGGCGCCACCTATCTGCTGCCCGGCATCGTGGAAGCCAACGAGTCCGCCATTCCCGTGCTGGGCATCACCTCCGACGTCTCCGTCGGCGCGCGCGGCAAGTTTCCTCTCACGGAGCTGGACCAGCAGGCGCTCTACCAGCCGCTCACGAAGTGGAACACCACCATCGACCGCGTGGACCAGATCCCGCACGCCGTGCGCAGCGCGTTCCGCGCGATGACGACGGGACGACCGGGCGCCACGCACATCTGCCTGCCGTACGACGTGCAAAAGCACACGCTCGAAGCGGCGGACGTGTGGGCGCAGCCGGGTCATGACAGCTTCCCGGCCTACCGCTTCGCGCCGGACCCGCAGGAGGTGGAACGCGCGGCCGACAAGCTCGCCGCGGCGCGCGCACCGGTGATCGTGTGCGGCGGCGGCGTGGTGATCTCGGGCGCGAGCGACGAACTCGCGCGGCTCGCCACCCTGCTGAACGCGCCCGTGTGCACGACCATCAGCGGCCAGGGCAGCCTGCCCGGCGCGCACCCGTTGCTGGCCGGCGTGATCGGCACCAACGGCGGCGTGGCCGCCACGCGCGAGGTGATCGCGCAGGCCGACACGGTGCTCTTCGTCGGCGCGCGTGCGGGGTCCACGACCACGGAACACTGGAAGATGCCGTCCCGCGAGGTCACGCTGCTGCACCTGGACGTCGATCCGATGACCATCGCGACCAACTACCGCACCGACGTCGCGCTGGTGGGCGACGCGAAGCTCGGATTGGCCGCGCTCGCCGATGCCGTTGCCGCGCGCACCGGTGATCGTGTGCGGCAGCGGCCTGCCGGCGTCGCCGACGGCCGCGCGCTCGTCGCCCGGGCGCGCGCGGAAAAGTACGCCTTCTTCTCCCAGCTTGCGGCGTCGCGCGAGCAGCCGATTCGCCCCGAGTGCGTGGTCGATGCACTCAACAAGCTGCTGCCCGCCGGGGCCATCGTCGTGGCCGACCCCGGCACGCCGTGCCCTTACTTCTCGGCGTACTTCGACGCGCCGCAATCGGGCCGCCACTTCATCACCAACCGTGCGCACGGCGCGCTCGGCTTCTCCATGTCGGCGGGCGTGGGCGCGCAGTTCGGCCGGCCCGACGCGATGGTGGCGGCGGTGATGGGCGACGGCAGCTTCGGCTTCACTTGCGGCGAATTGGAAACCATCGTGCGGCGCGGTGTGCCGCTGAAGATGATCGTGTTCTCCAACTCGGTGTTCGGCTGGATCAAGGCCAGCCAGAAAACCGGATACGACAAGCGCTACTTCTCGGTCGACTTCAACCGCACCGACCATGCGCGCGTGGCCGAGGCCTTCGGCGTGAAAGCGTGGCGCGTGGAGGACCCGGCCGACGTGTACGGCGCGCTGAAGGCGGCGCTCGCGCACGACGGCCCTGCGCTCGTCGACGTCCTTTGTCAGGAACTGCAGGACACGGCCGTTCCCGTCAGCCAGTGGATGGGTTGAACGCGCCCAAACAATGCCCGAAGGAAGTCCCATGAGCTTGATCTCCAAAGTGCGCCGCTCCCTCTTGCCTGCACTCGCGCTCGCGCTGCCGCTGGCCGCCCTCGCGCAAGGGGTGAGCTACCCGAATGCGCCCGTGCGTGTCATCGTGCCCTACCCGCCAGGCGGCTCGCTCGACGCGGTGATACGGCCGTTCGCCGAGAAATTCCAGCAAGCCACCGGCCAGACCCTGATCGTCGAAAACCTCGGCGGCGCGGGCGGCCTGATCGCGGGCGCGAAAGTCGCGCAGTCCAAGCCCGACGGCTACACGCTGTTCCTGGCGAGCAACGGGCAGGTCTCGCTGGCGCCGCTGCTCTACACCAGCATGAGCTACGACCCCGAGCGGGACCTGGTGCCCATCATTCACCTCACCGACCAGGTGGCCGTGCTGTACGCCAACGCCCAGACGCCTTACAGGACCGTGGCCGACGTGATCGCGGCCGCCAAGGCGGCGCCCGGCACCGTGGCATTCGCGTCCACGGGCGCGGGCGGCATTTCGCATCTGGCGATCGAGCTGCTCGGACAGGCCACGGGCGCCAAGTTCAACCACGTGCCGTACAAAGGCGCGGCCCCCGCGCTGCAGGACCTGGCCGGCGGACAGGTGCCGCTGCTCTTCACCTTCGTCGGCTCCGCGAAGGGGCTGACGGCGTCGGGTCACGTGCGCCCCATCGCCGTGGCTGCGGACAAACGCCTGCCGTCGCTGCCCGACGTACCCACGTTCGCCGAAGCGGGCGTGCCCGGCATCCAGGTGTCGTCGTGGATGGGGTTGATGGGTCCGCGCGACATGCCGGCTGCGGCCGTCCGGCGCATGGCCGAGGTCGCGGACGACATCCTGAAGCAGCCGGATTTCCAGAAGCAGATGGCCGACATCAGCATGGAAATCCGCGGTGGCTCACCGGCCAACTTCAGGGCCGCCATCCAGGCCGACACCGTCAAGTGGTCGAAGCTCGCAAAAACCGTCAACCTCAAGCAGCAGCAATGAAACAAATCACCGGTGTCGCGCCCTCGGGATCGATGGGCAGCGGCTACAACGTCGAGTCGTTCAAGAGGGCCATGGCCGCGGACCCCGACTTCATCGGCCAGGACGCAGGCTCCACCGACATGGGGCCTTACTACCACGGCGACGACAAGCCCTTCCTGCCGCTCTCCGCATACCGACGCGACCTGGAAGTGATGCTGGCGGCCGCGCGCTCCGCCAGGATTCCGCTGCTGATCGGCTCCGCCATCACGAACGGCTCCAACCGGACACTGGCGCTGATGGCGCAGATGGTGCGCGAGGTGGCGAAAGAAAAGAAGCTCGCGTTTCGCCTCGCGGTGATCGACGCCGAAATCGACAAGACCTACCTGAAGGCCAAGGTCGCGAACGGCAAGGTCGAGGCGATGGGCCCCGACAGCGACCTCAGCGCCGCCATGATCGACTCGGCCGGGCCGATCGTCGCGCAGATGGGCATGGAGCCCTTCATGCACGCGCTGGAAGGCGGCGCCGACGTGGTGATCGCGGGCCGCGCCTGCGACGATGCGATCTTTGCCGCGCTGCCGGTGCTGCGCGGATTCGACGCAGGCCTGGCCCTGCACTGCGGCAAGATCCTGGAATGCGCGGGCTTGTCCGCGGTGCCCTACGACCTGGGCGAACCGATGATCGGCCGCGTGCGCGAAGACCACTTCGAGGTGGAGCCCGGCAACGCAGACAACCGCTGCACCACGGTGTCGGTGGCGGGCCACTCGCTCTACGAGCGCAGCGACCCGTTTCTGCAGGCCGGGCCCGGCGGCATCAATGACCTGACGAACGCGAGCTTCGAGCAGATCGACCCACGACGCGTGAAGGTCAGCGGCAGCCGCTTCATCAAGGACGCACAGTACCGCGTGAAGCTCGAAGGCGCCGAGCGCATCGGCTACCGCAGCATCGTGATCGTCGGCATCCGCGACGCGGTGATGATCCGCGAGCTCGACGGTGTGATCGCGCATGCGAGGGAACGCGCCGAGCAGCGCTTCGGCACCCAGTCCGATGGCATCCATCTGATGTTCCGCAGCTATGGCAAGGATGGCGTGATGGGCGCGCTGGAGCCGGACAAGGCATTCGTGCCCAAGGAAGTGGGCCTGGTGATCGATGCGGTGGCACCCACGCAGGACCTTGCGACCGCGGTGGCGATGTTCACTCGCGGCGTGATGCAGCACGCCGACTACCCGGGCATCCTCACCACCGCCGGCAACATGGCCTACCCCTTCTCGCCCTTCGGCATTCCGGTGGGGCCTGCGTACCGCTACAACATCTATCACCTGATGCCGGTGGCCAACCCGCTGGAATGCTTTCCGGTGCGCTTCGAGGAAATCCGATGACAGACAAACCCCTGACCGACTACGCGAAGGTCATCCGCAGCAAGAACTCCGGGCCCTTCGAGTTGACCTTCGACGTGATGTTCGACCGCGACGAGGCCTACCGCATCGTCAAGGAAAGCGGCGCGATCAACTTCGACGCCATGGCGAAGGCGTTTGCCGTTCCGCGCGAGCATGTGCTCGTGTGCACCGCGTTCGACGCGGCGCGCGCCTTCAAGATCACGCTCAAGCGCCCCGTGAGTTCGGGCGACCTGGAAGACCGCGATGTCTATGGCTGCCAGCAGCACCTGCCGCTCACCACGCTGAGGATTGCGGCATGAGCATCTTCGAAACGCTTGCCGGCGTGGACACGGGGACGCTGTGCAACGCGATGATCGTGCTCGACCCGTCGCTGCGGGGGAAGAACTACACGCTGGATGCAGTCGTCGCGGCCAACGCCGGGATGCCTCCGTTCACGGGCTACGCGCTCACGGCGAAGATCGTTTCGGACAAGCCGACGAAGGACAGCCACGACACGACGCTGGCGCGCCGCTTCGCGTACTACCGCTATTTGCAGCAGGCCCGTCGGCCGTCACTGGTGGTGATGGAAGACTGCGGCGAACGCCGAGGCATGGGCTGCATCTGGGGCGAGATCCAGGTGTCGATCCACAAGGCGATGGGGCTGGTGGGCGCGGTGACCAACGGCGCCATCCGCGACATCGGCACGCTGCCCGCAGGGATCGGCCTGCTGGGCGGCAATGTGTGCCCCGGGTCCGGCTTCGCGCACCTGGTGGAGTTCGACACGCCGGTGAGCGTGTTCGGGCTGCCCGTGTCACCGGGGGACCTGGTGCATGCCGACCGCCACGGCTGCGTGGTGATTCCCGCGGGCCTGGTGGATGCGCTGCCGGCGGCGATTGCAAGGGTGGCGCAGCGGGAACAGACATTCCTCGCCGCCTTGGACGCGCCCGGGCTCGACGCCGACAAGCTGGCTGTGGCCTGGCGGGTGTTCGAGGTGAAGTAGGGCGACGGCTGCGGTCGACGCGTTCGGGCATACGCAGAGAATTCGCACCGGAGCCATCAGCGGGACGGCTGCCATGACGCCAGAAATTCTCGCGACGCCGCGCAAGCCCTCGCCGCGCATTCCCAGGGGCCGAGCCCGGGGTGTGTCTGGCTGCAAGGCACTTCCGCCCCCACCGGAATCGCCGCCGGCAGCGCATCCATGAGCGCCTTCAGAGGCAACTCGCCCTCGCCCGGGAAGAGGCGCCCCTGCCGCGCCTCGTCGACGATGCCGGCATCGGTCGGATCTTTCAGACGCGCGTCGCACAACTGCACCGAGCCGAGTGCGCTCGACGGCACATCGCGCAACATCTCGGCCGTGCCGCCGGAGCGCCACAGATGCAGCAGGTCGATCAGCAACCTGCCATTCGGCCGGCCCGCACGCGCGATGACATCGAGCGCCTGATGCAAGCGGCCGACGATGCGAAAGCGCATGAACTCCAGGTCCACGCCCATGCCGGCCGCGGCGGCGAGATCGCACAGCGCGCCGAAGCGCTCGGCCAGGCGATCGACATCCGCGTCGTCGCCGGAGACATTGAGCCGCCGGGCACCGAGTTCGGCGGCCAGTCCGATGGCCTGCGCATGGTCGGCGACACGGATCTCCGGCGTCAGCGGGATGAACTCGACGTCGTGGATGCCGACGCCGGCCTCGGCCATGCGGCGGCGCCACTCGATCACGACGGGGCGGCTCAACGGATAGGACACCGCGCCCGGTGCGGCGGGAAGGATCCGGATTCCCACGTTCTGGAAGCCTGCCTTGGCCGCGAGATCGAAGAGCGCCGGCGGCGCCACGTCGAGCACCGTCAGATGGGCAAGGGAAAGAGGAATCATGGTCTTCACTTGTGCAGGATCTGGCCGAGGAAGTCGCGCAGGCGCTCGTGCTTCGGGTGGGTGAAGAACACCTCGGGGGGCGCCTGCTCGACGATCTCGCCGCGGTCCATGAACAGCACGCGATCGGCAACGCTGCGCGCGAAGCCCATCTCGTGCGTCACGCACAGCATCGTCATGCCCTCCTCGGCCAGGCCGATCATCGTGTCGAGCACCTCTTTCACCATCTCCGGGTCGAGCGCCGATGTCGGCTCGTCGAACAGCATGATCTTCGGGGTCATGCACAGGGCCCGCGCGATGGCCACGCGCTGCTGCTGTCCGCCCGAGAGTTGCGCCGGAAATTTCCTCGCGTGATCGGGGATCCGCACGCGTGTCAGGTAGTTCATCGCGATGGCCTCGGCCTCGCGCCGTGGCGTCCCGCGCACCTTCATCGGTGCCAGCATGCAGTTCTCGAGCACCGTGAGATGCGGGAACAGGTTGAACTGCTGGAACACCATGCCCACTTCGGCACGCACCGCGCCGACGTTCTTGGGGTCGGCGCCCAGATCGATGCCGTCGACGACGATGCGGCCCTTCTGGTAGGGCTCCAGGCGATTGATGCAGCGGATGGTGGTCGACTTGCCCGAGCCCGAAGGCCCGCAGATGACGATCCGTTCGCCTCGGCGCACCTTCAGGTCGATGTCCGTCAGCACCTGCATCGCGCCGAACCACTTGCTGACACCTTCCATCGAAATGATGGTTTCGCCGCCGGCGGCGGGCGGCACGGCATGGTCCGGTGCGATGCCGGAATCCTTGGGGATCATGATGGATGGGCTCCGCGGTCTGCCGCTACTTCGTCACGACCAGCGGCAGCGCGGCCTCGGTTTCGCCGGTGGCCGGCATGTCCTTGCTCATGTCCTGGCCGATCCACTTCTTGTAGAGCGCACCCAGTTCGCCGCTGGCGATCTTTCGGCCGATGAAGTCGTTGATGTAGTTCACCCATTCGCGCTCGCCCGGACGCACGGTGGCGCCCTGGAAGCCGCGGGCCACCACGAGCTTGACTTCGTACTTGCCCGCGCCCGCGACCTGGGCGATCGGGCCCAACTGCGAGTTGGCCGCGCCCGCGAGATCCACCTGGCCCGACAGCAGCGCCTGCACCGCGGCAGCGTCGTCGTCGAAGCGCTGGATGGTCGCGCCGGTATTGGCCTGGGTCACGGCCGAATCCTGCACACTGCCGCGCGGCACGCCGATGCGCAGGCCCTTGAGATCGGCATAGCCCTTCAGCGGCGGCAGCGATGCCTTGCCGATCAACACGGTCTCGAGATACGAATACGGGCGGGAGAACAGGACGACCTTCTGCCGATCGGCAAGGATCGTGACGACCGCGGCGAGCACGTCGACCTGCCCGGTCAGCAGCGCGGCGGTGCGGTTGGCCACGGTCACCGGCACGAACTCCGGTTTGACGCCGAGATCCTTCGCGAGCATCTCCGCGAATTCGATGTCGTAGCCGGTGAGCTTGCCGCTCTTGTCGCTGAAGCCCCAGGGAACCTGGGCGACCTGTGCACCGACCTTGAGAACGCCGGACTTCTTGATGTCCGCGACCTTTTGCGCGTGTGCGAGACCTGTGATCGCGAGTGCGATGGACATCGTGATCACGATGCGGCGGGTGAATTGTCCGAACATGGTTTGTGCTCCTCGGTGGATGCGGAAATCCGCGGTTCTGTTCTTGTGGGAATGAGTCAGCTCGCGATGGAGAAGCGCTTCTCCAGGCGGGCGCTGTAGCGCGACAGCGGAAAGCAGATCGCGAAGTAGCACAAGCCCACCAGCCCGAAGGCCAGCAGCGGCTTGTAGGTGATGCTCGAGACGAGCTGACCCGAGCGGGAGAGCTCGACGAAGCCGATGATGGCCGCCAGCGACGTGCCCTTGATGAGCTGCACCAGAAAGCCGACGGTCGGTGCGAACGACATGCGCAGGGCCTGCGGCAGCACGACCCAGCGCATGCGCGCCCAGTAGGCCAGCCCCAGTGCGTCGGCTGCCTCCGACTGCCCGCGCGGCACGGCCTGGATGCCGCCGCGCCAGATCTCGCCGAGGAAGGCGCCGGCATGCAGGGTCAGCCCCAGTGCCGCCGCGACCCAGACATTGACCTTGAAGCCGAACACCGGAAGGCCGTAGAAGACCAGGAACAGCTGCAGCAGCATCGGCGTGCCCTGGAAGAAATCGATGAACGCAGCGGCCATCCGGCGCGGCGCCTTCATCGTCGCCGTCCGTGCGAGTGCCACGCCCAAGCCCGCCAGCCCGCCGCCGACGAAGGCGATGGCGGAAAGCAGCAGCGTCGCCCACAGGCCGCTCGCTATGACCCAGAACTCAGGCAGGCTGAAATCGCGAATCATGGCGGCCGCTCACTTGGTGGGATAGGCGAAGTACAGGCGATCGATGGCCTTGAAGACCGTCGAGAAGATCGTCGACATCGCCAGATAGAGCAGCGCGGCGACGATGTACACCTCGAAGCTTCGGAACGTGGCCGAATCGATGTTCTGCGCCACCGAGGTCAACTCTTCGGCGGAGATCGACGAGACGATGCTGGTGGTGAGCAGCAGCATCACGAGCTGCCCGGCCAGCGATGGATAGATCGTTCGCAGTGCCGGCTTGAGGACGATGTGACGGAATGTCCGAAAGGGACTCAGGCCCAGTGCAGCACCGGCCTCGAACTGGCCGCGTGGAACCGACTCGACGCCGGTGCGGATGATCTCCGCCGAGAAAGCCCCGAGGTTCAGGCTGAGCGCGAGCACGGCCGCGGTGTTGGGCGTCAGGCTGATGCCGATCGATGGCAGTCCGAAGAAGATGAACAGCACCTGGACCAGGAACGGCGTGTTGCGGACGATCTCGACGTAGACCTCGGCGAACCAGCGCAGCGGCGCGATCGACGAGCGCTTGCCGAGCAAAGTCAGCAGGCCGACGACCAGCCCGATCACGATCGCCAACGCCGAGAGCCGCAGTGTCAGCCAGCAGCCTTGCGCAAACTGTTCCCAGTGCGGCAGCAGCACTGCGAAGTCGAGTGTGTAGTTCATCGCTGTGGCCCTTGTCTCGTTGAACAGGTTCTTCTTGGATCGTCAGGGGCGCGCCGGCCTTTTCACGGTGCGGTGCGGTGCAATGGCGGCCGCCGCTACGCAGGCAGCGCGACCGCGGTGTTCGTCGCTGCCGCCTGCGTCACGGCCAGCGTCGCTTCGAGCGTGCGCAAGCCGTCCAGCGCCGAGCAGACCGCCTGCTCCTTGCCTTCGATGAGAGCGGCGAAGTGACGCATCTGCTCGCTGTACGGCGAACCGGTGTGCACGGCGGTGCGCTCCATCGTCAAGGGGTCGTGCCAGCCCTGTGCAGGGCCCTGGTCCTGGCGATAGCGCCAGACCTCCAGGCGCGGCAAGGTCAGCGAGCCTTCGGTGCCCGAATAGAAGTGCGCGTTGATGTCCTGGCGCGGAAAGCGCGCTGCCTCGCCGGTGCTCAAGTCCCAGTTCCACGGCGCCACGGTCGCGTCCGACACCGTGACCGTGCCGAGGGCGCCGTTGCGGAACCGCAGCACGACCGCGGCGGTGTCTTCGACATCGAAGCCGCGCACCGCGTTCGAGGACTGCGCCTGCACGCTTTCGATTTCTCCGTAGAGGAAGCGCATCAGGTCGATGTCGTGGATCAGGTTGATCAGGATCGGCCCGCCGCCCTGCTGACGGCGCCACGCCACGTCGAAATAGTCGCGCGGCTTGAGCCAGGTGCACAGCACGGTGGCACTGACCGGCCGGCCGAGCGTGCCGGCGCCGACGATGGCCCGGGCCTTGCGCATGATCGTGTTGTGGCGGCGCTGATGGCCGACCAGAACCGGCAAGCCGGTGGCTCGCGATGCGTCGCAGATGCGCCGTCCGTCATCGAGCGTGTCGGCGATCGGCTTCTCGACCAGCACTGCGGCGCCTTGCTCGAGGCAGTCGATCGTGATCCGGGCATGTGTCGCGTTCGGCGTCGCCACCACCACGCCCCTTGGCTTCGCGGTGGCGAGCAGGCTCGGGTAGTCGGCGAAGCAGGGAACGCCGATCGCTCTGGCGAGCTCGGCGGCAGCCGGTGTCGGATCGGCAATGCCGACCAGTTCGATGTCCGGATCGGCCAGCGCGCAATCGATATGCGTCTTGCCGATCAGACCGGCTCCGATGACGGCGATGGGTAGTTTGCTCATGGACTTTTTGTGTGGGGGGCGAGGTGCGATCGAGGTGAGTCTAGTAACAACGCTGAGAACTACAATCGACATCCAGTTGACTCGGTATCAACGAATCGTTGATAAAAAAGCGATGGACCTGAAGGACCTCGAAGTGTTTTGCGAAGCGGCTCGCCGCTCCAGTTTCGTGGCGGCGTCGCTCGAGATCGGGACCACCTCGGCACACATCAGCAAACGCATTGCGATCCTGGAGGCGCAGCTGGGTGTGCGCCTGTTCCATCGCACGACACGCCGGGTCGTGATCACCGAGGACGGCGAGCGCGCGTACCGATGGGCGCAGCAGATCCTCGACGACGCGAACGCGATGTCGGAGGCGTTCAGCAGCGCGAAGAAAGAGCCTTCAGGGCAGTTGCGGATCGCGACGAGCCAGCGGCTCGGCCGCGAACACGTGGCGCCCATCCTGTCCGCGCTCGGCAAGCGCTACCCGCGTCTGGAGGTCTGGCTCGAATTGCTGGACAGGCGTGTCGATCTGATCGCCGAGAACTTCGATCTCGACATCCGCGTGGGCGACCCGACCCAGCCGAGTCTCATTGCGCAACGCATGGTGGAGAGCCGGCGCATTCTTTGCGCTTCGCCCGAGTACCTCGCGCAACGCGGCCACCCGAAGACGGTGGCCGAACTCGCGGAACACGAATGCCTGCTCTACCGCGAGCGCGACCAGCCGATCGGAAACTGGCGACTGAGCGGGCCGAAGGGCATCGAGTCGGTCAAGGTCACGAGCAGATTCAGCTCGAACCACAGCGACGTGGTGAAGGGATGGAGCCTCGACGGCAAGGGCATCTGCCTGCTGTCGGTCTGGGATATCGCGCAGCCCTTGCTCGACGGGCGCGCGGTCAGGGTGCTGCCCTCCCATCACGAGCCGGCGGACATCTGGGCCATGACCAGCACCCGGTCGGCCGGCTCGGCGAAAGTCAGGGTGTGCGTGGAATTCCTGAAGAAACAGCTCGTGCATGGACCGCACGCGCTGAAGACGAAGCTGGGCAGATAGCTGCAGGGGCGCAGGGCCCGGCTCCGCTAGAGCGACATCGACGCGCGCTGCGCCATCGCCGCGCGCCAGCGCTGCAGATGCGGGTGCTGTTCCCCCGGCTTCACCTTCGCCACCCGGGCGAAGTCGACGGCCACCACCGCCGTGATGTCGGCGACGCTGAAGCGATCCGTGGCGACGAAATCGCGCCCCGCCAGACGCTCGTTCAGCACGACGAAGAACTGCTGGAGCCGGGCCAGGCCGCGCTGCGCCAGTTCGGGGATCTGCGCATAGTCCACCGGTCCGGGCAAGGCCCGGTTGGCCATCGAAGGCGCGCTGTTGCGCATGGCTTCGGCGATGGCCATCAGTCCCTCGAACTCGATGCGCCAGTTCCAGCTGGCGATCTCGGCCTTCTCATGGGGCGTGATGCCCAGGAGCGGCGGTTCCGGACAGCGCGCCTCCGCGTAGGCCGTGATCGCCGCGTTGTCGGTCAGCAGCGGGCCCTCTCCGGTGCGCAGTGCGGGCACGGTGCACTGGGGATTCAGCTGGCGGTAGGCGTCGCCGAGCTGCTCGTTGTTTCGCAGGTCCACCTGGACCGTCTCGTGGACGATGCCCTTCTCGGCCAGGAGGATGCGCGCCCGGCGCGGGCTCGGCGCCGTGCTGCAGTCGTACAGCGTGATCATGCGGGGTCCTTCGCGGTCATCTTGTCCTGGGTTCGGGTCTCGAAGTCGGTGGCATCGTGGCGCTCGTGGAGCTGGCTCGACGGTTGTCCCCAGCTTCGATTGACCATGCGCCCGCGCCGCACGGCCGGCCGTTGAGCGATCGCGTCGGTCCAGCGCAGGACGTGGGTGTATTCGTGGACCTGAAGGAACTCGCCCGCTTCATAGAGCTGCCCCTTCACGAGCGTGCCGTACCAGGGCCAGACCGCCATGTCGGCAATGGTGTAGGCGTCTCCGGCCAGATACGGGCTCTCGGCAAGGCGGCGGTCCAGCACGTCGAGCTGCCGCTTGACCTCCATGGCGTAGCGATCGATGGCGTATTCGATCTTGCTCGGCGCATAGGCATAGAAGTGTCCGAAGCCGCCACCGAGGAAGGGCGCGCTGCCCATCTGCCAGAACAGCCACGACAGGCATTCGGCCCGCTCGCCGGGATGGGTCGGAAGAAAGGCGCCGAACTTCTCTGCGAGGTATTGCAGGATCGCACCGGACTCGAAGACGCGCACCGGCGTCGCGCCGCTGCGGTCCCACAGCGCGGGGATCTTGGAATTCGGATTGACCGCGACGAAGCCGCTGCCGAACTGATCGCCCTCGTTGATCCGGATCAGCCACGCGTCGTACTCCGCACCGCGATGGCCGAGTTCGAGCAGTTCCTCCAGCATCACCGTGACCTTGACCCCGTTGGGCGTGGCCAGCGAGTAGAGCTGCAGCGGATGGCGTCCCACCGGCAGGTCCTTTTCGTGGGTCGGGCCTGCGATCGGGCGGTTGATGTTCGCGAACTTGCCGCCGTTGGCAGCGTTCCAGGTCCAGACCGTAGGGGGTGTGTAGGGTGAAGCACCATTCATGCGGCGATCTCTCTCGATGCAGTGAAGAGTCGCACAGTATCCGCGCAATGCTTGTCCTTCGCCCAAGCCGGTCCAGGACTTGTTCCGACAAATATTTCCACCTATTTGTCAATTGACAAAACCATGTCAGAATCTGTCGGATGAGCACCCCCGCCGACCTTTGGCATTTTGCCCGCCCGGACCTCGCGAGCCGCTACCTGCAGGCCTTCGACCTCGGCCTGGTGTCGGCCCGCGGGCTGTTCGCCCGGCGCAGGATGGGCAAGAGCGAGTTCCTCAAGCACGACCTGCTGCCGGCCGCCGAGGCCGCCGGGTACGCGGCGGCGTACACCAATCTCTGGGACGACACCGACCATCCGGGCCAGGCCATTGCCGCCGCCATCCTGTCCGCCGTGCAGCCCAAGGGCCTGGCGCGATTCTGGGACGACCTGTCGACGCCCGTGCGCAAGATGAAGGCCGGCGCCAAGCTGCCGATGGGTGTCGAGGGCTCGGTCGAGCTCGACCTGGCCGACAAGGAGAAGCTGGCCGTGCCCGCGATCCAGGCGGCGCTGCAGCTGACCGACAAGAGCAGGAAGCGCCTGGTCCTGGTGCTCGACGAAGCCCAGGTGCTCGCCAATCCGGAACACCGGCAGGTCGCGCATTCGCTGCGCGCAGGGCTGGACATCCGCAAGGCGGGCATCAAGGTCCTGTTCGCCGGCTCCTCGGAAGCCGCGTTGCGCGAGATGTTCTCGCGCGCCTCCGCGCCGTTCTACAACTGGGCGCCGGTCGAGCCCTTCCCGCTGCTCGGCGACGAGTTCGTCGTGGCGATCGTGGCCCACATCAAGCGGCTCGCCAAGCAGCCGCTGCCCCTGGCCGTCGCGCAGCAGGCCTTCAGGAAGCTGAAGGAAACGCCGGAGTTCTTCCGCTGGTATGTCGAGCGCTACCTGCTGTACCAGGAACAGGGGCCCGAAGCGGCGCTGGCGCACACGCTGACGCGCGTGCATGACGACACCGGCTATGCGAAGACCTGGAAGGAGCTCGGCCGGCCGGACCGCGCGGTGCTGCTGCTCGCCGCGACCGGTGTGCAGGACCTCTACGGCGCGGCAGCGCTGAAGCAACTGCGCGAACTGCTCGGCACCGAGGACGTCACGCCCAGTCTGCCGAGAACCTCCCTGCGGCGCCTCACCGGCCCGCGGCTGCAGGCCATGGCCCGGGTGGACCATGGCGTGTACCGCTTCGAGGACCAGGAGTTCGAAGCCTGGGTGCGCAGCCGCAGGACGGTGGACTGACGATGTCGGCCGCCATGTTCGCCGCTCTGTTCTTCACGGTGGCACTCCTCGTCACGACGGCCTACTTCATCATGGGGTCCATTCCGCTGCTGGTGCTGAAGCACGACACACCGCTCGACGCCCGCTTCGTGCGCGGCTTCTTCAACACCTACTACGTCGGCGCCTTTGTCAGTGCGGCTGCCACGGCGATCAGCCTTGCGTTCGCGGGCCGCCCAGGGCTTTCAGCGGGCGCTGCAGCGCTCGCGCTGATTGCGATCGTCCTGCGCAGGAAGATCATTCCCAAGATGGACGCGCTCGGCGCGCAGATTCAGTCGAACGTCATGGATGCCATTCCAGGATTTCGGCGAACCCACGTCATCGCGATCGTGATCAACGTCGCGCAGCTCGTTGCCATCGTGGGGAGCCTCATCACCTTCGGCAAGTAGCGCCAGCGACGCCCGCCTACGACTTGACGCCCCGCCGTGCCGCCTCGATCGCGGCGACGTCGATCTTCCCCATGGTCATCACCGCGTCGAACACGCGCTTGGCCACCGCGCGATCGGGGTCGGCCATCGCCTCGATGACGACGCGCGGCGTGATCTGCCACGAGAGTCCCCAACGGTCCTTGCACCAGCCGCAGACGCTCTCCTGTCCGCCATTGCCGACGATCGCGTTCCACAAGCGGTCGGTTTCGGCCTGGTCGTCGGTCGCGATCTGAAAAGAGAAGGCTTCGCTGTGCTTGAACTGCGGGCCACCGTTCAGGCCGATGCAGGGGATGCCGGCGACGGTGAACTCGACGAGCAGGACATCGCCCTGCTTGCCATCGGGATAGTCGCCCGGTGCGCGGTGGATGGTGCCGACAGTGCTGTCGGGAAATGTCTTGGCATAGAAGTTCGCGGCCTCGACGGCGCCGCCTTCGTACCAGAGACAGATCGTGTTCTTGCGGGTCATTCGTTTCTCCTGAAGCGTTGAGCGCCGGGCATCCGCCCGGACAACGTCCATCGTCCTCATCGCGGAGCCCCGGTCTGTCGGATCAAGCCGATGCCGTTGTAGGGATGCCGATCAGTAGTAGCGCGGGATCGGCCCGTTCTGCGGCGTGGTGTCCTCGCCGAGGTCGAGCGCCACGCGATCGACATAGCACCAGCCCCAGCCCTCCGGCGGATCGTAGCCCTCGATGATCGGATGCCCGGTCGCGTGGAAGTGCGCGGTCGCGTGACGATGCGGCGAATCGTCGCAGCAGCCCACGTGGCCGCAGGTGCGGCACAGGCGCAGATGCAGCCATACGCTGCCCATCTTCAGGCACTCCTCGCAGCCGAGGGCGCTGGGAACCACGTGGGCGATGCCGGCGGTGTGGGTGCAGGACCTGCTCATTTCGATCTCCTTGAAAGTGCGAACGGACAGCCTTCGGCACGATCCGACGGCAAGCATACTCACCGCCCGCGCAGCGCATGGCGCGCCGCAGCGGCTGCCGCATGGATCTGCGTGCGCAAGCCGGCGAGGACCGGATCTTCCACCGCCCAGCGCTTGAAGACCAGCACGGTCGGACTGGTCGGCAGCGGCACGCGCGTGCGCAGCACCCGCACCAGGCCCAGGGCCTCGTGCCGCCGCGCGATGGATTCGGGCGCGATCGACAGGAAGCCCGTGCGGGCCGCGAGTGCGAGCCCGGTCTCGAAGGAGCGCGTCTCGATGACCGGCTGGATCGGCCCCAGCCTGCCGTCGCTGCAATAGCGATCGAAGGCCTCGCGCGAACTGGTGCGCGCATCCGGCAGCACCCAGCGCTGGCGCATCAGTTCGGCCCTGGACAGCACCGACTTGCCTTGCGGGCCCGCATCGGGCGCGCAGATGATCACGGTGCGCTCGTCGTACAGCCTTTCGGTGAGCAGCTCGTCATCGCCCGCGGTGTCGCTGCGGCCGCGCAGGATCGCGAAGTCCAGCGTGCCGCGGCTCACGGCGTCCCACAGGAAAGTGCTGCTCTCCTCGATCAGCTGCAGGCGCACGGGCCCGGAGGCCTCGCCGTCGCGCGCGACCCGCTCCAGCAGGTTCGGCATCAGCGTGTGCATGGCGCGCGCGATGCAGCCGAGGCTCACCGGCCCGCGATCGAGGCCGGCCGACAGGTCCAGGCGCTCCAGGCTGCGCAGCACGGCGCGCGCCTGGGCCAGCACGCGCTCGCCCCATGCCGTCGGATGGCTGCCCCGGCTCGAACGCTCGAACACGCGTTCGCCCAGCGCCTTCTCGGCCTCGGACAGGAGGCGCGACACCGCCGGCTGCGCCAGCCCGAGCGCGCGCGCGGCACCGTGGACCGACTTGCCGTCGTCGATCGCCACGATCGCCTCGAGGTGGCGGCGCTGCACGGCGCGCTGCTGCGATGCCTGTTTGATCTGGGCCATCTGATTCTTGATATCACTGAATGCTTTAAATATATCGTTTACGCGATCACCCATGGCTGCTACCTTCGATGGATGTCCACTTCGCATTCCGCTGCCTCCATGCCACGTCTCACCGTCACCAAGATCGCGCCGGCGCTCGGCGCCGACATCTCCGGGATCGACCTGCACGCGCCGCTCGACGAAGCCACGCTCGCCGCGCTGAAGGACGCCTGGGCCACCCACCTGGTGCTTCGCTTTCGTGGCCAGGCGCTCGACGATCCGCAGCTGCTCGCGCTCAGCCGCCTGCTCGGGCCGCTGGACCCACCCGGTCCCAATCCCTACGGCAAGCCTTTCCTGGAAGCGTTTCCGGAGATCAACGTCATCTCCAACGTGAAGGTCGGCGGCGCGCCCATCGGCAACCTCGGCGACGGCGAAGCGGTGTGGCATTGCGACATGACCTACGTCGAGAGCCCGCCGCGCGCCGCGCTGCTGCACGCGCTGGAAATCCCGCCGAGCGGCGGCGACACCTTCTGGTCGAACATGTACCTCGCCTACGAAACGCTGCCCGATGCGACGAAGCAGCGCATCGCCGGCCTGCGCGCGATCCACGATGCCACCTACAACAGCGCCGGCATCATGCGCAAGGGCATGAAGGAAGTGACCGATCCGCGGCAAGCGCCCGGCGCGCACCATCCGCTGGTGATCCGCCATCCCGACACGGGCCGCGCCGCGCTCTACCTCGGCCGCCGGCGCAACAGCTACGTGCTCGGGCTCGACCTCGCGGACAGCAATGCGCTGCTCGACGAACTGTGGGCGCATGCGACGCAGCCCGAGTTCACCTTCCGCCAGGTCTGGCAGTTGCATGACCTGATCCTGTGGGACAACCGCTGCACGCTGCATCGGCGGGATTCCTTCGACCCCGAGGCGCGCCGCGTGATGCACCGCACGCAGATCAAGGGCACGCCGGTGGCGCCCGCCTTCGAGGCCGCCTGAATGAATGCGCTTCATCTTCCGATCCGCCGCGTCGAGGTCTTCGGCGTCGCGGTGCCGCTGGTCGGCCCGGGCTTTCGCAATGCCTACATCACCAAGAAGGCGCAGAAGAGCGCCATCGTGCGGCTGACCGCCGACGATGGCAGCGTCGGCCTCGGCAACATCGATCCCTCGCCGGGCTATTCGGTCGAAACGATCGAGCAATCGCTGACCGCGCTGCGCGAGCGGCTCGCGCCCGCGGTGCAAGGCCAGGACGCCGGCAATCCGCACCGGCTCTCGCAGACCATGGACCAGGCGCTCGCCGGCTACCTCGATGCCAAGGCGGCGATCGAGATGGCCTGCATCGACCTGCTGTCGCGCCGCCTCGGCGTTCCGGTGCACCAGTACCTCGGCGGCAAGATGGTGGACGAACTGCGCTTCAACGCCTGGATCGGCATCCTCTCGCCCGACGAGGCCGCGGCCGAGGCGCGCAAGTGGTTCGATCGCGGATTCCGCTCGGCCAAGATCAAGGTCGGCGGCGGCATCGAGGCGGACCGCGACCGCGTCGGCGCCGTGCGTGCGGCGGTCGGGCCGGAGATGGCCCTGCGTGCCGACGCCAATGCGGGCTATTCGGTGGACGACGCGATCGCGCTCGGCCGGCTGCTCGAACCTTTCGCGATGCAGCTGCTGGAGCAGCCGGTGGCGGCGGACGACCTGGCCGGCATGGCCCACGTGCGCCAGGCCATCGACATCCCCGTCATGGCCGACGAATCGATCACCGACCACGCCAGCCTCATCGACGTCATCCGCGCGGACTGCGCGGACATCGTCAAGCTCAAGGTCATGAAGCAGGGCGGCTTCCTGACCTGCCGCCGCATGCTGGAGACGGCGACGGCCGCGGGCATGAAGGTGGTGATCGGCCACGGCTTCGGCCTGGGCATCAACACGGTCGCCGAGATCATGCTGGCCTGCACCAGCACGAACGTGCTCGAAGGGCTCGAATGCGTGGGGCCGCTGAAGACCGCGGACGACATCGTCACCCACAAGCTCGATCTCTCGAGCGGCCGCATCGCCGTGCCCGCCGGGCCGGGCCTGGACGTGACGCTCGACGACGACAAGATCAAGCAATACCACTTCGATGCCTAGCCCCCAGCGATCGAAGCAGGAGACAACATCCATGAGATTCAAGAAGATCGCCGTGCTCGCGGCGATGGCGCTGTGGCTGCCGCTGTGCGCCACGGCACAGGGCGGCGATGCGGCCGCGGCCAGCTACCCAAGCAAGCCGGTGACCGTGCTCGCGCCCTTCGCGGCGGGCGGCACGGTGGACATCATCGCGCGGCTCCTGGGCCACAAGCTGGCCGTCGACCTGGGCCAGTCCTTCGTCGTCGACAACCGCGGCGGCGCCGGCGGCACCATCGCCACCGCGATGCTCGCGCGCGCCGCGCCCGACGGCTACACGGTCATGGTCCAGCACATGGGCCTGGCCTTCAACGCCGGGCTGTACGACAAGCTGCCCTTCGATACGGCGCGCGACATCCGGCCGGTCGCCTACATCGGCGCGACACCGAACGTGCTGGTCGTGTCCAAGAGCATGCCGGTCAAGACCGCGGCCGAATTCCTGGCCTACGCGAAGGCCAATCCGGGCAAGGTCAACTACGGCTCCGGTGGCGTCGGCAGCGCGGGGCATGTGCCGATGGCGGTGCTGTCGTCGATCACCGGGCTGAAGATGCAGCACGTGCCGTACAAGGGCTCGGGCCCGGCCATCGTCGACCTGATGTCGGGTCAGATCCAGGCCATGCTGCTGACCATCCCGGCGGTGATGCCCTTCATCCAGCAAGGCCAGCTGCGCGCGCTCGCCACCTCGGGCGCGAAGCGCTCGCCGGCGCTGCCCGACCTGCCGACGCTGGAAGAGGTCGGCGTCAAGCACTTCGAGTACGAGCCGTGGTACGGCTACTTCGTGCCCGCGGGCACGCCGCCCGCGGTCCAGCAGAAGCTGCACGACGCGGTCAACAAGGCCCTGCAGGATCCGGAGATCGCGGCCAAGCTGCGCGAGCAGGGCCTCGAGGTCAAGAGCATGTCGCAGCAGCAGTTCGTCGACATCGTGGCGCGCGACACGGCGACCTGGGGCGCGAAGATCAAGACGCTCGGCCTGCGCGGGGAATAGCAAGACCTCTCGATGATCCGGATTTCGCGGTGACGCACGCGGGTTAAGCTGCGTCACCATGTCCCGTGACCCCGGCCTTCATCTCAAGAATCCGACGTCGCTGCGCTATTTCTACGAGGTGGCGCAAGCCGGCTCCTTTCGCCGCGCGGCGGAGCACACGCACATCGCGGCTTCGGCGATCAACCGGCAGGTCAAGAACCTGGAGGAGGAGGTCGGCGCGCTGCTGTTCGAGCGCGGCCGCGGACGCAGCGGCCTCAAGCTCACGGCCGCCGGCGAGATCTTCATCCACCATCTCAAGCGCGCGATGGGCGAGCTCTCGACCGCGCGCACCGAGGTCGATGCGCTGCGCGGCCTGCAGCGCGGCACGGTCCATTTCGGCGTCAACGAAGGCTTCTCGCGCGAGCTGCTGCCGCAGATGCTGGCCGAGTTCCACCGGCTGCACCCCGGCGTGAACTACGAGGTGCGGGTGGAGAGTTCGCCGCGGCTGGTGGCGCTCGTGCTCGACGACGAGATCGACTTCGCGCTCGGCTACAACCCGCCGGCGCATGCAGGCCTCGCGATCGTGGTCAAGCGCAGCCTGGGCTCTTGCGTGATGGTGCCGCGCAAGCATCCTCTGGCCAAGCGCAGCTGGGTGCGGCTCACCGATTGCGCGGCCTACGACATCGTGATGCCCGATGCCAGCCTGGCCCTGCGCGCCACGCTGGACCAGATGTTCGCGCGCGTCGGCATGAAGCCGCGCGTGGTTCTCACCACCAACTCCTACGAGCTGATGCGCAGCGCCGCGTCGGCCGGCGTGGGCATCGCGATCCTCTCGCAGTACCTGTTCGGGCGCGACCCCAACCATCCCGATGCGGCCTTCGTGCCGATCCGCGATCCGCGCATCAAGCCGCAGGTGCTGGTGTGCTGCACGCGTGCGGGAAGGCACCTCTCGGTGGCCAGCCTGTCGCTGATCGCGGAGATCGAGAACGTGCTGCGGCACAAGCTCTGAGCGGTTTTTTCCACCGGCCGCCGGCGCCGAGGGTTTCCCCTTGCGTGCGAATTTGGAGAACGCATATCGACCGAATCCATTCTTGCCCGGCGCATTGACCCGGCGATAGATTCGCGTCCGTCAACCACCCAAGAGAAGTGAGACGGGCATGTTCAAGGCCATCCTGCTGGAGCGCGATGCAGAGCGATTCGACGCATCCGTATGCGAAGTCGACGACTCGGCGCTCCCCGATTTCGACGTCACGCTGCGCGTCGACTACTCGTCGCTGAACTACAAGGACGCGCTGGCGATCGCGAACCGCGGTCCCGTGGTGCGCAAGTGGCCGATGGTCCCGGGCATCGACGGCGCGGGCGTGGTCGAGCACAGCACGCATGCCGAGTTCTCGGCCGGCGACCGCGTGATCCTCAACGGCTGGGGCGCCGGCGAGCAGCACTGGGGTTGCCTGGCCGAACGCGCGCGGCTCCAGGGCGAATGGCTGGTGCCGCTGCCCGAGCGGCTGGACGCGCGCACCGCGATGGCGCTCGGCACCGCGGGCTACACCGCGATGCTCTGCGTGCAGGCGCTGGAACGCCAGCGCGTGCGGCCGGACGACGGCGAGATCCTGGTCACCGGCGCCGCCGGTGGCGTCGGCAGCGTGGCGATCAGCCTGCTCGCGGGGCGCGGCTTTCGCGTCGTCGCCTCCACCGGCCGCGCCGCCGAGGCCGACTACCTGAAACGCATCGGCGCCGCGGAGGTCATCGACCGCGCGCAGCTTTCCGCGCCGGGCAAACCGCTGGGCAAGGAACGTTGGGCCGGCGTGGTGGACTCGGTGGGCAGCCACACGCTGGTCAATGCCTGCGCGACGACGAAATACGGCGGCGTGGTCACGGCCTGCGGACTGGCCCAGGGCATGGACCTGCCGGGCACGGTGGCGCCCTTCATCCTGCGCGGCGTGAGCCTGATCGGCATCGACTCGGTGATGGCGCCGCGCGCCGACCGGCTCAATGCCTGGCAGCGGCTGTCGCAGGAGCTCGACCATGAACGCCTGGCCGCGATCACGCACGAGATCCCGCTGGCCGCGACGCTGGATGCGGCCGCCGCGCTGCTCGCGGGCGGCGTGCGCGGGCGGACCGTGGTCAACGTGCGCGTCTGATGTCCGCCGCTCATCCGATGCGCCCCTCCTCCTTCGACGCGGCATCCGTGCCCGCCCTGCCTGCCGAAACCGCGCCGCTGCGCGATCTCGCGCCCCTGATGCGCCCTTCGTCGGTCGCCGTGCTCGGCGCTTCGCCGCGGCCCGACTCCTTCGGCAACTCGGTGGTGAAGAACCTGCTGGCCGGCGGCTATGGCGGCCGCATCTATCCGATCCATCCTTCGGCGGCGGAAGTCGAAGGGCTGCGCTGCTTCGCCGACCTGCAGCGCCTTCCCGAGGCACCGGACTGCGCCGTGATCGCGCTGCCTGCCGACAAGGTGCTGCCCGCATTGACACAGGCCGCCGCGCGCGGCATCCGCGCCGCAGTGCTGTTCGCCAGCGGCTTCGCCGAGCTCGGCAACACGGGCCGTGCGCTGCAGGCCGAGCTGACGGCGCTGTGCAAGCGCACCGGCCTGCTGGTGTGCGGCCCCAACTGCCTCGGCCTGGCCAACCTGCACGACCGCATCTCGCTCTACAGCGCGCCGCTGCCGGAGCCGCTGCGCATCGGCGGCGTGGCGATCGCCTCGCATTCGGGCTCGGGCTGCATCGCGCTCGCGGGCGTCGGGCGCTTCGGGCTGAGCCACCTGGTGTCGGTGGGCAATGCTGCGGTGCTCGACATCGACGACTACCTGGCCTTCTTCGCCGACGATCCGCACACGCGCGTGGCCGCTCTCTTCATGGAATCGGTGCGGCATCCCGAGCGCTTCCTGCACGCCGCGCAGCGCATGCGCGCGGCGGGCAAGCCGGTGGTGGTGCTGAAGGTCGGGCGCTCGACGCAGGGCGCGGCCGCGACCGCGGCGCACACGGGTTCGCTGGCCGGCTCGCATGCGGCGGCGGTGGACTTCTTCCGCAGCGCCGGTGTGGTGCTGGTCGAGGACATGGACGAGATGGTCGAGACCTGCACGCTGATGGCCGAGTCGGCGAAGCGGCCGGCCGGCGACGGACTGGCGGTGATCAACGTCAGCGGCGGCGAAGTGGCGCTGACCTGCGATCTCGCGCAGACGACGGGCCTGCGCCTGTCGGTTCTTGCGCCGGCCACGATCGATGCCTTGCGCGGCTGCCTGCCGGCCTTCGCGACGCCCAGCAATCCGCTGGACGCCACCGGCGCCGCAGTGTTCGACATGACGATGTACGCACGCGCCATCGATGCGCTGCTGGCCGATCCCGACGTCGGACTGCTGGCCGTGTCGCAGGACTGCCCGGTCGGCCTGGGCGCGAAGGGCGCCGACAACTACCGCGCCATGGCCGAGGCCACGGCCGCCGCGGCGAAGCGGACCGGCAAGCCGCTGGCCTTCTACAGCAATGTCGGCGGCGGCCTGCATCCGCGCACGGTGGAACCACTGCAAGGCAGCGGCGTGCCCGCGCTGCAGGGCGCACGGCCTGCACTGATCGCGATGCGGCACTTCATCGACTGGCATCTGTGGCAGGCACCCGCCACGCACGACGACGCAGCACCGCTTGCCGCCGATCCCGCCTGGGCCGACCGGCTCGCGAGCGGTCGTGCATTGTCGGAACACGAAGCCAGGCGCTTCCTCGAAGCGCACGGCATCCGGGCCACGCGCGAGGCGCGTGCCGCGAATGCCGACCAGGCCGCACAGTGCGCCGCCGCGATCGGCTTTCCGGTGGCCATGAAGATCGACTCGCCCGACATCCCGCACAAGACCGAGGCCGGCGGCGTGCGGCTCGCGCTGCGCGACCGCGACGAGGTGCGCACGGCTTTCGATGAAATGCTGGCCACCGTGCGCGGGCGCGTGCCCGAGGCGCGCATCGACGGCGTGCTGATCCAGGAGATGGTCGCCGGCGGCATCGAGATGATCGCCGGCCTGTCGCACCAGCCGCCCTTCGGCCACGCGGTGGTCGCGGGCTCGGGCGGCGTATGGGTAGAACTGGTGCGCGACAGCAGCCTCGCGCTGGCGCCGGTGAGCGCAGCGCGCGCGCAAACGCTGGTGGGCGGCACGCGCGCGGCGCGGCTGCTCGACGGCTTTCGCGGCGCGCCGCCGGCCGACCGTGCGGCGTTCGAGGCACTGATCGTGCGCCTGTCGCAGATCGGTGCCGCCTATGCCGACTTCATCGAGGCGATCGACCTCAACCCCGTGACCGTGCTCGCAGCGGGCCAGGGCGTGCGCGTGCTGGACGCGCTCGTCGAGCTGCGGGCCGCGCCTTCCCATCCATCAACGAAAGCAGGAGACAAGCCATGAACTACCGATGCATCCGCGTGTCCATCGACCGCTGGATCGCCACCCTCACGCTCGCACGCCCGGAGAAGATGAACGCGCTGGACGACGACATCCTGCTGGAGATGCAGCACGCGCTCGATGCCTTGGAGGCCGATGAGTCGGTGCGCGCGCTGATCATCACCGGCGAAGGCCGCGCCTTCTGCGCCGGCTTCGACCTGAGCCCGCGCGAGGATCCTCTCACCAGCGTGCAGGACTGGCGCGCGCACGTGAAGCTGGGCAACGACACCTGGTACCGCATCTGGCGCTCGCGGCTGCCGGTGATCGCGGCGGTCAACGGCTATTGCCTGGGCGGCGGCTGCGACCTGTCGATGGTGTGCGACATCACGCTCGCGGCCGACAAGGCCGAGTTCGGCGAGCCCGAGATCCAGTTCCAGTCGGCGCCACCCTTTGCGATCATGCCGTGGGTAGTGGGCATGAAGAAGACCAAGGAACTTCTGCTCACCGGCGATCGCGTCGGCGCCGAAGAGGCGGTGCGCATCGGGCTGGCCAATCGCGTGGTGCCGGCGGACGACCTGATGAAGGAAGCGCAGCGGCTCGCGCTCAAGCTCGCGATGATTCCGCCGCCGGCCATGCAGCTGAACAAGCAGGGCCTGAACCGGGCCTATGACCTGCGCGGCTTCCAGTCCACCGTGGACCTCGGTGCGGAAATCTTCACGCTGGTGCTGATGTCGGAATCGCAGGAGTCGCGCGATTTCTTCGAGGTCGCGGGCAAGCAGGGATTGAAGGCGGCATTCAAGTGGCGCGATGCACGTTTCGCGCTCGGCGGCGAAGCGCTGGCCTGAGGCGCGCCATGACTGCGACCGCCAAGCTCAGCGTCATCGCGCCTTCCGTGCAGACCTCGCAGGCCGCGCGCGATTCCGGCGCCCTGATCGAGATCGCCGGCCTCAACAAGATCTACCGCACGCGCGAGGGCCACCACATCGAGGCGCTCAAGGACGTGAACTTCGACATCGCCGACGGCGAATTCGTCACCGTGGTCGGACCGAGCGGCTGCGGCAAGTCCACGCTGCTGAAGATCCTCGCCGGCACGCTTCGGCGCTCCTCGGGCTCGGTCAAGATCCGCCAGCGGCCGATCGACGGGCCGAGCCGCGATGTCGGCGTGGTGTTCCAGGCGCCGGTGCTGCTGCCCTGGCGCACCGTGCTCGAGAACGTGCTGGTGCCGATCGAGATCCAGGGCCTGTCGATGAAGGAGTACGAGCCGCGGGCGCGCGACTACCTCAAGCTGGTGGGCCTCGAAGGCTTCGAGAACAAGTACCCCAACGAACTCTCGGGCGGCATGCAGCAGCGCGTGGGCATCAGCCGCGGGCTGGTGCACGAGCCGGCCTTCCTGCTGATGGACGAGCCTTTCGGCGCGCTCGATGCGATGACGCGCGAGACCATGAACCTCGAACTGCTGCGCATCTGGTCGCAGAGCCGCAAGACGGTGATGCTGGTCACGCACAGCATTCCGGAGGCCGTGTTCCTCGCCGATCGCGTGGTCGTGATGTCGCCGCGCCCGGGACGCATCACCGAGATCCTCGAGATCGACCTGCCGCGGCCGCGCACGCTGGAGATGATCAATTCGGAGCGTTTCGGCGGCTACGTGTCCGCTATCCGCCGGCACTTCCATTCGCTGGGACTCGACGCATGAACACCGCAACCCTCGATACCGGCATGCCGCACGACGATCTCGTCGCCGAACGCCCTGCCCTCGCCTGGCTCGGACCTCGGCCCGAGCTGCCGCTGTCGGCGCTGCTCTTCGTGCTGGTGGTCGGCGGCTGGGAACTCGCGGTGCGCCTGCTGCAGGTGACGCCGCTGCTGCTGCCCGCGCCCTCGGCCGTCGCCGTCGCGCTATGGGAGGGCATCCGCAACAACACCTTCACCCACCACCTCGGCATCACTTTCTACGAGACGATCGCGGGCTTCGTGCTGGGTGGCGGCCTGGGCCTGCTGCTGGGCGCCGTGATCGCGCAGTTCCCGCTGGTCGAGCGCACGCTCTATCCCTACGTGGTCGCGTTCCAGACGATTCCGAAGGTCGCGATCGCGCCGCTGTTCGTGATCTGGTTCGGCTACGGCATGGCCTCGAAGATCGTGATCACCGCGACCATCGCCTTCTTTCCGGTGCTGGCCAACACGGTGGTCGGGCTGCGCTCGGTGCCGGCCGATCAGCTCGAGCTGCTGACGGCCTTCACCGCCTCGCGCTGGCAGGTGTTCCGGATGGCGCGCATTCCGCATGCGCTGCCCTTCGTCTTCGTCGGGCTCGACGTCTCGATCGTGCTGTCGGTGATCGGCGCCATCGTGGGCGAGTTCGTGGGCGCGCAGGCAGGCCTGGGCTACCTGATCCTGCAACGCACCTTCTCGATGGACACGGCCGGCATGTTCGCGATCCTGATCTTGCTGTCGGCGATGGGGCTGGGCCTGCACTGGATGGTGCGGTGGACCGAGCGCAAGGTGGTGTTCTGGGCCGAGTCCGAGCACGAGCGGATCTCGGGCGCTTGAATCGCTCTTCTTTTTTCTTTCGACTTTTCCTTCGATGAAAGGCAGGTTCCGAATGCAGAGACTGATGAAGATGGGATGCACGCTCGCGCTGTGCGCAGCCGCGTGGATCGTGCCGGCAGCCGCGTCGGCCCAGGCTGCCAGGCCGCTGAAGAAAGTCAGCATCGCGCTCGGCGGCGTGACCGTGATCAACGTCACCTATCCCTGGCTGATGATGCCGATCGCGCTCGACTACTGGAAGAGCGAGGGCTACGACGTCAACGTCATCGCCGCGCCGGGTTCGGTACAGGCGGTGCAGCAGCTCGCCACCGGCAACGTCGACTTCGCGCAGGTGAGTTCCAACGTCGCGATCCAGGCCAACGTCGCCAGCAACATCCCGGCGCGGGTGGTGATGGACAACAGCGTGATCGATTGGGCGGTGGCGGTGCAGGCCGATGGCCCGATGCGCACGGTGGCCGACTTCAAGGGCAAGAACATCGGCATCGTGAGCCTGGCCAGCGGCGGCCTGCCGCTGCTGCGCTCGCTGCTCAAGGCCAACGGGCTCGACCCGGACAAGGACGTGAACATCATTCCCACCGGTGCCGGCGCGCCGGCGCTGGAGGCGCTGCGCTCCAACCGCGTGCAGGGGCTGATGTTCTGGAACGCGGCGATCGCGGGCTTCGAGAACGCGGGCGCGAAGCTGCGGCTGTTCCGCAGCCCCGAGTGGCAGCGGCTGCCCGACTTCTCGCTCACCGTGCTGCAGCGCACCGCCGAGCGCGACCCGGCGATGGTGGAAGCCATCGTGCGCGGCGCGGCCAAGGCCAGCCTGTTCGCGGTCAGCAACCCCGAATGCGTGCGCAAGCTGCACTGGGCGCGCTTCCCCGACAGCAAGCCGACGGGCAGCGACGATGCCGCGCTGGCGCGCTGGGACGACAACCTGCTGCGCGCGCAGATCGAGTCGATGAAGGCAGCCTTCGAGATGAACGGCGGCAAGCTCTGGGGCCGCGCCACGCCCGAGGCCTTCGGGCGCATGCAGGACTTCATGCTCGACGCCAGGATGATCGAGCGCAAGGTCGCGCCCGCCACTTTCATCGTTGCAAACGAAGGCTTCTTCGAGCGCGTGAACAACTTCGATGCAGAAGCGGTGGTGAAACAGGCGAAGGCCTGCGCACCACGGTAGGCGGGCGAGCGAATCCTGCCTCAGCCCTCCTCGTAGCTCAGCTTCGGATACCAGTCCTTTCCCCGTCCGCCCGGGGTCATGTCGAGGATGGTCCAGATCGGCATCGCATCCACCGGGCCGCTCGCGTTTCGGGCCGAACATCCAGTTGTAGGTGACGAGCGTGTCGTGCCCTTCGAAAAGACCGGACAGCGAAACCGGCCCGCGTTCGCCCTCGAAGCGATAGTCCTGCGGTCATCGTCGCTCTCGCCGGGAAAGCGCCGGCGGCTGGCATTGGCAAGTGGGGTGGCGGGCTTCAGCGCCGGGTCATGCGTCATGTGGCGGCTCCTTGGGGTTCAACCGTTCCTTCCACCGCCATGGTGGCAAGTTTCCGGCCGAACACCAAGCACCGCCTGGTTTCAGGATGAAGCTACTTGCCGCCGAGCAGATCGTTCGTGAAGTAGGCAGCGCTCGGCTTGGGCGCCTCGATCTCGCCGGTCTCCTTGAGCATGGCCAACGCATCGACGATGACCTTGTCGTCGGTCCAGCCCACGGGATGGCCCTTGGACATCGGGATCGCCGCAGCCGTCGCCTTGACCTGCGCGGCGACCGCCGTAGCGCTCGGATGGCCGGGCCAGTTCTTCATCATCATCTCGGCGGCCTCGGGCGTGTTCTTCTTCATCTCGCTCACGCCTTCGCCGACGGCCTTGAGGAACTTGCGCAGGACTTCCGGCTTCTTCGCGATGATGGCGTCGCTGCTCACCAGCGCCATGCCCGGCACGTCGAGGCCGTGCTTGTCCATCTCCAGCACCACGAACTTGGTGCCTTCCTTCTCTTCGATGATGGGCAGGTCGTTCGTCTGGTAGACGCTCACGACGTCGACCTGGTGCTGGATGAACTGCGTCACGCGGGTCTGTGCATTCACTTGCACTCGCTTCACCTTGTCGCAATCGATGCGGTTCTTCTTGCAGAACGAGTCCAGATAGGTGGTGCCGGTTTCACCGATCGATGTCGCGATGGACTTGCCCTCGAGATCCTTGGGCACGCGCACCGGCTTCTCGGGCCAGGAGATGAGCGCGACCGGCGTCCTCGGGTGGTAGAGCGCGACGATCTTGATCGGCATGCCCTTGCTGATGGCGGTCAGCGCGAACACGCCCGGCAGCAGCACCAGATCCTCCTGTCCCTGCAGCAATCCGCCCAGCGCGGCCGGTGCGCCGGCGCCCTCGCCGAGGCGAACCTCCAGGCCTTCGCGGGCGAAGTAGGCCTTCTCCTTCGCGACGTACAAGGCTGCGTATTCGCCCTTGAGCTTCCAGCTGAAGCGCACATTGACCTGCTCCGCGGCCGAGGCCGTGGCGCTGACCGAACTCCACACGGCGATGCCGAGCAACGAATGAACAAGGACCTTGGCAAACCGTCGAACCGTCGTCATGGGAATGGCTCCGAATAGAGAAGATCACACACTGTGATCACAATAATTCGGACTGTCAAGCATTCGAATCTCAGCGACGCCTTTGCGCGTGAATCGGCACCAACTCGCGCCACGGATTCACGCAATTGGGTCCGAGGCACCAGAAAGACCATCGCTGAGCGACCTGTGGCGCGCCTCGCGCACGAGTCGTGCGATGTGGTTCGGCGACAGGGGCAACGCCACGACCTCGACGCCGAGGGACTGCAATGCGTCGGCCACCGCGTTCGCGATGGCGCCCCCCGCGCCCTCGATGCCGCCCTCGCCCACGCCCTTGGCGCCGAGCGGATTGAGCAGCGAAGGCCCGAGATCCATGTGGTAAGCCTCCACGCGCGGGAAGTCGGTGCTGGTCGGCAGCAGGTAGTCGGCAAAGCTGCCGCACACCATCTGTCCCTGCGCGTCGTAAACGAATTCCTCGAGCAAGGCGCCGCCCAATCCCTGGACCGAAGCACCGAGCACCTGGCCGTGCACGATCAGCGGGTTGATCACCGTGCCGCAATCGCCCACCGTGACCAGCCGCTCGACCTCGAGCACCCAGGTCATCGGGTCGATCGTCACGTGAACGATCTGCGAACCGTATTCGAAAGTCACGACCTTCTGCTCGAAGCTGCCGTCGGCTTCCAGCAGCTCACGTGCCATTTCGCTGCCTTGCGCGGCCTCTTCGCACAGCTGGCGGATCGTGAGCACGGGTTGCTGCGTGCGGTCGTTCATCACAGCGCCACGCTCGTAGCGCAGATCGTCCGCCGCACCCTCCTGCCGCCGCGCCGCTTCCTTCAGCAATTGCGACACGAAGGTCTCCCCCACGCGCTTGACCGCGCTGCCGCCCATGACCAGGCCGCGGCCATGGTAGGTGCCGAAGCCGTGCGCCAGGCCAGTGGTGGAGCCGTGGTGCACGCGCACCTGTTGCGCGGCCACGCCGAGTTCGTCGGCCAGGATCTGCGCGAAGCTGGTTTCGTGGCCCTGCCCGCTGCTGGAGGCGCCCGAGTACAGGTCGAATTCGTCCGCCGAACGCACGACGAGGCGCGCATATTCGGCCGGCCCCGCGCCGCTGCTGTCCACGAAGCAGGCCATGCCGATGCCGTGGAACTTGCCGTCCACCTGCCGGCCGCGCAGGCCGGCCAGCGCGGCGTAGTCGATCTTCTCCAGTGCCTGCCGGAACACCGCGGGATAGTCGCCGGTGTCGTACTCGGCGGCGCCTTCGTACGGCACCAGCTTGCCCATCGGATACGGCATCTGCTCGCGCCGGATCAGGTTGCGAAGGCGCATCGCCGCCGGATCGAGACCGAGATCCTGCGCCATCATGTCCATCAACCGTTCGCGAAAGAAGTTGGCCTCGTAGCGTCCCGGACCGCGGTAGGTGCCCGAGGGCGTCTTGTTCGTGACGAGCGCATGCACCTCGCAGTGGTAGTTCGCGATGTCGTAGGGGCCGGGCAGGAAGGACGCCGCCTTGGCCGAGACGATGCCGCCGGTGGTGCGCGCATAGGCGCCGATGTCGGTGCGCATGCGCGCGCGCAGGCCCAGGATCCGGCCTTCGCGCGTGGCCGCGATCTCCAGTTCGCAATCGATGTCGCGCGAATGGTTCATCGCGATCAGGTTCTCGCGCCGGTCCTCGATCCACTTCACGGGTCGGCCGACCCGACGCGCCGCCGCCGGGATCAGCAGATCCTCGGGATAGAACTCGCCGCGCGAACCGAAGCTGCCGCCGACGTCGATCTCGATCTGGTCGATCCGGTCTTCCGCCAGGCCCATCATCTGCGCCAGCAGGCGCCGGTTGTAGAACGGCACCTTGGCCGCGCCCCAGACGCTCAGGCGCCCGGTCGCGGCATCCCACTGCGCCAGCAGTCCGCGCGTCTCCAGCGGCACCGACGAATGCCGATGGCAATGGAAGCACTCCTTGCGCACGTAGTCGGCCTTTGCGAAGACGGCATCCGGATCGCCGCGGCTCACCTCGTAGTGGGCGGCGACGTTGCTGGCCCGGTGCGCATGCACGAAGACTTCGCCGTGCAGGGCACGGTCCATGTCGGCCACCACATCCAGCGGCTCGATGTCCGCGTAGACGAGGTCGGCACCGTCCTCGGCGACATAGCGGTCCTCCGCGATGACGACGGCCAAAGGCTCGCCGACATAGCGCACCGTGTCGACGGCGATCGGCAGCTGCAGGAAGTGCTCGAACCCCGGCACCGGCCCCACGCGCACCGGAATCTCCGAGCACCACGCGGCAATGTCGGCATGGGTGAGCACCGCGAGCACGCCCGGCATCTCGAGCGCGGCCGACGCATCGATGCCGACGAGGCGCCCATGCGCCACAGCGCTGCGCACGATCACCGCATGGCACATGCCGGGCAGCTGCATGTCGTCGACGAAACATCCTTCGCCGCGCAGGAAGCGCGCATCCTCGAAGCGCTCCAGCGCGCGACCGACCTCAGGCAGATCGCGGTTCATGATGCCGATCCGCCCGCGCTGCGTGGATGCGCGGCTGCGGCCTCGATCGCATCGACGATCGGGATGTAGCCGGTACAGCGGCACAGGTTGCCGGAGATGGCATCGACGATCTGTTCGCGCGCCGGACACGGTGTCTCGGCCAGCAGCGCGTGCGCCGTGACCAGCATGCCGGGCGTGCAGAAGCCGCATTGCAGCGCGTGGTGGCGCCTGAAGCATTGCTGCAGCACGGACAGTCCCCGCGGCGGCGACAGCCCCTCGACCGTCACCACGCGACGGCCGTTGATCTGCACCGCGAGCGTCAGGCAGGAGCGCACGGCCGCACCGTCCAGCAGCACCGTGCAGGCGCCGCACACGCCGTGCTCGCAGCCGAGGTGCGTGCCGGTCAGGCGCAGCGCGCCGCGCAGGAAGTCCGCCAGCGTCCAGCGCGGCTCGACGCTGGCCGACACGGGTGCATCGTTCACGAATGCGGTGATCGAGATCTTGTCAGGCATGGTAAGAGGCGTTGGCATCGGCCAGGGCCTGAAGGAGTGCGCGCGTGGTCAGCGCCTGCACCAGCTCGCTGCGGTAGTCGGCGCTGGCATGAAGATCGGAGCGGCATTCGATCGCGTCGCGCGCGTGCAGCGCGGCCCGATGCACGCGGTCGGGATCGGGTCGATGCCCCTGCAGTTCGGCGGCCGCTTCGGGCAGCACGACCGGACTGTCGGTCGCACCGAAGACGACGATGCGTGCCGATTCGCACAGGCCATCGGCATCGATGTCGAGCACGCACACGGCACCGACGATCGCGAAATCGCCCTTGCGCCGCGAGACTTCCTGAAAGCCCCAGCGCCGGGTGGGCGGCCACGCGGGAAAGACCACCTCGGTCAGGATTTCATCCGGTGCCAATGCGGTCGCGAACATGTTGATCAGGAAATCCCGCGCCGGCAGGCGCCGCACACCGGCCAGTCCCTGCATCACCATTTGCGCCTCGCAGGCGAGGCACAGCGCGGGCCACTCGGCCGACGGATCGGAATAGCAGAGGCTGCCGCCGATGGTGCCGCGGTTGCGCACCGCCACGTGGGCCACCAGGTGCATCGCGTGGTGGACCAGCGGCAGGCGCTCGCGGATCAGCGGGCTGGTCTCGAAGAAGCGATGCCGCGTCATCGCACCGGCCACGAGCGAGCCATCGGCTTCGACGCGCACGCCCGACAACGCCTCGATGCCATTGAGATCGATCAGCGCGCTGGGCGCGGCCAGCCTGAAGTTCAAGGCCGGCATCAGGCTCTGCCCGCCGGCGAGCGGCCTCGCACCCTCGCCATGCAGATCGAGCAGATGCAAGGCCTCATCGAGCGAGGTGGGCGCGAAATAGTCAAACACCGGCGGCTTCATGGCGCTCCAGAAGTGCAGCTTGGCGCTGCGCGGATTGTTCTTGCATGGTGAGAATTATTTATCGCATAATGAGAACAGTCAAACGACGCAACCACCTGATCCCCCATGGCCCCTCCCCGCAAGCCGTCAAGGCCTTCGCCCGCCCCCATCGATCGCCTCGCGAAGCGGCCGGCAAGCCGCCAGACCACGGGCGCCGAAAGTGCGCGCAAGGTCCTCGGCCTGCTGCTGCAATTCAACGCCAAGCGCCCCTGGCTCTCGATCGACGCGCTGGCCGAAGCCGTGGGCGCACCCGTCAGCACGACCTACCGCTATGCGGCGCTGCTCAAGGAGATGGGCTTTCTCAGCGATGACGGGCAAGGCCGGTACTGCATCGCACCGACGTTGCTGCGTGTGGCCGCGGCGGGACGCGAGGCCATCCGCTATCCGGAGCTTGCCAAGGCCGAGGTCGCAAGCCTGGCGGCACGAACGGGAGAGACGGTGCTGCTGATCCAGCCCGTAGGCGGCAACGGCGTGTGCATCGACAAGGTGGAATCGCCGCACGCGATGCGGATTGCCTACGAACTCGGCGCGGCCTTTCCGCTGCACCGCGGCGCGGCGCCGAAGGTGCTGCTCGCGTTCCAGTCCGACGCAGAGCGCGAGCGCTACCTGCAGCAGCTTCGCGCCGAAGCACGAGGCCAGGCTGTCGCGCAGCTGCGCAAGGAACTCGACCAGATCCGCGCAGACGATGTCGGATACAGCAGCGCGGAAATCACCTCCGGTCTCTGGGCGGTTGCCGTGCCGATCCGCCAGGCCGACAAGGTGGTGCTGGCGCTCTCCGTCGCCGGGCCGGCGTTCCGGATCGGCCCGAGGGCGCGCGCCAGCATCGAGCGGGACGTGCGCGCAACGGCCGCGCGGATCTCCGCGCTGCTGTCCGAACTGGGCGATTCGGCCTGAGCCCCGGGTCGCGAGGCCGTCTTCGTCGCGTCAGGTCACGCCTTGGGCCAACATGGCATCGGCCACCTTGACGAAGCCAGCGACGTTGGCCCCGTCGACATAGCTGACGCGCCCGTCCTCCCGGGTGCCGTTGTGCAGGCAGGCCGCGTGGATGCTTTGCATGATCTGGAGCAGGCGCTTGTCCACCTCCTCGCGCGGCCAGGACAGTCGTTCGGCGTTCTGGCTCATCTCCAATCCGGATGTCGCGACGCCGCCCGCGTTGCTCGCCTTGCCTGGCGCGAAGAGCACGCCGTGCTGCTCGAACACCCTCACTGCGTCGATCGTCGTCGGCATGTTGGCGCCCTCGGAAACGCAGATCACCCCATTCCCGACGAGCGTCTTCGCATCTTCCTCGTTCAATTCGTTCTGCGTGGCGCTCGGCATGGCGACGTCCACGGGAACGTGCCAGGGTGTCGCACCCGCGATGAAGCGTGTTCCGGTCTGCCTGGCGTAGTCGCTGACGCGGCCATACAGGTGGTTCTTGACCTCGCTCAGAATCGCCAGCTTCTCCGGCGTGAATCCTTCTTCGTCGAGCACGGTACCGCTGGAATCCGAGACCGTCACGACCTTGGCGCCGAGCGCCATCGCCTTTTCGATCGTGTACTGCGCCACGTTGCCCGCGCCGGAAACGGCGACGCGCATGCCGTCGAGGCTGCGGCCCGCATGGTTGAGCATCTCCTGCACGAAATAGACGTTCCCATAGCCGGTGGCCTCGGGACGGATCAGCGAGCCACCGAACGAAAGGCCCTTCCCGGTGAAGACGCAGTCCGCGCGGTTCGTGAGTTTCTTCATCATGCCCGCCATGAAGCCGACCTCGCGGGCGCCGACGCCGATGTCACCCGCGGGGACATCGGTGTAGGCGCCGAGATGCCGATACAGCTCGGTGATGAACGCCTGACAGAAACGCATCACCTCGCCCTGGCTGCGGCCTTTGGGATCGAAATCCGAGCCGCCCTTGCCGCCGCCCATCGGCAATGTGGTCAGCGCGTTCTTGAAGGTCTGTTCGAAAGCAAGGAACTTGAGGATCGACAAATTGACGGAGGGATGAAAGCGCAGGCCACCCTTGTACGGACCGATCGCCAGACTGTGCTGAATCCGGAATCCGCGATTGACCTGGACCTCGCCGCGATCGTCGACCCACGAGACACGGAACATGATCACGCGCTCGGGCTCCACCAGGCGTTCGAGCAGCCCGTATGAGCGGTATTTGGGGTGCTTTTCGATGAAGGGCCAGAGGCTCTGTATCACCTCCGTCACCGCCTGAAGGTATTCCGGTTGCCCCGGGTTGCGTTGGCCTACGTAGGCAAGAAAATCATCGGCGGTCGCGTGCGTCATCTGGCTCCTTGGAATGAGGCTTGAATTTATCGAGCCGCGTATTTTGAGGGATGCCGACTGCTGCGCAGGAACCATGCAAAATGCGCTGCTCTCAATGGAAGAAGCCGGGGACTCTCGATGAATGAAGGCGTGGTGGACGGCGGGTTGTTCGTTCAATCGTTCGCGAAAGGCCTGGATGTGCTGCTCGCATTCGATGCGGGTCGAACGAGCATGAACCTGCCCGAGCTCGCCTCGGCAGCCGGCATCAGCAAGAGCGCGGCACAGCGCTTCGCCTTCACGCTCGAGGCGCTGGGCTATGTGACCAAGGATGCGGAGTCCAAGCGCTATTCGCTGACACCCCGGGTGCTTGAATTGGGCTACCGCTACCTGCAGGTGGATCGCACCCTCGAGCGTGCGAATCCCTATCTGCTCGAGTTGAATCGGCAGTGCGGCGAGACCGTGAACATTTCCGAACCCGACGGCGTGGACATGATCTTCGTGGGCCGCTTCCCTGGCCGTCAAACCATGCCGGTCTACATGCCGGTCGGGCGCCGATTGCCGATGTTCTGCACGGCGGCAGGGCGCGCCTACCTGGCGGCATTGCCTACAGATGCGGCGCGCGAAATCCTGCAGCGCTCGGACCGTCGCCGTTACTCGCCGACCACCGTGACAGAGATCCCGGAATTGCTCGAGCTGTTGGCTCAATCGCGCGAACGCGGCTACAGCCTCGCCAACGGCGAGTACTACCAGGGCGACCTCGGCATCGGTGTACCGATCTTCGATCGGATGGGTCGACCGATCGCGAGCATCAATGTCTCGGGATCGAGCACGCGGTGGACGCTGGATCGACTGCAAGAGGAGATCGCGCCGATGCTGATGGAGACCATGCGCCTGATTTGCACGACGCCGCCTTCAGCCAAGGATGCCGAGCCGTTCCGTGTCGGCCTGCACCCTCAGGCAGTGCCCGGCCGGCGCAATGCGGCGCGCCGGAAAACCTGAAATCCGCGCGGCGTTTCCGAGGTCGACCGTTCTTTCAAGCCATGCTTGACAACGGACAAGCTCAAATCCATCATATCGATTATCACCACGAGCGTATCGCTATTCGATTTATCGAGTGACGGGTGATGGACAGCTTGCGCGAGGACTTGCTCGCGAAATCTTGAAACGGAATGGAGAACGGCATGCAGGAATCCCGGCGCGACTTCGTGGGCCAATCGGCTGGCTTGCTCTTTTCGCTGACGGCGCTCGCGCCGGCGTGGGCTCAGCCGGCCGCGCGGCAAGGTGGGACGGTCACGTTGGCGTCCCAGACCATGCGAACGCTCAACTCGGCGATCCAGTCGGGCAACGCGACCGGTGTTCCGGCGACGCAGATCTTCGCCGGGCTCGTGCAACTCGACAGTCGTTTCAAGCCGCAGCCCTACCTCGCCCGCAGTTGGGAAGTCTCTCCGGACGGGCTGGTGGTTCGCTTCAAGCTCGTCGAAGGCGCGACCTTCCATGACGGCCGGCCGATCAGG
Source organism: Variovorax sp. SRS16 (assembly GCF_901827165.1). Classification (NCBI taxonomy): domain Bacteria; kingdom Pseudomonadati; phylum Pseudomonadota; class Betaproteobacteria; order Burkholderiales; family Comamonadaceae; genus Variovorax; species Variovorax sp. SRS16. The sequence continues at coordinate 293,693 of NZ_LR594669.1, forward strand.
GCGCGCGATGTCGCGTTCTCGATCGAAACGGTCAAGGCATCGCACCCGTTGATGTCGGTGACCTATTCGGCCGTGCTCGAATCGGTGCGCGCGGTGGATGACCTGACGGTGGAGATCCGCCTGAAGCATCCGTTCCAAGGCTTGTTCGGCGTGCTGACGCCGGCGCTCACGCCGATCATCCCGGAGCACGTCTACGGTCCGGCCAACGGGCCGATCCAGACCAACCCGGCCAACGCGAAACCCGTCGGCTCCGGCCCGTTCCGGTTCGTCGAATGGAAGGCCGGCGAATACGTGATCCTGGAGCGCAACCCCCATTTCTTCCGGCCGAATCGGCCGTACCTGGAACGCGTGGTGCTGAAGATCGCCGAAGATTCGCTGTCGCGCAGACTCATGCTCGAACGGGGCGATATCGACTATCTCCCCTTCTCCTTCCTGCGGATTCCGGACATGGTGAGTCTGCAGTCCAACCCGAACATGGTGACGGTGCGCTCGGGCTATGAAGCACTCGGTCCTGTTGCCTACCTCGAGATGAACCTGCGCCAGGCGCCACTGAACGATCTGCGCGTGCGCCAGGCGATCGCCCACGCGATCGACAAGGACTTCATCGTCAAGACGCTGCATCACAAGCTGTCGAAGCGGCTGGACGGCCCGCTGCACAGCGGGAACGAGTACTTCGATGCGAAGGCCGTCACGGTCTATCCGACCGACCTGGCCAAGGCCAACGCCTTGCTCGATGCGGCCGGCCATTTGCGAAAGGCAGAGGGCACCCGTTTCGCGTTGACGCTGGACATCCCGACCTTCGACCCGGACAGCATGTCGCTGGTGGCCGAGTACCTGCGATCCCAGCTGCGGCGCGTGGGCATCGACATCACGCTGCGCATGTCCACCGATCTCGCCGACTGGTCCAACAAGGTCGGACAGTGGAACTATCAATTGACGATGAATTCGACGTGGAACTGGTCCGATCCGCTGGTGGGCGTGCATCGTTCCTTCCTCAGCTCGAACATCAAGAAGGTGGCGTGGAGCAACACGGGCGGCTATTCGAATCCGAAGGTGGACGACCTGCTCGATCGTGCGGCCGTGGAGCCGGACCCCGGCAGGCGCCGCGCCTTGTACGCGGATTTCCAGAAGACGGTCACCGCGGACTTGCCGCTGATCTGGACCAACGAAAGCATCTACGTCACGTTCCACCACAAGCGGGTGAAGAACGTTCCGAACGGCGTGTTCGGCGCGCTCGCGCCCTTCGACGAGATCGTGGTCGCATGATCGCGCTGTCTGCAGACGTCGGTGGCACGTTCACCGACCTCGTCATCGCGGACGGGCGCACCGGCGCGACCTATGCCGAGAAGGTGCTCAGCACACCGGGATCCAGCGACGCCATCTGCAACGGCATCGAGCGGCTGGCGCGCCGTGCCGGTGTGGCTGCGAGCGACATCGACAGCTTCGTCCACGGTTTCACGATCGCGACCAACGCCTGGCTCACCCGGTCGGGCGCGCGGGTGGCGCTCGCGGTCACTGCCGGCTTTCGCGATGTGCTCGAGATCGGCACGCAGCGCCGGCCGCAAACCTACTCGCTGACCCAGCAGCGGCTCGCGCCGCTGGTGCCGCGCTCCCGCGTGATCGAAGTCGACGAACGGACCGATTCGGCCGGCCAGGTGGTCCGTGCGCTGTCCGCGGCCGACGCGGCCCGCGCCGCCGATGCGATCGCTGCGGTCGAACCGGAAGCCGTGGCCGTGTGCCTTCTGTTCAGCCACCTCGACGACACGCATGAACGCCTGCTGCTGGAAGCGCTGCGCAAGCGCCTGCCCGACGTGCCGGTGTACCTGAGCAGCGTGATCAATCCGCAGATCGAGGAGTACCCGCGCGCCAACACCACCGTCACGGCCGCCTACGTGGGCCCGGCCGTCGATCAGTACATCGGAAAGCTGGAGCGCGCGCTGCCGAAGATCGGCGTGCGTGCGCCGATCCTGATGATGCGCAGCGACGGCGGCGTGTCGACGGTGCGCGCCGCGCGCGACAACCCCGCAAGCATGCTGCTCTCGGGACCGGCGGGCGGCGTGATCGCGGGACAGGGCATCAGCCGCGAGCTGGCCGTGCCCGAGCTCATCACCTTCGACATGGGCGGCACTTCGGCCGACTTCTCCCTGCTCAGCGACGGCCAGTCGCGCATGGCGAATGAGCGGCTGCTCAAGGGCGAAGTGCTGCGCATCGCGTCGCTCGACATCCAGACCATCTCGGCCGGTGGCGGCTCGATCGGCTGGGTCGATCTCGGTGGTGCCATCCGCGTCGGGCCCACATCGGCCGGCTCGGTGCCCGGCCCCGCGTGCTACGGCCTGGGCGGGGAGCACCCGACCTTGACCGACGCCGCGCTCATCACCGGGCTGCTGAATGCAGACGAGTATCTGAATGGCGAGATGCAGCTCGACCTGGCCGCCGCGCGCCGCGCCATCGATGCGCATGTGGCGCAACCGCTGGGCGTGCCGATCGAGGAAGCGGCCTTCGGCATGCTGACGATGGCCAATGTCCAGATGGCGCAGGCGATCCGCGGGCTGTCGGTGGAGCGCGGCTACGACGTACGCAACTTCGCTCTGCTGTCGTTCGGCGGCGCCGGTTCGATCTTCGCGCCCTTCCTCGCGCGCGACCTGGGCATGTCGGAGGTCTTGATTCCGCTGCGGCCGGGCGTTCTTTCCGCGGAGGGTCTGTTGCTGTCGGACATTCGTTACGCGCTGCAGAAATCCTTTCACGGGCCCCTGGAGGCCGTGGCCCCCGAGGCCCTGCGAGAAGCCTACAAGGCGCTGCGGCAACGCGCCGAAGAGGCGTTCGCGCGGGACGAGGTCGCACCCGCCGACCGCGACATGCGGCCGCTCGCCGATCTGCGCTTCCAGGGACAGATGCACGAGCTGACGGTCGAGATGCCCGCCGCCGTGCTCGAAGACTGGTGGTCCGCGGCCGATGTGTTCGAGCTGTTCCGCGCGCGGCACGAACGCGAGTTCGGCTTCGCCGATGCAGCCTCGCCGGCGGAGATCGTCAATGTGCGCATCGAGGCGGTCGGGCGTGTGCGCCGGCCGCAGGCGCAGCAGGATACGCGCCGCGATGACCATGATGACAGCCACCCCGGTGCGCCACCGCGCACGCGTGACATCTATCTGGGGCCGCAAACGGGATGGGTGCGCAGCCGCGTCATGGCGCGCTCGCAACTGCGCGAGGGCGACACCATCCCCGGCCCGCTGGTCGTCAACCAGCCCGACACGACCGTGTTCGTTCTGCCGCAGCAGAGCCTGCGCGTCGCACCGGGCGGCATTCTGCGAATCCGTGATCGCGAGGTAGCGCAATGAGTGGCTTGGCAAATCTTCTGGACCGCGATGTCTTCCAGTTCCAGCTCAGCGCGATCGCCGAGGAGATGTCGGCCGCGCTTCGGCGCTCGGCGTTCTCGCCCATCATCTGGGACATGCTCGACTATTCCTGCGCGGTCTTCACGGCCGGCGGCGAATTGCTGGCGCAGGCCGAGACGATTCCTGCCCAGCTGGGCGTGATGGGCCATGCGCTGCAGGGCGTGGCCCGCGAGATCCCGCTCGATACCTGGCGGGAAGGCGATGTCCTCATCTGCAACGATCCCTACCGGGGTTGCACGCATACGCCCGACGTCGTTCTCTTCAGCCCGGTGTTCGCCGACGGCCGGCTGGTCGCGATCGCCTCGACGATTGCCCATCATGTGGACATCGGCGGCAAGCTTCCCAGCACGACGGCGCCCGACAACCTGGAGGTGTTCGCCGAAGGCTTGCTGTTCCCGCCCATGAAGCTCGTGGAAGGCGGCGTTCGCAACGAGACCATCTTCAGGTTCATCGAAGGCAACGTGCGCAATCCGCGGGCTTGCATCGGCGACCTGTCGGCCCAGATCGCGGGCTGCCGCACCGGCGAGCGGCGCGTTGCCGAGCTGAGCGATCGGTATGGGCGCGAGCGATTCCTCGAGCTGGCCGGCGAATGCCTGGACTACGGCGAGCGCTATGTCCGCAATGCCCTGCGGGCGCTGCCCAACGTGGTACGCCGCGCCGAGCTGCTGATGGAGGACGACGTCAGCAGCCCGGAACCCCTGCGCATCGCCGTCGAAGTGACGATCGGCGAGACGGACATCACCATCGATTTCACCGGCACCGACCGGCAGCGGCGCAATGCCCTGAATTGCCCGCTGTCTTCCACCCACTCGATGGCGCTGTACGCCATTCGCGGCCTCACGGCAGCCGATGGCCCGCGCAACGAAGGCGGCAACCGAGCGGTGCGCATTCGCGTACCCGAGGGATCGTTCCTCAATCCGACGCGGCCGGCCGCGGTAGGCAATCGCCACTTCGCGCAGCAGGCGGTGGCCGACGTGGTCCTCAAGGCACTGGTCGACGTGGTGCCCGAGCGCTCGTCGGCCGGCTCGCAGATTTCCTTTCCCGGCCTGCGGGCCGGCGGCTTCGATCCGCGCGGCGGCCCCGCCGAGCCGGCGCGCTATTTCATCCTGCACGACATCATCGGCGGCGGCATGGGCGGCTTCGATGGCGGCGACGGGCTCGACGCGGTGGACACGCACGGCGGCAACTGCGGCGTCCTGTCGGCGGAGATCGTCGAGACGATCAGCCCTGTGCGCGTGCGGTGCAGCGAACTCGTTCAGGGGTCGGGCGGCCCGGGGCGGCAGCGCGGCGGACTCGCGATGCGCCGCGATTACGAGATGCTGGCCGATGACCTCATGGTCAGCGTTTTCTTCCAGCAAGGCAATGCAGCGACGGCGCCCTGGGGCGCATTCGGCGGCGAAGCCGGCCGGCCGGCTTCGGCGGTCCTGAACCCCGGCCGGCCCGATGCGCGCCCGCTGTCGACGAAGGCGATCGGCGTCGGGCTGCGTCGAGGTGATGTGGTGCGGCTGGAAAGCGCGGGCGGCGGGGGCTGGGGTCCGGCGAGCGAGCGCGACCCGGCCCTGACGGCCCGCGATGCCGGCGAGTCCTATGTCTGACAGTCATTCGATCGCGATACGCCAATCGGTCCAGACATCGGTGGAGCGGCCGGGCGACGGTCTGGACCGATCGCTGTGGGCACGGACCGCAGCGCCCGCGCCGGCGCTGCCGGTGCTGCGCGGCAGCCACCGTGCCGAGGTGGTGGTGGTCGGCGCGGGATACACGGGGCTCGCCACGGCGCTGGCGCTGATCGAGCGCGGCGTGCAGGTGGCCATCGTGGACGCTCGCGAACCCGGCTTCGGTGCTTCGGGCCGCAATGGCGGCCAGGTGATTCCGGTGTTCAAGCATGAACCCCAGGCCATCATGGCGCGCTTCGGCGAGGAAGCGGGACGCGACATGATCGACATGGTCATGCGCTCGGCCGACGATGTCTTCGCGCTGATCGACAAGTACGGCATTGCCTGCGACGCCGAGCGCACGGGCTGGATCCAGGGTGCCCGCAACGCCGCCGGCGGGCAGGTGCTGCATCGGCGCTGCCTGGCCTGGCGCAAGGTCGGCGCCGACGCGCAGCTGTTGGACGCCGACGAGATCGCGCAGCTGTCCGGCACCACGCATTTCCGATCGGGCTGGTTGCTCGGCAACGCCGGCAGCGTGAATCCGCTCAAGTACGCGCGTGGCCTGGCGAGCGCGGCCGTCGGCCGCGGCGCTTCGCTGTTCGTCGGTTCGCCGGTGGTCCGCCTCGAATCCGTGGACGGCGCATGGCGCGTCGCCACGCCGGAAGGCGAGCTTCATGCGCGCCGCGTCGTGCTCGCGACCAACGGGTACTCCACGCGCTTGTGGCCCGGTCTTCGCGAATCCATCGTGCCGCTGTATTCGATGCAGATCGCCACCGATCCGCTGCCCGCCGCGCTCGGCGCGAGCATCCTGCCGCGCCGGCAGACGATGACCGACGACCGGCACCTCGTTCACTACTTCCGGCGCGACGCGGCCGGGCGTTTCGTGATCGGCGCGCGCGGGCCGTTCCGGCCGGACCCGAGCGCCCACGACGCGCGCCGGCTGATCGCGATGGCCAGGCGTCTCTATCCGCAGCTCGATGAAGTCGCGTTTCCGTTTCGCTGGGCCGGCCGCGTCGCGATGACGCCCGATTTCATGCCACACCTGCACCGCCTGGCGCCGGGCCTGACGACCGCGCTCGGCTTCAATGGCCGGGGCGTTGCAATGACCGCCGCGATGGGCCGCGTGCTCGCACAGGCCTGCCTGGACGATGGCGACCGGCGGCTGCCCTACCCGGTGTCCGCGCTGCACCCGATTCCACTGCACCGCCTGCATCGCGCAGGGGTGCAAATGATGATGTCGTACTACCGTTTGCGCGACCGGCTCGCCTGAGCGCCGATCGCTCGCGAGCGGTGCGCCGGGTCTCCGCGCCATCGCTTCTCGGGCGCATCTGCAGCGCCTGATTCAAGAGGTCCGCCACGCGCCGATATCGATAGACAATGGCGGTGATGTTCGGAAGGGAATCCGGTATGTACCTGGCGCATCTGGTCTCCCACTACGGGTACGCCGCCGTGTTCGCCGGCAGCCTGCTCGAGGGCGAGTCCGTGCTGTTGCTGGCGGGTCTTGCGGCCCATCGCGGCTATCTCTCGTTGATCCCGGTCGTGGCGCTGGCGTTCTGCGGCGGCACGCTGGGCGATCAGATTCTTTTTCATCTGGGCCGCCGCTATGGCACCGTCATGCTGCGCCGGTCGCCGGCCATGGCGGCGCGCGTCCGGCTCGTCACGCCGCTGATTGAACGTCACCAGGCGGCCTTGATCATCGGCGTGCGATTCATGTATGGCCTGCGCCTCATCGGGCCCTTCGCGATCGGCATGACCGACGTGTCGGCCTTCCGATTTGCGCGGCTGAACATGCTCGGCGCCGCGCTCTGGGCGCCGCTGTTCACGGGCCTGGGCTATCTGTTCGGTCAGACGCTGCACTGGCTGATCGCCGATCTCGATCGCTACGAAGGCATGGCCCTGTTGGCGGGTGTTGCCATCGCCGCCGCAGTGGGCCTGGTTCGCTGGCTGTGCATGCGCCGTCGCCGGCGAGCAGATGGATGCCCAAGGGCAAGCTCGTCCTGAGCGGGATGGCGCAGCAGTCGCGTGCCGCCGGGCTTTGTCAGGCAACGCAGGCGCGTGCCGCGTCGAGGATCACCTCCTCGGACGGAAACTTGCCGATGCCGGCCAGGCCCTCGGCGCCGCACTCGATGTTCGCCCAGCGCACGATGCCCTCGCGATCGATCAGGAACAGGGCCTTCAGCTGCGGCCACTGCCGCTCGACCTCGCCCTGGTCGGTCGGCGTGTAGGCGTAGCCATCGCGTTCCTGCATCAGCTTGGCCACCTCGGCGATCGGCAACGGTTCAGGCAGGTCGCCGAATGGATTGATGCGGGTCTCGGCCATGGCCTGCAGCATGTCGGGCGTGGGTTCCGGTTTGGGCACCCGGTAGGCACGGTGCGTGGTCAGATCGGGGTCGGCGGCCAGGCGCAGCCGCGTCGGCCGGAACTTGAAGTACAGCCGCGCGTTCTCCGGCTCGGTGGCCACCACGGCGACGGTCTCGACACCCAGCGCCTTCAGTCTGCTCTCGAAGTTGCCGAGCTGGACGAGCTGCCGCCGGCAGAACGGACACCACAGGCCCAACAGCAGCGCCAGGAACAGCGGACTGCGTCCGCGGTATTGGTCGAGTGAAACGACCTCGGGTCCGGCCACCGCCGGCAGCGCGAAGTCAGGGGCCGCGTCTCCCGGCGCCATGGGCGGAAGCATCGCTGCAGTTGAGGTTGTCATGTCCGGACTCCTTCCAACAAAAATCAGCAGAGGAATGGAAGCACCATCAAGGCGTCGGGCTCGAGTCCGGCGCGCTCGCACACGGCCTGCGCCTTGGCGAGATAGGTCTCGGCCTGTGCCGGGCGGCCCGTGTCAAGGTACAGCGTTGCCAAACCATCGTAGCAAGGAAACAGCAGTTGTGGCTCGTCGATCTGCTCGGCCAGTTGCAAGGCTTCCTGGTACCACGCGAACGCCTGCGCATGATCGCCGTGGCATTGGTGGATCTGGCCGAGAACGATCAGCGGCACGGCGAGGTGATCCAGCAGGCCGAGGCGGCGGTCCAGGCTTGCCGCCGCCTGTGCCGCCGCGATGCCCTCGGCCTCGCAGCGATTGGTCAGCGCGCAGTAGGCCACCGCCAGGTTGGCGTAGAGCCGCGACTGGAAGCCGAGATCCCCGACCTTCCTGGCGGTTTCGAGGCCACGCAGGCAGGTCTCGATGCTGCGCTGCGGATCGAGCGATGCATAGAGCACCCCGAGATTGGTGTAGCCGCGGCAGGCGGCCTGCAGCAGGTGTTGGGCTTCGGCCTGGGCGACGCTGCTTTCGATCTGTGTCACCGCCTCGATGGGCCTGCCCAGACGCGCCAGCGCAACGCCCAGCGTGTTGCATGCCTCGGCGCGCACGACGGTGGCCTCGCGCGTGCGCTCCGGAAGGCTGTCGTCGGCGGCCGGCAACGCCACCAGCGCGCGCTGTGCGAACGCCACGGCGGTGGCGTTGTCGCCGGCACGGAACGCGAACCGGCCCATCTCCTGGAGCAGGTGCCCGCGCTCGATGGCATCGCCGTCGTCGCCCAGGCGTTCCAGTCCGGCGCTGAAGCAGGCGCTGGCACGATCGCGCTCTCCGGCCTGCCAATGCAGGCCGCCCATCTTGCGCAGCAAGCGTGCAGCGCGGACCGGATCGTTGTGCTGTTCCACGGTCTGATACACGGTGTCGTAATGCGCCAGCGCCTCGGCGTGCTGCCCCTTGAGGCCCAGCAGATCGGCGATGCGCTCGCGTGCGTCGAGTTCCGCGGCCTCGACGGCGGCCGCCGGCGCCGGCGTTTCCGCCGAGACTTCGGCCAGCGTGCGCAGCGCGCGTTCGTAGTGGCGCAGCGCGTCGTCGTTGGCATAGACCGCGCGTGCCCAGTCGCCGGCGTCCAGCAGGTAACGCGCGCCGCGCACCTTGTCCGGCGACAGGCTCCAATGATGGCCCAGCGCCTCCAGTTCGGCCAGACGGCCCGGGCTGCCGGCCTCGTCTCCGATCGGCGACTGCGCGCGTGCGCCGAGCGCGGCTTCCAGCGCGAGGGCGGTGCGCTGGTGCAATTCGGCGCGCCGCGTCAGCAACAGGTTCTGGTAGGTCACCTCGTGCAGCAGCGCGTGCGTGAAGCGCCAGCGCTGCGCACCGCCGGCACCCTCGCTGCGGATCAGGTCGGCCGCGGCCAGCCGGGCCAGTGCTGCCGCCGTGGCTTGGGGCGCATCGCCCGCGATGCGCTGCAGCAGGGTGCTGTCGAACTCGGCGCCGAGAACCGCGGCTTCCTGCAGCGTTCGGCGGTCGTCGCTGCCCAGCCGGTCGATGCGCGACAGCAGAAGGCCGTACAGCGTGGCGGGAACGTCCATCGCCTCGTACGGCGCCTCGCACACCCAGCGATCCTCCTGGCGCACCAGCAGGCCGTTGCCCGCGAGGCTGCGAACGATTTCCTCGACAAACAGCGGGTTGCCGCCGGCGCGCGTCGCGACGAAATCGCGCACCGGCGCCAGGGCGGCGTCCGCCGGCGTGCCGAGGAGGTGATCCACGAGCGCCTGTGCGTCTGCGTTGCCCAGCGGACCCAGCTCGACCACTGCCTGCTGGGCGCGGGTGGGGCGCAGTGCACGCGCATCGGGGCGCTGCAGGACCAGCAGCATCAGGGGCCGGTCGGCCAACTGGTCGGCCACCTCGCGCAGCAGATCGACCGACGCCGCGTCGGCCCAATGCAGATCGTCGACCACCACCATCAGCGGCCGCTGCGCCAACCGGCGCTCGATCAGCGAGCGCGCCGCCAGCGTGATCTGACGCTGCAACTGCTCGGGCTCGATATCGCGCGGCCGCGCATCATCCTGCAGGCCGAGCAGGTAGGGCAGTACCTGCGCGATCGCATCGGTTTCGTCGGCGTCGGCGCCGAGCGCCAGCAGCCCGTCGTGCAGCTTGCGCCGAGCCAGTTCGAGCGGATCCCCTGCGTCGACGCGATAGGCCTCGCGGAACAGCGCGCCGAAGGTGCCGTAGGTCGGCTCTCCGAGCGACGAACAACTGGTACGGCGCACCGCCGTCGCCGCCAGCCGGCCATCGCGTTCCAGCCGCGCGAACAGTTCGGCCAGCAGGCGCGACTTGCCGGCGCCGGCTTCGCCGACCACGCTGACGACCTGGGCGCGGCCGCTGTGCATTCGATCGAATGCAGCCAGCAGGCACGCCATCGCCTCGGCGCGCCCGACCAGCGGCGCGGCCAGGCCCAGTTCGGCCAAGCCGCGTGCCGAGAGCACGTCATCGCGCGCGCCGGCCAACTGGTGAGCCCGCAGCGGCTGCGCCTTGCCGCGCAATGCCAGGGTCTCGGCCGGCAGGAAGCTGAAGCGGTGCCGCGCCAAGGCCTGCGTCGTCTCCGACACCAACACGGCGCCGGGCGCGGCAGCCGACAGCAGCCGCGAGGCCGTGCTCACGGTGTCGCCCGTGACGGCGTAGGCAGCGCCGGCACCGCCGGCGACACCGCCCAGGCTGCCGGCCACGACCGGCCCGGTGTGGATCCCGATGTGAAGGGTCACCGGGCCACCCAGGCGGCCGGCCCATTGCAGACTGAGCCGCTGCATGGCCTGCAGCATCTCCTGCGCGGCCTGGATGGCGCGCACAGGATCGTCCTCGTGCGCACGCGGCGCGCCGAACACCGCCATCACCGCGTCGCCCACGAACTTCTCGACGAAGCCCTCGTAGCGGGCGACGGCCTGCGCCATGGTCTCGAACAGGGCGTTCTGGAAGGCGCGCAGGCGTTCCGGGTCGGTCCGTTCGGCCAGCGAGGTGAAGCCCGTCAGATCGGCGAACAGCACCGTGACCAGGCGCCGATCCGCCTGGTGATCGACGCTGTCGGCCGGCGGCGGCGGCGGCGGCGGCGGCGGCGCCACCGTGCTCGGCGCACGACCCGGCCCCAAGTCCGCGCCGCAGCGCGGACAGAACGCGAACTCAGCCTCGCACGCGAAGCCGCAGGCCCGGCAAGGCCCGGCCAGCCGACGCCCGCAGCGCTGGCAGAAGGAGGACGCGGGCGGCACTTCGCCGCCGCAGCCGACACAGGTGATGGTCATCGCGTGCCGCAATGCTGCGCCAATTCCGGTGGCGGCGCCACCGGATCGACATCGACCTCGGCCGGCGGTCCCTGGGATGCGATTGAACGCCCGGCAACCCCCAGTTGGTCCATCATTGCCCGACCAGGACCGGTTGGAGAGGACGCCCATGTCAACGCTCGCATTGTTCGACGCCGCCGTTGCCGCCTTGAGCTCGGCCGTGGCCACGCCCTCCGGCATCATCGCGCTCTGCTCTGCGGGCGTCGCCGGCATGCTGGTGATCGTGAGCTCCTTCGTGAAGACCATGATTCCGCTGCGCTGCCTCGCGGTCGGCGGCAACCTGGGCTTTCTGATCTATGGCGCGCTGCATCCGTCGCTGATCATGGTGGTGTTGCACGGCGCGCTGCTGCCCATCAACATCTTCCGCGCGGCCGAAATGGCGCGCCTGACGCGCCGCGTACAGGAAGCCGCGGCGTCGAATGACCTGTCCGGCGTCTGGCTGCGCCCTTACATGCGCCGGCGGCGGCTGAAGAAGGATGCCGTGCTTTTCCGCAAGGGCGATGCAGCCACGCATCTGTATTTCCTCGTCGACGGACGCATCGAGTTCGTGGAAATCGGGGAAACGATGGCGCCCGGCCGGCTGTTCGGCGAGATCGCGTTCTTTGCGCCCACCAAGTGCCGCAGCCTGACCGCCCGCTGCGTGACGAACTGCACCGTGCTGCAGATGGACGAGATGACTTTCAAGACGCTCTATTTCCAGAACCCGGCCTTCGGATTCGAGGTCGTGACCCTGGTGGCCGGACGGCTCTGGGCTGACCGACAACGACTGGAAGAGCGACTCGCGGCCGCCATGCAAGTCGCCGGCGCGGCGCAGGGGTGATTTATGTGTGAACAGGCCTAGCCAAGCGGCCGACGCAGCATGAAAATCCGCCTCATCATGAAACACGCGACACTTCGCCGATGGGTGCTGTGGGGCTGGTTCCTGGTCCTGGGCCTGCCGGTGATCGCCCAGGCACAGGCCCAACTGGGCAGTGCCGCTGCCTTGCAGGCCAAATACGACGCCGTGCAGACGCAGCTCGATCGCAACGCCTTCGGGCGGCCGCTGGTGCTCGAATCGACGGAAGCCTCCGGTCAGTTGAGCGGCGATATCTTCGCGGTATTGAGTCATCCCTTCGATCAGGTGAGCAGTTCGCTGAGCCAGCCCGGCGTCTGGTGCGATGTGCTGATGCTGCACCTCAACACCAAGTACTGTGCGGTGCGCGAGACAGGCGATGTCAGGACGCTCGCCGTCTCGATCGGCCGCAAGTTCGACCAGCCGCTTTCGGATGCGCAGCGCGTCGATTTCGTCTGGCAGACGCCGACCGTCGCCGCCGACTACCTGAGCGTGCGACTGAAAGCCGACAAGGGGCCGCTGTCGACCCGCGACTACCGCATCGAACTCGAGGCGACGCCGCTCGGCAACGGCAACACCTTCATTCATCTCGGCTATGCCTATGCCTACGGGGTCGCAGCGCGCATCGCGATGCAAGGCTATCTCGCCACCATCGGCGCCGACAAGGTGGGATTCACCGCAACGGGCAAGGATTCTGCGGGGCAGCCCGACTACGTGGGCGGCGTGCGCGGCGTGGTGGAGCGCAACACCATGCGCTACTACCTCGCCATCGATGCCTACATGGACGCCCCCAAACAACTCGCACAGCGACTCGCGACGTGGTTCGACAGCACGGAGCGCTATGCCCGGCAACTGCATGAATTGGACCGGGACGACTATCTCGCCATGAAGCGCAGCGAATACAAGCGCCTGGCAATGCCCTTGACCGAACAGTCGCAGAGGTAGCCATCGTGGAGCGGTGGATCATCGCGCCTCGCACCGGCTTCGGCGCTGGCGCGGCGGTTCTTCGAGGTGGCGAGGGTCAGCCGATCCGGGCTTCCAGCAATGCGGCGATGCCCAGCAGGTAGCGGTCGTCGTACCAGCGCCCCGCGAGCTGCAGCCCGATCGGAAGCCCGAGCGAACTCTTGCCGCACGGCATCGACAGCGCCGGATGTCCCGTGAGGTTCATCGGGTAGGTGTAGGGATACCACGCGCCGCGCACAGTGCCCGCCGGCACGCCGGCGATCTCGATCTCGCCGCTCACATCGACATCGATCGAGAGCGGCGGCGCAGACACCGTCGGCGACACCAGCACGTCATGGTGCTCGAACAGCGCCTGCAGTTCGGCAAAGCAGCGCGTCTTCGCGAAGCCGGCTTCGTGCAATGCGATGGCGCTGTGCTGGCGGCCCTTCAGCACGGCTTCGACCAGCGTCGGATCGATGCGCTGGCCGAAGCGCTCGAGGTTGTCGCCGATGCGCGCGGCCAGCAGCGACTGCAGCAGCACGAGGAAGTGCCGTTCGAGCGAGACGAAGTCGAGCCGGATCTCTTCGACGATCGCGCCCTCGCCTTCCATCGCGCGCACCGCGGCGCGGGTGGCAGCGAGCACTTCCGGGTCGACCGGGTTGCCGGCACTGGGCAGCCACGCGACCTTCAATCCGGCGAGCGACAACGGCACCGGCCGGCCCTGCGCTTCGGCGCCCAGCCCATAGGGATCGCGCCGGTCGAAGCCGCGGATCGCATCGAACAGCAGCGCCGTGTCGGCCACGTCGCGCGCCATCGGGCCGACGAAGGAATTGACGGAGAACAGGTCGGGCGCCTGCAGATGCGGCACCATGCCCAGCGTCGGCTTCAGCCCGACGATGCCGCAGCACGAGGACGGGATGCGGATCGATCCGCCGCCGTCGGTGCCGAGCGCCAGCGGACCCATGCCCGCCGCCACCGCCACCGCGGCACCGCTGCTCGACGCGCCCGGCGTGAAGCGCGGATCGATCGGATGCAGCGTGCGACCGAAGATCGGCGCCACTGCCACCGGCTTGTGGCCGAACTCGGGCGTGGTGGTCTTGCCGATCAGGATCGCGCCGGCCGCCTTGGCGCGCGCGACGGCGATGGCATCTTCCTTCGGCACGAAGTTCTCGTAGATCGCCGAGCCCATGGTGGTGCGCACGCCGGCCGTGGCCGTCAGGTCCTTGACCGAATAGGGCACGCCATGCAGCGGCGGCAGTTCGGCGCCGGCCATCACGGCCGCCTCGGCAACCCGCGCCGCGGCCAGCGCCTGGTCGGCGGTGACGGTGATGAAGGCATTGAGCTCGCGCCGCGCCTCGATGCGGTCGAGCGCGCCCTGCACGGCTTCCACCGGCGAGATCTCCCTGCGCCGGATCAGCGACGCGAGTTCGCGCGCGCTGTGGTTCATGACATCCATTCGATTCCTCCAGGTCCGGCCAGTCGTTCGTTCAGACCATCCAGCGACCGCCGTCGATCAGCAAGGTCTGCCCGGTGATGAAGCGCGCGTCGTCGCCCGCCAGAAAACTCACCGCCGCCGCGATGTCCTCGGGTGCGCCGATGAAGCCGGCCGGCGTGTCGGCGACGATGCGCGCGAGGACCTCGGGCTTGAGCTTGTCGTGGGCGCGCGTGCGAATCGCGCCCGGGCACACGGCATTGACGGTCACGCCGTGCGGCGCCAGTTCGCGCGCCAGTGCGCGCGTGAAGCCGATCACACCCATCTTGGCAGTGGCGTAGTCGGCCAGGCCGCTGTCGCCGACCAGCGCGGCATCCGAGCTCATGTTGACGATGCGGCCGAAGCTGCGCTCGCGCATGCCGGGCGCGACGCGGCGCGAAGCCCGCATCGTCGTCAGCAGCGAAACCTCGAGCACGAAGCGCCAGGTGGCCTCTTCCGAGGCAATGAAGGGACCGGAGCGTTCGCGCGCGCTCTGCCCGACGTTGTTGAACAGCAGGTCCACCGGCCCGAGCTCGGCTTCGACGCGGTCGAAGAAAGCGCAGACGATGGCCGCATCGGTGCAGTCACCGGCGACACAGAGACAGCGTGCCGCCGCATCGGGCACGGCGGCGAGCTGTTCGATCAGCGGCGCGCAGTCCAGGTCCAGCACTGCGACCCGCGCGCCTTCGTCCAGAAAGCGCAGGGCCGCCGCGGCGCCGATGCCCTGGCCGCCACCGGTGACCACGGCGATGCGATGGTCGAATTTCATCTGCATCCTCTCGATCAATGGAAGGTGCGGCCGCCGTCGACGGCCAGCGCGGTACCGGTGATGTAGCTCGAGCCCGGTCCGCTGAGATAGAGGATCGCTTCGGCCAGTTCCTCCGGCTGCGCGATGCGATGCAAGGCGTAGCGCTGGCGGATGAGTTCCAGATCGCGCTCGGGATCGGCGCTCTGTTCGTAGCTGGTGCGGAACAGCGGCGTGTCGACCGCGCCCGGGCACACCGCATTGACGCGGATGTTGTCGGGTGCGACCTCGATCGCCAGCGCCTTGCCGAACATGATGACGCCGGCCTTGCTCGCGCAGTAGGCCGTGCGATGCAGCAACGGGCTCAGGCCGGCACCCGAGGACACGTTGACGATGGTGCCGCCACCCGCGCCGCGCAGGTGCGGCAGCGCGGCGCGGCACAGCAGCATCGGGCCGGTCAGGTTGACCGCGAGCGTGCGCGCCCATTCGGCATCGGACAGCTGTTCCAGCGGCATGCGCGAATCGATGCCGGCGGAATTGACCAGCGCGTCGATGCCACCGAGCTGCTCGGCCGCCTGTGCGACGGCCGCGCCGACCGCCAAGGGATCGGCGACGTCGCAGACGGCTGCGAACGCGCCATCGCCGAGTTCGCCGCAGACCGCTTCGAGCGTGGCGCGGTCGCGATCGAGCAGGCAGACGCGCGCGCCGCGTGCCAATGCGAGGCGCGCCACGGCCAAGCCGATGCCGCTGGCGCCGCCGCTGACCAGAAAGCGCTGCCCTTGATGCGCGAGGCTCATGCCGCCCCTTTCGCGGCGGCCTTCAGCCGCGGCCGCATGTCGTCGGAGATACGGTCGCAGCGATCGATCCACACATTCCGGTGCGACAGCGCATGCTCGATCAGCCCTTCCAGCACCTTGATGCGCGACGGCTGGCCGATGATCTCGGGATGCATGCCGACCATCATCATCCGGTCCTCCGCATAGAGCACGTCGAACTCGCTCTTCCACGCTTCGAGCACCGCCGACGGCGCCTGCAGCGTGCGGCCCGGCAGCACGATCGAGTACTGGAAGAAGGGCGCATCGTCGAGCACCCAGCGGAACGGCAGCTCGACGATGTCGGTGCGCTGGCCGCCGATCTCCAGCAGGTACGGCGAATCGTCGTCGAAGAAGTTCGAGGAGTAGTCGAAGCCGTACTCCTTGATCAGGTCGAGCGTGATGGCGCTGAACTCCGCCGCGGGCGAGCGCCAGCCGCGCGGGCGGCTGCCGGTCAATGCGGTGAGGATCTCCATGCCCTTGCGCATCTCCTCGCGCTCTTCGTCGGGCGACAGGTTGACGATCCAGCGATGGCTGTAGCTGTGATGGGCGACCTCGTGCCCGCGCTCGACGACCTCGCGCACCAGCGCGGGCTGGCGCTCGGCGACTTCGCCGGGGATGAAGAAGGTCGCCTTGATGCCGTAGCGATCGAGCAGCGCCATCACGCGCGGCATGCCGACCTTCCAGCCGTACGCGCCCTGCGACATCAGGATCGGCCGTTGGGCATTGGCGGGATCGCGCCCGGTCCACATCGTCTCGGCATCGAGATCGAAGGTCAGCATCAGGGGAAAGCCTTTGCTGGTCACGGACATGGAAGACTCCTTCGAATTCAGACGTGTTTGTGAAAGCCGGTCCAGCGTTCCGCCAGAAGCAGCACGATGCCGGTGAAGACGATGAGAAGGGTCGAGACGGCCGCGACACTGGGATCCACGCCCTGCTCGACCGAGGTGAAGATCTTGACCGGCAGCGTGGTCTGGCTCGCGGACAAGAGAAAGATCGAGACCGGCACGTTGTCCAGCGAGGTGATGAAGGCGAACAGCCCGCCCGCCACCAGCCCCGACTTGACCAGCGGCAAGGTGACCAGCCGAAAGCTCGTGAAGCCGTCGGCGCCCAGCACCTGGGCTGCATCCTCGAGCGCATCGTCGACCGAGGCAAGGCTCGACAGGCAGGCACGCACCACGTAGGGCACGGCGATGACGACGTGCGCGAGCCAGAGCCCGATCGAGTTGCCGCGCATGCCGGTCAGCGTGTAGTACTGCAGCAGCGCCACGCCCAGCACGACGGAGGGCAGAATCAGCGGCGCCATCATCACGGACGTGAGCGCTGCTGCGGCCGGAACCATCTTGCGATGCAGCGCATAGGCCGCCGCCAGGCCCAGCACCAGCGCCGCTGCCGTCGCCGCGCAGGCGAGCCAGAGACTGGTCCAGGTCGCGCTGAGGTATTCCGAGTCGCGCAGCACCACGTCGAACCAGTGCAGCGTGAGTCCCTGCGGCGGAATCGTCAGGTACGCCGTCTTGCTGAAGGCCGCCAGCATGACGACCAGCACCGGCAGTTGAAGAAAGAAGATCACGCCGAAGGCCGCCGTCGCGAGGACGCGTCCCGGGCCGCGCTCGCTCGTTTTCATGCCGTGCCTCCCCAGCGCTTGAGCACACGGCTCGACAGGCCGATCACCAGCAGGGTCATCGCGGTCAGCGCGAAGGACATCGCCGCGCCGCTGGGCCAGTCGAGCGTCTGCAGGAAGTCGTCGTAGACCATGGTCGCCATCACCTTGTAGGTCGGGCCGCCGAGCATGCGCGGCGTGACCAGCGCACTGATGGTCAGCACGAAGACGAGGATCGAGCCGGCCAGGATGCCGGACGCGGTCATCGGCAGCGTCACCGACCAGAACACGCGCGCCCGGCTGGCCGCGAGCGTGTAGGCCGCGGCCTGGACATCCTTCGAGATCGCCTGGATCGCCGGCACCAGCATCAGCACCATGAAGGGCAGGAAGATGTGCGACATGCCGACCAGCAAGCCGAACAGGTTGAACATCATCTTGATCGGCCGCTCGATCAGGCCGACGTCGACCAGCAGGTTGTTGATGAGCCCGCGGTTGGCCAGCAGCGCGATCCAGCCGAAGGAGCGCACCACCAGGTTCAGCAGCATCGGAAAGATGACCAGCATCGTCAGCGTGAGCCGCATCCTCGGCCCCGCGTTCGCGATGTAATAGGCCAGCGGATAGCCGAGCACGAGGCAGATGGCGGTGACGCCGAAGCCCAGCACCAGCGTGCGCACCACCACCTCGCGGTAATAGCTGTCGGTGACGATGCTGGTGTAGTTGGACAGCGTCCACGTCGCGGAGATGCCGGTGCCCGGCAGGTAGTCGTGCAGGCTCAGCGGCAGCATCAAGAGCACCGGCGCGACGAAGACGAGCAGCAGCAGCACGAGCAAGGGAGACGCGAGCAGCAGGCCCGGAAGTCTGGCCCGGTTCATGCGGCCTCCGCGCGCTTCTCGTTCACGTACACGTGCATCGGATCGACCGCGAGGCGCACCGGCATGCCGACATCGAGCGCGGCATGGATGCCGCTGGATGGCGCCTCGGCGATCAGCTCGACGGTGCCGAGCGACACCACGTACTGCACGCGCGCGCCGACGAAGGAACGCAGCGCGACCCTTCCCTCGAGCGCCGCGGGCTCGCCGGTGCCGGCGAAGCGGATGTCCTCCTGGCGCACCACGACGTCCACCGCAGCGCCGTCGGCCATGCCATCGGACAAGGCGGTCGGCAGCCGGATGCCGTCCGCCAGTTCCACCATCGCGCCCGCGGCGCCGACCCGCTTGAGGGAACCCGACAGCCGGTTCGGCCGCCCGATGAAGCTGGCGACGAAGCCGGTGGCCGGACGGTGGTAGATCTCCTCGGGCTTGGCGAACTGCTGCACCACGCCATGCGCCAGCACGCAGACGCGGTCCGACATCGACATCGCTTCGCCCTGGTCGTGTGTGACGAAGAGCGTGGTGATGCCGACTTCCTTCTGCAGCCGCTTGAGCTCGATCTGCATCTCGTCGCGCAGCGAGGCATCGAGGTTGGACAGCGGCTCGTCGAACAGCAGGATGCTGGGCCGCGGCGCGATCGAGCGCGCGACCGCGACGCGCTGCTGCTGCCCGCCCGAGAGCTGGCGCGGCAGGCGTGCGCCATAGCCCACCAGCCGCACGCTCGCGAGCGCCTCTTCGACGCGCCGCTTCAGGTCGCTGCCGTCGACGCCCTGACGGCGCAGGCCGAAGGCCACGTTCTCGAACACGCTCATGTGCGGGAACAGCGCATACGACTGGAACACCAGCCCGATGCGACGCTTGTTGGTCGGCAGCGCCGTCACGTCCTGGCCGTCGATGAGGATGCGGCCGCTGGTGGGCTGGATCAGCCCTGCCACCATGCGCAGCACCGTCGTCTTGCCACAGCCCGAGGGCCCGAGCAGCGAGATGAATTCGCCGTCCTGCACCGAGAGCGAGACAGACGCGACGGCCAGCTGTTCGCCGTATCGTTTTTCAAGCCGGTCCAGCGTGAGAGATGGCATGTTCAGCGCGCCACTTCGCGCTGCCAGCGCTTGGACCATTCCGGCAGGCCCTTGGCAACCGCTTCCGGTTCGGGCAGGTAGAGCTTGTCGAAGGTCTCGCGGTAGGGAACGATCTTGGCCGCCTTGTCCGACACCGTCGCCTTGGTGTTGACCGGGCCGGCATAGCTCTTCTCGGCGAAGCAGGCCTGGCCGTCGCGCGACAACACCTCGTCGATGTACTTCAACGCCAGCTCCGGCGACTTCGCGCCCTTCGGGATCACCAGCGCCGGAAGAATGCCGACCGCGCCCTCCTTCGGATAGGCGACCGCGAGCGGCAGGCCCTTGTCCATGGCCGCGCCGGCGCGATCGGGATACCAGACGGCGATCGCGATTTCCTTGCGCTCGAACATCGACACCAGCTGATCGGCCTGGGTATAGAGCGTGACCGAGGCCTTGGCGAGCGGCTTGATCGCTTCGAAGCCCGGGTCCATGTTGGTGAGCGTGCCGCCCTTCATGCGGTTGAGCGCAATCAGCAGCTGCGCGCCCGAGGTGCCGCTGATGTCGCCGATCGCGAGCTTGCCGGCGTACTCGGGCTTGTACAGGTCGTTCCAGGACGTGGGCGGCGTCTTGATCTGCGTCGGGTCGTAGACGATCAGCGTGGCGCTGGTCTCGAAGGCCACGTACTGGTTGTCCTTGTCGAAGGCCTTGGGCGAGATGTCGGGCGCATTGCTCAGCTTGGACTTGTCGAGGGTCTCCAGCAGCTTTTCGTTCTTGAGCTGCGCGGCCAGCGAGTTGTCGATGTAGACCACGTCGAAGTCCGACTTGCCGCCCGTCGCGCGCACGGCCGCCGCGAACTGCGACGAATTGCCGAGCTTCAACGTGACCTTGGCGCCCGTCTTCTTCTCGAAGGGAGCGATGTGGCAGATCTTGGAGTTGTCGGCGAAGGAGCCGCCGAAGATGCCCACCACCAGATCCTCGGCCTGGGCTGCGCAGCAAAGAAAGGCGGTGACGAGCCCGAAGGCCAGCGTACGTGAAAACCCGTGGTTCATGGAAGCTCCTGGTGAAGACGCCGTCGAAGCGCAGGCCGCTTCGATGTGAACGCGCCGGCCCGGAATCGGGTCGGCGGGACAAACTTTATCTTTCGCAAAAGATAAGTGCAAGACATTTATGATCGCGCTGGGTTGTTACGCCGCGCCGCATCCGGGATCGGCGCCGCGACGGCCCGAGAAAGGTCTGCGGATGGAACACGAGAAGAACGATCTGGTGGGTCGCGGCATTGCGCTCTGGGCCAGCGAACGGCCGGACCTCGACAGCAGCGGCAAGGCCGTGGTGGGCCGCCTGATCCGCCTGGAAGAGGTCGTGCTTCGGTCGCTCAACGCCGTTTTGCAGCCCTTCGGATTGAAGTACCAGGAATACGCGGTGCTGGCGACACTGCGCGTGTCGGGACCGCCCTATCGCCTGACGCCGTCGCGTCTGCAGGCCACCTTGCTGTTCACCTCCGGCGGCCTGTCGAACCTGCTCAAGCGGCTGGAGCGCGATGGCCTCGTGCGGCGATCCACGGATCCGAGGGACGGACGCGGCGTCCTGGTCAGGCTGACCGCCAGGGGTCAGCGGCTGGCCGACGAGGCGATGCCCCGCCACGCCGCCGCCGAGCTTCACCTGCTGCGCATGTTCGAGCCGCAGGAACGCGCGGCCCTGGCCCGGCTGCTGAGCGTGATGATGGTCGGCAACGCGCCCGAACTCGGGCCCGCGCCGGGGTGAATCCGCGCGGCGCCCAGGCCTATCGCCGGCCGCTGCGCAGTGCCGTGATCAGCAATGCGGTGAGTGCCGCGCCCGCGGCGGCCGCACAGAGCGCGGCGCGCACCGGCTCGTCGGCGATGTAGCGGGCGCAGTCGGCCTTGGCGTCGTCCACGCGCTCCCTGAAGCTCCTGATCTTTCCGCCGGCCGCGTTCACCGCATTCCTCGCATAGGTCTTGCCGATCGCGGCGGCATCCTTGCCGATGTCCTTCGCATCGCTCGAGAGGCCTCTGACCGTGTCGAGCGCCTCGGCCGCCGTCGCCTGCGCGTCCTCGGCGTTGGCACCGAGCGAGCGCAACGTGTCCTGGCCGATCCGCTTGCTTTCCTGGGCATAGCCCTGCAGCGCCTCGAGGGTTTCGCGGCGGGTTCTTTGCGCTTCCTGCGCGAGCTGGGACGGTGTCTTCGGGTCGTCGTGCGGCATGGCGTTCTCCTTGGATGCAAACGGCGCGGCGGGCGCTACGGCACGTCGTTCAGGCCGGTCGCATCGAGGCGGCCGATCAGTTCCATGCGCTGCAGCGGTTGGAGGTTCGCGCCCGCGGCCGGCACCACGCGGGTCAGGAATTCGACGACCGCCTTGCCGAAAGCATCGTTCCGGTCGCCCGCGACCATGTGGCCGGCGGAGCCGACATTGACGAACTCGCTGTCCGGCGCCATCTCCAGGAATTCGCGCACGCCCTGGTCCGTCAACACGTCGGACTGGCCGCCGCGCACCAGCAGCGAGGGCACCTTGAGCGCACGCGCACAGGCCTCCAGCCGGGTCTGCCTGAGCTTCAGGTCGCGATGCCCCTGCCTGAACCGCGGATCCCAATGCCAGTGGTATTTGCCGTCGGCGCCGAGCCGCACGTTCTTGGCCAGGCCCTGAAGGTGCGTGGGGCGCTCGCGATGAGGCTGGTAGCTGGCGATGGCATCCGCCACCTGCTCCAGCGAGTCGAAGCCCTCGGGATTGCGCGACATGAAGGCGTTGATGTTCTGGACGCCCGCCGCCTCGATGCGCGGCGCGATGTCGACCAGCACCAGCGCCCTGGCATCGACGAAATGCTCGCCGGCCGCGACCAGGCTGGTGCCTCCGCCCATGGAAGCGCCGACCAGTACGGGGCGCTGGTTGCCCAGTTGGGCCAGCACGCATTGCAGGTCCTGCACCATCACGTCCTGGCCGTAGGCGCCGTCGGCCGCCCAGTCGGAGTCGCCATGGCCACGGGCGTCGAAGGCGACTGCGCGATAGCCGGCGGCGCCCAGGACTTCGCCCGTGCGCTTCCATGCGTGGCGAGTCTGGCCGCCGCCATGCTGGAGCACCACCAGCGGCCCCGAGGGATCGCCCCACGAATCGCCGGCGAGGCGAACGCCTTGCATGCCGGTCCAGTAGTGCATGGGCTGCGGCGTCCCGGGCAATCGTTCGCCGGCGCTCACAAGGCAACCTCCGCCCTGCGGGCTGCGGTGCGAGCGCCTTCGGGCGGCCGGGCGGCGCTCATGCGAGCCCCTTGCATGTTGGCTGCTGCTTCGAAGAATTCATGCCTCAAGGATAGCGGCTTTGCCCGTTTTGCCGTCCGCCGGCCCGAGGACACCGGCGCCTCATCTCATTTCGAACGCACGAGACGATGCAGCCGCAAGCGGTGCCGGTGCGCGAGCGCGGCCTTCCCCCGGAGAATGAGCATGCCAAAAATTGATATCATCTTTGTTTACAATAATGACTACATAAATGAAGTAACGAAGTTATCATTCGAGCCCGATGAGAATTCCCGGAGCCATCTGCCACGGCATCACGCGACAGGGCATCGGCCATCCACCCAAGCACCACGCACAGAGGAGCGCATGTTCAACAAGGTCGTCATCGCCAACCGCGGAGCCGTCGCGGCACGTGTGATTCGCGCATTGAAGAAGCTCGGCATCCGATCGGTCGCCGTCTATTCGGAAGCCGACGCGGGCCTGCCCTATCTGGCCGAAGCGGACGAGACCTTCTGCATCGGGCCGGCCGAGCCCAAGGCCAGCTACCTGAACCAGGATGCGCTGCTCGACGTGCTGAAGAAATCCGGTGCGGATGGCCTGCATCCCGGCTATGGCTTCCTGTCGGAGAACGCCGGCTTCGCACGGCGCGTCAATGCCAGCGACGCGCGCTTCATCGGTCCGAGCCCGGAATGGATCGAAGCCATGGGGCACAAGACCCGCGCGCGCGATCTGATGGCCCGGCACGGGCTGACGATGGCGCCGAGTTCCGGCCTGCTGAACGGCGACCCGGCCGCCGCGCTGAAAGCAGCCGAAGCCATCGGATTCCCGGTGCTCGTGAAACCCGCGGCGGGTGGCGGTGGCATCGGCATGGTGGCAGCCCATGACGCGGCCGAACTGGCACAGGCCATCGAGCGGGCCGGGTCACTCTCGGAGCGCAGCTTCGGCAATGCGGAGATCTACCTCGAGCGCCTGATGCTCCAGCCGCGCCACATCGAATTCCAGATCCTGGCGGACCGCCATGGCAATGTGCGGCATCTGTTCGAGCGCGACTGCTCGATCCAGCGGCGCCATCAGAAGGTCATCGAGGAATCGCCCGCACCGCTGCTTCCGCGCCCGGCAGCAACCCGTGCCGGCG
Organism: Variovorax sp. SRS16; assembly: GCF_901827165.1. Taxonomy (NCBI): domain Bacteria; kingdom Pseudomonadati; phylum Pseudomonadota; class Betaproteobacteria; order Burkholderiales; family Comamonadaceae; genus Variovorax; species Variovorax sp. SRS16. The sequence goes on from NZ_LR594669.1 coordinate 317,516, forward strand.
ACGACATCGTCGAGGTGCTGCGCAAGCTGCGCTACGACGTGATCGGCACGGTGGAAACGCTGTTCGGCGGAGGCGCCGATTTCCAGTTTCTAGAGATGAACACACGCCTGCAGGTCGAACACGCGGTCACCGAAGAAATCACGGGCATCGATCTGGTGGTTGCACAGGTTCGCCTGGCCGCAGGGGAAGGGCTCGATGAGGTGCTGCCACCTGTCGTCGCGACCAGCGGCCATGCGATCGAAGCCCGCATCTACGCCGAAGACCCGGTGCGCTTCTTCCCCTCGCCCGGCACGCTCAAGACCCTTCGGTTTCCGGCCGGCGAAGGCATCCGTGTCGAGACCGGCTTCGCCGAGGGCTGCAAGGTGACGCCTTACTACGACCCCATGATCGCCAAGCTGATCGTGCATGCCGACGACCGCGCCTCGGCCATCGAGCGCCTGATCGGCGCGCTCGACGCCACGACCATCGAAGGGGTCAAGCACAACATTCCGTTCGTGCGCAAGGTCGTCGACAGCGAGGAATTCCGTGCCGGCCATGTCCATACCGGACTCGGCACCGACATCCTGGCCCGCGCGGCCCAGAAATCTGCTTAACTCCAAGGAAACAACACATGGCACGCACCGAAGTCGTATCGGAAATCACCGGCAAGGTCTGGAAGATCCAGATGCCCGAAGGATCTCAAGTCGCAGTCGATGACTCGATCCTGATCGTGGAATCCATGAAGATGGAAATCCCCGTCGTCAGCACTGCCGCAGGCCGGGTCGTCGAAATTCGAGTCGAGGAAGGTGACTCCGTCGAGGATGGGCAGGTCGTCGCGGTGATCGAGGGCTGAGTTGCCGGCGCCGACATGAACGCCGTTGCCACCCTCTCCTTGACGTCGCTTCACCCAGCGGCGCACCGCGTCCAGGCGTCGGCCGCACTCGGCACTGCGCGCACTTCGAGCCCCCTTTAGATCACCTTCACGTCGACCACCAGAGTGAGCTCCGAGAACAATGCGCCGTAGATACGTTGCAGCGACAAGGGCCGATCGCGCACTGTGTAACCTCGCAGTTCGAGCATGAATCCCTTGGCGCCCGCCCGGCTGCCGATGAATCGGCCAACGTCGGCGTCGAGCGGCTCGAACGCCATGCGCTGCTCGATGCGCATGGTTGGCAGGGAAAGGCGCTGCGAAATCAGCTCGCGCAGATTGGTGTCGTCGCGCGGCTCGTCATCGCGAAAGAGGGCATCGAAGTCCTTGCGGCGAAGAAAGAGCTTGCTGAGCAGCGCGAAGCGGCCGTCCACATCGACCCAGCGCTCGATGCAGACGATGGCGCACGCGGCACCGAAGAACTGCGCCACGCCGTCGGCGGCCGTGCCAACGTGCCAGTCGATCAGATGCCAGTACAGCGGAAGATTGCGATCCTTGGCGTCGCGAAAACGCAGATAGCGGGTGTCGATCGACGCGCCGAGGCCGCGCACGAAGCTGCCGCGCCCATGCTCTCGCGTGATCGCACCGCGCTGTGCAAGCACCTGCATCGCGCGCTGGACCGTGCCAAGACTGATGTCGTATTTCGAAGCGAGCGCCCTCTCCGAGGGAAGGCGGTCGCCGCTCTTGAGCCTTCCGGCAGCGATGTCCGAAATGATGATGTCTACGATGGCGCGGGCTTTGGAGATGACGGGGGGGGAATCTGCCATGTCGGAATCGAAGGGTGGCCCCGACTATAAGACCCTCGCCACCACGCCGGCCTGGCTCTTGTCGGTCAGCGAATCGGTTCGAGCCTGGTTCGGGCTTCGTCCCAGACGTTCGGGTTCACCAGGTGCGCAGGCCGCCTTGCAGAAAGCGCATCGAGCACTTGCCGCACAGCCGAATGCGCGAGCTGATACAGCGCGTCGCCCGAGAGTCCTGCGATGTGCGGCGACAGCAGAAGATTCGGCAAGGCGAAAAGCGGTGTTGTCGAAGACAGCGGCTCGTCTTCATAGACGTCGAGTGCTGCGCCTGCGATCCACCCCTCCTGGAGCGCGCGCGCGAGAGCCGCCTGCTGCACGACCTTGCCGCGCGAGGTATTGACGAGAAACGCACGCGCTTGCATCTGGCGCAGTTCGGCTTCGCCGATCATTCCGCGCGACTGCGCAGTGAGCTCGCAATGAAGCGACACGACGTCGGATCGGCGGAGCAACTCGTGGAGATCGGGCAGCAGCGTGACGCCAAGATGTTCAGCAAGCTGCGGCGAGACATGCGGATCATAGGCAATGACGTTCATGTCGAACGCCGCCCTGCACTTGCGTGCCATTTCCGATCCGATGAGTCCCAACCCGACGATGCCCAGCGTTCGGCCGTGCAGATCCATGATGTCGAGCTGCGTTCGCCGTGGCCAGGCTTGCGGTTCGCGCACGGCGCGCGCGCATTCGAACAGCCGTCGCGCCAGCGCGAGCATCGCGCCCATCGCATGTTCGGAGACAGGGAGAGTTCCGAGCCCGGGATTGTTGACCACCGCCACGCCATGGCGCGTGCACGCATCGATGTCGATCGAGTCAGTCCCCCGGCCGGAGGACGCGACCACGACGAGACGAGACGCCTGGGCCAGCACGAGGTCATTGACCGGAAACGGGTATCGGACGATTGCACCCTGAGCATTCATGAGCGCCTCGGCGATTTCAGACGGACTCGGGTTGTCGAGCGCCACGACATCGACGTGTTCGCGCAGCAGGTCAAGCGCCGTGGAATGGTAGATCTCGCCGATCAGGGCGACAGTCTTGCGTCGGGTATCGATGTCTTTCCTGCGCTGCGTGGATGGGTCCATGGTGAATGCTCTTTGGTTGTGCCGATATCGGGCGGTCTCGATTTCGTGATGCAGGGGCTGTACATCCGCTGCCATCCGTACCTATACTATCTCAACTGCTATGTAGCAGTGAAGCGCTTCGAAGTGAACACATGGAAGGAGACATCATGGCCAGAGCCATCATCTTGAATCCCGACGACAACGTCGCGACGCTCGTCGACCCGGGCAGCGAAGGCGATGAGGTCGCATTGAGTGGAGAAGGCAAAGGAACCGTTCGGCTTCTGGTGCCTGTCGACTACGGACACAAGGTCGCCACGCGCGATATCGGCAAAGGCGATCCGATTCTCAAGTACGGCATCGTCATCGGGCGCGCGACGCAATCCATCCGGACGGGTCAGCACGTGCACCTGCACAACGTCGAGGCGCTGCGCGGCCGCGGCGACAAGGAGGCAGCATGAGTCGCAACACGTTCTGGGGCTACGCACGGCCCGACGGCTCGGTGGGGATTCGCAACCTGATCGCGGTGATCTCGGTCATGGACAACTGCAATCCGGTAACGCGTGCCGTTGCGCAGGCGGTGCAGGGCACCGTCTACCTTCCGGGTTCCTTTATCCGCGGGCAGCTCGGCAAGGATCGCGAGATCACGCTGCACGTCACGGCGGGACTTTGCCGCAATCCGAACATCGCAGGCGTCGTCGTGATCGGCCTCGAGCCGCGCACCACGACGGAGCTGGTAGAACTCCTCAAGCCCTCGGGCAAGCCCGTCGTCTCGGTCGACATGCAGCTCGCCGGCGGGACGATCCATTCGATCGCCGCGGGCACGCAGGCGGCGCTGCATCTGGCGCGCGAGGCATCGAAGCAGCGGCGCCAGGAGTTTCCGCTGTCGCGTCTTCACATCGGACTCGAATGCGGCGGCTCGGACACGACCTCGGGCCTGGCGTCGAATCCCGCGATCGGCGTGGTGGCCGACGCGATCATCATGGCGGGCGGCACCGCGACGATCACGGAAACGTCCGAGTTCTTCGGTGCCGAGGCCTTGTTTGCCGAGCGCGCCGCAACGCCCGAGGTCAGGCAGAAGATCCTCGACACCATCCAGGGCCACGAGAAGGACATCATGGCGCTGGGCATCGACCTGCGCGGATCGAACCCATCGCCCGACAACATACGTGGCGGCCTGACCACAATCGAAGAGAAGGCGCTCGGCGCCATCGCGAAATCGGGCAAATCCCAGGTCATGGACGTGCTGAATTACGGCCAGATGCCGACGCAGACCGGCCTGCATTTCATGGCAGGTCCGGCGCCGGCGGTCGAATCGATCACCGGGCTCGCATCGGGAGGATGCCAGTTGTGCCTGTTTTCGACCGGCGTCGGCAATCCGATCGGTCACCAGGTGACGACCGTCATCAAGGTCAGCGGCAATCGCAACACGCTCGCGGCCATGCCGGACAACATCGACTTCGATGTATCAGGCGTGCTGGAGCGCAATGAATCGATCAAGGACATCGGCACCCGCTTGCTCGACTACGCGATCTCGGTCGCGAATGGCGAGATGACGACTTCGGAACTGCTCGATACGCGTGAGTCAGCCATCAGCCGCTTCGGCATATCGATGTAGCCGGACTTTTGCAATCCACACCAGGAAGTCGGTTCATGATCAATCGTCGCCACTCCATCGCCGCGCTGGGCGCGTTCTCCACGATCCTTACTCGCGCGGCGTTCGCGCAGGACGTCTTTCCTTCCCGGCCCATCAGGCTCGTGGTGCCCTATCCGCCGGGCCAGGGCGCCGACATCTTCGGACGCATCGTCGCCGAGAGCCTCTCGCGGAATTGGACCCACGGCGTGGTCGTCGACAACAAGGGCGGCGGCGGCGGTGTGCCCGGTGTGATGTCGGTCAAGCTTGCCCCGCCCGACGGCTACACGCTGCTGGTCGGCGGCAGCCAGGCCATGACCGTGAATCCGAACATCTATTCCAAGATGCCCTATGAGCCCTTGAAGGATTTCACGGCGATCACAGGTCTTTACGTGGCACCGCTGATTCTGGTGGTCAATCCGGACAGCGGCATCTCGAGCCTGGGCGAGCTGGTCGCAGCCGCCAGGAAGTCGCCCGGCCAATTGAGCTACGCGTCCGCGGGCACCGGCACTTCGCAGCACATGACGGCCGAGCTCTTCTGCCATGTCGCCAACATCAACATGGTGCACGTGCCCTATCGCGGAAGCGGACCGGCGATGACGGATCTGCTCGGTGGCCAGATCAAGATCATGCTCGACGGCCTGGCTTCGTCGCTGCCACACGTCGTCTCGGGCAAGATTCGTCCGCTGGCCGTCACGACACCGCAGCGCGTGCCGCAGTTGCCCGACGTGCCGACCATTGCCGAACTGGGCTATCCGGGTTTCTCGGGTATCGGCTGGGCAGGTCTCTTCATGCCGGCCGGTGCGCCGGCAAGTCTGGTCGAGAAGATCAGCGCCGATGTGCAGGCCGTGCTCAAGGCGCCCGAGATGCAGAAGCGCATCGTCGATCGCGGCGCCATCGCCGACCCGAGTTCACCGCGCGCAACCACCGATTTCGTGCGCAATGACACGGCCAAGTGGGCCGAGGTGGCGCGCATCGCCAACATCCGGATGGATTGAGCGGGCGCGACGGCTTTGCGGGTCGATCCCGATATCGGAGGACGCGATGAACCCTGGATGCTCTAGCGAAGGCTATTTCGCCATGGCCGCGCTCGAGGAATTCGTCGCCTCGATCCTGCAGCGCAAGGACATGCCTTCCGACGATGCGCGCTGCGTCGCCGCTTCGCTGGTTCGAAGCGAAGCGCGTGGATGGAAGACGCACGGGCTCTCACGCGTCAAGTCGTACGTCGACATGCTCGACGAAGGACTTTTCAACCCTGTGCCCGCCATGCACCACACGGTGCTGCGCGGCGGTGTGGTCTTCGATGCCGACGGCGCCATGGGCGCGGTAGCGGCGCGGGATATCCTGCGTGCGGCCCGCCATGCGCTGCGCGACAGCGCGAGTGTGCTGGTCGTTGCGCGCGACGTCGGCCACCTCGGTGCGCTCGGCGTCCACGTCCTTGCGGCAGCGGAGTCAGGCCTGTTCTGCATGGCCGGGCAACAGACGCCCAGGCTGCTTGCGCTCGAGGGTTTCGAGCGCCGCGCCATCGGCAACAACCCGTTGGCATTCGGCTGCCCGCTGCCCGACGCACCGCCGCTCGTTTTCGATATGGCATGCAGCAAGGCCGCGCGGGGACACATCCTGCTCGCCGCACGCGAAGGCCGGTCGATCCCGCCGGGATGGGCTGTCGATGACGAGGGCGCCTCCACCACCGACGCGAGTCGGGCGCTGCACGGCGCCTTGCTGCCGGCCGGCGACGCGAAGGGCCTGGGCCTCGCGATGATGGTCCAGGTGCTCGCTGCATCGCTGTCGGCCACCGACGCGTCGAACGCACGCGCCGCGCCGTCGTTGCGCGAGGGCGGCGGCACCAGCCGGGTCGGCGCGTTCTTCTGGTTCGTCGACCCGGATGCCTTCGGGAGCCGTGCTGCATTCGACGAGAGCATGTCGGACTGGACCGGCTACTTCATCGGGTCGAGTACGCGCGGCGCCGCGCGGCTGCCTGGGCAGCGCGGCGCCACGCTCGAAGAACAAGCGCGCAAACACGGCATCGCGCTGTCGGCACCCGTGCAGGACGACCTGACGGCGCTGGCGCAACGATTCGAGCTTCCTTTCGTGGCGCCGCGGAGAGCGTAAGACACCGGCCATCAAGACCCGTCGACCGGCCGCGTCATCACGCCATGTGCTCGGACGAATCAGGGACGCACACCGCCCCTCAGCTTGGGTCCGAGGCTCGTCTTCAGCCGCAACTGCGCGGCATCGATGAACCGGCACAGGTAGCCGCGGGTGTCCCGCGGATCGATGACGTCCTCCACACCGAAAGCCTCGGCGGTGCGCATCGGCGAGGACAGCGCGCGCAATTCGTGCTCGAGTTCGCGCTCCCTCATCTTCGGGTCGGCCGCCTCGGCGATCTCACGCCGGAATGCCGCCGCCACGCCGCCTTCGATCGGCAAGGAGCCCCACTCCGCGGATGGCCACGCGAGCTTGAGCCCGATGCCGTTCTTGTCGGTGGTGGCCATGCCCGCCATGCCATAGCACTTGCGGATGACGACGGTCACCATCGGCACGGTCGCCTGCAGGCTGACATAGACGCTGCGCATGCCTTCCCTCAGCGTGCCGGCCATCTCCGCGTCCTTGCCGACCATGAAGCCGGGGACATCGACGAGGAAGATGAGCGGAATGTGGAAGGTGTCGCAAAGCTCGATGAAATGGGTCTGCTTGCGTGCAGCTTTCATGTCCATGGCGCCGCCATAGACCATCGGATTGTTCGCGATGATGCCGACCACCTTGCCGTTGAGGCGCGCGAGCGAGGTGATGACCGCCTTGCCGAACGACGGCTGGATCTCGAACACGGAACCCGTGTCGACGATCAGTCCGATCAGCTTGCGCATGTTGTAGGGCTTGCGCCGATCCCTCGGCACGATGGACGCGAGCTCTTCCTCTCGCCGGCCGATCGGATCCGTGCCGGCGAGCACCGGCGGCAACTCCCATACGTTGGACGGCATGTAGGAGAGATAGCGCCGGATCATCTCGAAGCACTGCGCTTCGTCGGTGGCGACGTTGTCGACCAGTCCGGCCTGATCGACGGCCGTCTTGGGCCCACCCAGTTCTTCCTTGGTGATCTTCTGGCCGAGCGATCGTTCGACGACCGGCGGGCCGGCCGCAAAGATGTGGCTCGTGTTCTGCACCATGACCGACCAGTGCGACAGGATCGCGCGCCCGGCAGGGCCGCCTGCTGCGGTACCCAGAACGGCACTGACGACCGGCACGGTCCCCATCAATGCGACGGAGGTTTCGAACCCGTACACGCCGGGGAACACCGTATGGCCGCGCTTCTTCTGCGAGGTGACGCTGCCGCCGGCGCCGTCGATCAGGTTGACCAGCGGAATCCGGTATTGAAGCGCCAGTTCTTCGACGAAGCCGCCCTGCCCGCCCTTCTTCCGGTCACCGCTCCAGCTGGAGCCGCCGCGGATCGTGAAGTCCTCGCCGCCGACCGCGACCGAGCGACCATCGATCGCCGCCAGGCCCATCACATAGGGCGCGGGCGTCACGCCGGTGAGAACGCCGTGCTCGTAATGGCCCTGGCCGGTCAGCTTGCCGACTTCCTGGAACGAATCCGCATCCGTCAGATTGCCGATCCGCTCCCGGACCGTCAGGCGCCCGGCTGCGTGGTGACGCTCGACCGCGGCAGCGCCGCCCATCTGCGTGGCATAGGCCGCGCGCTGCGCGAGTTCCTGGAGTTCCTGACTCCAATCCAGGGTGCCGGTGATTTCGTTCTGATGAGACATGTGAATTCCAAAAAGCTACGCCGCCATCACCGCGCAGTCGCGGATCAGGTTGTCGATTTCGTCGTCGTGAAGGTCCAGCCACTGCGCGAGCACTTGCCTGGTGTCCTCGCCGACGCGATGACCCGCGTGCCGGATATTCCCGGGCGTGTCGCTCAGCTTCGGTACGACGTTGGCAACGGTGACATTGGCCCGAAGTTCGCTCGATGGCACCGAGGCGAGCATCTCGCGCGCGCGAAAGTGCGGGTCCGCGAAGACATCGGCGATGGTGAAGATGCGGGTTGCCGGCACGTCGGCCTCCACCAGCGCGGCTTCGACCTCCTCCAGCGCGTGGGCGCCGACCCAGGTCTGTATGTGCCGGTCCACTTCGGCAGCATCGAGGACACGGGCCTTGGCCGCCTTGTACATGCCCTCGGCTGCGAGTTCCGGTCGACCCATCGCATTGCACAGCCGCTTGAAGACCGAGTCAGCCATGGCGGTGATATGGATGTGCCGTCCCTCCTTCGAGGTGTAGAGATTGTTCGGCACCGAGCCGGGCAGCTCGGATCCCGTTCGCTGCGCGATGACGCCGAGCCGGTTGTAGGCCGGCACATGCGGCTCCATGAAGCTGAATGCGCACTCGTACAAGGCGGCGTCGACGACCTGACCCTTGCCCGACCTCCCGCGCGCATCCAGCGCGACCATGGCACCGAATGCCGCGTAGAGGCCGGTGACATAGTCGCCCAGCGATGTGTTCATGCGCGCCGGCGGTCGGTCGGGGTCGCCGGTCAGATTGCGCAGACCACTCATGGCTTCGCCGATGACGCCATAGCCCGGACGGGCGCTGTAGGGGCCGGTCTGGCCGAAGCCGCTGATCCGGACCATCACGATGCCCGGATTGACGGCACGGAGATCCTCGTAGCCAAGGGCCCATTTTTCCAGGGTGCCAGGCCTGAAGTTCTCGATCACGACGTCGCACTTCTCGGCCAGCCGTCGAACGATGTCCTGGCCGTGTGCCGTGCGCATGTCGACGGCGATCAAGGACTTGTTGCGAAAGATGCTGGCGGCGTACAGCGACGCCGAGCCTTCGACGCTGCCCATCGTCCGGACCGGATCGCCCTCGGGCATCTCGACCTTGATGACTTCAGCTCCGAAATCAGCGAAGAGGCGTCCGCAGAAAGGACCCGCGACGGTGGAGCCGAGCTCCAGGACCCGATAGCTGCTCAGGGGGCCGCGGCCGCCGCTCTTGGCTCGCTCTGAGGAACTCGTCATCACTCGGCCTTGATTCCGGCCTGCTGGGCCACTTTTTTCCACTTCGCCACTTCGTCATGCACCAGCTGCGCCATCTGATCGGGCGTTCCACCCGAAAGCTGCAGCCCACCGTTGGTGGCCAGGCTCGTTCGCACGCTCGCGTCCTTGAGCACCTCGTTCAGTTCCTTGTTGAGCTTGTCCACAACGTCCTTCGGCAGCTGTGCGGGACCCATGAGGCCGAAGAAGATCGATGCATCGAAGTTCGGCAGGCCGGCCTCGGCGAAGGTGGGCACGTCGGGGAGCACGGGCGATCGGGTCTTTCCCGTCACGGCCAGCGCGCGCACCCGGTTGGTCTTCACCGACTGCGACGCCAGCAGGACGGTGTCCATGAGCACCTGAACCTCGCCAGCCATCAGTGCCGCAGCGGCCGGGGAGTTGCCGCGATAGGGCACATGGGTCATCTTGATGCCGACTGCATGGCTGAAGAGTTCGGCAGACAAGTGCGTCGATCCGCCGTTGCCCGAGGAGCCGAAGTTCAACTGACCCGGTCGCGTCTTTGCGTACGCCACGAACTCGCTCAACGAGCGTGGCGGAAGCGACTCGTTGATCAGCAGTACCGTGGGCAGCGAGCCGATGAGCCCGACGGACGTGAGATCTTTCTCGACGTCGAATTTGAGGTTTTGATAGACGGCAGGGCCGATCGCCAGCGCACCGGAGACGGTCATCAGCGTGTAGCCATCGGGAGCGGCCCGGGCGACCGCGGCGGTGGCGATGGTCGATGCTGCGCCGGTGAGGTTCTGGACAACGATGGGCTGGCCGAGGCGCTCCGAAAGCTTCTGCGCAATGACCCTCGCCACGATATCGGTGGCACTCCCGGCGGCGAAACCGACATACATGGTGATCGGCTTGGATGGATAGGCGCCTTGTGCGTGCGCAAGACAGAAGGCGGATGCCATCAGCAAGGCGCCGAACGCCTTGACCACCGAATAGATTCTCGAACTCATCGTTGTCCCTTTGCAAGTTGAGCCGTGCAGACTCAGATGACGACCTTGTGGTACTGGCGAATGCACTCGGCCGCATCGCGCAGGCTCAGTTTCCGCAGCCGTTCGGCCTCGGCGGCATCGCCGCGCTGCATGGCCTGCAACACCGCGCGGTGTTGCTCCAGACCGCGCTCGGCGCGCCCGGAAAGCATGATCGATCGGCGAATGATCATCTGGGTGCGCTCGAGAATGCTGTCGAGCATGTCCTGCGCAACCTCGCTCTTCGCAGCGTCGAACACGCGGGCCCGGAACATCTCGTACCCGGCCATGAACGCATCGAAGTCGCCCGCTCGCAGATACCCGATCATCGGGTCACCGAAGAGCACGCAGAGTTCATCCCAGTGGCCCTTCGGGCTGCGCTCGGTCGCCAGCCGCACGCACAGTCCTTCGAGGGCTTCGCGCGCCTCGTAGATCGACATCACCTGCGCGAGATCCAGGCGCATCACGACGGCGCCCTTGTTGGGAATCCGCTCCACCAGGCCGCGCTCTTCGAGGGTGGACAGCGCTTCGCGAATGCGCGGCCTGGGGACGCCGAACTCGATCGACAGATCCACCTCTTTCAACTTGCTGCCGGGCGGGAGGTCGTGGTTGGCGATGCGGCGTCGCAGTTCCTGTGCCACGTCGACGCGCACGACGGCCGGTTTGACAGCCTGTTTGACGGTCGGCCTGACCAGCTTGATGCCTGACTTGGACGAACCGGCGGAACCCTGGGTGCGCGAACTGGACATGTGAATCTCCGTTGGAGCGCGATGATATCTTCACGTCATCATTTTTGGAATCAATTTTGTAAACATTTTTGAGATACTTGGAGCGATGACAAAGGAAGGCGTTGTGCCAGGCGGCCGTCGACCGCGTCGAAACCGCTGATGTCCGCAGGGCAAGGCGCTTGCGCCGCCCGGATCGATTCACCCGAGCGCCGTCCAGCGCGCCCCGATGCCATCAGCCTGCTGCCGCAGCAAGGGCACCAGCCGTTTCGCGCGCGCCGCGGGCAGCCGGTTGGCCATCGCATTGATGCTGAGCGCCGCGAGCGGGCGCCCCTCCGGCGACAGCACCGGCACCGCCAGCACGTGCGTGCCGGGGATGACGCCGGCGTCGGTGAATGCATGGCCCTGCTCGCGTGCGCGGCGGATGCGTTCGCGCAGCACGGTGACCGTCGTGCGATGGCGCGCGAGCCGGGGCGCGATCCGGGCGATCAGTTCCTCGCGCTCGCCGCGCGGCAGGAACGCGAGCAGCACCACGCCGCCCACGCCGACGCCGAGCGGCAGTCGCGCGCCGATCGAGACGCCGATGACCTGGATCGGATAGCTGCCCGTCAGCCGCTCGATGCAGATCGAATCGGTCCCGCTGCGCAGGGTCAGCACGGTCGAATCGCCGGTCTCCCTGCAGACCTTCTCCAGGAAAGGGGCTGCCGCGGTGCGGATCGGCAGCGGCGACGAACGCGCGATGCCCAGCAGCGAAGCCTCTCTGCCGATCACGTAGCGCGGCGGCGATGGCGTGCGCTCCGCCAGGCCTTCCTCGACCAGCACCTGCAGCATGCGGTGCGCCGTCGCGCGGGTGAGGCCGCACTGCAGCGCGACTTCGCTCGCGCGCGCGCCGCGGTCCTGGCCGGCGGCCAATGCGCGCAGCACGGCGACCGCGCGGCGCACGCTTTGCGCGCCTTCCGTGTTGCCGGCAGCGGCATCCGAGGCCGAAGACATGCCCATATTGTGAGACAAAGCTGTGTTCCGGCGCCTTCGCCGGCGCACCGGCTTTCTACGATTCGAGGCATCCGCTGCATACGGCCGGCGGAGGCGCAACCAGGAGACAGTGCATGAGAATTCGAGAAGGCCACGACGTTGTCGTGGTGGGCGGCGGCACGGCGGGCGCAATCGCCGGCATCGCGGCGGCACGCACCGGCGCCCGCACGCTGCTGGTGGAACAGTACGGCAGCCTGGGCGGCGTGCTGACGCTGGGCATGTCGCTCAAGGGCGTCAACGACGGCGAGGGCGTCAAGGCGCTCGGCGGCATCGGCGAGGAGCTGATCGAGCGGGCGCGCGCGCTCGGCGGCACGACCGTGGTCTCGCAGCATCCGCGTCACGGTTCGATCATGGGCCAGGATCCCGAAGCCATGAAGCTCACGCTCATCGAGATGGTGAAGGAGTCGGGCCTTCACCTCCTGCTGCACAGCTTCCTGGCGGACGCGCTGGTGGACCGCGGATCGATCCAGGCCGTCCGCGTCGCCAACAAGGCCGGCCTCGAGATCATTCCCGCGCACTGCTTCGTCGACTGCACCGGCGACGGCGACTTGGCCGCGGCCGCGGGGGCCGACGTCGTCCATGGCCGCGAGGCCGACGGCCGGCTGCAGCCGGTGTCCGCGATCTTCAGGGTCGGCGGCATCGATCTCGACCAGACCTGGGCCTATCTCGAGGCGCATCCGGAAGACGGCGAAGCGCCGCCCGGCTATGTCGGCGACGCCTACAGCGTCGCGGCCTTCCGCAGCAAGCCGGGCGTCGGCATGGCGGGCTTCAAGTCGCTGATCCGCAAGGCACGCGCGGCCGGCGACTACCACATCCCGCGCGACGACATGGGCTTCAATCCGCTGGTCGGACGGCGCGAGGCGACCATCAACATCACGCGCGTGCACGGCATCGACGGCACGGACCCGGACGACCTGACGCGCGCGGAAATCGAGACCCAGCTGCAGATCCTCGAGGCGCTGCGCTTCCTGCGCAAGTACGTGCCGGGCTTCGAGGCCTGCTACGTCGTCTCCAGCCCGTTCCAGGTCGGCATCCGCGAGACGCGCCGCATCCGGGGCAGCTACGTGCTGACGCCCGACGACGTGCGCGCCGGCCGCGACTTCGACGACCAGGTCGCGCGCGGCGCCTACCCGCTCGACATCCACGACGTGGGCCAGGCCGCGGCGTCGGCCGGCGGCCAGGTCGAGGGCGGCGGCACCGACCTGTCGATGGTCCGCCGTTCCTACGGCATCCCCGCGCGCTGCCTGATCGCGCGCGGCGTGAACAACCTCGTGGTCGCGGGTCGCGCGCTGTCGGCCACGCACGAGGCCGCAGGCTCCGCGCGCGGTCAGCCGGTGTGCATGGCGACGGGCCACGCCGCCGGCGTGATCGCGGCGCTGTCGGCACGGCACAAGCTGCCGCCTTCGGCGCTGGACAGCGCAGCGATCCAGTCGGTGCTGCGGCAACAGAAGGCCGTGCTTCGACGCGACTGAAACCCGGCCGCGCGAGGACGCGGACTTCCATTGCAACAAAGAGACATCACCATGATCAAGAAATCACTGCTCCTTGTCCTTTCCCTCCTGTTCGCGCTGGCGGCATCGGCCGCCGGACCGGACGCCAGCGACTATCCCAGCAAGCCGATCCGGCTGGTCATCCCTTACCCGCCGGGTGGCTCGGCCGATCTGGTCGGCCGCATGGTGGCCGACAAGCTCGGCAAGAGCCTCGGCCAGACGGTGGTGGTCGACAACAAGGGCGGCGGCTCGGGCTCGATCGGCAGCGACTTCGTGAGCCGCGCGCCGGCCGACGGCTACACCCTGCTGGTGGCGATCTCCGACACGCATGCGATCAATCCCGCAGTGATGGCGAACCTGCCCTACGACCCGCAGAAGGACTTCGCGCCGATCTCGCTGCTGGCCACGCAGCCGATGGTGCTGGCCGTGGGCCGGCACATGCCGGCGCGCACGCTGGCCGACTTCGTCGCCGAGGCGAAGAAGCGTCCCGGCGCGCTGACCTATGCGTCGAACGGCAAGGGCGGCCTGCAGCATCTGGCGATGGAACTGTTCAGCCGGCAGGCCGGCATCAAGGCGCTGCATGTGCCGTACAAGGGTGCCGGGCCGGCGCTGGCCGACGTGATCGGCGGGCAGGTGGACGCGCTCTTCATCAGCCTGCAGGGCGCCGGCGGCAATCTTGGCACCGGCAACCTGCGCGCACTCGCGGTTGCGGCGCCGAAGCGGCTGTCGATGGCGGCGGACGTTCCGACCTTCGCGGAGTCCGGCTACCCCGACACCGTGGTCACGCAGTGGTACGGCCTGATGGCGCCTGCCGGCACGCCGCCGGCCATCGTCCAGAAACTCAACAGCGAGGTCCGCAAGGCGCTCGACACGCCGGACATCTCGGACAAGCTCAAGGCCGTGGGCACCGAACCTGCCGGCGATACGCCGCAGGAGTTCGCCGCCTTCCTCGCGGCGCAAATCAAGCTCTGGGCCGGGGTTGCCAAGTCGGTGGGCGCGCGGCTCGAATAGCGCGCGCCGCTATCTCTTGCGGCGTGCGCCGCCCGGCTCGTCGACCGGGATCAGCGGCGCGATCCGCTGCGCCAGGGCCTGGAGTTCGGGCACCAGCACGCTGACGAGCCGCTCCCGCGTCATGTGGGAGCGCGCGCCGCCGCAGGTCAGCGCCATGACGCGCTTGCCGTCGGCCGAAATCACCGGCACGCCGATGGCATTGATGTCGCGGTGCGACTTGCCCAGATTGAACACGAAGCCGCTGCGCCGGTAGTTGCGGATCGCCTCGGCGATGTCGCGCGACTTCGCTTCCCATTCGTCGGGCGCGCTCGCCCGCAGCTTGGCCATCAATGCCTCGCGTGCCTCGTCGCCGATGGCCGCCAGATAGGCCCAGCCCAGCGACGAATTGGCAAGGTCGAGCGACGAGCCGACATGCAGGTTCACGCTGAGGATGCCGCGCGCCTCGCTGCGCTGGACGATGACCATGCCGTCGCGGTAGCGCTCGCCGAGCGAGACGGAGACCTCGAAGCTGTCGGCCAGTTCCTTCATCAGCGGTTGCGCGAACTCCGCGATGCCGGTGTGCGTGATCGCCGCGTGCCCGAGCAGCAGCACGCCTGCGCCGATGCGCAGGCGGTCCGGCGTGCGCCCCGGCACCAGGTAGCCCAGCGTGGTCAGCGTGTAGCACAGGCGCCAGACGGTCGACTGCGCGAGACCGGTCTCGCGCGCGATCTCCGTGGTGCCGAGTTCCTGGCGATCGGCCGTGAAGCACTTGAGGATCTCGAGCCCGCGCGCGAGCGCGGTCACGAACATCGGATGCTTCGTGTCTTCTTCCTGCATGTCGGTCTTGTCCATCGCGAACGAGTTTAAGGGGCGCCCCTTGACGCACGTGCCGGGCGGATTCACAATAAATCCATTCTACGGATTTGTTATCCGTATAACGAATAGATAGCAAAGCCCTAACTCTGGATGGAACTGAACTGCACACCCGATCTCGCCGAGATGCGGCCCGCCGTCCGTCGCTTCGTCACCCAGCGCCTGGAACCGCTCGCGCGGCAGATCGATGCCACCGGCGAAATACCGGCGGCCGCGCTCGCCGAGCTTCGCTCGCAGGGTTATCTCGGCATGCGCCTGCCGGCCGAGGCCGGCGGCGGCGGTTTCGATCTCTCGACCTATTGCCTGGTGATGGAAGAGGTGGCGCGTTCGCACCGCGTCTTCACGCTGATGCTCGATGCATCCAGCGGCCTGACGCCGATCGGCATCGCGCGCCACGGCACGGCAGCGCAGCGGACGAAGTACCTGCCCCGGCTGGCGGATGGCAGCTGGCTCGCGTCCTTCGGCCTCACCGAGCCCGAGGCCGGGTCGGATGCGTCCGCGTTGCACACGCGGGCCGAGAAGCGCGGGGGCGGCTGGTCGATCACGGGGCTCAAGCACTACATCAGTGGCGCGCACAAGGCGCAGGTGATCCTGGTGTTCGCAGTCACCGATGCGGCCCGGCGCGCGCGCGGCGGCATCACGGCTTTCCTGGTCGATGCGAACACGCCGGGCATGACGATCGATCGTGTCGACAAGACCATCGGCTCGGATCCGATCCAGCTGTCGGAGCTGCGCTTCGACGACTGCTTCGTGCCTGACGACGCGGTGCTCGGCGAGGTGGGCCACGGCTTTGCGATCGCGATGGGCTCGCTCGCGAGCGGACGCATGGGCGTGTCGGCAGCCTGCATCGGCACTGCCGACCGGCTGATCGAACTCGCGGTGGACCATGCCAAAACGCGGCAGACTTTCGGCAGCGCGCTGTCCGAGCGCCAGGCCATCCAGTGGATGCTGGCCGATTCCGCCACCGAGCTCGCGCTGGCACGCGCGCTGGCCTACGAGGCCCTGCGCCGCATCGACGCCGGCGAAGACACCGGCACGGCGACCAGCATGGTCAAGCTGCATTGCTCCGAGATGGTGGGCCGGGTGGCCGACCGCGTGGTGCAGATCTTCGGCGGCGGCGGGCTGATCCGCGGTGTGCCGGTGGAGCGCTTCTACCGCGACGTGCGGCACTACCGCATCGGCGAAGGTTCGTCGGAGATCCAGCGGATGCTGATCGCGCGCGAGCTCCTGGCATAGCGCCGGCGGCCGACCCCTGATCTCTATGCACCGTCGACCCGAAGGGAAACGGTATCGGCGGAATGTTCCGCCACTGGCTGGCCACACGTGCCACGGAGAGACGCCATGCAGCCCTCGTTCCTGAAGTTCCCCGCGCGCCTGGCGCGCCATCTGCTGATCGGCATCGCGATGGTCGCGACCTGCATCGCGCATGCCGAAGATCCCTGGCCGAACCGGCCCGTGACGGTGATCAACCCCTGGGCCGCGGGCGGTCCGTCGGACACCATCATCCGGCCCATCACGGACCAGCTCGCCAAGCGCCTGGGTCAGGCTTTCATCGTCGACAACCGCAGCGGCGCGAACGGCACCATCGGTGCCGCCGCCGTGGCGCGCGCACGGCCCGACGGCTACACGCTGCTGTTCTCGCACGTGGGTCCGATCGCGATCAGTCCCGCGCTGCCGCAGAAGCTGCCCTACGACCCCATCCAGGACTTCGAGCCGATCACTCAGCTGGTCTCGAGCGGGACGGTGCTCGTGGTCCGCTCCGACTTCCCGGCCAAGACGCTGGCGCAGCTCATGGCGTATGCCAAGGCCAACCCGGGCAAGGTCGCGTACGGCTCCGTCGGCGTCGGCAGCACGACGCACCTGGCCGGCGTCATGCTCTCGCAGCTGGGACACGTCGAGATGACGCATGTGCCCTACCGCGGCTCGGCGCAGATCAACACCGACCTGCTCGCCGGCCAGATCCAGATGGCGTTCGTGAACATCGCGGGCGTCGTGCCGCTGATCAAGGACGGCCAGCTGCGTGCGCTCGCGGTGAGCACGCTCAAGCGCACAGCCGTGCTGCCCGATGTGCCGGCGGTGGCCGAGACGATGCCGGGCTTCGAGGTCAACTCGTGGTACGGCCTGATGGCGCCGGCCCACACGCCGCCCGCGATCATCCACAAGCTGCAATCCGAGACCGCGCAGATCCTGAAGATGCCCGAGGTCGCGGCCCGCATGCGCGAGAACGGCCTCGACATCGAAGGCACCACGCCCGAAGCGTACGGCCAGAAGATCAAGGAAGACATCGCGCGCTGGGCCGCCACCGTGAAGGCGGCGGGCATCAAGGAATGAGCGCATGACGACGATGGCCCTCGCCACGCCTGAACTGCTTTCCCCCGGTCCGCCGCATACGGTGCAAGCACCGGCGACCGTGCGGCGCGGCTTCGCCGATGTCGCGGAAGGCCAGGTGCACTTCCGCGAGGCCGGCCGGCGCAGCCGCGCGCGCCGGCCGCTGGTGATGCTCCATGCATCGCCCGGCTCGGCCCGGATGCTGGAGCCCCTCGTCGCGCAGCTGGGGCGGCACCGGCACGTGATCGCCACCGACACGCTGGGCAACGGCGATTCCTCCGCGCCGCGCCTGCCCGCGGAGGGCGGCATGCCGTCGATCGCCTACTTCGCCGATGCCCATGTGCGCGCGCTCGACGCGCTGGGCATCGCGGCCTTCGATCTCTATGGCAGCCACACCGGCGCCAACATCGCCTGCGAGATCGCCATCGCGCATCCGCAGCGCGTCGGCCGGCTCGTGCTCGACGGCGTGTCGCTCTACAGCGCCGAGGAGCGCGAGGACATGCTCAAGCACTACGCGCCCGGCGTGAAGATCGACCAGGCCGGAAGCCAGCTGCACTGGATCTGGAATTTCGTGCGCGACGTCTACCTCTTCTGGCCCTGGTACCGGCGCGATGCGGCCCATGCGCGCTCGGTCGGCCTGCCGCCGGCGGACGAACTGCACGACAAGGTGGTCGAGGTGCTGAAGGCCACGCGGACCTACCACTACGCCTACCGGTCGGCGATCGGCTACGACAAGGCGCCGCGGCTGCCGCTGGTCCGCGTGCCGACGCTGCTGGCATGCGGCGCCGGCGACATGCTGCTGGCGTATTTCGAACGCGTGCAGGCCCTGATGCCCGACGCCCGGCCGCTGATCACCCGCGGCACCGCGACGCCCGATGCGCTGGCCGAGACGGCGCGGCATTTCGAAGCCTTCCTGAACCAAACCTCCCCATGACAAAGCACGACATCCAGGCCATCGACGCGGTGGTCAACATCTGGACGCCCGAGACGCACGCCATCCGACCCAATCGCGACGCCTTCTTCGGCGGCAAGATGAAGGTCAAGGACGACACGCTCGCCGGCATCACGCACGAGGAGATGCTGCGCCGCATGGACGCGGCCGGCATCGAGCGCGCCTTCCTGATCGCGTCCAAGGTCGGGCCGCTGCTGCACAAGTCGAGCTACCACATCCCCTACGAGATGGTGGCCGAAGCCGTCGAGCGCCATCCCGACCGTTTCCACGGACTCGCCGGCCTCGACCCGACCGAAGGCATGGACGGCGTGCGCCAGCTCGAGCGCGCGGTGAAGGACCACGGCTTCATCGGCGCGCACTTCTATCCGCACTGGTTCGAGCTCGCGCCCGACCATGCGAAGTGGTATCCCTTCTATGCCAAGTGCGTGGAGCTCGACGTGCCGGTGCAGCTGCAGGTCGGCCAGTCGATGCTCTACGACCCGAAGCACCGGCTGCGCAGCGTGGGCCGCCCGATCTCGCTCGATGCGGTGGCCTGCGACTTCCCGGAGCTCAAGCTCATCGGCATCCATGTCGGCATTCCATGGACCGACGAGATGATCGCGATGGCGTGGAAACATCCGAACGTGTACATCGGCACCGACGCCCACAGCCCCAAGTACTGGCCGGAGGCTTTCGTCAAGTACATCGACAGCTTCGGGCAGGACAAGGTGATCTTCGGCACCGACTTCCCGGTGCTCGACTTCGAGCGCACGCGCGACGAGATCGAGGCGCTGGGCCTGCGCCCGCTGCCCAAGCGCAAGCTGCTGCGCGACAACGTGCTGCGCATCTACGGGCTGAACGAGGACGGCTCGCGGGCCGCGAAGCGATGAACGAGGCCGCCGTCCCGAACCTGGCCGACCCGTTGGCGCTGCATGCGCGCCAGCGGCCGACCCAGCCGGCGCTCGTGCACGGCGGCACGGTGCTGGACTGTCGCGAACTCGATCTCGCGGTGCGCCGGCGCGCCGCGCGGCTGCAGGACCTGGGCGTGGAACCCGGCGGCATCGTCGGCATCGCGCTGCGCGATTCCATCGAGCATGTGCTCGTGCTCTTCGCGGTGGCGCGCGCCGGCGCAGTGATCCTGCCGATGGATTGCCGCTGGAAGGAATTCGAGAAGCAGCGCCTGGCCGCGCACTTCGAGCCGGCAGCGGCGATCGTCGAGCCCGGCGGCGCATTCGAAGGCGCACGCTGCATCGCGGTCGACGAAGCCTGGCTGGCCGGCGTCGCGACGGCCGCTGCCGATCGCGCGTTTCCCGATGGCGACCGCGGCCTCGTGATGTCGCTGTCCTCGGGCACGACGGGGCGGCCCAAGGGACCGCTGGTGTCGCACCGCAAGTTCGCCAGCCGCTTCTGGACGCACTGGGTGGACCTCGGCTTCGGCAGCCGCGAGACCTACATCAACGCGACGCCGCTTTACTTCGGCGGCGGCCGCGCCTTCAGCCTGTCGACGCTCTGTTGCGGCGGCACCGTGGTGCTCTGCCCGCCGCCTTACACGCCGGAAGAACTCGCGGCCGAAGTCGCGCGCACCGGATCGACCGTGCTGTTCCTCGTGCCCACGCTGCTGCGCCGGCTGCTCGAATGCGACGTTGCCACGCTGGCGCCGCTCAAGCGGCTCAGGACGCTGGTCTCTTCCGGCTCCGCACTCACCGCCGAGGAACGCGTGCGCATCCGCGAGACGGTCTGCCCGAACTTCATCGAGTACTACAGCTCGACCGAAGGCGGCGGTGTCTCGGTGCTGTCGTCGCAGGACCAGCTGCGCCACGGCGAGTCGGTCGGAAGGCCGGTGTTCGGCGTCGAAGTGCAGATCGTCGACGACGCCGACCGGCTGCAACCGCCCGGCAGCATCGGGCGCATCCGCTACCGCGGGCCCGCGGTCGCCGATGGTTTCTATCGCGATCCCGAGGCCAGCCGCGAAGCCTTCCGCGACGGCTTCTTCTATCCGGGCGACCTCGGCACTTTCAACGACGAAGGCTACCTGTTCCTCAAGGGCCGGTCCAAGGACATGATCATCCGCGGCGGCATCAACATCTATCCGATGGAAGTCGAGAGCACCTTGATGAGCCACGCGGCCGTCTCCGAGGCCGCGGTGGTGGGCTGGCCCTCGCGCGAGTTCGACGAGGAGGTCGCGGCCTTCGTCGTGCGCGGCAAGGACGTGGAAGCCGAGGCGCTGCTCGCGCTGTGCCGTGAGCGGCTCGCGCCCTACAAGGTGCCGCGGCAGATCTTCTTCGTCGACGACCTGCCGCGCAATTCGCTCGGCAAGGTCGTGAAGGCGCGGCTGGTGGAAGGCCTGGCGCCGCTCTGAGCGCCCTGCCCGCGCGCCGGTTCAGACCAGCGCGTTGAGCATGCCGTGCGCCTTGCGGCGCAACTGCCAGCGCTGGTAGGCATCGCTGTTGAGCTGGGCCGACAGCTCGGCCGCGCAGGCCTGCAGCGTCTCGACCTGCTTGCGGCGCGGCGGATTGGGCACGTTCTGGATCGAGCCGACGATCGACAGCGCGCCGGCCAGCACGTCGCCATTGCGGAAGATGGGCACGGCGATGGTGTTCACGCCGAGCATCATCTCGCCGTTGCAGACTTCGTAGAACTGCTCGTGGATCAGGCCGAGCCGCTTGCGGATGCGCGCCGGGTCGGTCATCGACTGCGGCGTCTCCGAGGTCATCGGCGCCGACAGCATTTCCTCCTGCAGCACGGCCGGCGAGAACGCGAGTGTCAGCCGGCCCAGCGCCGAGCAATGCGGCAGCGGCCGGTTGCCGGGCTTCACGCTGATGCAGATGCGCGCATAGATGTTGTCCGTGGTCGCGATCACCATCGGGCGGCCGTTGATCGGCACCGCGAGCACCGAGGTTTCCTTCAGCTCGTCGCGCAGCCGCAGCAGGTAGGGCTCGGCGCGGCTGCGCAGGTCGAACTGCGTGCCGGCCGCTTCGCCGAGCTGGAACACGCGCCATCCGAGCCGGTAGCGATCGGTGGCCTGGTCCTGCTCGATCAGGCCGACCTCGCGCAAGGTCGAGAGATGGCGGTGCACGCGCGGCTTGGTTTCGCCGAGCGCCTCGGCCAGCTCGGTCACGCCCATCGCGCGCTGTGCGAGGGCGAGCTCGTCCAGCACGCGCACTGCGACCTTGACCGCTTCCACCGAGTTGAGCTTTTTCTCGCCGGGCGGCAACGACTTCCGGGTCGACGGTTTCGGCGGCGAAGGACGTGCAGCAGGGGAACGGGGCATGGGGTTTGGCCTTTAAACGCGACGTTACGTTCATCGTAATCGCTTGTCATCTGGAATGCTATGCGATATCGTATATCGTCTGACGTAACAACATCGCTTTTGCAGACAGCGGCGCGATGGCCCGTCGACCCCTTCAAAAACTCCGAGGACCCTGCCAATGAAACATCTCCGCCGTTGCGTCGTCGTCTCCGCCGTGTTGCTGGCCAGCGGGCTGCTGGCCCATGCCCAGGGCGCGCCCGCGCCCACCAAGGAGCCGCTCAAGTTCGGCCTGGCCATGCCGCTCACCGGCTCGCAGGCGCTGTTCGGCGCCGACCAGGTCAAGGCCGCGCAATGGGCCGTGCAGGACATCAATGCCAAGGGCGGCATCGAGGGCCATCCGCTCGAGATGGTGCTGCTCGACACGCAGGCGGATCCGCGGCTGGGCATCAACGCGGTCAATCGCCTGGTCAACGTCGACAAGGTGCCGGTCTTCGGCACCGCGTGGAGCGCGGTGGTCAAGTCGGTGGCGCCGATCGCCAACCGCAGCCAGGTGCTGGAACTGAGCGTCGGCGCGAACTCGCCCGACATCGCGAAGCTGGGCGACTACGTCTACACCACCTACCCGCTCGCCGACGTCGACGTGCGCGCACAGGCCCGCTATGCACACGACACGCTGAAGAAGGCCACGGCCGCGGTGCTCTACATCCACAACGACAGCGGCATCGAAGGTGCGCGCATCTACCGCGATGCGTTCCAGGAAGCGGGCGGCAAGGTGGTGGCCTACGAAGCCTACGACGCCCAGGCGACCGACTACACCGGCGCGATCCTGAAGGTGCGTGCGGCCAACCCGGACATCATCCATATCCAGGGCCTGGTGGCCGACCTGCCGCAGGTCGTGGCGCAGCTGCGCCAGCTCGGCCTGAAGCAGCCGGTGTCGACCTACTCCGCGGGCTACAACCCGAAGGTGGTCGAGCAGCTGGGTGCCGCGGCCGAAGGCATGCTGGTCTCCGCGCTCGCGCCGTCGGCCGAGCAGAACGCCGATGTGGCGAAGTTCGTGGACCGCTGGCAGCAGACCGAGAAGCGCGTGCCCAACGGCCTGCCCTACACGCAGTACCTCTACGACATGCCTTTCCTCATCGGCCAGCTCTACGCGCACCTGATCAAGACGAATCAGCCGCTGACCGGCCCCAACATGAAGAAGGCGCTGGTCGAGGTCGGCAAGTTCGACCTGCCGCTGACCGGCCTGCTCGAATTCACCAAGGACCATCGCGTGAACAAGCCGGTCTACCTGTTCGAGGTCAAGGGCGGCAAGTTCGTGCCGGTCGCGACCGTCAAGTAGCCAACCCGCCGCGGCGGCCGCAAAGGTCATCGATCCATGATCGACATACAGACGTTGCTCCAGATCCTCTGGACCGGCATCGCCACCGCCACCTACGGCGTGCTGCTCGCTGCCGCGTTCTCGCTCGTGCTCAAGGTGGTCAAGGTCTGGAACTTCGCGCAGGCCGGGATGATGGGCATCGCCTACTACACGATGTACGTGGTGATCTTCCGGCTCGGCTGGCCTGCCTTGGCGGGCATCGCCGCCAGCCTGGTGATCACCATCGCGGCGGCACTCGCGATGGAGGTCTGGGGCCTGCAGACTTTCCGCCGGCGCCATTCGCCGTCGCTCACCTATTTCATCTTCACGCTGGTGGTGTCGGAGTTCGTGCAGTACATGCTGGCGATGGTGTTCGGCACCGAGCCGGTGTCGCTGGCCGGCAATCTGATGTCGTCCTCGACGCTGGTCGGCGGCATCGTGATCAGCCGCTGGGACCTGACGGCTCTGGGCGTCGCCGTGGTGGTGATGGCAGCGCTCTACCTGCTGCTGAAGAAGTCGCGCTACGGCAAGTTCATGGTCGCCGTGGCCGACAACCCGCACCTGTCGCGCCTGTACGGCATCAACGTGCGGCCGGTCTATGCCGCCACCTTCGCGATCGCCTCGGTGCTGGTCGTGGCCGCCATGTACCTGTTCGGCACGCGGGCCTCGATGGTGCCCAACACGCCGCTCGAGATGATGCTGTTCGCCGTCATCGCGGCGCTGCTCGGCGGCATGGGCAACGTCTTCGGCGCGGCCGGCGCGGCGCTGTTCCTCACGCTGCTGCGCGCGTTCAGCATCCTCGTCATTCCGTCGGCATGGCAGGGGCTGATCCTCTACGCGCTGCTCTTCATCACCATCCTGCTGTTCCCGAACGGCGTGCGCCTGCGGCGCCGCGCCAGGGTGCGGCCGGTCGCCGCCACGCCCGCGGCCGAACCCGCCGCCTGAGGCGCCGCCACCGAAGCCACACGGACCCTTGCCATGGAATACGTCATCTCGCTGCTGGTGCTGATCGGCCTCTACGTGATCCTCAGCGCGAGCTTCAACCTGATCATCGGCTTCGGCGGACTGATCAGCATCGCGCATCCGATCTTCTTCGCGCTCGGCGCCTACACGGTCGGTGCGCTGAGCGTGCAGTTCGACCTCAACCCCGTCCTCGCCGTCGCGGCCGGAGGGCTGGTGGCGCTGCTGGCTTCGTTCATGCTGTCGCTGCCCTCGCTGCGCATCTCGGGCGACTACCTGCTGATCACCAGCATCGGCTTCCAGCTCGGCCTGATCGAGATCATCAAGAACCTCGATTTCATCGGCGGCGCCGGCGGCCTGAGCGGCATCCCGAACGTGGTGGAACAACATCGAAGCGCGACCTTCGCCGCGATCGCGCTGGGCCTGGCGCTCGCCAGCGTGCTCTTCATCCGCGCGCTGGTGCGCGGGCCCTACGGCCGCGCGATCCAGGCCATGCGCGACGACGAGCTCGCCTTCTCCGCCCTCGGCCGCAACGCGATGAACATCAAGATGACGATCTTCGCGATCGGCTCCGGCATGGCCGGCGTCGCAGGCGGCATCTATGCCTACTACTACCAGTACATCACGCCGGACCAGTTCCAGATCCTGCAGTCCGCGATGATCCTGACGATGGTGGTGGTCGGCGGCATGGGCTCGGTCTACGGGCCGGTGGTCGGCGCGGTGCTGCTGATCGCGCTGCCCGAAGCCATCACCTTCCTCAACCTGCCCTCCGAGATCATGGGCCCGCTGCAGGGCGTGATCTTCACGCTGCTGGTGATCGTGTTCCTGTTCCTGCGGCCGCAGGGTCTGGTCGCGCCGGCGCGCGCCCGCTGAAGGAAGCCTCGATGAGCACCGTGCTTTCCCTTCAGAACGTCTGCAAGAAATTCGGCGGCGTGGTCGTGGCCGACCACATCGACCTCGAGCTGCACGCCGGCGAGATCATGGGCCTGATCGGCCCGAACGGCGCCGGCAAGACCACGCTGTTCAACCTGATCTCCGGCGTCGTGATGCCCGATGCGGGCGAGATCGCCTTGACCGGCCGCGGGCTCCATGCGCTGCCGCTGTACCGCCGCGCGCGCCTGGGCGTCGCGCGCACCTGGCAGCACATGCGGCTGTTCGGTTCGATGAGCGTGCTCGAGAACATGCTGGTCGGGCCCTCTCACTATCCGGGCGAATCGCTGCTGCGCGTGGTCTTCGCCGGTGGCGCGGTGCGCCGTGCCGAGCAAGCGGCGCGCGAGCACGCGATGCAGGTGCTGCAACGCATGAACATGGAATCGCTCGCCGCCGCCAGCGTCAACGACATCACCTTCGGCCAGCAGAAGCTGGTCGGCCTGGCCCGCGCACTGATGAGCGATGCGCCCTGCCTGCTGCTCGACGAACCGATGGGCGGCGTCGAAGGCAGCGCCTACGAGACCATGCGGACCATCGTCCGCGAGGAGGCGCAGGCCGGCCGCGCCGTCTGCGTGGTCGAGCACAACGTCTCCTTCATCCGCGACCTCTGCACCAGCGCCGTCTTCATGGTGCAGGGACGCATCGTGGAGCGCGGCGATGTCGGCACCCTGCTCGAGAGCAAGGCGCTGGCCGAACTCTATTTCGGAAAGTGACGGCACCCGCCGCACCGCACCCCTCCATGCTGCAACTCCACGGAATCAACGCCCACTACGGCAAGCTGCACGTGCTGCACGACTTCTCGCTGTCGATCCGCGACGGCGAGCGCGTCGGCATCTTCGGCCACAACGGCGCCGGCAAGACCACGCTGCTGCGCGCCTGCGTCGGCGACCTCGACGAATGCCAAGGCCGCGTGAGCTATCGCGGCCAGGATCTCGCACCCGGCGAGGCGCACCGCAACGTGGTCCACGGCATGGGCTTCGTGCCGCAGGGGCACAACGTGTTCCGCGATCTGTCGGTGGCGGAGAACCTCGAGATCGCGGGCCTGCGCAATGCGCAGCAGGCGCTCGGCGAGGTCTATGCGCTGTTCCCGCTGCTGCAGGAACGCACGCAGCAGATCGCCAGCTCGCTCAGCGGCGGCCAGCAGCAGATGCTCGCACTCGGCATGGCCTTGATGACGCGGCCTTCGATCCTGCTGCTGGACGAGCCGACCATCGGCCTGGCGCCCGTGATCGTGCGCGACGTGCTGCGCAGCGTGACGCAGATCAACCGCACCAAGGGCACCACGCTGGTGATCGTCGAGCAGAACGTGCAGGCCACGCTGGAGAACGTCGACCGCGCGGTGGTCATCAAGTCGGGTCGCATCATTTTCGACGGCGCCAGCAGCGAACTGCTGGCCCAGGAGAGCTTGTGGGAACTGTTCTGACATCGCCCCCAACCGAGGAAGCCGGCGCCGCCTTCGCGCGCTTCGTGCGCTGGGTCGCGGCGCTCGAATGGAGCGATCTGTCGCCGAGCGCGCGCGAGCGCACGGTGGGGGTGCTGGCCGACGACATGGCGGCCACCTTCAGCGCGCTCGATGAACCGCAGGTCGCGCTCGCGCAGCAGCGGCTGCGCGAGGCCGCGCTGCAAGGCGGCCCGGCCTCGCTGATCGCCGCGGGCCGGCCGCGCATGTCGGTCCTGCAGGCCGCGATGGGCAACGGCCTCGCGATGGGATGGAACGAGCTGGATGAAGGCTTTCGCAAGGCCGTGTGCCATGCCGGGCTCTACGTGCTGCCGGCCCTGCTCGCGACCGCCGAGGCCGGCAATGCCTCGCTGCGCGACCTGCTGCGCGCCCTCGCGCTCGGCTACGAGGTCGTCACCCGCGTCGCGCGCACCTGGCAGTTCCCCGCGCTGCGCATTCATCCGCATGCGCTGCTCGCGCCGGTCGGCGCCGCGGCGGGCCTCGCTTTCCTGCAACGGCTGCCGGCGGAGCAGATCGTCTCGGCCATCGCGGGCGCCGCGACCCTGGGCATGGCCGGGCCCTTCGACCACGCCTTGAAAGGCGTCCTCGCGCGCAACACCTGGGCACCTCAGGCGGCCGTCGCCGGACTGAACGCGGTCGAGTGGGCGCAGTGCGGCATCGGCGGCCGGGCCGCGAGCCCGCACGATGTCTATGCCGTCGCGCTGGGCGCTTCCACCGATCTTGCCGTGCTCACGCCGCATGCCGACGAAGGCTGGGCGGTCGAATCCGGCTACCAGAAGATGAACGCCTGCTGCCAGTACGCGCACTCGACGATCGAGGCGATCCAGACGCTGCTCGCGAACGAGCCCTCGCTGCGCGGCGGCGAGCGCGTGACGGCGATCACCGTCGAAGCGCATCCACTGGCGTACGCGCTCGACGACCGCGCGCCGCGGACCACGCTCGGCGCCAAGTTCTCGGTGCCGCATGCGGCCGCGGCCGCGCTGGTCCACGGCAACGGCGGCGCGACCGCCTTCGATGCCGCGTCGCTGGACGATGCGCGCATCGCACGCCTGCGCAACGCGACCACGCTGGTGCCCTTTCCCGAGCTGCGGCCCTGGCCCGACGACCGCCCCTCGCGCGTGACGCTGACGACCGACGACGGCACGTCCTTCGATGCGCTGTGCTGGAGCGCGCAAGGCGGTCCCGACCGACCCTTCCCCGCTGCCGCGCTGTGGGACAAGGTGGCGACGCTGTCCGCGCCGTACGCGCCCGCCTTCGCGCCGACGATGCGCCGCATGGCCGATGCTGCAGCCTCGGGCAGCGGCAGCGCCGATCTCGACCGCCCGTGGCGCGACTGGCTCGACGCCTGTTTTTCCGAGCCGGCGCCGGTGACGGCGGCCGCCCTCGATCCCCAAGCAACGAAGGAACACTGAACGATGCAAGCCCTGGTGCAACAGGTCGAAGAAGGCCAGGTCTGGGACCTGGAAGTGGACGTGCTGGTGGTCGGCGCCGGCGCCTGCGGCATGGCCGCGGCCATCGCCGCGCACGATGCCGGCGCGCAGGTCGCGATCCTCGAGAAGCGCGAGCGGCCGGGCGGCAATTCCTCGCTCAGCACCGGCTCCGTGCCGGGCGCCGGCAGCCGCTTCCAGCACGAAGCCGGCATCGTCGATTCGCCCGAGGTGATGGTGGCCGACCTGCTGCGCCTGTCGGGCGAAGGCGAGCTGCCGCAACTCACGCGGCGCATGGCCGCGATCTCGGCCGAGCTCTGCGAATGGCTGGTCGATAGCGTCGGCGCACGCATGGCGTTGATCACCGACTACTGCCATGTCGGCCACACGATTGCGCGCCTGCACGCGCCGGTGTCGCGGCGCGGCCAGGACCTGGTCGACGATCTGCTGGCCGCGGTGGCCACGCGCGAGATCCCGCTGGCGACGAACAACCCGGTGCAGGTGCTCTATCTGTCCGCCGAGGGCGCGGTGGTCGGCGTGGCAGTCGGCGGCGCCGGTGTGCAGACCTCGCGCATCGGCGCGCGCAGCGTCATCCTGGCATCCAACGGCTTCGCGGCGAACCGCGAGCTCGTCAAGCAGCACTGCGGCGAGATTGCCGGCGCCGAGTATTTCGGCGCGCTCGGCAGCGAAGGCGAGGCCGTGCTGTGGGGCCGCGCGCTCGGCGCACGGCTGGCCAACATGCAGGCCTACCAGGGCTATGCAGCCGTGGCCTATCCGCATGGCTCGCTGCTGTCGTGGACCACGATCGAGAAAGGCGGTGTGCTCGTCAACGCGCGCGGCGAACGCTTCGGCAACGAGGACCTCGGCTACTCCGCCTATGCGCGCCATGTGCTGGCCGAAGACACGAACGTCTATGCGGTGTTCGACGAACGCATCATGGCGCTGGCTTCGAAGGAGGACGAGTTCCGCGAGCTGGTCGAGCATGGCGGGCTCAAGCAGGCGGCGTCGGCGGAAGCACTTGCGGCGCTGTTCGAGCTGCCGCCGCAAACGCTGGCCGCGACGCTGGCCGCATTCAACGAGGCCGCGGCCGGCCGCGCGCCCGATCCGCAAGGCCGCGCGCGCTTCGGCATGGCGCCATTGACGGGCCGGCTCTGGATCTGTCGCGTCACTCCGGGCCTGTTCCATACGCAGGGCGGCCTCGCGGTCGATACCGAAGGGCGCGTGCTGCGCGAGGATGGTTCGGTCATCGCCGGTCTCTATGCCGGCGGCGGCGCGGCGGCCGGCATCAGCGGGCGCGCGGGTGCAGGCGGCTATGCCTCGGGCAATGGCCTGCTGACTGCGGTCGGGCTCGGCTACCTCGCAGGCCGCGACGCAGCGGCCAAGGTCCGCGCCGGAGCCGCGGCATGACGCTGGCCGAACAGTTTGCAAGCTTTGCGGACGGGCTTCGGCTGGCGGATGTGCCGGCGCCGGTGCAGCGCCTCGCGCGTCTTCACCTGATCGATGCGCTCGGCGTCGGGCTCGGCGCCTCGGCCGTGCCCTCGCATCGCCGTTTCCTGCAAGGCCTGCGCGAGGAGTCGGGCACCGGCGGCCGCGCCACGGTGCTGGGCTATTCGACGGGTGCATCGGCACCGGTGGCCGCCTTGCTCAACGGCACGTCCATCCACTCGCTCGAGTACGACGACACGCACATGGGCTCCATCGTGCACGGCAGCGCGGTGATCGTGCCGGCCGTGCTGGCCGCGGTCGAGACGCACGCGCTGTCGCTCGACGAAGCCGTGCGCCTGGTGGTGATCGGCTGGGAGTTGCTGGTGCGCCTCGGCGAGGCGAGCCCCGGCGGCTTCCAGCGCCGCGGCTTCCAGGTGACCTCGGTGGGCGGCGTGGGGGTCGCGGCGCTGCTCGCCTCGGTGGCGCGCGGCGCGAGCCCGGCGCAGAGCGTGGCCGCGATGGGCATCGCCGGCAGCCAGGCCGGCGGCATCTTCGAATTCCTGAGCAACGGCTCCAACGTGAAGGCGCTGCATCCGGGCTGGGCCGCGCATGCAGGCCTGTGGGCCGCGCGCTGCGCAGCCGCAGGCATGACCGGGCCGACCACCGTGATCGAGGGCCGCTATGGCCTGTTCGCCGCCTATGCCGACGACCCAGCCGCCGGCGGTCGCCTGGCCGTTGGCCTGCGCGATCTCGGCACGCAATGGCGGCTGGCCGATGCCGCCTTCAAGTTCTTTCCGTGCTGCCACTACATCCATCCCTTCCTCGAATGCGCACAGGCCTTGTCGGCGCGCATCGCGACGGTCGCGGACATCGCCGAGGTGCATTGCCGCGTCGCGCCGGGCGCGGCCACGGTGATCTGCGAACCCTGGTCGTCGAAGCAGCAGGTCGCGAGCGGCAACGAGGCCAAGTACAGCCTGCCCTACTGCATCGCCCGCGTGCTGCTCGGGCGCCCGGTGGACATCCCCTCGATGACGGCCACCAGCGTCGACGCGGACGCGATCGCACTGGCCGCGCGCATCCAATGGACGCCACGCGACGACAGCGGCTTCCCGGCGAAGTTCGATGCCGACCTGCGCATCATGCTGGCCGACGGCACGCAGCTGCACCATGCGGTCGATCAGGTGTTCGGCAGCCCGCAGCGTCCGGCCGGCGAAGACGCCGTGCGCGCCAAGTTCGCGGCCAACGTCGCGCCCGTGCTCGGTGCCACGGCGCGCGACACGGCCTGGGATGCGGTGATGCAGGGGGGCAGCCTCGACACGCTGCAGCGCGCGCTGCGCACGGCGGCCGATTGAACGCAGGATGGCGATGACGGCGGCAGCGCGCATTCCGGTCGACCTCGTCACCGGCTTCCTCGGCAGCGGCAAGACCACGCTGGTCAATGCCGTGCTGCGCGATGCGTCCTTCGCCGGCGCGATGGTCATCGTCAACGAATTCGGCGAAGTCGGGCTGGACCACGTGCTGATGTCCGCCGCCGACGACCAGGTGCTGCTGCTCGACTCGGGCTGCCTGTGCTGCGCCGCCTCGGGCACGCTGCGCGACACGCTGATCGATCTGTTCGCGCGCCGCAGCAGCGGCGGCGTGCCGCCCTTCGACCGCATCATCGTCGAGACCAGCGGCCTGGCCCATCCCGGTCCGCTGGTGGCCTCGCTGCTGGGCGATTCGGCGCTGAAGCCGCGCTGCGTCCTGGCGCAGGTGCTGACGCTGGTCGATGCGGTGAATGGCGCCGCGACGCTGGCGCGCTATGCCGAAGCGCAGCGACAGGTGGCCTTCGCCGACCGCGTGTTGATCAGCAAGACGGACATCGCCGAACCCGCGCAAGCGAGCGATCTGGTATCTCGGATTCGCGAGCTCAATCCCGCGGCCGAGGTCGCGCGCTGGCAGCGCGGCGATTCGCCGTCGCGCTATTTCGCGCCGGCTGCCAGTGCCGCGCCACACGCGACGGCCGTGCACGCCGAGGCGTGGCTGCGCGGCCCGCTGCGGCCGCAGTACGCGCAGGCCGGCGATGGCGTCGATACGGCCGATGTGGAGCATGACCACGGCACCGCCTTTCGCCAGGTCAGCACGCACGTGCTCGAAGTGCCCGGCCCCATCGACTGGCCGATCTACGCCGCATGGACGCAAGCCCTGAGTGCACGGCTTGGCGCGCGCCTGCTGCGCTGCAAGGGCCTGGTCGCGCTCGGCGACGACGGCGCGCCCTGGGTCGTGCAGGGCGTGCAGGGCTACTTCGCGCCGCCCGAACGGCTGGCCGCCTGGCCCGCCTCGGTGCCGCACGGCTTTCTCGTGTGCATCGGCGAATCCATCACCCGCGCGGAACTCGACGCCATCGTCGTGCCCACGCCCTCTCCCCACTGAAGCAACACCTCACCATGCCCGACACCTTCATTCTTCGCGGCGGCACCGTGGTCAGCGCCGAGCGCGACCCCGAGCCGCAGGACATCCTGGTCGAGGACGGCCGCATCGGCGCGCTGCTCGCGCCCGGCACGCCCGTGGCCGACCACGTGCGCGAGCGCCGCATCGACGGCCTGCACGTGTTTCCGGGCCTGATCGAAGCGCATCTGCATTTCGGCTTCGGCGAGAAGATCACCGAGTACAGCACCGAGACCGCACACGCGGCCATCGGCGGCTTCACCACCGTGCTCGGCTACTTCCTCAACAACGAGGCCTACAGCGACGTGTTCAAGCGCGAGCAGGCCTACGCGCAGCCGCGCGCGCACGTCGACTACGGCTTTCACTTCAGCACCGCCTCCGAGCTGCATCTGCAGGAACTCGAGAGCTATGTGCGCGACTACGGCGTCACCTCGTTCAAGTACTTCATGAACTTCAAGGGCGAAGAAGGCCGCTACCTCGGCCTCGACGGCACCGACGACGGCTACTTCCAGGCGCTGCTCGAACGCGCCGCGGCGATCGGCAACGTGACGGTGGTCTGCCACACCGAGAACATCGAGATCGTCAATCGCCGCCGCAACGCGCAGCTGGAGATCGGCCTCGACAACCTGCAGCAGTGGGCCGACATCAAGCCGCCGATCACCGAGGCCGAAGCCTGCGTGCGCGCGATGTTCCTGGCCGAGAAGGCCGGCGCGAAGATCTACATCCCGCACATGAGCTCGCGCATGGGCCTGGACGAGGTGCGCCAATGGCGCCGGCGCTACGACCAGGTGTTCGTCGAGACCTGTCCGCACTACCTGACCCACACCGCCGACATGGACCTCGGCGGCATGGGCAAGGCGAACCCGCCCTTCCGCAGCAAGGACGACCAGGACGCGCTCTGGGAAGGCCTGGCCGACGGTTCGATCGACGTCGTCGCCTCCGACCATTGCCCGCGCAAGCGCGCGACCAAGGACAAGACGCTGTGGCTCGCCTCGCAGGGCTTCCCGGGCACCGCGACCATCCTGCCCGTGCTGCTGCACGAGGGCTACCACCGGCGCGGGCTGTCGCTGCGCCGCATCTGCCAGCTGGTGTGCGAGGCACCGGCGCGCATCTTCGACATCGCCGCGCGCAAGGGCGCGCTGCGGCCGGGCGCCGATGCCGACATCACGCTGGTCGACCTGAACCTCGAGCGCGTGGTGCGGCACGAGGATCTGCTGTCCTACTCCGACTACAGCATCTACGACGGCTGGACCTTCAAGGGCTGGGCGACCGAGACCATCGTTCGCGGCGAGACCGTCATGCAGGACGGCAAGCTGGTCGGCGCGCCGGGCCATGGCCAGTACATCTTCCGCACGCGCGCCGGCGCGGCAAGCGCCTGACGCGCGCTCCCTTCATTCACCGAAAGACATCCATGACCTCCACCACCCATCCCTGGGACGACGTCATCAGCGCCGAAGAACAGCGCGCCTACAACGCGGTCGGCTTCGGCCGCCCGAGCGGCCTCGGCAAGCGGCCCGGCCTGCTCATCATCGACGTGCAATACCGCACCGTCGGCACGAAGCGCCTGCCGTTCTGGGAAGCCATCGAGGAATTCCCGACCTCCTGCGGCGAGGTCGGCTGGGCCGCGGTGGACGCCATCGTGCCGCTGCTCGCGCTGTTCCGCGAGCGCGACTGGCCGGTGCTCTATCCGCACGTGGCGCCCAAGGTCGCGCACGAAGGCGGCCGGCTGGCCGAGAAGATCCCGGCGATCATGAACATCGCGGCCAAGGGCTACGAGATCGTGCAGGAACTCGCGCCGCGCCCCGGCGACGTGCTGCTGCCCAAGAAGCACCCGAGCGCCTTCTTCGCAACCGCGCTGTGCAGCCACCTGATCGACCTGCGGGTCGACACCGTGGTCGTCGTCGGCTGCAGCACCAGCGGCTGCGTGCGCGGCACCGCGGTGGACGCGTTCTCGTACAACTTCAAGGTCTCGATTCCGCAGGAATGTTCATTCGACCGCAGCATCACCTCGCACAAGGTCAACCTGTTCGACCTCGGGCAGAAGTATGCGGACGTGCTGCCGACCGAGGCGTTGATCGAGAAGCTGCGTGCGCTGCCGGGTTCTGACTGAGGCCAGCGAAGCCCGCGCCGAGCAGCAGGCGCCCGGTACGAAAAGCTGCATGGGAGCTATGCCGCATTTATCCGTTTTTCAGCTACTTGACGATTAGCTGCAATACAGATAAATTTAAAATAGCATGAATACAGCTACTGCCATGGGTGCGCTTCCAGCCCAAGCTCTCGTGTCCGGCGATCAGCTGGGGCAGCTGCTGCGCAGCACGCGCCGCCGGTTGAAACTGAACCAGGCTGCCATCGGCGCCAGGCTGAATCTCAGCCAGAACCGGGTTTCCTACCTCGAACTCCATCCCGATGAGTTGAGCTTCAGGCAACTGCTGAGTTGGTGCTCGGTGCTCGGCCTCGAGCTGAAGCTGAGCGCACGAGGCCCGTTGAAGGTCAAGCCCGGCACGACGGAGTGGTGACGTGGGCCGTCGATCACGCAGCCAATCCCTCGGCCTCTGGTCCAACGGCGAGCGCGTCGGCCGCTGGACGATCCCCGCGCGCGGGGCGATGGAGCTGCACTACGACGAAGCCTGGGTCCGCTCGGACGTCGGCCGCCCGCTGTCGCTGTCGCTGCCCTTCAATCCCTACAACGAACCCCTCCAGGGTTCTGCCGTCGAGCACTATTTCGACAACCTGCTTCCCGACAGCACGGCCATTCGCAAGCGCGTGGCGGCGCGCTTCAAGACGGGCTCGATCGATGCGTTCGACCTGCTGGCGGCCATTGGGCGCGACTGTGTGGGCGCCATTCAGCTGCTCGACGAGGCCGACGCCCCCACGGCGGTCGACAAGGTGGAAGCCGTGCGGCTGGACGACGAGTCCATCGAACGCCACCTGCTGAACATCACGAGCCCCGACAAGTTCGACGCCTCGGTAGACCCCGACGACGACTTCCGCATCTCACTCGCCGGCGCCCAGGAAAAGGACGCCTACCTCTGGTGGAACGGTGCCTGGCACAAGCCCCGCGGCACCACGCCCACCACGCACATCTTCAAGCTCCCCCTGGGTCTGATCGGCGGGCGCCGGGCAGATTTCTCTACCTCCGTGGACAACGAGTGGTTGTGTCTGAAACTGCTTCAGGCCTATGGATTGCCCACTGCCGATGCGACCATCGCATCGTTCGGCAAGCAGCGCGTCCTGGTGGTCGAGCGCTTCGACCGGCGCGTTGCGAACGGCCGTCTCCTGCGGCTGCCCCAAGAGGACTTCTGCCAGGCCACGGGAACCTCGCCCTTGGTGAAATACGAGAACGAGGGCGGGCCAGGTCTGCAGAAGCTCTTTTCGCTTTTGCAGCAGTCCGCGACCGCGGCGGATGACATGCGCACCTTGATGGCCTCGCAGGTCCTGTTCTGGCTGCTCCGCGCGCCGGATGGCCACGCGAAGAATTTCAGCATTCACCTGCTGGCCGGCGGTGCGTTCCGGCTCACGAAGATGTATGACGTCATGTCGGCCTATCCCATCCTTGGCAAGGGCCGCAGCCAATGGGCGCCGCGCGACGTCAAGCTGGCGATGGCGCTGCTCGGCAAGAACCGGCACTACGCCATGGCCGGCATTCAACGCCGGCACTTCAACAGCACCGCGCAGCAGGTGGGATTCGGCCATGACGCAGAAGCCGTCATCCAGGCGCTGATTGTTCGGACGCCCGGCGCGATCAGGGAAGTGCGGGAACAGTTGCCGAAGGATTTGTCGCCTCTGGTGGCCGAGCGCGTGCTGGGCGGCCTGCAGTCGGCCGTGAACACGCTCGAAGGCATGCCTGCGACCTGATGCACGCCACTTCGTCATCCCGATCGTCGAGAATGACGCAAAGGCCGCCGCTCGGGCCTTCACGCATCGGAGAACCGTTTTGGCAGTCAGCGTTTTCGATTTGTTCAAGGTCGGCATCGGGCCTTCCAGTTCGCACACCGTGGGGCCGATGCGGGCGGCACGCCTGTTCACCTCGCGGCTTTCCAACGAAGGCCTGTTGAACGCGGTGGCGCGAATCCAGTCCGAGCTGTACGGCTCGCTCGGCGCCACCGGCAAGGGACACGGCACCGACCGCGCGGTGCTGCTGGGCCTGGCCGGGCACGAGCCCGACACGGTCGATCCGGACCAGATCGCCGCACTGCTCGACGTCATCCGCAGCGAGCGCGCGATCGCCTTGCTCGGCACCCACCGGATCGCGCTCGACGAGAAAAGCGACGTGCTCTTCTACCGCAGCGAGACGCTCCCGTTCCACGCCAACGGCATGAAGTTCAGTGCCTTCGATGCGGCGGGCGCTGCGCTGTGCACGCAGACCTACTACTCGGTCGGCGGCGGCTTCGTCGTCAGCGAGCAGGTGGCCGAGGACGGCCGGCGCCAGAAGGTCATCGCGCCCGACACCACCGTGTTGCCGCTGCCCTTCCACAGCGGCGACGAGCTGCTGGCGCTGACGCGGCAGCACGGCTGCAGCATCGCCGAGGTGATGCGGCGCAACGAGCGCCACTGGCGCGCCGACGACGAGATCGAGGCCGGCCTGCTGAAGATCTGGGCCGTGATGCAAGGCTGCGTCGCACGCGGCTGCAGGACCGAAGGCGTGCTGCCCGGCGCCTTCAAGGTCAAGCGCCGTGCCGCCGCGCTGCACCGCACGCTGACGGCCGCGGCGAAGCCCGGCGCCATCGACGATCCGCTGAAGGTGATGGACTGGCTGAACCTCTATGCGCTGGCCGTCAACGAAGAGAACGCGGCGGGCGGCCGCGTCGTGACCGCGCCCACCAACGGCGCCGCAGGCATCATTCCGTCGGTGCTGCACTACTACGTCGATTTCGTGCCGGGTGCGAGCCGCGCGGGCATCGTCGACTTCCTTCTCACCGCCGGCGCGATCGGCATTCTCTACAAGGAGAACGCGTCGATCTCGGGCGCCGAAGTCGGTTGCCAGGGCGAGGTCGGCGTGGCCTGCTCGATGGCTTCGGCCGCGTTCTGCGCGGTGCTCGGCGGCACGCCCGAGCAGGTCGAGAACGCTGCCGAGATCGGCATGGAGCACCACCTCGGCCTGACCTGCGATCCGGTCGGCGGCCTGGTGCAGATTCCCTGCATCGAGCGCAACGCCATCGCCTCGGTGAAGGCGGTGAACGCGGCCCGCATGGCGCTGCACGGCGACGGCACGCACCATGTGAGCCTCGACAAGGTCATCAAGACGATGCGCGAGACCGGCGCGGACATGATGACCAAGTACAAGGAAACCTCGCGCGGCGGGCTGGCGGTCAACATCGTCGAGTGCTGAGCCGGACGGCTACGTGCCGCTGCGGCCGCCACCCTTCGCACCGGCCAGCGCGTCGCTCGCCGGTCGACGAATCTCCGATCGCGCTTCGGCTCGCCGCCTCGCAAGATAGCGGACCGCCACCAGCGCCGCGGCGAATCCGGAGGCCGCGCCGACCGCCAGGGCCCAGCGCGGGCCGAAGGTGTCCGCGATCCATCCGACGATGGGCGCGCCGATCGGCGTGCTGCCGAGCGCCACCGCCAGCAGAATCGCGATCACGCGGCCGCGCAACGCCGGGTCGGTCGACAGCTGCACGAGGCTGTTCGTCGAGGTCGTCAGCGTCTGCGCCGCCAGGCCGATGAGCACCAGCGCCATCGCGAAGAAGATAGGGTTCGGCATCACCGCCGCGATCGCGCAGCCCAGCCCGAAGAGCGCGGCGCCATACAGCAGCATCGTCATGCGCGGCCGGCCGCGCCTGGCGGCGAGCAAGGCGCCGGTCACGGAGCCGACCGCCATGGCCGAGGACAGCAATCCGTACTGCCCCGCCCCGCCGTGGAACGCACCGAGGGACATCGTCGAAATGAAGATCGGGAAGTTGAGCCCGAAGGTGCCCACCAGCAGCAGCATCAGCAGCGCCGCCTTGAGATCCGGCCGATGCCAGACATACCGGAGCCCTTCGGCCAGTCCGCCGTGCGTTCGAGGCAAGGCCATCCTCGGCTGGAGCTCGGCGCGCCGCAGCCCGAGCAGCGAACCCAGCACGGCGAGAAAAGAGACCGCGTTGAGGAGGAACACCCAGCCGACGCCGGCGGCTGCGATCACCACGCCTGCGACGGCCGGCCCGATCATCCTGGCGGCGTTGAAGGACGTGGAATTGAGCGCCACCGCGTTCGAGAGATCGGCCGACGCCACGAGATCGGAGACGAAGGTCTGACGCGCAGGCGCATCGAAGGCCGCCGTGCACCCCAGCGCGAACGCGAACGCGTACACATGCCAGAGCCGGACGACGCCCGCGAGCGTCAACAGGCCCAGTCCCAGCGCCAGCGCACCCATCACGGCCTGCGTCACGAGAAGCAGCTTGCGCCGATCGAGCCGGTCGGCCGCCAGGCCGGTGAACGGCAGCAACAGCAGCTGGGGGCCGAACTGCAGCGCCATGACGATGCCCACGGCCGTCGCGTTGCGATGGGTGAGGTGGGCGAGCACGAGCCAGTCCTGGGCCGTGCGCTGCATCCATGTCCCGATGTTGGAGACCAGCGCGCCGATGGCCCAGAGGCGGTAGTTGAAGCCGCTCAGCGAGCGGAAGGTTCCGGCCACTGCGGTTCAACCCGCCAGAGGAGGGCCGCTGCCGGCCCGATCAGTTCCGATGCGCATCCAGCAACCGGAGAATGTCCTGCGTCGTGCCCGTTTCGCCCAGCCTCGGGAAGATCCGCGTGATGCTGTTCGCATGGGCGTCCGCGTTCGTGTCGGTCATCGCATCGACCGCGAGCGTGACGTGGAACCCGAGCTCGCTCGCCTGCCGCGCGGTCGACTCCACGCCGATGCTGGTGGCCACGCCGGCCAGCACGATCTGGGTCACGCCCAGGCCGCGCAGGGACTTCTCGAGGCCGGTGCCGGTGAAGGCGCCCCAGGTCCGCTTCGTGACCCGCAGGTCGGTGGGCTGCTGTCCCAGCGCGGGTATCAGCTCGGCCCAGTCCGCCGGCAGCTCGCCGGGGCCGCGGGGCTGCTCGTTGCGTCCGGGCGCGAAGCCCGCCACGTTGACGAGAACCACCGGCAGGCCATGCCGGCGGAACGCATCGGCGAGCGAAACGGCATGCCGCACGATCTCGTCGATCGGATGCACGGCCGGCCGGGCCACGATGCCCTTCTGAAGGTCGATGACGACGAGTGCGGATGTGGGATCGAGCGTGCTGATGGGCATGGCGGTTCTTTCAGGAGGAGTCAGTCGACAAGACGTTGGAGGAGTTCGATGCCGGTCATCAGCTGGCGCTGTTCGGCCTGCGAGAACCGGCTTTGCATGGAAGCCAGCAGCCAGTCCTCGCGGGCTGCGCGGACCGCCTTGAACGCCTTGCGGGCCGTCGCCGTCAGCGACAGGATGGTCTGGCGTCCGT
Organism: Variovorax sp. SRS16; assembly: GCF_901827165.1. Taxonomy (NCBI): domain Bacteria; kingdom Pseudomonadati; phylum Pseudomonadota; class Betaproteobacteria; order Burkholderiales; family Comamonadaceae; genus Variovorax; species Variovorax sp. SRS16. Next base: position 356,929 of record NZ_LR594669.1, read on the forward strand.
CCTTCGGATCCGGTGTCGCTTTCAGGAAGCCTGCATCGACGAGCGCGGCGATCGTGGCGCCCATCGACTGCGAGCGCATGCCTTCGGCCCGGGCCAGCGCAGTCACGGTCGAGGGACCGTCGCGCTCCAGCCGACCGAGCACATGGCGCTGCGGTTCGGTCAGATGCCCGGCCGGGGCTTCGTCCCGCAGCCGCCTTCGCAGCTTGCCGACGAACACGCGCAGGTCCACGGCGGCGCTCATCAGGTGCGCGGCTTCAGGGCTTTCAGGTTCCACGTCGGCAAGTCCTGGATATGAAGTTTGGCTTCGCAGTTTAGCTTCGTATCAAGACCTTCCTCAAGAAGCGGTCTTGGCGTGCCCGCTCGCTCCTTCTAGACGAAACGCAACCCGACGCTGCCCATCCCCTGCACCTTCAGCGTGACCGCGTCACCCGCCTTCACCGCCACCGCCTCGGTGATGCCGCCCGACAGGATCAGCGTCCCGGCCGGGATCTCTTCGCCGTGCGCGCCGAGATGGTTGGCCAGCATCGCGATCGCCGCGGCGGGATGGCCGAGCACCGCCGCGCCGGCGCCGAAGGCCACCGGCTCGCCGTTCTTCTCCAGCACCACGCCCACGGTGCGCAAGTCGATCTCGGACGCCGGCCGCGCGCGGCCGCCGATCACGAAGCGCGCGGCCGAGGTGTTGTCGGCCACCACGCTCTTCAGGTCGAACTTGAAATCCCGGTAGCGGCTGTCGATGACCTCGATGCCGGGCAGCACGAAGTCGGTCGCGGCGAGCACCGCGCCGATGTGGCAGCCCGGACCCCTGAGCGCGCTGCGCGTGACGAAGGCGATCTCGGGCTCCACCTTCGGATGGATCAGCTCGGCGAGCCTGCACTCGCCGCCTTCGGGCACGGCATGGTTGTCGGCCATGAAGCCGAACACCGGCGTGGTCACGCCCATCTGCTTCATCTTCGCGTGCGAGGTGAGGCCGGCCTTGAGGCCGATCACGCGATGGCCGCGCGCGATCTTGCGGCGGCGGATCTCGTTCTGGATCGCATAGGCATCGTCCCAATCCATCTGCGGGTATTCGTCGGTGATCTTCGGCGTGTCGCGCGCCTCGCGTTCGCAGCTTTCCAGGTGCTCGGCGAGCGCGGCGATGGTGCGTGGGTCGAGCTTCATGCCGCCACCTCCTGCGCCGCCTGGCGTGCACGCGCCAGCGTGATCGCGGTGTCCTCGATCATGTCTTCCTGGCCGCCCACCATGCCGCGCCGTCCGAGCTCGACCAGGATCTCGCGCGCCGGCACGCCGTACCTCTTCTCGGCGCGCTTGGCGAACAGCAGGAAGGACGAGTACACGCCCGCATAGCCCAGCGTCAGCGCGTCGCGGTCGACGCGGATGACGTGGTCCATGATCGGCACCACGCGGTCCTCGGCCACGTCCTGGATCCTGAAGACATCGACGCCGGTCTCGATGCCCATGCGCTCGCACACCGCGACGAAGACTTCCATCGGCGTGTTGCCCGCGCCCGCGCCGAGGCCCGCGGCCGCGGCGTCGATGCGGTTGGCGCCGGCCTCCACCGCGGCGATCGAATTGGCGACGCCCATCGCGAGGTTGTGATGGCCGTGGAAGCCCAGCTCGGTGTCGGCCTTCAACGCCGCGCGCACCGCGCCGATGCGCGCCTTCACGTCATCGGGCAGCATGTGGCCGGCCGAGTCGGTGACGTAGACGCAGTTGGCGCCGTAGCCTTCCATCAGCAGCGCCTGGCTCACCAGCTTCTGCGGCGAGGCCATGTGCGCCATCATCAGGAAGCCGACGGTGTCCATCCCGAGCCGGCGCGCCATCGTGATGTGCTGCTCCGAGACGTCGGCCTCGGTGCAGTGCGTGGCGACGCGCACCGTGTGCACGCCGATCCCGTGCGCCATGCGCAGGTGGTCGACGGTGCCGATGCCGGGGATCAGCAAGGCCGAGACCTTGGCCCTGCGCATCAGCGGGATCACCGCGCCGAGGTAGTCCTCGTCGCTGTGCGCCGGAAATCCGTAGTTGACCGAGCTGCCGCCCAGGCCATCGCCATGGGTCACCTCGATCAGCGGCACGCCGGCTTCGTCGAGCCCGGCGGCGATGTCCTTCATCTGGTCCAGCGTCATCTGGTGGCGCTTGGGATGCATGCCGTCGCGCAGCGTCATGTCGTGCACGGTGATGTGTCGGCCCTGGAGATTCATGGTGGGGTCCTCAAGCCGTGGCGGCTTCAGTTTGAACTTCACCGGCCAGCATCGCTTCGGCGAACATCTCCGCCGTGCGCGCCGCGGCGGCGGTCATGATGTCGAGATTGCCGGCGTACTTCGGCAGGTAGTCGCCGAGGCCCTCGACCTCGAGGTAGATCGACACGCGCCGGCCGTCGAACACCGGCCCGTTCACCAGCCTGTAGCCCGGCACGTACTGGCGGACTTCCGCCATCATCTCGTGCACCGACGCGGTGATGCGCGCCTGGTCCGGCTCGTCCTCGGTCAGGCAATGCACGGTGTCGCGCATGATGAGCGGCGGCTCCGCCGGGTTGACGATGATGATCGCCTTGCCCTTCGCCGCGCCGCCCACGCGCTCTACCGCGCCGGCCGTGGTGCGCGTGAACTCGTCGATGTTCTTGCGCGTGCCCGGCCCGACCGATCGGCTCGACACCGTCGCCACGATCTCGCCGTAGGCCACGGGCTGCACGCGCGAGACGGCCGCCACCATCGGGATCGTGGCCTGGCCGCCGCAGGTGACCATGTTGAGATTCATCGGCCGCCCGCCCGGCGCCGCGAGCTGCGCCTTCAGGTTGACCGGCGGCACGCAGTAGGGGCCGATGGCCGCGGGCGTGAGGTCGATCATCATCACGCCGAGCGCATTGAGCTTCGCGCTGTTCTCGGCATGCACGTAGGCGCTGGTGGCGTCGAACGCGATCCGCACACCGTCGGCCTCGACATGCGGCAGCAGGCCGTCGACGCCTTCGGCGGTGGTCTTCAGGCCCATCGCGCGGGCGCGCTGCAGGCCGTCGGACGCGGGGTCGATGCCCACCATCCACACGGGTTCGAGCACCGCACTGCGCTGCAGCTTGGCCAGCAGGTCGGTGCCGATGTTGCCGGGCCCGATGAGGGCGCACCTGATTTTCTTCGTCATGGCGTGACTTCCTTCTTCGTCAGTGAAAGCGCACCGAGCAGCCGCCGAGGCCGCCGATGGAAACGCGGAAGTTGTCGCCGGCCGCGGCCGGGAACATGGCGGCCAGCGCGCCCGAGAGCACGACCTCGCCGGCCTTCAGCCCGATGCCCAGCCGGCCGAGCGTGTTGGCGAGCCAGGCGACCGCATTGACCGGCGATCCGAGTGCCGCGGCACCGGCGCCGGTGGCGATGATCTCGCCGTTCTTCTCCAGCACCATGCCGCAGGTGGCGAGGTCGACGCGGCGCGGATCGACCGCGCTGTCGCCCAGCACGAAGACGCCGCACGACGCGTTGTCGGCGACGGTGTCGGCGATCCCGATCTTCCAGTCGCGGATGCGCGAGTCGACAATCTCGAAGCAGGGCATCACGCATTCGGTCGCGGCCAGCACGTCGGCGTTGCCGATGCCAGGCCCCATCAGATCCCGCTTCAGGATGAAGGCGATCTCGCCCTCGGCCTTGGGCTGGATCAGCGTGCTGCGGTCGATCGATTCGCCTTCGTTCACGATCATGCCGTCGAGCAGGTAGCCGAAGTCGGGCTGCCAGACGCCGAGCATGGCCATGACGGCGCGCGAGGTGACGCCGATCTTCTTGCCGACGACGCGCTCGCCGGCCTCGAGGCGGCGCGCGATCATGCGCTGCTGCACGCCGTAGGCGTCGTCGATGCCGATGTCCTTGTGGCGCTCGGTGAGCGGTGCCACGACCTGGCGGTCGCGCAGCGCGGCGTAGAGCTCGTCACCGAGCTGCTGGATCAGGGTGTTGTCCATGAGGGTCTTCTCTGTCGGTGCGTGGAAATCAGTCGGCCTCGGCGAGGAAGTCGCCGACCAGCCGCACGAAGCGGGCGCTGTGCTCGATCTGCGTCCAGTGGCCGCAGCGGCCGAAGACATGCAGCTGGCTGCGCGGGATCCATTGCGCGAGCGTCAGCGAGGTGGCGAGCGGAATCACCTGGTCCTCGCGCCCGTGCAGCAGCAGCGTCTCGTGCGGCAGCGCGCGGATCGCGGCCTCCGGGCTCGCCATCGCGTCGACCCAGCGCTGGCGCGGTGCGGGAAACATCGCGCCGAAGGACTCCTGGAAGCCCGGCTGGATGCTGGCCTCGTAGCGCAGCTGCGCGAGCTCGTCGGTGACCAGCGTGCGGTCGTGCGCGAACACGTCCATGATGCGGCGCATGTTGTCGAACGAGGGCGTGTAGCCCCACACCGCATCGAGCCCCGGCGTGATCGGGAAGGGCACGCCGACGCTGCCCATCAGCACCAGACGGCGCACGCGCTGCGGCGCGCGGATCGCCAGCGCGAGCGAGAGCGCGCCGCCGAAGGAGTTGCCGACCACGTCGGCGCGTTCGATGTCGAGCGCGTCGAGCAGGTCGATGGCCTGCTGTACCCAGGTGTCCATCGTGTAGGCGATGCCGGGCGGCCGATCGGTGAAGCCGAAGCCCGCCATGTCCGGCGCGATGACGCGGCGCGTGCGCGCGAGCACCGGCATCGCGAGCCGCCAGTTGGCCCACGCGCTGACGCCGGGGCCGGAGCCGTGGATGAAGAGCACCGGCGCGCCCTGCCCCAGGTCGTGCACGTTGGTGTGAAAGGCGCCGGTGCGGATGCGGCTTGCGATTTCGGGATTGGCCATGGCCGTCGATGCCTCAGAGCCTGATGCAGACGTTGCGCAGCTCGGTGTAGAACTCGAGCGAATGCACGCCGCCTTCGCGGCCGATGCCCGAGGCCTTGGCGCCGCCGAAGGCGGTGCGCAGGTCGCGCAGGAACCAGCTGTTGACCCAGCAGATGCCGACCTCGACCTGCCGGGCGACGCGGTGCGCGCGGCCGAGGTTCTCGGTCCATACCGTCGTGGCCAGGCCGTAGTCGGTGGCGTTCGCGAGCGCTACCGCTTCTTCCTCGGTGTCGAAGGGCGCGATGTGGCAGCACGGCCCGAAGATCTCCTCGCGGATCACCGCGGCCGTCTCGGGCAGGCCGGTCCAGATCGTCGGCTGTACCCAGTGGCCTTCGGCCAGCATGCCCTTCATCGGCGGCACGCCGCCGCCGGTGACCAGCGTCGCGCCCTCGTCCATCGCCTTCCTGTAGTACGACAGCACCTTCTGCTGGTGCTCGCGCGAAATCAGCGGCCCGAGGTTCACACCGGGTTCCTCGGACGGCCCGGTCTTCAGCGCCTCGGCCCTGGCCTTCAGCGCGGCGACGAACCTGTCGAAGATCGGCCGCTCGACATACACGCGCTCCGTACCCAGGCACACCTGGCCGCAGTTCTCGAAGGCCGCGCGCGCGATGCCGGCGACGGCGCGGTCGAAGTCGGCATCGGCGAACACGATGCCGGCGTTCTTGCCGCCGAGTTCGAAGGACACCGGCCGCACGCCCTTCGCCGCCGCGGCCATGATGGCCTCGCCGGTGCGCGTTTCGCCGGTGAAGGTGATGCCGTTCACGCCCGGATGCCGGGTGAGGAATTCGCCCGCCGAGCCGGGGCCGAAGCCGTGCACCACGTTGTAGACGCCGGGCGGAATGCCGACCGCGTTCATCACCTCGCCGAGCAGCGTCGCGGTGGCCGGCGTTTCTTCGGACGGCTTCACGACCACCGTGTTGCCGCAGGCCAGCGCCGGCGCGACCTTCCACGTCATCAGCAGCAGCGGCAGGTTCCACGGGCACACCACGCCGATCACGCCCACCGGCGAACGCAGGGCGTAGTTGAGCGCATGGCCGCCGTCCGGCGTCGCCATCTCGAAGCTCTCGGCCGGCACGTTCTTCACGATGTCGGCGAAGGCCTTGAAGTTGGCCGCGCCGCGCGGGATGTCGACGTGCGAGGCCAGTGCATGCGGCTTGCCGGTGTCGGCCATCTCGGCCTGCAGGAAGTCGTCGAAGCGGCGGTCGATCTCGTCGGCCACCGCGTGCAGCAGCGCGACGCGACGGGCCACGCTCATGCGGCCCCACTCGCCTTGCAGGGCCGCACGCGCCGCGCGCACAGCGGCGTCGACCTCGGCCGCGCCGGCCTCGTGCACCTGGCCGATCAGCCGGTTGTCGACCGGCGCGCGGTCGTCGAAGGTCTTGCCGGTGGCGACGAACTCGCCACCGATGAAGTTGAGGAACTGCTTCATGGCCGAGACTGCTTTCAGGTCAGCACCGAGAGGAAGGCTTCGTTGAGCTTGCGGTCGTGGTAGAAGATCGCGCGCCCGAGTTCGTCATCCGTCCAGGTCAGCGGCGGCTTGTCCGGGTAGAAGATGTAGCCGCCCGAGAAGACCTCGTTGCGGTTGCCGCTCGGGTCGAAGAAGTAGATCGTCTCGCCGCGCGTGATGCCGTGGCGCGTCGGGCCGATGTCGAGCGAGACGCGCTTCTTCGTGATGATGTCGGCCGCCTTCAGCACCTCGCCCCAGTTGTCGAGCAGGAAGGAGGCGTGGTGGAACTTGTTCTTCTCCGGATGGCGGATGAAGGCGATGTCGTGCGGCTTGGTCGAGCAGGTCAGGAAGGCCGCGATGGGCATGCGCTCAGGGCCGGCGACCACGCTTTCCGCCATCGAGAAGCCCAGCACTTCGGTGAACAGCTTGATCGTGCCGTCGAGGTCGTCGCCGTACAGGAGGCAGTGGTCGAAGCGCGAGGGCGCCATGCCCTTGAGGTCGTCCGGCGAGATCTCGGGGTTCTCGTAGGGCATGCCATTGCCGACCTTCTCCTTCTCGGCGAAGAGCTCGATCGAATGGCCGGTCGGCACGGTGAAGCGCAAGCGCTTGCCGGTCTTCGGCTGTTCGCCGGCCGCGATCCATTGCATGTCGGTGGCCAGGCCGCTGGCCTGGAGGTCGGCGGCCAGCTTGTCGAGCGTGGCCGGCGAGTCGACGCGAAAGCCCATGAAGTCCATGCCGGCCGTGTCGGCCTCGCGCAGCACCACGCTGTGGTGATCGTGCTCGTCCCAGGCTTTCAGATAGATGCGGCCTTGCGCGTCGCGCGCGGTCTCGATCAGGCCGAGCACGTCGCGGTAGTGCTTGAGCGCGGTCTCGATGTCGAGCACGCGCAGTTGAACGTGGCCGGGTCTGAGTACGCCAGTGAGTGCCATGAGAGTCTCCTTCGGTGAGTGGAATTCAGGTGGAGGAACGGGAGGTCGCGAGATGACGTTCGATGCAGCGCGCCATCCGCTCGACGGCGCGCAGCTGCAGATCGCTCTGCGGATAGGCGCGGCAGGCCAGCACGTAGCCCTGCGCTTCTTCGGCGGCGCTGACGTGGCCGCGGCTCATGCGTTCGCAGCGCGCGCGGCCCGACTCGATGCGCACCTTGCACACGCCGCAGCCGCCGCCGCGGCAGCCGACCGGGATGCCCTTGCGGCCGAGCTGTTCCATGCCGCCCAGCAGCGTCTGGCCGGCGCGGCAAGCGTACTGCTCGTTCGTGTTGCCGATCGCGATGGAATAGATCGGGTCCATGTCAGAGGGCCTTGAACAACGGGCTGCGCGGGGCCGCAGAGGCCGCATCGGCGGCGGTGAAGAACTTCTCGGTGTAGATGTCGCGCTCGAACAGGCGGCCCTGCATCAGGGTCGCGATACAGGCCTCGGTCATCGGCGGCGGTCCGCACAGGTAGGCCTTGTGGCCGCGGAAGTCGTTGGCGAACTGCGCCTTCAGCGCCTCGTGCGCGAAGCCGCGCGCGCCGCGCCAGCCGGCATCCGGCGGCAGGTCGGACAGCACGGGCACATAGCTGAAGTTCGGATGCTTCTCGGCGAGCGCCTCGAAGAGCTCGTGGAAGTACAGCTCGTCGAGGTTGCGCGCGCCCTGGATCAGCGTGATGGGCAGCGTGCAGCCTTCGCCGAGCAGGTCGAGCACCATCGACTTCGGGCTCGACAGCCCGGAGCCGCCGGCCACGAAGATCATCGGCAACGCGGCCGACTTGCGCACGAAGAAGCGGCCGTTGGGCGCCGTGAAGCGCAGGCGCTGGCCGACCTGCAGCTCGTCGTGCAGCCAGCCGGTGGCGCGGCCCTGCGGCACGCGGCGCACGTGCAGTTCGATCAGGTCCTCGTCCGGTGCATTGGCGATCGAGAAGGCACGCGCGCCATCGACGCCCGGCACATGCAGCATCAGGTACTGGCCGGCCTGGAAGGGCGCACGCCGCGCGGTGCGCAGCCAGAGGCCGCGGATGGTAGGCGTGAGCATCCGCGCCTCGACCAGCTCGGCATCGAAGTCCTCCAGCGGCAGGAATTGCGCATCCGGGTCTTCGTCGATCTCGGCCTCGATCACGAGGTCGGCCTGCGCCATCGCGCAGCAGGCGAGGATCTTGCCCTCGTCGCGCTCGAAGTCCATCAGCGCGAAGTTCGATGCGTCGCCGTGCTCGCATTCGCCTTCGAGCACCTGGACCTTGCAGGTGCCGCAGACGCCATGGCCGCAGGCATGCGGCAGCCACACGCCGGCGCGCAGGCAGGCGTCGAGCACCGTCTGGCCGTCGCGGGCCGGGACGCCCTGGCCGAGCGGCTCGATCATGATCTGGAAGCTCATGGCCGTGTGCCTCGCGCGTTCAGCTGCACGAGCCGCGGATGCCCTTCAGGCCGGGCACGCGGAAGCGGATCACCGACTTGTGGACCAGGCCGTTGTCGGCCAGCGACTTGGCGGTGTCGGGCTTGAAGGGCTTGCCCGAATCGAACCACTGGGCCTGGGTCCAGTCGATCTTCTCGAAGTCGGGATGGCTGCCGTAGACGCCGGGCAGCACGTCGCTGAGGAGTGCGCCGAAGGGCATCGCCGCGGGCAGCGGCAGGCACACGGGCGCGCAGAACAGCAGGTGGTCGTCCCAGCCGATGTAGAGCAGGCGCTTGCCATGGAAGCGGTCTTCGCTGTCGGCGACGGTGCCGGTGTAGCCGGGGGCGAGTGCAACAACAGACATATCGTTCTCCTTGTCAGGTCGATGGGGCTCACGCCGCCTTCTGCGCGGACAGGTCCTGGCCGGTCCAGCGCTCCCAGTTCGCCTTGTCCGGCGAGGTGTTGAATTCGCCGTTGTCGGCGCCGTCTTCGATGTGGTAGTACTTCAACACCGCCGCCAGCGGATTGAAGCCGGGCACGGTCGGGTCGGTGCCTTCGGGGAAGCAGTTGCCCTGGTAGATCTGGTGCACCGGCAGCCAGGCCTGCACGTACTTCTCGGGCTCGCCGTCGAAGATGTCCTTGCAGCCGTCCGAGCAGAAGTGGTGCTTCATGCCGTGGTAGGTGCTCTCGCGGTAGCAGATCCTGGTGGGGTCGTCGGGCTCGGTGAAGAACATCGGCACCTGGCAGGTCTGGCACAGCATCGGCAGCGTGTTGTTGAACCAGCGCTTGCCCTGCTTCTCCTGCTCGGCCAGCCACTCGAAGCGCGGGCGGTACAGGGTGTCGAAGGTCTCGGGGTACTTCTCGGCCAGCCACTGCATCTCGTCGGGCTTCGGCACCCAGACGTTGAAGTCCGCCGCATGGCCGTAGTTGTTGAAGGTGGCCCAGGCCTCGTGCGAGAGGCGGCTCTTCTCCTTGGTCGCGACCTCGTGGTACTTGGGCATGCGGATGCCGTAGCGCGCGAGATCCTGGAACAGCGCGCCGCCGTTCTTCTCGAAGTACATCTCCCAGGCTTCCGACCAGCTCATCACGCGCTTGGGCAGCATGTAGTCCATCATCATCGCGACCAGCGTGAGCAGGCGATAGCCGCGCCAGAACCACTTGTCGACCCACTTCTGCACGATGGGCACGTTGTCCGGATCCTGTTCGAGGATGAACTTCACCACTTCGAGGCCGAGCGTCATGTGGCGCGACTCGTCGCTCTGCGCCGAGAAGCCGAAGGTCACGGTGGCCATGTCGCCGTTGTAGGCGGCACCGCTCATGAAGGGCATGAAGAGCAGGTTGGTCAACACGTACTCGAACGAGAACGAGATCGCGGTGACGAATTCGAAAGGCCCCGCGCTCATCGCGTCCTCGAAGTAGCTCTTGGGCACCGAGAGGTACCACACGCGGTCGTGCATGTGCTGCGGATCGTGCAGCCCGTTGAAGTACTTGTTGAAGTGGCTGATGGTGTGGAACTGCGTCTGCGCATGGCGCAGCTCGTCGATCGACTGCATCTGGCAGGCCACGCGCGCGCCGACGCCGCGGAATGCGCGCCCGTTCATCGCGTAGCCGCGGTGCGCCGCGTACTCGAGCGGCGACACGCCGGTGAGGAACAGCTTGAGCGTGTTCAGGTAGCGCGGATCGCTGATGTTGAACTGGCCGTTGTTCTGCTGGAACGCATCGATGATGGCGTAGAGCTTCTTCTCCTTCTCGCCCTGGAACTTCCAGTAGGCGTCCATCGTGAGGCGGAACGGGTCTTCCCATTTGTCCCAGTCGTGGATCTTGATGCCCTCGAACTTGTCGAAGGGAAAGACCTCGTCCATCGACTGGTAGGTGGTGTCCCAGCCGAGGCCGCGGGTCATCATCGCGTAGCGTTCCTTGAGGCCGAGGCGGGCGGCGGGGCGCGGGGTGGCTGCTTGGGTCATGGCGTGTCCTGTGCTCTTGTCTTGGAAGAATGGCAATGGGCGGTGCGCTCAGGCGCCCCAGTGGAGGATGAATTCGTCGTCGGTCTCTTCGATGCTTCCGGACAGCGAGATCAGGCTCAGGTGGATCTCCTGCATGTCCCAGCGCCGGCCGATCAGCGCCTCGACGCTGGCGCGCCGGATCACGAGGCGGCCGGGCGAATCGACCTTCACCATCGCCGGGTAGTCGCTGACGGTGGCCTCGGGGTTGTCGGCGACGATGGCGTCGACGATGGCACGCGCGGTCTCGCTGGTCTGCAGCGCGATGAAGACGGGCGGGCGGGAAATCTCTGCGGTGGCGGTGGACGTCATGCGTGGCTCCTGGGGGGTTTGCATCAGGCCGCGATGCCGAGGCGCGCGGCGCGGGTGTCGAGATCGGCGCCGATGGCCTGCAGCGCATCGGCGCCGTCATGGCCGAGCGCGAGCGCGGCCAGCGGCGCGAGCGCGCCGGCGATCTCGCTGCGCCAGGCGGCGTACCAGCGGGCCAGCTGCGCCGCGTTGGCGGGCGACTCCTCGGCCGCGGTCTTCAGCGTCGCGTCGACCCAGCGCGCGGTCTCGTCGTACCAGTCGTTCTGGAACTCGGTCAGCATGGCCAGCGCGTTGCCGGTGGCGGCGCTGCGCGCATTCACGTAGCGGCGGTAGACCAGCGGATAGAGCAGGCCGTCGAACACCAGGTTCTGCGCGACGAAGACCTCGAACCAGTCCTTCGTGACGAACAGCTTTTCCATCGTGCGGCGCACGCCCTGCCAGGCCGGGTGCGCGAGCCAGGCTTCCTTGCCGGCGTCGAGCGCCTTGCCCGAATTGCCGTCGAGCTGCAGGCCGACGCGCGACAGGTATTGCGCGATGCCCAGCCGGTCCATCGCGGCGAAGATGAAGGGCTGCGTGATCGCGGTGCCGTAGCCGTAGCCGCAGCAGTAGCTGTGGTTCATGTTCGCGCCCCACTCGTAGTGGCGCAGCGGCACCAGCACCTGCTGCAGCGACTCGCGGGTGCCGGCATCGGCCTGCGCGAGCAGCTGGCGCTTGTCGGCGAAGTCGAACTGCCGGTCGGCGCCTTCCTGCTGGCGCGCGCGCGTCATCGTGTAGATGCCGTAGTAGTAGTGGCGCGGATCCTTGAAGCTGTACCAGTCGGCCATCACGATGGCGGTGCGCCGCTTGTCGTAGAGCTCGTACTGCGGCGCCCACAGCGGCCGGTAGTGGAAGTTGGCCGTCGGCTGCATGTCCAGCGTGGCCTCCTGGTAGCGCGAGGCCGGCTTGTCGCCGAGCCGCCGCGCGACGTGCGAGAAGGTCTGCCGGATCGGGCGGATGTCGGATGTCTTGATGTCGACTTGCACTGCGTGTCTCCTCGGGATGGGGTCGGTGGGTCTGTCTGTCTCTGCTCAGTGATCGATGCCCGGCGCGCCGTAGCGCCACTTCATGCGCTCGAAGTCGAGCCGGGCGCCCTCTTCGGTCGTCAGGTGCCGCACCTCGTGGCGCGCACAGAATTCGCGGAACTGGTCGAACTGCAGGACGAGCTCGACCGCCAGCTCGGGATCGCCGATGGCGAACTCGAACTCGACGAAGCGCGCGTCCCGCGTGCCGGTCACGCGCACGAAGCACGGCTGGCCGGTCATCCGGCTGGCGCTGCCTGCGTGGGTCGATGGGGTCGAAAGCGTCACTTGTTCAATCCGTCACTCGGGCGGTGGCAACAGCGCCACACGCTCCTACACGGGCAACGGACGTGCCAGCGCGGCTAAGTGATTGATTCGTATGGGCCCGGCCGCGACGGAGGCCGGAAGCTCCGGGTTGTCCCGGATGATGGGGTGATCATTTGCTGCGGTGCAGCTTGATCAAATGGTGAAACGCATGGGCTGCACGATGGCTTCGTGCGGCAAGCAACTAGGGCTTCCGAACGTTGGCGCGTTCGTGGTATTCCGCGATCAGCCGTTCCCAGACGACCTCCAGTTCGTAGGCCATGGAGCGGGCCAGGCCATCGAGATCCGGAAAGAGCGTCGAGTTCGTGACGTTCATGCGATACAGGGACTGCATCGCCTGTGCACGCATGTCCAGCGGCAGCACGTACTTGACGATCACCGGCTCGTCAGCCACATAGCCATCGAGGATGCGGTGGAGAGGCTGATCCAGCACGCCCGGCAAGACGAACAGGCCCGACTGCGCGACCAGCCGCTGATCCATCTCCAGCGGCTCGCCGAACCAGACGACCGGCAGCTCGTTCACCATGAAATATTTCTCGAAGTTTCCCGCGACGCGAGGATCGATCGTTTCGCGCGTCAGCGCCGGATCGAATGACGGGAATGCCGACCACAGAACGGGCGTGTTGAGGGCGTAGACCGCCGCGTCGGTGACCGCATCCTCGAGCGCGAAGAATGCAGCGACGTAAGGCGACTTGGTGAAATCGAGCAGTCGCGTGGGCGCGCCATGGTGTTGCATCAGCGCCAGGCAACGCAGGTCGTCCTGCAGAGCAGCCGGAGAGGTGCGATAGATGTGCGCCTTGCGGCGAAACACGCGCAAGGAACGTTCCTCGCGCAGTGGCCACAGCGAAGAATCGGGTGCGTAGACCTGCAGTCGCCGAGTGAGCGAACTCACCAGCGGCCACTGCGCCGAAACTTCCCCGCGGAATGCCCAGCCCGTCTGCGCCTCGGTCAGTTCGACGAACTCGTTCCACTTCGAAAGCTTTCTGACTTCCATCGTCTTGTCCGTTCCGTTGTTGCCGCATGCGCCGCGAGAACGGCGCGCCGGCGTGGCTAGGTGGCGTTGGGCTCGATGCGCGTGAGCCGCTGGCCCAGCTCGCGCGTCGAGGGCACACGCCGCTTCGTGCCCTCGGCAGCGGATTCGTCCTCGGCCAGCGCGGCGGTGATGGCGAGCAAGACCCGCCGTGTCGTCTCCACGTCCTCTGCCGAGATGCCGCGCACGCTGATCTCGTTCACTTCCTCTGCCAGAGGCACGAGCTTGCGCTGCAATTGCTTGCCCAGTTTCGTCAGGTAGACATGGACCTTGCGGTCGTTGCCGGGCAGGTGAAAGCGCTCGACATAGCCCAGTGTTTCGAGCGCCTTGACGGCGGTGAAGGTGGTCGGTTCGGCGATGCCGGCCTGGATGCTCAGCTCCCGCTGCGACAGGCCGTCGCGCACCCAGAGCGCGCGAAGAACCGACCAGTGGCCGTACGAAACCGCGTGCGACACCAGCCGCATCTGCAATGCGCGGACGTACGCCCGCGCCGCATCCTTGACAACATGGGCCAGCCGCTCCTGAGCGCCCTCGCGTGAATCGGCAAGCGGTGGGGGCGATGGGTCTCTCATGGCATGCAGGGCGAGGATTCCGAAAGGCGGTGGGATGGCGGGGGCGCACGTCCCGGGGGAACGCTGCGCGCATCCATGAATGATAGATGCTGCCCCGCATCGCTTCTCGTCACGGCAACCAAATAATATTAGAGATCAAATATGTTGTTGACAGTAGCTTCATATGGTCTAGACTTATGAACTTCGATAGCTAATATTATCGAAGAAGATTCCAACCCAGCAGGCCGCCGGCGCGCGGCCGCATCCAGGAGCGCGATATGTACGACCCGTTCTTGACCGATCGCCTGATCGATCAATGGCTAGCAGAGGACATCGGAGGCTGTGACCTGACGGTACAGACCATGATCGACAGGGACGAGCGCGGTGCGTTCTGCATGAATGCGCGGGAGACGGCGATCGTGGCGGGCGTCGACGTGGCGGCGCGCGTGTTCAAGCGCTACGACCCGTCGCTGGAGATCGACGTCCTCGTGGCCGACGGGGAGCGCGTGGAGCGCGGCGCGATCCTGATCGCGGTGAAAGGCTCGGCGCGCAGCGTGCTGACGGCCGAGCGCACCGCGCTGAACATCATGCAGCGGCTGTGCGGCATCGCCAACGAGACGGCGAAATACGTGGACGCCGTCGCGGGCACCCAGGCCAGGCTGATCGACAGCCGCAAGACCACGCCGGGCCTGCGCATGCTGGAGAAGCATGCCGTGCTTTGCGGTGGTGGCCTGAATCACCGCTTGGGCCTGGACGGCGGCGTGATGATCAAGGACAACCACATCGCGGTCTGCGGCAGCATCGAGGCGGCCGTCGCCCGCGCACGCCGGTCGTTGCCGGTGCTGACCAAACTGGAAGTCGAATGCGACCGCCTGGAACAGGTCGCGCAGGCGCTGAAGGCAGGCGTGGACGTGATCATGCTGGACAACATGTCGGTGAGCGACATGCGACAGGCCGTGCGCATGGTGGAGGGCCGCACCAAGGTCGAGGCCTCGGGCGGAATTCGCCTGGAGACGATTCGCCCGATTGCAGAAACCGGCGTCGACTACATCTCGACGAGCCGCGTCACGCAGGCGGCGATTGCCGTCGACATCGGCCTCGACGAAGCCCGGTAGCCGACATGGAAAGCGGCACCTTCTTCCTCGTCGTCGGCCCGAGCGGCGCGGGGAAGGACTCGCTGATCGACGGCGCGCGACAGCGGCTGTCGGCGCAGGCGCGCCACGTCTTCGCCAGGCGCACGATCACGCGCCCGACGGCGGCGCCGGGCGAGGACCATGAAGGCGTCACGCGCGCGGAATTCGATCGCCGCGAGGCCGCCGGGGACTTCCTGGTGACGTGGCAGGCCCACGGTCTGTGCTACGGCTTGCCCGTGTCGCTGCGCACCGTGCTGGAGGCCGGCCAGCACGTGGTGGCCAATGTTTCGCGCAGTGTCGTCGCGCAGTTGTCGCGATGCCTGGCGCGCCTGGTCGTGATCGAAGTGACGGCCGCTCCGGAGCTTCTGGCGAAGCGCATCGCCGCCCGGGGGCGCGAGCGCGAGGAAGAGACGCAGTTGCGGCTGGTCCGGCGCGGCGAGCCGATTCCGGCATCGGTGCGCTCGCTCGGCGTGGACAACGACGCCGGCGTGGCCGAAGGCATCGACCGCTTCGTCGAGGCGATCGAATCGTTTCGCGGCTGGGCGACGATCCGGTGCCTGGAACTGCGCAGCGGCGGGGATCCCGTGGTCCATTTTTCCTCCATCGACGCCGGCAGGCAGCCGCCCGCGTGGCGCGGCGGCGAGCAGGTGGAACTGTCGGCCGATGGCAGCCGCGGGATCTCGCGCGTGTGGGCCCGTGTCCACGTCGGCGGCGCGGGCGCGGCGCTGGCGGCAGGCGAAATCGGCTTGTCGCGCGAGACCTTCGAGGCCCTCGGTGCAGCGCAAGGCAGCCAGGTCGCGGTGCGCGCGATTCCTGCGCCCCGCAGCCACGCGCTGCTGGTGCGCAAGATCCGCGGCGAAGCGCTGAACGAAGCGCAATACCGACGGCTTCTGCGCGACATCGTGGAGGGACGGTACGCCGATCGCGAACTGACCGCCTTCCTGGTCGCCGCGACGCAGAACCTGTCGGACGCGGAGGTCCTGAGCCTGGCCCGCGTGAGAACGAGCCTGGCGCATTGCCTGACGTGGGATGAGCGCATCGTCGTCGACAAGCATTCGATGGGCGGCGTGCCCGGCAGCCGCATCACCCCGATCGTGGTCTCGCTGGTCGCGGCGCACGGCCTCGCGATGCCGAAGACCTCGTCGCGCGCCATCACGTCCGCGGCCGGAACGGCTGACGTCATGGAAGTCGTGGCGCGGGTCGATCTCACGGTCGAGGAGGTGCAACGCTGCGTCGCCGAGGCGCGCGCCTGCATCGCCTGGAACGGCCGCCTCAATCATTCGGTGCTGGACGATGCGATGAACGCCGTGACCCGGCCCCTGGGCCTCGATTCGACGCGCTGGTCGGTGGCGTCGATCCTGTCGAAGAAGAAGGCGGCGGGCGCCACCCACGTCATCGTCGATCTGCCCTGCGGCCCCTACGCGAAGCTGCGCACCGAGCACGCGGCGCTCGAACTGGCTGCATTGTTCGAAGCCACGGGCGCCGGAATCGGCCTGCATGTGCGCGCGCTGGTGACCGACGGCAGCCGGCCCATCGGCCGAGGCATCGGTCCGGCGCTGGAGTTGCGCGACGTGCTGTGCGTGCTCGACAACCGCGCCGACGCCCCCTGCGATCTGCGCGACAAGGCCTTGCGCTTTGCCGGCCAGATCCTGGCCTGGGATCCGGCCGTGGGTTCGGCCGAGAAGGGACGCGCGGTGGCGCAGGCGCTGCTGCAATCGGGCGCGGCGCGGCGCGCCTTCGCACGCATCGTCGAGGCGCAGGGAGCCCACGACGCGCCGGTGCGCCCGAGCACGCTGACCCATGTCGTGCGAGCAGAACATGACGGCGTGGTGAACGGGATCGACGGTTGGACCCTTGCCGGCATCGCGAGACTCGCCGGTGCGCCTGTCGACAAAGGCAGCGGCATCGACCTGCTGTGCCAGGTCGGCGATGCGGTTGGGGCCGGCGATCCGCTGTATCGCATCCATGCCGCGACCCCGGACAGTCTGGCTGCCTGCGTCGCGCTCGTGCAGGGTGCACATCCGGACGGTGAGCCCGCAAAGGCCATTGAAATTGCCGCCCAGTGGCCGCAGGCCCAGGCCGTGCGCGGCGCCCGGTCGGCAGCGGCGTCCACTTGGATCAACGAAGGGAATCGAGCATGAAGCAATGCAATCGGCTGGTCGGGATCGCCGCATTCATCGTGGCCTGCCTTCAGGCGCCTTTCGCGATCGCCGGCGACAGCATCGAGGCTGCCGGGAAACCGATCGAGATCACCGTGACCTTTCCGCCGGGCGGCGGCACGGACGTGCTCGCCCGGTTGATCGGCAACCACACGATCGACAGCCTGGGCCGGCCCTCGGTCATCGAGAATCGTCCCGGTGCGAGCGGCAACCTGGGCGCCCGCTATGTCGCCGCGCGGCCGGCAGACGGCGCCTCCTTGTTGATGGTGAACAGTTCGTTCGCGATCAATCCCGGCGTGTTCAGGACGCTGCCCTTCAATCCGAAGACCGACTTCGTCGCCATCATCAACGTGGCCTACATCGCCACCGTCATGGTCGTGCCGGCCGACTCGCCCTACAAGACCTTCGCCGACGTCATGGCGGCGGCCCGGCCGAAGGAAAGCAAGGTGTCCTTCGGCTCGTGCGGAAGCGGCACGCCGCAGCATCTCGCAGGCGAACTCATCAACCTGCGCGCCGGCGTCCACATGCAGCACGTCCCGTACAAGGGCTGCGGACCGGCGCTGAACGACATCGTTGGCGGCCAGGTTTCCATCGCTCTCGTCACTGCATCCAGCGCCATGCCATTGATCAAGAGCGGCAAGCTGAGAGCACTGGCCATTTCCTCGAAGGAGCGATTCAGCCAACTGCCCGACGTCCCGACCGTCGCCGAACAAGGGCTGCCGGGTTACGAACTCAGTCAATGGCACGGCCTGCTCGCACCCAAAGGCACGCCCGTCGAGGTTCAGAAGCGCCTCTACGAAGGATTCGCAAAGATCCTGTTGCGCAACGACGTGCAGAAGGTGCTGAACGACCTGGGCTACAGCCCGGCAAGCGATGGGCCCGAGGCATTCCAGAAGATCGTCAACAGCGACATCGATCGATTCGCCGAGATCTCCAAGCGCATCGGCCTGACCGCCGACTAGGGCCATCGCTATGCCAGCAAACCCCAACCTCTGGAATGCGTGAAAGGGCGTCCAGCGAAACCAATTCGTCAGAGCGAGTACAGCGTCGTCATACCGAGCCGATCACGACGCGATGCTGCGCGTCAAGACGCTGGAAATGCGGCGTCTGGAAGGCCAATCTGCGCACTTCGCGACTTCCGGAGCGGCCCATGGAACTGCGACGACTTCCTCTTTGCAGCTTGCTGCTGCCGAGCTTCCTCTGCATCGGCTGTGCGCCGATCCCGGTTGCGCTCTACGTGGCCGATGCGACGCAAGGAAAGATCATCGACTACGCGTGCTCGATCAACAAAGGCGTCCCGGAAGGCATCGAAGTGGAGATGCAAGGCTTGCACGCACAGGTCAAGCTGGTCCAGGCCTTCTCGCAGGGGTACCTCGAAGTCCGGCTCGATGTACCACCAGGGATGACCGTGCAACTCGACGATGCAACTGCAACGATCACTCGCGCAGACGGCCGCCCGGCACTGTCAGCCCAATACCCGAACATCAGCCTGGTGGATTCACCCGGCATCAACAGCTTCAGCGGCTCACCGGCCCTGGCGAAGTACATGGTACCCGTGCGCACGCCTTTGGTGGGCGGCCGCATGGTCATCGGCCGGCAGGCGTGGGACAAGCACTACTGGATGGCCGCGCGATTCGGCATGCAAGAGGCTTCCGATGTGTCCGTCACACTGCCGGACTTCACGATCAACGGCACACCCGCGCAGTTCCCCGTGCTCCGGTTTCATCGCGAGCTCTTCGTCTTGCTCGCACCCTTCAATTGCTGAGCGAGCGCAAACGCGTCGCCGGCTGCAGTGAACGACAGGTCCTTCAGACTTCTCTATGGGTCATTGTGAAGTTGACGTCTCCCCTGAATTCCGGACTTTTCAAAACCAGAGGTACGGTTGCTTTCCGGCAGGCCCGAAGGGGCGCAAGGAGAAGCAATGAAGAGATCGAGATTCAGCGAGGAGCAGATCGCCTACGCGTTCCGACCGAACGATCCGCCCCTGGGCAATACCGAACTGGCCGACGAACTCGGCATCGCGCACCGAGACGCCGGAGTTCATGGGGCCGATGTCGCCGAACGACTCAATTTCCAACAACCGAGGCCGGCAAGCCTTCCTTCTTGAGCCGATAGGCCAGTTGCGGCCGTGTGATGCCCAACAGGCGCGCGGCCTGCGACAGGTTGCCCTTGGCGCGCTGCATGGCCGTCTGCATGAGCCGCTGTTCCAGCGACGCGATGCTGATGTTCTGCGCCAGCACGCGGTCGCACATGGCGTCGAGTTCGTCGCCGTTCGCACCGGGCGAAGCGCCGATATGGCCGCTCGCGTCGACCTGCCCGTCGGTGCCCGGCACCGGCGGCGACATCCACAGGTGGGTCGCCTCGATGTAGCCCTGGTCGGGGGCGAGCAGGACGGCCCGCTCGATCACGTTCTCGAGCTCGCGGATGTTGCCCGGCCAGACATGCCGCTGCACGTCGCGCGCCGCCTTGTCGGTCAGCCCGCGCAGCTTCTTGCCGTACAGCGCGCTGTATTTCTCGACGAAGCGCAGCACCAGCGCCGGGATGTCGGCGGTGCGCTCGCGCAGCGGCGGAATGCTGACCGGAAAGGTGTTGAGGCGGTAGAACAGGTCGCTGCGAAAGCGCCCTGCCTGCATCGCCTGCTGCAGGTTCACGTTGGTCGCGGCAACGATGCGCACGTCGACCCGGATGGCCTGCTCGGCACCGAGCCGCTCGATCTCGCCGGTCTGCAGCACGCGCAGCAGCTTGACCTGCGCGGCCAGCGGCAGGTCGCCCACTTCATCGAGAAACAGGGTGCCGCCGTGCGCCCGCTCGAAGCGGCCCGCGCGCGCGTTGTGGGCGCCGGTGTAGGCGCCCTTCTCCACACCGAAAAGCTCGGCCTCGATCAGATCGGCCGGGATCGCCGCGCAGTTGACGGCGATGAAGGCCTGCTTGGCGCGCGGCCCGTTGTCATGCAGCCAGCGCGCGAAGACCTCCTTGCCGACGCCCGTCTCGCCGAGCAGCAGCACGGTGATCGCGCTGTCCACCGCGTTGCGCATCAGCTCGAAGGCTGCCCGGAAGCCCGGGGACACGCCGACCAGCTTCTGGTCGTATTCGCGCCGCGGCTGCAGGCGCCGGATGTGCTGCAAGCCGAGGTTGAACTCGATGAGCTTTTCGGCCACGTGGTGCTGGCGGAAATACTCGAGGTAGTGCTCGTCCTGCCAGTCTTCCGCCGGGTGGGCCACGATGCGGCAGCGGCTGTCGCCCATGCTCGTGCACTCGACCTCCTTGAAGACGATGAGCCGCCCCATGAAGGCGCTGGTGTAGCCGGAGGCATAGCCGATCTGCGACCAGCACTGCGGGTCTTCGCCGCAGCCGAATTCCGCGACGTGCGCCTCGCACTCCCACGAGTTCTCCCACAGGAATTCGCCATAGAAGTGCTTGCTGGCGATGTCGAAGTCGAGCTGGACCTTCTGGACCGAGACGATGCCCTCGATCGAATGCAGGCGCGGCCCCAGCATGAACGCGTCCTCGGCGCGCAGCCCGGCCTGGCGCTCGCGCACCGCGACTTCGCCGTCCCGCTGTCCGGAGACGAAGCCCATGCGCACGAGCAGGCCGCGCGCGCGCTCGATGCCCAGCGAATCGAGCAGCTCCTTGCGCAGTTCGGCCAGCGCGCGTGCGTGCATGAGCAACATGCGCTGCTCGTCCAGCCAGATGTGGCCCGAGCCGGCGCTGAAGCGCAGGAGAGAAAGAAGTTCCCCCACCGTGGTCTCCTGTGGTTCGCGCACTGCGCGCGACATCCCGGCGGATGCTAGCAGTGCGTCAGATCAGCGACTTCGCGTTGTGGAGCACGTAGTCGCACGCCTTGGTCTTGAGCTTGCCGCCGACGTTCTTGAGGTTGAACGAATGGCCGTCGCTGCCCTGCAGCAGGCCCTTGCTGCCGTTGGAGAATCCGGTCTGCTGCGCCTTCTTGCCCGTCACCATGCCCAGCAGCTTGTCCTTGACGCCGCCGGCGGCATCGGCGCTCAGGTAGTTGTTCTTGATGCAGTACTGAAGCACACCGGCCGCATTGCCCATGGTGCTGGTGCCGATCGCCGGCATGGACATGCCCATGCCCGCCGCGAGCGCCGCGCCCGTGCCGCCGAGGCCGCCGCCATTGCCGGCCGCGCCCGTGCTGGATTCCGTCTTGGCGCCGCCCAGTTCGTTCTTGAGCTTGTCGAGCATCTGATTCTGCGCAGAAGCCATGTGCGCGACGGCCAGCAAGGCCGCGGCGGCGAGGATCGAACGAGCTTTCATGAGAATCTCCTGTAGGGGTCGTGATGATCAGTGTATGCGCCGGCAGGCCGTGTTCAGCAGCGGATCAGCCGCAGCCCGAGTTCGTGCAGGGCATTCGAATGCGGCACCTTGGCATAGGGCGGCTTGGGCCATTCCCAATCGCGTGCAGTGAACAGCGCACGCATCGCATTGATGTCGCAATGGTAGGGCGGCCCCTCGATCAGGCCCGTCTCGGTGGCGGCAGGGCGAATCGCCTGCATGAACATCACCCAGAGCGCCGCGCCCGGCTTCAGCCAGCGGTGCAATTGCTGCGCATACCCGAACCAGTGGTCCGGATGCAGCGCGCACAGGCAGGTCTGCTCGTAGACGGCATCGAAGACTTGCTCGGGCTGGTAGCTCAGCACGTCGGCCTGAACGACTGTCGCCTCGAGCGCCCGCGCATCGAGCAGCGCACGCGTCTGCTGCACCGCGGCCGGCGTGTAGTCGATCGCCGTGACCTCGAAGCCGCGCTGCGCGAGCTCGGCCACTTCCCAGCCGCGGCCGCAACCCGGCACCGCGATGCGGCAGGGTTGCAGGGCGCCCTCCTCCAGCCAGGCCAGCAGCCGGGGGCTCGGGCCTCCGCGGTCCCAGCCGGTTTCCTTCTTGTCGAAGCGCTCCTGCCAGAACGCGGGCGTGGGGCCGGCCATGTCGGATCCTTTGCAATGGTGGTCGAGGGTCGATGCCATTGTGCCGCGATGGGCGCGTCGCGGGGGCGGCCGAGGGCATACTGGATGGCGCTGCGCCGCGGTAGCGCAGCCTTGTCCAAACTCCTGGAGGTGAAGATGCAGCATGCGATGAACAATGCAGCCGCACTCGCATCCGGAAGACGATGTGTTCTACGTCATCGAAGGCACGATGAGCGTGCTCGTCGGCCAGGCGTGGACGCATGCCGCGCGCGGCGCGTTCGTGCTGGTTCCCGGCGGGGTCACGCACGACTTCGAGAACCGCGGCGATGTGCGGGCCGGCGTTCTCAATGTCTCGGTGCCGGGCGCGTTCGAGCCGCACATGGGTGGGATCGCGGCGTGGTTTGCCGAGCATCCGCCGCAGGATGCGGGGGGCTGATCGAATATCGCTCGCTCTCCTCAACCCGGAACATTCGGCTCGACCAGCTGGGCCAGCGCAAGAAGCGACTCCTGCCAGCCCAGGTAGCACATCTCGACAGGAATCACCTCGGGGATGCCTTCCTGCACGACGTTCATTTCAGTGCCGCAGGACACCGGGGTCAGCGTCACGGTGGTCTTCATCGTGCCGGGCAGGTTCGGGTCGTCGAAGGTCGCGTCGTAGGCAATGCGCTGGCCGGGAACAAGCTCCAGGTACTTCCCGCCGAACGAATGGCCGTGGCCGGTCGCAAAGTTGGTGAATGACATGCGCCAGGCGCCGCCGACCACAGGCTCCATGTTGTGGACGCGGCCGGTGAATCCGAACGGCGGCAGCCAGCGCTCGAAAGCGCCGGGTTCGACGAAGGCCCGGTAGAGCCGCTCCGGCGGGGCGCGCAGCACGCGGTGCAGACGGACGGTGTTGGTAGCCATGCTGGTGTTCTCCTGAAGTGCAGAGGATGACCCTCCACGGACACGTCGAATGAGCCTTCGCAAAATCGACATGCCGGAGCATAGGGGGAAACCGATGCCGTGCAGATCCGCGAAACAGGCAGGACAGCGCCTCAGCGACGCGCATGGCGTTCGCATCGGAGACAAATTGACAACGCCCGCCGTGGTGAAGAAGCTCGCTCTTCTGGGCGACGAGGCGCGACCGATCGATCGATCTTCGCCGAGAGGATGCCGCCCGGCTTCGCGCCAGGTCGCCAGCCGGACCCCTTACTTCGCAGCCGCCTGCCGCGCAGCCGTATCCGCCGTGCCGATCCAGCGGCTGATCTTGCCGCCCTTCATCGTGAACACGTGGACCCACTCGCTGTCGAACACATTGCCGTTCGGCAGCGGCCTCCCGCGTTCCCATCCCAGCACCGTGACGTGATCCGGCCCTTCCAGGAATTCACGCGGCTCGAACTGCTGGATGTCATCGTTCTGGGCGAGCGTGGCGAACCAGGCCTCCACTTCTTTCTTGCCGGTGAACTTGCCTCCGTACGGGATGCCGGTGGCGGGGCTGGCGTGGAAGCGCCAGTCGACGTCGTCGGTGAGCGTGGCCAGAATGCCCGGGATGTCGCGGCGTCCGAAAGCGGCGTAGGCCTGCTGGACGACTTCGGTCGGGGTGCTCATTTCGCGTCCTCCATGCTGAACTGGGGACATGAAGTTTAGTCACGCGATGCCCCATTTCAACCGCGGTGCATGCCTTCCGGGTTTCAGGCATATGCTGTCCGACCCTCATCAAGGAGCACCGATGCCGCCTCGCCTCACAGCCCAGGATTTCGACCAGGATCTGCTCGTTCTTTTCGATGCCTATGTGCATGGCAACCTCGACCGCCGAGGCTTTCTCACGCAGGCGCAGAAGTTCGCCAAGGCCGGCGTGACCGCGGCGAGCCTGCTCGCGGCGTTGAGCCCCAATTTCGCGGCGGGCCAGCAGGTGGCGCCCGGCGATCCCAAGCTCAGGACCGAACACATCGGCTACCCCTCCCCGGCCGGCACCGGCACGGTCAAGGGCTACCTGGCGCGGCCCGCCGACGCCGGCGCGCGGCGCCTGCCGACCGTGCTGGTGATTCATGAGAACCGCGGGCTCAACCCGCACATCGAGGACATCGCGCGGCGCCTGGCGCTCGATGGCTTCATGGCTTTCGCGCCCGATGCCCTGACGCCGCTGGGCGGCTACCCCGGCGACGAGGACAAGGCGCGCGAAGCCTTCGCCAGGCTGGACCAGGCGCTGGCCTTGCAGGACTTCATCGCCGCGGTCGCGTGGCTGAAGGCGCGCCCGGATACCAACGGGAAGATCGGCGCGGTCGGCTTTTGCTGGGGCGGCGGCATGGTCCATCTGCTGACCACGCATGTGCCCGACCTCAGCGCCGGCGTGCCCTTCTACGGCAACACGCCCGCACCGTCGGAAGCCGCCAAGGTCAGGACGCCGCTGCTGGTGCAGCGCGCCGCCATCGACGAGCGCATCAATGCCGCGTGGCCGGCCTACGAAGCGGCGCTCAAGGCCGCGGGTGTCAGCTTCACCGCGTACCAGTACCCGGGCACGCAGCACGGCTTCAACAACGACACGACGCCGCGCTACGACGCGGCCGCGGCGAAGCTGGCGTGGACGCGAACGATCGCCTTCTTCAATACCCATCTGGCCGAGGCCGGGTAGTCGCGAAAGAACCGCGATGCGCTGCATGACCGCGATCCACCGCTGGCGCCTGCTGCTGTTCATGCTGTTGTGCGTCGCGGTCCTGCCGCTCAGGGCGCAGACCGCGGCCCAGGTGGTGGACATTCCGACCCGGCCGGGCGTGACGCAGCGCTTCCTCTACCTCGCATCCGACAAGCCGCGCGCCGCGGTGATTCTTCTGGCGGGCGGCCATGGCGGCCTGCGGATATTTCCCAACGGCAGTTTCGGATGGGGCGACGGCAACTTCCTCGTGCGCACGCGCGAGCTGTTCGCGCAGCAGGGGCTGGCGGTGGCGGTCGTCGATGCGCCGTCGGACCGGCAGTCGGCGCCCTTCCTCAGCGGCTTTCGCCAGACGCCCGAGCATGTGGCGGATCTCAAGGCGGTGATCGCCTGGCTGCGCGACAAGACCGGCGTGCCGGTCTGGCTGGTGGGCACCAGCCGCGGCACGCAGTCGGCGGCCTGGGCCGCCACGCAATTGCCGCGTGCCGATGGCGGACCGGACGGCCTGGTGCTGACCTCCACCATCCTGAGCGACCCGCGCAGCCGCGCGGTGCCGGCGATGCCCCTGGAGCGCGTCGCGGTGCCGGTGCTGGTGGTGCACCACCAGCAGGACGGCTGCGCGCTGTGCGCCTTCGCGCTGACGCCGGGCCTCATGGAGAAGTTCACGGCCGCACCGCGCAAGGAACTCATCGCGGTCAGCGGCGGCATCAGCAGGGGCGACCCGTGCGAGGCCGCGGCCTACCACGGCTACAACGGCGTGGAGGCCGACGTGGTGGGCCGTATCGCGGCCTGGATCACCGCGCATTGACGGCGCTCGAACACGCAGCGCCCGCACGCACGCGCCGGTTCGCCCTCGGTTCGCTGTCGAGCCGACGAACGGCTGCGGCCCTGGATGCAGGCTGCACGTCGTGCGGTACCACCAGGACGTCGGCGGTGGCATGGCGCAGCACGCGCCGGGCGACGCTTCCGAAGACGAAATCGGACACGGCAGAGGCCGGGCGCTTGCCGATCACGATGAGCTCGGCGCCGCCGTGCTGCTGCTGCACCACCGTCTGGCGCGCGGGGTCGCCATGGCCGATGGCCGAATAGACGCGGTTCCGGCGCGCGTCCGAGGAATCGGTCAGCCAGAACATCCGGTCCTGTGCGTAGCGCCGGCATGCGTGCCGGTAGGCCTTGATCGCATGCTCGGAGACTTCCGCGCAGCGAAGCTTTCCTTCATTGGCGGTGCTGAGCGCATGAAAGAGTTCGACCTGCGCGGACTGGTTGAGTGCGAAGGCGAACTCGACCAGCTTGCGCGAGGCGTCCGAGAAGTCCACCGCGACCAGCAGCCGCCGGTAAGGCGCTTCGGCTTTCTGGCGCGTGACGAGGATGGGCCGGCGCGCCATGCGCAGGAGCCGCTCCACCGGCTGGCCGCAGAGCAATGAGCGCAGGCTGCATTCCGGCATCGCGCCCATGACCACGAGGTCGGCACAGCGCGCTTCGCTCGCGACGTCCTCGAGCGTGTTCATGGTCTGACTCAGGGGCCGCACGCAAAGGCCATGGCGCTGGCCCAGCTGCAGTGCCTGATGGGCCAGGCGGCAGGCCGCATCGGCGCGCGGGGACACGCCGGCCGGCGTCGCATAGAGCAGCTTGAGTGTGGTGTCGTGCTCGACGGCCAGAAGCGCCGCGCGGGAGAGGGCGAGGTCCGCGCGCACGCTCAGGTCGGTCACGGCAAGGATGGATCGAGGCGTCATGGCAGAGCTAACTTTCCTGGAGACGAGCGCGACCCTGCAGACGCGAGGGATCGACGCACTCCATTCATGCGGACCGCCTTCGATCGAAGGCGGCCGCGGACGCGCGGGGCTCGTGCCCGGCGGTGGAAGGTTGCGCTGAAAAGGAAAGGAGCGGACCGCCGGGCTTAGAGCTGTGCAGGCGGCTGCTTGCGACGCACCTTCAGGACCTTGCGTGCGCGCAGGCAGGTCGCTGCAAGGAGCAGCGCCGCGGCGGCGATGTGGGTCAGGGCAAGGAGCGTGGTCGACATGGCATCGAGTCTATGCACTGCGTCCTGTTCGGGCAAGCAATGGCCTCAGGCTTCTTGCCAGATTACTCAAGCGGGAGCGCAGCGGGCAGCAGCAGGAGGGTCGTGAAGCCGGCCAGCGGCGGCGACAGCCAGCGCTGCGCGCGCGCCCGTCCGATCGCGCGCACCCGGCCCTCGGCCTCGAGTTCGACCAGCGCGCGCTGGACGGTGCGCTGGCTGGCACCCAGCGCCAATGCCAGGGCCGAGGTCGACCAGGCCGCGCCATCGGAGAGCAGCGCCACCAGCGAGGCCTGCTCGCCGTCGATGGGCGGCGCCAGAACGACCACCTCGCGCGCCGCGTGCGGCCTGAGAACGAAGCCTTGCGCGGTGGCCTCGATCGACGCCAGCGTCGCGACAAGCGCCCGCAGGCGGCCGATCTCGACGCGCAGCCGTGCCCGATGCGTCTCGTCGGGATCGCGGGTGTGGAAGGCGCACGCGATCAGCGCCTCGCGATCGACATCGCCGGGCCAGCCCTCGGCGAGCGCGCGCGCCAATGCGAACAGCACCGGCCGGCGCGCCAGCGGCTGCCATGCGTCGCCGGCGCGCAGCCCGCGGCGGCAGGCATCGATCACCAGCGCGCCCGAAACCAGCAGCGCTGCGACCTCGTCGAGGCGCAAGCTCTTCGCGCTGCCCGCGGCGAAGCAGCGCGCGGCAGGACGATCGAGCACGGCGCGCGCCTCCGCCACCTCGGCCCGCAATGCCGGCACGCGTGCGCGATCGGCGGCCTCGTGCGCGCGGGCGAGCGCCGCTTGCGCCGGGCCGATGCGCAGCGAGCGCAGCGCGAGCTCGGCCGCGGTCAGCTCGGCCACTGCCGCCAGCGCCGGCGGCAGGCCGCGCGCATCGAGCCGCGCCAGCGCGGCCGCGGCCTCGTCGAGGCGGCCGAGCAGCAGCAGCCGGCGCACCGCGATCAGCCGTGCCTGCAGCGCGTTGGCATGATCGGCGCGGGCCTCGAGCGTGGCGGCCGCCGCCGTCAAGGTGCGTGGCAAACCGCCGAGGTCGCGCATGGCCAGCGCCACCTCGGCCTCGGCCACGACACAGCGCGCACGCGCCAGCTCCTCGTGCGCACCGAAGCCGCGCGCCGCGCGCCGCAGCAGTTCGCGGGCGCGCGGATGCTCGCCGAGCTGGGCCATCGCGATGCCGCGCAGGGCCAGCGCCGGCGGGTCTTCGCGCAGCGCGATGCGCTGGAGGGCACCGATGGCATCGCCGGCGGCGAGGGCACGCGCGGAGGCGGCGATCAGGGAATCCATGCCGACAGGCTACACCGGCGGCATGGACTCCCGCGATGACGGCAAGGCCGAAGGCACGGGCCGTGGCGAGCGCGTGGCGACGGCAGTCCGCGCGATGTCGCTCGTCGGCCATTCGAGGGTCAGGTTCAACGGGCCGGGCGCAGCGAAGGCCTCGGCGCCGCCATCGAGCTTGCCGATCACATGGATGCCGCCGCTGATCGTCTGGCCGTCATGGCGATAGAAGATCGACAGGTCGGGACCCGGCCCCCAGCAGACCAGGTCGCCGACTTCGTAGGCGCGCGTGCGCGTGCCCTTGCCCGAGATGGGCCTGGGGAGCGGACCGAATTTCTCTCGGCGAAAGAGATCGTGCAGGGTGATCGTCAGCGGCAGCATGGCGGCCAGTTCCCGCGCCGTCCTGTTGCGCGCCAGCGTGGCCGCAAAGACCTTGCCATTCAGTTTCAGATGGATTTTCATGATGGACCTCCGGGGCGGCGTCCATCGAGACGACGAACGCCCTCTGCGGTGCGCCGCCGAGCGGCGCCACCGACATGTGCGATTGGGAATACGGGTCGGGTCGCTGCCGATGCGCAGCGGGCCGATGGCTTCGTCAGGGGCTCGTGCGACCCAGCTGAAGTTCACGCAGACGCTTGACGTCGCGTGCCGGCGGCAAGCCGAAGAAGCGGCTGTATTCGCGGTTGAACTGCGACTGGCTCTCGTAGCCCACGCGGTGCCCTGCGGTGGCGGCATCCACGTGTTCGCTGATCATGATGCGCCGCGACTCCTGCAGGCGCAGCTGCTTCTGGAACTGCAGCGGGCTCATCGCGGTGACGGCCTTGAAGTGCTGGTGCAGCGAAGACACGCTCATGTGAACCTCGTCCGCCAGTTCCTCGACCCGCAGCGGTTCCTGGAAGCGCCGCGAGAGCACGCCGATGGCCTGCGCGATGCGCTGGCTGTGGCTGTCGACCACCGCCATCTGGGCCAGCCGCCAGCCGTCGGGCGAGCGGAGCAGGCGGTAGAGGATCTCGCGGATGATCAGCGGCGCGAGGGCCGGCACGTCTTCGGGCGCATCCAGCAGCCGGGTCAGTCGCAGCAGCGGATCGAGCAGCGTGCCCGACAGCTCGCCGGTGAAGATGCCGCGCTGCGACGCCCGCTTCGGCAGCGTCTCGCCGAGCCGGAGATCCAGCGCGAGTGCCGCGATGTCCTTGACGTCGAAGCTCAGCCGCAGTCCCAGGAACGGTGCCTCCGGCGACGCATCGACCACCTGGCTGGACACCGGCAGGTTCTGCGCCACCACGAGGTACTGGCTGCTGTCGTAGACGTAGACCTCGTCGCTGAGCAGCACCCGCTTGCTGCCTTGCGCCAGCACGCAGAAGGCCGGTTCGTGGACCGCATGGACCGGATGTTGTTGCATGTGCGATACCCGGGCCAGCGTGAGGCGCGGTATCGCCGTCGCATGGACGCCCTCGGCGACCGTGATGCGGTCGATCATCGCCGCGAGTTCGGCCCTCATCACGGTGGCCTGAAGTTGATCGACGGGGCGATCGTCGAGCCGTGCGTTGGGGATGGATGTGAGCATGGACTGAAGCTTATGCATCTCGCAGCGCCTTGTCTCCATGCTTGCGATGCTGCCGGAGAATCATGCAAACATCTTCAACGATCCTGCAAGCGGCGGGGCCGCACAAGGCCCGGCGCTTGACCCGGCCCCAGGGGCACCCTTTAAAAAGGGAAGACCCCAACGAAAGGAATTGTCCATGCCATCTTCGGCCCGGTCCCTGAATCCGTCCGAAGCCGCGCGGCATCTCGGCGTATCGGCCAAGGCGCTGCGGCTCTACGAGCAGCGCGGCCTGTTGAATCCCATGCGCACGGCTGCCGGGTGGCGCGCCTACGGTCCGCACGAGATGGCCCGTGCCGCGGAGATCGTCGGCCTGCGCACGCTCGGCCTCAGCCTGGCCCAGGTGGGGCGCCTGGTGAACGGCAATTCCCAGGGCCTGGAACACACGCTCGCCGCGCACCAGAAGACGCTCGAAGGACAGCTTCATCGCCTCGCGCACACGGTCGAGCAAGTTCGCGGCCTGCGAAGCGACGTGGCGCAGGGCCGCACGCCGACGCTGGCCGAACTGACTGGCCTGCTGGCGCCCGCCGCCCAGGTCAGCGTGGCATTCGATCTGCCGTGGCCCTGGGGCGGCGAGCGATTCGAGCTGCGCGGCATCCGGTCGCTGAACTACATCGTCGGCCCACTCGGCAGCGGCAAGACCCGGCTGGCGCAACGCCTCGCCGAAACGCTGCCCAACGCCGCGTGGCTGGGTCTCGATCGACTCGCCCGGGGCGGCGCGGCCGCACGCGCACGGCTCGCTGTCGACCCCGCACTCGCATCGAAGGTCGATCAAGCGATGGCATGGCTGGTGGAGGACGGCGCCACGCCCTCGGATGCGCTGGTCGCGCTGCTCGCCGGCCTGGAAGCCGACGGCCCCGAGACGCTGGTGGTGGACCTGATCGAAGAAGGGCTGGACACGGCGACGCAGGAGGCCCTGATGGCGCTGCTGCACCGGCGCGGCGCCGGCGCGCGTCCGATCTTCCTGCTCACGCGCTCGTGCGCGATCCTCGATGTGACCGCTGTCGGTCCGGATGAAGCGATCATTCTTTGCCCCGCGAATCACAGCCCGCCGACGCAGGTGGCGCCCTGCCCCGGCGCGCCCGGCTACGAGGCGGTCGCCACCTGTCTGGCCTCGCCCGAGGTCCGGGCCCGAACGGCAGGGCTCATGGCGCGCTTCGCAGACAAGGCAGCGGCATGACCGGGCTCGAGCTCTCGCGCGATGCGGGAGCCGCCGGGCCGGATGCTGCGGCAGCATGGACAGCGCCGCAGTGGTTTGCCAGGTACATGTGAGCTTCCATCAGGGCTGCCGACCTGAGAAGATCGATCCCGGCGACCTGTTCGCCTTTGAATGCAACCCTGGAGACACTCATGCTGACCCCCAGCCCCACCGACCGCAGTCGCATCCTGGCCGACCGCGTCGAGGCCTTCGTGCGCAAGGTCGTCATTCCGTATGAAGCCGATCCGCGCTGCACCCCTCACGGCCCCACGGCCGAACTGGTGTCCGAGCTGCGCGACATGGCGCGCGACGCCGGCCTCATGACGCCGCACATCCTGCCCGACGGGAGTCACCTCACCCAACTGGAAACCGCCGCGGTGCTGAAGCGCTCGGGTCTGTCGCCGCTGGGTCCGGTGGCCTTGAACACCATGGCGCCGGATGAAGGCAACATGTTCCTGCTCGGCAGGATCGGAACGTCCGCGCAGAAGCAGCGCTTTCTCGAACCGCTGGTCGAAGGCCGGGCCCGATCGGCCTTCTTCATGACCGAGCCGGCAGTCGAAGGTGGCGCGGGCTCGGACCCGTCCATGCTGCAGACCACTGCCGTGCGCGACGCCGGCGAATGGGTGATCAACGGGCGCAAGACTTTCATCACGGGCGCCGACGGTGCGGCGGTGGGCATCGTGATGGCGCGCACCGGCAGCGGCGAACATGCGCAGTCCACCATGTTCCTGGTGGACCTGCCGCACCCGGCGGTTCGCATCGAGCGGGTGCTCGACACCATCGACAGCTCGATGCCGGGCGGCCATGCGTTGATCGCGATCGACGGCCTGCGCGTACCGGACAGCCAGGTGCTGGGCGCCGTGGACGAAGGCTTCCGCTATGCGCAGATCCGTCTGTCGCCGGCGCGCCTTTCGCACTGCATGCGCTGGCTGGGCGCCACCGCCCGCGCGCATGAGATTGCCACCCGCTATGCCACCACGCGCAAGGCCTTCGGCAAGCTCCTGGTGGATCACGAGGGCGTCGGGTTCATGCTGGCCGACAACCTGATCGATCTGCAGCAGGCCGCATTGATGATCGACTGGTGCGCCGGCGTGCTCGACGGCGGCTCGCAGGCCACCACGGAAAGCTCCATGACCAAGGTGGCCGTGTCCGATGCGCTGTTCCGAGTGGCCGATCGCTGCGTGCAGGTGATGGGTGGCAGCGGCGTTTCGCGTGACAGCATCGTGGAACAGGTTTTCCGCGAGATCCGCGCCTTCCGCATCTACGATGGTCCGACCGAAGTGCACAAGTGGTCGCTGGCCAAGAAGATCAAGCGCGACGCCGCCGCACGTTAGCCCAGCGGGTCGTAGCCGGGGGCCTGGTCCATCTCGGAGGGTTTGTAGATGGTGTGCTGCGCCGCGGGACCGAGCGCGTCCGTGACCACCAGAAGACGCCAGAGCGGCTCGCGCGCCGAGCATGCGCGCTCATCGCTCGTCAGCTGAAATCCGGGCACGCCTGCCGAGGTGCCCTTCACCGCGACCTTGAGAAGCGTCGCACCTTTCGCGTTCGACACCCCGATGTCGTAGCCGAGCTGCTGACCCACCACGTTCTCGGCCTTGTAGCCGTAGCCCGTGAAGTGGCGCGTCACGTAGGCGATCGCGGCGGCCTCGACTTCTTCCCGCGAAGCCTGAGGGGCCGCCGCGAGGTCCGGCTCGGCCTCTTGCCGAATGCCCGCCCGCGCTGCGGCGGCCTGCATGTCGGCCTCGGTCGGAACCCAGCCGCGCGGGCCACGGACCAGAATGGCCAGCTGCCGCTCGGGCTCCCAGGTGGCGACGTGCCACTCGTCTTCATCGCGCACGCGGGTCGACACCTTCGCGCTCTTGTTGCTCTCCAGCTCGACGATGGCGACGCGGTTGGTCTGCAGAACGGCCCGGAAGCCCTGGCCGGCGTCGAAGCTCCGCTTGAGCAATGCGAGGCGGTCCTTGACGCGCTGGATCTGGTTGGGCGTGCGCGCGCCGCCGCCCGCGCGGCGCTGCGTGTCCAGCGACTCGAGGTAGAACCACCGTCCGCCGGAACCGACACTGACGTACTCGGCCCAGATGGTGGCGATGACGTTGTCGCCCGTCGCCAGCCAGGCGTACTCGTAGGGCTTGTCGCGCGCGTCGAACACGCCCATCTTGGCGACGATCTCCACCGGCGCGAGCCGGGGTCCCGACAGGCGCTTCTCATTGATGACGGCGAGTACCTGGGGGTCGACTTCCTTGTCCATTCAGCGGGCTTCTGGCGAGTTGGGGCTTGGCAGTATGCCGCATCCGTCGTCATCCCCCGGCATGTCAGCCGACACTGCGCCACCGGCCCGAATCCGGGCACACGGCGGCGCGTGCGCCGTCCAGCCAGACCTGCTCTTCCTCCAGCTGCGAGGCGGTCGAGGGATCGATGTCGAAGGCGATGCGCAGTGCGCGGGCCACGTCGGCGTTTTCGATCGGAAGCTCCCAGCTCAGGAAGACCTGCGTGCAGTCCTGTCCGGCCGCGAAGTCGGCCACATCGAAGCCGCTGCTGCCGCGCCGGATGACGGCATGCGGCTGGGCCGTATCGAACAGCAGGGCCGTGCCTCTCGCCAGGGGGATTCGATGGCCGGTCGAAGGGAAATGCACGTCCAGCCCGCGGTCCTCGCTCACGAAGAGATTGCAGAAGGCCGCGCCGCCATACTGCGCGCCGTCATGGTGGTACCTCGCGCCGCGGCAGACCATCAGCGCTGCATCGCAGTCGGCGAGCACATCCTGCAGACCGAGTGCGCGCGTCCAGTCGGCCATCGCCTGCACGCAGCGTCCGTAGTCCGGCCAGCGCGCACGCGCGCGTGCCAGGGGCAATGCCTCGACATCACCGGGTTCCAGGGCCAGGTGCAACGATGTCTCTCTTTCCCAATCCGCCGTGAGCCTCGCAGGGGGCGCAGGCACGTCGAGGCTGCCCGACCGCACGGCATCGCTCACGCTGCGGCTGCGGATGGCATCACCGCTGCGGAAGTGGGACACCAGGCGCGCTGGCGCGCGATGCAGCGGAGGGGAACGGCTCATCCGGACGAGTCTAGCGAGAGTGATGCGGTCGAAGCGGCATGCCCGAGAATCCCTGCATGCCTCACGCCGTCTCGCTTCTGCGCACCGCCCGACTGGCACGCAGCGCCAAACCCTTTCTCGCCCGCGGCGGCTTCAAGCGCGAGCGCTGCGCGGGCTGCCGGCTCGTTCCCAGCCACTGCATGTGTGCCTTGCGCCCGTCGGTGGCCACACGCGCGGGCGTGTGCCTGATCATGGCCGACATCGAGGCGCTCAAGCCCACCAACACGGGCTGGCTGGTCGCCGACGTGGTGGCCGATACCTTTGCCTTCGGCTGGGCGCGCACCGACACCGACCCCGCACTTCTGGCCCTGCTGGCCGATCCGCAGTGGCAAGCCTATGTGGTGTTTCCGGGCGAGTATGCGGCGCCCGAGCGGGTGGTGCGCACGATTGAACCGGCCGAAGCCTCTTGCGGCGGGGCGGCGAAGCGCCCGCTGTTCATCCTGCTGGACGCGACCTGGACCGAGGCGCGCAAGATGTTCCGAAGGAGCCCCTATCTGGACGCACTGCCGGTGCTGAGCCTGCAGCCCGAGCAGACATCGCAGTACAAGCTGCGCCGCTCCCGCCGCGACGATCACTTCTGCACCAGCGAGGTGGCCGCGCTGTGCATGAACCTGGCGGGCGAACATGCGGCCGAGCAGACGCTGGAGGCCTACCTCGCGGTATTCACGCACCACTATCTGCATGCGAAGAACCAGCAGCCCGTTGCGTGGGACGACACCGCGCACCGGCGATTGCGCGAGCTGTCTCCCGTGCGGCCATTGCGCGCCGGCGCGGAGGAGATGCGCTGATGAATTTCACCCATCGGCCGAAGACTGGCCTTTCAACGGAGCCCTCCTTGTCATCCAAAGCCGCCCGCGTCGCACTTTCTGTTTCGGCCGCTGCCCTCGGGAGCATCGCGGCCTACTGGACGCTTCTTGCGACACGCCAGGGACAGATCCTGTTCGACGCGCGCAAGCATCCCGTCGTCCATCTGTCCGACGACTTCTCCACCTACTCCCACGCGGTGCCGGGCGGGATGGTGCGCGGCTATGTCTACCACCCGCAAGGCGAGGACGCGCTGCAGGACCTCTTCATCTATTTCGCGGGCCGGGGCGAGGACGTGCGCGCCACGGCCCAGGCGCTGCACTGGCTGCCGGAGGGTTTTGGCTTCGCTGCGGTCAACTACCGCGGCGTGGCCGACTCCGAAGGCCATCCCTCCGAGCTGGCCTCCGTCACGGATGCGCGCCAGCTTGCCAGTCACTTGCGCCGGGCCTTCCCGCAGGCGCGGCTGCATGTGGTCGGCCGGAGCCTGGGGACGGGCGTGGCCATCCAGCTCGTCGCGCGACAGGACTTCGCGAGCCTGCAGCTGGTCACGCCCTACGACTCGATGCTGGAGGTCGCCAAGCGGCGCTTTCCGCTGGTCCCGTTGTCCCTTTTGCTGCGGCATCAGTTCAACTCGCTGGCCCACTGCCAGGACGTGGCGGCGAAGACCCAGGTGCTGCTGGCCGAACAGGACGATGTCGTGCTTCCAGAGCGCTCGCAAAAACTGATCGATGCGTGGCCCACGCCGATCTGCGTGCAGACGATCGCCGGCTCCGACCACCGCGGCATCATGGGCCTCGAAGCGACCTGGCTCCATCTCGTCGACTTCGCACTGAGCGCGATCCTGCCCGAGCCGCTGCGCGAGGTGGGCACCTGAGCGCCATGCGCCTCGCCGCAAAGTCATTGAGCCATGGACGCCCGCACGCAGTCGATGAAGGGCGCGAGCAGCGGGCTGTCGAGATCGCTGCGCCAGCAGACCGCGACGTCGAAGCCGTCCTTCACGTCGAGCAGCGGCTTGAACACCAGTCCCGGCGGGCTTCCCAGCGCGGCGCAGGCCGGCAGGATGGCCATCCCTTCGCCCGCCATCACCAGTGCGAGCGCCGAGTGCACGGTCTCGACGCGGTGCGCGATCTGCATCGTGATGTGATGGCGCCTCAGGAGCGTCGCGACGACCGAGCTGTCGGCGCTCTCGGCGAAGGTCGGCAGGCTGATGAGCGTGCCGCCCTGCAGCTTCGCGAGCGGTATGGCGCGCAGCCGCGCCATCGGTGATCGTGCCGGCATCGCGACACGCAAGGGCTGCGTTCCCACCACCGATGCGGCGATGCCGGCGCGCTGGATCGGCGGCATGCACAAGGCCACCGTCACTTTCAGCTCCGCGATCAAGGCCTCGTAGGTGAGCGTGCTCATCTCGACGAACTGAAGCTCGACCTCGGGCATGGCACGCCGCAGTTTCGGCACCAGCTGCGGCAACAGCGCATAACCCAGCGCGAACATGTAGCCCACGGTGAGCCGGCCGCGGCGTCCCGCGGCCACTGCCCGCGCGGCCTCGAAGCCGTCGTGCGCCAGCGCCAGGGCTTCTCTCGCGCGTGCCAGCAAGGCGCTTCCTGCGTCGGTCAGCTGCATGCCGCCGGACACGCGCCGGAACAGCTGCGCGCCGAGCTGCGATTCCAGGTTGCGGATCTGCACCGACAACGGCGGCTGCGCCATGTGAAGGCGCTGCGCCGCCTTGCCCACGCTGCGCGCATCGGCCACGGCGACGAAATAGCGAAGGCTGCGCAGGTCCATCGACCCATACTAGTTTCATATGCGTTTGTTGTATATGAGTATTGGACCGCAGCCATCGCCCGTGCCAATCTGCGATCCGTGCGGACCGATGGTCGGGCCGCAGCAGCAAGGATGAACGCGCATGAGCGAAGAGTTGTGTTTCCTGTCCGCGACCACCCTGCGCGAACGCATCGCGCGCCGCGAGCTCTCGCCGGTCGAGGTGACCCGGGCCGTGCTCGAACGTGCCGAGCGCCTTCAGCCGGTGCTCAATTGCTTCATCACCCTGTGCGGCGACGAGGCCATGGCCCAGGCCCGCAGCGCCGAAAAGGCCGTGATGCGCGGGGACGCTCTCGGTCTTCTGCACGGTGTTCCCTTCACCTGCAAGGACCTGGTCAACACGCGCGGCGTTCGCACCACCTTCGGCTCCCTCCTGTTCGAGCACAACGTGCCGACCCAGGATGCCGAGGCGATCGCGCGCCTGCGGCGGCAAGGCGCGATCCTCGTGGGCAAGACCACCACCTCGGAGTTCGGTGCGAAGTGCCTGACCGACGCGCCGTTGTTCGGCCGCACGCGTAATGCCTGGAGCGCCGCCCACACCAGCGGCGGCTCGAGCGGCGGTGCTGCGGTCGCGGTCGCCGCGGGGATCGCGCCCATCGGCATCGCCACGGACGGCGGCGGCTCGACGCGCATCCCGGCCTCCTGCAACGGCGTGGTCGGCCTGAAGCAGAGCAACGGCATCGTTCCCCACAGCCAGGTCGAGGATGTGTTCGGCAACCTGACCTACGTGACGCCGATGACACGCGATGTCGCCGACACGGCATTGATGCTGCAGGCCATGGCCGGCGAAGACGCATCGGACCCGTGGTCGATCGACGTGCCGGTGCCCGACTACCAGAAAGCGGTCAAGCTCGATGGCGATCTTCGCGGCAAGCGCGTGCTGTTCAGCGCCGCGCCCGAAGGCCGCATCGTCTCGGCCGAGGTCGGCGCGGCCTTCGAGGCCTCGCTGGCGCACCTGCGCGCGCTCGGCGCGGAACTGATCGAGATGCCGCCGACGAATTTCAACGTCGAGCCGCTCTGGCGCACCATCAACCACACGGTATGGCGCGCCAGGTTCACCGAGATGGCCGAGGCCTGCCCCGAGCGGCTCAGCCCGTCGCTGCTGCAGCAGCTGGCGCTCGCCACGGCGGTGAGCGGCGCCGACTACCAGCGCGCGATGTTCGAGCGAACGCAGTTGTTCCGCCGCGTGCAGGCGCTGCTGCGCGACAACGACCTTCTTGCCATGCCGACCCTGTCGCGAACGGCACTGCCGATCGACCAGGACCTGTTCGGCACGATCGACATCGATGGCCGCGTCTTCCCTGAAGTCCGCGCCAA
The DNA here is from genome assembly GCF_901827165.1 of Variovorax sp. SRS16. Lineage (NCBI taxonomy): Bacteria > Pseudomonadati > Pseudomonadota > Betaproteobacteria > Burkholderiales > Comamonadaceae > Variovorax > Variovorax sp. SRS16. Next base: position 394,802 of record NZ_LR594669.1, read on the forward strand.
CTGGTTCCCGTGGACCATGCCGTTCAACCTCACCGGGCATCCCGCGATCAGCCTGCCCAGCGGCTTCGGCCAGGGCGGGCTGCCGATCGGCATCCAGCTCGTGGGGCGCTTCCGTCGCGAGCCCGAGCTGTTGCGGGCGGCTTCGTTGCTGGAGGCAGCCCAGGGCTTGCTGTCGCGCCGGCCGGATCTGGGGTGACCATGAGACATCGCACCTTCACTGCATTCAGATCCTTCGGCATCGTCTGCATGCTGGCCGCCGCGCTGGCGTCGCCCGGCCCGGCCGAAGCAGCGGCCAACATGCCCGTCAAGCTGGTGGTCGGCTTCCCGCCCGGCGGTGCGCTCGACATCCTGGCGCGGGCGATCGCCGACCAGATGCGCATCGCCAGCGGCGAGCCGGTGCTGGTCGAGAACCGGCCCGGCGCATCGACACGCATCGCCATCGAAGCCGTGAAGCGCGCCAGCCCCGATGGCCGAACCATCCTGCTGGCTTCGAGTGCGCCCTTCGTGATCTTCCCGATGACCTACCGGCATCTGAACTACGACGTCGACCGCGACTTCATTCCGGTCGCGCAGCTGGTGGATGTGCCGACCGTGGTCTCGACGGCCGCGGACCAGCCCTACAAGACGCTGCCCGAGTACGTGGCCTGGGTCCGCAGCCATCCCGGTCAAGGCAGCTTCGGCATGACCTCGCTGGGCGGCGCCCTGCACTTCTCGGTGCTGGGCATGTCCAGGGCGATCGGCGTGCCGCTCGTCGCCGTGCCCTACAAGGGCGGCGCGCCGCTGGCGACCGACATCATCGGCGGCCAGATTCCCATCGGCACCGACGCCCTGGCCAGCCAGCTCGAACTCCACCGCGCGGGCAAGCTCCGCATCCTCGGCGTGTCGGGCCTGCGGCGCAATCGCTGGCTGCCGGAGGTGCCGACGCTGAAGGAGTCGGGCATCGATGCCTTCGACCATGCCAATGCGTCCTACGGCGCCTACGTGCCGGCGGGCACGCCGCGCGAGGTGGTCGAACGCCTCGAGCACCTGTTGATCGCGGCGGTCGGCAACCCGCAGGTCCAGGCGCAGCTCGCGCGCATCGGGCTCGAGCCGGTGGGGCTGCCCGGCGCCGAGCTGGCCAGCTCGATTCGCGCGGAGCGCGTCTTCTGGCGTCCGATCGTCGAATCGTCCGGCTTCAAGAGCGACGACTGACCGGTCCCTTGTCCATCCCCAAAGGAGCTACGCGATGTCGAATGCACACAACCCCATCCGATCGGCGCCGGCGCATGCGCCGCACAACGCGCGCCGGTACCGCGCGACGCGACGCGTCCTTGCAGGCATGGCCGTGTCGTGGCTCTGCATGCTGCAGGCGAGCGCGGCGCCCTATCCGGCGCATGCCGTCACCCTCATCTCCGCCTTCCCGCCCGGCGGCATCGTCGACATCATTGCGCGGCGCGTCGCGCAGAGCCTCTCGGAGCGCCTCGGCCAACCGTTCATCGTCGAGAACAGGACGGGTGCGGCCGGCAGCATCGGCTATGCCTACGCCGCCCGCGCCAACCCCGACGGCTACACCCTCGTGCTCGCCAGCGGACCGACCACCATGGCGCCGCCGAACGACAGCGCGCTGGGCTGGAATCCGCTGACCAGCTTCAGCGCGATCGGCATGATCGGCACCATCCCGCAAGCCATCGTGGCGAGTCCTGCGGTGCCTGCGCACGATCTGCGCGAATTCGTGCCCTACGCCAAACAGCAGGGCGACCGCATCAACTACGGCTCGCCCGGCCTGGGCACCACGCCCTTCTTCACCATGGAGCTGCTCAAGAGCCAGCAGGGTCTTGCGATGACCCACATCGCCTACCGCGGGCAGCCCGACGTGATGGTCGACCTGATGCGCGGCGACCTGGCCCTCACGTCGGTCACCGTGCCGCTGGTGGTGGCGAACGTGCAGAAGGGCAAGATGAAGGCGCTGGCCGTCACCTCCAGGACGCGGGTCCCGGCCTTGCCCGACGTGCCCACCGTCTACGAACAGGGCATGCCGGATCTCGGCATCTCGAACTGGTTCGCCCTGCTCGGGCCGGACCATCTTCCGCCCGATGTCGTGGCGCTGCTGGCGAAGAGCCTGAACGACGCACTGGCCACGCAGCAGATGCAGGCCGGCCTCGCCGAGATCGGCCTGATCACGCAGACCGCATCGCCGGCCGAGACGATGACCTTCGTCAGGAGCGATCTCTCCAGATGGATCGCGATGATGTCGAAGGTCTCGGCGGCGGAAGCCACCTCCAAAGCAAAAGGAATGAAATGAAGAGTGCCAAGCCTCAAGACGAACGCGCGCGCCCTGCCCCGCCCGGCATGTCCGCCGACGAGTGGCGCCTGCGATGCGAGCTGGCGGCCTGCTGCCAGCTGACCGATCTCTATGGCATGTCGGACCTGGCGTCCACGCACATCTCGGTCGCCCTGCCCGGGCCGCAGCACCATTTCCTGGTCAATCCGCTGGGCACTTTCTTCGACGAGATGAGCGCCTCTGCCTTGCTCAAGGTGGACTTCGAAGGACGGGTCGTCGAAGGCGATGCGAGCGCGCTCAACCCGGCCGGCTTCATCATCCACAGCGCGATCCACCGGGCCCAGACCGATCTGGTGTGCGTCATGCATTCGCATACGCGTGCCAACAACGCGGTGGCGATGCAGGCCCAGGGCCTGCGCCCGCTCAGCCAGAAGGCCTGCGTGATGCTCGACTTCCTCGGCTATCACGACTACGAAGGCGCGGCGCTGGACGAAGACGAGCGCGACCGGCTGGTCAGGGATCTGGGGCCCGAGGGCCGGGTGCTGATCCTGCGCAATCACGGCGCGCTGACCGTGGGCCGCAGCGTGGGCGAGGCCTTCTGCTGGATGCACCGGCTGGAGACGGCCTGCAAGTACCAGATCGACGGGCTCGCCGGCGGCGTCGCGCTGCATGAACTGTCGGACGCGACCATCGCACACACGCGCGCACAGGGCCGCAGGATGCTGGCCGGCGGCGGCTTCCTCGAATGCGGCAAGTTCGAATGGCCCGGTCTGCTGCGCAAGCTCGAGCGCGAGCGCGGGAGTTCCTGGCGAAGCTGAAGCGCGGCCCGCACCGCGCGCCGGGCGCTAGGCCTCGCGTGCGCGGTTCAGTGCCGTCAGCCGTTCGGCGGTCGCCGTCGACTGCAGCGAGGCCTCGTAGGCCGCGCGGCCCGCGGCTTCCGACCAGGTGCCGAGCGCCAGCGCGTCGATGTGCTGCTTCATGGATTTCACGGCGTCGCGCTCGCACAGCAGGATCGATTCGACGTAGGCCCGAACCCTGCCGTCCAGCGCTTCGCGCTCGACCAGCTCCGTGAGGTAGCCGATGCGCAGCAGCTCCTCGGCATCGATCGATTGGGCCGTCAGGAAGATCTTCTTCGTCGCCGCAGGTCCGATGCGCTCGACGAAGCGGCGCAGGCCGCCGGGATAGTAGTGCAGGCCGAACTTCGCGGCCGGCATGAAGAGCCGGCTGCCGTGCACGCCGATGCGGAAATCGCAGCTCATCGCCAGGTCCGTGCCGCCGCCATACGCGCTGCCGTTCATGGCGCAGATCGTGGGAATGGGCAGGCGCTCGATCTGGTCCAGCATGTCTTCGAAACGCTGGTCGAGCCGCGAGCTGATCTGCGTGAGCGTGTAGCCGGCGCAGAAGGTCTTCTCGCCGGTGCCGGTGAGGACCAGCACGGCAACGTCGGGATGCTTGCCGATCTCCTGCAGATGCTGCGACACGACTTGCGGATCGTCGGCATCGATGCGGTTGTGTTCGTCGGGACGGCGCAATGTGAGGGTCGCCACCTTGCCCTCGATGGACAGCGTCGGACTGCCGGCACCGCTCATGCCGCCCCCTTGCCGGCGTCTTGCGCGACGACGCCCTCGCGCGCCAGCGCGTCGATCTCGGCCTGGTCGTAACCGTACTCGCGCAGCACCTCGAAGGTGTGCTGTCCCAGCAGCGGCGGCGCGCTGCGGATCGACCGGCCCTGCATCGCCTCCAGCCGGATCGGCGAGCCCACCTGGCGCAACGTGCCGAGCTCGGGATGCTCGACCTCCTCGACGAAGCCGCAATGCTGCACCTGCTCGTCGGCGAACACATCGGACAGGTCGTTGATCGGACCCGCGGGAATGTCGGCATCGATGAGCATCCGCGTCCAGGCCGCGCGGGTGCGGGCCTTGAGCTTGTCTTCGATCAGCCGCTTCAGTTCGTTGCGATGCCCGATCCGGGCCGCGTTGCTGGCAAAGCGCGGGTCGTCGACCAGCGCAGCCAGATCGAGCAGCGCGCAGAGTTTGCGCCACATGTCGGTCGTGGCGGGCGCGATGTTCAGGGGGCCGTCCGCCGCCTCGAACACGCCGTAGGGCGAGATCACCGGATGCGTGTTGCCGGCCAGCCTGGGCACTTCGCCGAGGCTCAGGAAGCGCTGCCCCTGCACGCTCAAGAGGCCGACCAGCCCGGCCAGCAGCGAGGTCTCCACGCGCTGGCCGCGGCCGGTGCGCTGGCGTTCGTTGAGCGCGGCGAGCACGCCCATCGCACACCACATGCCGGCCGTCTGGTCGCCGATGGCCACGCCGACGCGCATCGGGCCGGACTCCTCGGAACCCGTGACGCTCATGAGGCCCGAATAACCCTGCGCGATCTGGTCGAAGCCGGGCCGCTGTCCCGCGGGGCCGGTGCGGCCGAAGCCGGTGATGCCGGCGTAGATGAGGCCGGGGTTGTCTTCGACCAGGCTGTCGTAGTCGAGGCCCATCGACTCCATCGCGCCGACGCGGAAGTTCTCGGCGATGACATCGGACCGGCCGGCCAGCCGGCGCAGCAGCTGCAGCGCGCGAGGGTCGCGGAAATTGAGCGCGATGCCGCGCTTGTTGCGATTGCCGCTCAGGTAGTAGGCGCTCGTGCCGCGATCGAAAGGACCCCAGTTGCGGATCATGTCGCCGGCCAGCGGTTCCACCTTGATGACGTCGGCACCGAGGTCGGCAAGGATCATCGTGCAGAAGGGCCCGGCCAGGGCGCGGGTCAGGTCGAGCACGCGGATGCCGGCGAGCGGAAGTTGGGCTGAAGCCATGCGGGTCTCCTGGAAAAAGACTTGTATTCGAACGCGCTCGAGTCTATATTGCATACAACCGTTATGCAATATTGGAGTCCAATGAAAAAGCCCAACATCCTCATGATCATGGCCGACCAGCTCTCGGCACCGGTCCTCCCCTTCCACGGCAACACGGCCGTCAAGGCACCGCATTTGCAGGCGCTGGCCGAGCGCTCGACCGTGTTCGACAACGCCTACTGCAACTTCCCGCTGTGCGCGCCGGCGCGCTTTTCGCTGCTGGCCGGACAGTTCGCCACGCGCATCGGCGCCTTCGACAATGCGTGCGAGTTCGAGGCCTCGACGCCGACGCTGCCCTACTACCTCGGCGCCCAGGGCTACAAGACGATCCTCGCCGGCAAGATGCACTTCGTCGGGCCGGACCAGAAGCATGGCTTCCAGGAACGGCTGACCACCGACATCTACCCGGCCGACTTCGGCTGGGCGGCCGACTGGAAGGAAGGCGAGTTCAGCTTCTATTCGCCCGGCCACAACCTGAGCACGGTCGACGAGAGCGGCGAATGCTTTCGCAGCCTGCAGCTGGACTACGACGAGGAAGTGGAAGCGAAATCCGTCCAGCGCCTGTACGACCTGGCGCGCGACGACGAGCAGCCCTTCTTCATGTGCGTGTCGTACACGCATCCGCATCCGCCCTTTCACATCCTTCCCGAGTACCTGGCGAGGTACAAGCGCGAGGAGATCAATCTGCCGACGGTCGGCGACATCCCGATGGAAGAGCGCGACATGCTCAGCCGCTGGATCCAGTTTTCCCACGGCCTGGACAAGCAGACCGCGAGCGAGGAACAGATCCTGCGCGCGCGCCATGCCTACTACGCGATGGTCAGCTACATCGACGACAAGGTGGGCAAGCTGCTGGAGACGCTCCAGCGCACCGGCTTCGACGACAACACGATCGTCGTCTTCACCTCCGACCACGGCGACATGCTGGGCGAGCGCGGCATGTGGTTCAAGCGCGTGTTCTTCGACTGGTCGGCCAAGGTGCCGATGATCGTGCGGCAGCCCGGCAACGCCGGCGGCCGCCGCATCGCCGAGCCGGTGTCGCACGTCGACCTGCTGCCGACGCTGATGGACTTCGCCGCGGACGGCAAGACGCCCGAGTGGGTGGAACCCGTCGATGGCAGGAGCCTGCGGCCGCTGGTCGAAGGCGCGAGCGAGCGCGACGATGCGAGCGCCTTCGTCGAGTACACCGCCGAGGGCGTGACCGGCCCCTGCTGCATGCTGCGGCGCGGCCGGTACAAGTACGTCTACACGCATGGCTATCCCGACCAGCTGTACGACATGACGGCCGATCCCAAGGAGCTGCGGAACATCGCCGCGACCTCGCCCGAACTCACCGCGGGCCTGAAGGCCGAGGTCTTCGCGCGCTGGGATGCGGACGACATCAAGCGCCGCGTGCTGGCCAGCCAGGCGCGCCGCCAGTTCATCAAGGACTTGCCCGATGCGATCCAGCCGGTCTGGGACTACCAGGCCAGCGTCGACGACACGAAGCGCTTCGTGCGCCGCGGCAGCGCACGGATCATCAAGGTGAAGAAGCGCTGGCCCGTGGTGACGGACATCGGCAGTTGATCGCCAGCAAGGAGCCCCTCATGGACACAGAGATCCTCCATCCCGACACCGATCCGAAGCAGCTCGCTCACGCGCTCAGCGGATTCAACCTGATCGACGGCAAGCTGGTTCGCGCCTGCTCGGGCCAGACCTTCCCCGTCGTCAATCCGGCGACCGGGCTGCCGATCGGCACGGCCGCTTCGAGCGATGCGAAGGACATCGCCCTCGCCGTCGAGGCGGCGCAGCGCGCGCAACCGGCATGGGCGGCCATCGCCGCGCGCAAGCGCGGCATGCTCGTCGCGGAATGCGCGCGCCTCCTGAATGCCCACGTGGAGGAACTGGGTCGCCTGGTCGCGCTGGAAACCGGCAAGGCCCTTCGCACGGAAAGCCGCGTCGAAGCCTCGGTGGTCGCCGATGCGCTCCAGTTCTATGGCGGGCTCGGCTCGGAACTCAAGGGCGAGTCGGTGCCCTTCAGTCCCGAGATGCTCACCGTGACGACGCGCGAGGCGATCGGCGTGGTCGGCGTCATCATTCCGTGGAACGCGCCGATGATGCTGATGGCGCTCAAGATCGCACCCGCGATCGTGGCCGGCAACTGCGTCGTGGTGAAGTCCGCGGAGGAAGCGCCGCTGGCCGTGCTGCGGGTCTGCCAGATCCTCAATCAGCTGCTGCCCCAGGGCGTGCTCAACATCGTCTCGGGCTTCGGCCCCGAGTGCGGCGCGCCGCTCGTGGCGCATCCCGGCGTGGGCAAGATCACCTTCACCGGCTCGGTCGAAACCGGCCGGCTGATCGCGAAGGCGGCCGGCGACAAGCTCATTCCCGTGACGCTCGAGCTCGGCGGCAAGAGTCCGATGATCGTGATGGACGATGCGGACCTCGACCGCGCCGTGGCGGGTGCGGTGGCCGGCATGCGCTTCACGCGCCAGGGCCAGAGCTGCACCGCGGCCAGCCGCATCTTCGTGCATGAGCGCGTGCACGACGAATTCGTGGCCAAGGTCCGCGCGAAGGTGGACGCCATGAAGATGGGCGATCCGCTCGACGAGGCGACCGACATCGGAACCCTCATCTCCAGGGAGCAGCGCGACAAGGTGCTGGGCTACGTCGAAGCGGGCCGCGTCAGCGCCGGCGCATCGGCCATCGAATGCTCGGCCCTGCCGTCGGACGATGCGCTGCGCGACGGGCTCTTCGTGCGGCCCGTGCTGTTCACCGGCCTCGGCAACGACAGCCGGCTGGCGCGCGAGGAGATCTTCGGACCGGTGACCTGCTTCATCAAGTTCTCGCGCTACGAAGACGCGCTGGCCCAGGCGAACGACAGCGACTTCGGCCTGGCCGCCACGATCTGGACGCGCGACCTGAAGACCGCGCTCGATGCGAGCCGCCGGCTGCAGGCGGGCTTCGTCCAGATCAACCAGAACATCGTCGTGCAGCCCGGCCTGTCCTACGGCGGCGTGAAGCAGTCGGGGCTCGGACGCGAGGCCTCGCTCGAAGCGATGCTGGACCACTTCACCCACAAGAAGACCGTGATCTTCAACATGCAATAGCGCAGCCCCTGCGCCTACAAGGAGACAAGACCATGACGACCATCGGATTCATCGGACTCGGCAACATGGGCATGCCCATGGCGTCGAACTTGCACCGTGCGGGCCATGAGGTCCGCTGCTTCGACACCAGTGCCGCCGCACTTGCCGAGGCGGCCGAACGCGGGATGTCGCCGTGCACCAGCGTCGCCGCGGCGATCGAGGGCGCGCAGTGCGTGGTGTCCATGCTGCCGAGCGGCCGGCATGTGCTCGACGTGCTGGTGACGCCGCAGGATCTGCCCTACGCGCCGGGCTGCGTGGTCATCGACTGCTCGACCATCGACATCGCCTCGTGCGCGGCGTTTCACCAGGCCTTGTCGCGGCGCGGCATCGCCACGCTCGATGCGCCGGTGTCCGGCGGCGTGACGGGCGCTGCCGCGGGCGCGCTCACCTTCATGGTCGGCGGCACCGAGGAGGGCTTCGCACGCGCGCTGCCCCTGCTTCAGGTCATGGGCAAGAACGTGATCCATGCCGGAGACGCCGGCGCGGGACAGGCGGCCAAGATCTGCAACAACATGATCACCGGCATTTCGATGGTGGCGGTCGCGGAGGCGCTGAGTCTGGCCAAGCGGCTGGGACTCGACCTGCGCAAGTTCTTCGACATCGCCTCCACCTCCTCGGGTCAATGCTGGTCCTTGACGAGCTATTCGCCCGAGCCCGGGCTGGTCGCCAGTTCGCCTTCGAACCGCGGCTACGAAGGCGGCTTCGCATCGGAACTCATGCTCAAGGATCTGCGGCTGGCCGAACAGGCCGCGATCGCCAGCGGCGCCCCCGCGCTGCTGGGCGGCGCCGCGGCCTCGCTGTATGCGATGCACTGCCAGGCCGGAAAGCGGCGCCTGGATTTCTCGTCGATCATCCAGATGATGGACGACCGCCCGGCGCGGGCGGCCGTCTGAGCGCAGCGCGAGGAACCATGCCATGAACCGCATCGCACGCGCCTTCTCCAGCTTCGCACTGTGCCTGGGCCTGCTGCACGCAGGCCTTGGCATCGCCCATGCCGCCGGTCCGGGCAAGCTCATCATCGGCTATCCGCCCGGCCAGTCGGTCGACATCATCGGCCGCCTGCTGGCCGACCGCTTGAGCCAGACCACGGAGCGCAAGTGGATCGTCGAAAGCATGCCGGGCCAGTCCGGCAGCATCGCGCTGGCGGCCGTTGCGCGCATGCCCGCGGACGGCAGCGTGATGACGCTGTCGGCATCGGCGGCGCTGGCGGGCAATCCCTTCCTCTACACGAACGTGAGGTACGACCCCATCAAGGATTTCGAGCCGATCGGCCTGATGTACGACGCGCCCCTGCTGCTGCTGGTCAATGCCGCGCTGCCCGTCAAGTCGCTGCCGGAATTGCTGGCCTATCTGCGCGCCCATCCCGGCCAGCTCAGCTACTCGTCGCCGGGCAATGGCTCGGTCTCGCACCTGGCGATGAGCGAGCTGCTTCGGCGCAGCGGAACGTCGATGACGCACGTGCCCTACCAGGGCGCATCGAAGTCGCTGGCCGATCTGGCGGGCGGCCAGGTGCAGGTCTCGTTCGATGCGATCGCGGCGGCCCAACCCTTCCTCGCCTCGGGCAAGATCCGGGCGATCGCGATCAGCTCGAAGGAACGCGTTGCGGTGCTTCCCGACATTCCGACCGTGTCCGAAAGCGGCATCGAAGGCTTCGACATGGTGCCCTGGGTCGGCCTGCTGGCGCCTGCCGGCACGCCCCGGGATGCCGTCGACAAGCTCAGCGTCGAGCTCGGCAAGATCGTGCAATCGGAGGACTTCTCCAGGCGCGTGGTCTCGCTCGGCGGGCGGCCGCGCACCGCACCGGCGGCCGAGTTCCGCAGCTTCCTGCGCAGCGAAGTCACGCGCTGGTCCGGCGTGATCAAGACCTCGGGCGCGAAGCTGGAGTGAGCGAATGATCCTGATCGCTTCCTCCGAGCGGGCGCGCGCGACGCGGCATGCGAGAACGCTGGCCAACGGGTTCTCGTTCCACCGCAGCGAATGGATGGAAGGCGGCGACGATGCGTCGCTGTCGCCGACCGTCTTCCTGGTCGAACAACCCGCCGGCGCGGTGCTCGCCCCGCACTTCCACATGCAGAACCAGTTCCAGATCGTCATGGCGGGCCACGGCAGGCTGGGCGCGCACGAGGTCGCGCAGGGCTCGGTGCACTATGCGGGCGCGTTCACCGGCTACGGGCCGGTGGTGGCCGGTCCCGAAGGGCTGAGCTACTTCACGGTTCGCGCCGTTCTCGAGACCGGCGCGAACTTCATCGAGAACGCGCGCGGCAGGATGGTCCGGGGTCCGAAGCGCCACGTGCAGGGGCCGCCGCTGCCGGCCGCGTCCGACGGCGAACTGGCCGCATTGCCGGCGCCGCGCAGCATGCACCTCATCGCCCCGCAGCCCGACCGGCTCGAAGCATGCGCCTGGTATCTGCCGCCGCACGCCCGCATCGATGCGCCGCCGCCCGCGCCCGGCGGCCAGTTCCACTTTGCGATGGCCGGCAGTCTGCGGCATGGCCCAGCGTGGCTCGGCGGCTGGGAGAGCCGCTACCTCAGCGCGCGCGAGCCTTCGTGCCGGCTCGAGGCCGGCCCGCGAGGCGCCCAGGTCCTCGTCCTGCAGATGCCCGCCAAGGCCGCGGAATACTGTGCTTGAAGAGGACGGCGAGGCCGCGCAGGCCGTGCGGTATAACGATGGCATGCCGACGTCGACCGCCAGAACATCCAAGAAGAGGGACGCCCCCGCACTTTCCGTCGAACAGGTGTGCGACAAGATCCGCAGTGCCATTCTGAGCGGCAAGCTGCGCCCCGGCGACAAGCTGACCGAGCAGGACCTGGCGGCGGAATACCGCGTCAGCCGCACGCCGATCCGCGAGGCCATCCGGCAGCTCGAGGTGGAGCGCCTCGTCTCGCGCACGCCCTTCGTGGGTGTCACCGTGACGCAGCTGCGGCCTTCCGAGATCATCGAGCTGCTCGACATCCGCGAGGTGCTCGAAGGCCTGGTCGCGCGGCTGGCCGCGAAAGAGCTTCAGCCTGAACAGCGCACGCGGCTGCGCAAGACTTTCGACCGGATGACGGCGTCCGCGAAGAGCGGCAACGTGGTGCAGTACCTGGACGAGGCGCTGGCGTTTCGCAGGATCCTCGTCGAATGCTCGCGCAGCGAGACGCTCACCCAGTACGTCATGGGCATCGAGAACCGCCTGCGGCTGGTGGGCAACCGGACCGCATTGATCCCGGGACGGATGCAGGCCGCGATTTCCGAGCACAAGAAACTGCTGCAGGCCATCGAGGCCGGAGAGGCGGAGGCCGCGGAGCAGTTGAACCGGGAGCGGATTCAACACATCCGCGCCGATGTCGAGAAGTCGTTTTCGTTCTCGGTTCTCTGAGGCCGGCGCCGCGGTCCGTCAGGCGACGAATTCCTTCAGCGCCGCATTGAAGGTCGCGCTCGGCCGCATGACGGCCTCGGTCTTCGCCGCGTCCAGCAAGTTGTAGCCGCCGATGTCGACCGGCTTGCCTTGCACGGCATTGAGCTCGCCGACGATCTTCTGCTCGCTGGCGGCCAGCGACCTGGCCAGCGGCGCGAAGCGGTCCTGCAGTTCCTTGTCCTCCGTCTGCTCGGCCAGCGCCTGCGCCCAGTACAGCGCCAGGTAGAAATGGCTGCCGCGGTTGTCGAGCTCGCCGGTGCGCGGCGACGGACCCTTGTTGTTGTCCAGCAGCATGCCGGTGGCGGTGTCCAGCGTGGCCGCCAGGATCTTGGCCTTCCGGTTGCCGGTCTTGATGCCGAGGTCTTCCAGCGACACGGCCAGGGCCAGGAACTCGCCCAGCGAATCCCAGCGCAGGTGGTTCTCCTCGACGAGCTGCTTGACGTGCTTGGGCGCCGAGCCGCCCGCGCCGGTCTCGAACATGGCGCCGCCGGCCATCAGCGGCACGATGGAGAGCATCTTGGCGCTGGTGCCCAGCTCCATGATGGGGAACAGGTCGGTCAGGTAGTCGCGCAGGATGTTGCCGGTGACCGAGATGGTGTCCTTGCCGCGGATCACGCGCTCCAGCGTGTAGCGCATGGCGCGCACCTGCGACATGATCTGGATGTCGAGGCCGCTCAGGTCGTAGTCCTTCAGGTAGGTCTCGACCTTCCTGATCAGCTCGGCCTCGTGCGGGCGGTATTCGTCGAGCCAGAACACCGCCGGCATGCCCGACAGGCGCGCGCGGTTCACGGCCAGCTTGACCCAGTCGCGGATCGGCGCGTCCTTGGTCTGGCACATGCGCCAGATGTCGCCCTGCTCCACGTTCTGCTCGAGCAGCACCTCGCCGGTCGCGAGGTCGACGATGCGGGCCACGCCGGCCTCGGGGATCTCGAAGGTCTTGTCGTGCGAGCCGTATTCCTCGGCCTTCTGCGCCATCAGGCCGACGTTGGGCACGGTGCCCATGGTCACGGGATCGAAGGCGCCGTGGGTCTTGCAGAAGTTGATCATCTCCTGGTAGATGCGGGCGAAGGTGCTTTCGGGCATCACGGCCTTGGTGTCCTTCAGGCGCCCGTCCGCGCCCCACATCTTGCCGCCCTGGCGGATCATTGCGGGCATCGAGGCGTCGACGATCACGTCGTTCGGCGCATTCAGGTTGGTGATGCCTTTGGCCGAATCCACCATCGCGAGTTCGGGGCGGTGCTCGTGGCAGGCGTGCAGGTCCTTGATGATCTCGTCGCGCTTGGACGTCGGCAGGCTCTCGATCTTCTCGTAGATGCTGCTCAGGCCGTTGTTGACGTTGACGCCGAGCTCGTCGAACAGCTTGCCGTGCTTGGCAAAGGCGTCCTTGTAGAAAATCTTCACCGCATGGCCGAAGACGATGGGGTGCGAGACCTTCATCATCGTCGCCTTGACGTGCAGCGAGAACATCACGCCGGTCTCGCGCGCGTCTTCCATCGCTTCTTCGTAGAACTTGCACAGCGCGTCCTTGCTCATGAACATGCTGTCGATGACTTCGGCGTCGAGCAGCGCCACCTTCTTCTTGAGCAGGATGGTCTGGCCGCTCTTGGTGACCAGGTCCATCTTGACGTCGCGTGCACGGTCGAGCGTGATCGACTTCTCGCCGGCATAGAAATCGCCGCCGTGCATGTGCGAGACGTGCGTGCGCGAGGCCGGGCTCCACTTGCTCATCGAGTGCGGGTGCTTGCGCGCATTGCGCTTGACGGCCGCCGGTGCGCGGCGGTCCGAATTGCCCTCGCGCAGCACGGGGTTCACCGCGCTGCCCAGCACCTTGGCGTAGTGCGAGAGGATCTCCCTGTCTTCATCGGTCTTGGGGTCTTCCGGAAAATCGGGCACCTTGTAGCCCTTGCCCTGCAGCTCGCGGATGGCCGTCACCAGCTGCGGCACCGAGGCGCTGATGTTGGGCAGCTTGATGATGTTGGTGTCCGGGAACTGGGTCAGGCGTCCGAGCTCGGCCAGGTTGTCTGGCACGCGCTGCGCCTCGGCGAGGCGCTCGGGAAACTCCGCCAGGATCCGCGCCGCGACGGAGACGTCGCTGGTCACGATGTCGATGCCGGCCGGCGCCGCGAAGGCCTTGATGACGGGGAGCAGCGAGGCGGTCGCCAGCAGCGGCGCTTCGTCGGTGAGGGTGTAGATGATCCTGGATTTCGCGGCAGTCATGGGTGTCCCTTGCGTGTTGAGGTGACGCCGGCGGGAAAAATGCGGCACGGCGCCGGAACCGGAGTGTGCCACCACGCGACAGGATGGGATCTCGGGCGTCCCCCAAGTCCCTGCATGCGCAGGGACTCGGCGGGGCGCGGATCAGGGACGCAGGATCCCCGCGCCCTCAACGCCGGTGATGCGACGGCGCGAGCTCGTACACCGGCGTGTCGGAGCCCAGGCCCCAGCACTTGCCGACCTTGTCGGCGATCTCGGGCGAGATGAGATCGGCCAGCCAGCCGTTCATCGAGCCATAGCCCGTCGCATAGACCAGCAGGTCGGCCTTGTGGTGGTCGATGCCGTTCTTCACCGCCTGCTCCGAATAGAGGCCGCCGAGTGCCAGTTCCATCAGGGAGTTCGGCCGAGCCGGAGGATCGCGGTCAGCCGGCCCCTGTGATCGAACAGCGGCGCCGTGGTGCAGGTCAGCGCGATATGCGTCGCGTCGAAATGCTCGGTCTGGTGGCAGGTCAGCGGCACCTGCTCGATCAGGCAGGTGCCGACACCGCAGGTGCCCGCGTGGGCCTCGCTCCTGGGCAGGAAGGATCCGCGCCGGAGGCGCCGCCGTCAGATGCCGAAGAACGCCTGCGCGTTGCCCCGCAGCAGACGCTGCCGGTCGTCCCCGCCAAGGAAGTCGGCGTCGCGAATCAGCTGGCCGATGCGCTGTTCGCCGAGCGGGAACGGATAGTCCGAGCCCAGCATCACGCGGTCGGTGCCCATCACGTCGGTCAGGAGGCGCAGTGCGCCCGGATCGAACACCGCGCAATCGACATGGAAGCGGCGCGCGTATTCGGACGGCAAGCGCGGGCAATCCTGACGCACGATGTCGCGATGCCGCCATGCGTTGTCGACGCGCCCGAGCAGGAACGCGAACCCGCCGCCGCCGTGCGCGAAGCAGATCCTGAGCGATTCGGGGATGCGCTCCATCGCACCCGACAGGATCAGCGACAGCATGCCCAGCTGCGTCTCCGCGGGCATCGCCACCAGCCACGGCAGCATCCACTTCTTCATGCGGTTGCCGCCCATCATGTCCCATGGATGCACCAGCACCGGGATCGATTGTTCGGCGCAATGGATCAGGAAGTCGACCAGTTGCTCATGGTCCAGGTCCTTGTCGCCGAGGTGGTTGCCGATCTGCACGCCGATGCAGCCCGCGGCCTTGGCACGCGAAGCCTCGGCGCAGGCGAGCGCCAGATCCTGCAAGGGCACCTGGGCCAGCGCCTTGAGGCGCTGCGGATGCGCGGCGCAGAAAGCGATCGCGCGGTCGTTCATGCGCGCCGCCCAATCGGCGGCCTTGCGGGCCTCCCAGGCGTAGCCGAACATCACCGGGGTCGCGCAGACGATCTGCGTCTCGACGCCCTGCTGGTCCAGTTCGGCGACGCGAAAGTCCGGATCCCACAGGGCCTGGTAGACCGGCCTGAAGGGCCGGTCCCCGACCATGATCTGTCCTTCCGAGCGGCCCGCCTCGACGGCGAGCCACGGGGCGCGCTCGGCATCGAAGGCATGGGCCTCTTCCCGCGTGATCGCGGGAAGGAAGTGCGAGTGCATGTCGATCATGACGCGCTTCCCATCGACGGCAGGCCACGGTGCCAGGCCTGGAAATCGCGGCCGGGATGCACCTCGCCGCAATGCGTGCAGCGGCGCGCTTGCTCGCTGCTGGCGTAGAAGCGCTCGTACAGCGGCGGCAGGTCGTCGACGATGCTCTGCAGCAGCACCTCGTGGCGCTGGATCAGGTGCCCGCAGTGCGCGCAGCTCCACTGGAAGGCGTCGACCTCGCCCGCCGGACGCTGGCGCTCGACGACCAGGCACAGGCTGCCGGCCTCGGGCCGCTGCGGCGAATGAAGGGTGTGCGGCGGCATGAGGAAGATGTCGCCTTCCCTGAGATCGACGCGTTCGTAGCGGTCCTGGTCCCAGAGCAGCAGATAGGCGTTGCCCTTGAACTGGTAGAAGAACTCCTCGACCGGATCGTCATGGAAGTCGCTGCGGCCGTTGGGACCGCCGACCACGGTGACCATGAAGTCGCCGTCCTTCCAGATCTGCTGGTTGCCCACCGGCGGCTTCAGCAGGTGTGCGTTGTCGTCCAGCCAGCGCTGGAAGTTGAGTGGGTATCCGTACTTGAGCATGAGGAACTCCTTTGACAGCGGTGATCGTCAATCCCGGGCTTTCTGCGGCTTGTAGGCCACGCCCTTGATCTCGATCAGCAGATGGGGATGCGGCAGCTGATGCACGGCCACCGTGGTGCGGGTCGGGCCGTCGTAGTCGAAGAACTCGGCCCACACTTCGTTGTAGCCGCCGAAGTCGTTCATGTTGACGAGGAAGGCCTGGGTCTCGACCAGATCGGACAGGTCCGCGCCGGCGCTCAGCAGGATGTCGCGGATGTTCTCGATCACGGCGCGCGTCTGCGCCCGGATGTCGAGCGCGGTCACGCCCATCGCGTCGACCGCGACGCCGACAAAGCTGTTGTCGGGCCGGCGCGAACTGGTGCCGGAGACGAACAGGAAATCGCCTGCGCGCTTGAGGTGCGGAAAGCGCCCGCGCGGGGTGGCCTTGCCGGCCACGACACGGGCTTCGCCGGCGGGCTTGTCCTGGGATGTCATGGCGTCTCCTGGGTCAGCGGGTTCACTCTTCGGCCTTGAAGTTGGTCTGGGCCGCCACCGCGCGCCAGCGTGCGATCTCCGACTGCTGGAATGCCGCGAAGTCGCGCCCGCCCTGGTAGGCGGGGCTCAGGTCCTGCTCGGCCATGAACTTGGTCAACTCGGGCGACTTCATCGCCTGGGCAACGGCCTTGTCCAGGCGAGCGACGACGTCGGCCGGCGTCCCCTTGGGAGCGAACAGGCCGTACCAGCCACCGGCGACGACGTTCTCGTATCCCAGCTCCTTCATGGTCGGCACCGACGGCATGCTCGGGTCGCGATGCGCGCCGGTCACCGCGATGATGCGCAGCGTGCCGTTCTTCACGTGCGGCATCGCGACCTGCGGCACCACGAAGCCGAGCTGCACCTGCCCGCCGATGAGGTCGGTCACCAGCGGCGCCGATCCCTTGTAAGGCACGTGCACCATCTTCAGCCCGGCCTTGCGGTTGAACATCTCGCCGGCGAACTGCGACGGCGTGCCGGCACCGAAGGATCCGAAGGCCGACTTGTCCGCGTGGGCCTTCAGCCAGGCCAGCAGCTCGGCCATGTTCGTGGCCGGCACCGATGCCGGCACCGTCAGCGCCAGTTCGAACTCGACCAGCCGCGCGATGGGCACGAAGTCGGCCACCGGGTCGTAGGGCAGCTTCTTGAACACCACCGGATTCATCGCCATGGTCTGGGCAAAGCCCATCAGCAGCGTATAGCCGTCCGGCGCCGCCCGCGCCGCCGCGCTGACGCCGATGTTGCCGCTCGCGCCGGCGCGGTTCTCGACGATGACGCTCTGCCCCAGCGCGCTTCGAAGCTGCTGGCCGACCTGCCGCGCGACGATGTCCGGCGTGCCGCCGGCCGGACCGGGGACGATCAGGGTGAGCGGGCGGGCGGGATAGGTTTCGGCCAGCGCGCTGGTGGCCAGCGCTGCGGCCAGCCCGGCCACCACGAGTGCGCGACGACGCGATATCGAGAACGATGTCATGAGAGAACCTTCAATGAATGGGGGAGAGCAGCCGGCTCAGCCGGCCACCTGGAAAGCCACGCTTGCGAGCGCGCCGGTACCGCTGCCGATGCGGCACTGCACATGAACGCCGGGCCGCAGCGCCTCGGCCGCGGTGGCGGCGCCGGCCATGATCAGCGAGCCTGCGGGCAGGCTCATCTGCGCGCCATGCAGCAGGCGCGAGGCCTGCACGATCGAGCGCAGCGGATGGCCGAGGATGGCGGCGGTCGAACCCACCTGCACGTCGCGGCCGTCGAACTGCATGCGCACGCCTGCGTTGGCCAGGGCGTCGAAGTTGCGCGACCAGGCGCCGACCACGAGGCCGGCCGACGAACAGTTGTCCGCCACCACGTCCTCGAGGCTGAACCTGAAGTTGCGATAGCGCGAGTCGATGATCTCCATCGCCGGCGCGACGGCCTCGATGCAGTCGGCCGCCTCCAGCGCGGTGAGCGGCGCGTCGATGGCCCTGCGGGTGACGAAGCACACTTCGGGTTCGACCCGCGGATGGATGTAGCGGCCGAGGTCCACCACGCCGCCGTCCTCCTCGACCATGGCGTCCGTGAGCAGGCCCCAGATCAGGCTGTCGACGCCCATCTGGATCATCTTGGCGCGGCTCGTGAAGCCGAGCTTGATGCCCTTGTGGCGCTCGCCGCGCTCGATGCGCCGCTGGATCGAGGCGCGCTGGATCTCGTAGGCCTGGGCGAGCGTGAACTGCCCGGACGGGAACTGTTCGACATCGTGCCGCGCATGCGCGGCGCCATCGAGCAACGCGGCCGCTTCCTGGACGGTGGTCATCATGCCGCCTCGCTCATCGTGGGTTCGGCATGCGTGTGCTGGTGCGCGGCCTTGTCGAGCAGGTCCAGCGCCACGTCGACGATCATGTCCTCCTGGCCGCCCACCATGCGGCGCCGACCGAGCTCCACCAGGATGTCGAAGGCCGACAGGCCGTAGCGCTGCGCCGCCGCCTCGCTGTGCAGCAGGAAGCTCGAATACACGCCCGCGTAGCCGAGCGCCAGCGTCTCGCGGTCCACCCGCACCGGCCGCACCTGCAGCGGGCGCACGATGTCTTCGGCCGCGTCGATCAGCCGGCGCACATCGCAGCCGTGGTTCAGGCCCATGCGGTCCACCGCGGCGATGAACACCTCCAGCGGCGCATTGCCCGCGCCCGCGCCCATGCCGGTGAGGCTGGCATCGACGCGGTCGCAGCCGTGCGCCAGCGCCACCATGCTGTTGGCGACGCCCAGGCTCAGGTTGTGGTGCGCATGGATGCCGGTCTGTGTCTCGGGCTTCAGCACGTCCTTGAAGGCCTTGAAGCGCTCGGCGATGTCGTTCATGTTCATCGCGCCGCCGGAGTCGACCACGTACACGCACTGCGCGCCGTAGCTCTCCATCAGCTTGGCCTGCTGCGCGAGGCCGGCCGGCGTGTTCATGTGGCTCATCATCAGGAAGCCGACCGTGTCCATGCCGAGTTCGCGGGCGTAGGCGATGTGCTGCTTCGAGATGTCGGCCTCGGTGCAGTGCGTGGCCACGCGCACGATGCGCGCGCCGGCGTCGTAGGCGGCGCGCAGGTCGTGCAAGGTGCCGATGCCGGGCAGCAGCAGCGTCGCGACCTTCGCATGCCTGAGCACGCCGGCGACCGCCTCGATCCACTCGATGTCGCTGTGGGCGCCGAAGCCGTAGTTGAAGCTCGAGCCGCGCAGGCCGTCGCCGTGCGCCACTTCGATGCTGTCGACGCGGGCTTCGTCGAGCGCGCGCGCGATGCGGCGGACCTGCTCCAGCGAATACTGGTGGCGGATTGCGTGCATGCCGTCGCGCAGCGTGACGTCGGACACGTAGATCTTCTTGTCGGATGTGGTCATGGTGTTCCCCTTCTTCATGCGGCGACGCGTGCAGCCAGCCGGCGGGCCGCCATGCGTTCGGCGGTGGCCAGCGCGGCGCTGGTCATGATGTCCAGGTTGCCGGAATAGGCCGGCAGGTAGTGGGCGGCGCCCTCGACTTCGAGCAGCACCGTGACCTTGAGGCCCTGCGAGAGGCCGAGGCCGGGCACGTTGATGCGGCGATCGCCGTCGATGCGTTCGAACTGCACGTGCTGCTTGAGCCGGTAGCCGGGCACGTAGGCGGCCACGTCGGCCACCATCTGCCGCACCGACGCCGCGATGGCGTCCTCGTCCGCGGCCAGATCGGCCAGGCAGTACACCGTGTCGCGCATCATCAGCGGCGGCTCGGCGGGGTTGAGCACGATGATGGCCTTGCCGTGCGCCGCGCCGCCGACTTCGACGATCGCCCTGGACGTGGTCTCGGTGAACTCGTCGATGTTGGCGCGCGTGCCGGGGCCGGCGGACTTGCTGGCAATGGAAGCGACGATCTCGGCGTAGTGCACGGGCGCGACGCGCGAGACCGCGCGCACCACCGGGATGGTCGCCTGGCCGCCGCAGGTGACCATGTTGACGTTGGGCGCGTCCAGGTGCTGCTCGAGATTGACCACCGGCACGACATAGGGGCCGATGGCGGCGGGCGTGAGGTCGATCACCTGCACGCCGTGCGACTGCAGCGCAGCATCGTGGCGCGCGTGCGCGCCGGCGCTGGTGGCGTCGAAGACGATGCCGATGTCCTTGAAGCCGGGCAGCTTCAGGAGACCATCCAGGCCTTCGGCGGTGGTGGCCACGCCCATGCGCTGCGCACGCGCCAGGCCGTCGGACTGCGGGTCGATGCCGACCATGGCCTGCATGGACAGATGGCGTGCGTTGCGCAGCACCTTGATCATCAGATCGGTGCCGATGTTGCCGGAGCCGATGATGGCGACCGGGATGCGGGAGTCGGGGTTCATGGAAGTGTCCGGAAGTTGCGAATCAGTGGCCGAAGACCGCGCTGACCGCGCCGAGGCCTTCGATCTGCGCCGTGAAGACATCGCCGGGCTGCACGGCCACCATCGGGCCCAGCGCGCCGGTCATCAGCACGTCGCCCGCACGCAGGGGCGTGCCGAGCCGCGCCAGGGTGTCCGCGAGCCAGACGGCGGCGTTCAACGGGTTGCCCAGGCAGGCCGCGCCGGCACCGACCGACACCGGTTCGCCGCGGCGCTCCATCGTCATGCCGCAGCCGGCCAGATCGAGCCGGCCGAGCGACACCGGCCGCGTGCCGAGGACGAACAGGCCCGACGACGCGTTGTCCGCCACGGTGTCGGCCAGCCGGATGTCCCAGTTGGCGATGCGGCTGCCCACCACCTCGATGGCCGGCAGCGCATAGGCCGTGGCGGCGATCAGGTCGGCCACCGTGTGCTTGCCGTGCGGCAGATCGCGTTCGAGCACCAGCGCGATCTCGGCCTCCGCCTTGGGCTGCATCAGCCGCGACGCCGCGATCTCCTCGCCGTCGCCCACCGCCATGTCGGCGAACAGCGCGCCGAAGTCGGGCGAATCGACACCGAGCTGGCGCTGCACCGCGACGGAGGTCAGGCCGATCTTGCGACCCACCAGCCGCGCGCCGCCGTCGATGCGGCGCTGCGTGTTGAATTGCTGGACCTGGTAGGCGGCCGTGAGCAGGTCCGCTCCCGCCGCCAGTTCCGCGAGCCGGTCGCGCACCGGCGCGATGGGTTCGCGGGTGAGTTCCGCCTGCCAGAGCTGGTCGGCGATCGATGTCAGATGCGGGTCCACTGCACAACTCCTCGGGGCATGAATGAAAGAATCTCGATCCGGGCGCGGCTCAGACCGCCACGCAGATGTTGGTCGTCTCGGAATAGAAGTCGAGCGAGTGGCGTCCGCCTTCGCGCCCGATGCCCGACAGCTTGGAGCCGCCGAACGGCGTGCGCAGGTCGCGCGAGAACCAGGTGTTGATCCACACGATGCCGACATGGAACCGGCGCGAGACGCGGTGCGCACGCGACAGGTTGGTGGTCCACACGCAGCCCGCGAGTCCGTACGGCGTGCCGTTGACCCGGCCGATCACCTCGTCCTCGCTGTCGAAGGGCGCGATGTGGCACACCGGCCCGAATACTTCCTCGCGCACGCAGCGCGCGTCGTCGGCCAGGCCGGTCCAGATCGTCGGCTGCACGAAGGCGCCGTTGTCGCGCTCGTCGCCGAACTTCGGCACGCCGCCGCCGGTGACCACCGTCGCGCCTTCCCGCACCGCCAGCGCGTAGTACGACAACACCTTGTCGCGGTGCTCGTGCGAGATCAGCGAGCCCATGAAGACGCCGGGCTCGTCGGGCCAGCCGATCTTCAGCGCCTCGGTCCTGGCCTTCATCGCGGCGACGAACTTGTCGAAGATCGGGCGCTCGACATAGACGCGTTCCGAGCACAGGCACACCTGGCCCGAGTTGGAGAAGCTCGAGCGCACGACGCCTTCCACGGCGGCGTCGAAGTCGGCGTCGGCGAATACCACCGCGGCGTTCTTGCCGCCGAGCTCGAAGGAGATGTCCTTCACGCCATCGGCCACCGCCTTCATGATGGCGGCGCCGGTGCGCGACTCGCCGGTGAAGGTGACGGCATCGACATCCGGATGCCGGGTCATCGCCTCGCCGGCCGAGCCGGGGCCGAAGCCGTGCACGAGATTGAACACGCCGGGCGGCACGCCGGCTTCGTGGAAGGCCTCGGCCAGCAAGGTTGCCGACGAAGGCGTTTCTTCCGATGGCTTGACGACCATGGTGTTGCCGCAGATGAGCGCCGGGCCCGCCTTCCAGGTCATCGACAGCAGCGGCAGGTTCCACGGGCAGATGCTGGCGATCACGCCGAGCGGCTTGCGCACGGTGTAGTTCATCAGGTTCTGGCCGCTGGCGAGACGGGTTTCGAAGTAGTCGCCATGCGCCACCTTGCCGAGGTCGGCGAAGGTGCGCAGGTTGGCGACGCCCCGGTAGACATCCAGCGCCCTGGCCTGCTCGACCGGCCGCCCGGTGTCGGCCACCTCGGCGGCGACGAACTCGTCGAAGCGCCGCTCGATGACATCGGCCACGCGATGCAGCATCCCGGCGCGCTCCTCGACGCTCATGCGGCCCCAGGGGCCGGCCAGCGCCTTGCGCGCGGCCTTGACCGCCCGGTCGACCAGCGCCGCATCGGCCTCGTGCACCTGGGCCAGCACCTTGCCGTGCAGGGGACTGACGTTGTCGAAGCGCTTGTCGGTGGAAACGAATTCGCCATCGACGTAGTTGCGCAGGGAACTCAGCGCAGGTGGCAGGGAAAAGGGTGTGGTCACGACAGACTCCGACAAGCAGGTCGCCGAAGTCTAGGCAGTCGATCTATTCTTGAATAATGATTTCTTCGGCCTGTGATATCGCCAATGGGAATACATCGAACTTCAGCCGAGCCCGCTGGGCTCAGTGCGAGCGATGAAATCGTCGGCTTGCATCGTGCAGCGCCGCCGCCGCGAGAATGCCGCCTGTCTCCACGACCCTTTCGAACAGCACCGACTGCTGCAGGCGAAGCCTGCGCACCCACGACAGGCTCGAATGCATGGTGCCCTGCTGCTTCGATACGCTCTCATCGCGAGAGACTGTGATCGCATTCTTCATGCGCCGCATTCTCGGATATCGGGTTTTCACTAACCTTCTTTTCTAAAAATGATCGCTAGTAATTATTGACATGCCATTTGGAGGGCGTGAAAATACTGAACGACGATCGGTTTTGAAACCTGATCGATGGATCCCCAGTCGGGCCGTCCGAACCTTGTCGGTATGGGCCGATCGCCAACCCCAGCAAACGGAGAACAGATGATGAACAAAGAGGCACTTGCCACAATGAATCCACGCCTGGTCGAGGTATTCGATGCGGCGGCGAACGCGCTGCGCAAAGTGGTGGTCGATCACCACGTCACGCATCAGGAGTACTGCCAGATGGTGGAGTTCCTGAACACCGTTGCCGCAGGCGGCGAGATCAACCTGATCTGCGACCTGATCCTCGAGGCCGCGGTGATGGAAGCGCATTTCGCGTCTTCGCGCGGCACGGCGTTCAACGCCGAAGGCCCGTACTACTTGCCGGATGCGCCCCGGTTGACCCTGCCCTACACCATGCCGATGCGGGCCGATGAGGTGGGACCGCCCATGGTCTTCTCCGGCACGGTCAAGGCGCTGGATGGCGCACCGCTCGCAGGCGCGTCGATCGAGCTCTGGCATTCCACCGTGGATGGGCTGTACAGCAATATCGATCCCGAGGTTCCTGAATGGCTGTTCCGGGGCCAGTTCACTACATCAGAAGACGGCGCATTCGACGTTCGGTCGATCCAGCCGTCACCGTACGAGATCTCTCGCCACGGGCCGGTTGGACGGATGCTGAAGGCGATGGGCCGGCATCAGTTCCGGCCGGCTCATCTGCACTTCAAGGTCAGCCATGCAGGCTTCGAGCCGTTGACCACGCAGATCTATTTCAATACCGATCCATACCTCGATTCCGACGCCGCCAACTGCGTTCACAAGAGCCTGGTGATCGAGCTGAATGAGGTCGCGGACGCGTTGGACATCGAAAAAAGCAGCATCGACGGACCCTTTGTGGCTGGCCACTATGAGTTCGTCCTGAGCCCGTCGGCGTAAGCAAGTCGACAGACATTCACTTTCATCAAGAGGTATCCAATGATCAAGCATATTGCGCTGTGGCGCCTGAAGACGCCGGCCGAAGGACAGTCCAAGGAATCCATATTCGCCATCATCAAGGAGGCGATCGAGTCGCAGCAGGCAAAGATTCCAGGCCTGACCGCTGCTGAGGTCGGCTTGAACTTCAAGGAGTCGGAGAAGGCGTTGGACGTCGCGATCTATACCGCGTTCGTCGATATCGCCGCGCTCAACGCCTATCACGCGCATCCGGTGCATCACCAGACCCGAGCCAAGGTGGACGCCTTTGTGGCATCGAGCGTCTTTGTCGACTACGAGGTGTAAGCCGGGTCGACAGAAAGATATCGGGAACGCAATGAGTACCAGGAAAAAACTACATGCCGAGATCGCCGGCGCCGGTATTGGCGGACTGACCGCCGCGGCGGCCTTGGCGCAACGCGGCTGGTCGGTCAGGGTGCATGAGCGTGCACCGGATCTGCGAGCGTTCGGCGCGGGCATCTATATTTGGGGCAACGGCCTCAAGGTGCTCAAGGCGATCGGCGCCCACGACGAAGCGGTGGTTGGCGCGCATGTCGGTCAGTCCTTCGAGACCCGAGACCATCTGGACGAAACGATGGAACGGATTCCGATCAATTCGGAGGGTGGTGCGCAGCTCGTCACGATCCTGCGCGAAACGCTGATCCGCTCGCTCACCAATGCGTGCCGGCGCGCGGGCGTCGACATCGCCACCGACTCCGCGGCCGTTGCCGCCACGCCCGAAGGCGAGCTGATTCTCGCGGATGGTACGCGCCACGCGGCAGACCTGGTCGTCGCCTCGGATGGGATCAACTCGCAGGTGCGCGACTCGCTCGGCTTGCTCGAATACCGCGTGCCCTTGCAGTACGGCGCGACTCGCATGCTCATCTCGAGAGATGACAACGACCTGCCTTGCGCCGCCGATCGCGACAAGTACATCGAGTATTTTTCTGGCACCCGGCGGATCCTGTACACGCCCTCCAGCAAGACGGATCTCTACGTGGCCCTGTGCTGCGAAGATGCCGACAAGGCGGCACTCGCCGTGCCGATCGACCAGGACCTCTGGAAGAAATCCTTCCCCCACCTGGGCCATCTGATCGAGCGCTTCGCCGATGCCGGACGCTGGGATTCCTTCGACCTCCTGAAACTCAGGAAATGGTCCAGCGGCCGCGTCGCGATTCTCGGCGATGCAGCGCATGCGATGCCGCCCTACCTCGGCCAGGGCGGCGGTTGTGCACTGATGAATGCGCTGAGTGTCGCGGTCGCCGCCAGCGAGAACCCACAGGACATTCCTCGCGCGCTGGCGCAATGGGAAAGCAGGGAACGTCCGCTCACCGAACACACGCAACACACCGCGCACATGATGGGCGCGATGAACAACTGGCCGGATGCGGTTCGATCGGACGTGCTGAAGATCGTGGGCCGATCCGAGCAACTGGCACGTGAACGCATGAGAACCGCAGTGCACATACCCACCGGCACCGAAGCCGAGCCGACCGACCTTCCGGTCGTTGCCTCGGCCTCGGCCGTCTAGATCAACCCAAGAACGGAGACATGACATGGATACGCTCAAGAGAAGATTCCTGGCCGCGCTGACAGGTCTCGCGCTATGTGCCGGAAGCGCCTGCTGGGCGCAGGCGGAAAAGCCGGTGCGAATCGGCTTTTCCATCGCCAAGACCGGCATCTTTGCGAATGCCGCGCCGTCGCAGCTCAATTCCTACGAGTTGTGGAAGGACACCGTGAACGCAGCAGGCGGGCTGGAGATTGGCGGAAAGGGCAAGCGACAGATCGAATTCGTCATGTATGACGACCAAAGCAACCCCGGGCAGGCGGCTCGCATCTACGAGAAGCTGATCACCCAAGACAAGGTCGACCTGTTGCTCGCGCCGTGGGGTACGCCCACGCATGCGGCGGTCGCGCCGGTGTTGGAGCGCTTCAAGTTCCCGATGATCGGCAACTCGGCGGCGTCTACCAAGCTGCGCGACCTCAAGCCGGGGTACATCTGGTTTGTAACGGCAGCTTTCCCCGACCGCGTCGCAAAGGAACTGGCGGTCATGCTGAAATCGAACGGTGTCAAGAGCGTGGCGTTGCTTACCAATGTGCTGCCGTACTCGAAGGAACTGAAGAACTTCCTCGAGCCGGCACTGAAGGAGCAGCAGATCAACGTGGTCGTCAATGTCGAGTATCCGCCCGACATCAAGGATATGACCGTGCAGCTGTCCCAGGTGAAACAGGCCCATCCCGATGCCATCCTGTCCCTGTCGTATCCCGGGGATTCGCCGCTGTATGCGCGCCAGGCGAAGGAACTCGGCCTCGACGCGAAGTTCCAGTTCCTGATGGTCGGCCCGGGCATGGACTTCTTTCCCAAGCTGCTGGGCAGCAGCGTCAACGGCGTGGTGACCATGGGGCACTGGGCGCCGTCGCTCAATGCCCGCAGCATGGATTTCTACCGCGCGTACAGCAAGAAATTCAATGAGAATCCGGACTACCTGGACTCTGCCGAGGCCTATGTGTCTTGCGAAATTCTCCAGCAGGCGGTAGCGAAGGCCGGGCTCGACAAGGCAGCCCTCCACGACGCGATCTCGACCGGCACCTTCGACACGATCTTCGGCGCCATCAAGTTCACCGGCGTGGAAAACCAGTCGACCAAGACCGGCTTTCTGCAACTGCAGAACGGTGTACCGCAACTGGTGTGGCCCCGCTCGGTTGCCGGCAACGCGCAGTTCCAGCCCAAGGTCGGCTGGTAGACCCAGCGCCAGCGGCTGCCCCGCTATCGAAGTCAATCACGGGATGTGCTCATGAACACTGAACAATTGCTCCTTGCGACACTGACGTCCGGCACGATGTACGCGCTGATCGCGTTAGGCTTGAACCTGGTGTATGGCACGACTCGCCTTCTCAATATCGCGCACGGCGAACTGGTCATGCTCGGTGGATATGTGGCCTATCTCGGGTTCGTCTTCGCGGGGTTGAATCCGCTGGTTTCGGTGGTGCTGGCGGCGGCGCTGGGGGCGCTGGCGGGCAGGGTCCTGTACGGCGGCCTGCTTCGCTCCTTGCTGGAAAAATACCCGACGGTCGAGCAGCTCGAAGCCAATTCGCTGCTGATCTTCTTCGGCTTCTCCATCGTCGTCCAGGGCCTTTCCGCCTGGGCCTTCTCCCCGACCGCCAAGGCGTATCCCTATCTCGGCGACGTGGTGCATATCGGCCACGCGGTGATGACGCTCAACCGCTTGGTGGCCACCGTGATCGGCATGCTGTGCTGCCTCGGGATCTGGCTGTTCCTGTGGCGCCATCCCATCGGCCTTGCGATGCGCGGCCTCATCGACCAGCGCCAGGCTGCGCGCGTCGTCGGCGTCAACATAGACCGCGTGCAGTCGATGAGCCTGATGCTCGGCTTCGCCACCGCCGGCGTGGCGGGCGTGTTGATCAGCATGGTGGAGCAGATCACGCCGTACATGGGAGGGCCGCTGCTGATCGGCGCATTCGTGGTGGCGATCATGGGTGGTCTGGGACGCATCGGCGGCGGCATCGTGGCAGCGTTCGTGCTGAGTGCCGTCGAGACCTTCGGCGTCGCGCTGACCTCGTCGAGTTTCAGGTCGATTCTGCTGTACGGGCTGTTTGTCGCGATCCTGCTGCTGCGGCCCAAGGGTTTGTTCGGTCGTTCGGTCGCAGCGCGCTGAGGATGAAGATGTTGTCTCAATCAAATATGCGCCGCGAACTGATCGGCCTGTTGCTTCTGCTGTGCGCACTGGGCGGCGTTCCGTTGCTCGGCAACGACTACTGGACCGGCATCGGTTTCAACTTGCTCATGTGGATTGGACTGGCAAGCGCATGGGCTCTGTTCTCCGCATTGACCGGGTTCATTTCGCTCGGGCACGTCGTCTTCTTCGGTCTGGGCACCTATAGCACGGTACTGCTGTGGGAGCATCTTCCATTGTGGGTTGCGTTGCCGCTGTCCGGGTTGGCGGCAGCCGGATTTGCGCTCGTGATTGGCCTGCCGGTGCTGCGCATACGCGGACCCTACTTTGTGATTCTCACGCTCGGCATCGCCGAGCTGGTTAAAAACGTGGTCTTGATGGGCGAGTCGGCACTCGGGCAGGCTTCCAGGATTCTGCTGGGTGCGCCGTCGATGGACGTCCTGTTCTACTGGATGCTGGCAGGTGCCGCGACGGCGCTGGCCGCCGGGTATTTCGTGCGAAAGCGTCCGCGCTGGTGGCTGGGCCTGCGCGCCTTGCGTGCGAACGAGGAAGCGGCAGAAACGGTGGGCGTCCCGGTTGCGCGCATGAAGCTGATCACACTCGTGATGTCCGCGTTCATCGTGGGTGCGATCGGAGGAGTGGCCGCGCTGCGATCCACTTATTTCGAAGCGGGCCAGGCGTTCGACCCCATGATTTCCTTCACGATGATCGCGATGACCATCATCGGCGGCGGCGATTCGCTCAAAGGCCCGGTGCTCGGGGCCATCGGCCTGACCTTGTTGCAGGAAGTCCTGTGGGTGAACTTGCCGGAGCTCTATACCGTGATCCTGGGCATTCTGTTGGCGTTGTTCGTCTTGTTCGTTCCAGGAGGACTGAGCGGATGGCTGAGCAGGCTCTCGATGAAGCTCGGCCGCAAGGAATGCCCTGGCGCGGTTGCACAGGTCTCCGAGGCGGGAGGCCACCAATGAGTGCCCTGCTGGAATTGCGCAACGTCAGCAAGCGCTATGGCGGCGTTGCCGCGGTCAACAAGGTCTCGTTCAGCGTGTCGCGGGGACAATTTCTCGGGCTGATGGGAGCGAACGGCGCGGGCAAGACCACGCTGTTCAGCCTGATCGCCGGGAATCAAGGCATTTCGGAAGGCGAGATCCTGCTGCGCGGTCAATCCATTGTCGGCAAACGTCCCGACCAGATCTGCGCGCTCGGCGTCGCGCGCACCTTCCAGATCGTGCGTCCGTTCCGCGACATGAGCGCGCTGGAGAACGTGTACACGGCTGCGCTTTTCAACGTGCGCACGTCGTCGCCCGCGCAGGCCAGAAGCGCGGCGGAACGCGCGCTCGAAGTCGCAGGCCTGGCGAGCGTGAAAGAGTGCCTGGCGGGCGACCTGACCTTGTCGAAGCAAAAGCGGCTCGAACTCGCACGTGCGCTGGCCACCGGCGGCGAGCTGCTGTTGCTCGACGAGATCATGGCCGGCCTGACGCCCAGCGAGGTGGAGGAGATGCTGGTGACGCTCAAGGACATACACCGCGAGTTTTCACTCACCGTGATTTGCGTCGAGCATGTGATGCGCGCGCTGATGCGCTTGTCCGACGAGATCGTGGTGCTTCACTATGGCGAAGTCATGGCGCAGGGGCGACCGCAGGAGGTCGCGGACAACCCGGACGTCATTCGCAACTACTTTGGGGCGGCTTGAGACCATGCGCAAGAAAGACGTCATGCTGACGGTGAGTGGATTGCATGCGGGCTACGGCGCCGCACGGATATTGCATGGTGTGTCGATCCGGGTCAACGAAGGCTCGGTGACCGCGCTGATCGGCGCCAACGGCGCCGGAAAGACCACGCTGATGCGCTCGCTGTCCGGGCTGATACTGCCCACCGCCGGGAGCGTTGAGTTCGACGGTGCGGATCTGACCCGCAGCGATTCCTCGGTCCGTGTCGGCGCAGGGATGGCGCTGTCGCCGGAAGGGCGCATGGTCTTTCCTACATTGACCGTCGAAGAGAACTTGCGCCTGGGCGCCATTCACCGCCGCGCATGGACGCGTCACAAGGAACAGATAGAAAAGACCTATGCGATGTTTCCGCGTTTGCTGGAGCGTCGGCGACTGACTGCGGGCTCGTTGTCCGGCGGCGAGCAGCAGATGCTGGCGGTGGCTCGCGCACTGATGTCGCAGCCGCGCCTGCTGCTGCTGGACGAACCCACGCTGGGACTGGCGCCCGTGATTGCACACGAGGTGTTCGACATACTGAAGCAGCTCAGCGCGCAGGGACTGACACTGCTGATCGCGGAGCAGAACGTGCAGCGCACGCTCGAAATGGCGGACTACGCGTATGTGATCGAGCATGGGCAGGTGCACAGCGAAGGCCCTGGCCTGCAGCTTCTCGATGATCCTGCCATCAAGCACGCCTACCTGGGAATGTAGTGCTGCGCCGCCCGCGGGTCGCGCAGCGATTTTTTATCCACAACGGAGACACCATGCAACTCTATCGTCGTCAATGGCTCAAGCTCGTGACTGCTTCGGCAGCGCTGTCCACGCTGGGGGTCGGGCAGGCGCTCGCACAGCCCACGCAGGGAGGAAAGACCCGGTTGATTCTGCTGGGTACGGGCGGTGGCCCGACGCCGCTGCCGACACGCAACCAGCCGGCCAGCGTGCTGATCATCAATGACGAGCCCTATGTGATCGATGCAGGCAATGCCGTCGGGCGACAACTGGCACTCGCTGGCATCGGCTTGCAGCGCGTCGGGAAGATCTTCATCACCCATCACCATGACGATCACAACGCCGACCTGGGTACGTTGATGGGGCTCGCCTGGTCGAACGGTCGGTCCGCTCCGATCGACGCTTACGGGCCGCCCGGGATCAAGGACATGATCCAGGCGTATCTCGAGTATTTCAAGCCAAACACCGAGCTGCGGATGAAATATGACGGCCGCAACGTCGATCCGAAGACGCTTTTTCGCGGTCACGATACGCAGCCCGGCTTTGTGTACCAGGACAAGAATGTCAAGGTGACCTGTGCCGAGAACGCCCACTACCCGAATCACGGCCACGACGGTGCCGAGCATCATCTGTCCTATGGATATCGCTTTGAAAGCGCGGATCGCGTCGTCGTCTTCAGCGGCGATACGGCGGCGAGCGACGCTGTCGTCGCGCTTGCAAAAGACGCGGATGTGCTCGTGCATGAAGTGATCGACGTCGAGCGAACCACCGACCTGTTCACCAAGAAGTTCGCCGAACAAGGGCGGACGCCGGAAGAAACCAAGCGCGTTCTGAAGGCGGTCATCAGCATCCATACCTCGGTGGAAGAGGTGGGCAGGATCGCGAAGGCAGCTGGCGTCAAGACGGTGGTGCTCAACCATTTCGTGCCGGGCTTCGACCCGACGATCACCGACGACATGTGGGCCGAAGGGGTGCGCAAGAATTTCACAGGCAAAATCGTCGTGGGACGCGATCTGATGGAGATCTGAATCTGCCTTGGCTGTCGGGGGCAGGTTGTGCCCATTTGTGCAACTTGCTCCGGCGGACTTTCAACCTGGACCCCTGGCTCCCAAGACATCTTGTGCCTGAAGCCTTTACGCTGCAATCATGCCCCAAGTAAAAAAAGAAGATATTCGCGCCGCCATTCTCGAAGCGACGTTCTCCCTGGTTGCAGACAAGGGCTACGTCGGCGCTTCGATGACGCAGATCGCGCAGCGCGCTGGCATATCCAATGCAAACATCTATATTTACTTCGGCTCGAAGATTGACATCTTTTTCTCGGTATACGAGCGCTGGCTGAAAGAAAAGATCGGCCGGCTCGAAGAGCGAGTCCGGCTCGCGGCTGCGCCCAAAGACAAGTTCCGCACCCTCCTGGAAGGGCTGTTTCAGGAGATACCGAAACTCGACAATGGGTTTGCAAACAATCTGATCCAGGCCATCTCGACGATTGGACCGAACGATCCGTACCATCCGCAACTCCTCGAGTGGCTGAAGAGTCGCATCGAAGAGATGCTCAAATCGGCAATCCCCGATCTGCAAAAGGCAGCCGCAAAACGGCGACGGCTTGCTCACTTCATCATCATGGCATTCGATGGATGTGTCGTTAACTTCCGAGTCAATCCTTCGTCCCTGCCGGAGACAAAGCTGATCCTTGAGTTGACGGATCTCTTTCTGCAATAGAAAGAGGTCACCGAGCCACGAGCTCAGGCGTCGGAACCTCCGACGTCGTCGATGAAGCTGCACCTGGTATAGCCACTCGGCATACATCGACCCTTCGCTGGCGAAGCCAGCCAGGCTCAGTGGGAGCGATGAAGCCGGTGGCCGGCATCGTGCAGCGCCGCCAGGAGGCGCTGCGTGGCCGCGCTCGGGGCACGGTCGGAGCGGATCGTGTAGCCGACTTCGCAGAACGGACCCGGACCCTCCAGCGGCAGGATGCCGAGCAGCCCGGCCTGCGCGAAGCGCTCGGCGGCCGATTGCGGCATCAGCGCGACCACCGAGCTGCTCGCGAGGAGCCCGAGGTTGGTCAGGATCGACACCGACTCGACCACGCGCCGCGGCATGGCCAGCCCTTCTTTCTCGAAGAAGGACCGGACGGACGCATAGGCCACCGACTCCTGCGTCGGCACGATCCATTCGAGCGCATGCAGGTCGGCCAGGCGGAGCTTGCGCCGGCGCATCAGCGCGTTGCCCTTTCCGACCACCACGCACATGGCTTCCTCGTAGAGCGGTACATGCGTGAGTCGCGTGCGTTCGATCTCGTCGCGCAGCAAGGTGGACGCGCCGTCGGGCAGCACGCCGACCACGACGTCCAGCTCGCCGCGCGCCAGCGCCGGGAACAGGGTCGAGTTCGGTCCGACGCGCACCGTGATCACCACGTCGGGCACCGCTTTCCGCAGCCGCGTGATCGCCTCCGGCAGCAGCGTCGCCGAAGCGACGATCAGCGTTCCGACGACGACGTGGCCCGAGCTTCCCGTCTGCCAGCCGTTCAGGTCCTGCGCCATGTGGCGCAGCTCGGCCAGCACGGTCTTCGTGTGGCGCTCGAACAGGCTGCCGAACTCCGTCAGCACCACGCCGCGCTTGCTGCGCACGAACAGAAGCCCGTTCAGCTGCTGCTCGAGCTGATGGAGGGATTTGCTGACGGCCGGCTGCGTCAATGCCAGCTCGCGCGACGCCGCGAGAATGGAGCCTGTCTCCACGACCCTTTCGAACAGCACCAGCTGCTGCAAGCGAAGCCTGCGCGCCAGCGACAGGCTCGAATGCGGAGAACCCGGCGGGCTGGCCGTCGCGTCCGCAAGAGCCGGTGAAGTGGGTTTTTTCATGGCAGGATTCTCGGCGAACGCGGCAGCGGCGGGTTCGTCAACGAGGCCGGGCGTTCAGCCCAATGCCAGCTTTCCGATGCGCGCAACGATCAGGTCGTGCAGTGCCTGCGCCGCCAGCGAGAGGCTGCCATCCCGCCGCCTCACCAGGTGCACGGTGCGGGTGAGCGAGGGCAGCGGAAGCGGCCGCGTCGCCAACGTTTCGCGACGGAAGTGGAACAGCGTCAGGGCCGGCACCACGCTGATGCCGAGGCCCGCTTCGACCAGGCCCATGACCGTCGCCAGATGCTCGACTTCGAACACCGCGTTGAGCCGCAGCGGATGCAGCGCGGCATCCAGCGACTGGCGCACGCTGCTGTGGCGCGCCATCTGGATGAACGGCCAGGGCGCGATCTTCTTCATCGTGAGGCGCGTCTCTTTCGCCAGCGGATGGTCGACCCGGCAAACCAGATGAAAGCGGTCCGAACACAGCTTGCGGCTGCGCAGATCGCTGGCCGCCGCAGTGGCGCCCGACGCGGCCAGCGCAAAGTCCACCTCGCCGTTGCGCACCATGGCGACGCAGGCGTCGGACAGCGCGTCGCGCAGGTCGAGCGTGATGCCCGGCCACGCCGTCATGAACTCGGCGAACACCGCCGGCAGCCAGCCGGCTGCCAGCGAGGGCAAGGCCGCCACCCGCACGCGGCCCTTGCGAAGTTCGACGTGGCTCGCCAGGCTTTCGAATGCGCTTCCCATGTCCTCCAGCAGCCGGCGCGCGGAATCCTCGAACAGGGCACCCTCCGGCGTGAGGTGCACGCTGCGCGTGTCGCGGTCGAACAGGCGGGCGCCCATCGTTTCCTCGAGGGCCCGGATGAGCGCGCTGAACGCAGGCTGCGACAGGTGGCAGGTCTGTGCGGCGCGCGTGAAGCTGCGCTGATCGGCCAGTGCAACGAAGGCGCGAAGCTGCCGGGCGGAGAGGTCGGGATGCTTCATGGCGGTCGTGGTTGCTTATCCGTATTTTGGATCAGTCGATCCGAAGTTTCGATTTTACGGATTGGCCTCGGGCGCCTACAGT
Organism: Variovorax sp. SRS16; assembly: GCF_901827165.1. Classification (NCBI taxonomy): domain Bacteria; kingdom Pseudomonadati; phylum Pseudomonadota; class Betaproteobacteria; order Burkholderiales; family Comamonadaceae; genus Variovorax; species Variovorax sp. SRS16. The sequence continues at coordinate 428,890 of NZ_LR594669.1, forward strand.
CCGCGCATGAACACGCCCCGACGACCCCCGTTGCTCATCGGCTGCGCGGCCGGCTTCTCCGGCGACCGGACCGACGCCGCCGGCCCGGTGGTCGACACGCTGATCGCGCGGCTGGCCCAGGGCCCCGCCGCACAACGCGCCTTTCTCATCTTCGAGACGCTGGCCGAGCGCACGCTGGCGCTGGCGCAGTTGCGCCGGCGCGCCGATCCCGAATCGGGCTACGAGCCCCTGCTCGACGACATGCTGCGGCCGGTGCTCGGGCGCTGCCTGGCGCACGGCATCCGCATCGTGAGCAACTTCGGCGCCGCCCATCCGCGCGCCGCGGCGCGCCACATCGCGCGCATCGCTCGCGAGCTCGGGCATGCCGTGCCCCGGATCGCCGTCGTCGAAGGCGATGACCTCGCGTCGCCGGCGCAGCGCGCACTGCTGCACGAGCAGCTCGGCGATCGGCTCGACGGCTTGCGCATCGTGAGCGCCAACGCGTACATCGGCGCCGAGCCGATCGCGGCCGCACTGGACGCCGGCGCGCAGATCGTGGTGTGCGGCCGCGTGGCCGACCCGTCGCTCACGGTCGGCCCGGCGATGTCGCACTTCGGCTGGCGAAGCGACGACTGGACCTCGCTCGGCCGCGCCACCATGGCGGGCCACCTGCTCGAATGCGGTGTGCAGGTGTGCGGCGGCTATTTCGCGGACCCCGGCTTCAAGGACGTGCCGGGCCTGGCGCGCGTGGGCTTCCCCATCGCCGAGATCGAGGCCGACGGCCAGTGCGTGATCGGCAAGGCCGACGGCACCGGCGGTCTGGTCAGCGCCGCGACGGTCAAGGAACAACTGCTGTACGAGGTGCATGACCCGGCCGCTTACCTGACGCCTGACGTGGTGGCCGACATCAGCGAGGCCGAGGTGCAGACGCAAGGCGACGATCGCGTTCGCCTCGTCGGGGTGCAGGGGCATGCCAGGCCGAGCCACTACAAGGTGAACGTCTGCCACGAAGGCGGCTGGCTCGCGGAGAGCGAGATCTCCTATGCCGGCGCCCGCGCCGAAGCACGCGCGAGGCTCGCGGCCGACATCCTGCGCAGCCGCCTGCCCGGCTTCCGCTTGCGCGTGGACCTGGTCGGCGCGCTCAGCCTCTTCGGCGACGACGCCGGGCGCGCACTGGCCGCGATGCCGGACTCGGGCGCGCGCGACGTGCGGCTGCGCGTTGCCGCGACCCATGCCGACCGCGGCGAGGCCGAGCGGCTCGGGCGCGAAGTCACGGCGCTCTACACCTGCGGGCCCGCCGGCGGCGGCGGTGTGCGCAGCATGCTCACGCCCCGGCTCAGCACGATCTCGTGCCTGCTGCCGCGCGACGCGGTGCCGGTGCGTTTCGAGATGGTGGAGGGATGACCATGGCCCACACCGTCCCGCTCTTTCGCGCCGCGCACGGGCGCACCGGCGACAAGGGCGATCGCTCCAACATCAGTGTGATCGCCTGGCATCCGGCGCTCTATCCGCTGCTGGTCGCGCAACTGACGCCCAACGTCATCGCCGACCAGTTCCGCTACCGCGCGCCCAGCCGGGTGCAACGCTTCCTGCTGCCGAAGCTGCACGCCATGAACTTCGTTCTCGACGCGGTGCTCGACGGCGGCGTCAACGACGCGCTCAACCTCGACACGCACGGCAAGGCGCTGTCCTTCCTGCTGCTCGATCTGCCGATCGATGTGCCGCGCGATCTCGAACACCTGCTCGCCGGACCTGCCGGGCGCTGATTCTTTTCTTGCTTCATTCCATCAGGAGACAACACCATGATCCGCTACCGCTCGCTGGCAATGGCCACCGCCATCCTGGCATCCGCAGCACCCCTGCTGGCGCAGGCACAGGGCTTTCCCGACAAGGCCATCACCTTCGTGGTGCCCTTCGCGGCCGGCACCGCGACCGACCAGATCGCGCGCACCCTGGCCAACGGCGTCGGGGCCGAGACCAGGCAGCCGGTCATCGTCGACAACAAGGCCGGTGCCAGCGGCTTCATCGCCTCGCAGAACGTGGCCAAGGCCGCGCCCGACGGCTACACCGTGCTCATCACGACCAACACCACGCACGCGGCGAACGAGCACCTGTTCAAGAAGCTGCCCTACGATCCGGTGAAGGATTTCGCGCCGATCACCGCGCTCGGCAAGGGCGGGCAGATCATGGTGGTGAGCCCATCGTTTCCGGCAAAGACCGTGGCCGAGTTCGTAGCGCTCGCGAAGAAGGAGCCGGGCAAGTACAGCTTCGGCAGCGGCAGCTCGTCGAGCCGGATGGCGGGCGAACTGCTGCAGCAGATGGCCGGCATCAAGCTGCTGCACGTCCCGTACAAGAGCAACACGCTGGCCGTGACCGACCTGCTGGGCGGCCAGATCAGCATGATGATCACCGACACCGCGACCGGCCTGCCGCAGGTCAAGGCCGGCAAGCTGCGCGCGCTCGGCATGTCCAGCGCCAGGCGATCGCCGCTCGCGCCCGACGTGCCGACGATCTCGGAGGCCGGCGTCAAGGGCTACGAGATGGGCTACTGGTTCGCCGCCTACGCGCCTGCGCGGACGCCGCCCGCGGTGGTGAAGCGGCTGAACGAGCTGCTGGTCAAGGCCGCAAGGAGCGACGCCGCCAGGACCGGCTTCTACGAGCCGACCGGCACCGAGGTGTACACCACTTCGCCCGAAGAACTGGCGAAGTTCCAGACCGCCGAATCGCAGAAGTGGGGCCGCATCGTGACGGCCGCGGGCATCGAAGCCGAGTAGAGGGCGCTAGGCGCGGGTGCGCCCGCCTACGTCGAGACCAGCTCGGACTTGCCGCCCAGGGCCACCCTGAACGCAACGAACGCCGTCAGCGCGGCCGCCAGCAGCACGGTCGTGGCCGAGCGCGCCGGATCGTCCCCCAGCGCGACCAACGACGTGCAGACGGCGCCGGTCGCCATCTGCGCGAAGCCGTAGAGGCCGGCCGCCGATCCCGTCAGCTGCGGGTTCACGCTGATGGCCTTGGTCAATGCAGCCGGGCTGGTGATCCCGGTTCCCAACGTGAACAGGAACATCCACACCAGGGTGCCGGCCACGTCGAGCCGCCCCAGCAGGACGGTGGCCAGCAACCCGGCAGCGCTGACGATGCTCAGCACATTGCCGGCCAGCATCAGGCGCTCGATCCCGATCTTTCCGACCATGCGACCGGTGAACGCGTTGCCGAAGCTCATCCCGAAGATGAGCAGGCCGAGGTACAGGCCGACCTCGTGCACCGGCCGATGCAGATCGGTGACGAAGATGAAAGGTGCCGCAGCGATGAAGGCATAGACGGCCGTCGTCGCGCACCCTCCTCCGAGCGCAAGGCCGACGAAGCGGCGCGAGCGCAGCAGCGCGCGGTAGTCGCTCGCCAGCGTTCCGATGCTCAGCGAGCGCCCGGGCGGCGCAGTTTCCGGCAGCAGCTTCCAGGTGATGACCAGTGTCGCTGCGCCCAGCGCCGCAGTGAGCCAGAAGATGGCGCGCCATCCCAGCGCCGTCGAGACGACGCCGCCGACCATTGGCGACAGTCCGGGACTGACCATGATCATCAGATTCATGAGCGCCAGCTGGCGCACCATGTCCTCCGAGTGTGTCGAATCGCGCACGATCGCCCGGCCCAGCGCCAGGCCCGCGCAGCCGCCGAACGCCTGGACCAGCCGCGCGCCCACCAGCGTGTAGACGCCGGGCGCCAGCGCTGCGGCCAGGCCGCCGGCCGTGTACAGCGCGAGCCCCGCGATCAGCATCGGCCGCCTGCCGAGGCTGTCGGACATCGGGCCGTAGAAGAGCTGTCCGACGGCCAGTCCGATGATGTAGAAGCTCACCGTCATCTGCATCTGGCCGACCGGCGCGCGAAGGTCTGCCGTTGCGTAGGGCAGCGCCGGCACGAACATGTGCATGGCCATCGTCCCGCTGATGGTGATGATGACCAGAAGCCAGAGCGGCGGGCGCTTCGCCGGGGCGAAGGTCATACCGACGCCTCTATCGACTCCGAGACCGCCTCGGAAATCCGCACGATCACCGCGAGCGCCGCTTCGAGTTCCGCAGCCGGAATGACGCTGAGCAGCCGCCGGCGCGCGTCAATGGCGACCTTCTCCACTTGCGCCACCACCACCTTGCCGCGCGGCGTCAGCGTGATCGTCTTGGCACGGCGATCCGCGCCCTCCTGCCGCTCGATGTAGGCGGCCGTCTGCAGGAGATCCAGCAGGCGCACGACCGAGGAACTGTCCAGCCCGAGCGACAGGGCCAGGTCCTTCTGGCGCAGCGGCTCTTTCGCCCGCGAGACATGCAGCAATGCGAGCCAGGTGGCCTCGGTCATGCCGAGCGGCTGCAGCTCGACATCCAGCGCGCGCCGCCACAGGCGTGCCAGTTGAGAGACGGCGGTGGGGAAGGAGTTTCGGACCTGGTCGGGGCGCAGCGCCATGCATTGGATGGTACATCAATTGATGACATGCCATCTTTTTCGGCCCACTACTCTCGGGCACGGCGGCCCGGATTCGCCGTGTCAGCGCAACGAGACGCGCGCCAGGGTTCGGATGAAGTGCGGCAGCTCCGGCGTCGGCCTGCGCGGCACCTTGGCCCCGTCGTCGTAGCGCCGCAGCCGCACCGCCTCGGCGGCAAAGGGCTTCTCGATGAAGCGGACCGCTTCCTCGGCCGAATAGACGCCGCCCTGCAGTTCGAGGCTGCGCTGCGAGGCGGGCGACAGCGTGCCGTGGTAGCCGGGATCCACCGCGCAAAGGTAGCGCTTGGCGTCGACGTGCAGGCCGATCGGCTCCAGCACCGCGGCCGGCAGCAGGTGGCGAAGAAAAGGCAGCGCGATGTACTGGTGCAGGTCGTCGCGCGCCGGCGGCGCGGGCCGGTCCGGCTCGGCCGCCAGCAGATGGCCGAGGTCATGCAGCAAGGCCGCGACGACGGTCTCGGGCGTTTCGCCGTTCGCCTCGGCGAGCTGCGCGCACTGCAGCGCATGGTCGAGCTGGCTGACCGCTTCGCGGCCGTATTGGCGCTGGCCGCGTGTGCCGAGCAGGCTGGCGATTTCGTCGACGGTCAATGGCACGGGCGGATCTCTCTCAGATGAAAAGCTTTCGGATGCGCGCGGACACGAGGTCGATCGCGCTCACGGTGACGACCACGATGATCATCACCGCGCAGGTTTCAGCGTACTGGAAGCCGCGGATGATTTCCCACAGCACGACACCGATGCCGCCCGCGCCGACCATGCCCACCACGGTGGCCGAGCGCACGTTCGACTCGAAGCGGTACAGCGCATACGAGATCCACAGCGGAATCACCTGCGGGATCACGCCGTAGATGATCTCGTGCAGCGCGCTGGCGCCGGTCGAGCGGATGCCCTCGACCGGCTGCGGATCGATCGCCTCCACGGCCTCGGCGAAGAGCTTGGCCAGCACGCCGGTGGTGTGCACCCACAGCGCCAGCACGCCGGCGAACGGGCCCAGGCCGACGGCGACCACGAACAGCATCGCGAACACCATCTCGTTGATGGCGCGGCCGCTGTCCATCAGGCGGCGCATCGGCTGGTAGACCCACCACGGCACGATGTTGGCCGAGGCCAGCAGCGCCATCGGCACCGCGGTGACGACCGCGAGCACCGTGCCCCAGAGCGCGATCTCCAGCGTGACCACCATCTCTTCCACGTACATCCGCCATTGCGTGAAGTTGGGCGGAAAGAACTCGGCCGCGTAGGTCGCCATGTTCCCCGAGTCGCGCCAGAGGTCGAGCGGCCGCATGTCGGCGCCCTTCCACGAGGCGACCAGGAGCGCCAGCAGGACGGCCCAGCCGAACTGCGCGGCCAGGCTGCGCCGCGGCGCCGCCATGACCGCGAGCGCGGGACGCGGGGTGAGAACGGTCGGCTGCATGGCCATGGCTGCGGTCGTGCGGTGCGGCGTGCGTGGCTCAGTTCAGGGCCGCGAGCTTCTTGTCGATCTCGGCGATGCGCGCCTTCTTGTCGTCCTCGCTCACGGCCGCGTCGGCTTCGAGCTTGGTGCGCTGGCCGAACAGGTCGAGCTGGCGGATCGGCAGCAGTTGCTTGTCGCTCGAGGCCTTGAAGCCCGAGAGCTTCGACAGTTTCATCAGCACTTCCTTCTCATGCGCGTCGGTCTTGCCGTAGTTGTAGAAGAAGTTCTTGATCTTGGTCTTGGTCGCCTCGGGCACATCCTTGCGCATGACCAGCGGGTCCAGAGGGATCAGCGGCGAGGTCCAGACGATCTTGATGTCCTTGAACTTCTCGGGGAAGTGCTCCTTGATCTTCTCCATGTTCTCGCTGTTGTTGGTCGCCACGTCGACCTGCTTGTTGGCCACGGCCAGCGCGTTGGCTTCGTGGTTGGAGCTGCGCGTGACCTTGAAGAGGGTCTTGGCGTCGAGGTGGTTCTTGGCGAACACGTAGTAGCCCGGAACGAGGTAGCCCGAGGTCGAGTTCGGATCGCCGTTGCCGAAGCTCAGGTTCTTGGCGTTCTTGAGCACGTCGTCGAGCGTGTTGAGCGGGCTGTCGCGGTTGACGATCAGGTGCGAGTAGTAGCCCTCGGTGCCGTCGGCATTGACCATCTGTGCGAACACCTCGCCATTGGCGCGGTCCACCGCTTCCATGGCCGACTTGTTGCCGAACCAGCCGAGCTGCACCTTGTTGAAGCGCATCGCCTCGATCACGCCGGCATAGTCCGATGCAAAGAAGGGGGTGATCTTCAGGCCGGTCTGCTTGCTCATGTCGTCGAGCAGCGGCTGCCAGACCTGCTTGAGGCTTTGCGAGGTCTCGGTCGAGATGATGCTGAAGTTGATGCTGTCGGCCTGCGCGAAAGCGCCTGTCATGCAAAAGCCGATGGCCACGGCCGCGCACAGTTTCTTGATCATGGAGAACTCCGAAGGTTGGGTAGGAAAAATCAGGCGGCCTGGGCCGCAGGCATCGGGCGCAGTGCCGACGGCAGCACGTGCACATTGGCGCCGTCCTGCGGCCGCATCGGCGGCGCGAGCAGTTCTTCGGCCTGCACGCCGTAGAGCTTGTGCAGCAGCGCCGACGTCAGCGCCGAGGCGGCACCGTCGAACACCACCTGGCCCTGGTTGAGTGCGACGACGCGCGGGCAGTACTTCATCGCCATGTCGACCTGGTGCAGCGAGACGATCACGGTGCAGCGGTCTTCGCGGTTGATGCGCGCGAGGATCTCCATCACGTTGCGCGAGGACTCGGGGTCGAGCGAAGCGATCGGCTCGTCGGCCAGCACGACCCGGGCGCCCTGCACCAGCGCGCGGGCGATCGCGGCGCGCTGCTGCTGTCCGCCCGACAGCGTCGAGGCGCGCTGCGCATGGCAGTCGGCGATGCCGACGCGCGTCAGCGCTTCGAGCGCGCGCACGCGCTCCTCGGCCGCGAACGCGCGCAGCCAGCCGCGCCACCACGGCGTGCGGTGCAGCGAGCCGACCAGCACATTCACCAGCACCGGCAGCCGCGCCACCAGGTTGAACTGCTGGAACACGAAGCCGACCTGCGCGCGCACCTTGCGGATGTCGCGGTGGATGCGCCCGCCCTGCTGCACGCGGCGGCCGTCGATCTCGACCAGCGACTCGCTGCCGCCGTCCGCGGTCACCAGGCCGGCGAGATGGCGCAGCAGCGTGGACTTGCCGGAGCCCGAGGCGCCGATCAGCGCCACCATCTCGCCGCGCTGCACATTGAGATTGACGTCGCGCAGTGCGTGCCGTCCGTTGGCGAAATGCTTGTTGAGCTGGCGGATGCGCAGGATGGTTTCCATGGGATTCCCAAGTCGTCTAGACAACAGGAGTCTGAAGAAGAGGCATGACCGCCCGTTGACAGGACGGCGACGTGCAGATGTCAGCGCGCGGAGCTCAGAGCACGCGCCGCCCTTCGCGCCAGACGCCGCGCACCACGGCGTGGCGCGCGCCGCCCGGAAGCTCGGTCATGCGCACCTGCACGAGGTCGGCGCGCAGGCCGGGCGCGATCGCGCCGCGGTCGGACAGGCCGGTGGCGCGCGCCGGCGCGCTCGTGACCGTCGCCACCGCCTGCGGCAGCGTGTAGATGCCGTCGTCCACCAGCCGCATCACCGCGCTCAGCAGGCTGCTCGGCACGTAGTCGGAGGACAGGATGTCGAGCAATCCGCGGCGTGCCAGTTCGGCGGCCGCGACATTGCCCGAATGCGAGCCGCCGCGCACCACGTTCGGCCCGCCCATGATGGTCGAGAGCCCGCGCTCGCGCGCCGCCCGCGCAGCCGCCATCGTGGTCGGGAATTCCGACATGCTGGCGCCTTCCGCATGCGCCTGCTCGACATGCGCGACCGTGGTGTCGTCGTGGCTCGCGAGCGCGATGCCGTGCGTGCGGCAGTAATCGACGAAGTGGCGGCGATGCGGCTCGGCATAGCGCGCCTGCTGCTCCCCGGCCTCGGCCACGCGGCGCTCGAACTTCTCGTGGCTCCAGCCCTTCTTGCCGGTGTAGTAGATGCGCGCGATCTCGATGTTCTCCCACTGGCGCTGGCCCGGCGTGTGGTCCATCAGCGAGAGCATCGACAGCCGCGGGTGCGCATGGAAGGGCTCGAACAGCGCGACCGTGTTGGGCGCCGGCAGCTCGCAGCGCACGTGCAGATGGTGGTCGGCGCGCAGCAGGTCCTGCGCGATGCAGGTGTCGAGCGTGCCGAGCACCTTGTCCCAGGTGCTGCCGCGCAGGCTTTCGGTGTCGGCCTCGCCGACGCCCAGCGCGTCGAACACGGTCGTGATGCCGGCCGCGGCGACCTCGGCATCGTGCGCGAGCAGCGCCGGCAACTCGGCCCACTGCACCTTCGGCCGCGGCATCAGGTGGCGCTCGAAGTTGTCGGTGTGGACCTCGACCAGCCCGGGCAGCAGGTAGTCGCCCTCCATGTCGATCGCCGACGCGACGGCGGTGCGGCCATGGTCGAGCCGCGCGATGCGGCCGTCGGCCACCGACACACTGCCCCGGACCATCTCCTGCGGCAGCACGATGCAGGCGTTGCTGAAAACGGTGTTGGCGTTCATCGGATCCTCTTGAAGTCTGCGACATTGACGCGGCGCGTGGCGACGGCGGCGCCGACCTCCGCGTCGTGGAAGATGCCGACCGTGGCCGCGCCGCGCGCAGTCGCCTCGCGGATCAGTTCGATCACGGTCTGCGTGTTGGCGGCATCGAGCGAGGCCGTGGGTTCGTCCAGCAGCAGCAGCGGCTTGGGCTTGATCATGTTGCGCGCGATGTTGATGCGTTGCTGCTCGCCGCCGGAGAAGGTGGCCGGCGGCAATTCCCACAGGCGCTCCGGGATGCGAAGGCGCGCGAGCCAGGCGCGCGCGGTCTCGCGCGCGGCCTCGATCGCGCCGGCGTCGTCGCCCGCGTCCTCGGCCAGCGGCTCGGCCACCACGTCGAGCGCGGCCACGCGCGGGATCACGCGCAGGAACTGGCTCACGTAGCCGATGGTGTCGCGCCGCAGGCGCAGCAGCTCGCGCGGCGCGACCTCGGTCACCTCGACCGCTTCGCCGCCCGCGGGCCGCACCGTGATGCGGCCCGCGCTCGCGCGGTAGTTGGCATAGACGAGCTTGAGCAGCGTGCTCTTGCCGAGGCCGGAAGCGCCGTCGAGCACCACGCATTCGCCGGCTGCGACATCGAGGTCGATGCCGTCGAACACCGAGAGTTCGAGCCGGTTCTGATGATGCAGGGTGAAGCGCTTGGCGACGCCGCGCAGTTGCAGCAGGGGCGGGTTCATGGCTGGAGCACCGAGGAAACGAGGAGCTGGGTGTAGGGATGCTGCGGATCGTCGAGCAGCTGGTCGGTGAGGCCGGCTTCGACCACGCGGCCCTTGTGCATCACCATCATGCGGTGCGCGAGCAGCCGCGCCACCGCGAGGTCGTGGGTGACGACGATGGCCGCCAGCTGCATCTGCCGCGTGAGTTGGCGCAGCAGGTCGAGCAGGCGTGCCTGCACCGACACGTCGAGGCCCGAGGTCGGCTCGTCCATGAACATCAGGCGCGGCGCGGTGACCAGGTTGCGCGCGATCTGCAGCCGCTGGCGCATGCCGCCGGAGAAGGTGCGCGGCGCATCGTCGATGCGGCGCGGGTCGATCTCCACGCGCTGCAGCCATTCGCCGGCCGTTGCGCGCAGGCGCCCGTAGTGCCGATGGCCGAGGCCCATCAGGCGCTCGCCGACGTTGGCGCCGGCCGAGACGTCCATGCGCAGGCCGTCGGCCGCGTTCTGGTGCACGAAGCCCCAGTCGGTGCGCGCGAGCAGCCGCTGCGAAGCTTCGCTCATCGCGAACACGTCCTCGAGGCGGCCGTCGCGCGTGAGGAATTCGACGCTGCCGCTGTCGGGCCGGCTGCGCGCCGCGACCGCATCGAGCAGCGTGGTCTTGCCGGAGCCCGATTCGCCGACCACCGCGAGCACCTCGCCGGGCCAGAGATCGAAGGAGGCGTCCTCGACCGCGACGCGCTCGCCATAGCGCTTGCCGATGCCACGCACGCGCAAGAGGGGATGGCTCACTGGAGTACCTTCGCGCAGCAGCGCTGCGGTATTCGCCTTCGGAACGGCCGGGCGGCTCATGACGCGACCTCCTCCAGCGGACCGATCTCGACGGCCGCCTCGGCCTGGCGCGTTCGGCAATGGTCGGAGTCGGAGCACACGTGCATGCGCGTGCCGCGGTCGTCGGTGATGATCTCGTCGAGGAAGCTGTCGGTCGCGCCGCACAGCGCGCACGGCGCGTCCCAGTGCTGCACTTCGAAGGGATGGTCCTCGAAGCTCAGGCTTTCGACCGACGTGTACGGCGGCACGGCATAGATGCGTTTCTCGCGGCCGGCGCCGAAGAGTTGCAGTGCAGGGTTCATGTGCATCTTCGGGTTGTCGAATTTCGGGATCGGCGACGGCGACATCACGTAGCGGCCGTTGACCAGCACCGGGTAGTCGTAGGTGGTCGCGATGTGGCCGAAGCGTGCGATGTCCTCGTAGAGCTTCACGTGCATGAGCCCGTACTCGGCCAGCGCGTGCAGCGTGCGGGTGCTTCGCTCGCGCGGCTCCAGGCGCTGCATCGGCTCGGGCACCGGCACCTGGTAGACCAGCACCTGGCCCTCGGCGAGCGGCGCCTCGGGAATGCGGTGGCGGGTCTGGATCAGCGTCGCCTCGGTCGTGCGCGTGGTGGTGCGCACGCCGGTGGTCCGCTCGAAGAAGCGGCGGATGTTGACCGCATTGACGGTGTCGTCCGAGCCCTGGTCGATCACCTTGAGCACCTCGCGCGGACCGATCACCGCGGCCGTCACCTGGATGCCGCCGGTGCCCCAGCCATAGGGCAGCGGCATTTCGCGCGAGCCGAAGGGCACCTGGTAGCCGGGGATCGCGACCGCCTTGAGGATGGCGCGGCGGATCATGCGCTTGGTGCGCTCGTCGAGGTAGGCGAAGTTGAAATTCTCGTCGTTCATTCTTCATCTCCGACGGCAGCCGGCGTCGCGGCGCGCATGCGGCGCACCAGCTCGAGCTCGGCCTGGAAGTCCACGTAGTGCGGCAGCTTCAGGTGCTGCACGAAACCCGAGGCCTCGAGGCTGTCGCTGTGCGAGAGCACGAACTCCTGCATCTGCGCCGGTGCCTTGATGGCCTCGCCGAGTTCGTCGGCACGCAGCGCGCGGTCGACCAGGCTCATCGCCATCGCCTTGCGCTCGCAATGGCCGAACGTGAGGCCGTAGCCGCGCGTGAACTGCGGCGGCTCGGTCTTGCTGCCGGCAAACTGGTTGACCATCTCGCACTCGGTGATCTCCATGTCGCCGATCGAGATCGCAAAGCCGAGCTCTTCGGGCTCGATCTCGAGCGCGGCGCTGCCGAAGCGGATCTCGCCGACGAAGGGATGGCTGCCCGCGTAGCCGCGCTGCGTCGAATAGGCCATCGCGAGCAGGAAGCCCTCGTCGCCGCGCGCGAGGTTCTGCAGCCGCGTCGCGCGGTCGGCCGGAAAGCGCAGCGGTTCGCGCGTGAGGTCCACCGGCGCCGGATCGCCGGGCGGCACGGGCCGCTTCTCGATCAGGCCTTCATGGTCGAGCAGGTCGACCACGCGCGGCACCGCGGCAGGCCCGGCGTCGTTGGCCGCATGCAAGTGATCTTTGCGTGCGGGCTCCTGGCCGGCGGCCAGCAGCGAGAAGTCGAGCAGCCGCTGCGTGTAGTCGTAGGTCGGGCCGAGCACCTGTCCGCCCGGCAGGTCCTTGAAGGTGGCGGAGATGCGGCGGTCCAGTTCCATGCGCGCGGTGGCCAGCGGCACGCTGGTGCCCAGGCGCGGCAGCGTGGCGCGGTAGGCGCGCAGCAGGAAGATCGCCTCGACCAGATCGCCCGCGGCCTGCTTGATCGCCAGTGCCGCGAGTTCGGGGTCGTACACCGAGCCCTCGGTCATCACGCGGTCGACCGCGAGCTTGAGCTGCTCGCGGATCTGCGCGACGCCGAGCTCGGGCGTCGTGCCAGCACCGCGGCGCTGTTCGGCGAGCAGGCGGTAGCTGGCGAGGATGCCGGCTTCTCCGCCCTTGACGGCAACGTACATCTCAGTTCTCCATCCGGATGCGCGTGGTGCGCGGGAGTCCCACGATCTGCCGCTCGGTGGCGAGGAACAGGTCGATGCCGCACGGGAAGGCCGCGTGCTCGGCAGCACGCTGCGCCACCAGCGCGTGGGCGGCCTGCGGCGCGAGGCCGACCGTCAGCCGCACCTGGTCGCGGATGCCGGGGCCATGCAGTTGCCAGGCCGCGCCGCCGGCCGCCGCGGCATCGTCGGCGAAGGCCGGCACTTCGAGCACGCAGGTCGCCGATTGGTCGGGGTAGGTGTCGCTGCCCTGGGCGAAGCCGTCGAGCGCGGGCATCTCGTCACCGGCCGCGACCCACGCGAACTGCGCCTGCGCCGGTTCGTCGACCAGCACGCAGCCGCAGTGGAAGCGCAGCCACGCCGCCGCGTCGCTGCCGGCCAGCGAAGGCGACAGCCAGAGCCTGCAATCGGGATCGAGCAGCGCCAGCAGCAGGGCCGCGGCCGCCGCATGACCGCGCGCGGGCACCTCGGCATCGTGCGGCACGTCGACCGGCCGGCCAGGATGCGACAGCGCCTGCAACGCCGCGCGGAACACGGCCTGGCTGCCGAGCGCCGGGTCGGAGAAACCGGCGCCGATGGCGGCGAGTTCGCTGGGGGTCATGCGCCCTCCTCCTCGTCCTCGCCCGCGCTGCCGGATTCGCGCGCCACGGTGAAGAACTCGACCTTGCTGGCCTGGGCGCGCGCACGTCGCGCCATGCGTTCGCGGGCCAGGTGCGCGCGCACCGGCGCCAGCAGACTGGCGTCGAGCACGGCATGCTGTGCCGGATCCTGCAGCAGCGCATCGGCCGTCGCGGCCAGTTGGGCATGCCGGTGCGAGCGGCCGAGCACGTAGGCAACGCCGACCGGCGCCTCGTGCTGCAAGGGCTCGGCCAGTCGGAGCGCGCAGCGCGTGACGGTGACTTCGCCGAGATTGAAGCGCTCGCCGTTGCCGCCGGCGCGGCCCTGGACCATCATCAGCCCGGTCTCCGGCGCGCGCAGCCAGCGCGGCGTCTTGCGTGCGTGCGCGCCGAGCGCGGGTTCGAGCAGCGCCATCGGCGCGCGCGCCAGCAAGGCCATCCACTGCGCGCGCTGCGGCGGCCGGTCGGCCGGATGGCTGTCAAAGGCATGAAACATGGAGGTGGTACTCTGCGAAAGTTGTATAGACAAATCGAACAACAGCCGCGAGCTTAGAACCGGGCCATGTAGCTTTCATGACAGCCATCACCTCACTCTCCGCATCTTCTTCCACCGCCCTTTCCGCGCCCGCCGTGCGCGACAGCTTCTGGATCCGCATCGCGGCCGAGCTGGCCGAATCGATCGCACGCGGCATCTATCCGCCGGGCCAGCGGCTGCCTTCGGAACATGCGCTGGCCGAGCAGTTCGGCGTCAACCGCCACACCATTCGCCGTTCGCTCGCGAGCCTGTGCAGCCAGGGCCTGCTGCGCGCGACCCAGGGCAGCGGCACCTATGTCGAGGACTTTGCGGTCGACCTCGTGCTCGCCAGGCGCACGCGCCATCACCAGAACATGGCGCAGGCAGGACTGCGCGGCGCGCTGCGCGTGCTCGACGCGCGCAACGTGCGCGCCACCGCGGCGCAGGCGCGTGCGCTGCGTGTGCCGGCGCGAAGCCCGCTGCTGTGCCTGCACGTGCTCGGCGAGGCGGAGGGCCAGCCGCTGCATGTCAGCGAGCGCTGCTTTCCGCTGCCGCGCTTCGCGGGTCTCGACGATGTGGTGCGCGAGACCGGCTCGATCACCGCGGGCTTCGAAGCGCGCGGCGTGGCGGACTACACGCGGCTGGAAAGCCGCATCACGGCGCAGATGCCCGAGGCCGCGGTGGCGGCCCATCTGCGGCAGACCGCGACGCGGCCGGTGCTCGCGGTCGAGAGCATCAATGTCGACACGGCCGGCGTGCCGATCGAGTTCGCGCTGGCCTGGTTCGCGGGCGACCGCGTCACGCTCACGGTGGCGCACGATGCGTGACAACCATCGCTATGCGGCGTACTTCGCGCCGGCGGTCGACGATGCGTGGTGGCGCGCAGGCAGCCGATGGCTGGGCCGCGATGCGGCGCAACGCCACGCGCTGCCGCAACCTCCGGTGCCCGGCCTTGCCGACGCGGTGCAGGCTCGGCTCACGCAGGCGCCGCGGCGCTATGGCTGGCATGCCACGCTGAAGGCACCGTTCAGGCTGGCGCCCGGCGTCGACGCGGGCGCGTTGCGCGAGCGCATGCGAGCGCTTGCCGCCGGCTTCGAGCCTTTCACCCTGCCGCCGCTCGAGGTCTGCCGGCTCGACGACTTCCTGGCGCTGGTGCCCAGGCCGATGAACCCGGCGATCGATGCGATCGCCGCTGCGTGCGTGAAGGGCCTGCAGCCGCTGGCCGCGGCGCTGCCGCCGGCCGAGCTGGCGCGCCGCCGCGCCGCGGGCCTCACACCGCTCGAAGATGCGCTGCTGCTGCGCTGGGGCTACCCGTTCGTGCTCGAGCGCTTTCGCTTCCACCTTTCGCTGACCGGCGCGTTGGGCGACACCGAGCCGTCCATCACCGAGGCGCTGGAGCGCACGGCCTCGGCATGGTTCGGCGACATGCCGGCATGCCGCTTCCAATCGATCGCGCTCTTCGCGGAGGCACAGCCCGGCGCGGACTTCGTGCTGATCGAGCACTTCCAGCTCGGCGCATGAACGGCGGCAAAGGAAAGGGTCGGCTCATCTACGTGATGGGTCCTTCGGGCGCCGGCAAGGACAGCCTGCTGGCCTGGCTGAAGGCGAAGCTGCCGCCGCAGGCCGATGTGCATTGGGCGCGCCGCACGATCACGCGACCGGTGCGGCCCGGCGACGAGCAGCATCACAGCGTGGATGCCGATGCGTTCCGGCGTTTGCGCGACGCGCAGGCCTTCGCGTTCCACTGGCAGGCCAACGGACTGCATTACGGCGTGCAGCACGTCGAGCTCGCGCCGCTCGCGGCCGGTCGCCGGGTCATCGTCAGCGGCTCGCGGGCCTATCTGCCGCAGGCGCTGGACAAGTTTCCGGCGCTGGCAGTGGTGCAGATCACCGCGAGCGTCGAGACGCTGCGCCACCGCCTGCTCGCGCGCAGTCGCGAAACACCCGAGGCGGTCGAAGCACGCGTGCGGCGCGCGCTCGCCTATCAGGCGCCGGCGCACGCGATCGTGATTCGCAACGACGGCACACTCGATGTCGCGGGCGCGGCGCTGTTGAGCGCATTCGAACGACTTTGATGCACCGCTCCGTGCGCGTGGCATGCGAAGGCTTGGCGGGGCACGTTCAGATGGCGGCCTGCTCGGCGGCGACGAAGAAACCAGAGCGAGGAATCGGCGCGTCGACTTCGTTTATCGCGAGTCTGGCGTCGCCCTTCTCCCGCCTTGCGGCGGACGCCATGAGGCCAGCCCAAGGTCCTCAAATAGAATCGAGGGGCGCGCAATGCGCCGGGCATTCGCCCTTCCCTTTCATCCATCAACATAGAAGAATCATGGCAACTGCAAAGAAGACCGCAAAGACGGCACCTCTCAAGAAGGCCGTCCCGGCCGCGAAGACCGCACCCGCCGCCGTCAAGCCGGTCAAGGAAACGTTCACGAAATCGGGACTGGCGAGCCATCTGGCCGAACAGTCCGGCGTCGAACCCAAGGCCGTGAAGGCCGTACTCGCCGCGTTGGAAACAGCCATTCTTGGCTCGATCAACAAGAAGGGCGCGGGCGAATTCACGCTGCCGGGTCTGCTCAAGATCGGTGTGCTGAAGGTGCCCGCCAAGAAGAAGCGGCGTGGCATTGACCCGTTCACGAAAGTCGAGCGCGAGTTCCCTGCCAAGCCCGCCACGGTGCGCATCAAAGCCCGCGCGCTGAAGAAACTGAAGGACGCGGCACTCTGATCGGCAGCGCTGCGTGCGTCTGACGCACGCGGCGGCCAGCCATTTCTCACGGGGGTCGCAGGAAGACGTTCGGCTGCGCGGAAAGTTCGCACCAGAACCGGACCGCCGAGGCGTGAAGTCGCGCATCAGGCCCATGCTCATGCTGCCGGGGTCCACAATGAGCGGAGAAAAGGCGGCAGGCCTCTGCAGCGACCCCTTCGCCGGCCGTGGCCGCTTCTGCCACTGAATATGGGGCTCGCACGCCGCGAGGCCGCTGGCTGCGCAAGGCTGTCGTCGTTTGGCAGGACACCGTCGCCTTACAAAGCTCCTTAGCATCGGCCGATGCCTGACTTTCCCGAATCGCTCGCATCGGGCGATGCTCCCTACCGTCGGATCCCCCTGGGACCGTGCCACGTCAACGTGACCGCGCGCGACGACGGCAGCCTCCTCGTGTGCTCTGGCGAGGCAGCCACACCCTACCCGGCCAAGTTGACGGACAAGCTATCGCAAGGGGCGACCATTCACCCGCATCGCCTGTTCCTTGCCGTCCGAAAACCCGATGGCGGTTGGCAGCGCATTGCGTATGGGGAAGCAATGGCCCGGGTCCTGCGCATCGCGCAGTCGCTGCTGGAGCGAGGCCTGTCCGAAGAGCGGCCCATCGCCATTCTTTCGGGCAGCAGCATCGAGCACGCGCTCCTTGCGCTGGCCGCGATGCATGTCGGCATCCCCCACTGCCCCGTGACGCCGGCTTACTCGCTGGTCTCGACCGACTTCGTCAAGCTGAAGCACGTGCTCGCCCTGCTCGCGCCTGGCCTGGTCTTCGTGGACGATGGCGCGGCTTTCGACAAGGCCATTGCAGAGGTCCTTCCGGCTGACGTCGAAGTCCTGACCTCGACCTCGCCATTGGTCTCGCGCACAAGTACGCCGTTCGAGGTGCTGCAATCCAAGCCGGCCAGCGCGCAGGTCTCTCGCGCGAGTGCAGCGGTCATGCCGGACTCGACGGCGAAGGTCTTGTTCACATCCGGTTCGACCGGCATGCCCAAGGGGGTCATCAATACCCAGCGAATGCTGAGTTGCAACCAAGCCATGTTCGTGCAGGCCTTTCCCGTCATCCTCAGCCAGCCGCCGGTCATCGTCAGCTGGCTGCCCTGGCATCACACCTCGGGCGCAAACCAGATGATGGGGCTGACGATCTTCTGCGGCGGCTCGCTCTACGTCGACGACGGCAAGCCGATTCCGGGCGAGATCGGCAAGACCGTGGCCAACCTGCTCGAGGTCGCGCCGACGATCTACTTCAGCGTGCCGCGCGGATTTGCTGAATTGATTCCCTGTCTTCGTGCACAGCCGGAACTGCGGCAGAACTTCTTTTCGAAGCTTTCGCTGCTCTACTATTCCGGCGCAGCGCTCGGCGATTCGCTGGTCGCGGACCTCGATGAACTCGCCGTGCGGACGGTGGGCGAGCGCATCCCCATGATGTGCGGCTATGGTGCGACCGAAACTGCCCCGCTCGCTCTGGCGACCAACTGGATCTGCAGCGAGACCGGTCTGGCCGGACTGCCGGTTCCGGGTTGCGAACTGAAGCTCGTCCCGGTGGCGGAAAAGTACGAGGCCTGCCTGCGCGGACCGCACGTGACGCCGGGCTACTGGCGCCAACCGGAACTCACGCGCAAGCTCTTCGACAGCGAAGGCTTCGCCCGGATGGGCGATGCACTGTCGTTCGTCGAACCCGGGAACATCGCGCGCGGTCTGGCCTTCGATGGCCGCCTCGCCGAAGATTTCAAGCTGTCGACCGGCACCTGGGTCAACGTCGGCACGCTGCGATCAAAGATGATCCTCGAGGCGAAGGGATTGTTCCTCGACGTCGTGCTGGCGGGCGAGAACCGCGACGAGATCGCGGCCCTGCTCCTGCTTGATCGCGCCACCGCCTATGCACTGTGCGGCATGAACCCGCAGAAAACGGAATGGCTCGAACTGCTGGCCCATCCCGGCCTGCGGGCTGCCGTCCAAACCGTCCTCGACACGCTGGCGCGCCGGAGCACGGGCAGTTCGACGCGCATTGCACGCGCCATTGTTCTCGAGGAAGCGCCGAGCGCCGCGGCGGGCGAACTGACCGACAAGGGCTCCATCAACCAGCGCGCACTGCTGGCCCATCGCTCGGCGCTGGTCGATCGGCTCTACGCCGCATCGCCCGTGCCGGCGGTCCTTGTCGCTCAGAGCACCGTGAAGTAGCGGATCACGTTGCCGGTTTCCATGCGTGCGCCGACGCCGATGAACAGATGCCGCGTCAGCCAGTCGTGCTTGCCGGGTGGCGTCTCGAAGGTCGGCGAACACCGGAAGTAGTAGCTCGCCGGGTCCACGGTCTCGCCCGGCGGCAATTGGTACAGCCGGTCCATCACCTCCGGCGCGCCGTGGCGGAAGCCCCGGTTCTGGATGTAGATCAGGGTGCCGTCCTGTTCCTCCATGAAGTAGCGCGCATCGAAGCAGAACACGCCGTCGGCACGCACATGGGGGAACTCTCCACCGTGGTTCAACACCTTGCCCTTGAGGCGCGGGCCTTCGAATTCGCCGCCGACGACCGGCACCGACAGCCGTGCCCCGCCGATCCGCGGATTTTCCAGGCGCAGGCGCGGCGCGAGTGTCAGGCGGGTTTCGAATGCGAATTCAAGCTGGGGTTCCATGGCCGCTCCTTCATCAAGCAATCATAGGAAGAGGCGGACGCTGGCGGCGGTCGTATCAAACGACGACAGAGGCTGTCGTGTTTTCGTACGACGGCGCGCTGTCACGCGCATGGCTATCTTGGCATCCATGTCATCCGGAGACCGTGCCATGAAGATCAATCGCAGGGAAGCCCTCTGCGCCGCCGCGGTCCTGCTCACGGGGCCGCGGGCCCGGGCGCAGAAGCTGCCTGCCGACAGGCCGGTGCACATCGTCGTGCCCTTCGCGCCGGGCGGCACGACCGACATCATCGCGCGCCAGGTGTCGGTGAAGCTGTCCGAGGTGCTGAGCCAGTCGGTGGTGGTCGACAACAGGCCGGGCGGGGCCGGCACGATTGCCGGCACGCTGGTGTCCCACGCGGCGCCCGACGGATTGACCTTGCTGCTCGGCGGCCTCGACCTCGCGACCGGCGCCACCCTTCTCGGCGGCCGCACCCGCTTCGATCCGCCGCGCGATCTGAGCGCGATCGCCCCGCTCACGCTGGGCCCCGTGGTCCTGCTCGTCAATCCGTCGAAGACCCGCTTCGACAGCCTCGCGGAGCTGATCTCCGCGGCCCGGGCGCAGCCCGGAACCCTCACCTTCGGCTCGGCGGGCAACGGCAACGTCACCCACCTGTTCGGCGAAATCTTCAAGCGCAGCGCAAACATCGACGTGCGCCATGTCCCCTACCGCGGGGCGGCGCCGGCCATGACCGACCTGATGGGCGGCCAGATCACGATGATGTTCGCCGGCACGGCCAGTGCACGGGAGATGGTGGCGGCAGGCCAGCTCAAGGCCCTGGCCGTCACCGGTGCCGAGCCCCTGGCGGGACTGGCCGGCGTGCCGACCTTCGCCCAGGCCGGCCTGCCCATGCCCGAAACCGAGCTGGGCGCATGGACCGGACTGTTCGGCCCTGCCGGTATGCCCGAGGCCGTCGTGACGCGCCTCAACCAGGCCGTGAACACTGTCCTGCAGATGCCCGAGCTGCGCAGGCAGCTGGCGCAGAACGGCCTGGTCGCGGACCCGGGCTCGGCCGCGATGCTGCAGGCGCGCCTCGCATCGCAGACGCGGACCTGGGCCCAGGTCATCCGTTCTGCTGGCATCACGCTCGAGTGACGGGCAGGGAACACACGATGGGTGGCATCCGCTTCGAGGCCATCGGCCCGGTCGCCGTGGTCGGCCTCGACAGTCCGCCCTTCCATCCGCTGGACCGCGCGATGGTGCGGCGCCTCGGCGAACTGCTGGTGCAATGTGCGCAGGACGACGCGCTGCGCGTGCTGGTGATTCACGGCACCGGCGACAAGGCCTTCAGCGCCGGCTCCGACCTGGCCGAGCTGCGCACCCTGATCGCGCACGGTCCGGACGCGCTCGCTGCGAAGTTCGCGCAGGACGAAAGCGTCTTCGGCGCCCTCGCCCGCTTTCCGAAGCCGACCATCGCTGCGGTCGAAGGCGCCGCGATGGGCGGCGGCCTCGAACTCGCCGTGTGCTGCGACTGGATCGTCGCATCGCGCGCGGCGCGCTTCGGCCTGCCGGAGGTCAAGCTCGGTGTCTTTCCGGGCAGCGGTGGCACGGTGCGCGTGACGCGGCGCATCGGCGACGGACGCGCCCGGCAGATGATGCTGCTCGGCGATCCGATCGACGCCGACACGGCAGAGCGCTGGGGCCTCGTCAACCAGCTGTGCGAGCCCGGCCAGGCGCTGGGCGATGCGCGCCGCCTGGCCGTCCGCCTCGCGCGCGGCCCGGCCCTCGCCATGCAGCTGTGCAAGCAGGCGCTCGATGCGGCGTCGGAACACGGTGAACAGGAAGCGCTGGCCCTGGCCCGCAGACATGCCGTGGACCTGGGTGCTTCAGCCGACCTTGCCGAAGGCCTGCGTGCCTTCGACGAGAAGCGGCATCCCCGCTTCGGCGCCAGCAAGATCCACCGGCCGCCGGACGCGTGACGCGTTCAGGCGGCGCGCGCCTCCTCCTCGATCAATGCCTGCATGATCCGCCTGAAGCGCGACACTGCCGCATCGGCCGAGGTCAGCACCATCGGCGATGGCATCGATGCATCGATGGCCCTTTGCTGCGCTTCGATCATCGTGCGGTCTTCGTGGAAGGCGTTGACGACGGCCGCGACCTGCATGGGCACGCGTCCGTCGTAGGTGTCTTCCGCGCGATGGCCCGCCGTGAAGTAGTAGATGCTTCGCCGCGCCGTCACGGGAACCACCGCCTGCTGCGTCATGTTGACATGGCGCGGGCGGGCTGATGGCTTGGCCATTCCCGACGCCTTCGCCGTTCCGAGAGAGTGGTATTCCGAAGTGAGTAGAAAGACGCCCGGCGCCAGATAGTCATACGCCGTCCAGCGGTCGAAACGGGCGTCGTCGGGCGCACCGATGTGCCTCGGCGGCCGGTCGTCGACCAGCCATCTTTCGACGCGCAACCCGCGCTCGATCGGCGTGACGGCAGGGCGCGTCTCGCCCCACTGAAGGCTTTGTCTTCCGAGCGTTTTCTCGTGCACGTAGCTGAGGTGCGAGAGATCGAGCAGGTTGTCGTTGATCAATTCGTAGAACGCTTCGTACGCCATCGCATCCTGGCCGTAGATCCAGTCGGCCTGACCGGGACCGACGAGGCCGCGCGGGATCAGGTCTTCGCTCGCCCTGGCCGGATCGCCCATCCACACCCAGATCCATGCGCCGGCCTGCGCCACCGGGTAGCTGCGCACGCAGGCCTTCGGCGGGATCCGGTCCTGCCCGGGCACCTCGATGCACTGGCCCGACGGGTTGAACTTCAACCCGTGGTACATGCAGCGCAGATCGTTGCCTTCCCTGCGCCCCAGGGACAGCGGCGCGTGCCGGTGGCAGCAGCGATCCTGCAGCGCCACCAGCGCGCCGTCGGACTTCCGATAGAGCACGATGTTGTCGCCGATGATGGTGCGGGCGACGACGGCATCCGATGCGACGTCCTCCAGCCATCCGGCGACATACCAGCAATTGCGCAGGAACATGATCGAGACTCCGTGGCCATGGAACGAGTCGGAATGTTAGGGGCCGGCTTCAGCGCAGACGGTCATACCGAACAACGACAGCGACTGTCGTCGTTCCAGAGGACAGCGCCGGCGGACCGATCGACCTAGCATCGGCCCATGAGCATTTCGAAGCAATTGGCTGCGCATGCCTCGGGCACGCACTTCGGCGATCTGCCCGCGCAGGCGGTGGCGGCCGTGAAGCGCAGCCTGCTCGACGCACTCGGCGTCACGCTCGCCGCCGGCACGCTGGGGCAGGCCTCTCGCGCCTTCGTCGAGACGGCACGAAGTTCCGGGCAGGGTCCGAGCCGCGTCATCGGCTTCGGCTTCGGCGCGGCGCCTTCGCTGGCTGCGCTGGCCAACGGCGCGATGTCGCATGCGCTGGACTACGAGGACACCCATGACGCCGCGCTGGTCCATCCCCATGGCATTGCCCTGCCGGCCGCGCTTGCCGTCGCGCAGGCGGTCGGCGGCATCACGGGCGCGCAGTTCATCGCTGCGCTCGCGGTGGGAGCCGACATCGGCTGCCGCCTCGGCCTGGCCATGGCCGATGACGACACCCGGCGGGGCTGGACGATGCGCCCTCTGCTGGGCACCTACGGCGCCGCGGCGGCCGTCGGCAAGCTGCTGGACCTCGACGAAGCCAGGATGGTGCAGGCCTTCGCCCTGGCCTTCAATCAGGCCACCTGCAGCAGTGGCTTTCTCTCGTCGCCGAACTCGCACATGCGCGAGATCCGCGACGCCTTCGGAGCGCAGGCGGCAGTCATCGCCGCGCAGCTCGCGGCACGCGGTGTCAACGCCTACGACCAGCCGATCGAAGGCGCGCATGGGCTCTACGCGATGTATGCCGGCGGGCGCTACGACGCTTCGCAATTGACCAGCGGCCTGGGCCGCGTCTTCGAAGGTGCGAACGTGAGCTTCAAGGCATGGCCTTCGTGCCGCGGAACGCACTCGTTCATCGAGGCCGCGCTCGGCCTGCGGGAAGAGGCGTCGGTCGCACCGGCCTCGATTGCGCGGATCGACGCCGTCGTGAGCCCGACCTTTCGCATCCTCTTCGAACCGCTGGCGCAGAAACGATCGCCGCAGACAGCCAACGATGCGAAGTTCAGCGTCCCGTTCTCCACCGCCATCGCGCTGGTGCACGGGCGGGTGAGCCTGGCGGACTACCTGCCGCTCGCCCTGGGCGACCCCGAGGTGCTGGCGATGGCGCGACGCGTGCACTGCGAAGTCTGCGACGACTGGAACTTCGACGATTCGCTGCGCGGCATTCTGAAACTCACATTGCATGACGGCCGGGTGTTGGTGCGTGAGATTTCGAGGCCCCTGGGCGATGCCCGTCATCCGATGTCCGAGGCCGCGCTGCTCGCCAAGTTCATGGATTGCGTGCGCTATGCGGCCACGCCGATCGCACCGGAGCGCGCCCGTCGGATCGCCGCGGGCATCGCGACCCTGGAGCGCGCGCCCGACCTGTCGGCACTGGACGTCTGACCCTGCGACGGCTGATCAGGTCAGCGCGGCGGTGATGAAGTCGCCGACTTCGCGCGCGAAGTCCTCGGGCAGCTCGACCGGCGACAGATGCCCGCAATCCAGGCCAAGAAAGCGCGCCCCCGGAATCGCATCGGCAATGGCGCGCACGCCCTCCATCGGCAGCATCGGGTCGAGCCGGCCGGCGACCACCAGGGCCGGCACGGTGATGGACGGCAACAACGGGCGCAGGTCGGCATCGCGCAGCACGGCCGAGGCCGACGCATAGCCGTGCGGGTCCATCAAGGCGCAGGCCGCGTGGACCGTATCGATGATGGGGTCGCGCGTCGCGCGAAACGCCGGCGCGAACTGGCGCTCCACCATGCGCAAGGCAACGGGCACCATGCCGTCGCGCAGCACCATGGCTGTCCGGGCGTCCCAGCCGTCGGGCGGCGCCGGCAGCCTGGCCAGGGCATGCGAGACCACCAGAGCCTGCAGCCGCTCGCCATGCGTGGCTGCGGCATGCATCGCCACCATCGCGCCGATCGAAATGCCCGCCACCGAGAAACATCGCGCACCGACGGCATCGGCCATGGCGAACAGGTCGCGCGACAGCATTTCGATGCCACAGTCCCCGGCCGTCGTGTCGGTGCCGCCATGGCCGCGCAGGTCGTAGCGCAGGATGCGCAAGCGCTTCGTCAGCAAAGGGGTGACGCGATCCCAGATGCCCTGATCGGCGCCCAGCGGATGAACCAGCACCAGCCATGGAAGGTCCGCCGGACCTTCGAGCCGGAAGTAGTGCCGGACACCCCTCACCAGCGCGATCGGCATGGCCTTCTCATTCGCCCTTCAGGCCGGTGCTCTCGACGACCTTGCGCAGCACGCTCCCGTCATGTTCCACGGTCTGACGAAACTCGGCCACGGACTTCGACGGTGCAGGTTCGTACCCGAGCTTGGCCAGGTTGGCGCGCACGGCGGGATCGGCCAGCGCCGCGCTGCTGGCATCGAAGAGCTTCTGGACGATGTCCGCGCTCATGCCGGCAGGGCCCGCCAGGCCGAACCAGTAGCTGACGTTGAAGCCCGGCAGGCCCTGCTCGGCCAAGGTCGGAATGTCGGGCGCCAGGCCGGAACGCTTGTCTGCGGTGATACCGATCGCACGCAGCTTGCCTTCCTGCACCATCGGCATCACCGAACTGGGCACCGCGAAAGTCACGGGCACTTCGCCGCCGAGGACGGCCATCACCGCCGGCGCGCCACCCTTGTAGGGCACCTGCTTGAGATTCACGCCCGTCATCTTGTTGAAGTCGGTCATGATCAGCGCGGGATAGATGCCCTGTGTCGAAGCGACGAACAGTTCGTTGTTGTTCTGCTTCACCTTGGCAATCAGCTCCGCCATGCCCGTCACGCCGAAGTCCTTGTTGACCGCCATCACGAAGAAGGTGCTGGCCCAGCGGCTGATTGGCGTGAAGTTCGTCTCGTCGTATTTGACGTTGGGACGGTAGAGCGCCTTGTCACCGCCGAACACGGAATCGGGCGCCAGCACGAGGGTGTAGCCATCCGGCGCCGCGGCGGCGACGTAGGCAGGCGCGATCGTCGTTCCGGCGCCCGGACGGTTCTCGACCAGCACCGGCTGCTTCAGCGTCCTGGACATGTGTTCCGCCATCAGGCGCGCGACGCCATCGCCGCCGCCGCCCGGCGCGAAACCGACCACGATCTTGATCGGACGGGTCGGGTAGGCGGACTGAGCGAGCGCGAGCGAAGCCGCAGCGGCGAGAAGCAGGCTCAATGCGGCCTTCATCGTCAGTTTCATTCGTGTCTCCAGCAGTTGGCAGGTGGCCGTGTTGTTCAAGCCATGCCGTCGATGTTGCGGGGCGGTGCGCGCCGTGTCTGTCGTGCGCAAGCAGGACAGCGCTGCGGCGCCGCGAGCGCGGCGCTGTCCTAGTTCGAGACGACAGCCGCGTCGCCTCACAGCCCCTATCGTGGCCGTATGCAAAGAGACTTCCCATCCCGACCGAGGCCGCAAGCCGATGCCTGACGCATTCATCTTCGATGCCGTGCGTACGCCGCGTGGTTCCGGGCGCGCGAGCGGCTCGCTTCATACGCTGTCGCCGATCGACCTCGGGGCCAGCGTCCTGCGCGCCTTGCGAGAGCGCACCGGGTTCGACCGCGTCGCGGTCGAGGACGTGATCTTCGGCGTCGGCGACGCAGTGGAGGATCAGGGAGCGAATCTCGCGCGCTCGGCAGCGCTGCACGCGGGACTCGGCAACGACATCACCGGCAGCGTGATCAGCCGCTTCTGCGCTTCGGGCCTGGATGCGGTCAACCTCGCGGCAGCGAAAGTCGCAGCCGGCCAGGGAGAGGTCGTCATCGCGGGCGGCGTCGAGATGATGTCGCTCATTCCGATCGGCGGCACCGGCGGCCCCTGGGGCAGCGATGCCGACTTCAACACGCTGACCAACTTCACGCCGCTCGGCGTCGCGGCCGATCTGCTCGGCACGCTCGAGGGCCATACCCGCGAGCAGGTCGACGCCTTCGCGGTCGAGTCGCAGCTGCGCGCCGCCCGGGCCTGGCGCGAAGGGCGTTTTGCGCGCTCCATCGTTCCGGTGCGCGATTTCAACGGCGTGAGCTGCCTGGAACACGACGAACACATGCGACCGATGAGCACGCTCGAGACCCTCGGCAAGCTCAAGCCGGCCTTCGCCGACATGGCCGTGAAGGGCGGCTTCGGTGAGACGGTCAAGCGGCGCTATCCCCAGGTCGATCGGCTCAGCCATCTCCACACGGGCGGCAACTCCTCCGGCGTCGTCGACGGCGCCAGCGCCCTGTTGATCGGCTCCGCGAAGGCCGGCGAGATGCTGGGCCTGAAGCCGCGCGCGCGGATCACGGCCGCCGCCAACGCCGGCTGCGATCCCTGCCTGATGCTGGTCGCGCCGGCCGAAGCCGCGCGCCGTGCGGCGTCGCGGCGCGGCATGACACTCGGCGACATCGACCTGTTCGAAGTCAACGAAGCCTTCTCATCCGTCGTGCTGCGCTTCCTGAGCGACACCGGTGTTTCGCACGACAAGGTCAACGTCAATGGCGGCGCGATCGCGATGGGTCATCCGATCGGTGCGACAGGCGGCATGCTGGTCGGCACGCTGCTGGACGAGATGGAACGCGTCGGCGCGGCCACCGGGCTCGTGACGCTTTGCGTCGGACTCGGCATGGGCGTCGCCACACTGATCGAACGCGTCTGACGCCCCTGCGACACCCCTCATCATGATCCGACAACAAGACCTGGGCGATGGCGTCGCCGCCCTCCTTTATGCCTGCGACGGCGCGCTCAACACGCTCGACGCGAGCCTCAACCGCGAACTCGGCGAGCGCATCGACGCGCTGCTGGCCGATGACGGCGTCAAGGGCATCGTGATCGGCTCCGACAAGCCCGACTTCATCGCCGGCGGCGACCTGAAGGAGCTGCAGGCCGCGCCCGATCCCGCCAGTGTCGTGGCCATCGTCGCGCCCTTCCTGGCGGCCTTGCGCAAGATCGAGAAAGGCGGCAAGCCGGTGGTCGCGGCCCTTCCGGGCACGGCGCTCGGCGGCGGCCTCGAGCTCGCGCTGGCCTGCCACCAGCGGATCGCCGCGGACAACGCGTCCGCCCGCTTCGGCTTCCCGGAAGCCACGCTCGGGCTGATGCCCGGCGCCGGCGGCACGCAGCGGCTGCCGCGCTTGATCGGCATCGCGGCCGCCGCACCGATGCTGCTCGACGGCACGCGCCTGTCGCTCGCCGATGCGGTGACCAGGAAGCTGATCGACCAGGTCGTGGCGCCGGCCGATCTGCTCGAGACCGCCAAGCAATGGGCGCTCGCCAATCCGGGCGCGACGCAACCCTGGGACCGCAAGGGATTCGCCGCGCCGGGCTTCGCTGTCCAGTCGGCGGCAGGCCGACAGTTCTTCGCAGGCGCCTGGGCGCGCGCGAGCCGCGGCGCCGGCGCCAGCAACCTGGCCGCGCGCGCCATTCTCGAATGCCTGCAGCAGGGCATGGAGCGCTCGCTCGAAGCGGGCATCGTCATCGAGACGCGGCAGTTCGCGCGCCTTGCCGCGGGCAACGACGCCAAGAACAAGATCCGCACGCTGTTCAACGGCGTCAACCGCGCGAGATCGATGACGATGCGCCCTTCCGGGCCGCCTCCTTCCACGGTGGGCCACCTCGCGGTGATCGGCGGCGGCGTGATGGGTCGCGGCATCGCGCACGTGGCCGCGCTCGCCGGCCTGCAGGTGACGCTGCTCGACCTGAGCGACGAGGCCGCACGCAAGAGCCGCGACGAGATCGCGCGCAATGCCACGCGGGAACACGAGAAGGGCCGGCTGCGCATGACCCCGCAGGCGCTGCTGTCCCGCATCGAACCAACCGCCGACTACGCGCGCATCGCCCAGGCGGATTTCGTGCTCGAGGCGGTGTTCGAACGCGCGGACGTGAAACAGGCGGTCCTCGAAAGGGCTGCTGCCGTGGTCGGGCGGGACGTCCCGATCGCCAGCAACACCTCGACGATGCCGATCACCGGCCTTGCTGGGTACGCGACGATGCCCGAGCGTGTCATCGGCCTGCATTTCTTTTCTCCCGTGGATCGCATGCCGCTGGTCGAGGTGATTCGCGCGCGGCAGACCAGCGACGCGACGCTGGCGCGCGCACTGGATTTGATGAAGCAGCTCGGCAAGACGCCGGTTGTGGTCAACGACGGACTGGGCTTCTTCACCAGCCGCATCGTCACGACCTATTCCAGCGAGACGCTGAACCTGATCGGCGAAGGCGTGCCGCCGCAACTGATCGACAACGCCGCCGTCAACGCCGGCTTCGCCATCGGCGGCGCCGCGCTGGCGGAGCTGACGACGATGCCGCTGCTCGCGGACATCCTGAAATCGATGCGTGGCGACGGCCAGCGCATCGCCAACGCCGGCAACCGCGCCGAGCCCACGCTTGCGGCGCTGCTCGCGCTGGGCCGCATCGGCAAGGCGGCTGGCAAGGGCCTCTACGACTACGGCCCCGAGGGCCGCGCCGTGTGGCCCGGGCTGGCGCTCGCGTTCCCGCCGGCGGGCGATCCGCTCGACGAGGAAACCGTGCGCCAGCGCCTGTTCGCGGTCCAGTCGCTGGAGGCCGTGCGCGCGCTCGACGACGGCATCCTGGGCCAGGCCCTCGACGGCGACGTGGCGGCGGTCCTCGGCTGGGGCTATCCCGTGCATCTCGGCGGGGTCTTCGGCTACATCGACCGCGTCGGCGTGCCCGCGTTCATCGCGCAATGCGAGTCGCTGGCCGCGCGCTTCGGTGCGCGCTTCGATCCGCCCCGGCGCCTGCGCGACATGGCCGCTGCCGGACAGACTTTTTATCCAGACGAGGCAACACGATGAAGGCAATGGTGATGGAGTCGCTCGGGAGCGCGAACCTCCGGCTGAAGGAAGTTCCCGATCCGAAACCCGGGCCCGGCGAGGTGCTGGTGCGTCTGCGCGCGGCATCGCTGAATTTCCGCGATCTGCTGGCGCTCGAGGGCGGTTATGGCTCGCGCCAGAAAAGCGCCCATCTCATTCCCCTGTCGGATGGCGCGGGGGAAGTCGTCGAGGTCGGCGCCGGCGTCAAGGCGTGGCAGGCCGGCGACCGCGTCGTGGGCTGCTTCTTTCCGGACTGGCTCAGCGGCCCGCCGAACGAAGCCATGATGGCGCGCGACCTGGGAGGGATGGAAGACGGGGTCGCGTGCGAGCTGCGCGTCTTCGGGGCCGAGGGCCTGGTGGCGATGCCGAAGTCGCTCAGCTTCGTCGAAGCGGCGGCCTTCCCCTGCGCCGGCGTCACCGCCTGGAATGCGGTGCGCGCCGATGCGGGCATCGGGCCCGGGCAGGTGGTGCTGACCCAGGGCTGCGGCGGCGTGGCCTTGTTCGCACTGCAGATCGCCAGCGCGGCCGGCGCCCGTGTCATCGCGCTGTCCTCCAGCGAGGAGAAGATGGCGCGCCTGCGCCAATTGGGCGCGCAGGACACGCTCAACTACAAAGAGGATCCCGACTGGGGCAAGACGGCGCGCAAGCTCACCGGTCAGCGCGGCGTCGATCTGGTGGTCGAGACCGGCGGCGCGCAGACGCTGAAACAGTCGATCCGCGCCACCCGCATGGGCGGCACGATCGCCATGATCGGCATGGTGAGCGGCCCCACGGCCGAGCTGAACCTGCCGCTGGTCGCCATGAGCAGTCTGAGGATCCACGGCGTGGCGGTCGGCCATCGCGACCATCTCGCGCAATCGCTCGCCGCCTTCGAAACGAACGGCATCAAGCCCGTCATCGATTCGACGTACCCGCTCGAGGCGCTGGCCGAGGCCGTCGCACACGTGAAGAGCGGCAAGCAGTTCGGCAAGGTCTGCATCGAGATCGCCTGATGCCGGCTGCTCCAGTCTCCAACGGCCGACCGTACGGCCTCGAGCTGCAGGTGGCGGACGCGGTGGCCACCCTCACGCTCGATCGTCCGGAGGTGCTGAATGCGCTGGACGGCGCGCTCATCGATTCGCTGATGGTCGCGCTCGACACCGTCCGCCGCGACGACGGCATCCGCGTGCTGATCCTCACTGGCAAGGGCCGCGCCTTCTGCGCCGGCGCCGACCTGCGCGACCCGATGATGGCGCTGGATCTGCCCGCCGCGGAGCGCGGCCGGCGCTTCATGGCTTCGAGCGACCGCGGCATCAATGCGCTGGCGCGTGCGCTCGATACGCTGGGCAAGCCCAAAGTGGCTGCGGTCAATGGCGCCGCCGTGGGCGGCGGTGTGGCGCTGGCCCTGTGCGCCGACATCGTGCTGATGGCGCGCTCGGCCTATTTCCAGATGCCCTTCGCCTCCCAGCTCGGGTTGGTGCCGGACATGGGCGCCAGCTGGCACTTGATGCGCCGGGCCGGGCCGACACGCGCGATCGCGGCGGCGATGCTGGGCGAACGCATCACCGGTCCGCAGGCTGCCGAATGGGGCCTGGTCTGGCAGTGCGTCGAGGGCGGCGAATTGCGTGCGGCCGCTGATGCGGTGGCGCGCAAACTGAGCGCGGGTGCGCCACGCGCCTTGAAGGCCCTGCCCGCCATGATGTGGCGCGCCTTCGACCACGGGCTGGACGCTCAGCTCGAGGTCGAGCGCGAGCTGCAGGCCAGGCAGGTGCAGACCGACGACTTCATGGAAGGGGTCAAGGCCTTCCAGGAAAAGCGCGAGCCCCGCTTCACGGGGCAGTGAATCCGGAGCAGACAGAATGAACGAGAGACTGACGCAAACACTGCGCCGCGCCGCGCAGGTGAACCCCCGCTCGGCGGCCACGGTCTGTGCCGGGCGCACGCGGACCTGGGACGAGGTCGAGGAGCGCGTCGCCCGCGCCGCCGCCGGGCTGCGCGCGCTGGGGATCGCGCAGGGCGACCGCGTGGCCTTGCTGGCGCTCAACAGCGACCGGTATCTCGAAAGCTACTACGCCGTGCCATGGATGGGTGGCGTGCTCGTTCCGCTCAACACCCGGCTCGCCGCCTCGGACCTGCACTACATGGTCAACGATGCGGACGCGAGGGCGATCTGTCTCGACGAGAGCTTCCTTCATCTGCTGCCGCAGTTGCGCGAGGCCTGCCCGGGGTTGCAGCACGTGGTCTACCTGGGTGACGACGCCGTTGCCGGCGAGGGCCTGTTGCACTGGGACGAGATGGTGGCTGCGCATCCACGCCTGCCCGACGCCGGACGCAACGGCACCGACCTCGCAGGCATCTTCTACACGGGCGGCAGCACGGGCAAGCCCAAGGGCGTGATGCTCAGCCACGGCAACCTGGTGAGCAACGCGGTGAACGGCTGCTACATGATCGGCTACGACGCCGCGAGCGTGTTCCTGCATGCAGCGCCGATGTGCCACCTCACGGACGGCATGTCGACGGTGGCCGTCACGATGGCGGCGGGCACGCACGTCTTCATCCCCAAGTTCGAGGCGGCGCAGGTACTGGACATGGTGGCGCGGCACAAGGTCACGAACGTCACGCTGGTCCCGACGATGATCGCGATGATCCTCGAAGTGCCGGGCATCGAGCGCATGGCGCTCTCGAGCCTGCGCCAGTTCATGTTCGGTTCGGCACCGATGCCCGAGGCGACCTTGAAGCGGGCCGTCGAGGTGTGGCCCGACATGCGCTTCCTTCATGGGTGGGGCATGACGGAGCTCTCGCCGATCGGCACGATGCTGCCGATGTCCATGCGCAAGCCCGCCATCGCGGGCGACCGCCTGAAGTCCTGCGGGCAGCCGATGCCCAACATCGATCTGCGCGTGGTCGACCCGGACGGCAACACGGTGGCTGCGGGCGTCACCGGCGAAATCGTCGTGCGCGGACCCACCGTCATGCAGGGTTACTGGAACAAGCCCGAGGAGACCGCAGCGGCCATCGTGGACGGCTGGTTCCACACCGGCGATGCGGCGCTGATGGACCAGGACGGGTACGTCTACATCGTCGATCGCCTGAAGGACATGATCATCAGCGGCGGCGAGAACATCTATTCCACCGAAGTCGAGAACGCCATCTCGCTGATGCCCGGCGTGGCGGAGGCGG
This sequence comes from Variovorax sp. SRS16, assembly GCF_901827165.1. Classification (NCBI taxonomy): domain Bacteria; kingdom Pseudomonadati; phylum Pseudomonadota; class Betaproteobacteria; order Burkholderiales; family Comamonadaceae; genus Variovorax; species Variovorax sp. SRS16. The sequence continues at coordinate 460,996 of NZ_LR594669.1, forward strand.
CAGTGATCGGCGTCCCCGACGCCAAGTGGGGCGAGCGGGTCCATGCCATCGTGGTGCCGCGCGAGGGCGCGCAGCTCACGCAGGAGGCGGTCACCGCCTGGACGCGCGAGCGCATCGCCGGCTACAAGTGCCCGCGCTCGGTGACGATCCGCACCGAACGCCTGCCGCTCTCCGGCGCCGGCAAGGTGCTGAAGAAGGAGTTGCGCGACCCGTACTGGGCCGGACACGGCAAGAAGCTGTGAACGCGCCGCGCTTCAACCCCGATCAGCTTCTGGTCCAGCGTTTCCTGCGCGATCCCGGCGCGCCGCTGGCCATCGACTCCAATCCGCTCGCCGCCGACCTCGGTGCCGTGCTGCGCGGCGCCGATGTGCAGCAGCGCACGCTCGTGCTCGACTTCGCGCCGCCGGCGCGCTACCTGCAGGGCGACGGCGTGATCCAGGGCGGCATCGTGGCGACGATGCTCGACTTCGCGCTGGCCTTCGTGGTGCTCGCCGCCCTGGCGCCCGGCGACTCGGCCGCCACCGTCTCGCTCAACCTGCAGTTCGAGCGCGCGGTGCTGCAGGGTGCGGTGCGCGTGAGCGCGAAGCTCGACCGGCTCGGCGGGCGCATGGCCTTCGCTTCCGCGACCGTGGCATCGCCCGACGGCAAGGACACACTGGCCCGCGCGAGCGCGGTGATGGCCGTGCGGCGAAGCGCGGCTGCCGCTGCGCCACGCCCGACGTGAGCGCGCGCATGGAGCGGCTCGGTCCGGTGGAAGGCAGCGGGGCGCCTACGCCAGGATGCGCTGCAGGAATTCCATCAGCTGCGCGCGTTCCTCCTGCGACAGCGGCTCGAGCACGCGCGCTTCATGCTCGCGCACCTTCTGGGCATAGACGGCGAGCTTGCGCTGCCCCAGTTCGGTCAGGGCGATGGCACCGATGCGTTTGTCGCTGGGGATCGGATGGCACTCGATCAAGCCCAGCTGCACCAGCAGATTGACCACCTTGAGCGCCGCCGGCCGCGCGATGTTCAGCGCCCGCGCGATGTCGACCTGCCGCACACCCGGGTTGGCGCCGATGATCGAGAGCGCCGTGAAGCGCGCCGGCGTGATCTCTTCATGCACCAGGGTGTCGAGGAAGCTCCGGTAGATCCGATTGTCCAGTCGCCGCACCATGTAGCCGACGTACTCTTCCATCTGCGTCATGCACAGCTTGGAAGGGGCGATGTAGTCATCGAGGCTGATCACGCCGCCATGGCCGATCCGGGACGCGGCGGGTGCGGCGCCCTCCTTCGGATCCTGCTCTTCGGCTCGGGCGGCTTTGGACTTGGCCATCGGGTTGAAGTTCTTTCCTTGACTCAGGCCGCATGAAGGAGGGCCGTTCCTGTGCGCCCGGCTTCCTGCGTCGCGGGCGCTTGCGACTGCGCGAGCGCGTGGCGGCGCAGGACCGCGGCGAACAGTTCGCGTCGCGAGGCCACGCCCAGTTTCTCATAGGCCCGCATGCGGTAGGTGGCCACCGTCGTCGGCCGTAGCTTGAGGTCTTCGGCAATGCGATTGACCGTGACGCCGTCGAGGATGCGCATCAGCACTTCCCGTTCGCGTTCGGTGAGGCTGGGACACAGCTCGCCGATGTCGCCGGTGACGGTATCGCGGAAGCCCGTCTCGCCGTCGATGTCGCTGGCGTAGTGCCGCGCGACGCAGCCCGCGATCACAGGCGCAAGTCCGACCAGCGTGTCGACCTCCTGCGCGGAGAAGCTGGGCTGCCCGGCGATGCGGTAGATGTGGACCGACAGCCAGCTGTCGCTGGCGCAGCGCATCAACACGGTGAGCCGTTCCCGGATGCCGAGGGCAGTGAAGCATGCCTCGCGGTATTCGGGCTCTTCGATGTCCTCGCAGCGTTCCCGGCACACCACGACCTCGCCCTTTGCGATACCGGCCGGGCGGCGCGAAGCCATCTGGTGCATCGCGTCCGCGCGATAGTGGTCGCGAAGGTAGGCCGTCGCGCTCTTGATCGCGACCCAGGGGCCGCCCTCTCCGGCACCCGACAGCAAGCGGGGGTTGCGTGACGCTTCGTGCGCAAAGATGGCGCAGTGCTGGCTCGGGAGGGCGGCCTGCACCGTATGCAGGATGGCGGACGCGAGTGCCGTGCGGTCCTGGCTGGCGATGGCGCCCACCAGCCGCGCCACGCTCGAAGCCTGCACGCAAGCGCTGCTGGCTGCTGGGTTGACGGGCCAAGTCTGCATGGAAGGTCTCCTGAAGCGACGAAGGAATGAGCCTGGGTCATATTGTTAACCTGATTAACATTCTACGTATTTCGCTCACGCGACCGCTAGGGTTTATGCGTATGAATTCGCCTCGGGCGCGCGGGTGGGCGATGCGCGCCACCGGCCCACCGCCGGGGTGGACGCAATGCCGAATTTGCCTTGGCGCTGGCGCGTGCGCTGCAGCGCCAGCGGGGATCTACGCGAAAGTCAGGAAGCGCCCGACTACGCAACTTTCCAGAACCGGAAGATGGAGTGATCCGCCTGACGGTTTCCGGTGCCGATGAACACGGTCCTGTTCATCCAGTCGTACTTGCCCTCGGGCGCCTCGAAGGTCGGGCAAAGGCGCATGTAGTACTCGTGGGGCTCGACAGGATCCAGCCGCTCCATGCGGGCGGTCACCTCCGGCGATGCATAGCGAAAGCCCCGGTTCTTCACCAGGATCTGCGTTCCATCGTCGGCCTGCAGCATGTAGAACGCCGTGAATTCGACGGCCCCGTTGGGCCAGTAGGCCGGCCAGTCGCCGCCGCTGTGCGGGACCACGATCCCATTCAATTTCGGACCGGCGACGTCGCCGCCGACGACGCCCGTGTACCCACGGGTGAAGCCGCTCGAAACAGTTCCGATCTTCACCCGGTTCGAGAACTTCACGCGGAAGGCAAATGCAAATTCAAGACCTGGAGGGTCCTGCGGCTCAGGATCAAACTTCATTGATGCACCTTTCTTGAAGAGGATGGCGAGCATAGGGCGGCACCGCCACGAGGCGTTGTCGTTGTCTAGTACGACGTACTCGCATTCATCACGATTTCAGAATGGCGGCTGTCCATGCAAAGCAACTCTTGGAGACCCGGATGAAACGAATTCCTGCAGCCTTGCTCGCGGCGATCGCGATCGCCAGTGCGTCGATGGCGCATGCAGCGAGTGCCTTCCCAGACCACCCCGTGCGCATCATCGTGGGCTTTCCTCCCGGCGGCGGCTCCGACGGCATCGCGCGCATCCTGGCCGAACACATGGGGCGTACGCTCAAGCAGGCCGTCATCGTCGAGAACAAGCCCGGCGCGAATTCCACGCTCGGCGCCGCCTACGTGGCCTCGGCCCGACCGGATGGCTACACACTGCTGTTCGGGGCCGAATCCGTGCTCGGCGCCGACAAGGTGGCGTATGCGCCGACGGTCTCCTACGGGGAGACCAGCTTTACGCCCATCAATCGGATCGCAAGCAGCTTTTTCGTCCTTGCAACCAAGAAGGACTCCGGACTTCGCACCTTTGCGGACGTCGCTGCAAAAGCCAGGCAGTCGACGACGCCAATGTTCATTGCTTCCCCTGGAGGAACGTATCCCGAGATCGTCACCGCGGATCTGAAAAGACTGTCGGGCCTCAACCTGGACGAGGTCCTGTACAAGGGCGGCAGCCCGGCGGTGATGGCTGTCCTCGGCGGTGATGCACCGCTGACCTTCATGGGGCCCGGGGCTGTCCTGCCGATGGCGCGCGAAGGGAAGCTCAATGCAGTGGCGATCACGCTCGACCACCGGTCCCAACTCATGCCGGATGTGCCCACCTTGGCCGAGTCCGGCGTGAAAGGCTTCGCGATGAGTTACTGGTATGGCCTGATGGGGCCCAAAGGCCTGCCGGATGACGTGGTACGCACCCTGTTCGACGCCACGTCGCAAGCGCTTGGGGACCCCGCAGTGCAAGGCAGGATCTCGGAGCTGGGCTACGAAACCATGCCGATGCGATCGCCCCAGGAGTTCCGGGCCCTGGCCCTGAAGGATGGCGCCGCGCTTCGCGCCCGCGTGGAAGCGCTCCCGGTTCGTGAGGCCGCCCGCTGAGCGGGTATGGCGCAACGCCATGCAGGGCAGCAACGGACGCTGGCTTCGTGATGTCCACCGCAGCGGGCAGCGATGAATTTATTTCGATTGAATGATAGAAAGACGCTGGGCCCCATCGGCCTCGACGACCCGCCGGAGACAAGACCACCATGCCTGCCGAGACGCCCTCTCTCGCCTCGCCGCCCGTGCCGGTGCGCGGCCTTCATCATTTCGCCTGGCGCTGCCGCGACAGCGAGGAGACCCGCCGCTTCTACGAGGACCTGCTGGGCCTGCCGCTGACCCACGTGATCCAGGCCGATCACGTCCCGAGCACCGGTGAATACTGCCCCTACGTCCACATCTTCTTCCAGCTGGGCGACGGCTCGTCGATCGCCTTCTTCGATCTCGGCGACGACACCGCGGCACTGCCCTCTCCCAACACGCCGGTCTGGGTCAACCACCTGGCACTGCGCGTCGATTCGGTGCCCGAGCTGCTGGCGGCCAAGGCCCGGCTCGAAGCGGCCGGGGTCGAGGTGCTGGGCCCGACCGACCATCACATCATCCAGTCGATCTATTTCTTCGACCCGAACGGCATCCGGCTCGAACTGACCACGCCCACCGTGCCCCAGGCCGAGATGGACGAACACGCACGCCAGGCCCGCGCGCTGCTGGATGCCTGGACCGCACGCAAGGGCGCACTGCGCAACGCGGCCCATGGCTGAGCTGCAACTCGCCGTCATCGACGTCCAGCCGGGCGCCTCCCTGGAAAGCCAGTCGGGTCTGCAGATGCTGCGGCCGCGCATCTATGGCGCCTGGCGCGCGCCGGCCGGGCCGAAGAAGGTCGCGGCCATCGTGATGCATCCGACCAGCAACTTCATGGGCCACTACCTGATCGGGCCGCTGGCCGACCGGGGCATTGCCTGCATGGGGCTCAACTCGCGCTACATGGGCAACGACACCTTGCTGCTGATGGAGCGTGCCATCCAGGACCTCGGCGCGGGCGTGCAGTTCCTGCGCGCCGCGGGCTATGAGCGGGTGCTGCTGATCGGCAATTCCGGCGGGGCCGCGCTCGCGAGCTTCTACCAGGCGCAGGCCGAGAAGCTCACGGCTCACCGCTTTCCCGACGGCGACGAAACCCACCTGCATCCGCACGACCTGCCGCCCGTGGACGGCATCGCGCTCTGCGCTGCCCACCCGGGCCGCTCGAAGCTGCTGCGCGACTGGATCGATCCCTCGGTGACGGACGAGCACGATCCGCTCTCGGTCGACCCGGCGCTCGACATGTACGACGCACGCCATGCGCTGCCGTACGCCGCCGGATTCCTGGCGCGCTTCAGCGCCGCCCAGGCCGCGCGGCTCGAGCGCATCGAGCGCTGGGTGATCGAGCGGCTCCGGCTGCTGCGCAGCACGCCCGGCGCGCCGCGCGACCAGGCCTTCATCGTCTACCGCACACATGCCGATCCGCGCTGCGTGGATCTCTCGATCGACAGCAACGATCGCCTGCCCGGCAGTGTTTGGGGCGATGCGCGCCAGGTGAACTATTCGGCCAATGCGATGGGCCGCACCACCTCGCTGACCGCCTTCCTCTCGCAGTGGTCCTCGCGCTCGCAGGCCGATGGGCCCTCGAACCTGGCCCGCACCCGCGTGCCGTTGCTGCTGCTGACCTACACCGGCGACGCGTCGACCTTTCCGAGCACCCGCGATGCGTGGATGGCCGCCGGTGGCGCGCGCATCCGCAACGTGGACATCGTCGGCGGCAATCACTATCTCGCGGGTCAGCCGCAGCTGGTGCAATTCGCTGCCAACGCGATCGCCGGATGGGCAGAGGCGCTGTGAACACCGGCACCACGCAGGCGGAAGGCTTTGTCTTCGCGCCGCCCTACGAACTGCCGAGCTGGCCCTTCGTGGCGCCGCCCGAACTGGAGGCGCGCGCGCCCATCGTGCGGCATCCGATCGTCATCGTGGGCGCCGGGCCGGCCGGCCTGACCCTGGCCTGCGATCTGGCGCGGCGCGGCGTGCGCGCGCTGCTGCTGGACGAGGACGACACGGTCGGCGTGCGCGGCGCTTCGTCGCGCGGCATCTGCTATGCGCAGAAGACACTGGAGATCTTCGCGCGCCTGGGCATCTACGAGCGGGTGGCCGGCAAGGGCATCACCTGGTCCTTCGGACGTACCTTCTCGGGCGAGCAAGAGGTCTACCAGTTCAACCTGAAGACCGACAGCGTCTCGGAACAGCCGCCCTTCATCAACCTGCAGCAGTTCTACGTCGAATGGTTCCTGGTCGACCGCATCCTCGAACTCGGCCTGACCGACCTGCGCTGGAAAAACCGCGCGACCCGGGTGACACCGCTTGCCGACGGCGCGCGCATCGATGTGGAGACGCCAGCCGGCAACTACACGATCGAGGCCGACCACCTGGTGGACGCCACCGGCGCCCACAGCCCGATCCGCGAACAGCTCGGCCTCGATGCCCATCCCTCGCGCAGCACGGACCGCTGGTGCATCAGCGATGTGCGCTTCAAGAAGCCATTGCCGACCGAACGCTGGACCTGGGTCGACGCGGCCTTCAACGAAGGCCGCGCGGTATGGCAGCACCTGATGGGCGACGGCGTCTGGCGCATCGACTACCAGATGCCCGAGGACTGCGACACCGCGCACATCAGCAAGCCCGAGGTGGCCGGCGCGCGGCTGCGCGAACAACTCGGGCCGGGGGTCGAGTTCGAGTTCGTCTGGATCGGCCCTTACGGCTATCGCGATCACCTGCTCGACCACTTCCGCCATGGCCGGATCCTGTTCATCGGCGACTCGGCCCACGTCGTGAGCCCCTTCGGTGCGCGCGGCGGCAACAGCGGCATCCAGGACGCGGCCAACCTGGGCTGGAAGCTGGCGCTGATCGCACAGGGCCGCGCCGCGGATGCGCTGCTCGACAGCTACGACGCCGAGCGCCGACCGGCGGCGGTGGAGAACCTGCGCGTCAGCAGCCGTTCGGCCCGCTTCCTGGCGCCGCGCTCGCCGGCCGAGCGCCGGTTGCGCCGCGCGGTGCTCGCGCTGGCATCGAAGCACGCCTTCGCCCGGGCGCTGGTCAACACCGGCCGCATGTCGGTGGCCAACGACTACCCGGCCACGGCGCAGCTGCCCGGCGGCGCGCGCTCGGTGCAGAACCTGCAGCTGCGCCACGCCGACGGCACGCCGACCACGCTGATGGCGCTGCTCGGCAACGATTCATGCTGCCTCGGCCTGTGGTTCGCACCCGACGCGGCCCGGGCGCAGGCGGCGCTCGACGCAACGGCCGCGCTGCCGCTGCGCCTGGTGGCGATCGGCGGCACGAGCGGACTGCCCACGCTGCTGCCGGACGAGGCATTGGCACGCCAGCTGGGAGACCCGGCGCCCGGCAGCCTCTGCATGGTGCGTCCGGACGCCTATCGAGCGGCCATGATCGACACGCCCACGGCGGCTTCCATCACGACCGCATTGCAGACCTTGCTGGCACAGGACTGGAAGACAAACACCCGATGAACACCGAACTCCGGATCCCGGATCCCGACGGCTTCTATGCCGCGCTGGTCGAGGCCCACGAGGGTTTGACCGAGGCCGAGAGCGCCGATCTCAATGCGCGCCTGGTCCTGCTGCTGGCGAACCAGTGCGGCGACCAGGGGGTACTTCTCGAATGCATCGCGGCGGCGCAGCCCCTCAGCGAGTGCTCTCCGCCGCGCCGGAGACCTTGACGACCGCAGCCCACTTCGTGGCTTCGGATTGGAGGAATCCCGGCAGACGGGCGCGCGGCATGTCCATGGGAACCAGTCCGAGCTCCAGCAGCCGCTGACGAACGTCCGGCATCTTCATGACGTCCTCGACCGCGGCGACGAGCTTGCTGGAGATCGTCTCCGGAAGTCCCTTTGGAGCGATCAGAAGGATCCATCCTTGCAGGTCGAAGTCCTTGACACCCAGCTCTTTGAGAGTCGGCACACTCTCCATGGAAGGAATACGAGTACCCGAGGTGACGGCCAACGCCCTGACGCGACCGCCGGCGATGGCACCCTGGACCACGGGAACGTTGTCGGAGATGAAATCGATCTGACCACCAATGAGGCTGGTCAAGGCCTGAGTTCCACCTTGGAAGGGAATGTGCTCCGCGTTGATCCGGGTCTCGTTGACCAACTGTGCAATGACGAGATGCGGCGTGGTCCCATTCCCAGGCGAGCCGTAGTTCAGCTTGACGTCCGGCCGGCGTCCGTAGGCAAGAAATTCCTGGAAACTGGAGATCGGAAGGTCCTTTCGGACGACGAGCACCTGAGGCGCCCAGGCGACGGCGCCGACGACCATGAAATCCCTCGCCGTGTCGTAAGGCAATGAGTCTGGCCTCAGCGCTCTTGCGATCGCCAGCGGTCCGGTCGAGCCCATGGCCAAGGTATATCCGTCAGGGGCAGCCTTGGCGGCCTGGCCGGTCCCGACGGTCCCCCCCGCGCCGACCCGGTTCTCCACGACGATGGGCTGGCCGAGGCGCACCGATAGCTTCTGGCCCAGCAGCCGCATCGACACGTCCGAAGAGTTGCCCGAAGGGAACGGCACCAGGATCCTGATCGGCTTGTCGGGCCACTCGGCTCGGGCCGCCACCGAGAGACAAAGCAACACCACCGCGGCCAGGCCGATCACGATTTTCTTCATGGGAATCTTTCAGAAAGGAGTTTGCGCAGGGGAAACCACCACGCAAGAAAAAAAGATCAGCTGTCTTCTGTTCATCGCGCGCCAGGAACAGCCTCAATCGATCGCATCCCGTTCCACGAACTTCGTGGCACCAGACAGATCGCCCAGGCGGGTTCCCTCGTGGATGCGGCGCACGTTCTCCATGCCGCGCTGCTGCTTGGCAAGGGCGTAGTCGGCTACTTCGTCGACCTCGTCCGGCGACAGCACGAGCACCCCGTTTTCGTCGGCCAGGATGATGTCACCGGGGTTCACGACCGCTCCGCCACATGACACAGGCATGTTCAACATGCCACCGAGGTCGTAAATGCGCGTGGTGATGGGTGTGATTCCTCGGCACCAAACCGGGAATTGCAGCTCTGCAATCTCCAGCGGGTCGGTACACATCCCATCGACAATGGCAGCCGTAGCCCCGGACGCATGCGCCGCATTCGTGACGCCGCCACCCCAGCATGCGTGCTTGCGATCGCCCAGGCGATCGATGACCACGATGTGCCCCGGTCGCAACAGGCCGAGGGTGTGGTGCAACAACGTGGAATCCTGCGCAGGCAATGCCAGGGTCACCGCGACACCGACTACTCGGCGCGTGTGGCGCAGCGCTTGGATCTCCGGATCCATGAACCCCCATTGCCGAATGTGCCCGACCGTAGCGGTTTCCACTTCCGATAGCCTCTGCTTCACGGCGTCCGAAATAGGCGAAGGCATCGCCCCAATGCGAAACTTTTTCATCTCAGAGAACCTTGTGTTGCGCCAGAGGGATCTGTTTGCGTGTCTTGGCTATCAAACCTCGATCAAGTCTGGCGGATACGATTCCGACCTGGTCGGATGCGCGCGCGATCACGTGCCCCCACGGATCACAGAAGAGGGAGTGGCCGTAGGTGTATCGAGTCTCACCGTTGTGTTCCAGCGCGCCGATCTGCGCCGCGGCAAGGAAATAGCACTGCGTCTCGATGGCCCGGGCTCGGCACAGCACTTCCCAGTGGTCCTTGCCGGTCTGCAGGGTGAAGGCGGCGGGCAGCACGATCACGTCCGCGCCATCCCGCATCAGCTTCTGGAACAGCTCCGGAAATCGGATGTCGTAGCAGATGGCCAATCCCATGCGAAACCCGTGGATGTCGATCACGCAGGTTTCCGATCCCGCCAGGACGGAGTCGGACTCCCCGTAGCGCAATCCATCGGGCGTGTGGATGTCGAACAGATGGATCTTGCGATAGCGCCCGATCTCCTCGCCTTCGGGATTGAAGATCACGGTCGTGTTGTAGACGCGGCCCAATCCGGCGGCAGTCTCGTAGAAGCTGCCGCTGTGGACATGGATCTGGCAATCTCGCGCCAGTCGCTGGCACATGTCGTAGGCCGGACCGCCTCGCACATCTTCTCCGGCCGCGACTTTCTCGGCGACGCTACCGCCGGCCCAGTCGAAGTGTTCCGGGAAGACCACCAGCTCTGCGCCGTCGATCTCGACCGCCTTGCGGGCCAGCCGATGGGCGTCTGCGACATTGCGCGCCTTGTCGGCGACGGAGTTCATCTGGATCAGGGAGACTTTCATGCTTGCTCTGGGTTGTCCGACGCATCCATGGGCCAGGCGTCGGAAGGATCGGATGCCTCGCAGAATTGCGCGGCGGCTTGGCGGGCGAGTGCCGCGATGGCACGGGGGAGATCGTTGTCTCCATCGCGCAGGAACAGTGCGGCGTAGCCGACGTCGGGGTAGGGCTGCGTGGTCGGGACCAGCACCAGGTCCCCGCGGTTCAGGTCGCCGCGCGCCGCCACCTTGGGCACGGCCGCGATTCCGATGCAGGACTTCGCCATCTGCAGGTTGCTTGGCAGCCCGTTCCCGGCGTGCAGCACGAGCTCGCGCCCGATGCCGGAGAAGTACGCGTCGATCCGCATTTGCGATTCGGTCCCTGCCGGGTAGCCGATGATGGGATACGCAGCAAGCTGATCAGGGGTCAGTGGCCTGTGGGTGTCGATGCCGAGCTGCTCGCTCGCGACCCAACCCATGGCGACCTTGCAAAGCGGCACCACATCGAAGTGCGGGTCGTCAGGCCAACTCGACGTGAGCAGCAGGTCGAGCCGGCCGCCACGAAAGTCCTTCAGGAGTCGCTCCGGGAGGTCCGTGCTGATGACGAGGGAAACGTGCGGGTACTCCTCGCGCAGTGTCTTGCCCAGGATGGAGAAGACCGTGGGTATGAGGGTGCTGACCGAGCCAATCCGAAGCGTGCCGCGTACGCGGCCCGGGTCGAGCATGACCCGCCGCAGCCGCTGGTAGGCATCCACGATCTTGCTTGCCTCCTCGATGAAGCGCAGTCCGTCGGCCGTCGGCTCGAAGCCCTGCGCCGAGCGGGTGAAGAGGCTGACGCCCAGGTCCTGCTCGATCGAGGCGATGCGGCTGGAGATGGCCGTGTGGGTGATGCAGAGACGATCGGCAGTGGCCTTGATCGTTCGCAGCTGCGCGAGCCACAGCACGGTCTCGAGGAAGCGGATGTTCACGCGAATTCTTCCAGCTTGAGCCGCACCGGCGTGCGCGCCATCAACGGCGTTTCGCCTTCCAGCGTGGTTCTGTACATCGTGCGCACATGCCGTTCATCGTCGAAGCCGGTCGCGCAATGCTGCGTACAGCGGTTGTCCCAGAGGATCGCATCGCCCTTCTGCCACTTCTGGGTGTAGATGAACCTCGGCTGCTTGGCGAAGTCCTGCAGATAGCGCACCAGTGCGCGGCCTTCTTCGACAGGCAGACCTTCGACATCGCAGGCCCAGCGACCGATGTACAGGGCCGTCCGACCGGAATACGGATGCGCCCGGGCGAGAGGGTGGAACACGTCCGGCCGCTCCAATTTCTGCTCAGGCGTGAGCGGATCCATGTGGGGGTAGTGCACTGGGTGCAGATCGATGCGGCTGAAGCGTGCGCGCCGGCCCGCGATCAAGCCTTTCACTTCCGCAGGCAGCGCCTCGTACGCCGCGTACATGTCCACGAAGAGCGTGTCGCCCTTCTCGGGAGGGACCTGGGCGGCGTACAGCATGGAGCCCGCGTTCGGGATGGCCTTGTCCTCGCCATCGGTGTGGAAGCCCTCCCCGGCGCGTCGCAGGCCGACTTCCCCGGCAGACTTGCTCACCGGCTCGTCAGGGTTGCGCTTGCTGGCGTTGGACACCACGAAGACCTCGGGGTACCCCTCGAGGTTGAACTTGAGCGGGGTCATGATGTGCAGCTTGCCGAGCCGGCGGCTGAACCGCGTGTGTTCATCGGGGGTGACTTCGAGCCGCCGGAAGCGAAGGATCGAGTGCAGGTGCCAGGCCCTCCGGACCTGGGCGATCTCGTCGTCGTCGAGCTGGAGATGCGGGTCGACGCCCAGGACATCGGCGCCGAAGCCGTTCGAGAATGGTGCGATCTTCAAGTGAACTCCTGGCGATGTGATGGAGTTCATTGTGTGCAGCTGCGTCGCGCATCGCCAGCGCATTTTTCTTTCGCACGCAGAAGCTTTTACTTGCACCGCCTCGCGCGCAGGAAACCGGAGCGTGAAGGTCGTGCCTTCGCTCGAAGACGAGCGCACCTCGACATCGCCGCCATGCGCAGCGGCGATTTCCTTGACGATGAACAGGCCGAGCCCGACGCTGCGTGCCGCGGTCTTTCCTTCCGCGCCCCGCACCATGGGCTCGAAAAGGGAGCCGAGCAGATTCGCAGGGATCGGTTCGCCCTCGTTGTGAACCATCACCGAGGCCGTCGGACCTTCGTGGGTATTCCGGAGCATCGTGACCGCCCATTCCGGGCCATCGTGACCGCCGCTTCTACAATCTGAACGCGCAACTCAGCACGCATGACGACCGGTCACGTTCGCCGGAATACGGACCAGCACCGCGCCCTGGTACGGTTGATGAGTGACAGGGTCGCCCGATGCGCTGAGCGCGAACCACTGGTTGTCTTTGCCCGAGGCTGGTTGTACGAGCATCGACCGTTGATCGCCCACGACCGGGCATCCGCGCCGTGATTACCGCCGTCCTCATCCGTTTCGAGGCTCAGACGTTGGCGTCTATTTGCAGCGAGGTGCAGCGAGCGCGGCATCGCCGTCCTGCTGGTCGACTTGTCAGCATTGGGCGAGATACTGCGGCTGCGCGGCTCGCCCACCCTTTGACGTCTCGAGCTGTCATGGGACCGCGTGCCACTACGAGGGCACCACGGGCGTCAACTTAATCACTGCATCCCGAGCAATCGAGCGGGTCCGCGCCAGGCCGTGAATTTCTACCTACCCTGCGCAGACAGTCCTGGCGCCAAATGAGCCCATTCGCACTAACCAAAGAAGGGCAGCCATGAAGAACGGACTTGAACTGACAGTCGATCAGCCGATCGCCGGCCACTTCTATTGGACGATCGTCTGGCTCGGGCAAGCCGGCGACACGCCACGCGTCGTCGACTACTCTCGCGGTCCGATGCCGACGCGCGGTTCGGCGACAGCCACGGGCCTCGCTGCGCTGCTGGTTCACCAACAGGCCAGCGACGAAGATTCACCACCGCTGCACTACATGCGCTCGGAACCGATCGCCGAAGCCGTGTCTCGACTTTTCCACTGACCTGCGGCATGACGGCCTCTCCTATCCGAGAGGGTGGCTTCGCCGTTGCCGCCACACACGGCGCCGAGCATCGCCACCACGACGCAGCAACGCAGCAACGCAGCAACGCAGCGAAGTCCAATGAAAGCTTGGGCGGTGCATGTGCCGGCTCCAGCAGTACGAGCGCCTGATGAAGGCGGTGCTGGTCGAGCACGAGTTGAGCGGGCACAGTGCACGATTGGGAATCGCGCCGGCAGGCGCGCGTCGCATTCTTCGCAGTCATGAGAAGAACTCGTGGCGCTGCGCAACGAACGGGTGCACCACCTGATGGAGCGGTTCGACCTCTGGAATCCCGGCAGTTGCGCCGATGCCGACACCTATCTGGAGCGCAGCTACGAGTGAGTGGATCATCATCTGCTCGAACTGCTGGAATGGACTCGCCATGTCGACAAGGCACGCCAGCTCATGGCGAGCGACGTTATCCAGGAGCACCTCGCACGAGCCGTGCCCCCTTCCCCTTGTCTTGAATGCCGACTCGAACATCGTGCAATGCCTGCGCCGGAGGCGCTCCTGGCCGTCGACGGCTGGACGCTCCTCGACGACGCGATCGATTTCATCCGGATCACTGCAGAAGAGGAATCGCCTTCGCGCTACAACTGCCTCAACTGGCGGCAGGCTCCGCGCGACAGCGGCGTCTTCGAATACGCACGGCAGGCCTTGCCTGACCGCGAAGGTCTCCACGTCGCGTACAGAACGCTGAGCACGTGACGCGACTTGCCTTCATCCGAAGAGGCGATTCATAGCCGAATTCGCCGCAGGTGGCCGCGGTGTCATCTTGGGGAGCTGCTGTCGCAACGCAGATGCGGCGCTTCGACGCCGCCTGCAATTGAGCCGCGCGCAACACCCGCGTGGAGCGTTTGAAAGAGCCGTGCCGTTCGCATGCGCAACCGGCTCGCGCTCAAGACCAATAGGAATGTATTCCGCGAATTTCTTGCCCGCGCCGAGGTCCTTGCGCTTGATGCGCCCTGCCCCCACCGCGTCGCTGATGAGATTGGTGACCTGGTTGCGCTGCTTCTCGTTGAGCTTGAATCGTTCTCTCAAGGTCGTATTGGTCAGCGTTTGGCTGGAGAGGTATTGAAGCGCTGCGTGTTGATAGCAAGCTTCGATACGTTCGGTCATCGACATGTCCGTGAACTTGCGCGGTACGCTGATCGTGACTCGGAAGGCGTTTTCCTGCGGTGCCAGCACGAGGGGCGGCAGGCTGAACAGCTCGATGGTGCGGACGATTTTCTGAAATCCAGTGCCCCGCTCTTCGCAGATCCGGTAGCGCCGAAAAGACGAGGCCAGTTTTTCATTTCTGGACTCGGGCGTCGTCCCGATCAGCGCGTTGGCGATCAACTCGCGCAGTGCCGGTTCGGGGTACATGGACACTTCGGTTCGAAGCGATTGCTGGATGACCCCGGAGTGTGGAAGCACTTTGCGCAGGTGGCCAATCAATCCCTCGAAGCCGACGGCATAGCCGCGCCGTCCTGGCAACTCGTCGATGGTCTCGACCTTGTTGGTTCCGCGATACCTTATGACGCACGCGGATGCGCTTTCTCTCGAGGTCGGGAAAGTCCTCCAGCTTTCGTGCGGCAGCCACGGCACCGAAGTTCGTGATGTAGTGGCCTCGTCCGTCCGGGACGGTGATGCCTTCTGCCGCGAGCCAATGGGACAGGTCCTCCGGGTCGCCTGGCAGCGGACGCTGCAAAAGACCAGTGATCGCATCAAGGTCGAGCAGGCGTACACCTCCTCCAGGTCGATCAGAGGCGACGCGCGCAACTCCTCCCACCGGGGCGCGGAGCTGTTCATGAACATGCCACCAACCTCTTGGCGCGAGGCCTTGCGGGTTGTGCCATCCGAGCGGATCCAGGCTTCCTCTATGGACTTGCCACGGCGGTGAACCGGCTTGGTGGGCTGCTCCGGCACGTAGACCAGAAGGACTGCGACACCGCGGTAGTCGACGACCGTATGGCCGATCGCCAACGGCGGCTCCAGCGCGCCGCGTCCCACATTGGCGAGCGTGTTGGTGATGCGGGCAATCGTCTCGGCATCAACGCCGACCGGCGTGCCATCGTCATCGATGCCCGAAGACCAGCGTGCCACCGTTCGGATGATCGCCGAACGCCATGAGGTGCTCGGCCAGCCGGTCCTTGTGCACCGAGAGCTGCGTCTTCCAATCGAGCTCTTGATCTCGTGGGGCAACGGGGTCACTCTCAATAAATGAAGTTGGCAGTCACTGCTGCCGAATCCTTCGTGCGAACATGCCGCAGGCGTCGGGCGATTTCACGCGTTCGGCGCGGCCGCAATAGTAAGCAGTTCCTTGTCGGTGGGCTTGTTCCAATTCGGCCCATAGGCGCCAGTGGCGTAGAAGCTGACCATCTCATGGCGCACCATGGGGTGTGCCCAGCCCTTCCCGACCAATCGCTGAATCACGGCCGGATGCGCATTTCGACGCACCAGATCCTCTTGGAGTCCTTGAACCAGCTCGGCCTGACGTTCCGAAGACAATCCAGCCAGTTCGACCGCCAGCAGCTCGATGCGCTCCGCAAGCCATTTCTTTTCCCATTGGGCCAGCCTGTCGCTCGGTGCCATGCGCACGACTTCCGGCTCCTTTGCCGCCACGGCCTTCTCGCTCGCCTCTTCCTGCGCCGCCATATGGCCGGGCAGCACGCTTTTTAAATAGCGGAGCGGATCGCGCAGCGGCTCCGGGAAGGCGCTGGCCGCGCGCTTCTCGACCGCCTCGATCGCGGTGGTGACGGCCGCGTCGCCGAACTCATCGATCAGTCGCTCGATCCGGGTGTGGTCAATGCCCAGCCGCTCCGCGCTCGCCAGCACAGCGACATCGACCGGCTCGGCGGCCGAGCGTTGTTGCAGCGCCAGAACCCGCTGAGGCTTCTTGCGTACGGTGAATTGAAGATCCGACACGAACCGCCCCGCCTTGAACTCGAGCATCTCGATCTCGATGTCTGCCAGGGCATTAATTTCAGCGAGCGCGGGCCGCAGGGTATCGCGCTTGAAGATGCGGTACTCGAGGCGCTGCAGACGTTCATCATCGGGCCGCCCCAGCAACACGGGCCGCCACCAGGTCCATGTCTTGCGTGCCGTCTGCCCGACACCCAGGTAACGGGAACAGATCTCGTAGAGCGCCACCGCGGGATGGGAGCCCAGTTGCGAGATGACTTCCAGCGACAGCTTCGCAAAGATTTCCGGATCCAGCAGTTCGTTGCGCATGTTCACCGCATACGACCATTCGACCCAGACCTGTCCGCGTTCCTTGGTGAGCCTCGCGTGCGACAGCATGCCGCACACATCCCATGTTTGCCACTCGCCCGCAGTGGGTGACTGCCATTCCACCAGCGTGGTGATCATCGAACGCAGGTGCGTCTTGATGATCTTCATGTCCCCGCTGTTGTAGTCGAGGCCTTTGACGATGTCGGTCAAGGCCGCGCGAAACGTATCTCGCTCAAGTCCCTGGTTCTGCGCAATGTGAAGCAACACGTTCCATGTTCTGCGACCCAACGCGGTGATCTTATTGTTCTGGGGAACCAATGCCAGCGAGAACACGGGCTTGAGCAATGGCACGGGCCCGCGTGCGGGCGTCGAAACTTCTCGGCTTGCTCCTGTGACCATGATGCAACTGTAGCGCACTGGAGCTTCATGTGAAGCGTCGACTCACTTGTTGCAGTCGCACTTTCCGCATGGGGGTTACCGTAAAAGCTCCGCTTTCAGCGCCACCACGCCGAAGTCCCGGGCCCGCAGCCTTACTGTAAAAGCTCCGGTTTGGCGGATTCACAGACAAGATTTGGTCCGGAGGCTGCGTCGACAGCGAGGATTGCCGCTTTACCGTATCCACTCTCCCCGCGGCCTGAACGTGCTCCGCATCCCACCGTATCCACTCTGGCGTCGACTGGAGAACCTCCAGATTTCACTGGTAAACCTCCAAAAGCACGGCCAAGTCATTGATTTTATTGAACATATTTCTCAATAAAGGATTAAAGGGCTTCAAGGTATTTAACCTCTGAAAAGCCCAGGGCCAGGCTTCTGGAGCTTTTTCAGGAAATAGGATGGAAGGATTGGACGAAACTTCGTCCGTTTGCGCAAAACACGTCTACCACGCACAATCGTGCCGTCAATCACCAACTCGTTCAATGATGGAAATTCGACCCCAAATCACGCTGGCCAGTGTGCACCAGCAGGCCGAGGATGCGGCCTCCATGTTGTCGAGCATCCGCTCGGCGATGCTGGCGCCGATGGTTCGCAAGGCCGCGCCGTCCTTCAGCGCCGACCAAGTGGCTACCCTGTGCGAGGCCACCTCGCGAGGTTCGTTCGCCCACCGTGTCGCGAGCCGCAAGGATATGCCTTCGGGAACATTGGTGTCCAACGGTCGTAAAAGACTGTTCACCCTGGCCGAGACGCGCCAGTGGGTGCGGGATTACCGCAAGGAGATGTTGCGCCCGGAAGGGGCGGAGGCGATCACGATCTCCATCGCAAATTTCAAGGGGGGCACCACGAAGACCACCACGGCC
>NZ_LR594670.1:0-71057 GCF_901827165.1 Variovorax sp. SRS16
ATGAAAACCCTGGTCGTCGCTCAACAGAAAGGCGGAGTCGGGAAGACTTCGAGTGTTGTTCACCTGGCGTTCGACTTCCTGGAGCGTGGCCTTCGCGTTGCCGTAATCGACCTGGACACGCAAGCCAATGCCTCCTTCACCCTGGCGCAGTACAAGATCGAGGCTCGGGCGAGCGGTTTCTTTGGTCCGGTGCCGGCCGATGGCTGGCGAGGCGCAGCCGCGGCCGATAGCGACGGCGCACGCCTGGCCCTGATCGAAGCAGATCCCGAGCTGGCCAATGCCGTTTTTCTGCCGCTGGACAAGGCCAAGCAGAACCTGAAAGCCAACCTCAAGGCGCTGGCTGGCCAAGGGTTCGACGTGTGCCTGATCGACACGGCACCCGGCCTTGGCGTTGCCCTGGTGGCCGCGCTCTACGCAGCCGATTGCGTGCTGTCCCCTATCGAGCTGGAGGCGTACAGCATTCAGGGCATCAAGATGATGCTGACCACGATCATGAACGTCCGCAAGGAGAACGCCGGCCTGCAGTTCCTGGGCATGGTGCCGTCCAAGGTAGACGCGAGGAACCCGCGCCATGTGCGCCACCAGGTCGAGCTACAGGCGGCCTATCCGAAGCTGATGGCGCCGGCCAGCATCGGCCTGCGCAGCAGCATTGCCGACGCCCTGGCGTCCGGGGTGCCCGTCTGGAAGATCAGGAAGACCGCCGCCCGCAAGGCCACGCACGAAGTTCGCGCTTTGGCCGCCTATGTTTTTGAAAAGATGGAGATCGCGCAATGAGCACCGCCGCAAACAAGAAGATTGCCCCCAAGTCGAAGACGCCTGCAAAGGCCGCTCCCGAGGCCGAGGCGAAGCCGCAAGCCGGTGGGCTGGGCCTGGAGGGCATGGGCGACCTGTCGGCGCTCCTGGCCGGCCCTACGGCCGCCGCGAACGGTGGCGGGCCGCTGGACCTGGACATGGGCCTGATTGATGAAGACCCGCACCAGCCGCGCACAGAGGACAACCCCGGTTTCTCCGACGAGAGCCTGGACGAGCTGGCCGCCTCGATCCGCCTCCGTGGCGTCAAGACCCCCATTTCCGTGCGCGACAACCCGGATGCGCCTGGTCGCTACCTCATCAACCACGGCGCGCGTCGCTTCCGTGGCTCGAAGCGAGCCGACAAGGCCACGATCCCCGGCTTCATCGACAACGACTACAACGAGGCCGACCAGGTGGTGGAGAACCTGCAGCGCAATGAACTGACGGCCCGCGAGATTGCCGACTACATCGGCCGCGAGCTGGCGAAGGGAGTCAAGAAGGGCGAGATTGCCAAGGCCATCAGCAAGTCGCCCGCCTTCGTGACGCAGCATGCCGCGCTGCTGGACTTGCCTGATCCCATTGCCGAGGCGTTCAACTCGGGCCGCGTCAAGGACGTTACCGTGGTCAACGAGCTGGTGACGGCGTTCAAGAAGAAGCCGCAGGAGGTCACGGACTGGCTGGAAGATGAGAACCAGGAAATCACGCGGGGTTCGGTCAAGCTGCTGCGCGAGTTTCTGGACGACAAGCGCAAGCACGAGGACGACGACCGCGATCCGAATACGGTAGACGTACTCACCGGAAAGACGGACGCCGAAGCTGGCGACGGCGAGCAGGGTTCAGGTTCTGACTCCAAGAAGGAAGAGAAGGAGCCCGACCCCGACAAGCTGAAAAAGGCCATCGTCCAGGTGCAGCACAACGAACGCCCTGCCCGGCTGATCCTCAACCGTCGCCCACCGGCCGAGGGCTTCGCCTGGTTGAAGTACGAGGATGACGGCCAAGAGTTTGAAGCCAACTTGAGCAGCGTCACTCTGGTGGCCCTGCTGGAAGGCTAAACCAAGCCCTGATTCCCCCGCAGGGCCGCGCCCAGGCCCACGCCGCACCCCACAAGCCCGCCCGCTCCCGGCGGGTTTTTTTTCGTCCCACGGTTTTAGCCGCTAAAAAAAGTTTAGCTAAACGCTTGACAGGTAAGAATAATAATAATAATATAACTCTTATTATCGTATTACTCAACCCGGAGCCGCGCACCATGGAACTTGCCAAAGACACCCGCGACCGCATCTTTGCCGCCGCTGATTCGCTCTACGAGCAGGCCGGCCGGGCCGCCTTTCCCACGGTCGATGCCGTGCGGAAGGTCGCCCGCGTCAACATGAACGACGCCAGCGCTGGCATGAAGGAATGGCGGCGTGCGCAGACCGCCCAGGCGGCCCCGGTGGCCGTCCAGGTGCCCGAGGCCGTTCAGCAGGCCAGCAGCGCCGCGCTGGCGTCCTTGTGGAAGGAGGCCCAGGAGCTGGCGAACGAGTCCCTTCGGGCTGCGCAAGCGGGCTGGGACGCGGAGCGCATCGAGGCCGAGACGCTGAACAAACAGATGGCCGACGCCTACGAGTCGCAGGCGGCCGAGCTGGAGGCGGCGCAGGGCCGCATTGCCGAGCTGGAGGCGGCGGCTCGCCAGGCGGCCGAGCTGGCCGAGGCGAGCCGGCAGCAGATCGAGGAAGGGCATACCGCCCTGCTGGGCATGCAGCAGCGGGCCGCCGTGGCCGAGGGCCGGGCCGAAGAAATTGAGCGTCGGGCGGGTGAGCTGCGCGCCGAACTCGATCACGCGCACGCCGAGGCCGAGACTGCCGCCGCCCAGGCCAAGGCCACGGCCGATAGCCTGCGCACCGAACGCGACAAGGTGCAGCAGCGCCAGGAGCTGGCCGAGGCCGAAGGCGTCAAGCTGGCCGACCAACTACGCCAGGCTCAGGTCCAGGTCGAGGCGTTGCGGAGCGAGCTGGCCGGCGTCAAGGCCCGTGCGGAGTCCCAGGCAGAGGCGCACCAGGAGCAGCGCAAGACGGCCGCCCAGGAAGCGGCGCGCATGGTCGAGCGCTTCACTGGTGCCCAGGCCGAGCGCGACCAGGCGCAGCGGGACGCGGCTGCGGCGCGGGAAGAGGCGGCAGGGCTGCGCGGCCAGCTCGAAGCCTTCAAGGAGCAGCACACGCAATTGATGGCCGCATTCCGAGACTCGGAAAAAGCCGATAAGGCCGTTTCACGTACCAAAAAGGACTGATATTTCGGGGGTTTTGCGCTAAAATGGCATGTTGTTTGGCAGCTACATCCGAGGGGCAAAAATCATGATCGCAGAGCAGGAACAGACCGAGCGCCGCGCCGTGGTGCAAAGCGCCCTTGCGAGCCAGCGCATCGAGGGCTTAGAGCCCGATGCGCAGGCCGTGGCCGACGCCGAGCGCTGGGCGCGTGGCGAGATGACCATCGGTGCCGCCGTGGACCAGTACAAGGCGCGCATGCGGCTAGAAATGGCATGAAATACGCCGGGGATCGCGGCGATCCTTACCTGGACAGCGAAACGGGTGTTCTCCGCAATCTCCTTGGAATCAAGGAACAGGGTGGACTCGATAAAGCCGAATCCACCCTTTCCTTTTTGCGGGCCAGCGAATTGCGCGAGCAGCCCGTTAAAGGCAAATTCGATTTAGCGCACCTGCAGCGAATTCACAAGCGCCTTTTTGGCGACGTGTACGACTGGGCGGGCCAAATCCGCCAGGTCGAAATCTCGAAAGGCAGCACCATGTTTGCCCGGCAGGTTGCGATCCAGAGCGCGGCGCAGCAGCTCTTTGGGCAGCTTGCCAAGGAACAGCTCTTGCGCGGCCTCGATGCCGACGAGTTCAGCAAGCGGGCCGGCCACTATCTCGGGGAAATCAACGTGCTTCATCCCTTCCGTGAAGGGAACGGCAGGACGCAGCGTGAGTTCATCGGGCAACTGGCCCAGCAGGCGGGCCACAGGATCGACTGGAGCGGGGTCAGTCAGGCCAGCATGACCCAGGCGTCAATCGAGGCCTACAACGGCGACTCAAGCGGTATGGCTGGCC
Organism: Variovorax sp. SRS16; assembly: GCF_901827165.1. Lineage (NCBI taxonomy): Bacteria > Pseudomonadati > Pseudomonadota > Betaproteobacteria > Burkholderiales > Comamonadaceae > Variovorax > Variovorax sp. SRS16. Next base: position 3,870 of record NZ_LR594670.1, read on the forward strand.
TTATTCGCGCTGGCATGCCAGACCAGCTTTTTTTTAACCCATGAGTCTAGGAGTATTGGAATGAAACAGCGCCTTCTTGTGATGAACGGGCAGAGGCTCGTTCAGAGCGAGCAGGGAGGACAGTGGGCCACGGATAAGGTCGAAAAAGCCGGCCCGATCAAGCCGGGGATTTACAACATCCACCTATCCACCAAGGCCGACAAGAGCCAGAGCCACGATGGAGTGATCGTCCATGCCGACAAAGATCATGTGTATCAACAGGTCGGCAAACAGTTCGTCCAGCATGACCGGACGAATTTCGATAAAGTACCTGAAATCGGGAGCAATTCCAGCATCAAATACGATGGTGACAAGGCGCAAGTCGCCCCGTCATCCATCAAGCTGGGGCGAGGGTTGTCCCGATGAAGCTTTAGCCGCTAAAAAGGAGCCAAGGCCATGAGCATTCCCAGGGAGCGACTGCAGCAGCAGACGCAGCAAACCGCCCGCGCCACGCTTGCCGGTGCCCGCCAGGCCGGCGCAGACGCAGAGGTTCAAGCCGACGCCCTGCAGGATCGCGCCCTGGAGGCCCAGGCCGAGCAAGCGGCCTTGCTTGAAGCCTCCCCCTTGGAGTCTCAATACAGCGCCGCTTTCGCGGCGCAGGTCGAGGCGAAGCACGACCAGGCGGAAAGGATCGAGGACCGGCTTGAAGACCTGATCGAGCGGCAAGAATCCCGGATGCAGCAGGCGCAGGCCAAGCAGCCGGGCATGCTTGCTTTGCCCTCGACCCGTGCCAAGTGGCAACAGCAGATGCAGCAGCAGCAAGCCACCTTGCAGCGCCTGCATGGACGGCTAGAAACCGTCCGTGAAATCAAGGAGGGCATGGGCATCCATTCCCCCCGCATCGAAGAGCTTGCCGCTCGAAAGCTGCGTGCTCAAGAGCCAGAGCTTGCCAGCGAATGGGCCGACATGCGCGAAGCGCAGCGCCGGCACGAAGCCCTGCAGCGCAAGGAAGAGCAGGAGAAAAAGCAGGCTCAGGACCGCGAGCGTCGAGAGCAGATCGAACGAACCGGCCGAGGCGTGCGGCTAGGGCTTTCGCAGGCGCGCTAGCTGCGCCGCATCCCCAAAAAAAGAAGCCCGGCGATGCCGGGCTTTTTTATGCGCGCCTGCAGGCGCTGCGCTATCGCAGCGCTACCCACAACGCAACCGCCGCCGCCGCGAGCGTGATGCACGATGCAAGCACGTTCAGCAGGCCGATCCGCCGCGCATCCTTGACCTGGCCAGCGACACGGCCCAAGGCTGCATCGACCTCGGCGCGCACCGTGGCTGCCGTGCTCTTGGCGTTCTCCTGCATGGCCTTGTCCATCGCCCCTTTGCTTGCGGTCAGTGCCGCATTCAGGATGCGCTCGGCCTTGTCTTTGGCGTCCGTCCCCCAGCGGAGCGCCAGGGCCTCCAGCTCTTCCTTGTACTGATCGAGCTGGGCCTGTTGCGCCTTGGAGCTGTCCTGCATCAGCCGGTTGTTGATCGTCTGCAGGACCAGGATCGGATCATCACGCGAGACGGCTATGCCGTGCTTCGCGGCAATCTCCTTGATGAGTTCCTCTACCTGGTCGGCCATCACAGCACCGCTGCGCTATCGAGCTGGCCGAAGAGCTGGCCCTTCACGATCTTGAGCCGCTGCCTGGTCATGATCGTGAGGGAGTCCATCGCCAGGGCTTCATCGAACGTCAAACGTTCCTGCAGCATGTCGCTCAGATCGCGGCCGTAGGTTTCTTCCTTGAGGGCTGGAATCGACACGATGGCCGAAACGCGGGCCTTGTTGGCCGTGTATGCCTTCAACTGTTCAAAGCCCTTACCTTCGTGCTCAATCGGCCCCCAATACGGATTCAGCCACACCACGAAAATTGCTTCCGTGGGGAACTGGCTCACGAGCTGCGAAAAGCCGCTCACGGTGTCAAGAAGAGCCTGGCCGCCCGTGATGACCGTATGCACGACCAGTTCATGCCCCATGTCTGCCAGGAGTGCCGGCACCTGGTTGCTGATGAGGTAGTGCGAAAGCGGCACGAACGAGCTGGCCCCGTTGTCGATGATTACGTCATCCTTCGACGGCGCAACTAATTCGACCAAGGTATCGAAGTTGCGCGGGTTGATTTCGTCGCCTTCCATGATCTGGAGGCGCTTCACCCCGAGGGCTTTGTAGCCGGCGAACGTGGCGTTCACCGGGTCCGTGTCGATGCAGAGTGGCTTCTGACCCTTGCTTGCCTTGTACTGTGCCAAGGTGGCCGCGATGAACGACTTGCCCACCCCGCCCTTGCCTTGCAGAACCATGTGAATTTTCGCCATTACAGTAAATCCTCTTTTTTCGGTTGAGAGTCAAATTTGAAGCCGGCCGGAGCTGGCGCTGACTTCGTTGGTTGTTGCGGCCGTGGTGCAGCGGTCTTGCCTGCAGCGGGTGGACGTGGCGGGTCTGGTGGCGTCGATGGCTGGCCGTCTACCACCGCAGGAGGCCGGCCCTTGATGTGCCGGCGTACATGCTTCAAGAAGGTTTCGTAGCGATACGGGATCTTCCCCTTCTCGTGCAGATGCTCCCAGATCGTTAGAAGCGAATAGCCGGCCGCGATTGCGTCCTGCACGTCGCTCTTGAGGGCCAAGAACGCCACCACGTTCTTGTCCTGTCTCGGCCTGGTTGCTTCGCGTTTTTTCACCCATTCGGCCAGCTCTTCGGGGTAGCTCTTCGGCATCGTTCGTTTTCCATGTCGTTCCTATTGCGTACAACTCTAGCACTGCGTTAGATCGCAAAAAGATCGCTGTTACAGCGCTGTCAATGTGCTGACAGTGCGCTGAAACAAGGCGATTGAGGCTGATTATAGGCATCCTATGCGCTTTTTCGCTATATCGGTTAGCTTTCAGCGCAATAACAGCGGTTAAATGCGGCGCGGTGGTGTATGCTTTCCTTGGTGTTCATACCGCCGAAAGGCGGGCAGGATAGGTGAAGTTAGCTAACCGGAAAGCCGGTTATCTATCTTCACTATCCCCTTATTCGCACTTCGTGCTCAACGGGGAATCCTGCTCTGCGAGGCTGACGGCTACCGCCGTCTGAGGTGCGCGGCTTTAGCCGCTAAAGAGAGGCCAATGGCAAAGACAAGAAACAGCGACGATCCGCGAATGCCGACCCGCAAAGCGGGCCGGCATTTGCGCGTCCCCGTGCTTCCCGACGAGGAAGCCGAAATCAAACGACTGGCGGCTTCGGTCGGGCTTCCCGTGGCGGCGTACCTGCGGAACGTGGGTCTTGGCTACCAGGTGCCCGGCATCCTGGACAACAAGCGAGTTGAAGAACTTGCTCGCATCAATGGCGACCTTGGGCGGCTGGGTGGGCTGCTGAAGCTGTGGCTCACCGATGACGTGAGGACGCTCCAGTTTGGAGAGACGACCATCCTCGCCCTGTTGTCGAGGATCGAATCCACGCAGGACCGCATGCACGAGGTCATGCAGGAGGTTGTCACTCCAAGGGTGAAGCGATGAGCCCTTTAGCCGCTAAAAATTGCGGGGGGTGGCCGTGATCGCAAAGCACGTTTCCATGAAGACGGTGCAGAAGAGTGACTTCGCCGGTCTGGTGAAGTACATCACCGACGAACAGGCGAAGAACGAGCGCGTGGGCTACGTGGCTGTCACGAACTGCCACACAGACCGGCCCGAAGTGGCGATCACCGAAGTCCTCAACACCCAGGCGCAAAACACCCGGTCGGGGGCCGACAAGACGTATCACCTGATCGTCAGCTTCCGGCCAGGCGAGCAACCCGACGACGCGACCTTGAAGGCCATCGAGGCGCGGATATGCGAAGGGCTGGGGTTTGGCGAGCATCAGCGCGTCAGTGCCGTTCACCACGACACCGACAACCTGCACATTCACATCGCCATCAACAAGATTCACCCAACGCGCTACACGATCCTGGAGCCATTCAACGCTTATCACACGCTCGGGCAGCTCTGCGAAAAGCTCGAACGCGAATACGGCCTGGAGCGCGACAACCACCAGGGGAACAAGCTGGTATCGGAGGGCCGCGCCCAAGACATGGAGCGGCATGCAGGCGTCGAAAGCCTGCAGGGCTGGGTCAAGCGCGAATGCGCCGCAGACATGCAGGCCGCGCAGTCGTGGGAGGCTCTGCACCAGGTCATGCGGGACAACGGCCTGGAGCTGCGCGAGCGCGGCAATGGGTTCGTGATCCAAGCCGCTGACGGCCTTGCCGTCAAGGCCAGTTCCATCGGCCGCGAATTCTCCAAGGCCAAGCTGGAAGAAAGGCTGGGCACCTTCGAGCCATCGGCCGAGCACTTGGAGCGCGCAGCGCAGAAGCCGCGCAAACAGTACGACAAGAAGCCGGTGCGGTCCCGTGTCAACACGGTAGAGCTGCACGCGAAGTACAAGGCCGATCAACTCACCATCAGCGGATCGCGCACGGCCGAATGGGAGAAGGCGAGGGCGAAGAAAGACCGCCTCATTGAAGCCGCGAAGCGTAGCGGGCGGCTCAAGCGTTCGACCATCAAGCTGATTTCAGGGGCCGGCGTGGGCAAGAAGCTGATGTATTCGGCCACCAGCAAGACCATGAAATCCGAGATCGAGAAGATCAACAAGCAGTACCTCAAGGAACGGCAAGAGATACATGAGAAGTACCAGCGCCGTGCGTGGGCCGATTGGCTGCGCGCCAAGGCCGCAGAGGGCGACCAGGAGGCGCTAGGGGCGCTGCGCGCCCGCGATGCTGCCCAGGGCCTCAAGGGCAACACCGTGGCCGGCACGGGGCCGCTGCGGCCCCAGGCGGCCGCTGCAGAGCAGGACAGCGTGACGAAGAAGGGCACGATCATCTATCGCGTCGGCCCTACCGCCGTCCGCGACGATGGCGACCGCCTGAAAGTCTCGCGCGGGGCCGACCAGGACGGCATGCAGGCCGCGTTGCGCATGGCAATGGATCGCTACGGCGACCGCATCAGCGTCGGCGGCACGCCGGCATTCAAAGAGCAGATCGCCCAAGCGGCGGCGGCCTCGAAATTACCCATCACCTTTGACGACGACGCCCTGGAGCGCCGCCGTCAAGAACTATTGACCCAAGCAACCACGAAGGAGAACGACCATGACCGAACCGACCGAGGACGAGCTGCTGGAGGCGGCATTAGCGGCAGTGGACCAGCCATTGCCGCAATCCCCGGAGCCGCCCGAGCCGGACAGCCACGAGCCGCCGCAGCCGGACGGACCACCAAGCCCAACGTTGGCCGCGTTGGACGAAAGCCGCCGCCCCAAAGCCAAAACCGTCTGCGAAGACTGTCCCAACTCGGTGTGGTTCAGCTCGCCAGCGGAAGTGAAGTGCTATTGCCGCGTCATGTTCCTGGTGACGTGGAGCAACAAGGAGCCAAACCAGTTGACGGCCTGCGACGGGATATTTTTGGGCCAGGAAGACTAAGCCCGCAGGTTGCCGCTGCCGCCGACAAATACATAGCGGAGCGGGAGGGCAAGCGCCTTAAAGGATTCGATATACCGAAGCACTCCCGCTATACTGACGGGCAGGACGGGGCCGCGACTTTCGCCGGCATCCGCCAGGTCGAGGGGCAATCACTGGCCCTTCTGACACGCGGCGAGGAAGTCATGGTGCTGCCAGTTGATGAGCCGACCGCACGACGCCTCAAGCGCCTTGCCGTTGGTGATGCCATCACCGTGACCCCCCAGGGTTCCATCAAAACGACGAAAGGACGTAGCAGATGACAAAAGACAGGTTCAACAACGCGGTAGGGCCGCAGGTACGCGCCGAGAAGGAGGGGCCTGGCAAGGTCATCCCGGCGCTGGCCGTGCTGTCCCTTGGCGGCGGATTGCAGGCTGCTACGCAGTTCTTCGCCCATGACTTCAAGTACCAGGCCGCGCTTGGCGCGCACATCAACCACATTTACCCGCCGTGGGGAATCGTCCAGTGGGCCGGCAAGTGGTACGGCCAGTACCCCGACGCCTTCATGCGCGCCGGAAGCATCGGCGTCACGATTACCGGCGTTGGCCTCATCAGCCTGGTTGTCGCCAAGATGGTGCTGGCGAATTCATCGAAGGTGAACGAGTACCTGCACGGCTCGGCCCGCTGGGCGAACGTCAGGGACATTCAGGCGGCCGGCCTCATCCCGCGTGCGCGGTCGTTCTGGCAAACCATCACCGGCAAGGATGCGGCGGCCAGCTCAGGCGTCTACGTGGGCGCGTGGATCGACAAGAAGGGCAAGCAGCACTACTTGCGCCACAACGGGCCGGAGCATGTGCTTTGCTATGCGCCGACCCGTTCCGGCAAGGGCGTCGGCCTGGTGGTTCCTACGCTGCTGTCCTGGGGCCATAGCGCAGTCATCACCGACCTGAAAGGCGAGCTGTGGGCGCTGACGGCCGGATGGCGGCAGAAGCATGCGAAGAACAAGGTTCTGCGTTTCGAGCCGGCGACGGCCAGCGGTAGCGTTTGCTGGAACCCACTCGATGAAATCCGCCTTGGCACGGAAAACGAAGTGGGCGACGTGCAGAACCTCGCAACGCTGATCGTTGACCCGGACGGCAAGGGCCTCGAATCGCACTGGCAAAAGACCAGCCAGGCGCTGCTTGTCGGCGTGATCCTGCATGCGCTCTACAAGGCCAAGGCCGAAGGCACGCCGGCCACGCTGCCCGGCGTCGATGCCATGCTGGCCGACCCCAACCGCGACATTGGCGAGCTGTGGATGGAAATGACCACCTACAGCCACGTAGACGGCCAGGTCCACCCGGTTGTCGGCTCTGCCGCCCGCGACATGATGGACCGGCCCGACGAGGAAGCAGGATCGGTGCTGTCCACCGCCAAGTCCTACTTGGCCCTGTACCGCGATCCCATCGTGGCCCGCAACGTGAGCAAGTCCGAATTCAAGATCAAGGACTTGATGCACCACGACAACGCGGTGAGTCTCTACATCGTCACGCAGCCAAACGACAAGGCCCGCCTGCGGCCGTTGGTGCGGGTCATGGTGAACATGATCGTTCGCCTGCTGGCCGACAAGATGGACTTCGAGAACGGCCGTCCGGTGGCGCACTACAAGCACCGCATGCTGATGATGCTTGACGAGTTTCCCAGCCTGGGGAAGCTCGAAATCATGCAGGAGTCGCTGGCATTCGTGGCCGGCTACGGCATCAAGTGCTACCTGATTTGCCAGGACATTAACCAGCTCAAGAGCCGCGAAACCGGCTACGGCCACGACGAGAGCATCACGTCGAACTGCCACGTCCAGAACGCCTACCCACCGAACCGCGTTGAGACGGCCGAGCATCTTTCCAAGCTCACCGGCCAGACCACCGTAGCGAAGGAGCAGATCACCACCAGCGGCCGGCGCACGAGCGCTTTGCTGGGCCAGGTGTCGCGCACGATCCAGGAAGTTCAGCGCCCCTTGCTCACGCCCGATGAGTGCCTGCGCATGCCCGGCCCGGTGAAGACCGAGGGCGGCGACATTGCAAAGGCCGGCGACATGGTGGTGTACGTCGCGGGCTATCCCGCGATCTACGGCAAGCAGCCACTGTATTTCCAAGACCCGACCTTTCAGGCGCGGGCGGCGATTCCCGCACCGAAGAACAGCGACAAGCTGCGTAACAGCTTTGTCGCGCCCGCAGGGGAGGGGATCACGATATGAGCCGCTTGCTGAAACGGATCACCATCGGCACCGCCATCGGCGGCGCTGCCGTGCTCGCCTTGGGCGTTGCCTGCTATGCAGCCGGTGCCCGCGTCAACACCACGAAGAGCATTCCCGTCGGCCTCTATTGGGCAAGCAGCGCGCCGGTAGAGAAGGGCGCTTACGTCATGTTTTGCCCGCCGCAAGTCGGCGTGTTCGGTGACGCCAAGGAACGGGGCTACATCGGGGGCGGGTTCTGCCCTGGCGGCTACGGCTACCTCATGAAAAAGGTTTTAGCCGCTAAAGCCGATGCCGTCACCGTGGCCGATGACGGCGTGCGAGTGAATGGCGCACTGCTGCCACTGAGCGCACCGCTCAAGACCGACAAGGCTGGCCGGCCCTTGCCGCGCTACCAGACCAACAGCTACGAGCTGGGCAATTCCGAGGTGCTGCTTATGTCGGACGTGAGCGGCACATCGTTCGACGGCCGCTACTTCGGGCCGGTCAACGTTTCGCAAATCAAGACCGTGATCGTCCCGGTCATCACCTGGTAGGAGGCACCATGCGTTTGTTCATTGCAGAAAAGCCCGACCTGGCGAAAGCCATTGTCGAAGGCTTGGGAGGCGGAAGCCGCAAGGACGGGTACTACGACTGCGGCGGCGACTATGTGGCCTGGTGCTACGGCCACATGCTGCAACTGCTGGACCCCGAGGACTACGACGAGCGATACAGCAAATGGAACATGGACGACCTGCCCATGTCCCATATTCCTTGGAAGAAGAAGCCCAGCGGTGACAAGGGCGCGAAGGACCAGCTCAAGGTCATTCTCGGCCTGTTGAAGAAAGCCAGCAGCGTCGTCAACGCTGGCGACCCCGACGATGAAGGGCAGCTTCTTGTCGATGAAATCCTGGAGTACGCCGGCTGCACTCTTCCGGTGAAGCGGGTTCTCATCAACGACAACAACACCAAGGTTGTGCGCAAGGCGCTGGAGAGCATGCGCGACAACCGCGAGTTCGCCGGCCTGTCGGCCGCCGCCGAGGCCCGCAGCGTGGGCGACCAGCTCTACGGCTACAACATGACCCGCGCCTACACCCTGGCGGCCCGCCAGAAGGGCTACCAGGGCGTCATGAGCGTGGGCCGGGTGCAGACCCCCATCGTCGGCCTTGTCGTGCGCCGCACGCGGGCATTCAAGGCCCACAAGAAGGCGTACTACTACAACGTCACCGGACGGTTTGAGGTCGAAGGCGTTGCCTTCCCTGCGCGGTATCAGATCGTTGAAGCCGATCCAGTGGACGAGAAGGGCCGGCTGATCGAAGAGCAGCATGCCCAGGCCATCGCGGATGCCGTCAAGGGCAAGCCTGCGCGAATCGTCAGCGCCGACACCAAGCAGAAAGAACAGCATCCGCCCTTGCCTTACAACCTGTTGAAGCTGCAAACCGATGCCTCCCGCAAGTTCGGTTTCAAGCCCGACCAGACCAAGGACATAACGCAGTCGCTGCGCGAAAAGCACAAGCTCATCACGTACAACCGCAGCGACTGCGAATACCTCAGCGACGAGCAGCACGGGGACGCGCCGGGCGTGCTGGCGGCGATCACGCAGACCGCGCCCATGTTGGCCGCCGTTGCGCAGCGGGCCGATCCCTCGATCAAGAGCCGGGCCTTCAATTCGTCCAAGGTTTCCGCCCACCACGGGATCATTCCAACAGAGGCGACGGCGAACCTGGCGGCGTTGAGCGAGGGGGAACAGAAGATCTATTTGCTGATCGCCCGCGCCTACATCGCGCAGTTCTGGCCCAAGCACCAATACGACCAGACCGATGTGCTGGTGGAGTCCGAGGGGCACCGCTTCGCCGTGCGCTCCAACGTCACCACGCGCCAAGGCTGGCTTGTTCTCTACAAGAACGACGCGGGCAATGAAGACCTGGAAGGCGACGAGAACGACCTGTCCATCGACATACGCACGCTGCGCGACGGCCAGGCCGGCGTCTGCGTCGATGCCGAGGCCGCCAAGCAGGAAACGAAGCCGCAGCCGCTCTACACGATGGCGACCCTGCTAGGGGACTTGACCCGCGTTGCCAAGTACATCCGCGACGACCGCCTGCGCAAGCTGCTGCTGGAGAAGGACAAGGGCAAGGAAGGCGAGCATGGCGGCATCGGGACGCCGGCCACGCGAGACAGCATCATCGCCACGCTCTTCGAGCGCGCCTACCTGGTCGAGCAAGGCAAGAACATCGTGCCCACACCCACGGCCGAAGAGTTCTACGACGCCCTGCCCGACCAGGCCAAATTCCCCGACATGACCGCGCTCTGGCATGAGCAGCAGAAGGCCATCCAGGCCGGCCAGCGCGACACCGAATCATTCGTGCGCGAGCTGATGGACTACATCGCTGGCGAGGTGGCCGGCGTGAAGGAAAACGGGCTGGCAATCAAGGTTGACACGCACCCTTGCCCGCTCTGCGCCAAGCCGTTGCGCCGCATCAAGAAGAAGGAAAAGAACGAGTTCTTTTGGGGATGCACCGGCTTCGCCGATGGCTGCAAGTTCGTCTGCGAAGACAAGGCCGGCAAGCCCGTGCCGCGAGAGACGCCAAAGGTGTCGGAGCTGCACAAGTGCATGGCTTGCGGCAGCGGCTTGTCTAGGCGGGCCAGCACGAAGAAGAAAGGCATGTTCTGGTGGGGTTGCAGCAACTACCCGACATGCACACAGACCTATCCCGACATCAAGGGCAAGCCCGATTACAGCAAACCGAAGGAGTGATGACATGACCCAGCAAACCAACGACCAGGCCGCCGAAGTGATCCCGGCCATTGACGACGCCGCAGCCAGCGCGGAAGCCTTGCGCGAGAAGCTGACCGATGCACAGACGCCCGGCTACCAGGCCGAATTCGATCCCGACGAGGCCGACCGTGCCGGCGCGTTCGCAGAAGACGCCTTGAGCGAAGGCGATGCCCTCGCCAGCACCGACGACCTGGCCGACCTGGCCGGCGATGGGTCGCTGGAGCCGGCATTCCTTGACGATGACGGCCCGAGCGCAGACCTCCCGCGCATCGTCTCGACCACCAACGCCCGCAAGCTGTACGAGCTGCGCCCCGGCGAGTCGGTCGCCCAGGCCGCCGCACGCAAGGCCAAGGAGGGCTGATCCATGCCCATCACGAAAGCCGAGGCGCAGGAGGTGACGCGGGCCTTTGTCCGCGACTACCCCGGCGCGCTTGAGCTGGCCTACAAATTCCGCGAGGACGCCGCCGAGCTGTACGGGCCGCGAGCCGCCGAAGTGCCCCAGGACATGAAAGGCGGCTACGTCCCGAAGGAGACGCAGCACGCCGGCCGTGCCTACCGTGGCCGCGTGGACGTGCCCCTGGCGAACGTGGAGGATGCCGGCGACCTGCTGCTGACGCTGCGGCACGAGGTGTTGGGCCACTACGGAGCCAACACCTTCGCGCCGGCAGAGAAGCGTGCCTTGCTGGACGGCCTGGTGGCCGCCCGCGAGGAACCCAGCCTCAAACCGCTATGGGACGACATAGACCGGCGTTACGCCGGCTATCCCGTGGACGTGCGCGCCGAGGAAGTCTTTGCCCTGTACTGCGAGGGCATCGAGCCAAGCCATCACCAGGGCGCGGACCTCTTCGCCCAGGGCACAGACCAGGTGCGGCAGAAGGGCCAGCAGTCATTCGCGGAAACCTGCATCGCCCGCGTGCGGCCCATGCAGGCGGACGACTTGCACAACATCGTGTGCGTCGTCGCTCAGGGCCTGCACGACCGATCCAGGACGCAGCAGACCTTTCCGCAGATCAACGAGCTATTCAGAAGGGACGACAAGATGGAGCCGAAAAAGCCATTTCACGAGACAGTGGCCGAGAAGCTGATCGAGCAATTGAAAGAGGGCACCGCTCCATGGCAAAAGCCGTGGGAGCCTGGTCAACCTGGTGCTTTCATTCCGACGAACCCGACCACCGGCAAGCGCTACCGGGGCATCAACGCTATCCAGCTCATGAGCCAGGGCCACAGCGACCAGCGCTGGATGACCTACAAGCAGGCGGCTGCCGTTGGTGCCCAGGTGCGCAAGGGCGAGAAGGGAACGCCGATCCAATACTGGAAGTTCAGCGACGAGCAGATCAAGACCGACGCGGACGGCAAGCCCGTCCTTGATGCACAGGGCGAGCCGGTCAAGCAGTCGGTCAAGCTGGAGCGGCCGAGGGTGTTCTTTGCGACGGTGTTCAACGCCGAGCAGATCGACGGGCTTCCACCGCTGCAACCGCGCAAGCAACAGGATTGGACGGCCGTGGAGCGCGCCGAACACATCCTGCAGGCGTCCGGTGCCGTGATCCGCCACGGCGAGCAGAACCGGGCGTTCTACCGCCCGGCGACGGACAGCATCCACATGCCCGACAAGGGGCAGTTCCCCACGGCCGACAACTACTACGCGACCGCGCTCCACGAGCTGGGCCACTGGACCGGCCACGAGTCGCGCCTTGATCGAGACTTGTCCAATCCATTCGGGTCCGAGGGGTACGCCAAGGAAGAGCTGCGGGCGGAAATCGCCAGCATGATCTTGGGCGACGAGCTGGGCATCGGCCACGATCCCGGCCAGCACGTCGCCTATGTGGGTTCGTGGATCAAGGCGCTGCAGGACGATCCGCTGGAGATTTTCCGGGCCGCTGCAGATGCCGAGAAGATTCAAGACTATGTGCTGGGCCTGGAGCAGCAACAGGTGCAGGAGCAGGACCAGCAGCAGCAGCGCCAGGCGCTGCCGGAGACACAAGCTGAAAGTGTTGTGGCCGCGCTGGAGTCGGCCGGCTGGGTGCGCAGCGATGGCGCTGCCATCGCGTCCAAGTCGTTCGATACGGTGAACGGTAAGAACGATGCACATGCGTTCATCACGGCCGGCGATGGCATCAACCGCACTTTGCAATTCCAGTACCTCAGCGAAGGGCGCAACGTGGTGGCGGCAGATGGCGCGCTCATTCCAGTAGGTGCGACGGCCGAGCAGGCCGCCCGAATTGCGACAGCCGCCGCCGCACGGGCCGATAAGTCGATTCAGGATTCCTACGGCGTCCGCGTTGCCGCCATGTTGGACGAAGGGAAGCAGCAGGAGGCGAACATGCAAGCACAACAAGCCAAGCGGGCCGAGGCGGCCTACATCGAGCGCGTACTAGAAGCCGTCACGCGGGTGTCCGACCCGGCCGCCCTGCAGACGAGCGAGAAATTCGAGCTGGCCGAGCGGCGCAACGCCATCATCTTGACGGCCGACGCACGCACCATCAGCCCGGCATCGTTCCAGCAGAGCGCGAAGGAAGGCTTCGGCGTGGACATGCCGGCCGATTGGAACGGTCGAATCCATGTGCAGGGCAACGTGACGCAACAGATCGACGGCAAGCCTCACGTCGCCGCAGCACATTCCCTTGGCGTTGAACCGGAGTTCTTCGGGGTCTACGCGCAGCACGAGGACGGCACGCATCAGTGGCTGGCCGACTTCCCATCCGTCACCGAGGCCGACGAGCTGGCCGACCAGCTGCGCATGGTCGATGCCATTACCGAGCAGAACCCGCACGAGCAGGCGGCCAAGCTGGCCCGCGTGCTCGAAAACGCGGTGCGCCGCGACCCGAACAGCACGGACGAGCAAATTTCAGCCGCTAAAGAGGCCCGCAAGGATGCCGAGGGCGCGGCCATGCTCAACGATGCCGACATGCAGCGCCGAATCGCCGAGTTCGAGCGGGAACGGGGCCAGCAGCAGGCCGCAGCGCCGGCAGCGCAGTCCCCGAGCCAGATCAAGGCCGAGGCCCAGGCGCAAAAGACCTTCATCCAAGTGCCCTACCGCGAGAAAGACGAGGCGAAGGCGCTGGGTGCGAAGTGGGACCGGCAGGAACAGTCCTGGTACGTTCCGGCCGGTGTCGCTGCAGGCCCCTTCGCAAAATGGGCGCAGGGGGCCGCTACGGCCGCCGTAGACGCGCCGCAGGCCGTGCAGACGACCGAAGGCCCCACCGTGGGCCGCAAAGCGGCCCAGGAGCGGGAATACCTGGCTGTTCCCTACGGCGAGCGCATCGCGGCCAAGGCGGCCGGCGCCGAGTGGGACAAGGTAGCGAAGTCCTGGTATGCCGGCCCGAAGGCCGACATGGAGAAGCTGGCCCGCTGGAAGCCCGAGAACGTGCCCGACCAGCAGGGGCCGGCCATGACGCCGCAGGAAGAGTTTGCCGATGCGCTGCGCTCCATCGGCTGCGTGGTCAGCGGCGAGCATCCCATCATGGACGGCAAGAAACACCGCATCAGCGTGGAAGGCGAGAAGCCCAGCGAGAAAGCCGGCTCGGGTTTCTATGTCGGCCATCTTGACGGACACCCTGCCGGCTACATGAAGAACAACAAGACCGGCATCGACATGAAATGGAAGTCCAAGGGCTACACCCTCGATCCCGAAGAGAAGGCACGCATGGCGGCCGAGGCCGCCACCAAGCTGCAGGCCCGCGAAGCCGAGCAGGCTCAGGCCCACGAAGCGACCGCGCAACGTGTCGGCCGCCAGATGGCCGACCTGGTGCCGGTCGAGCAGCCGACGCCCTACATGCAGGCCAAGGGCATCGAGCCGCAGGCCGGCGTCTTCACCGACCGCGCAGGCCAGAAGACCTACATCCCCGCAACGGACGTGGACGGCAAGCAGTGGACGATGCAATACATCCAGGAGGACGGCACAAAGCGGTTTGCGAAGGACAGCCGCAAGGAAGGTTGCTTCCATGTCGTCGGCGGCATGGATGCGCTGGCCCAGGCCCCCGCCCTTGTGATCGGTGAAGGCTATGCGACTGCCGGCAGCTTGTCGCAATCGCTGGGCTTCGCCACCGTGGCCGCGTTCGACTCGGGGAACCTGCCGGCCGTTGCGAAGGCGCTGCACGAGAAATTCCCGGACAAGCCCGTCATCATCGCCGGCGACGATGACCGCCACCTGGAGCTGACGCAGGGCGTCAACCCAGGCAAGGCGAAGGCCCAGGAGGCCGCGAAGATCACCGGAGGCAAGGCAATGCTGCCGATCTTTGCGCCGGGCGAGAACAGCTATCCCGCTGGCCTTCCACCCGTCACCCCGGACAAGTTCAGGGAGCATCAGCGCACCGGGACGACACTCAGCGACCAGCAGCTTGCCGCGCTCGATCACATGAAGGGCAAGACCGACTTCAACGACCTGGCGAACAAGAGCGTGCTGGGCAAGGAAGGGATCGACCGCCAGGTGCGGGCCGCCGTCCATGACGTGATCGAGAAGCACCAGGCGCGTATCGAGCAGCAGCAACAGCGCGTGCAACGACAGGACCAACCGTTGCAGCCGCGCCGCGCTGCGAAAATCTGACAACGGATTTAACGAACCGCCCGCATAATGGCTGCACTGTGTGAGCGGGTTCCTCCCTCCCTCCCTACCGCTCCGCAGCCTCCCTTGCCGCCTCGCACCCCGAGGCGGCTTTTTTTTGCCCCTGCCGCGCATCGAGCATGCACGCGGCGGCCGTGGCCAACACCGAGTTGGCCAGGCTGGCCAACCTGGTCGAGATCTACTGCAGCAGATCCCGAACGAGATCCACGCCGGCCAATTTGGGTAGCCAAAATCGACCCGGCCAATTTGACCCGTGGCGCGAGTTCTTGGCCCCCTGTAGCATGACCAGCTCATTTGCGTATACCCTAAAAGGCCATGCCATGACGACAAAGAGGAAGACGACCAGCTCGGCCGCGCCGGTCAAGGTTGCCCGCATCTACATGCGAGTAAGCACCGAAGCGCAGGATTTGGAGCGACAGGAAGGTATCGCGCAGGCCGCAAGGGCGGCCGGGTACTACGTCGCCGGCATTTATCGGGAAAAGGCATCAGGGGCACGCGCTGACCGTCCCGAGCTGCTGCGCATGATTGACGATCTGCAACCCGGTGAAATCGTGGTGGCTGAGAAGATCGACCGCATCAGCCGCCTACCCTTGGCCGAAGCCGAAAGGCTTGTGGCCTCGATACGCGCCAAGGGTGCCCGGCTATCGGTGCCCGGCATCATCGACTTGGACGAACTGGCGGCCGAAGCACAGGGCGTGCCCCGCATCGTCTTGGAGTCCGTGCAGGACATGCTTTTGAAACTGGCCCTGCAAATGGCCCACGAGGACTACGAGGACAGGCGCGAACGCCAGCGCCAAGGCATTGAGCTGGCGAAGGCTGCGGGCCGCTATGCTGGCCGCACGCCCGATACCGCCACACATGCCCGCATCGTGGCCCTGCGCGAAGGCGGTAAGAGCATCGCGGAAACGGCAAGGCTGGCCGGATGCAGTCAAAGCCAAGTGAAGCGCATATGCGCGATGGCGTTACCAGCGGTTGGCGACATGAAGGAGCCCTAGGTCATAAACCTGTCACTATATAGGAAGGCTAAGCCCAACCGGACTGCGAAGCGGTACTAAACTCATTCTCGCATTTAAAGCATCAATTACTCTACTCGGCAGTGTTATTAATTCGGTGCACGGTTCACGCCCTCCTATAGGAGGGTATGAA
Organism: Variovorax sp. SRS16; assembly: GCF_901827165.1. Classification (NCBI taxonomy): domain Bacteria; kingdom Pseudomonadati; phylum Pseudomonadota; class Betaproteobacteria; order Burkholderiales; family Comamonadaceae; genus Variovorax; species Variovorax sp. SRS16. Next base: position 19,967 of record NZ_LR594670.1, read on the forward strand.
CAATATCAATATTTTGGCAAGTAACTTTCTGGGGTTGCAAGTGAATCAATTTAATATTTCTATTAGCAACTGCAACAGCGTTGACCGGGCCGATGTTGTTCTCACGAAAGGCACGCTAAATATAAAGTATGGCCCAAATGGTTTGGGTAAAAGTACCCTAGCAAAGGCAATCGTTAGCCAAATCCGCGGGGATGGCAGTCTCCAAGATCTCGTTCCATTTAAGAACCGTGGCAAAGCGGAAGCCATGCCTCCCCAAGTGGATGGCGTCGATGACTTGAAGTCTACTCTGGTATTTGATGAGGGCTACGTCCAGCAGTTCGTATTCCAAAAAGACGAAGTGCTCAAAAACAGTTTCGACATCTTTATAAAAACCCCGGAATATGTTGCAGCGATGGACGCGATCGATGCCCTGCTGTCGGGTGTAAAGAAGGCGCTCACTAACAACGCCGAAATAGAGAAAACCATTTCCGATTTGAAGGAATTACGTGATGCGTTCGGCAATTCCAAACCCGGCAATATCCCGAAGAATAGCAAAATTCATAAGGCGTTTGGCACTGGCAATAAAATTGAAAACATCCCAGCGGCTCTGAAACCTTTTGAGACGTTCATCAAGGGCCAAGAGCCATCTAAGTGGATCGCTTGGCAAATTAAGGGCAACGATTTTTTGAAGCTTGGCGATACCTGCCCATATTGCTCAACCGCATTGGCAGGCGAGGGCCAGAAAGACACTGCACTTGCTGTTGAGAAAGAGTATGACGCGACTGCGGTGGGTCATCTAAACACGCTTAAGGCCGTTATCGAACGACTCGGCAAGTACTTCAGCGTGAGGTGCCGCGAAAACCTTGAGAAGGTGACGAAAACCAAGGTTGAGCTGACCGCGCAGGAACTGAGCTTCCTGACTGGACTTAAGGCTGAAATAGATGGTTTGATCACGCAACTTGAAGGCCTGCGAGCTATTTCTTTCTTCTCATTGAGGGACGTAGAGCAAATCAACGCGCGGATCACCCCGCTGAAGATCGACCTTGCACTTATGGACAAGCTGGACTCCGGGGAAACCAGGAGCATCACTGATCCGGTCAATGCGCAACTGGAAGAGCTATTGTTGAAGATCGGTGAGCTAACCGGACAGGTCAATAAGCACAAAACAAAAATCAAGAAGGCCATTGAGGCCAATCAGACCAGCATCAATGCATTTCTGAAGTCAGCAGGTTACAAATACACTGTAGAGATCGTACCGGAGATCGAATCCTACAAAATGAAGCTGGTGCACCGCGACCTAATTGGGCACCTGGAAACTGCCTCAAAACACTTAAGCTACGGCGAGAAGAACGCCTTCGCCCTGGTTCTTTTCATGTATCAGGTGTTCAGTGAGAATCCTGACCTTGTGGTGTTGGATGACCCAATATCCTCGTTCGACAAGAATAAAAAATTCGCCATCCTCCACGAGTTGTTCCAAGGTAAAGCCAGTCTCAAGGGGCGAACCACCCTGATGCTCACTCACGACATTGAGCCTGCCATCGATATCATAAAGACAACCAAAGACGTTTTCCAGGCATCTAAGCCTTCAGCATCGTTCCTATCATCGCGTAATGGTGTGGTGAGGGAAGTGCCCATCGCAAAAGAAGACATCCAAACTTTTGCAATGATCTGTCGAGCAAACATTACCACCCTTCACGATCCAATTCTTAAAGCGGTTTATTTACGGCGCGACTATGAGCTGCGAGATGAAGTCGGTCTGGAATACAACCTATTGGCTAGCCTGTTCAAGGGTCGAGTCGTGCCGACGCTGCAATCAGCGACTGAGAATCGGGACATGACATCCGAGGAAAAGCAATCGGCTGAGGCCAATATTCAAACCGAACACTTTCCCGGTTTCAACTACGACTCCCTTGTCGCAGAAGTGAACAATGTGAACTGCATCCGAGTCAAATTTCTAGCGACCGATGTCGGTTACGAGAAAATCCAACTATTCCGAATTTTCAACATTGCGCACGATGACGATGTAATCCGGAAATTTATCAACGAGTCGTACCACATCGAAAACGAGTATGTTATGCAGCTCAACCCCCACAAATTTGAGAGTATCCCCGAGTATGTCATCGAAGAATGCGTGCGAATGTTACCTCTGGCTTAGGTGGCGGGCGAATTAGAAGACAGCTATTTGGCATTCAACCTGCGCTGTCCCTGGCTTTACGCTATTCCCGAAAATATGCGATTCCGGCGTAACCGCCCACGCAAGACAAATTCAGCGTACCGGCTTCACGAACTCGGCAAGGTCGATTTCACCGGCAACAAACCTGGCGGCCCGCTGTTCTTCGGCCTCGGATAGCTTGAACCCTTCAAGGCCCACGGATGCGCGGGCTTAGTTCACTGAAGATCGTGCTGGAGTCGCTGCAGGAGCTGCTATTGCGCCTTGCCCTGCAGATGGCCCGCGACGACTACGAAGACCGGCGCGAGCGGCAGCGCCAGGGCGTGGCGCTTGCAAAGGAAGCGGGACGGTACACCGGCCGCCAGGCCGACACAGCAACTCACGAGAGGATCATTGCGCTGCGCACTGCGGGGCACAGCATCCCCGATACGGCCAGGCTGGCCGGCTGCAGCGAAAGCCAGGTCAAGCGCGTTTGGTCAATGCGGGCGACGGCCTCACCAGCTTGACCGTGACGCCGGCAGGCCGCATGAGAGCCTTAACCACGGCGGCCGACACCTCATTGCGGGACTGCGCTTTCTCTTCGACGCTTTTGCGTGGGAGGTCATCCGTTGAATCTGGAACGCTCACGGTGAGCTGATCCCCGATCAATGAGGCTTCAAACATGCGCTTGCCGGCCGGCGTGATCCACATGCCTATCAGCTCGCGCTTGGAGTCGGCGACCAGGCGCTGCGCCGGCTTGTCCATGTGGGCCTTGATCTTCTCGCACATGGCCGTGGTGGCCGGCACCGAGGGAAGACGCTGCAGGTAGTCGAGAACGTTCTCGAGCACGGCCAGCGTTTCCTTGTGCTTCTGTTCGTCGGTGAATTTCACTTGGCGTCCCATCCCTTTCTTTTTTCTGCGCGCCACTCCCAGGGCGCGACCGCGTGCGGATCGGCCCACAGGCCGACCCGCCCAGCGCGTGCCGCTGCTTCGACGTCGAGCAGCGACCGATCCACCAGGTAGGCCCGATACACCCAGGCCATGCCCTGTTCCACCATCATGCGGTTGACACTGCGGCCGTCCACCAACAGCGTGCCGATCGCGCGGCCGTAGCGATCGACGGACGCCGATCGCACGTAGACCGACTTCTGGAACACCGCCGCAGCAAGCGCCTGCCTTGACCTGGTGCCGAAGGCTTGCGCCTTCTCGGGGGCGTCAATCTCAGCCAGGCGCGTGCGGATCGGCGTGCGATCCACCAACACATCCACCGTATCACCATCGAGAACGCCGACGACGCGGCCCGCGAAATCGGCGTGTGCCTGTCCTGCAGCGATGCACAGGACCAGCGCGACCAGGCGAGCCAAGCGCGCCATGTCAGTTGCCCACGAAGACAAGTTCGACTTCCACGCGCTGGTTCTCAAGCCGGCCTTCTGGCGTCGAGTTGTCCGCGATGAAGTCTGCAGCAGATGCGAAGTTGACGACGATCTTCAACGGCGAAACGCCGCGTGCGATGAGATAGGAGCGCGCCGACAGTGCCCGAGCAAGGGCCAGCGATTCATCCTGCGCGCTCGGCTTGAGTGTGCTGGTCCGTCCCTTGATCGTCACCAGGTCGGCATCCTTCGCGTTGAGCAATTCCGCTTCCTGCCGTGCCGTGGGCCGGAAGGCCGTGCCGCCATGGGGGAACGACACGAAGACACCCGACAGGACCGGCCTGCCGTATTCGGTCATCGGCTGGGCCGATGCGCTTTGCGCGGCCACCAGGAAGGCAGCAGAGAGGGCCAGCAGGCACGGTTTGAACATGAACACGCTCCAATCAGAAAAAGAGGTAGCCGGCCTTGCTCATCGGGATTCGGATGAGCCAAAGCGCGATCAGGTGCAGGGGGTAGTAGGCGTAAAACGCCCACCGCAGCCGGGGCAGGCGCACATCGACGTGCGCAGCCGCGGCGACCACGGGGAGCGCCGCCAACGCCCAAAAATTGCCGTTGATGAACCACAGCGCGGCGCAGGACGCCAGCAGCAGCGCGAGCGCCGGCACCGATGGCTTCCTGCAGTACCACCAGACAGCCAGGCAGATCGAGAGCGCCGGCCACCAGTATTCGACCGAGCTGCCGGCGACGAGGAACACGGCGGCAGCGGCAACCAGGCGCGGACGGCCTCCCTGGTCGATGAGGAAGAGCACGGCCGTTGCGGCCAGCAGCGTGAACATCACGTTCAGCGGCCACCAGCCGGCCCACAGGCCGCCCAAGGCGAGGAATGCAGGGGTGGCGGCAAGGCCGAAGAGGGCCAGGCGCTTCAAGGTGCGGCGATAGACGCCGCGCTGCAGCGTATCCGGCCGAGCCAGGTTGTACGCCAGGACAAAGCAGAAGATCGGCAGCGCCAGGCGACCCGCGTTGAACAGCAGCGGCACCGTGCCATTGAACAGGTACTTGTTGACGTGATCGCCGGTCATGAGCAGCAGCGCGAGCCACTTCAACGCTTCGACCGATCCATCAGCGACGACCAGGCGCGGCAACCTCACTTGCGGCCACCTCGCCGGCTGTAGTGCTGGAGGGCGACGAAGGCGAGATACAGCACAGGCGCGAGCAGGATCAGCGCAATGGTCTTGCCGATCCATGCCGGCAGCGACCAGAGCACCAGGCCGAGCAGGAGCAGCGGTCCGAAGGCAAGCAGCAGTAAATCGCCCTGGCTCTTGGCCTGCGACTCGGCCCAATCGCAATAGCTCTTGATGACACCGAAAAGGCCGAGGGTGTACCGCTTCATGAAGGCGTGAAAGTCCATGTTTTTATCCGCTAAAAAAACGGCCTCACTGGCCGTTGATGATGAGCTTTCGAGGCACGTAGCTGGCAGTGCTCCAAGGCCCTGCAGGCGCTGCCTGCGGGACCGCTGCAGGGGCCGGCTTCGATACCACTGGCGCGGTCTGAGCGACCGCTTGAACGGCTACCGGAGTCGAAGGGATTGCGCCGGGCTTTGTCACGTCGCGGGTGACGAACCGCGCATCGAGCCAGTCGGCCCACTTGACAGCCCTGCGCATCAAGTCGGCGCGATAGACCACGTTGAATTGGGGGGTGCGCGAGTGGTAGTTAGCCGCCCGCGTCCACAAGTCGCCCTTGTCCATGCGGATGTGTTGCCGCAGCCGCCAGGCCGCCAGGTCAAACGAGTAGCAGCCAGCCGCTGCCACGTCGTTTGCCGTAATGCCGTACTTCGCCAGGTCGCCCAGGTACAGGGTGTTGAACTGCATCGGGCCCACGTCATGCGTGCCGTTCGTGTTCTTCACCCACTGGCCCGGCTTGCCGCCTTCTTTCTCCGCGACCGCAAGAACGATGTTCGCCGGCACTTCGTATTTGACGGCGGCCGAAATCGAGCAGATGACGCGCTCTTGAAGCTGGGGCGGGAGATCGATGAAAGGCATGGTTCAGGCTCCCTTAGTTGCCACCGCCGCCCCAACTGGCGCGGCGGCGCTCTTCGTCTTCGGCCTTGATGCGGGCGTTGTATTCGGCCAGGGCGCGGTCATAGTCCCGCGCCTCGACCCAATACCCTCCCCGCTCAGGAATCCCCACATAGCGCGGCACCGTGCCCGAGAAGTCCGTGTAGGCGTGCGTCGTGTAGGCGGTGCAGTAGCTGGGCATCTGGTTGCTGACGTACACCATGCCATCGTCGGAACCCGTCCACGAACGCAGCACGGCATTCAGCGAAGCGGCATCACACCGGCCGGCACCATTGGCCTGCGCATTGACCAGGGCCGACATTTGCGGCGTCTGATTGGCGACGGGGCAGAGGTTCAGGAAGTTGACGCGGCCCCGGATCGTGTCCGACAGCTTGCGGTACGAAATGCTGAAATAGCGGCGCAGCGAAGGCGTGCATTCGCTGGGCTGGGTGCCAGTGGCAAGGCACAAGATCGCTTCGCAGGCCAGGCGGGTATCGCCCGTGAGGATTTCCTGCGCGCTGGCAGTGGCTGGAATCGCACCGAAGGCGGCCACCGCAAGAGCGGCCGAGGCGATGAGGTTTTTGCGTTGCATGGTTGATGCTCCTTTGCAGTTACGAGGTTTTGGAATTGCGATTCATGAAGTCGGCCACTTCGGGCGCGACGGGGGTTTCTGCCTGGCCCTTGCCTGCAGACAGTTCGTTGTCGTTGAAGGCCGTGGCGGCCGTCGAGGCCTGCGCGGCGCTGCTGGGTGCCGGTGCGGGAGTGGACAGGTCTGCCGGCGCTGCCGCGTCCTGCGCCCTGATCGCGGCTGCGATCTTTCCGCCCGTGGTTTCGCTGATGCGATCAAGAGCCGACTCGCGCATGCTCGCGGCCTTGGCTTTCGCCACGTCCCAGGAGCCTTGCGCCAGGTTGCCCGCAGTGCCCGCAGCAATGGCCGCCGCACGGCCCAACATGCTGCCGGTGGAGCGTTGTTCGCCAGGTGCCAGGCCAGTGTCCTGCCCCCCTCCCTTGGCGTCAGAACCTGCGGCCTTGCCGCCTGCGTCGGCCTTCCCTTCGGCACCAGGTGCCGCGCCACCGCCCGAGTCCTTGCCCTCGCCTGCCGGCGCGCTGCTCTTGCCGCCCGAGCTGCCGCCTTCGGAGGCACCACCACCGAAGCCACCGCCCGAGCCACTGGAGCCACTTGAGCCGCCGCCCGAGCTGCTGCCGGTGTCCATGCCCGCGAAGACGCTGCCACCGCCAGAGCTGCCGCCGCCAGGGCCTGCAGCGGCCATAGCGACGCCGCCCATCGTGTCGCCCATGCCACCACCGCCGCCGCCCTCGCTGGATGCCGCAGACGCTTTGCTGTAGGCCGCCATGAGGGCTTGCGCGCCACCTGCCGCGCTGGCCGCGCCGGCTGCAATCGCAGCGCCGCCCGTGGCGATGGCCGCGCCGGCCACCGCCGCCGCACCCATCGCTGCGCCGGCACCAAAGCCACCGCCGAGGGCGTGCGTTCCGCCGCCCATCGCCAAGCCGCCAACCATCGCCGGCAGCTTGTTGACCAGGGCCAGCAGCACGACCGCGACGATCATCATCACGCCTAATTCCTTGAGGCTGATGCCGGCGCTCATGGCGTTGTAATACTGATCGACAAACGACTTGCCGATGCCGACGAGCAGAACCATCGTGAAGAGCTGCGCGGCGATGTTCAGGACGGTCTTGTAATAGTTGATCGCCATGTCCGAAGTCCACCGCGATCCACCGAAGCCGAGAAAGAAAACGCCGGCATAGGCCAATATCCAGCCGCTCACCAGGAGCAGCAACATATTCACGCCGATCAACGCCAGGATGATGAGAATCGCCGCGCTGATGAGGATGCCGGCCGCGCTATCGACAGGCGACCACACCGAAGACTGATCGAGCACCTTAAAGAAAATGTCGAAACCAATATCAACGATCCCGGAGGGCGTCAGCGTCGAGCCGGTGCCGCTTGCACTGCCTGCGATGGTGCGCAGCGAACTCATGATGTCGGTGGCGAAATTCGGCCCGTTCGTGAGCAGCCACCAGAAGAAGCCGGTGAAGATGGTGAAGCGGATGAACTCCGCATAGAACTCGCCAATATCGGCCTTGCGCAAGGCCATGAAGCCAAACGTCCACACCATCGAAATCACTGCGAGCGTCCAAAACAACCAGGTGGCCCGGGCCGTGATGAAGCCGGCCCAACCACTGGCGGCGGCCGAATAGCGGTTGAGGACGTTATCTAAGACGCCGGCATTGTCGATAGCCGCTTGCGCCTCAATGGAAAAGAACGCCAGCCACAGCAAAACAAACAGCAGGCCGGCGTTCTTGAATACGGCTGGCATTCTCATAGTCACAACCTCACCATTCTTTCTTTTCGCTGGGTTTGAAACCGCCACCACGGCGCAGGCACAGCGACGAAAACGCTTGCTGCGCGCCCTTGTCTTCGATCTTGGCAACGCTCGCGGGCTTGCAGTTCTCATCGTTGACTTCGGGCATGGCTTGCTTGGCCGGTTGTTCTGCAGGCTTTTCGCCGCAGCCGGCGACCAAGGCCGCCACGAGGGCGGCCAGGGCCAAGGTAAGAACCTTGTTGGTCTTCATCGAGCAGCCCTTACCAAGTGCGCGCAGGGCTAGCGCGGTACTCGCCCTTGCGCAAGTTTTCGGCAGCAGCGGCCTCTTGCGCCTCTTTGTCTGCAATCACCTGGTTGCGCGTGGCGACCGCGTTCTGTTGCGCGATCAACAGGCCGCGAATCTGCAGGAGCTGGTTTGCCTGGTTGCTGGCGAGCTGGTTTGCAAAGCCGATGGCCTGCATCTGGCCGGTGGCTCCCTGCGCGGAAGATTGCAGGCGTTGCAATTGGCGCGCATCGGATTCCATTGCGTCCTGCTGCTTGTCCAAGCCTTTGAACAGCGCATCGTTGGCCTTCTTCTGAGCTTCCGAATTCAGCTTGTTGGAAGCCTGTTTCATGGCGTCGAATTCAGCCTTCGTGCAACCGATGTTGAAGCATGGGGACGAGCGGTAATAGGACACGTCCTGGAACTTCGACAGGTAGCCGTCGAGGCTGCCCGCCTGGTTCTTGTAGTAGTTCAACGTGTCGATGGCCCCGCGAAGCTGGTTCATCGTGGACGTGGCCTGATCCCAGATATACGCGGCCGGTGCGACCGTGTTCTGGATCATGTTTTCGTACTGCTGGAGCTGGGTGCGGTACTGCTCAATTTGCTTGAGCGTCTGCGCAACGTTCTCCACTGCCGACATGACGGTTTGCGTCAGGTTCGCACCGTCGATAACCGGGATGCCGGCCTGCGCCGGGGTCATCACGCCAGGGGCAGTAAGTGCAAAAACCAAAGCGACTTTAGCCGCTAAAACTTTCTTAGTGAGCATCTTCATTTCGCTTTCTCCTTTGGGTTAGTAGTCGAACGCCTGGTACGGCTTGGAAAACGTCATGTCCTTGGTGACGATGACGTTAAAACGGTAGCCCGGACGAATTTCGAGGGTCGGGGCAATGTTCATGTTTTTGGAAATCAACTGAGCGGTGACAAGGCCGAGCTGCTGGCCCAACGCTTCGCTAAGTGCGCCGCTGGCCGTCTGCCGATTGCCGTTGTTCTGCTGGTCCTGGTTCTGGCTCATGGTGATACCCGCCGTCACGCCAGACATGAGGAATGCCGATGCGAACAGCCGGAAATAGTGGTTGTTCACCTGGTCATTGAAGCCCGCATAACCGGCGCTGTCCGCACCAGGCATCGAACCAATATCCATTGCCTTGCCGTCCGGGAAGACGATGCGTTGCCAGGCAATCAGCACGCGGGATTGGCCGTATGCCACATCACTGGAGTACCGACCCACAAGGCGCGAGCCTTGAGGAATCAGCTTCCATTTGCCGGTGGGCGTGTCGAACACGTCCTGGCTCACCTGGGCCATGATCTGACCGGGCAAATCGGAGTTGATGCCTGAAATCAGCGTGGCGGGCACGACGAAACCGGCGCGCAGCTCATACGGCGAGCGTGGCGCTTCGGGCTTGGAATCGAGCTTCCAGCGGTCTTCCTGCCCGGAGTTGGCGAACTGCGAATAGTCCTTGCTCCCCGGCGAGCTGGAGCCGGCCGTTTGCAGGAGCCTAGGAGCCGCCGAAACGCCTCCCCCGGACATACCCCCTACCCCACCGGCTTGAAGCTGCTGCATGCGCGCTCTGTAGGCCGCCGTGGGGTCGTCGCGGGTCTGCGCGTCGATTTGCTGGCGCACGGCCGCCAGTCGGGCTAACGCTTCCTCGCGGGTGGCCGGCGCTGCGCCATCCGTCAGGCCGCCAGGCGTCGATCCCGAGCTGCGCGGAGCGATGCCCCGCACGCCCGTCTTTGCCTTGATGGCCTCTTCGAGCTGCTGCATCTTCGCCATGCGGACGCGCTGCATTTCGTCGTTGTTGACACGGTCATCCAGGCTTGCGCTGGTCGGTGGCGTCGGCGGCGCGTCCAGGTTGTCCGGGCGGGCAACGTCGATGGCCTGGCCTTGCGGCTGCGAGAGGTCGGGCACCGTGGGCGGTGCTGGCCGCTCGGCCTGAATGATCCCGTCCTTCTGGTTGCCGGCAATCTCGTTGGCGAACATGCTGGTGTTGCCAGCCTTTTCGTCCTTCGCACCGGCCGGCCGGTTCTGCTGGGCTGCGCGATCCGCAGCCACCAACACCATGACCAGCAGGAACACGCCCATCAGGCCGCCGATGATGTAGACCGGCAGATTGTTGACGCGGCGAACGCCGGTCTTCTTTGTCACTTCCCCAGGGGAAGCGTCAGGCGACATTTGGTCTTCGCTCATGTGCGTTACTCCTTCCGAACCCACGCGCCGGCCGGGTACAGAGTGCCGTTCTGTGCAGCCGAGTAAGCGCGGGTCAATGACTGGTTGCCCACCAGCAGGGTCACGCGGTACAGGTTCGATTCAGCTTGATCGAGGATGTACCGCAGCGGTTTGCCAGCGGTCGCCGTGGCGTCCGTGGCCGCCGATGCGGCCGAGGCCGGCGCGGCTGGTTTGAACTCCAAGAGGGCGTAGCCCTTGGCGCGCAGCGACTCGACCAGCGAAGAGCCGAAGGCATCCGGCGTGGCGTGCTGCAGATCGAACCGCGTGCTTGCGGGCGGGTACACGGCAACGAGCTGCTTCGCGGCGTCATCAGCCATCGTTTGATTGAAGGCTGCAGGCGCGCTTTGCGTGAAGTTGCCGTAGGTGGATGGCGCAGTGGTGGCGCAGCCGGCCAGGCCGACCACGAGCAGCGCGAGGAAAGCGGTCTTGCGCATGGTTATTTCCCCCTGGTGATGGTCACGCGGTCTTGGCTGCTGCCGACGCCGGCAATCAGCACGGCCTTGTCGAAAACCGTGTCCACGATGTAGCGGTCACCCTGCACGCGGTAATTGACCATCACGGTTTCTTCATCCGTGAAAACGCCGCCATCCTTGCGAACGACTAGGAGCGTCGGCGCTTCCGTCTGCTGCATCGTGCTGGGCATTTGGATGATGGTTTTGGTCCCATCGTTGTAGACGCGCACGGGCTTCCAGGCGGCCGATCCCGACACGTCATAGGCAAAGTTCAGATCGCCCAGGTACTCGCCGGTTTGCGGGATCGTGCGCGACTGCTTTTCCTTCACTTCGCGGGTCTTGATGGCGTCCCACTTCGCCATTGCGTCTTCCGTGTAGGTGAACGCCACACGGGGCATGAACTCCGTGCGATGCGAGCGCAGCCGCAGGTGATACGTGCGCCGGTTCGTGGTGACGATCAGCGACGTTTCCAGGCCCACGTCCATCGGCTTGATGATGAGGTGCTGCACTTCGGCCGGGCCGCTGCCCGTGATGGCCGGCTCGACCGTCCACCGGGCGGTGTCGCCCAGGTGGATCGAGTTGACCTGTTCACCGGGCTGCAGCTCCACATCGCAGACCTGCAGCACTGCGCACACGATGCTGGGCTGCTGCGCACCGAACAGGAAGCGGATCGAGCCATCGGCGCCGGCCACCGGCTTGATGCCCGTCGCGCTGTTGTCGCGCCACTTCTGAGCGATGGCGACGGCCGCTTTTTCCTGCGGCGTCAGCGTCGGGTTGTCTTTGGAGAAATAGAGGTCGGCCAGGTTCTTGTCAGCCGGGCCGGCCGGCCCTGCAGCGAGTGCGAATGCGGGCGCAGCGCCCAGGACCAAAGCGAGAAGATACTTGTTCATGAGTGTTGCCCCTTAAAGCTGTTTCGACCAAGAGAAGTCACGGACGTAGATGCCAAGCGGGTTGTTGCGCACTTGCTCTTCCGTGGTGTTTGGAGTGGTGGCGACGGTGTAGACCGTGACTAAGGCCCGCATGCGGACCGGCAGGCCCTTCACGACGCCCTGCCGGTCGCGTGTCGTCTCCATCCAGTCCACTTGCCAGGTGTCGGGCGTCTGCGGGATCACCGAGAGAATTTCGGTGCTGACCGTTTCTTTCGCGGCGCGCTTGAACGGGCTGCTGTCCTCGCTGCCGTTCAACCATTCATTGGTCTTGGCCGTGGCCGGATCGTTGGCCGAAAGCATCGAGTAGAGCCGGAACACGGCCTTGCGCTGCAAGGCCACGTCAGGCGTCACCAAGCGGGCATCGCTGACGAACGAGGCCACCGAGGCGTGCACCACGCGCTGATCGACTGCAGCGGCCCGCTGTGCCGGCGCGACGGCCACCGCCTGGCCGAGCTTGTCTACCTCGACCACGTAGGGCACGAACTTCGATTGACTGCCAATGTGGATCAACCCGCCCACGGCGGCCAGGACGATCAACAACGACAGAATGCCGACAACCTGCCAGGTCTGGCGCGACGAGACGACCGCGCCAACGTGTTCATTCCAGGTGCGGCGTGCCGCCAGGTACGGGTTTTCGACCTCGCCCCTGCGTCGGCCACCTTCCATCACCGAATCCGGTGCGCGCCGGGGATCAGCCGGCTGTGCGGGCTTCTTGAAAATCAAGCCCTTGATCGTGTCTGCAAAGCTCATGCTGCCACCCCATAGTCAGAAAGTTTCAAATTGCGGCCGGCGAGCCATTCATGCACCCAGGCATCGCCGAACTTGGCTTCGAGGCTCTTGATAGCCGCCACGGATTCCTTGTCGGACGCGCCGACGAACGCCAGGGCCAGCGGGCCTAGAGCCAGGTCGTAGAGTCGCCGGCCGTTCTCGGAAACGTAGTAGTACTGCCGCTTCGGAATGGCCGTAGCCAGAATCTCAATCTGGCGAGCGTTGAGGCCCATGCGGCGATAGAGCGCCGCCGTGTCCTCATCGCGGGCGTACACGTTGGGCAGGAAAATCTTGGTTGCGGTCGATTCCACGATCACGTCCAAGATGCCCGAGTTCGCCGCGTCGGAAAGGCTCTGCGTTGCCATGAGCACCAGGCAGTTCGCCTTGCGCAGCACCTTGAGCCATTCCCGAATCTTGGCGCGGAACGCCGGGTGTCCCAGCATCAGCCAGGCTTCGTCCAGGATGATGACGGCCGGCTGGCCTTTCAGGCTGCGCTCGATGCGGCGGAACAGGTAGAGCAGCGTCGGCAGGGCGTATTTCTCGCCCAGGTTCATCAGCTCTTCGATTTCAAAAACGGTGAAGTCGGTGAGCGACAAACCATCTTCTTCGGCATCGAGCAGATGGCCCATGTTGCCGTCCACCGTGTACTGCCGGATCGCCTCGCGGATCGCTTCATCCTGGATCGTCACGCTGAATTCGGACAGCGTGCGCGCTCCGCTGGCGTGCATGCTCATGATCGCGTTCCCGATCTCATTGCGTTGCGCCGGGGTGGTTTCCACGTTGTTCAGCGCAAGGATCGTGTCGATCCACTCCATCGCCCAAGCCCGATCACTCTTCGACTCCAGGAACTGCAGAGGGCAGAAGGCCAGCTTGTCGTCATCGGCCGCCACGGTGAAGTGCTTGCCGCCCGTGGCCTTGGCCAAGGGGTACATGGACATGCCTTTGTCGAAGGCGTAGATCGACATGCCTTGATAGCGACGGAGCTGCGCCGCGATCAACGCAAGGTGCGTTGACTTGCCGGCACCCGTGGGACCGAACATGAAGGTGTGGCCCAGGTCGCGCACATGCAGGTTGAGACGGAACGGCGTGGCACCGTGCGTCACGCAATGCATGAGTGCCGGCGACAGCGGCGGATACATCGGGCAAGGCGCTTTGTTGAGGCCCGTCCAGATCGTGCTTGTCGGCAGCAGATCGGCCAGGTTCATCGTGTTGATGAGCGGGCGGCGAACGTTCTCCACGCCGTGGCCCGGAAGGCTTCCCAGGTAGGCGTCCAGCGTGTTGATTGTCTCGATCCGCGCAGCGAAGCCCAGGCGGTTGATGGCCTTTTCTACCTGGCGTGCAGAGGTTTCCAGCTTTTCGCGGTCTTCGTCCATCAGGACGACGACGCTGGTGTAGTACCCCACCGCGACCAGGCCGCTATTGACCTCGGCAATCGCAGACTCGGCATCGTTCACCATGGACATGGCGTCCTGGTCCACCGAGCCGGTATTCGTGTTGAAAACCTGGTCGAAGAAGCCACGGATTTTTTGCTTCCACTTCTTGCGGAACTTGTCCAGGTGCTTCACGGCTTCATGCGAGTCCATGAAGATGAAGCGGCTCGACCAGCGGTATTCGACGGGCAGCTCGCCCAGGGCGGTCAAGACTCCCGGTGTTGACTCCAGAGGAAAGCCCTCGATGGCAACGACCTGGACGAACTTGCGGCCGATCTTGGGCACCACGCCGCCGAACAGTTCCTGGCCGCCGATCACGGCATCCAGGTACATCGGGTTGCTGGGCAGCAGCACGGGGTGATCCATGCCCGTGATGCAGAACTGCAGCCACCGCAGCAGATCGTCATGCGTGACCGTGGAGCCGTCTTCGTTCACCACCTTGTTCCCACGCAGGCGCTGCAGCTTGACGGCCGACGACAGGCGCGATTCGATGCTGGTGCATTCGCGCTTGAAGTAGTCGATCAAGCCTTGCGTGCGGGCCTTGTTGCCGGGTGTCTTCGCTTCGTCATCGAACATCAGTTCAACGAACTTGCTTTGCGCCAGAAGCGGCGGAAAGTAGGTCATCGTGACGATGAAATAGCCCTCGTACATCGTGCCCAGGCCCTCGAAGAGTCGGCGGCGCTCTTCGTCCATGGCGGCCGACACCGGATCGGGGAAATGCGACAGGCCCGTTTCGGTGTAGTTGGGTGCCGGCCGGCGCACGGCATCGACGTGGAGCATCCAGCCGTTACCCAGGCCCGCGAGCGCCTGATTGATGCGGAACGACACCATTTCCCGCTGTTCATCGGTGCTGCTTGCGTTGTCGTCGCCCTTGTAGAGCCAAGAGGCGATGAACGACCCGTTCTTACCCACGATCACGCCGTCATCGACCATGGCGGCGTAGTTGAGTAGATCGGCCAGGCCGGCGTCCTTGGAACGATGCTTTTTGAGCTTCAATTCCGCATCGACGGCTCGGATGCGAGCGAACAGGATGAGCAGCAGCAAGGCACCGAGCGCCGCGATGCCAATTGCGATTGCTTCGATCATTTGTATTGCTTCCCTTGGCTATTCGGGTTCAGTCGGAAAGGCGTGCTGCGCGCTGGGTAGTACCCCTTGTACTTACGGTGACGCAGGTACACGAAGCGCAGCTTGGGATCGGACTTCGCCATGAGCCGGCACGCGAAGAGCGCACCGAACCACAGCAGAAGCCCGATCACCGTTGCCCTCAGTTCTTGGGCGCTGAAAATCAGAGCGAAGGCCAGAAGACCCGAAAACATCACCAGTTCACGATCCCCACCCATGAACAGGTTGTCTCGGTTCCCGGCGCGACGAATGGGGATCGTGCGGAGGGCCATCGTTAGACCGTGCGGACGCTGTTGGTCAGAACCGATGCGGCCTTGAGCTGGTGCATCACGGCATCGCCCAGCGCAGCAATCTCAGCGCCACGGCCGAAGAAGGTGCTCATCACGTTCTGCGCGCCGACCAGGAGGGCCATCACCAGGACGAGGAAAATCAACGTGCGGAAGAAGCCATTCAGGTCGCCGCCGAAGATCAGCACGCCGCCCGCGATCACGATGCCGATGATCGACAGCGCGAAGGCCACGGGGCCGGTGACGGAATTGCGCAGGTTCGTCAACCAGCTTTCATAGGGCAGCGAGCCGCCCGTGCCTTCCGAGGCAAAGGCATGCTGTGGAGACAGCAGGAAAAGCACCATCAGCAGCGCCGCGCCGATGTAGAACATCGTCGTGCGGTTGATGGCGAAGGGACGGAGAAGAGACGCTTGCATTGGAAATACTCCTAGAGGGTTTTGGTGATGTAGCGGCCGTCCACGTACCCGGAAACCTCAAGGATTTCTTGGATGCGGCGACCGCCTTCAGGGGTGCGGGCGATATGAACAACGACATGAACCACCTCGCCTATCAGCGGTTCAATTTCGGCCGGTGCCGACTCATTACGGGTAATGAGCGACCTCAGACGAGCCAGGCCAGCGGCTGCGTTGTTGGCGTGGAGCGTTGCCGCCCCACCCTCGTGCCCGGTGTTCCAGGCATCGAGCAAATCCAACGCTTCCGCCCCACGCACTTCCCCGACCAGAATCCGGTCAGGGCGCATGCGCAGAGTCGCTTTCAGAAGCGCCGTCATCGGCACTTCCAAGGACGTGTGGTACTGAACGAAGTTTTCAGCGGCGCATTGAATTTCGCCGGTGTCTTCGATGATGAAAACGCGCTCCATGGGATCGCAAATCACCATCTCATTGATGATCGCGTTCACGAGCGTGGTCTTGCCCGAGCCAGTGCCGCCAATCACCAGGATGTTCCGGTGGTTCTTGACGGCGGCTTTCAGGGCCTCGTACTGGCCCTGCGTCATGGTGCCGGCCTCGACGTATTGCTCCAGCGTGAAGATGGCCACGGCCTTCTTGCGGATTGCAAACGTGGGCGCAGGCACCACCGGGGGGAGCTGGCCCGCGAAGCGCGAGCCATCAAGCGGCAACTCCCCTTCCAGGATGGGCTTGCCGCGTGTGACTTCCTTGCCGTGGTAGCCGGCAATGGTTTTGATGATCGCTTCGGACTGCGCCACGCGAAGCGACCCGATGCACTTCATCTTTTCGCCAAGCCGTTCCTGCCACAGCTTGCCGTCCGCGTTAAGCATGATTTCGACCGTGCGAGGGTCATTCAATGCACCCAAGAGCAGCGGCCCCATGTCGCGTTCCAATTTCTTCTTGGCCCGCTCTTTGAGCGTTGAGAAGTCTTCTGTGTCTGCCATGTCCGTCCTGTTCCATTTCGTTCGTCGTATTCTACACGGACAAACGATATACCGAACAGGAAAGCAAGGCAAGCCAAAGCCTTCAACGAACTGTTACCCCTGTTGACAAATGGGGTGCCCGGTTGAAGGCTGCGGGGTGAAAGGAGGCGCTGGCTGGCGAGTTGCGCGGCTGGCTGGCGGCTGGATTGCTACCCAGCGAAGCGGCAATCCCCGTGAATGGGGGCTTTAGCCGCTAAAAATTTCCCTCTGGCGTCAGGACTTTTTGCCTTTATTTTTGGCTATTTGCTTCCTGTTCGCCTCATCCCATTGCCGCACTGTGAATGCCTGGTACTCGTTGAGGATCGCCGCTATGCGTGCGAACCCGTCCGGGAGACTCTTGGGGGCCTTGCCCCCGGACAAGGCGTCCAGCGTTGCCTTGTCCAAGTCGGTCATTTCCAAAAGGGTCGGCAATGGGACGCTCAAGGCGTCCGCAATGGAACCCATGATCTTGAGGGAAGGATTGGCCTTCCCGTTGGTCAAGTCGGACAGGAATGATATGGACATTCCTGCCTTCTCGGCGAGGTCATGCTTCGTCATCCCTTGCTCTTCGAGCAGGCGTAAGACGTTCGTAAAGAATATCTGGTTGTACACGGTCGGCTATGCCTTGCGATCCGCAGCTCAAAATTTTAGCCGCTAAAGTTCTTGACGGGGAGACCGTGTTTAGCTAAACTTCGAGTTCTCTAGCGCAAGAAAATCAATGCATGAGCCTAAACAGGTTCCAATTTATCGGTAATCTTACCCGCGATGAAGGGGGGAGCGATACATCGAGCTGCAGAGCCGATGTGATCCCCGCCCCTGGCGTCCAATCGGCCGTTTTGATACCGATGCGTCGAGCGACGGCAGGAGTTACGTCGCCGAATCACCCGCCGTTGGCATTTGCCGTGGCGTAATTTTCATTCGGAGGAACCTCAATGTCCGCACCCGCCCCAGCGCCGAAACGAAAAACTGCCGTCGAGAAGACCGCCGACAAGGTGAGCGAAGTCAAGCAGGCCGCTTTGCTCAAGCACACGAAAGAGCAGATTAAGGCAATGCAGCTTTCGCTGTTCGACCTCGCGCCCTGGGGCGACGACATGCGGGCGATGCCGAACGACCTGGCGCGTGCTGCGCTCTTCACGACCAGGAACAAGAAGACCCCGCGTGAGGTGCGGCAGCAACACGTAATTTTTCACGTCAATAAGGACGTGCTCATCACCTATACCGGGATCGAGCTGCGGGCCGATGACGACGAGCTGGTTTGGCAGCAGGTTCTTGAATACGCGAAGCGTTCGCCGGTCGGTACGCCCGTTTCCTTCACGTTCTACGAGCTTTGCACAGACCTGGGCTGGGCGATCAACGGCCGGTACTACGACAAGGCCGAAGAGTGCCTGACGCGCCTGCAGGCGACCGCCATGCAGTTCAGTTCAGGCCGGATCGGCCGGCTTGAATCGGTGTCCCTGATCCATCGCTTCCGCGTGCTGGATCGCGGCAAGAAAACGTCGCGCTGCCAGGTCGAAATCGACGAGGAAATGGTAGTGCTTTTTGCCGGCGATCATTACTCGAAATTCGTGTGGGAAAAGTACCGCGAGCTGTCCCCTACTGCCCGGCGCATGTTCGATTACTTCGTCTCTCACAAGGAACCGTTCCCCTTGAAGCTGGAGACGTTCAGGCTGATGTGCGGGTCCGATTCCGCCAGGCTCAAGAAGTGGCGCGAGCAGACCGGCCAGGCGTGCGAAGAGTTGAGCCAGAGCGGGCTTATCAAGCTGTCATGGGTGCAGGGTGACTCGATCTACTGCCAGCGGTAGACCAGGTGGACATGCGACAGAGAACGGGGGCCTAGGCTCCCGTTTTTCATTGACAGATGAGGGGCGCAGCGGCGGCATGCAGACACTTGAGGGGCCAAGCCAGGGACGGGGAATTTTCGCGGGCGCGAAAACCGGCTATGTCGTGCTGCGCATCGAGCCACGTTCCGCGTCTCGACCCCTGCGGGCTTCCAGCGCCTTTCCGACGCTCACCGGGCCCATGCCCCTCGCCGCTGGGCTACAGGCCCGCCAGCGGGCCATACGACCGCCGCAAGCGGCCATCCAAGGCCGACCGATCCCTGCCCGGGGGCCAGGTGTGACTTCCAACGATCAACCCGACTGGCGCCGCACTTAAACGGCAGGTTTCCAGGTTGCCCTCGACTGCCGCACAAAACTGCGGACGACTGTTTGCTTTACCCCTCGGCACGCAACTGTCCAATGTGTTACGTTATAAGGTTATGGCAAAAAAACCAAAAGACATAACGCCACGATTCGGGATCGGGGAGTGGTTCGGCTTCAATCTGACGCAGCTTTCCGGGGAGGAACGCCGCCAGCTTGCCGCCGAAGTCCTCAAGCCGAAGAAAGAGCGAACCCCACAACCCTGCCCCTTTCAGGCGCGCAAAACAGGCGCTGTCTGCTCCAAGGATGGCGGGGTGTGTTCGCTCCGGCTCTACTCCTACAACACACACCCAGACAACGGCCGGGCGGTCGGTGTCCCTGTTGAGGGCAAGCAAGGCGACCTCCGCGCCACCTGCCCCTATCGCTTCCACGATGAACTCGACGTGTTCAAGTGGGTAGGCGAAACCATCCTTGGCGACCCTGACCCGCTGCTGGTCGGTGAAGTCGGCTTCCTCGAAGCCGGGGCATCGACCGACAGCGAAGGCGGCGATGACGTGGGCCGAATCGACATGGTTCTGGTCAGCTCCAAGACGCCCAAGGAAGCCCCGATGAATTGGGCTGCCCTTGAGATTCAGGCCGTCTATTTCAGCGGTAACGCCATGAAGGGCGAGTTTGAAGCCTTCAACGATGACGCCGTGGATTGGGTCATTTTCCCGGCCGGTCGTCGTCGCCCGGACTACCGCAGCAGCGGCCCCAAGCGCTTGATGCCGCAGCTTCAAATCAAAGTCCCCACGCTGCGCCGTTGGGGCAAGAAGATGGCCGTGGTCGTTGATCGCGCCTTCTTCGATTCCATCGGTGAGATGGACAACGTGGCCGACATATCCAATGCTGACATTGCATGGTTTATCGTCCGCTTTGAAGAGGTCGAAGGCCAGAAGCGCACGCGCATCGTGCGGGATGAAGTCCGCTACACCACGCTTGAGCGCTCGGTGGAAGGGCTGACGGGTGGCAAGCCGGTTCCTCTGCCGGTGTTTGAGACTCGCATCACTGACAAGATCGTTCACCCGGTGCCCATCACTGAGCCGGTCGAGGACGGTCTGCCGCTTGAGAACGGCAACGGCTCCGACGCCGCAAAATGACCACAAGTTGCTTGTTTGACAAGACCGTGAACATTCACGGGTCTTGACGCGCCTATACGTCCTTGTTACGCTCCGTGAATGTTCACGGAGAAAATAACAATGACAACCGACGCCACTGCATTACAACGGCAGAACCGCCGCATCGAACGCCTGAAAGAGCAAGGCGTCACCCGCGCCACGGTACTGGTTCACAGCGAATGCAAACCGGCCCTTGAAGGGCTGCGGCATCACTTCGTTGACCCCGACAAAGCGCAGGCGCTGGCCTCACTGGTTGAACAACTCCACGACAAGAAAGCCCCGACGAACGTTGCGCAGGTTCGCCAGCTCAGTCCGTTCCGCTATCCGGGCGGCAAGACGTGGCTTGTCCCAGAGGTGCGCAAGTGGCTGACGGCATCCAAGATCACGCCATCGGTGTTTGTGGAACCCTTCGCGGGTGGAGCAATGGCGGGCCTGTCGGCCGCCGCTGAGGGTTTGGCCGAACACGTCTTTCTGGGCGAACTGGACGACGATGTGGCCGCTGTCTGGCAAACCATCTTCCACGGCAAGCCCGCTGACGTGAAGTGGCTTTGCAAGCAGATCATCGACTTCGATGTGAACCTTGAGAACGTCCGGGAGATCCTCGACGGCAACCCCAAGAGCATTCGCGGCCGGGCCTTCCGAACCATCGTCAAAAACCGGATGCAGCGCGGCGGCATCATGGCCGCAGGCGCTGGCCTCGTTAAGACCGGAGAGGCCGGGCGCGGCCTCAATTCGCGCTGGTATCCCGAAACGCTGGCCCGTCGCATCGAAGCCTTGCAGGCCATGCGCGATCGGATCACCTTCGAGCAGGCCGACGCCTTCGAGGTGGTGCAGCGCTACGCTGATGATGCCAATGCGTTCTTCTTCGTTGATCCGCCGTACACCGCAGGCGGCAAGAAGGCCGGGGCACGGCTCTACACCCACAACGAAATCGACCATGAAGGGCTGTTCGCGCTCATGGCCTCGGTGCGTGGTTCAGTGATGCTGACCTATGACGACGCGCCCGAAGTGCGCTCGATGGCAGAGCGTCACGGCTTCCGCGTTGAGCCGGTGCCGATGAAGAACACCCACCATGAAGTCATCCGCGAGCTGTTGATCTTGAAGCCCTAGTTGGGGTCTCCTCGTTTTCAGTGCAATAAGTGACGGTACGCAAAGCTAGCACTGGCGCGGGGGTGGTCTGGGTAGACCGTTGATTTCATTGACTTTCCTGTTCGCTTTGTAAACGGGTATGGTGGCCTCCCACTTTTGAGGTTCACGATGCAGGGTTGGCACACAACGTTTTTGTGGATGCGTGGGCTCCCCCGCGATATCAGCGACTTCGAGATGAAGGCATTTTTCACCTTCGATGGTGCCGAGCGCGACGCAATCAATGCACGCCGAGGTGATTCCCACAAGCTTGGTCTGGCGCTCCATATTGGTTTCCTGCGCATGAGTGGGCGTTTGCTCGGTGCCTTTCGGGTAATTCCAGTAGCCTTGTGGCGCCACCTTGGCAACGAGCTTGGCATTGCAGCACCAGAAGTCGCCTCGCTGAGAGCCATGTATGAACGCGGGCGCACGCTATTCGATCACCAACAAGTAGCCTGCACGGTCCTTGGATTCCAGTGGATGAGCGAGCACCAGCGCCGCTCACTGGTACGTGAACTGCGCGACGAAGTGGCGCGCTGCGCCGACCGCGATCAGCTACTCGTGCGGGCGCGTCAATGGCTGTACAAGAACAAGCTGGTGATCGTGCACGAGCGGGCAATTCGGACACTGATTGCGGCGGCACTTGCCCAGCTTGAAGTTGAAACAGGCACCGCCATCGCCGCCAGCGTTGATCCAGCAACACTTGATCGCTGGCGAGCCTCAGTTTCAGAGCTGCGCCCAGATGGACAAACCCAGCAGAGTTGGCTATGGGCTGCACCGGCGAAACACTCAACCCGCCAAATCAGCGAGGTACTGGAGCGCATCGACCTGCTTTACACGCTGGACGTTCATAAGCACCTGGCAGACATCCCCGATCTCATCTTGCGCCGCTACGCGCGCCGACTTGTCTCCAGGCCGCCCTCAGCCGGAGCCAAGATCAAAGAGCCAGCGCGCACCGTGGAGGTCGCATGCTTTCTTCGGTATTGCCTGTTCACCACCACAGACCAGTTGATCCTTATGGTGCAGCGCCGGATCGCCGATCTGTGGCGTCAGGCTGCCGCCGATGTCCCCGCTACCGTCAATTGGGCCGCAATGTACAAAACGCTGCTCGGCGAACTTGTTGCCTTGAGCGCGCAAGGTGCGGTGCCAGATGCTGAGTTGCGTGCCCGTCTTGAAGCCTTGATCACCGAAACCCAGAAACGCAAACCACCGAGCAGGGCCTCCCTGGTCCGCGAGGGATTGATTGATGGAATTCGCCCCGTGCGGTCGTTGCTCGTCGCCATTGCAAAGCTGCCCTGGCAGGCCACCGGCGAGCATCCTGCCATCGAGTACCTTGCCAAGCTGCAAGCTTTATATCTCAAAGGATCCAGAAAGCTGCCAGTTGAAGTGGTGGCACCAAGTCTGGGAATGATCTGGCAGGTTTCGATCTCCAGCCCAGACCGGGAACGGGCGTTTCAGGCGTTGGAGGTGGCCACCCTGTTTGCCCTGCGCCGCGCGGTGCGCAATGGCTCGGTCTGGATTGAGCACAGCCTGAGCTTTCGGGGTCGTGCGCGCTTGTTCTTCACGGACGAGCGTTGGCAGGCAGAGTCCAAGAAACACTATGCCCGTCTATCGTTACCCAGCAAGGCTGCCACTTTCTTGAAGCCTTTGCTGGCCAGAGTAACTGCCGGTGTCGATGCGGTGGCCGCTGCAGCCCGCAGTGGCGTACTGCGCGTGGATGATGAACTCCATTTGTCGCCATTGCCCGCAGAGGACGAAGACCCAGAAGTGACCAAGCTGCGCGCGGCTTTGGATCACCGCATCGGTGAGGTTCAATTGCCGGAAGTGATTCTGGCCGTTGACGCCCAGGTGCGCTTTAGCTGGATCATGCTCGGACGTGAGCCGCGCTCTACCGACGAGCTGCTGATGGTCTATGCCGGCATCATGGCCCACGGCACCAGTCTGACTGCGGTCGAATGCGCGCGCATGATTCCGCAATTGTCTGCCACCAGCATTCGCCAGGCCATGCGCTGGGCGCGGGACGAACGGCGTCTGAGCCAGGCCTGCCAGGCTGTGCTGGAATTCATGCAGCGACACCCGATTGCCGCCACCTGGGGCGGTCCGATTTGGCATCTTCTGACATGATGACCATGGAGACCACCAAACGGGTGTGGCAAGCCCGGCTTGATCCTCGGCGCAACACACCTTCCATTGGAATCTACTCCCATGTAAAAGACCGGTGGGGCATCTTCCATGCGCAGCCCTTTGTGCTCAATGAGCGCCAGGCGGGCGTGGCCATTGAAGGTGTCATCCGCCAAGAAAAGCTGGAGACCAGCCAGCTTGCTGTGGATACCCATGGCTACACCGACTTTGCCATGTCACATGCCCGTTTGCTTGGTTTTGATCTTTGCCCGCGGTTGAAGGAACTCAAACAGCGCCACCTCTTTGTGCCACGCGGCACCAAAGTGCCCGCAGAAATCGCTGCGGTGTGCGAAGCCAATGTCGACGTCGCTTTGATCGAAAAGCATTGGGATAGTCTGGTGCACCTGGCAGCCTCGGTCATGAGCGGACATGCCAGTGCGGTGGCAGCTCTTGCGCGGTTCGGTTCTGCCGCCCAGGGCGATCCAATCTATGAGGCTGGCGTGCAATTGGGGCGGTTGCTGCGTACGGCGTTTTTGGCTGACTACTTTGTCAAGGACGCTTTCAGGAACGAGTTGCGCCGGGTGCTCAATCGGGGCGAGGCTGTTAACGCCCTCAAGCGCGCCATTTATACCGGCCGGATCAGCCCGGCGCAGGCCAAACGTGTCGATGAAATGCAGGCTGTGGCCGATGCGTTGAGCCTGATGGCCAACATCGTGATGGCGTGGAATACCTCACAGATGCAGGCGGTCCTGGATCGCTGGTCGAACCGCCGCCAGGTCATTCCACCGGAACTGATCGGGAAGATTGCGCCCACCAGGCTGGAGAGCATCAACTTGCGGGGTGTGTTTCGCTTCCCGGTTGACCGCTATGCTGACCAAATCCTGCCTTCGCGGCCAAATGCATCGATAACTGGCACCAATGGATGAAACCGACCACGGTTTGACGCCACGAATCGCAGATTTGAAAGTGAACAGGAAAGTCAATGAAATCAACGATCTACCAACACCACCTCCGCGCCAGTGCTAGCTTTTCGTACCGTCACTTATTGCACTGAAAACGAGGAGACCCCGATTAGCGCCATCGAGCGCTGCCGCACGTCCGCGCTGGGTGGTCACGTCGAGCAGTGCGACGCCTGCGGGCACCAGCGCATCGCTTTCAACAGTTGCCGCAACAGGCACTGTCCGAAGTGCCAGTCGCTGGTGCGCGCCCAGTGGCTGCAGGACCGGCAGGCCGAACTGCTGCCGGTCGAGTACTTTCACATCGTCTTCACCGTACCGCAGGAGATTGCCGCCATCGCGTACCAGAACAAGGCCGTGGTGTACGACATCCTGTTTCACGCCACCTCTGAGACGCTGCGCACCATCGCCGCCGACCCCAAACATCTCGGAGCCGAGATCGGCTTCATCACCATCCTGCATACCTGGGGCCAGAACTTGCTGCATCACCCGCATCTGCACTGCGTCGTGCCCGGCGGTGGGGTGGCCCCGGACGGCAAGCGCTGGATCGCCTGCCGAGCGGGCTTCTTCCTGCCGGTGCGGGTGCTGTCGCGGCTGTTTCGCCGCCTGTTCCTGACACAGTTGCGCAGCGCCTTCGACAACGGGGAACTGCGCTTCTTCAACGGCCTGGCTGCGCTACAGGATTGCGATGCCTTCGCCAGCTACCTGGCGCCCGCAACCCAGGCCGAGTGGGTGGTCTACGCCAAGCCACCTTTCGGCGGGCCCGAGCAGGTCCTGAACTACCTCGGGCGCTACACCCATCGCGTGGCGATCTCCAACAACCGCCTGGTCGACTTCGCCGATGGCGAGGTGGCCTTTGCGTGGAAGGACTACCGCCACGAATCGCGCCACAAGGTCATGCGCCTGGATGCCCAGGAGTTCGTCCGCCGCTTCCTGCTGCATGTCCTGCCCCTGGATTCCAGCGCATCCGCCACTATGGGCTCCTGGCCAACCGCTATCGCGAGACCAAGCTCGACCACTGTCGCCAGCTGCTGGCGGCACCCGCACCGGTCGTGGAGTTGCCCGATGCACCGCTGGACTATCGGGACCGCTATCAGCGCCTGACTGGCGTGTCTCTGCGCGACTGCCAGCATTGCGGTCGTGGCCAGATGGTGCGAATCGAATCCTTTCTGCCGGGAACCTTGCCGCGCGGTCCGCCGCCCATCCCCTCATGAACACAAGCCCGGCCTTCACCCCATGCGCTTCCAGATCCGTGTCGCGAAGCGATAGGTGTCCCTTTGCATGCTCACGCCCATCAATGGCGAGAGCCTCTCGCCACGCCCTCGTGGCAGCGCCAATGCACACGCCGCAGCCCCCCGTTCTTCGGTGCCAGCTCAACCCAGCGCTGCAATTTCCTCAGCCTTGCGCACCTGCGCCTCGCGCTTGGACAAGTCGGTGCTGATTCAATCCCCATAGCGCACCACCACCTGGACGGCGGTTTAGTTCAACGGGATCTTTAGCCTACCGGCTGCGGAACAGGCGTCGCGGGGTTGATCAGCGTCTGCGCGCCGCAGCCGCCAGGCTAAAGACTCTCTGCATTATGGAGAGCTTTCCATAAGCAGCGGTTGCTGCTGGTTGCGGGAGCGCCATGACTTCTCGCTCTTTGTACCCAAGCCGCCATCGGAGGGATACGCAGCCTCTGAGGCCCTATGTCCAGTTTTAGATACGGCCGACTTTGGGGAAATGTCGCTACTGCGCTTTGTCTCGAACGACGACGCCCCCAAGGCCCAACAGGTGCTATCGATCTCAAGGCATCCATGGACTATGAGTATCTTTGAACTGGAAGTTGAAAACTGTTTAGCGAAGCGGGTGAAGCCCACCTTCCAGAAGTCTACACCTGTCCTAGCGTCCGCACAGGAACCTTATGGGTAGCGCATATTGATTTCCTCAGGGTTCGCCACATTCAAAAATGCCAGTGCGAAGACCGAGAACGGATACCAACATCTGACCCCCGGTGTTTTAACTTTGTTTGAGGTTTCCCGGGAACGTCAAAGGCTTGAGTTGAGCAGGTTTGAAGAATCCACTTTTATTGAGCGAACACTTTGGGCCTGAATGCTCGCCAAGGCTGCAATCGTTCAAGGTCACGAGCGACCTGAAGCAAAACATCTTCACGCCCCATTCCCGCCACCATTTGAATGGGGACGGGCATCTCGTCATGCATGCCTGCTGGCAAGGTTAGCGCTGGCAGTCCGGTCATGTTGAACTGCGCCGTGAAAGGAATCGCATCGAAGAGCCGGTCGTACCAGCCATGAGCGTCGAGACTCGCATCGTTTTGATCCAGGTACCCAAGGGGCAGTGGCGTGCGTTTCAAGGCGGGCATCAAGATGATGTCGTAGCGCGTGAGAAATACGCCGAGACTTCGGGACATGGTGTTCATCACGGCAAACACATCCTCGATGTCCATCGCCGTCAATGCGTTGCCCGCCTGCGCGCAGGCCAGCGTCACTGCCTCAAGCACATCTGGCCCAGGTTCACGGCCCATAGCGGCTTTCAACCCATTGACCCCCACCGCAAGGAAAGACATCCACGCCGAAAAATTCGCGCGCATGAAAGCATCAACGTCATAGACAGGCGCCGTTTCCTCAATCACATGCCCCTGGGCCTCCAACAAGCGGGCGGTGCGCTGCAGCGCCTCGTCGATTTGCCGCTCCACCGCCGGCGCCTTGGGCCACTGCCGCACCAACGCTACTTTCAGTGGCCGGGTGTCGGAAGCAATCGCGCGCACGTAGGACTGGGTTGGCAAGGCGATGCCTTGGGTCGCGCCGATGTCGGGGCCTGCGACAGCATCGAGCAATGCCGCGCAATCGCGTACCGTTCGGGTCACGGCGAATTCGCAGGCCATACCGAGCACTGGCATCCCGTGGTAAGGGCCAAGAGGCGTTCGGCCCCGAGATGGTTTCAATCCGATCAGGCCGCAAGAGGCCGCTGGAATCCGTATGGAACCTGCGGCATCGTTGGCATGCGCCACGGGCACAATGCCAGCCGCTACAGCGGCCGCTGAACCCCCTGAAGAGCCGCCAGAAGAGCGATCGAGGTTGTAGGGGTTGCGGGTGGGCCCGTGAAGAACCGACTCGGTGGTGGCGTTGAAGCCGAACTCGGGCGTTGCTGTGATCCCGATGGTGTTGAGGCCCGCCTTGCGAAAGCGCGTGAACAGTTCACTGTCTGCCGGAGGAATGAACTCGCCCTTGGCCAGCATGCGGGTGCCCATCATTTGCGGCACGCCGCCTACCGCCAGAACCTGGTCCTTGACCAAAAATGGCACGCCAGCAAAAGCGCCCTCGCTGTCGCCCATCACTGGAGGGTCCAGCCTGCGGACAACGGCATTGATTGAACCGTTTACCGAATCGATTGCGCGGTTGGCACAGTCGGTGAGTTCTGCTCCGCTCACTTCTCCGGCTCTGACCAAATCGGCCAATCCAGTGGCGTCATGTGCGCTGTAGTCCTTCAAGTCCATGTCTCAAGCTCCTTATTTATGTCCTGTCACTTCAGGGCAAAGAGAGCTTGCAGCAAAGCGTCAATCTTTTGAATGATGCAAATGACCTATGGTGGCGAAGATCGGTCGGGGCTGGCCGAAGCAAGGACGGAGGCCAGCGTCGCTCGGTTGTGGACGCCCAGCTTGTCGTAGATTTGGCTCGTCTGATTGCGCACCGTAGCCGGGGAAATACCCAGATGGCGCGCGACGTGTTTATGGCTGAGGCCTTGGGTCAAGAGTGCTGCCACTTCCGCTTCGCGCGGGCTTAACCGACTGACCGGTGACAGGGGTCTGACGTGCACTCTCCGAAGTCCAGCGCCGTCGTCGACTTTGGCTGGCTTCGCGGTGATGACCAGTCCCAAATCATCAGCCACGAGTCGACCGGTGCGCGTCAGTGCCGTTCGGATGGCTGCCTGCAACTTATCGCGGACGGGGCCCTCAGCATCCATTCCCAAGGCAAGCAACCCGGCACCGCCAAAGACGCAGTGCCCGGCAGCGGAGACCAGCAGCTCAACACCCTCACCGCTAGTCGCGGCAGTCACGTCTGCCCGTTGGCGGATTTGTCGGTCCAACACCTCAACCGATGCGTACAGAAAATCGCGTTCTCCGTTGTGCCAGCGGCGCACGGACGATCCCCCATGGCGCAAACAGGCCAAGAACAATGAGCCTTGATGATCCGTTCGTATCTGGGTGGCTGTGGCGATGGACCCGATGCCATACCGATCCACCATCGCCATCATCCCGTCCGTCTGCACGGCTTGACTTCGCAGGTACGTGGCAACTCGTCTCGGGGCCTTGCGAATCTGATCAAGCAACAGATCTTCGTGGCTCATCGCCTGCCATGTTTGATAGAAGTCACCCGGCAGGTTCAGCGCAGCC
The DNA here is from genome assembly GCF_901827165.1 of Variovorax sp. SRS16. NCBI lineage: Bacteria > Pseudomonadati > Pseudomonadota > Betaproteobacteria > Burkholderiales > Comamonadaceae > Variovorax > Variovorax sp. SRS16. The sequence goes on from NZ_LR594670.1 coordinate 48,633, forward strand.
GTGCCATGCATCACCGGGCCGGTATTGCTTGAGTTTGACGGCACGCCATTGCCCGCGCTTGAAGTCTCCCAGCCCAGGAACCCATACCAGGCCGAATCAAAGCCCAGCACCTTAGCCAGCCGCCTCACGCACCCATCCAGAGCAGAAAGCGGGGGCATTTCCTCTAGAAGTCGATCGACATCATTGAGGTAGGTCGAAAAGGTTCGAATGCTGCAGGTCAACAGCTGGCCCCCGTTGCTTAAGAATGGAAAGGAGTAGCACGCGTATCAATGTACTGGACTTCAACCGCTTCTGTAGACAATTATCATCTTCCAGTTCGAAGTTGTGACGTCTCCCCCATATCCGGACACTTTCAAACTGGAGTTGGACGGCTTCCGGCTTGTTGACCCGACCTCTTTTTGACGTACTCACTCGGGGTCAGGTCTGGGCGATGACAACATCTGACATTGGCAGGGCAACGCATGGCAGGCAATAGCCCATCGCTGATGAGTGGCCGCTGCCGAATTTACAGCGGTTGGGCGCCTCGCAGGATGACGAATGGCAGGTTTCGGCGGCGACTGTCATTGGGCTGCAAAACCTGACCGGCTGCAGTCAGCCTTTATGTACAGCTGTGCATAATGCAGAGAGTCTTTAGCCTGGCGGCTGCGGCGCGCAGACGCTGATCAACCCCGCGACGCCTGTTCCGCAGCCGGTAGGCTAAAGATCCCGTTGAACTAAACCGCCGTCCAGGTGGTGGTGCGCTATGGGGATTGAATCAGCACCGACTTGTCCAAGCGCGAGGCGCAGGTGCGCAAGGCTGAGGAAATTGCAGCGCTGGGTTGAGCTGGCACCGAAGAACGGGGGGCTGCGGCGTGTGCATTGGCGCTGCCACGAGGGCGTGGCGAGAGGCTCTCGCCATTGATGGGCGTGAGCATGCAAAGGGACACCTATCGCTTCGCGACACGGATCTGGAAGCGCATGGGGTGAAGGCCGGGCTTGTGTTCATGAGGGATGGCGGCGGACCGCGCGGCAAGGTTCCCGGCAGAAAGGATTCGATTCGCACCATCTGGCCACGACCGCAATGCTGGCAGTCGCGCAGAGACACGCCAGTCAGGCGCTGATAGCGGTCCCGATAGTCCAGCGGTGCATCGGGCAACTCCACGACCGGTGCGGGTGCCGCCAGCAGCTGGCGACAGTGGTCGAGCTTGGTCTCGCGATAGCGGTTGGCCAGGAGCCCATAGTGGCGGATGCGCTGGAATCCAGGGGGCAGGACATGCAGCAGGAAGCGGCGGACGAACTCCTGGGCATCCAGGCGCATGACCTTGTGGCGCGATTCGTGGCGGTAGTCCTTCCACGCAAAGGCCACCTCGCCATCGGCGAAGTCGACCAGGCGGTTGTTGGAGATCGCCACGCGATGGGTGTAGCGCCCGAGGTAGTTCAGGACCTGCTCGGGCCCGCCGAAAGGTGGCTTGGCGTAGACCACCCACTCGGCCTGGGTTGCGGGCGCCAGGTAGCTGGCGAAGGCATCGCAATCCTGTAGCGCAGCCAGGCCGTTGAAGAAGCGCAGTTCCCCGTTGTCGAAGGCGCTGCGCAACTGTGTCAGGAACAGGCGGCGAAACAGCCGCGACAGCACCCGCACCGGCAGGAAGAAGCCCGCTCGGCAGGCGATCCAGCGCTTGCCGTCCGGGGCCACCCCACCGCCGGGCACGACGCAGTGCAGATGCGGGTGATGCAGCAAGTTCTGGCCCCAGGTATGCAGGATGGTGATGAAGCCGATCTCGGCTCCGAGATGTTTGGGGTCGGCGGCGATGGTGCGCAGCGTCTCAGAGGTGGCGTGAAACAGGATGTCGTACACCACGGCCTTGTTCTGGTACGCGATGGCGGCAATCTCCTGCGGTACGGTGAAGACGATGTGAAAGTACTCGACCGGCAGCAGTTCGGCCTGCCGGTCCTGCAGCCACTGGGCGCGCACCAGCGACTGGCACTTCGGACAGTGCCTGTTGCGGCAACTGTTGAAAGCGATGCGCTGGTGCCCGCAGGCGTCGCACTGCTCGACGTGACCACCCAGCGCGGACGTGCGGCAGCGCTCGATGGCGCTAATCGGGGTCTCCTCGTTTTCAGTGCAATAAGTGACGGTACGAAAAGCTAGCACTGGCGCGGAGGTGGTGTTGGTAGATCGTTGATTTCATTGACTTTCCTGTTCACTTTCAAATCTGCGATTCGTGGCGTCAAACCGTGGTCGGTTTCATCCATTGGTGCCAGTTATCGATGCATTTGGCCGCGAAGGCAGGATTTGGTCAGCATAGCGGTCAACCGGGAAGCGAAACACACCCCGCAAGTTGATGCTCTCCAGCCTGGTGGGCGCAATCTTCCCGATCAGTTCCGGTGGAATGACCTGGCGGCGGTTCGACCAGCGATCCAGGACCGCCTGCATCTGTGAGGTATTCCACGCCATCACGATGTTGGCCATCAGGCTCAACGCATCGGCCACAGCCTGCATTTCATCGACACGTTTGGCCTGCGCCGGGCTGATCCGGCCGGTATAAATGGCGCGCTTGAGGGCGTTAACAGCCTCGCCCCGATTGAGCACCCGGCGCAACTCGTTCCTGAAAGCGTCCTTGACAAAGTAGTCAGCCAAAAACGCCGTACGCAGCAACCGCCCCAATTGCACGCCAGCCTCATAGATTGGATCGCCCTGGGCGGCAGAACCGAACCGCGCAAGAGCTGCCACCGCACTGGCATGTCCGCTCATGACCGAGGCTGCCAGGTGCACCAGACTATCCCAATGCTTTTCGATCAAAGCGACGTCGACATTGGCTTCGCACACCGCAGCGATTTCTGCGGGCACTTTGGTGCCGCGTGGCACAAAGAGGTGGCGCTGTTTGAGTTCCTTCAACCGCGGGCAAAGATCAAAACCAAGCAAACGGGCATGTGACATGGCAAAGTCGGTGTAGCCATGGGTATCCACAGCAAGCTGGCTGGTCTCCAGCTTTTCTTGGCGGATGACACCTTCAATGGCCACGCCCGCCTGGCGCTCATTGAGCACAAAGGGCTGCGCATGGAAGATGCCCCACCGGTCTTTTACATGGGAGTAGATTCCAATGGAAGGTGTGTTGCGCCGAGGATCAAGCCGGGCTTGCCACACCCGTTTGGTGGTCTCCATGGTCATCATGTCAGAAGATGCCAAATCGGACCGCCCCCAGGTGGCGGCAATCGGGTGTCGCTGCATGAATTCCAGCACAGCCTGGCAGGCCTGGCTCAGACGCCGTTCGTCCCGCGCCCAGCGCATGGCCTGGCGAATGCTGGTGGCAGACAATTGCGGAATCATGCGCGCGCATTCGACCGCAGTCAGACTGGTGCCGTGGGCCATGATGCCGGCATAGACCATCAGCAGCTCGTCGGTAGAGCGCGGCTCACGTCCGAGCATGATCCAGCTAAAGCGCACCTGGGCGTCAACGGCCAGAATCACTTCCGGCAATTGAACCTCACCGATGCGGTGATCCAAAGCCGCGCGCAGCTTGGTCACTTCTGGGTCTTCGTCCTCTGCGGGCAATGGCGACAAATGGAGTTCATCATCCACGCGCAGTACGCCACTGCGGGCTGCAGCGGCCACCGCATCGACACCGGCAGTTACTCTGGCCAGCAAAGGCTTCAAGAAAGTGGCAGCCTTGCTGGGTAACGATAGACGGGCATAGTGTTTCTTGGACTCTGCCTGCCAACGCTCGTCCGTGAAGAACAAGCGCGCACGACCCCGAAAGCTCAGGCTGTGCTCAATCCAGACCGAGCCATTGCGCACCGCGCGGCGCAGGGCAAACAGGGTGGCCACCTCCAACGCCTGAAACGCCCGTTCCCGGTCTGGGCTGGAGATCGAAACCTGCCAGATCATTCCCAGACTTGGTGCCACCACTTCAACTGGCAGCTTTCTGGATCCTTTGAGATATAAAGCTTGCAGCTTGGCAAGGTACTCGATGGCAGGATGCTCGCCGGTGGCCTGCCAGGGCAGCTTTGCAATGGCGACGAGCAACGACCGCACGGGGCGAATTCCATCAATCAATCCCTCGCGGACCAGGGAGGCCCTGCTCGGTGGTTTGCGTTTCTGGGTTTCGGTGATCAAGGCTTCAAGACGGGCACGCAACTCAGCATCTGGCACCGCACCTTGCGCGCTCAAGGCAACAAGTTCGCCGAGCAGCGTTTTGTACATTGCGGCCCAATTGACGGTAGCGGGGACATCGGCGGCAGCCTGACGCCACAGATCGGCGATCCGGCGCTGCACCATAAGGATCAACTGGTCTGTGGTGGTGAACAGGCAATACCGAAGAAAGCATGCGACCTCCACGGTGCGCGCTGGCTCTTTGATCTTGGCTCCGGCTGAGGGCGGCCTGGAGACAAGTCGGCGCGCGTAGCGGCGCAAGATGAGATCGGGGATGTCTGCCAGGTGCTTATGAACGTCCAGCGTGTAAAGCAGGTCGATGCGCTCCAGTACCTCGCTGATTTGGCGGGTTGAGTGTTTCGCCGGTGCAGCCCATAGCCAACTCTGCTGGGTTTGTCCATCTGGGCGCAGCTCTGAAACTGAGGCTCGCCAGCGATCAAGTGTTGCTGGATCAACGCTGGCGGCGATGGCGGTGCCTGTTTCAACTTCAAGCTGGGCAAGTGCCGCCGCAATCAGTGTCCGAATTGCCCGCTCGTGCACGATCACCAGCTTGTTCTTGTACAGCCATTGACGCGCCCGCACGAGTAGCTGATCGCGGTCGGCGCAGCGCGCCACTTCGTCGCGCAGTTCACGTACCAGTGAGCGGCGCTGGTGCTCGCTCATCCACTGGAATCCAAGGACCGTGCAGGCTACTTGTTGGTGATCGAATAGCGTGCGCCCGCGTTCATACATGGCTCTCAGCGAGGCGACTTCTGGTGCTGCAATGCCAAGCTCGTTGCCAAGGTGGCGCCACAAGGCTACTGGAATTACCCGAAAGGCACCGAGCAAACGCCCACTCATGCGCAGGAAACCAATATGGAGCGCCAGACCAAGCTTGTGGGAATCACCTCGGCGTGCATTGATTGCGTCGCGCTCGGCACCATCGAAGGTGAAAAATGCCTTCATCTCGAAGTCGCTGATATCGCGGGGGAGCCCACGCATCCCCAAAAACGTTGTGTGCCAACCCTGCATCGTGAACCTCAAAAGTGGGAGGCCACCATACCCGTTTACAAAGCGAACAGGAAAGTCAATGAAATCAACGGTCTACCCAGACCACCCCCGCGCCAGTGCTAGCTTTGCGTACCGTCACTTATTGCACTGAAAACGAGGAGACCCCAGCATGGCGTTCACCGAGCAGGCGCACAACGTGGTGCTGGTGGGTGGCCCCGGCACGGGCAAGACGCATCTGGCCACGGCCATCGGCGTGGCGGGCATCACGCGCCATGGCTCACGCGTGCGGTTTTACTCCACGGTGGACCTGGTCAACGCACTGGAGCAGGAGAAGGCCCAAGGCAAGGCAGGCCGCATCGCAGCGAGCTTGCAGCGCATGGACCTGGTCATCCTTGATGAGCTGGGCTACCTGCCCTTCAGCCAGGCAGGCGGCGCCTTGCTGTTCCACCTGCTGAGCAAGCTCTACGAGCAGACCAGCGTGATGATCACCACCAACCTGGACTTCAAGGAATGGTCCAGCGTGTTCGGCGATGCCAAGATGACCACGGCACTGCTGGATCGACTCACGCACCACTGCCACATCGTCGAGACGGGCAACGAGTCCCACAGGTTCATGCACAGCACAGCCGTGGCCAAGAAACGCATCAAGGCACGCGAACAGGCCAAGAAGGCTGAGCCGTTCTGAGCGGTTCAAGGGCAAGCCGCTACGGGCTTCGCCCTGCGCGGCTTACCCTCAACGGACGACCACCGAGCTCGATCACCAAGGAGACCAAAACCGACCCAAGGCACTACACTTATCCACAGCCGACCTTCACAGGTTGGCCATTAGCCCTGGCTCAAAATTCAATCGGCACGGTGGCTCAATTTTGAATCGGCGCCAACACGTTGAGCGCCTGCCGGTGGGTGGCCGGCGCCACTTGCTTCTCGGTGGCGAGCATGGTCAGAAAACCCTCGACTTCAGCTTGCCCCATTTCGCGCGGATGTCGAAACCCACCATGGCTGCGGGCCGTCCACAACACAAATGCCTTGGCCCAGTAGACATAAGCCTTCTCGGTCTGTAGGCTGTAATGCAGGTAGCGAACCCGTTCGCGCACCTGATCGAGCAGCTTGATGGATCGGGGAGGGACCCAGTCAGGTTTGTCATTTCTGTTATACCTGTTCATGCATCCAGTATGATGCTTTACAGAATTGATTTCAAACACTTTTTTTGGGTGCCGTGCGACATTGTTTAACGACCACGGTTGTGGGTATCCGGTGTTTGGTCAGATAAACCATAAGTTAGATGCTTTGCTGTGCGCACAAATTTCGGCCAGCAACAAGACTGTTTGTTTTCTTAAATCGAACCTAAAATTTCTTCGCGGAACTCCATGGAGAAATATTTTGAAAAATTGGTTATTTCTGGCTACGGCCATTATTTCTGAGGTCATTGCAACCTCTGCGCTCAAGTCTAGTGAGGGCTTTACTAGGTTAGTACCGTCTTTTATCGTCGTAGCGGGATACGCTGCTGCTTTTTATTTCCTGTCGCTGACACTCAAATCGATTCCTGTTGGAATCGCCTACGCAGTTTGGTCGGGCCTCGGGATCGTCTTGGTCACTGCGATTGCATGGGTTTTGCATGGTCAAAAACTAGATATGTGGGGATTTGTTGGTGTCGGCTTCATTATCAGCGGCGTTGCTGTGCTCAACTTGCTATCTAAGGCAAGTGTTCACTAAAACGGTCGCATCTAACCATTCCGTCGAGAGGGACCGCCCACAAGCTGCGCTTGCGGGTTCCCTTCGCGGCTTCGCCGCTACGGCGGCCCCTCACGTCAAACGTTGAGCGACTGCTTACCCGTTTGACGGTCGGCCGCTCCTGGCCGGGAGCCGAAACCCAGAGTTGGGGCGTCAACCTGATCTATACCCTATCCTGATGTCAGGAGAAGCCACCCAGCAACGTCAGAATAGAGTTAACTTTTGTGTTTCTTGACACCTGCGGCGAAAGGTCATAGATTTCTTCCTGACACTTTCGTATTTGGAGGTATCTTGCAGGGTCAACGCATCGGCTACGTCCGGGTCAGCAGCTTCGACCAGAACCCGGAGCGGCAACTGGAGCATGTCGAAGTCGGCAGGGTGTTCACCGACAAGGCGTCGGGCAAGGACACCCAGCGGCCCGAGCTTGATTCGCTGCTGGCCTTCGTGCGCGAAGGCGACACCGTGGTGGTTCACAGCATGGATCGCTTGGCGCGCAACCTCGATGACTTGCGCCGCCTCGTACAAAAGCTGACCAAGCGCGGCGTGCGCATCGAGTTCGTCAAGGAAAGCCTGACCTTCACCGGCGAGGATTCACCGATGGCGAACCTGATGCTGTCGGTCATGGGGGCGTTCGCCGAATTCGAGCGGGCCTTGATCCGCGAGCGGCAGAGGGAAGGCATCGCGCTCGCCAGACAGCGCGGAGCCTACCGGGGCCGCAAGAAAGCGCTGTCGCCAGAACAGGTAGCCGAGCTGCGGCAGCGGGCCGCCGCCGGCGAACAAAAAGCGAAGCTGGCACGTGAATTTGGTGTCAGCCGGGAGACCCTGTATCAATACTTGAGATTGGATCAATAAATATGCCTCGTCGTTCCATACTGTCCGCCGCCGAGCGGGAAAGCCTGCTGGCGTTGCCGGACACCAAGGACGACCTAATTCGACATTACACGTTCAGCGATACCGATCTCTCCATTATCCGGCAGCGGCGCGGGCCTGCGAATCGCTTGGGCTTTGCCGTCCAGCTCTGCTACCTGCGCTTTCCCGGAATCTTCCTTGGTGTCGATCAGGCGCCGTCTTTGCCCCTACTGAAACTGGTCGCCGACCAGCTCAAGGTCGGCGTCGAAAGCTGGGACGACTACGGGCAGCGGGAGCAGACCCGGCGCGAGCACCTGGTCGAACTGCAAACGGTGTTCGGCTTCCAGCCGTTCACGATGAGCCACTACCGGCAGGCCGTGCACACGCTGACCGAGCTGGCCATGCAAACCGACAAAGGCATCGTGCTGGCCAGTGCACTGATTGAGCATCTGCGGCGGCAGTCGATCATCCTGCCCGCACTCAACGCCATTGAGCGCGCCAGTGCCGAGGCCATTACCCGCGCCAACCGGCGTATCTACGAAGCGCTGTCCGAACCATTGTCGAACGGGCACAGGCATCGCCTCGACGATTTGCTGAAACGCCGCGACAACGGCAAGACGACCTGGCTGGCCTGGCTGCGCCAGTCGCCCGCCAAACCGAACTCGCGCCACATGCTCGAACACATTGAGCGCCTCAAAGCCTGGTAGGCGCTCGATCTGCCGCCCGGCAGCGAGCGGTTGGTTCACCAGAATCGCTTGCTCAAGATCGCCCGTGAGGGCGGCCAGATGACGCCTGCCGACCTGTCCAAGTTCGAGCCGCAACGGCGCTACGCCACTCTCGTGGCGCTGGCCATCGAGGGCATGGCTACGGTCACCGACGAAATCATCGACCTGCACGACCGCATCCTGGGCAAGCTGTTCAACGCCGCCAAAAACAAACATCAGCAGCAGTTCCAGGCATCCGGCAAGGCTATCAACGCCAAGGTGCGCCTGTACGGGCGCATTGGGCAGGCGCTGATCGACGCCAAGCAGTCGGGCCGCGACCCGTTCGCTGCCATCGAGGCCGTCATGTCCTGGGATGCCTTCGCCGAGAGCGTCACTGAGGCGCAAAAGCTCGCGCAGCCCGATGACTTCGATTTCCTGCACCGTATCGGCGAGAGCTACGCCACCTTGCGCCGCTACGCGCCGGAATTCCTCGACGTGCTCAAGCTGCGAGCCGCGCCCGCCGCCAAGGACGTGCTGGACGCCATCGAGGTGCTGCGCGGCATGAACACCGACAACGCCCGCAAAGTGCCTGCCGATGCCCCGACCGACTTCATCAAGCCGCGCTGGCAGAAGCTGGTGATGACTGACGCGGGTATCGACCGGCGCTACTACGAGCTGTGCGCGCTGTCCGAGCTGAAGAACTCGCTGCGCTCGGGCGACATCTGGGTGCAGGGATCGCGCCAGTTCAAGGACTTCGAGGACTACCTGGTGCCGCCCGCGAAGTTCGCCAGCCTCAAGCAGTCCAGCGCATTGCCGCTGGCCGTGGCCACCGACTGCGACCAGTACCTGCACGACCGCCTGACGCTGCTTGAAGCGCAGCTTGCCACGGTCAACCGCATGGCAGCGGCCAACGACCTGCCGAATGCGATCATCACCGAGTCGGGCCTGAAGATCACGCCGCTGGATGCGGCGGTACCCGACACCGCGCAGGCGCTGATCGACCAGACAGCCATGATCCTGCCACACGTCAAGATCACCGAACTGCTGCTCGAAGTCGATGAGTGGACGGGCTTCACCCGCCACTTCACGCACCTGAAATCGGGCGATCTGGCCAAGGACAAAAATCTGCTGTTGACCACCATCCTGGCCGACGCGATCAACCTGGGCCTGACCAAGATGGCCGAGTCCTGCCCCGGCACGACCTACGCCAAGCTCGCCTGGCTACAAGCCTGGCATACCCGCGACGAAACCTATTCGACAGCGCTGGCCGAGTTGGTGAACGCCCAATTCCGGCATCCCTTCGCCGAACACTGGGGCGACGGCACCACGTCATCGTCGGACGGCCAGAACTTCCGAACCGGGAGCAAGGCCGAGAGTACCGGTCACATCAACCCGAAATATGGCAGCAGCCCTGGGCGAACCTTCTACACCCATATATCCGACCAGTACGCGCCGTTCCACACCAAGGTGGTCAATGTCGGCGTGCGCGACTCGACCTATGTACTTGACGGCCTGCTGTACCACGAGTCCGACCTGCGCATCGAGGAACACTACACCGACACGGCAGGCTTCACCGATCACGTCTTTGCCCTGATGCATCTCCTGGGCTTCCGCTTTGCGCCGCGCATCCGTGACCTGGGCGACACCAAGCTGTTCATCCCCAAGGGGGATACCGCCTATGACGCGCTCAAACCGATGATTAGCAGCGACAGGCTGAACATCAAGGCTATTCGTGCCCACTGGGATGAAATTCTGCGGCTGGCCACCTCGATCAAGCAGGGCACGGTGACAGCCTCGCTGATGCTTCGGAAACTCGGCAGCTATCCGCGCCAGAACGGCTTAGCCGTCGCCCTGCGCGAGCTGGGGCGCATCGAACGCACGCTGTTCATCCTGGACTGGTTGCAAAGCGTGGAGCTGCGCCGCCGCGTCCACGCCGGACTCAACAAGGGCGAAGCGCGCAACGCGCTGGCCCGCGCCGTATTCTTCAATCGGCTGGGCGAAATCCGCGACCGCAGCTTCGAGCAGCAGCGCTACCGGGCCAGCGGCCTCAACCTGGTCACGGCGGCCGTCGTGTTGTGGAACACGGTCTATTTGGAGCGCGCAGCACATGCGTTGCGTGGCAACGGGCATGCTGTCGATGACACGCTATTGCAATACCTGTCGCCGCTCGGCTGGGAGCACATCAACCTGACCGGCGATTACCTCTGGCGCAGCAGCGCAAAGATCGGCGCGGGCAAGTTCAGGCCGCTACGACCGTTGCAACCGGCTTAGCGTGCTTTATTTTCCGTTTTCTGAGATGACCCCTGATAGTGCCCCTTGGCCAGGCGGTCGATGTGAAGGGTGAGGCTCAGTGCGTGCGTTGCGGGCATGGTGGAGTAACCAGGTGGTGTGCTTGGGCGGGGTAGGGCGACGTGGCTTTATGTTGCCACAGGCCTGGTCCGGTTCGATTGCGGGGCCCGAGTCCTTCCCCTAAGATCGGCTCGTTCGGTTCTTCCGTCCGCAGGTCTTAGCGCTTGCATTTAACTGTCAACCCCAGCGGGAATTCACATTCCCGCAAGGGGTAGTGGGTTCCCGCTCCTCTTTTGGAGTACCCACATGAACGCACCCGCCGTTCTCAACATCAAACAGACGCAAGCCAACGGCATCGTCTGTGTCTCTCTGGACATCCACCTCTGGTCTGGCCGCAAGCGTCTCCGCAAGGAAAACTTGCTGGCCAAGAACCCGGAGCTGGGGTCTCCTCGTTTTCAGTGCAATAAGTGACGGTACGCAAAGCTAGCACTGGCGCGGGGGTGGTCTGGGTAGACCGTTGATTTCATTGACTTTCCTGTTCGCTTTGTAAACGGGTATGGTGGCCTCCCACTTTTGAGGTTCACGATGCAGGGTTGGCACACAACGTTTTTGGGGATGCGTGGGCTCCCCCGCGATATCAGCGACTTCGAGATGAAGGCATTTTTCACCTTCGATGGTGCCGAGCGCGACGCAATCAATGCACGCCGAGGTGATTCCCACAAGCTTGGTCTGGCGCTCCATATTGGTTTCCTGCGCATGAGTGGGCGTTTGCTCGGTGCCTTTCGGGTAATTCCAGTAGCCTTGTGGCGCCACCTTGGCAACGAGCTTGGCATTGCAGCACCAGAAGTCGCCTCGCTGAGAGCCATGTATGAACGCGGGCGCACGCTATTCGATCACCAACAAGTAGCCTGCACGGTCCTTGGATTCCAGTGGATGAGCGAGCACCAGCGCCGCTCACTGGTACGTGAACTGCGCGACGAAGTGGCGCGCTGCGCCGACCGCGATCAGCTACTCGTGCGGGCGCGTCAATGGCTGTACAAGAACAAGCTGGTGATCGTGCACGAGCGGGCAATTCGGACACTGATTGCGGCGGCACTTGCCCAGCTTGAAGTTGAAACAGGCACCGCCATCGCCGCCAGCGTTGATCCAGCAACACTTGATCGCTGGCGAGCCTCAGTTTCAGAGCTGCGCCCAGATGGACAAACCCAGCAGAGTTGGCTATGGGCTGCACCGGCGAAACACTCAACCCGCCAAATCAGCGAGGTACTGGAGCGCATCGACCTGCTTTACACGCTGGACGTTCATAAGCACCTGGCAGACATCCCCGATCTCATCTTGCGCCGCTACGCGCGCCGACTTGTCTCCAGGCCGCCCTCAGCCGGAGCCAAGATCAAAGAGCCAGCGCGCACCGTGGAGGTCGCATGCTTTCTTCGGTATTGCCTGTTCACCACCACAGACCAGTTGATCCTTATGGTGCAGCGCCGGATCGCCGATCTGTGGCGTCAGGCTGCCGCCGATGTCCCCGCTACCGTCAATTGGGCCGCAATGTACAAAACGCTGCTCGGCGAACTTGTTGCCTTGAGCGCGCAAGGTGCGGTGCCAGATGCTGAGTTGCGTGCCCGTCTTGAAGCCTTGATCACCGAAACCCAGAAACGCAAACCACCGAGCAGGGCCTCCCTGGTCCGCGAGGGATTGATTGATGGAATTCGCCCCGTGCGGTCGTTGCTCGTCGCCATTGCAAAGCTGCCCTGGCAGGCCACCGGCGAGCATCCTGCCATCGAGTACCTTGCCAAGCTGCAAGCTTTATATCTCAAAGGATCCAGAAAGCTGCCAGTTGAAGTGGTGGCACCAAGTCTGGGAATGATCTGGCAGGTTTCGATCTCCAGCCCAGACCGGGAACGGGCGTTTCAGGCGTTGGAGGTGGCCACCCTGTTTGCCCTGCGCCGCGCGGTGCGCAATGGCTCGGTCTGGATTGAGCACAGCCTGAGCTTTCGGGGTCGTGCGCGCTTGTTCTTCACGGACGAGCGTTGGCAGGCAGAGTCCAAGAAACACTATGCCCGTCTATCGTTACCCAGCAAGGCTGCCACTTTCTTGAAGCCTTTGCTGGCCAGAGTAACTGCCGGTGTCGATGCGGTGGCCGCTGCAGCCCGCAGTGGCGTACTGCGCGTGGATGATGAACTCCATTTGTCGCCATTGCCCGCAGAGGACGAAGACCCAGAAGTGACCAAGCTGCGCGCGGCTTTGGATCACCGCATCGGTGAGGTTCAATTGCCGGAAGTGATTCTGGCCGTTGACGCCCAGGTGCGCTTTAGCTGGATCATGCTCGGACGTGAGCCGCGCTCTACCGACGAGCTGCTGATGGTCTATGCCGGCATCATGGCCCACGGCACCAGTCTGACTGCGGTCGAATGCGCGCGCATGATTCCGCAATTGTCTGCCACCAGCATTCGCCAGGCCATGCGCTGGGCGCGGGACGAACGGCGTCTGAGCCAGGCCTGCCAGGCTGTGCTGGAATTCATGCAGCGACACCCGATTGCCGCCACCTGGGGGCGGTCCGATTTGGCATCTTCTGACATGATGAGCATGGAGACTGGGTATTCCGGAGCATCGTGACCGCTCATTCCGGGCCATCGTGACCGAGTATTCCGCTCGAACGTGACCGACGATTCTGGGCTCAACGTGACCGATTTCCGGGTAGCCCGGAATCCCCGGTCACGATGGCGGAATCGATGGTCACGGCAGCGGAACGCTGCCGTATGTCAGCGTGTTGGTGTTGCGCATTTCATCCACCCCATGCGGGTAGCCTCGCCGGCTTTTTGCCGGAGACAAGCGTGCCCGCACCAAGGATCAACATGCGCAAGATCAGAGACGTCTTACGTCTCAAACTCGAAGCCCGCCTCTCCCATGAGCGAATCGCTGCCTCTCTGGGCATCTCCAAGGGCGTCGTGGCCAAGTACGTCAGCCTGGCCGCTGTCGCCGGGCTGGATTGGGCGGCCATCCAGACGCTGAGCGACACGGCCCTGGAGCGCCGGGTCGTGCAAGGCCGGATGGACCGGCCGACCCATTACGTGCTGCCCGACTACGGTCGCGTCCACCAGGAGCTGCGGCGCAAAGGCATGACCCTCATGCTGTTGTGGGAGGAGTACGTCGCCGCCCACCCCGGGCAGCCGACCTACCGCTACAGCCAGTTCTGCGAGCGGTATCGGCGCTATGCACTGCGCCTGAAGCGCTCCATGCGCCAAGTCCACCGCGCCGGCGAGAAGCTCTTCGTCGACTACGCCGGCCCCACAATCGAGCTTGCCGATGGCAGCCGGGCACACATCTTCGTGGCCGCACTGGGCGCGTCCAGCTACACCTTCGCCTGCGCAACGCCGCGCGAGACCATGGCCGACTGGCTCGAAGGCTGCGCGCGCGCCCTGAGCTTCATCGGCGGCGTACCCCAGTTGATCGTCCCGGACAACCCGCGCGCCATGATCGCGAACCCGAACCGCTACGAGCCGCGGGTCAACGACACGGTGGAGGACTTCGCGCGTCACTACGGCACCTCGGTGCTGCCGGCGCGCCCGCGCCATCCGCAGGACAAGGCGAAGGTGGAATCGGCCGTGCAGGTGGTCGAGCGCTGGATCCTGATGCGCCTGCGTCACCACCGCTTCGCTACCGTCGACGACGTGAACGAGGCGATCGAGCCCTTGCTGCAGCAGCTCAACGCCAAGGCCTTCCAGAAGCTGCCCGGCAGCCGCGCGAGCGCCTTCGCCGAGCTGGATGCACCTGCCTTGCAGGCGCTGCCGTTGCAGCCCTGGGAATGGGCCGTCTTCAAGAGCGTGCGGGTGCACATCGACCATCACGTCGAGATCGAGGGTCATCGCTACAGCGTCCCGCAGAACCTCGTGGGCCTGCTGCTGGAGGCCCGCATCACCACCCGCGCGGTCGAACTGCTGCACCGCGGACAGCGTGTGGCCTCGCATCAGCGCAGCGCGCACAAGGGCGGCTTCACGACCGTCGTCGCTCACCTGCCGGCGGCACACCGCGCGCATCTGGAATGGACACCCGAGCGGCTGGTGCACTGGGGTCAGAGCATCGGCGTGGCCACGGGCCGCCTGGTGGTGCGTCTGATCGAGGAGCGGCGCCACCCTGAACACGGCTACCGGGCTTGCCTCGGGCTGCTGTCGCTGGCGCGCCGCTATGGCAAGGAACGGCTGGAGGCGGCCAGCCTGATTGCCCTGGAACTGGGCACGGCGAAGTACGTGCATGTGAAGGCCATCCTGGTCAATGAGCGCGACAAGGCGACCGCGAGCACGGCGCCGAACTGGACCAGTCCGGCGCATGAGCACGTGCGTGGTCCTGCCTATTACCAGTGACCTTCAGGCACAGCGCCCCGAACAACAAGGAATACCCAATGATGATGAATACGACCCTGGATCAACTGCGCAGCATGAAGTTGATGGGCATGGCAGCAGGTCTGCAAGACCAGCTCACCAGCGCCGGCATGACGGCCATGAGCTTCGAGGAGCGCACGGCCTTGCTGGTCGAGCGCGAGGTCCACTGGCGCGGCGACAAGCGACGCGAGCGGCTCTTGAAGGAGGCTCGACTGAAGTACCCGCAGGCGGCCATCGAGGACATGGATGCGCGCGCCGGTCGCGGCGTCGATCGCAAGGCGGTGATGAGTCTGGCCCTGGGCGACTGGATCGATTCGGGCCACAGCGTTCTGATCACAGGCCCGACCGGTGCGGGCAAGTCGTGGCTGGCTTGTGCGCTGGCGCAGTACGCCTGCCGGCGCGGGCGTTCTGCGTATTACCAGCGCATGCCCAGGCTCGGTGAGGAGCTGCGCATCCGGCACGGCAACGGGACCTTCGGCAAATGGCTGATCCAACTGGCAAAGACGGATGTGCTGTTGCTGGACGACTGGGGCATGTCGGCGCTGGATGTTCAGGCCAGGTCCGACCTGCTGGAGATCATTGACGACCGGGCGGCCAGCAAGGCCACGATCATCACCAGCCAGTTGCCGATCGAGCATTGGCATGCGTGGGTCGGCGACGCCACCATCGCCGACGCGATCCTGGATCGTCTGATGCAGAAAAACCATCGGCTCACCTTGACGGGTGAATCTCTTCGACAGAAACCAAAACCCGACACAAAGGAGAAGAACACACAACCATCGTGACCGACGCTTCTAAAATCTGAACGCGCAACTCAGCACGAAGGACGACCGGTCACGATAGAGCGGAATCAGCGGTCACGTTCGCCGGAATACGCAGAGACCACCAAACGGGTGTGGCAAGCCCGGCTTGATCCTCGGCGCAACACACCTTCCATTGGAATCTACTCCCATGTAAAAGACCGGTGGGGCATCTTCCATGCGCAGCCCTTTGTGCTCAATGAGCGCCAGGCGGGCGTGGCCATTGAAGGTGTCATCCGCCAAGAAAAGCTGGAGACCAGCCAGCTTGCTGTGGATACCCATGGCTACACCGACTTTGCCATGTCACATGCCCGTTTGCTTGGTTTTGATCTTTGCCCGCGGTTGAAGGAACTCAAACAGCGCCACCTCTTTGTGCCACGCGGCACCAAAGTGCCCGCAGAAATCGCTGCGGTGTGCGAAGCCAATGTCGACGTCGCTTTGATCGAAAAGCATTGGGATAGTCTGGTGCACCTGGCAGCCTCGGTCATGAGCGGACATGCCAGTGCGGTGGCAGCTCTTGCGCGGTTCGGTTCTGCCGCCCAGGGCGATCCAATCTATGAGGCTGGCGTGCAATTGGGGCGGTTGCTGCGTACGGCGTTTTTGGCTGACTACTTTGTCAAGGACGCTTTCAGGAACGAGTTGCGCCGGGTGCTCAATCGGGGCGAGGCTGTTAACGCCCTCAAGCGCGCCATTTATACCGGCCGGATCAGCCCGGCGCAGGCCAAACGTGTCGATGAAATGCAGGCTGTGGCCGATGCGTTGAGCCTGATGGCCAACATCGTGATGGCGTGGAATACCTCACAGATGCAGGCGGTCCTGGATCGCTGGTCGAACCGCCGCCAGGTCATTCCACCGGAACTGATCGGGAAGATTGCGCCCACCAGGCTGGAGAGCATCAACTTGCGGGGTGTGTTTCGCTTCCCGGTTGACCGCTATGCTGACCAAATCCTGCCTTCGCGGCCAAATGCATCGATAACTGGCACCAATGGATGAAACCGACCACGGTTTGACGCCACGAATCGCAGATTTGAAAGTGAACAGGAAAGTCAATGAAATCAACGATCTACCAACACCACCTCCGCGCCAGTGCTAGCTTTTCGTACCGTCACTTATTGCACTGAAAACGAGGAGACCCCTAGTTGTAGCGAATGGTGTGCAGTCGCGCCGAGCGATGTTCAGTCTGATTCAGCGATGGAAATCACACCAGGTCTGCCGAAGATCCACCCGCGCCCTGTGGGCGGCTTGTGGACAAATCGGCTCACCGTGACACTTGGGGGGCGTTCATTGACACTTGGGGGGCAGAGTACCCCGGCGCACTGCAGACACTTGAGGGGCAAACGTCGGTTTTCAGCCTAGCCAGGCGTGGCCAAGTGCCTGCAAGCGCTCGCCGCGGTCAAGTTATGCACAGGAACTGTGCATAAGCCTGTGGAAAAGCCCGATTTCTATAGACACTTGAGGGGCGCAACCCTAGACACTTGGGGGGCGGCTTCGTTGACACTTGTGGGGCCAACTACAGACATTTGAGGGGCGCACCCTAGACACTTGAGGGGCAGCGGTTTTGCTTTTTTCTTGGCGTATCAACGACTTACGGCATGTTTTCCGATGCGCTAACCGCTTTATAACCACTTTTTAAACCAAATTTTATAAACCGTAGTTATTAACCTGCGTGCTTAAAAAGCACGCGCCGAAGGGGGGAGACCCCCCTTCTCGATCCCACCCGGCCGCAAGCGGCCTCCCATCCCCCCAGGGGCTGCGCCCCTCGGCCTTCGGCCTCACCTGCATTCGAGCTGCGCCTAACGGCGCAGAGGGCTACCAAACAGGCGCAAGCGCCTGCAACAGCCCTAATTTCGTCTCTAGGTCGCTGCGCTATGCCCAAAGGGGCTGCGCCCCTCTGGACTCCTGCAACTCTCCATGCAGCTCAACCATCGCGGCCACGATGGAAGGACCGCGCAGCGCAACGGACGCAAGGTTTTACTCCAAGGGGAAAAGGGCCGGCGACCGTTAGCCGGATTGCTGGGAGAAGTGGCCCCTCAAGTGTCAAAGAAACGCGGGTACGGGTTGACGGAATAGGGCATTTTGCCCTATAATTGATGGCAAGGCCGGGCGCTTCGCCCAGGTCAACAACCGGAGCATTTCCGATGAGCAAGACTTTGAAAGTGGCCGCCTTTCGTGCCGAAGCCGATCACCTGTTTCGACTGGCGAACGTCGATTACCACGCCTGCGTCGGTGCCCACGAGCTGGACAACTGGCGAGCCGTCGCCGGCCGCGTGCTGGCCGAGGTCGAGCACTGCGAATGCAAGCGCGCCACGCCCTACGACCTGGAGCAGTTCCGCAAGGCTGTCGAGGCCGTGAAGGAACGCATCACTCAGGCCGTCGAGCGCGGCCAAGCCAAAGCGGCCAACGATTCCCGCTTTAGCGGCTAAAAAGTTTAGCTAAATTGCTGTAACTTAGGGCATTTTGCCCTATAATTCATTTTGAAGGCCGGGCATTTCGCCCAGGTCAACAACCGGAGAACTCCGATGAACGACACCCAAGCAAACCAACCCGTCACCGCGTCCCTGGTCGCCAGTAATCGCCGGCTTACCTTCCTACCTACTTACTTCGGACCGCGCCTGATGATGCGCGGCGAATCGCTGGTGTATGCCTGGCTGCGCCGGCTCAGTGAAGACTACAACGGCGGGTTCTGGAACTACTACGAACTGAGCAACGGCGGGTTCTATCTCGCGCCCGAGCTGACTGGCCGGCTGTGCCTGGAGGTCGACGGGAACGGGTACAGCGGCGAGCTGTCGGCCGATGCGGCCGGCATCGTCGCAACCCTGTTCACCTTGGGCCAGCTTGCCGCTGACAACCAGGGCACGGACGTGGCGGATGTGCTGATCGACCGCTACCACTTCCTGCGCGACTTCGCACGCGACCACGCCGAGGCCGCAGAAATCTTCCGAGCGATCGACTAAAGGGGGCCGGCTCCAGCCGAAAGGCTGGGGCCACCTGGAGCGCGATCATGGATCATGAAGACAGAACCGACCGGCGCAATGCGGCCATCGAGCCCGGCCGCCTTCTCGCGGATGGGGACGTGGGCGCAGCCGAGCGCTGCCATGCGTGCGGCGAGCTGCTGCACCCCTACCCCGAGCCCGAATACTGGATGCAATACCCCCTGCCGGGCTGCTGCGTGGTGGACGGCCTGCGTTTCTGCGACGACGACCGAAAACCGGAGTGCATCGACTCGCACCTGGTCAAGCATCCGACGCCGGCAGCGCCGGCCGCCGTGAAGACCAAGAAGCGCGCCAAGAAGGCCGGGGGCGTCGAGGAGCGACTACGCGAGCGCGACGAGGCGGCGGCGGACCTGGCGGCCGAGCTGCCCGAAGAGCGGGCCGGCCTGCTGGCGGTCGCGGCCGAGGCCGTGGCCGCTTGTCACGCGGCCGTGCTGGCCAGCGACGGCGCTGCCGCCGAAGCAGCCGCGAATCGTTACGACGCGAGCATTTGGAAGCTCAACGGCGGCACGTACCAAGGCTGCAAGGATGGCGCGAACCCCGAGGCGGCCGGCACGTTGATCGAGCTACATTGCAGCGCCGCGCCTGGCGTGGTGCCGATGTGGGGCCAGTCGGGGGAATTCCTGATGGAGTCGGCCGGCGTGCGCTGCCTGGTGGAAGTCGGTGATGGCTTTGGTTCGCTGCTGGATCGGCATTTCGCGTTCCATGTCGTTGACCTGGACGGGCCATTTATCTCAGAGACGGGCTACCGTTCGCATTTCGAGACGGCACAGGGCGGGATGACCGTTGACCAGGTGGCCGCCGCCGTGTTCGCCGGCTATCTCAAAGCGCATCGTCGCTACCTGACAGCCGAAGCGCAAAACAGGCATGCCGCCAAGCCGGTGCGCCCCTGGCTGGCTGGCATGGCGCAACCGCCCAGGCGGGCGCGGGCCATCGAGCCGGTGGGAGCCGATGACCTGGCCGAACCACTGCCGTCCGGGTTCGTGCTGGTGGATGCCGTCCTGACCAAGCACCAGGCATTCATCGTCAAGAAGTGGGCCGAAGCTGCGCGCCTGAAAGTCAAGGCGGCCAGGGGGGCCGCCAAGGCCGTGCCGGCCCGGATCGACGCCAAGGAAGAAGACGTAGCGCCCTCCCCTGCTGCCGAGAGCGACGACTACTACTACGAGGAACCCCCGGCGACAGAGGCGTTTTTCAAGGGCGTTCGGTGCCAGATCAAGAGCGTCCACCATCCTGTTTTCGCCAAGGACATAGGCAAAAAAGTGGTCGTGACCAGAGTTGCCGCAGACACCCGCCAGGTGTTCGCGCATGAGGATCGACCCGTAACGTACAAAATCAACCGGAATGGGCGGCGCGTGGTGGATTCAGACCCGCGCTGTATTGAGTCGATTTACAGCATGGATGCCTTGCGCATCCTATGACCAGGAGCAATGCAATGTCAGAGGCAAATATCAGGCTTGAATGCCTGCGGCCCGCAAACGACGGCTGGGAGCAGCCGACCGGCGAAGAGGTGCGCGAGGCGCTGAAAGCGGCGGGCTTCACGGGAGGCCAAGCCGCGAAAGCCCTCGGGCTGGGGGCAAAGGGCGATAGAACCGTACGCCGCTGGATCGGCGGGGATTCGGCCATCCCCTATGCCGCATGGGCCTTGCTGTGCGACTTCGGCAATTTGGGCCAAATCTGGAAGAAGGACTAGCTAGCCGCTTTAGCGGCTAAAGCCATGAATACCCCGGCTGCGCCGAATTTTTACGCCAAGGAAGAAGATTTTCACGGCAATTTAGCGAAAATATTTTCGTTAAATCAGTTGACAGCTAGGGCATTTTGCCCTATCATGTTACTTAGAAGGCCGGGCATACCGCTCAGGTCAATAACCGGAGAACCATCCGATGAACAAGGCACCGATCATGCCGTGGGTCGATCAACTTGCAGGCGCACCCGCTACCGACTTTCCCGCTCGACGCGATCAAATCGCTGTAGTGATGGACGAAGCAGCGGCGTTGACAGAGCAAGCAACGGGGTTGCTGAACAAGGCGGCCGAGCTGCGCGCCAAGGCGTACTACGCAGCGTTGAGCCTGGAGGGCGACGCCAAGGGGAAATGGGGTTATGAGGAAGTAGAGCAGGCGAAGCGCCGAGCTGATTGGTAGGAGGAACGCCCCGGAGTGATCCGGGGCATTCGGCCCTGGTGCTGTCACACCAAAGGCCCAACCATAGGCGCGGTTGCACCCTGCATTGGATAGGCAATGCGAAAAGGGGTCAAGCGATGACGAACATCATCAAGTTTCCAGGCAAGGCCGAGGCACCCGCCGAGGTCGCACCGGAGCCGGCAGCGCAGGAGAAGCCAGCGCCTGCCGCGCCGCGCCGGGGCCTGTTCGCGCCCGTGGTCAAGGCCGTCTGGGTTGTCGTCGTACTGGTGTGGCCGCTGCTGAAATGGATCGTCTCGATTGACGTGTTTTTTCAGTTCATCCGCATGGTCTACCACTGGAACACGCCGGGCGTTTTCGCCGGCTGGACGTTCCTCGCGCACTTCGCTGTGCTGGTGGCCTTGACGTATTTCGTATCCATCTACAAGCCCAAAGGAATTTGACATGACGAAGATGCTGCGCCCTTATCCGCTTGGCTACGTGTGCCCGAACACGGGCCGGGTGGCGGTGCTGGTCCGGGCCTACGCCGATAGCGACCTGAACGGCGATGCACCGGCCTACTGGTACAGCCAGAAGTCGGAGGAATGGGGCCTTGACCCGTGGAAGCTGGTGGAAGGTGTTGATCCACACGCGGCCGGTGGGTCGTATGACATTTGTTTTGCCAACGGTTCGGTTTCGACAGTCGGGCCGTTGATGACGATCTTCCTGGGTGCCGCTGACGCGGCCCGGTTGAACGCCAAGGAGGAAGACGAGCGACGTGAGGCGCTGGCCGTGATTGCGGGCGACCTTGGGCTTGATGCATCGGCCTTGCGCATCGAAAGCCTCATCGAGAGCCGCCCGGCAGTGTTCTACGACATGCCGGACGGCACTACGCGCAGCGCGTGCAGTCTCGATTCCGAGTGCTGGCGGGAAGCGCTTGCCAGGGGTGCGGCAGTACGCGCAATCCGCCAGGCAAAGGCGCATTAACAGGTGACCCGTTTTTTCGGGCCGTTTTTCGTGCCAAAGAAAATTTTAGCGGCTAAAACGCTTGACTCAAGGACAAAGTTTAGCTAAACTTTGTCTTATGGGTGCTGGCTGTCACCAGCTTTTTTTAACTAGGCGCGGAGTCAATGATATGGGTGCAATCCATGAAGAAACGGCTAACCGAAGCCCAGTTCCAGGCGTGCATAAAGGGCTTGGACGTGGGCCAGCAGACCATCGAAATAGCGCGGGGCGTGCTGGTTTTGGGCCAGCCGCAAGCGGTTTTCATCACGTCGCTGGGACTGACCAAAGGGGCAGTCTCGCAGGCCGTGAGCAGGGTGTGGACGGCGTTTTCGTCCAAGAACGTACCCCAGGGGTACGAGCGGGTTTCGGCAGTGCTGCCGGAGCATCAGGCGTTCATCGTCAAGAAGTGGGCCGAGGACGCGGCGACAAAGAAGAAGGAACCCAAGAA